>NZ_CP119133.2:0-1273750 GCF_001636945.3 Streptomyces sp. FXJ1.172 | reverse complement strand
CGAGGATCAGCAAGGCGTCGTTCTCGTGGGCGATCGAGGCGAGAGCGGCGTTGTATCCGCGGTCGGGTGCGACGACGCCCATGTTCGCGGCCGCCGCTTCGACGATGACCGCTGCGATGCGTCCCGGGTGGGCCGCGAAAGCAGCCCGCAGCGCGTCGAGGTCGTTGTAGGGCAGGACGATGGTCTGTGAGGCGATCGGCTCGGGGACACCGGCCGAGGCGGGCAGCCCGAAGGTGGCCACGCCGGAGCCCGCGGCGGCCAGGAGACCGTCCGAGTGGCCGTGGTAGTGGCCGGCGAACTTCACGAACAGCGGCTTGCCGGTGAAGCCGCGCGCCAGACGGATCGCGGTCATGGTCGCCTCGGTGCCGGTGGAGACGAGACGCAGCTCGTCGATGAGGCCGCCGTGCGCGCGCGTGCCGCCGAGCCGTTCGACGACAAGCTCGGCCAGCTCCGTCTCGGCCGGGGTCGTGGCACCGAACGAGAGGCCCCGGGACGCGGCGTCCTGAACCGCGGTGACGACCTCCGGGTGAGCGTGACCGAGGATCGCCGGTCCCCAGGAGGCGACGAGGTCGACGTACTCGCGGCCCTCGACGTCGGTGACGTACGGGCCGGAGGCGGACACGATGAAGCGGGGCGCACCGCCCACCGACCTGAACGCGCGCACCGGGGAGTTGACCCCGCCCGAGATGACCCTCTGCGCCCGGGCGAACTGGGTCTCGTTGCTTGTCGTTGTCATCGTTCGATCAGCCTCACAGCGGGTTCGACGGCCCAGTAGGAGCTGCGGCGGTCGGGCCGGCGTATCGCCGGCGTTCCCCGTAAGCGGCGGGGACGGAGGGTCGGAGTGGATGGAGTAGCCATGCCGGCAGTTTAGGACCGCGCCCGAATCCACCGGCTGGATTCGGGTCTGATCGTGTCAGTGGAACAGGCGGAAGGCGGTTCGGACCTCGCTGATGAACGCAGCCGGCTGTTCAAGGGCGGCGAAGTGCCCGCCCTTGTCGAGTTCGTTCCAGTACCGCAGGCCGGGGAACTGGGGCTGAGCCAGACGGCGGGAGGGCCGGTAGATGTCCGCCGGGAAGACGGAGCATCCGGTCGGCACCGGGACGGGCCCCTCGTCGCTGGTGGCGGTCGCGAAGCTCTCCCAGTAGATGCGGGCGGCCGACGCCCCGGTGGCGGGCACCCAGTACAACAAGATGTTGTCGAGAAGCTCATCGTTCGTGAAGACGGTACCGGGGTCGCCGTCACAGTCGCTCCACGCCTCGAACTTGTCGATGATCCAGGCGGCGAGTGCGGCGGGCGAGTCGGTCAGGCCGTAGCCGATGCTCTGCGGGCGGGTCGCCATCACGGCCGCGTACGCCGACCCCTGGGCACGGTGCCGGGCGAGCGCGTCCAGCGCCGAACGCTCCTTCTCAGTGAGGTCGTCGGTGCTCTCCGGCTCGGGGAACGGAACCATGTTCAGGTGGATGCCGATGACGTTGTCCGGATGCCGTCTGCCGAGCGTCATCGTTATCCGGGCACCCCAGTCGCCGCCCTGGGCACCGTAGCGCGGGTGGCCGAGCCTGCTCATCAGCTGATCCCACGCGTCAGCGATCCGTTCGGCGCCCCATCCGGTCCGGGACGGCTTGCCGCTGAACCCGAAACCTGGCAGGGAGGGGCACACGACGTGGAACGCGTCGTCCGCGCTGCCGCCGAACGCGACCGGATCGGCAAGCGGAGCGATGACCTTGTGGAATTCGGCGACCGAGCTGGGCCAGCCGTGTGTCAACAGCAGCGGGACCGCGTCCGGGTGCGGCGAACGGACATGGACGAAATGGATGGGCAGCCCGTCGATCTCGGTAATGAACTGCGGGAACCGGTTCAGCCGTGCTTCCGCCGCCTGCCAGTCGTATTCCTCCAGCCAGTACCGGCACAACTCGCGGATGTAGGGGAGCCGTGTGCCCTGCGACCAGTCGCCGACGGTCTCGGGCTCGGGCCATCGGGTCCGGCGCAGCCGGTCCCGCACATCAGCCGCGACGGTTTCCGGGATGCCGACCCGGAACGGGACGACGTCCCCGGACGCTCCGGTCATGGGCACGCTGCTCCTTCAGGTGTTCTGGACGACGTCGGCGCTGACGAGATCTGACGCACCGTCATCTGGTCCTTGCTTGCGTCTCATTCCGTACGGGCATGTGCCCGCGCGCCGCGATCGTCGCGGAACCGGGTGCCGGCGATCGCTGACGCCAGTGCGGCCGCGCACATGGCCAGCCAGGCGGTGCGGAAACCGTGCAGCGCCTGGTGCCCGAGGATCGCGGTGAGGGCCGCGACACCGAGGGCCGACGAGATCTGCCGGGACATCATGAGCACCGCGGTGGCCAGTGAGATCCGGTTCGGCGGCAATGTGGCCGCCGAACCGAACAGCGGTGGCTGCAACAGCGCGGTGCTGACGCCGGCGAGCATCGCGCCGGGCAGGAACACGACGAGGTACTCCGGCCGGTCAGTCGCGGTCAGTGCCCACCAGCCGCAGCCCGCCGCGAGGGTCAGCCCGCCCAGCACCGCCGAGGTCCGCGCGCCGAAGCGTGCCACGATACGGCCGGAGAGCGGTGCCGTCGCCATGGTGCTGGCAGGCATCGGCGCGATGGCCAGCGCCGCGGCCACGACGGAGTAGTGCCAGCGGCCGGTGAGGAAGAGCGTGGCTGCGAGGATCATCGCGGCGAACGCCAGGTAGTACAGGAACACGCCGCTGACGGCGACAGTGAACAGCCGGTGCCGGAAAAGACCGAAGCTGATCACCGGATCGGGGGCCCGGCGAAGGTGGCGTACGGTCAGCGCCCCCAACACGACGGTCGCCACGGCGAATCCGGCAATGGCCCCGGAACCGTATCCCCAGACGGGACCCTGTGTGAACACGGTCGTCAGGCCGGCCACGGTGGCCAGGACCAGTGCCGCACCCGCCAGGTCCAGGCGCTTGCGGACGCCCCGCGGAGATGCCGGCAGTTGTCGGCGTCCGGCCAGCACCGCGACCGCCACGACGGGAATGTTGATCAGGAAGATCCACCGCCACCCAGCGGCCAGGAGCAATCCCCCGGCCACGGGGCCGCTTCCGGCACCGGCCGCGGCCACCGCCGTCCAGATGCCCATCACCTTGGCGTGTTCACTCGGGGGGAACGCGGGAAGCGCGAGGCCGAGCGAGGTCGGAATCAGAATCGCAGCCGCCACGGCCTGCACGACACGCGCTGCCACCAACGCGGGAAGCACCGGTGCAACGGCGCAGCCCAGCGAAGCCACCCCGAACAAGGTCATCCCCAGCAAGAACGCGGGTTTGCGGCCGATGTCGTCCGCCAGTCTCCCCGCCGGCACCAGCATGGCCGCGAGCACGATCGTGTAGGCGTTGAGCACCCAGGACACCTCGGCCAGGCCGGCGCCGTGGAACGTTCGCTCCAGCGCCGGGAAGGCGACGCTGACCGCGAACAGGTCCAGGATGGCGAGGTACTGCGCGGCCGACGCGATCGCCAGGATCCGCCACCGCCGGATGCCGGCCGACGTGACGGCAGGAGACTCCGTGTTGTGAACTGTCACGCTTCGGCACCGTACAGAGCCGCCTTGGTCATCACGAGCGGCGTGTTTGCCATCGTCCGATGCTTTCGCGACATGGCCACAGGTCCGGGCACTCTGGTGGTCCTCCTCCTGGATCAGCGGGCCGCGATCGAGGTCACGATCGCGTGCCAGGCCTTCGGTACCCCGCCGGGCACCCCGCACCGCTGCTCAGCCGCGCGGGCCGGGGCCGATGAGTTCGACGAGCCGCTCCCGTACCGGCGAGGGCCGGGCGAAGATGTAGTCGTGGCCTCCCGGCCAGGACTGAACCTCGTAGGTACCCGTAGTGAGTTTCGACCAGGCCGTCATCTCGCCGTCGGTCATAAAATCGCGGTCGCCGAGCCACGCGGTCACCGGGCAGTCCAGGACCGGTTCCGAAGGCACCGGCAACTGTGCGGACAACGCCAGGTCCGCGTAATATCGCCGCGTCAGTGACACCCGGAACTCCGCGGGCAGACGGCGCCATTCTTCAGCGCCGATCCCGCTCACCACCTCCAGCTGCGCCAGGTCGATCTCATCGATGTTCCCGCCTGGAAACACGCGGGAAAAGCGGCTCTCGCTCGGGTCCGGCCGGTACGAGCTGACGATCACCCTTCGCACATCCCTGGCAGGCGCCAGCCAGGTCGCGATGTGCGTGCCCACCAGCGCGCCCATGCTGTGGCCCAGCACGCAATACGGCACGTCCGGCAGGCCGGCCAACGCCTGCGTGAACTCATGGCGCAGTTGATCGAGCGTCCACCCCGCTGGCTCCGCGTCGCGGTCCTCCCGCCCCGGCGGCTGCACGATGAGCAGGTCCACCTGTGGCGGCAGCCATTGCGTCCAGGTCCAGTACGCGCCGGCGGCGCCGCCGGCCGGCGGAACGCACACCAGACAGACATCGCCCGGCCGGGTGCCGGAGACCACATGCTGCAGCCACGGCGACGGCTTCTTCAGTGACCTCTGAACCATGATCGATACCTCAGATCCGACGATTGGGAGGGAGCACGAACCGCCGGAAGACGAGTTCACGCAACACGTCGTCCCCGGCCTCGACGATGGTCACCGCCCTGATGTCCCGGAGGTACTTGGATATGGGCAGGTCCGTCGTGTAGCCCAGGCCGCCGAACATCTCCGATCCCACGGTGGCGATCTGCCAGCCGGTCTGGCCGCAGAACATCTTGGTGGTCAACGCGGACCGCAGGGCGCCGCGGCGGAGGAATTCGGCCGGCGGGTCGGCCATCGCCATGACGTCGTCGTACTCACGCGCGGCCGTGAGGCACTGGTTGCGCATGACCTCGATCTGCATCTCCATCTGCCCCAGCTTGCTCGCGAAGACGGCGTTCTCGATGAGCGTGTGGCCGGCCAGCGGTTTCGTGATCGCGTAGTCCAGGCAGACATCGCGGATTCTCCTGGCCACGCCGAGCGCGATGGCCCCGATCAAGATCCTGCTGGAGTTGAGGCCGACCTCGATGATCTTGAGTCCGGGGCCGTTCAGGACGTTGCCGCGCGGCACGACGCAGTCGGCGAACGACACCTGGTAGGTGCCTGCGGACCGGAGGCCGATCATGTCCCATCGTTTGACCACCTGGGCACCCGGGGTGCCGCGGGGCACCAGGACCGCATGGTAGGAGGCGGCCTTTTCCCTTTCCCCGGCGGACTTGGCGAACACGACGAGGTAGTCCGCGAAGCCGGAGTTGGTCGAGAACATCTTCTCGCCGTTGAGCACCACGTTGTCGCCGCGCCTGGTCAGCGTGGTCGTGAGGTTGATCAGCTCGCTCCCGGCCTCCCGCTCGCTGCCCAGGGCGGCCGAGTAGCCGCCGTCGCGCGTCATCGCCGTGAGGAACTCCTCTTTCAGCTCCGGCGATCCGTACAGCGAAACCATCGAGCTGCTGAGGATGGAGATCAGGAGTGTGAACGCCGATCCCGCGTCGGCGTAGGCCAGTTCCGACACGATGTCGACACTGTCGGCCAGGCCGAGGCCCGCGCCACCGTACTCCGTGGGCAGCCACCAGTTCAGCAGCCCCATCTTGTGCAGCGGCTGGTAAAGCTCCAGGGGCGGCTCCGCGCCCGAGTCGAACTCCGCGTCGTGCCCGAGAAGAGTGGTGCGCGCGAACTCACGGAACGCCCGCAGCACTTCTTGCGGCGACGACGTCGGCGCTTGGTTCTCAGGATGCATCGCTTCGTCCTTTCAGGACAGGGGCGGCGGGAAGGAGCGCCGGAAGGTGAAGGCTTCCGGGGTCGGTCCCTTGGCGTTGAGCATCCCGAGCCGGGCCATGCTCTCATCGACGTCGGGCAGGCTGCCCGCGGGCAGCCACCACAGGACCGACGGAGCACCCCGCGGCGGCTTGAACCATTTCCGGCGTATCCGGAGGGAGTCGGCGTGCTCGCCCCCGTAGGTGAAGTCCCGCAGCGCCTCCAGCGTCTCCCATACCGAGATGTTCACCATGTACGGGTCTTCGGGGAGATCGAACAGGGATTCAAGCCGGAAGACGAACCCCGGCGCCTTGCGGGCAAGGGCGTCCACGGTCAGGGCCAGCTCATGGAAGTCGGCGAGGGTCTCCGACTTCAGCGAGTCGACCGCGTAGAGGATGTTCGCCTGGGCGATGTGGTAGGAGCCGCTCATCGCCTGGAAGCCTCCTGGGGGGTCGGCAGGTATCCCGTCTCGATGAAGTAGTCGATGGTCGCGGCCAGTGTCCCGGTGGTCACCGGGGGGCAGGACACGCCGACAGAAGCGAGCGTGGCGCGCGTGGCGGCGGACTCGAATGTCAGGTCGCCGCGGCCATCGGGGTTCAGCGCGATCTCGGAGAAGGCCTCGAGCACCGGGTAGGCGGCGTTGTCCGGATCGCCGCCCACTATCTCGGCCCACAGTCCCGGCGGAAGCTCCGCCAGGGGGTAGCCGCGGGCGGTGAGGGCGGCGATGACCGAGGCGAAGGGCACCCGGTCCGGGTTGGACAGGTGGAATGTCCCGCCGAGCGACTGCCCGTCGCAGGCCAGCGCGGCAACGGCCGCCGCCGCGTAGTCGACGGGGATGATGTCGCCGGCCAGCTCGGTCATGGGGGCCGCGCCCGCCTGGACGCAGCCTTTCACGACACGCCAGAGCAGGTCCTCCGCCCGGCATGCCCCTGTCTCGTGGTGGCCGAACGCCCGGGACAGCCGGTACACCGAGACGGGCAGCCCGCGTTCGCGCGCGATGGCGACCAGCCCCTCCGCGACCCACATGCTCCGCTCATGACCATGCGACAGGGCCGAGGACGGGCCGGTGAGCGAGTCCTCCGCCAGCGGCTGCCCGTCGGCACCCGGCTGCCCGAAGACGGCGAGCGTCGAGACGTGGTGCACCGGCACCGTCCGGTGCCGCGCGGCCAGCCGCAGCACATCCTCGGTCGCGGTCGCGGCCGCGTTCGCGGGCCCGGGCTCGGGATCCTCAAAAACGTCCAGCTCGTCGCCGACGGTGTCGCAGTGGAAGACGCCGTCGGCCGTCTTGGCCAGCGCGTCGAACTCGTCCTCCGTCAGGCCGAGAAGAGGCCTGGCGAGATCCCCGGGCACCGGAACCAGCCGGTCGGACACGTCATCGTCCCGGAGCCGGTACCGGCGCATCGTGTCCCGCAACCGTGCCGCGCCCTCGTCGGCGTCGGCCGCATTCACCAGGCAGTGCAGGGTGGCCGATGTCCGGTCGAGCAGTTCGCGCAGCACGAAGGCGCCGAGGAATCCCGTTCCCCCGGTGACGAACAGGTGCTGGGCGCCTGCCAGGGAGGCGGGGGCGAGGTCCGCGGCGGGAACGACATCGTCCGCCAGCCGCACGTGCGCCTGGGGTGCCTCCTGAGCCGGCGCCGGGGGCGTCTCGTCCTCGTCGGCCAAGATCGCGGCGATGCGTGCCGCGAGCCCGTCGGGCGTCGGAGTCTGGAAGACGGCGTTGGCCGACAGGTGTCCGGTCAGCCCGAGCAAGTGCACGAGCCGGTTGCGGAGTTCGAGAGACGCCAGGGAATCGAACCCGATCGCCATCAGCGGCAGGTCGGTGGCGACATCGTCGGCCGAGGGGAGGTTCGCGACCTCGGCGGCGTGCTGGGCGACGATCCGGACCAGTTCGGCGTGCCGCCGCGTGGCGGGCAGGCCGGTGAGGAATGCGCGGAGCCGCTCACGTTCTCCCGCGCTGGTGTCCACCTTCACCGCGCTCTTGGCCTGGCGGAGCCGCGGCGCGTCCCGGACCATGTCCCGGAGCATCGCCGGGATGAGCTGGGCGTCAAGAGCCCTGGTCAACTGGATACGGCAGGGGACGGCGAGCGGGCTGTCGGCGGCGCGGGCCGCGTCGAACAGCGCACAGCCGTCCTGGGCGTCCAGGGGCAGCAGTCCCCACCGGGCGAGCCGGGCGTGGTCCGCCTCGGTCAGGCCCCCGGTCATGCCGGTGTCGCGTTCCCACGGCCCCCAGGCCATCGAGACGCCCGGCAGCCCTCGCGCCCGGCGGTGGTGCACCAGGGCGTCGAGGAGGGCGTTGCCCGCCGCGTAGTTGGCCTGCCCCGGCGTGCCGAGGACACCCGCCACCGATGAGTACATGATGAAGCTGGCCAGCTCGCAGTCCCTGGTCAGCAGATGCAGGTTCACGGCGCCGTCCACCTTGGCGCGCATGACGCGCTCGATCTGGGCGTCGGTGAGCGTCTCGACGGTCCCGTCGTCGAGGACTCCGGCCGCGTGGATCACCGCCCCGAGCGGCCGGTCGGCGGGGATGGAGTTGAGCAGCTCGGACACCGCGTCGTAGTCGGCGACGTCGCAGGCCGCGATCCGGGCGGACGCCCCGAGTTCGGCCAGCTCCGCGACGAGTTCGCGGGCCCCGGGGGAGGCTTCGCCGCGTCGGCCGGCCAGCACCAGGTGCCGGATTCCGTGCTCTGCCGCCAGATGCCGCGCGAGCAGCCCGCCGAGTCCGCCGGTTCCCCCCGTGATCAGCACGGTCCGATCCGGGCCGGCCAGCGGCGGGGCCGCCGACTCGCTGCGCAGCGGACCGATCCGCGGCGTGCTCAGGTGACCGCCGCGGATCGCGATCTGTTCCTCCGCGGTCCGCAAGGCCGGCAGCAGCGCTTTGGCGGACGACGGCTCGTCGTCGACGTCCACCAGGACGAACCGGCCGGGATACTCGGCCTGAGCCGTTCTGACCAGGCCCCATACCGCGGCGCCTGCGAGATCGGCCACGTCCTCCTCGGGCACCGTCCCGACCGCGCGGTGCGTGATCACCGCGAGCCGGGCCGGGGAGTCCCCGGTGGCGGCCAGCCACTCGCGCATCCCGGAGAGCACCTGCCGTACGTCGTCGACGGCCGCACGGGCCAAGCGGCCGGCCGCAGCACGGCCGTCGGCGCCGGGGTCGTCGCCGGTGGTGTCGCCGATGCCGGCGGTGGGGGAGACATCGAGCAGCACCGGACCGGACCGGCGAGCCGCCGACGCGGCATCCTCACAGGTGCCGAACTCGACGTCGGCGTCGGAGAACAGGCGGCCCAGGGCATCGCCGCCGGTGGCGAGCACCCAGAGCCCCCCGTCGGGCAGGGCGTCGACCGGAGGGGTGGCCAGCGAGGTCCACCGGACCGCGGACAGCGCCTGCGCCGTGCCCCGCAGCAGGGGCCCGGCGGGCCGGAAGGCCAGCGTCGCGATCCGGCCGACGGGGTTTCCCGCGTCGTCGGCGAGATCGACGCTGAATTCGGCGTCGCCCGTCGTCCTGATGCGTGCGCGGACCGCGGCGGCCCCGAACGCGTACAGGCCGGCGCCCGTCCAGGTGAACGGCAGGACCGCTTCCTTCTTGAGCGCGTTCTTGCCGTCCATCGCCGCCAGGCAGCCGTGCAGCACCGCGTCGGCCAGTGCCGGATGCAGGCCGTACCGCTCGGCGTCCGGGGCGATCTCCGCAGGCAGGCGAGATTCCGCGAAGAACTCGTCGCCGCGCCGCCACAGGCGCTTCAGGCCGCGGAAGACGGGGCCGTATGACATCCCGGCCCGGTCTGCCAGGTCGTACACGGCGTCCACAGCCATCGGCTCGGCACCGGCCGGCGGCCACTCGGCGAACCCGTCGTACGGCGGCTCCCACGACGGGGACACCACACCGGTCGCATGGCGGACCCACTCACCGATGCCACCGCGCCGGGAGTGCACGCTGACACGACGCCTCCCCTCCTCGTCAACGGCGCTGACGGTGAGCTGGACTTGGACGGTGTCATCGTCGGGCAGCACCAGCGGGGCCTCGAGGACCAGCTCATCCACCCATTCGGCACCCACCTGTTCCCCTGCCCGCAAAGCGAGTTCCAGGATGGCGGTGCCAGGGAGGACCACGTCCTGTCCGACAGCGTGGTCCGCCAGCCACGGATGGCTGTCGAGCGACAGGCGGGCGGTGAACAAGTGCCCGTCCGTGTCCGCGAGTTGCACACCGGCACCGATGAGCGGGTGCGCGGGACGCTCGAGCCCGGCGGCGGCGAGATCGGTCAGCCCGGCGGGCGGCGATTCGCTCAGCCAGTAGCGCTGGCGTTGGAAGGGGTAGGTGGGCAGGGGGATGCGGTGGGGGCGGGCCGGGGTGAAGTAGGTGTTCCAGTCGACGGGGGCGCCGTGGGTGTGGGCCTGGGCGAGGGAGGTGGTCATGCGGTGCGGGCCGCCG
This sequence comes from Streptomyces sp. FXJ1.172, assembly GCF_001636945.3. Lineage (NCBI taxonomy): Bacteria > Bacillati > Actinomycetota > Actinomycetes > Kitasatosporales > Streptomycetaceae > Streptomyces > Streptomyces sp. FXJ1.172. Next base: position 1,263,585 of record NZ_CP119133.2, on the reverse strand, counting down.
TCGTCGCGGCGCAGTGTGCCGATGACCGTGGCGTCGGCTTGTGCGGCTTCGATGGTGCCTTCCAGGCCGAATGCGAGTACGGGGTGGGGGCTGATCTCGATGAACAGGTGGTGGCCTGTTGTGAGCAGGTGGTGTGAGGCGGTCTCGAATTCCACGGTCCGGCGCAGGTTGCGCCACCAGTACTCGGCGTCGAGTTCGTCGTGGCCGATCGGTTCGCCGGTCACTGTCGAGATCATCGGTACTGATCCCGTCCGCGGCCGCACCCCCGCCAGCGCGTCCAGCAACTCTTGCCTGACCGGCTCGACATGACCACTGTGCGACGCGTAGTCGACGTTGATGGTGCGGGCGACGATACCGGCGGCCTCGCATTCGGCCTGCAGTTCCGCGACCGCTTCGGCGTCGCCGCTCACCGCCACCGACTCCGGGCCGTTCACCGCGGCCACCGACAGTCGTGTGCCCCACCGGGCCGTCCGCTCCCGCGCCTCCGCGGCCCCCAGCCCCAGCGACAGCATCGCCCCGTTTCCCAACAGCGGCACCAGCGCACGGCTGCGCAGGGCGACCACTCGTGCTGCGTCGTCCAGTGACAGGGCGCCGGCGACGCATGCCGCGGCGATCTCTCCCTGGGAGTGGCCGACCACGGCGGCCGGTTCCACTCCGTACGCCCGCCACACCTTGGCCAGTGAGACCATCACTGCCCACAGGACCGGTTGTACGACGTCGACGCGGTCGAGACCGGGTGCTCCGGCCGTGCCTTTCAGTACTTCTTCGAGGGACCAGGGCACATGGTGTCGCAGTGCTTCGCCGCATTCGGCCAGGGATGTGGCGAAGACGGGTGAGGATTGGGCGAGGGCTGTGGCCATGCCCGGCCACTGTCCTCCCTGTCCGGGGAAGACGAAGACCGGTCGTGGGTCCGTCCATGCGGTTGCGCGTACCACGTGGGGTGTCGGTTCCCCGCGCGACAACGATGCCAGTGCTGACGTCAGTTCCTCGCGTGTGGAGCCGAGGACCACGGCCCGGTGGTCGAAGCGGGAGCGGGTGACCGCGAGTGAGAACCCGACGTCCTGGGGCCGTTCGGCCTGTGCCACCGTGAGCAGTCCCGCCGCCTGTGCCCGCAGTGCCGCCTCACTTCGCGCGGACACGACCCAGGGCACCACGCTCGGCTGTGCCGTGTCCGCGCCACCGGGACCGCCGGTCTGCGGCACATCGTCCGGCGTTTGCTGGGATGTTTCCTGGGGTGCTTCTTCTACGATGACGTGGGCGTTGGTGCCGCTGATCCCGAACGACGACACTCCGCAGCGCCGCGGCCGTTGTGTTCGTGGCCACTCCACTGCCTTCGCCAGCGGGACCACGTTGCTGCCTTCCCAGTCCACGTGAGGTGACGGGGAGGAGAAGTGGACCAGGCTCGGCAGCACTTCGTGCTGCAGGGCCATCACTGTCTTGATCACGCCTGCCACACCGGCGGCTGCCTGGGAGTGACCGATGTTCGACTTCACACTCCCCACCCATAACGGCCGCTCCGCCGGACGCTCGACCCCATAGGCCGCGATCAGGGCGCCTGCCTCGATCGGGTCTCCGAGCGTGGTGCCGGTTCCATGTGCCTCCACCGCGTCCACATCGGCGGGCGACAGGCCCGAGGCCCGCAGGGCGTCGCGGATGACCCGTTGCTGCGACGGCCCGTTCGGCGCGGTCAGGCCGTTGCTCGCGCCATCGGAGTTGACGGCGGAGCCGCGGATCACCGCGAGCACCCGATGGCCGTTCGCCTGGGCGTCCGACAGCCGCTCCAGGAGGAGAAGTCCGGCGCCCTCGCCCCACCCCGCCCCGTCCGCGCTGTCGGAGAACGGCTTGGACCGGCCGTCGGGCGAGAGCGCGCCCTGCCTGGACATCTCGGTGATCACGCGCGGATGGCACATCACCGTCGCGCCGCCCGCCAGCGCGAGCGAGCACTCGCCGCGGCGCAGCGATTCGGCCGCCGCGTGCAGTGCGACGAGCGACGAGGAGCACGCCGTATCGAGCGTGATCGCCGGCCCCTGCAGGCCCATCGTGTAGGCGATCCGGCCAGAGGCCACACTCGCCAGCTCACCGGTCAGCAGGTACCCCTCCGCGTCATGGGGCGGGGACTGCAGTGGGACGCTGTAGTCCTGGTAGATCACACCGGTGAAGACGCCGGTGCGGCTGCCGACGAGGGTGGCCGGGTCGATGCCGGCCCGCTCGAAGGACTCCCACGCGCATTCGAGCAGGAGCCGCTGCTGCGGGTTGATGGCAGCGGCCTCCCGCGGCGTGATCCCGAAGAACCCCGCGTCGAAGTAGGCGGCGTCCCGCAGGAACCCGCCCTCGCGCACGGGGGTCGTACCAGGGTGATCCGCGTCGGGGTGATGGAGGCCGTCGGTGTCCCAGCCGCGGTCGGTGGGGAACGGCGCGATCGCGTCGCCGTCAGCCGCCACGAGTTCCCACAAGTCCTCCGGCGACATCACACCGCCGGGGAACCTGCACGACATCCCGATGATCGCGATCGGCTCGGTGATCCTCGCCTTGAGCCGCTCGTTCTCCTTCAACGACTCGCGCAGTGCTTCGACCAATTCGTCAACGGACGTGTTCAACGTGCCTCCTCAAGCATGAGCGATACCGGAACAGACAGCTGATGGCTGATCAGCCGATGTCATGTGGGGGCTGTCTGCGCAGCGCCAGCCGCACGAGTTCGTCGCCGTCCATGTCGTCGAGCGCGCGCTCGACGCGGGCAGCGGGCACGGGCGTGGCGTTGCGACCGGCGGGTACCTGGGCGGCGTCGTGTCCGACGGGTACCGGGACGGCGTTGTCGCCGGCGTCGTCGGGGCTGCCCGGGCCGAGTTCGGCGAGCAGGTGGTCGGCCAGCTGGCGCGGTGACGGGTAGTCGTAGATGAGGGTGGTCGGCAGCCTGAGCCCCGTCGCGGCGCACAGCCGGTTGCGGAGTTCCACGCCGGTCATCGACTCGAACCCCAGCGCCTTGAACGAGAGGCCGGTCGTCACCTGGGCCGACGCTTCCAGGCCGAGCACGGCGGCGATCTCGCCCGCCAGCAGGTCCTGTACATCGCCCGGGGTGGTGACCGGTCCGCCGCCGGCGGCGGCCGGCGGCTCCTGTTCGGCGGGCGCCGTGGCGGGGCCGGCGCCGGCGGCCGGATACCCGTCGGCCACGGGCAGACCGGGCGCGGTGAGCCAGTAGCGCTGGCGTTGGAAGGGGTAGGTGGGCAGGGGGATGCGGTGGGGGCGGGCCGGGGTGAAGTAGGTGTTCCAGTCGACGGGGGCGCCGTGGGTGTGGGCCTGGGCGAGGGAGGTGGTCATGCGGTGCGGTCCGCCGTCGTCGCGGCGCAGTGTGCCGATGACCGTGGCGTCGGCTTGTGCGGCTTCGATGGTGCCTTCCAGGCCGAATGCGAGTACGGGGTGGGGGCTGATCTCGATGAACAGGTGGTGGCCTGTTGTGAGGAGGTGGTGTGAGGCGGTCTCGAATTCCACGGTCCGGCGCAGGTTGCGCCACCAGTACTCGGCGTCGAGTTCGTCGTGGCCGATCGGTTCGCCGGTCACCGTCGAGATCATCGGTACTGATCCCGTCCGCGGCCGCACCCCCGCCAGCGCGTCCAGCAACTCTTGCCTGACCGGCTCGACGTGGTTGCTGTGTGACGCGTAATCCGCGTTGATGGTGCGCGCACGGATGCCGGCGGCCTCGCATTCGGCCTGCAGTTCCGCGACCGCTTCGGCGTCGCCGCTCACCGCCACCGATCCCGGGCCGTTCACCGCGGCCACCGACAGTCGCGTGCCCCACCGGGCCGTCCGCTCCCGCGCCTCCGCGGCCCCCAGCCCCAGCGACAGCATGGCTCCGCTGCCGGAAAGCGGTACGACGAGCTGGCTGCGACGCGCTACCACTCGTGCTGCGTCGTCCAGTGACAGGGCGCCGGCGACGCATGCCGCGGCGATCTCTCCCTGGGAGTGGCCGACCACGGCGGCCGGTTCCACTCCGTACGCCCGCCACACCTTGGCCAGTGAGACCATCACTGCCCACAGGACCGGTTGTACGACGTCGACGCGGTCGAGACCGGGTGCTCCGGCCGTGCCTTTCAGTACCTCTTCGAGGGACCAGGGCACATGGTGTCGCAGTGCTTCGCCGCATTCGGCCAGGGATGTGGCGAAGACGGGTGAGGATTGGGCGAGGGCTGTGGCCATGCCCGGCCACTGTCCTCCCTGTCCGGGGAAGACGAAGACCGGTCGTGGGTCCGTCCATGCGGTTGCGCGTACCACGTGGGGTGTCGGTTCCCCGCGCGACAACGATGCCAGTGCTGACGTCAGTTCCTCGCGTGTGGAGCCGAGGACCACGGCCCGGTGGTCGAAGCGGGAGCGGGTGACCGCGAGTGAGAACCCGACGTCCTGGGGCCGTTCGGCCTGTGCCACCGTGAGCAGTCCCGCCGCCTGTGCCCGCAGTGCCGCCTCACTTCGCGCGGACACGACCCAGGGCACCACGCTCGGCTGTGCCGTGTCCGCGCCACCGGGACCGCCGGTCTGCGGCACATCGTCCGGCGTTTGCTGGGATGTTTCCTGGGGTGCTTCTTCTACGATGACGTGGGCGTTGGTGCCGCTGATCCCGAACGACGACACTCCGCAGCGCCGCGGCCGTTGTGTTCGTGGCCACTCCACTGCCTTCGCCAGCGGGACCACGTTGCTGCCTTCCCAGTCCACGTGAGGTGACGGGGAGGAGAAGTGGACCAGGCTCGGCAGCACTTCGTGCTGCAGGGCCATCACTGTCTTGATCACGCCTGCCACACCGGCGGCTGCCTGGGAGTGACCGATGTTCGACTTCACACTCCCCACCCATAACGGCCGCTCCGCCGGACGCTCGACCCCATAGGCCGCGATCAGGGCCAGTGCCTCTGCCCGGTCACCGGCCCTGGTCCCCGAGCCGTGTGCCTCCACCGCGTCCACATCGGCGGGCGACAGACCGGCGTTGGCCAGCGCCCGGACGATCAGCCGTTCCTGCGCGGCAGCGCTCGGCACGGCCAGGCCCTCGGTCGCGCCATCGGAGTTGACGGCGGAGCCCCGGATCACCGCGAGCACCGGATGACCTTTCGCCCGGGCATCCGACAGCCGGGCGAGCATGACCATGCCCGCCCCCTCGGACCAGACGGTGCCGTCCGCGTCAGCGGCGAAAGGCTTCGGCCGGCCGTCCGGCGCGAGCCCCTGCTGCCTGGTGAACTCGGTGAAGAGCCCCGGCGCCGGCATGACCGAGACGCCCCCGGCCAGTGCGAGGTCGCATTCCCCGGCCCGGAGCGACTGCACCGCGAGGTGGATCGCGACCAGAGAACCGGAAGAGGCGGTGTCTATCGTGATCGCCGGCCCGACGACCCCCAGCGTGTAGGCGATCCGGCCGCTGATCGCGCTGGGTATGTTCCCGGTGAGCATCAGCCCGGCGGAGCCGTCCGGTGCCAGATGCATCGGCGGACCGTATTCGGTCGACAGCCGCGCCGCGAACACGCCCATGTTCATCCCGCTCACCGATAGCGGGTCCAGCATGGCGCGTTCACATGCCTCCCATGAGACCTCGAGCAGGATACGCTGTTCGGGGTGCATGGCGACCGCCTCTCGCGGCGATACGCTGAAAAACGCGGCGTCAAATTCGGCGGCGTCGAGGAACCCGCCCCGGTTCACAGAGCTGGAACCGGGCTGATCGGAATCCGAGTGGAGACGGTCGAGGTCCCACCCCCGGTCGGCGGGAAAATCGGATATGGCCTCGGAGCCGGCTGTGAGGAATTCCCACAGTTCTTCGGGAGATGCCAAACCCCCGGGGTACCGGCATGCCATCCCGATGATTGCGATCGGCTCCGTCAGTATGCCGCTCGCCGCTAAATCGGACATCGTCCCCCTCAAGCCCGAGGTCAATTGCAACAGGGCTGCCGACTACATCATTCGGCGTAGCGAATTCAGGCTAAGCAGACGCGCTCCTGGGGGTCAACCCCTAACCTTCCGCGCCGGGTTGGCGTCCCGTCGACGGCGTACGGGTGCTGGTGCACTCCGAGAAGCAGGATGCCGCCGCGACCTGGAAGAAGACCTTCGGCCATCATCGGCCGGTCCCGTGTGCGGACCACGGATCGGGGGCCCTGCGAACCGGTCGCGGGCCCTGTTGCGGCCGGGAAAACGGGGGCAGTGACACCGCCGTCGGCCGGCTCGGAACAGCCCGCCTCGCCCTGGCCCAGCTGCCGAAGATGCGCCGACGCGGGCGAGGGACGCTGGTCCGCGCCGAAATCCGGGCCCCGGGACGGCGCCCTGCATGCACGAGGTTCGAGGCCAGGCAGGCTACGGCCATCGAGAACCGGACGGCCGACGACGGTTACGGCGTGATGATGACTTTCAGGCCAGTGCGGCGCTGGGCGGCGGCAAACGCGGCGGGCGCGTCGGCCAGCGGGACCCGGGACGTCACCAGGGGGTCGAGCGCCACCACGCCGCGCGCGGCGAGGTCGATGGCGCGCGGGTAGACCTCGTTCATCCGGCGCACCATCGCGATGGTCAGTTCCTTGCCGCGCGCGAGCGAGGCGCGGAACGTCGTCGTGTCCGAGCCCGGGATGCCGCCGAGCACCACGCGCCCGCCCGGTCGTACGGACTCCATGGCGATGTGTACCGCGTCGTCGTTCCCGGCCATCTCGAAGGCGACGTCAACGCCGTAGGAGGAAAAGTCGGGAAGCGCCGCCGCGGGGGCAAGGGCGGACGCGGAGACGGGAGACGGGGCGAGGACCTCGTCGGCGCCCCACTTGGCGGCGGCTTCACGCCGGTGGGGGAGCGGCTCGACCGCGATCAGGCGGGACACCCCGGCGGCACGCAGCAGTTGGATCAGCAGCAGGCCGACGGGGCCACAGCCCACAACTGCCACCGTGCCGCCGAACGGCACCTGTCCCAGGTCAAGTGCCCACAGCGCGACGCCCAGGGGCTCCAGCATCGCGCCGCTCGCGTCGGACACCGTGTCGGGCAGCGGGTGCAGCCGATGTGACGGCCACGGCATGACCTCGCGCATCATCCCGTCCGTCACCCCGTGCCCGGAGAACAGGATGCTGTAGCACAGGTTCCGGCGCCCGTCCCGGCACGCCTGGCACGTCTCGCACGGGATCGCCGGGTCGATCGCGACCCGCTCCCCGCGCCGCGGCCCGGCCACGATCTCGCCGGCGCCCTCGTGCCCGGGCACCAGCGGCCGTTCCAGCTTCGCGTCGCCGATCGCGCCGTCTTCGTACCAATGCAGGTCCGACCCGCAAATCCCTACCGCGGTCACCCGCACCAGGGTCTCACCCTCGCCGGCCTCCGGCGCCGGCTCGTCCCCGACCCGCAGGTCCGCGGTTCCGTGAAGCCTCGCTGTCCGCATTCCCCAGACTATATTTGGGGGGTTGGGGGGTGTCCACGGGGAACTGATAGTTCGAGCCAGCGTGGCTTTCCGGTGAAGGCAATGAAACTGCCCTTCCGGGATGGCGCATTACGGCACTGCCCACCGACTTCCGGGCTATTGAAACGCCTAGCGGGCTGGAACTCACCGGGTTGACCCGGCCGGTTCCTGCCGCTACGCCCGGTACCGGTAGCGGATCCGGCCGCGGGTGAGGTCGTAGGGGCTGAGTTCCACGAGCACCCGGTCGTACGGGAGGATCCTGATGTGGTTCTTCCGGATCTTCCCACTGATGTGGGCGAGCACCGTGTGCCCGTTCTGCAGTTCCACATGGAAGGTGGCGTTGCGCAGGCACTCGATGACGGTGCCTTCGACTTCCACGCCCCCTGCTGATTTCGTCATGGTCTCTCACTTCTCCCGTTCTGTGACGGTGTGTTCGGTTGGGAACTTAGTCCCGGGTGTGGTGTGACGGGGCGTCAGCGGCGGACGAGTTCCAGGGTGCTGTCCGCGCGCCGGGCACCGCTGCTCTCGAACAGGGCGATGGCCGCCGCGTTGGACTCGTTCACCTCGGCCCATGCCGTTGCGGTCCCGGAGCGGTGCAGCGAACCCAGCGCGTGGGCCAGCAGCGCACGGGCGATGCCCCGGCGGTGTCTGTCAGCCCGGACGGCGATCAGCCCGATCCGTGGCCGCCGGGTCAGCGGCGCCACCCGGATGAGCCCCACGTACTGGTCCACATGCCGTGCCACCGCGTACTTCGACGGGTCGAGCAGGGTGGTTCCCGCCGGGCGGGGCAGCACCTCGGCCGGCATCGTATGCCATCCGACGGAGGCCTCGACCTCGTCGCGGATGACCCGGTCCAGGGCGCGCAACGGACCCTCTTCCGCCGCACCGGCGGGCACGATCGTCACGCCTGACGGGGGCCGCACCGAGCCGAGCCCGGTGACCTGCGGGTCGGTGGGCACGAGATAGCCCCACTCGCGGCGTGCGGTGACGAAGCCGGCCCGCTCCCAGGCGGACCTCGAGTCGTGGTCGGCCTCGTCGATCACGGTGTACAGCGGTGTCGGAAGGTCCGTCAGCATCGCGTCGGCGATGCGGTCGAAGACCGCGCCGTGCCACGCGTCGATGCTGATGAAGAGCCGTCCGTCGGGCCGGCGCGAAGCGACGCCGCGGCCGACCGTCAGGTCGTCCTCCACGGCGTGCCACTGCATGTCCGACACCCGCGTGACCGCGACCGCGTGGTTGCCCGTGCCCGAAGTGGAATGCGCAAAGTTCATAGGTGTTGCCTCTCAGGAGTGCCTTGTCGGAGGCGCTCCCGGCGACACCTGAGTCAATCGCCCACCGTGACGAAAAGGGGGAGCACCCACACACATACCGCCTTCATGGGTCTCTCACCTCCTCGCGTTCTCTCACGGCTGCCCAGACGGTACCAGCGGGGGCCGGCCGGCCCAACTCATTTAAAGCCGGCCGCACCTGGGAGCGGTGCGGGACAGACTGCCCGAGCAGCCGGTTGCCGCCGGCGTGCCGCCGCGCATGCCCGCCGCGGAGGTGGGTACGACCCTTCGCGTACGGGGGTGTCGCGGAAGCGGCCGAAGAGCGAGGAGTGCCGGAAGTGATTCGAAAGCTGCAGGCGATCGCGCTGGACTGCGCCGATCCGGTACGACTCGCGGAGTTCTACGCGGATCTGCTCGGCGGCCGCGTGGTCGCGGACCCGGAGGATTCCGACTGGGTCGAGGTGCACGGGTTCGAGGGGACGCCGCTGGCCTGCCAGCGGGCGGACGGGTACCGACCGCCCGAATGGCCCGGTCAGCAGCGTCCGCAGCAACTCCACCTGGACTTCGACGTGGACGATCTCGACGGGGAGGAGAAGCGGGCGCTCGCTCTCGGCGCGACCGTGCTGGAGCGGACGGACCAGCTCCGCCCGGGGGCCAACTGGCGGGTCTACGCGGACCCGGCCGGCCACCCGTTCTGCCTCTGCCTCCACTGACTCGGTGCCGGTGTGGCGCATCGCCGCCTCACCCCCGGGGGCTGCAGTCGTAGAGGGTGAAGCTGCCGTCGGTGCGGCGGCCGTAGGCGGTGGGGCGGATGCGGGTGCAGTGGGACTTCACCCAGGTGGTGGCGGGCGTGGTGGGGCGCTGGGTGGTGAGCAGCGCGTAGCGCAGCTGGTGGGCGGTGACGAGGCTGCCGAGCTGCGGGGCGGTGGGGAAGGGGGTGTTGCCGGTGAAGCCGCCCATGACGAGGACGGGCTCGGACTTCGCGCGCAGCAGGGGCTCGGCGGTGTAGGCGGCCTGGGTGGCGAGCAGGTACTTCTCGCCGTGGCGGTGCGTGGTGAGGTAGTCGAGCAGGGCGGTGTCACGGGCGCTGGGCTGGTCGAGCCCTGGCCTGCGCGGAGCGTGCCGGGGATGGGCGCCGTCGTGGTACGCGGTGCCGACCGGACCGGTCATCGGCGAGGTGGTGGCGCCCGCGTAGAGCGGGTCGAGGCTGGAGAGGGCCCAGCCGGCCGGTACGACCAGGGTGGCCGCGATCCCGGCGGCGAGGGCGCTGTGGACCATCCGCGGGGACGTGCGCGGCCCGCGGGTCCACAGGCCCACCACGCCGCACAGCGCGAGCATCACGGCGACCGGCAGCAGCCAGGAGACGAACCGGGTCGGCCAGTCGAGCACCAGCGCCCACGCCACCGTCAGCACGATCGCTGCCGGCAGTGCCATGTGCCGTCGGCCGCCCGCCTTGCGCTCCGCCGCCTGCCCCGGCCCGTGCACCGCCGCGTACCCCGACTCGTACCCCGAAGCGTGCCCCGACTCGTGCTCCGAGTCGTACTCCGCGCGGAAGAGCGCGAGTCCGCCGCCGGTCAGCGCGGCGAGCGCCGGGGCGATGACGGCCGTGTAGTAGGCGTGGTTGCCGTTGGAGGTGCTGAACGCCAGGGCGTGGATGGCCAGCCAGCCGCCCCACATCACAAATCCCGCGCGCGGCAGGTCGGTTCGCGGCTGCCCGGTGCGCCAGAGGACGCCGAGGACCGCGGCGAGCACGGCGAGCGGCAGCAGCCAGGCGATCTGCGGGCCGACCGTGTGGTTGATCAGCATGTTCCAGCCGGTGTTGCCGGTGGTGCGGCTGGTGGCGGTGCCCGCGACGGCGCCGAACGCGGTGGAATCGCTGCTGAAGCGGCTCATGCCGTTGTAGCCGAATACCAGGGTGAACGGATCGTTGTTGGACGTGCCGTCGAGGTACGGGCGGTCCGCGGCCGGTGTCGCCCAGGCGATCAGCACCCAGGAGCAGGAGACCGCCAGCGCGACCGCACCGCCCAGCAGGACGCGCAGAGCCCGCTTCAACGGCGTGCCGGGCGCGACGAGTTGGTACACGGCGGCGAAGACGGGCAGCACCAGCCATGCCTGCAGCATCTTCGTCTGGAAGGCGAGCCCGACCCAGATCCCGCAGGTGATCAGCGGCAGCAGCCGCTCGGTGCGCACCGCCTTCTGCAGTGCTCCGGCGGCTGCCACCAGGAGCAGGGTGAGCGCGGTGTCCGGGATGGTGGCCCGGGCGAGGACCGCGGTGACCGGGGTGAGGGTGAGCGTCAGCGCGGCGATCAGCGCGGCGAACGCACCGGCCCAGGCCCGTACGATCCGGTGCACCAGCCATACGGTGAGCACGCCTTCGACGACCTGCGGAAGCGCGGCCGCCCAGGTGTGCGGGCCGAAGAGCCAGACGCAGACGGCATCGGGCCAGAAGGCGCCGGGCAGCTTGTCGATGCTGATCGTGCCGCCGGCGTCGAGCCCGCCGAAGAGGAAGGCACGCCAGCTGCCGGCCATCGACCGTATCGCCGCGCCGTAGTAGGGGTGGAGCGCGGCGTGCCCGATGCCCCAGGAGTACAGCACCGTGGCGACGACCAGGACCGAGGCGAGCGCCGGGCGCTCCCAGCGCGGGGCGTCTTCCGGTCGGCCGGAGCGGCGGTTCGCCGCCCGGCGGCCTCGGTGCGCGCCGGTGGGCTTGGCGGCGGGGATGGCGGTCATGGCAGTGGTCCTCGGATCAGCAGGTCAGGTGAGGCGGCGGTGCACGGGCGGCGGGTTCACAGGCGGCGGACCGCCCGGAAGCCGCGGGCGTAGAAGCCGGTGCCGTCCAGCAGCGAGCGGCCCGACAGGTCGCCCAGGGTGGGGCCGTTGGCGGCGGAGCGGCTGGAGTAGAAGCGGTGCCGGCCCTGGTCGTCGAGGCCCATGTACATGCCGCAGTGGTCGATGAAGTTCGGCCGGTCCTTGATGATGGCGAAGAAGACGAGGTCGCCGGGTTGCAGGACGTCCAGACCGGTGGGCTGCTCGCCGGTGTCGGGGATCACCAGGCGGCCGGGACCGTAGGCGGCGATGGCGAAGGCGCGGCGCGGCAGGCCGCTGCCCCGGGTGTTGGTGTTGTGCAGGGGGATGCCCATGCGGTAGCCCCACACCAGACGCTGGAAGCCGGAGCAGTCGACGTCGCCGTAGCGGGCCTGCTCCGGCTGCACGCGGGTGCCGTCCGGGAAGGTCCAGTCGATGCCCAGGTAGTCGTAGAAGTCGGACTGTTCGTCGTGGTAGGCGAAGTCCAGCGGGTTGTTGACCTTGGCGTTGCGCGGGCCGAAGTGGGCGGTGCCCGCGTAGCGCACGCCGGCGGCGTTGTGCTTGTCGGGCGCCCCGGCGCTGCTGTACTCGAACGCCACCGCGAAGACGTCCGGGCTGGTGTCGCCGAGCGCCTTGCGGAACCAGCCCTTGAACCAGGCCGACTTCTCCATGCCCCGCTGCCACTCGTGCGGCAGCACCCGCACCCAGGCGTCCGTGGTCACCTTGGCCTCGGTGGTCCGCGGCTCGCTGAAGCTGCGGGTGGGCCCGGTGAGTACGGCCGTACGGGCGCCGTCCGTGAACGTGGCGAGCGTGCCGCCGTCGGCGGCACGGACCACGGTGCGCTCGGGTGCGGTCAGCCGCTCGAAGGTGTGGGGCCCGGCGGTCCGGGCGCCCGGGCCGGTGCCCGTGCCGCCGGCGGCCGCAGCGCCGCGGTCGTCGCTGCCGCCGCTGCCGTGCCCGAGGCGGTCCCAGGCGTAGGCGCCCGCTGCTCCGGCGGCCGCCACGCCCGCGATCGTCCCGAGCACGGCGCGGCGAGTCGGGCGGCCGCGCCTGCCGACGGGTTCGGAGTGCATTGCCGTTCCTCCTGGAAGTGCGAGGTGAGAGGGTGGTGGACGGGTCAGCCGGTGGGCAGGGCGCCGATCAGCAGACCGGAGACCAGCACCACGTACGTGGCCAGCGTCACCGCCGTGGTCGAGATGAGCGTGGCCGCCATCGGCTGGCGGACCATCTGGTAGGAGACCAGGCCGGGGACGATGAAGCCAAGGGTCTGCGACGTGTACAGCAGCGGGAACTCGTGGTTGAGGGCGAGCATCACGGTGGTCTGCGCCAGCACCGCGCACAGCACCACGGCGGCGAACAGCCGCTTGCCGTAGAGGATCACGGTGCGCTGCAGCAGCTTCGTCAGGAAGTACGTGACCGCCGCCACGGCGACCATCAGGCCGGCCATCTGCACGTCGGTGACGAGCGTGAGGGCGATCCAGCCCGGGGTGATCATTCCTCCGGGGGAGAGGTTGGTGGTCAGGTAGCAGACGAGCGAGAAGACCAGCCCGAGGGCGATCCCGAGCGCGGCGGTCTGTGCGGTGAGGTGGGCGGGGATCACGGGTTCCTCGTGGACTGGGACGGGTCGTAGGACTGGTGCGGGTTGTCTTGGGCGCGCCCGCCATCGGCGCGGTCCTCGCGGGCGGCGAACCGGCGGGCGAGTTCGCGCTGTTCCGGGACGTGGAAGCCGTACGCCGGTGTCTCCAGCGGTGCCACCCAGCTGTACGGCTCCGGCTCGGGCGGCCGGGCCACCGCGATCCGCGGCCGGGCCACCCGGATCTGCATGGTCTCCTGGTCCAGGCCGTCGCCTTCGGGTACGCCGTCGAACACCGGGTCCTCGGACTCGTCCAGCGGCAGCTCGGCGAGGCATTCCAGGAACAGCTCGCCCTGACCGTGGATGTTGCCGATCGCCACCAGCGAGGAGGCCGGGCCGAGTTCCGCGAGCATCGCCGCGGTCAGTTCCTCGGGGTCCCGGCGGTCGCCGCCGAGATCCACCACCCGCCCGGTGAAGCCGGCCGGAATCGCGTCGCGGGCGCTCTTGGTCGGGTGGCCGATCAGGAACACCGTCTCGGCGGCGAGGCCGGGGACGATCGCGCCCATCTGGCCGTTGCGCTCCACCCGGTCCGGGCGGCAGTTGATGACCACGTTGAGCGGCCGTCTGATCGCGCCCAGGTCCTCCAGCTGCTTGACGTTCATCAGCGTCGACTCGGGGTCGTTGGCGGCGAAGACGTTGGCGAACCGCAGCCGTCCCCCCTCGGGGGTGACGTAGCGCTCCACCGACAGCACGCCCGGGTCGGGCGGCGCGTCCCACATGCCCTGCATCGCGGTCTGCCGGTCCACGCCGAGCAGTTCGGCGACGGTGAGCGCGATCGCCACGTTCTCCTTGAACGTGAACCAGCTGAAGCCGCGCAGCTCCTCGTCGGTGACCGTCTCCGGATCCGCATAGACAAGTCGGCAATTACGGGCGTCCGCCTCCTCCTGGAGGATGTGGAAGCGGTCCTTCTCCGCCGTCACGCACACCCCGCCGACCGGCATCGAGCGGGACAGGGAGCGGGCGACGTCGTCCAGCGTCGGCCCCATCTCCTCCAGGTGGTCCTCGCGGACATTGCACAGCACGCCGATCGTGGAGCGGATCAGCTTCTCCTGGTTGATCTCCTGCAGCGCGGGCATCACCGCCATGCACTCGATCACCAGCGCGTCCGGCCGGTAGGTCGCCGCGCGCCGCACGATGCCGATCTGCTCGACGATGTTGGACAGCCCGAACTTGCGGTACACCGGCTCCTCGGTGGCGTCCGGATGGATGAACCGGGCCGCGGTGCCGGTGGTCTTGGCCACCGTGACCAGGCCGCCACCACGCAGCGCGCCCGCGCACAGCCGGGTGATGGAACTCTTGCCGCGGATGCCGTTGACCAGCACCCGCGTCGGTATCTGCGCCAGCGAGGCGAAATGCCGCCGCTGCTCCAGGATTCCGGCGATCCACAGCGCGGCGCAGCACAGCAGGACGATGACATAGAGGAAGAGCACGCGATTTCGTCCTTCTACCGCTGGAGGGTGGTCTCACGCGAGGACCGGGAGGGCCCGGCGGCGCGGCCGGATCTGGCCGCCCGGTCGCGTTCCGCCAGGGCCTGGCGCATCAGTTCCAGACCGCGGGTGACCGATCCGATCTCGTCGTGGTTGACCGGGTGCAGCACCGTACGGCGGTCTCCGCCGGCGAGCCGCTCGACGAGCACGGCGACCGCGCGCAGCGGCCGGATCACCACGACGTGCAGCCAGCCCAGGCAGGCCGCGCCCAGGGTGAGGCCCAGGATCCCGGCGAGCATGGTGCGCTGCTCGGCCTGCACCGCGGGGATCTGGAGGGCCGCCGCGGGCTCCGCGGTCACCACGTGCCAGCCGAGGCGGGCCGTCGGGCCGCTCTGCGCCAGCGGAGCGGCGGCGTCGACCGACGGGCCGGAGGACGTGCGGAGCACCGCCGAGGTCGCGGTGCCCGCAGTACCCGGGGCGCCCTGGGTGGCACGGGCAAGACGGGTCAGGCCGGATTCGGGCAGCGACTGGAAGGCGCGGTAGCCCACGCTCGCCGCCAGCACCTTGTTGTGGTCGTCCGTCACCCAGACGCTGCCCAGCTTCGGCCTGGGCAGAAGGGAGTTGAGCGCGTTCACATCGATCTCGCCGAACAGGACCACCCCGGCCGCCGGGGTCTTGCCGTTGACGGCCCGGACCTGGGTGTAGGCGGCGATCGCAGGGATCCGGCCCGAGGTGTTGACGGTGGTGATCCCGCCGCCGTCGGGCACGTGGACGAGAGTGCGCAGCGGTGTGCCGCCCACCCTCAGCGTGATGCCGCCGGAACGGTCCAGGAGATACAGCGAGCGGTACTGCTTGTGGTCGGCGAGGGTGCGCCGCAGCACCTCGCTCTGGGCGGCCCGGCTCCTGCCCGGCAGACCCGCGGCCACGTCGCTCAGGTCGGTGTACGACTGGTCGAGCGACTGCCGGATCCGGTTGGTCGCGATCTCGGTGCGCGCCTGCTGGGCGGCGAGGACCGGAGCCGGAACCGCGGTCGCGGTGTCCGCCCGGTTCAGCACGAAGATCATCGGCACCGCCCAGCAGGCCACCACCAGCACGCCGGCCACGGCCAGCGCCCGGTAGCCCGGTCCGCGCCGGGCCGGGAACTCCTCGGGGCCGCTCTCGCCGAGCAGTTGCCGGCGCAGTGACTCCAGGGCCCGCCCGATCCGGGCCAGTTCCCCGAAGCCGTGCACCGGAACGGGGCGGAACAGTTCCTCCCGCGCGGTGGGCCCGCCCTCGGTCGCGCCCCGGGCCAGGCGGCCGGCGGACAGGTACAGCCGCAGCAGTGGCCGCTGCACGAAGAAGTGCAGCGCGAGCCCGAGCAGCAGCGCGAGCCCGGCCAGCGCCCCCGCGGCCTCGAGCGCGAAGCGCGAGTAGTCGGCGCCGGTGGTCGTGGCGGGCACCGCGCGGAAGGTGAGCACCACCAGACCCAGGTGGTCGGTGTCGCCCGGACCGGTCGCCGAGGCGACCTGGGCCCAGCCGGCCACCGTGCGCCGGCTGCCGGTGGCGGCCCCCAGCATGCTTCCCGAGGCGTCGGTGTCACTGCCCGACGCGTTCGCCGCGCGGGCCGCCGCCGCGGGCAGAGTGCCGTCGGCGGCGGCCGGCGACGCCGTGCCGCGGGCTGTGGTGGCGAGTGCCGCACCGCTCGCGTCCAGTACTTCGGCGGTGCGTCCGTCGCCGAACGTCGTGAGGGCGGGGAGCGCTTCGGAGACCACCAGCAGCCATTGCCGCTCGGTCCGGCTCGGGGCCTGGAACTGGTCCTGGTTGGCGTCCTCCTGCTGCGCGGGCAGCGTGACCCTGGCGAAGTACAGCAGTTGCCGCGTGCCGCCCGACGTCACCAGCCGGGGCGGGATCGCGCCGTGCCCGGCCGCCGTCGTGGCGACGTCCAGCCCGGCCAGCGGCACCGGCTTGCCGCCCGCCGACAGCAGTTTGCCGGTGTGCGGGTCGAGCAGCGCACCGCCGAGGACCGCCTTCCTGGCAGAGGTCAGCGCCTTGAGGGCGGTCGCGGGGGTCGACGCGCCCGTCGCCTGGTACGCGGTGGCCGTCCGGCGGACCGTGCTCGCCTCGACGTCGATCGTGGTGCGCACCGACTGCGCGGTGTCCGCGGCGATCTGCTGCTCGCCGTTCGGTACGGCCTGCGGTATTCGCTCGGCGTGGATGCCGCCGAGGCCGATCACGGTCAGGGCGGCGACCACCAGCAGCAGGACGACGAGGGAGGCGATCGGCGGGCGCACCCCGCCGAGCATCGGCATATCGGCGCGGCGACGGACGCGGTGTCGGCGCGGCGCCCGGGGTGCGGAGGGCAGGGCAGCTGGTCCTTCCTCAATTGGCGTCGAGCGCCGAAATGTTCGATTGCGCGAACACTCTAGCTTCATGCGATCACATAACCATCACACTTTCGTCCCTGTGTCGTACGTGCGAACGGAGGCGCTGGGCGGCGGCCGGTGCGTACGGGGCCACCGCCCCCGGCGCGCCGAAGGGCGGACCCGCGAACGGGACCCGCCCTTCGGACGTTCGGTCGGCTCACCGGTCGGCTGTCCGATCAGCGGACGAAAGAGATCTCCGGGTAGCTCTTGGCGGGTCCGTCCAGCAGGGTGCTGTGCTGGTGGCGCAGCTCCTGGTCGAAGAAGGCCGCGAGGTAGGCGCGCTGGACCGCGACCGCGCGGTTCGGGTCGATCGTGCCGAACTGCTGCTGGAGCTGAGCCTGGGAGAGCCCGAGCAGGCCCGCCTCCTGCGGCACCATCCACTCGTTGTCGCTGAACGACAGGTGCGCCGCGCCGTGGAGCTGGATGTCGACCCGGTATCCCTTCAGGTGCGACCACAGCGTGCGCCACGAGCCGTCGTTGTTGCGGTTGTGGGTGCCGGAGCTGAAGAGCATGAACGGGCGGTCCAGGTCCTTGCTCGGCGCCGTACCGAAGAACTGGCCGTCCAGGTCGGCACCGGCGGCGATACGGTGGTCGAGCTGCATGGAGGTGTCGACCGCCGCGCCGCCCAGCGACCAGCCGAACATCCCGATCCGGGACATGTCCACGGCGCCCGACAGCCCGGAGGGGAGCGTGGGGTGGCCGGGGTCCGGGTTGCCGCCCTTGCTGATCGTGGAGAGCTGGTTGATGACGAACCGGATGTCGTGCGCGCGTACGTTGAGGGTGTCGGAGGAGTGCGCGCCCGCCGGCATGGTGTTGACCTCGAGCCGGTTGCCGGGGAACTGCACCTCGTTGGCGTCGTGGGTGTGGTCGACGGTGACGACGAGGTAGCCGCGGCTGGCGAGATCCTGGGCGAGGGCGGTGCCCATGGCGCGGTCCGAGTGCAGCCCGGTCGAGTAGAGCAGGACGGGCAGCTTGCCGAGCTTGGTGTTCACCGGGGCGAGGACATGGCCCGCGGTCGTCGGCAGGGTCACCTGCTGCGGTGACAGCCCGCGCGAGGCGAGGAAGTGGGCGCCGGAGATCGACGGCATCCACGGCGCCTGGTAGTGCCCCGACGTGGCGGTGGCCGGATACCAGAGCGACACCATCAACTCGCGCGGGGTGCTGCCGGGTATGTACGGATCCGTACGGGACTTGTCGACGAGGTGCAGTCCGACCATGCCCACGCTGTACGGTCCGGTCGGCGCGGGCATGTTGAGCTGGAGACCGGACGGACCCGTGCGGCCGGACGTGAGGGCATCGGGGTGTACGGGCTTGTGGTGCAGCGGCGCCTCGTCGTTCTCGGGTGCCCAGGGCGCGTTCTGGTCGGGCGAGAACCCGTTGGCCGCAGGCTTGTCGGACGTCTTCCCGGCGGCCATCGCCGGGGTCATCCCCGCACCCAGGGCGACGGCGAGCGCACCCGCCGTACCGAACGCTCTGGCGATCACTCTGCGACGGTGGCGCGGGCGGCGGTGTTTCATGGAACCCCCTTGTTGGTCAGCGATCGCAGAACGGGCGATCGACTGCCGCACACCGTACCGCCGCCGCGGCCGGCCGATCCGCCCACCCGGGGTGCCACGGTGGCGACTTCACGCCCCAGGGGCCGAGCGCTTTCACGACCTGATGAATTGCCGGCGCCCCGCCTCCGCCCATATTAATTTCACATTCAACAAATTTGTGCGATCCTGTCCCCGAGACCGGCCCCGCGCCCCCTCGGCGAGGTTGGCCGTCACCATCAACGCGTTCAACCGGGTGTCGATCATGAGCGGGCATCCGGTGCGGCGGGAGCACTGACCGCGCCTCGAGCGGCCCGGTGCGGCAGGACCTGGCCGATCGTCGCCAGCAACTCGCCGACCAGCGGATTGCTGTCGCCCTCGCGCCAGGCGACGACGGCCCGGGTGCGGGCGGCGGCCGGCTCGATCCGGCGGAACGCGACGCCCTTGAGGCGGATGCGGCGGATGCTCGCCGGTGCCACGGACACCCCGAGCCCCGTTTCCACCAGGGCGCACACGGTCTGCCACTCGACCGCGTGCTGGGCGATGCGGGGCGTGAACCCCGCCGCCTCGCACAGGCCGGTGATCCGGTCGTACAGCTGCGGGCCGGCCGCGCGCGGCAGCAGAACGAACGGCTCGCCAGCCAACTGGCCCAGCGGCACGGTGCGTTGGGCCGCCAGCGGGTGGGTGGCCGGCAGGACGGCCACGAACGGCTCGCGCAGTACGGTTCTGAAGCCCAGCTCGGACCGGTCCGCCGGGGGTTCGCGCAGCAGGCCCATGTCGATCGTCCGGTCGCGCAGGGCGTCGAGCTGCGGCGCCGTCGTCATCTCCTGGATGTCGAGATGTGCCTGCGGGAACCGCTGCCGGAACTCACGCAGCAGCCCCGGCAGCACGGTCAGCGCCAGGGAGGCGGCGAAACCGATGCGCAGCCGCCCGGCCCGGCCGCTGCCGACAGCTCGCGCCGTGGCCAGCCCGTCGGCGAGCCCGGTCAGCGCCCGCCGGGCGGACGGCAGCAGGGCACGCCCGGCCGAGGTCAGCGCGACCCGCCCCGCGCCCCGGTCGAACAGCGGATACCCGACCTTCTCCTCCAGCCGGCGGATCTGCTGGCTCAGCGGGGGCTGGGCGATGCCCAGGCGGGCGGCCGCGCGACCGAAGTGCAGTTCCTCGGCGAGCACGACGAAGGCGTGCAGCTGTGGCAGGGGGAGTTCGGGGCGGTCCATGTCCCCAGGTATGTCCCCGAGGACCGGTTCCCGGAGCGCCTGCGGTGCATATCCCTAGAGATATCAGTCCATGCCGCTGCCTGTATTAGACGTATCGCTCCTGGTCACTTAGCGTTCGGCGCATGACAGAGCGACGTGCGATCCTCAGCGGCTCGACCTTCGAGGAACAGATCGGTTACGCCCGTGCCGTGGTCGACGGCGACTGGGTGCATGTGTCCGGGACCACCGGGTTCGACTACACGACGATGACGATCGCGGACGACGTGGTGGCGCAGGCCGAGCAGTGCCTGCGCAACATCGAGGCCGCGCTCGCCGAGGCCGGGTGCACCTTCGCCGATGTGGTACGCGTGCGCTATCTGCTGCCCCACCGCGAGGACTTCGAGCCCTGCTGGCCGGTGCTGCGGCGCTGCTTCGGCGACATCCGGCCGGCCGCCACCATGCTGCAATGCGGCCTCGCCGACCCCCGTATGAAGATCGAGATCGAGGTGTACGCCCGCCGCAGCGCCGGCTGACCGCGACAGGGCGGGCACCTCGCACCCGGCCCGCGCCGGGACCAACCTCGCCCAGGCAAAGCCCAATCGGGGAAAGGTGGCCTTGCTCGGGCGCAGTGGTCACGCCGCGGCCCGGGAGTGCCCGGCCGGGGTCAGGAACGTTGCCCAGCCGCCCTCCGGCGGCTCGCCGACCTGGAGACTGCGCAGCCTCGCGAGGGTCAACGGGTCCTGGGCGTCGAGCCAGTCGACGAACTGCCGGAAGGAGACCAGCCGTACGTCGTCGCGCCCGGCGATCTGCTTGAGCGCCTCCTCTGCGGCATCCATGTAGATGCCCCCGTTCCACTCCTCGAAGTGGTTGCCGATGAACAGCGGTGCCCGGTTGGTCTCGTAGGCCCGCTGGAACCCGGCCACGTACGCCTGCGTCGCCTGGGCGCGCCAGTAGGGGTAGTTGTACGACGGAGCCCGTGTCGTGTTCTTGGACTGGTTCGCCAGCATGTTGTAGTCCATGGACAGCACTTCGAACGTGTGGCCGGGAAACGGGATGCTCTGCAGCGGCAGGTCCCAGATGCCACCCCGCCTCCTCGGCCAGCGTTGCAGCCCGCCCGGTGAGGAGGCGTCGTAGCGCCAGCCCAGTTCCCGCACGGCCGGCAGCAGACTTGCCTGCCCGAGCAGGCAGGGGGTGCGGCCGCCCACCAGCTCCCTGTCGTAATCGAAGGGGAGCGGCGGTTCGTCGTGCCAACCGGTGTGCGTGCGCCAGGACTTGACGAACGAGCGGGCCTGCTCGATCTCCCAGCGCCACTGTTCCGGCGTCCAGTCGGCCACCGTGCCGGGGCCGGTGCAGAAGTGCCCGTTGAAGTGCGTGCCGATCTCGTGCCCGTCGAGCCATGCCTGACGCACGTACGACAGCGTCTCCTTGAGGTGCCGGTCGGTGAGATAGCCGATGTCCGAGGCGCCGACCGGGTTGTTCGGCGGCTCGTACAGCCGCTTCTTGTCCTCCGGCAGCAGATAGAGGCCGGACAGGAAGAACGTCATGTGCGCGCCGTGGTCCCGGGCGAGTTGCAGGAAGCGCGGGAACAGGCCGGTGCCCAGCTCGCCGGCACCGTCCCAGGAGAACACCACGAACTGCGGCGGGCTCTGGCCGGGTTCGAGCGCGGTGGGCGGCGCGGGCTGGTTCGGCTGCCGTCCGGTGTACGACGTCGAGCCGTCCCCGATCAGCCGGCCTGTCGACCACCCCGGCCCTTCCTGCCCTTCCGCCCCGTACCGGCCCGCGCATCCGGTCAGCTGGGCGGTGGCCGCACCGAGGCCGGCGCCGAGGCCGAGGCGTGCCATGCTCCGGCGGCTGATGTCCCTCATCGCCATCCCAACCCGCCTCCCGCCGTGACGCGTTGTGCGCCTCCTCGGCCGTCCGGAAGCCGTGCGTCCGGAAGTCCTGCGTCCTGCAGTCGTGCGTCCGGAAGCCGTGCGTTCAGAAACCCTGTATCGGAATATCTCGGACTATAAATCAGATAAGCGGACAAGAGGGTCTATTGGCTCGGCGTGGCGGGGCTGGGGGTGCCAAGGCGGTCCCGTCAGCGGAACGCCGCCGCATTGCGTGCCGCCCAGGCGGCGAAGGGAGCCGCGGGCCGCCCGAGCAGGCGCGCCACGTCCTCGGTGACCGCCCGCTCCTGTGGGGTGGGTGCGCCGAGGATGGCGAGCGTGCCGTCGGCGACCGCGGGCGGCATGAACCGCAGCATCTGTGCGCGGGCCTCCTCGGGGCTCTGCTCCACGAAGGTCACCGGCTCGCCGAGCGCCCCGGCGATGGCGGCGGCCCGCTGCCGTGGGGTGGTGGGCTCCGGGCCGGTCAGCGTGTAGGTGGCACCGGCGTGCCCGTCCTCGCGCAGCACGGCCGCGGCCACGGCCGCGACATCGGACGGGTCGACGAACGGCAACGCCACATCGGCGTACGGCGCCGCCGCCGTACGGTACCGGCGGACCGGCTCCGCCCAGGCGAGCGCGTTGGAGGCCAGTCCGCCCGAACGCAGGACGGTGAACGCCAGGCCGGACCCGGCCACGGCCGTCTCGAAACCCGCCGCGTGCGTGTACGCGCCGGGCCGGGTGTCCACGCCCTGTGAGGACACCAGTACCACCTTCGCGATCCCGGCATCGGCGGCCCGGCGCAGGATGCCGTCCGGATCCTCGCCGGCCACCAGCAGGAACAGGGCATCGGCGCCGGCGAGGGCGGGTGCGAGGCTCTCCGGCTCGCCGAGGTCGGCGGCTATGGCCCGCACCCCCGGCGGCACGTCCTCGGCGCCGATGTGCCGGGCGACGGCCGTCACCGTCTCGCCCGCCCCGGTCAGCTCGGCGACCAGCGCGCGGCCGACGTTCCCGGTGGCTCCCGTGACAACGATCATGGCATCTCTCCCGTGTGAGTCAGCTGACTAACTAACTAGGTCGAGACGTTAGCCTGTGCCCGGCCCGTTGTCTATCGTTAGTCAGGTGACTGACTCAGAATCCGGCACACGGACGAAAGCCGCGCGAGCGGGCCGGGGCGGCAAGCGCGAGCGCCTGGTCAGGGCTGCCGTGCAGGTCTTCCACGAGCAGGGCGTGGAGAAGACCACCCTCGGTGACATCGCCCATGCGGCCGAGGTGCCGCTCGGCAACGTCTACTACTACTTCAAGACCAAGGATCAGCTGGTCGAGGCCGCAGTGGCCGCCCACTGTGCCCAGCTCGACGCGCTCACCGCCCAGTTGGACACCCTGCCGGACCCGGCCGACCGGCTGCGGGCGCTGGTCGCCGGCTGGGTCGACCAGCGCGAGACCGCGGCCCGCTTCGGCTGCCCCTTCGGCACTCTCGTGACCGAACTCGACAAGCGCGACGACGGCCTGGACCGGGCCGCGGCGAAGGTCATGCGGGCCCTGCTCGACTGGGTGGAGTCCCAGTTCGTCCAGCTCGGCCGCGCCGATGCCGCCGCGCTCGCCGTCGAACTCGTCGCCGCCTACCAGGGCATGTCCGTCCTCACCAACGCCCTGCGCGACCCCGGCCTGATGGCGACCCAGGGGGAGCGTCTGCGGTCCTGGATCACCGGGATCGCGCGCCGGTAGGCGGCGCCGCCGGCAAGGGACCTCGCCGGGTCGGCCGTACCGGGCCGACTGCACCGGGACGGCCGGGTCGGACGGCTGCAGGTCAGGACGCCGCCTGGCGCTGTGCCGCCGCGGCCGGCAGCGTGGTGATGTGCTGGACGGCCCGGCTGAGGACCACCACGCCGACGACGATCAGCAGGGCACCGCACACCTCCGGTACGAGCCACCAGCCGGTGCGGATGCGTTCGCCGAACAGGGTCATGCCGAGCGTCAGGCTCACCACCGCGTCGCCGACGGTGAGCGCCGGCTGCGCCGCGACGAGCGGGCCGGCCTGGAGCGCGTTCTCCAGCAGGACCACGGCCGCGACGCCGGTGAGCGCGAAGCCGTACGTCTGCCAGGACCGCAGGAACGCTGTGAAGCCGTGGTCGGCGAAGGTGCCGCTGGCCGACTTGAGCAGGGCGGCGGTCAGGGCGTTGCCGGTCGCGGAGGCGGCCGCGAGCAGCGCGGCGCGCCGGGCCGGGGCATGGCCGCGGCCGGACACCACGACGGCCGCGGCCATGCCGCCCAGGCACAGGCCCAGGACCGGGATCCAGCGGATGAGTGGCGCGTGGTCGGTGGCGCCGTGCGGGGCGGCGGCGGTGAGCAGGACGGCGAGGCCCGCCACACACCCGCCCACGCCCCACCAGCCAGAGCGGGGCATCCGCTTGTGCATCAGCGGGGCGGCGACGAGCAGCGCGAAGGGCAGTTCCAGGATGAACAGCGGCTGGACCAGCGCGAGCGGGCCGTTGACCAGGGCGAGGCTCTGGAAGAGCGCGGCGCAGACCACGCCGCCCATGCCGATCACCCACAACGGCTGCCGCGCCAGCTCCGCGACCAGGCGGATCCCGCTCCGGTGGGACGTGGACGCCACCTTTCGCTGGAAGGCGGTGCCCACGGCGTTGCTCGCCGCTCCCGCGACGGCGAACGCCGCGGCCAGTTCGATCACGACCGACTCCTGCCTGCGGGAGGCCTGCCGACAGAGTTTGCGATGACTGCGGGGTTCGGGGCTTCCTGACTTCTTCAGCCTACGGAACCCCTCGCCCGCCTGCCGGTCCAGGCCTGCCGGGTCCGGCCCCGCCCGGTACGTGCCGAGCGGGGCCGGGAGGGCTTCGGCGGGTCAGCTGACGGACAGGTCGTCGGCGTACACCGCGTCCTGTGCGTACCAGCCGTGGACGTAGACCGTGACCGTGCCCGAGGCGCCGGTGGTGAACGGCACCGTCAGTTTCGACCACGACGAGGACGAGGCCCAGGTGCTGGCCGTCGCGCCGCCGCTGACTCCGAGGTAGGCGTACGGACCCTGCACCCAGCCGCTCAGCGTGTAGGAGGTGTTGGGCTTCAGGGTGAGGGTCTGGGCGCACTGGCCGGTCTGCGAGGCGGAGGGCGCGGTCTTCAGCGCGTGGGAGCCGCCGTGCACGGGCGAGGTGACCACCGTCGCCCCGCTGTCGCAGGTCCAGGGCGTGAGCGAGCCGGTCTCGAAGTCACCGTTGGCGAGTTGCGTCGTGCCGCCGCCGGAGCCGTTCACGGTCAGGGCGAGCGTGGAGCTGTGCTTGACCGGGCCGGCCGTGCCGGTGACGGTCAGGGTGTAGGTGCCCGGTGCCGTCGAGGCGCTGGTCTTCACGGTGAGGGTGGACGTGCCGCCCGCGGTGACGGAGGCGGGGCTGAGGGAGGCGGTCACGCCGCTCGGCGCGCCGCTCACCGCCAGGTCCACGCTCTGGGCGCTGCCCGAGGTGACCGACGTCTTCACGGACGCCGTCGTCGAGCCGCCCGGGTCGACCGATGCGGTGGCGGGGGAGAGGGAGACGCTGAAGTCGTTGGCCGGCGGGGTCGTCGTGCCGCCGGTGAAGGGCGCGAACGTGTGGCTGAAGTACCACGTGTCCTGGGCGATGCCGGAGCATGTGTCGGAGGCGCTGCCGCCGGGGCAGCCGCCGTTGTCGCGCTGGAGGGCCCAGAAGGACAGGGTGTTGATGCCCTTGGCGACCGCCCAGTTGTACACGGTCGTCGCGTCGGCGGTGGTGAAGGTCTCCGCCGGGCCGTAGTCGTCCACGCCGGGCATCTCGGTGACGCCGATCGAGTTCCACAATTGACTGTCCGACAGATTCGGGTACAGCGACGCGAGTTGGTCGTGCAGTCCGCTCGCTGCCGTCTCGGTGTCGGTCGCCATGTGGTGCGTGGCGCCGTCGTAGTAGTCGAACGTCATGATGTTGACGACGTCCACCTTGGCGCCCGCGCTCTTCGCGCTGCGCAGCACGGCGAGCCCGCTGTCGGCGAGTCCGGTCGTCGTGGTCGGCAGGGTGTACGAGAACTGCACCGAGCGGCCGTTCGCGGCGGCCCAGTCCTGGACCTTCTTGATGGCCTGGTTGCGGCGGTCGATGCCGGCGGTGTTCGTGAGGGAGTTGTCCTCGACGTCCATGTCGAGCCGCGAGACGTCGTAGGTAGTGATGATCTTCTCGTAGGCGGCGGCGATGGAGTCGACGTTCGTGCAGCTGTCGGCGATCTCGGTGCCGGCGTTGTCGGCGCCGTAGCCGCCGAGGGACGGGATCACGTCGCCGCCGCGCGAGCGGATGGTGCTGAAGTCGGAGCCGAAGACGGAGGAGTCGACCGGCGTGCTGGTGTTGCCGTTCCAGTACGGGGTGCAGGAGCCCTTCTTGTCGGCCTGGAGGAAGGCCATGGTGAGGTACTTGGCGCCGGAGGCCTGGGAGAGCGCGGCGGGGCTGTCGCTGCTGTAGGCCTCGAAGTAGGGTGCGAAGACGTGCGTGGGCAGGGCGGTCGCCGCTTGCGCGGTGCCGGTGGCCCCCAGGGCCAGCCCCGCGGACGCGGCCAGGGTGGCCACGCCGGCGAGCAGGGCGCGTAGGGATCTCGGACGTGTCATCGGGTACTCCCGGATAGCGAACGACAGGCGGTCGAACGGGGTCGAGCAGCCCGGCCGGGCTATTGGTCTAGGCCATGATTGGTCTGGACCAAACGCCGGTCAAGGTGTGGGGGTCGCCTTTTGCGTGTTCATGAGGGAGTCAACCGTCCGACTTCGTATGAATATTGACGGTGTGTTACATCAGTGGCGCCGGAGTCACGCTCAGCTGGCCCGGGTGCCGCCGCCGCGCCGGATGCGGCCCAGGAGATCCCGGTGATAGGCGGCGAGCTGTCCGGCGGGTACGGGTGCCGGGCTGCCGGTGAGGGTGTACCAGGTGTCGGCGCCGAAGGGCTGGACTGCGACGCGCGCGCTGTGGCCGTCGGACAGCAGGATCGTCGCGACGGTCAGCTCACCGGTGAGGACGCCGGCCTCGTCGGTCAGCGCTCCACCGGGGCCCGCGGTGACGCGGTCGACGTAACTGTTGATGCTGGGCGGGTTGTTCATGGCTCGCAGGTTTCCATCAACCCGGCCCGTGCGTGCGCCGCCGCGAGGGTGTGTCGGCCCGAGCGCCCGTGTGTCTCAGCCGAACAGCGGGAACCGGTCCGCCGCCGGGCCCAGGGCGGCGCGCTCGGCCTCGGTGAGGGGAGAGCGGCCGGTGCCCACGCGCGCGTAGTGCGCGTCGCTCCACTGCGGGAGCGCGGGCCGGCCGAGCAGGCCGTCCAGAGTGGCGCGCACCGCGGCCAGCCCCTCGGACGCCGGTCCCGGGGCGTGCGGCAGGGCGACGGTCAGATCCAGGTGGTGCACGGTCGCCTCCACCGCGAGGGTGGTCAGCAGGTCCCCGGCCGTCAGCACATGGCCCTGGGTGGCGACACGACGGGCGGGGTCGGCCGCCTCCGCGGCGTGCCCGGCCGCTGCCAGGGTCTCCAGGTACAGGCCCCTCAGCTGACCGAAGTCCAGGAACATGCTCCCGTTCACCCGCGCCCAGCGGCGGCCGTTCGCCGCCCCGACGGGGTTCGGCCGCCAGTCCTGCCAGTACGTCACCGCGTCTCGGTCCACCCGCTTCGGCGACGGCGTGTGCAGGGCCACCAGACCGCGCTGGGCGTCCCCCAGGCAGTGGAAGACGAGATCGCGTACCGCCCAGCCGGTGCAGCCGCTCGGCAGCCACGACTCCTCGTCGCCCAGACCCGCGACGACCTCGGACGCGGCCCCGTACGCGGCGCGCAACGCCCGTGCCTCGGTGCTCATGAGTCCCCCTGACCGTCCTGACCGTCCTGACCGTCCTGTTCGTCCTGTTCGTCCGGCGTCCAGGGTGTCACACCCGGCTCGACGTCGCCGTGTCCCCCGACAGGCGCTGGGCGACGTAGACCGGGAGCACCGACAGCAGGACGAGCACCGCGGCCACCACGTTGACCACCGGGGCCTGCTGCGGCCGGGTCATGTTGTCGAAGATCCAGATGGGCAGGGTCTCGATGCCCGGGCCCGCCGTGAAGGTGGTGACCACGATCTCGTCGAAGGACAGGGCGAAGGCGAGCAGGGCGCCCGCCAGCAGCGCCGAGCGGACCAGTGGGAAGGTGATGTCGACGAAGGCGCGGAAGCTGGTCGCGCCGAGGTCCATGGCCGCCTCCTCGTACGAGGCCGTCGTACGGCGCAGCCGGGCCACCACGTTGTTGAAGACCACCACGATGCAGAACGTGGCGTGGCCGATGACCACCGTGAACAGTCCGAGGCCCACGCCGAGCGGCTGAAGGACCGTGCTGAAGGCCGAGTTGAGGGCGATGCCCGTGACGATGCCGGGCAGCGCGATCGGCAGGACGACGACGAACGAGACCGTGTCCCGCCCGAAGAAGCGGTGCCGGGCCACGGCGAACGCGATGAGTGTGCCGAGCACGAGCGCGATCCCGGTGGCTCCGAGACCCGCCTTCACCGAGACCCACAGCGCCTGCCGCGCACCGGAGTTGTGCACGGCCACCGACCACCAGTGCCCGGTGAGGCCCGGCGGCGGCCAGCTCGCGCTGCGGTCGGGGCTGAGGGAGTTGACGAGGACGAGCAGCAGCGGCACGTAGATCACCGCGAAGCCGAGCCCGGCGCCGGCGCGCAGGGCGATGCGCGCGGTGCGGCTGAGATGCATGGCGCTCTTCTCCTACAGGCTGTTGAGGGCGCCCGTGCGGCGGATCGCCAGCAGGTACAGGACGATCACGACGACGGGGACGGTGCCGAGCGCGGCGGCCATGGGCAGGTTGAGTTCGATGTTGGAGTACACGAGATTGCCGATCAGCTGCGTCTTGCCGCCGACGATCTGCACGGTGATGTAGTCGCCGAGGCTGAGCGAGAAGGTGAACACCGAGCCGGCCGCGACCGACGGCAGCACCATCGGCAGGACCACCGAGCGAAAGGTCCGCCCGGCCCGGGCCCCGAGGTCGGCCGAGGCCTCGAGCAGGCCGGCCGGGAGCTGTACGAGGGCCGTGTGGATCGGCAGGATCATGTACGGCAGCCACAGGTACGTCAGGGTCAGGACCGTGGCGGGCAGGCCGAAGCCGGGGCCGTTCAGCCCGAACGGCGAGAGCGTCCAGTCGGCGAGGCCGCCCTGGGACAGGATGAGCCGCCAGGCGTAGACCTTCACCAGGTAACTCGCCCACAGCGGAGTGAGGATGGCCACCACGAGCAGGGGACGCCACCTGGGCCTCGCCACCCGCGCGGTGTAGAAGGCGACCGGGAAGGCGATCACCACGCACAGGGCGGTGACCGCGAGCGCCACGCCGACACTGCGCAGGATCACCTCGCGGAAGACGGGCGTGGTGAACAGCTCGTGGAAGTTGTCCGTCGACCAGACCTTCACCACCTGTGAGGTGAAGGAGTTCGTCGTCCAGAACGCCGAGACGAACAGGACCGCCAGCGAGCCGAGGTAGAGGACGGCGAGCCACAGCAGCGGGGCGGTGAGCAGGAGGGTCAGCCGCAGCCGGGGTCTGCGGTGCAGGCTTCCGGCGAGCCGCCGGACGGTGTCCCGGCCGGCGTCGGTCGTCGCGTCGGTCGCCATGGCTCAGCCCTTGATCTCGGTCCAGGCCTGCACCCACTGGTCGTACGGCACGCACTTCACGTCCTTGCGGCCGTCGAGGCACTGCGCGATGGGCGTGTTCCAGAAGGCGATCTTCTTCCAGTAGTTCTCGTCGGCGGCGTGGTAGACCGTGCAGAAGTTCTTGTCGCTGGTCTCGGCGCAGGCCCTGGAGTTGGCCGGGGCCTCGCCGAAGTACTCGGCGACCTGGGCGTTGACCTTGGGCGACACGATCCAGTTCAGCCATTGGTAGGCACAGTCGGGGTGCTTGGCCTTGCTGGAGACCATCCAGGTGTCGGACCAGCCGGTCGACCCCTCCTTCGGTACGAGCGCCTTGACCTTCGCGCCCTCGGAGGCGGTGAGGTTGGCGATGACCTGCCAGGTGGTGCCGACCACCGAGTCGCCGCTCTTGAAGGCGGAGACCTCCTTCAGATAGTCGCTCCAGTACTCGCCGACGTTCTTGTTCTGCTGTTTGAGCAGGGCCACGGCCGCGTCGAACTGCTTCTGGTCGAGCGCGTACGGGTTGGTGATCTTCAACTCCGGCTTGGCGGCCTTGAGATAGAGGGCCGCGTCGGCGATGTAGATCGGCGAGTCGTAGGCGGTGACGTGCCCCTTGTACCGCGCCGCGTCGTCGAAGACGGCCGACCAGGAGGTGGGCGCGGGAGTGACCTTCTGGGTGTTGTACATCAGCAGGTTGGCCCCGCGCCCGTGCGGGATGCCGTACATCTGTCCCTTCACCGAGTTCCAGGCGCCGTTCTTCAACCCCGGGAAGATGTCCTTGTAGTTGGGGACCAGAGCGGTGTTGACGGGCGCGGCGTCACCGGAGGCGATCAGACGCAGGGAGGCGTCGCCGGAGGCGGAGACGGCGTCGTACTCGCCGGTCTTCATCAGCTTGACCATCTCGTCCGAGCTGGCGGCGACCTTGGAACGGACCTGGCAGCCGGTCTGCTTCTCGAAGCCGTGCACCCAGTCGGCCTTGGGGTCGTTGGACCCGTCCTCGACGTAACCGGCCCAGGCGATCAGATTGACCTGGCCCTCGGACGCGCCGAGCTTCGTCGGGGCCTTGAGGTGCGGCGGGTTGAGTCCCGTGGCGGACGAGCCGCCGGAGCCGGAGGAACTGCACGCGGCGGCGAGCAGCAGTGCGGCGGCCGCGGCGGCGGCCCGGGGGATGCGGTTGAGACGCACGACGATCTCCAGGGGGACGTAGCGGTGGGGAGAGGTCAGGAGGGCATCCGTACGGCGTGCCGGCGGTGCCAGGTCAGGCGTACCCGGGTGCCGCGGTAGGCGGCCACGTCCTCGGAGGAGGTCTCCAGGTTCTGCTGGAGCGCGGTGAGCCGGCCACCGCCGTCGAGATCGACCAGGAACCGGGTGGCGTCCCCGAGGTAGACGACCTCGGCGACGGTGCCGGTGGCGGTGGCGTGTCCCGGCTCGTCGGTCTCGGCGGACTCCTTCAGCACGCGGATCTTCTCGGGCCGGATGTTGAACATGCCCGGGACGCCGACGATCCGGTGGGCCGCCTCGCCGTCGAGCAGGTTCGAGGTGCCGACGAAGGACGCGACGAAGGCGGTCGCCGGGCGTTCGTAGATCTCCGCGGGTGTGCCGACCTGGGCGATGCGGCCCTGGTCGAACACGGCGATGCGGTCGCTCATGGTCAGGGCCTCCTCCTGGTCGTGGGTGACGAAGACGAAGGTGATCCCGACCTCCCGCTGGAGTGCCTTGAGTTCGACCTGCATCTGCTCGCGCAGCTTCAGGTCGAGCGCGCCGAGGGGCTCGTCCAGCAGCAGCACCCGGGGCCGGCCGACGAGTGCGCGGGCGAGCGCGACGCGTTGCCGCTGGCCGCCGGAGAGCTGGGCCGGGCGGCGCTGGCCGTAGCCCTCCAGGCGGACCTCGGCGAGGGCCTTGCGGGCGCGGACCAGGCGTTCGGCCTTCGGTGTCCTGCGGATCCTGAGCCCATAGGCGACGTTCTGTTCCACCGTCATGTGCGGGAACAGGGCGTAGTCCTGGAACACGGTGTGCACGTCCCGTTCGAACGGGGCGAGGCCGGTGACCTCCTGTCCGGCGAGTTCGATGCGGCCCCGGTCCGGCGTCTCGAAACCGGCGAGGAGCCTGAGGACCGTCGTCTTGCCGGACCCGGACGGACCGAGCATCGAGAAGAACTCCCCGTCCCGGATCTCCAGGTCGACCCCGTCCACGGCGGTCGTCTCGCCGAACGACTTCCGCAGGTCCTGCAGCCGGACAGCAATTCCCTCCATGCGGGAACCTTTCTGGCGCGCTCTACGTTGACCGTAAACATATGAAGCCATAGTTCAAAGCTCAAGATCCCGTTAGGGTAAAACTTGAGTCAGCGCACAAGGTGGTGACCGTGAAGCAATACGAGGTCGAGGGCGCCGCCCGCAAGGCCGTGTTCAGCCCGGTGGACAACCGGGCCCGGGTCGACGCGGTCGTGCACCGCATCGGCGACGCGATAGAGCTGGGCCTCTTCGCCGACGGCGAGCAACTGCCCGGCGAGAGCGAACTGGCCGGACAGCTCGGCGTCTCCACGGTCACGCTGCGCGAGGCGCTGATGGCCCTGCGACAGCAGGGCCTGGTCACCACCCGTCGCGGACGGGGCGGCGGCAGCTTCGTCTCTCTGCCCGAAGTCCCCGCCGAGGACCGGCTCAAGGCGCGCCTGCGCGGCTGGAGCACCGAGGAACTGCGCGACCTCGGCGACCACTGGGCCGCCCTGTCCGGCGCCGCCGCCCGCCTCGCCGCTCAGCGCACCGAACCCGAGGACCTGCGTCAACTGCGCCGTACCGCCGAGGAGTTGACGAAGGCCGAGGACGCGGCGGCACGCGGCAGGCTGTACGGCCGCTTCCACGTCGAACTCGCGGCGGCCGCCCAGTCCGCCCGGCTCACCCGCGAACAGGTCGCCCTGCAGGGCGAGATCGGCGCGCTGCTCTGCCTCGTCCTGTCCGGCGGCACATATCGTGAAGAAGTTGCGGACCGTCATCGCGCCGTGATCTCCGCCGTGCAGGATGGGTCCCACGAAACGGCCGGCACGCTGGCCGAGCGGTGCGTCAGAGAGTCGACGGCGCGGCTCGTCGCCGTACGCCTCACCCTCTGACCGCGCCGCGTCCGTTTCCCGTCCGCTGGAGGACACCATGGGCTGGAGCCCCGCGCTCGCCACCCTGGACACGGACCCGCAGACCTGGGTGGCCGCACAGGCGGGCGGCGCGCTGGAGGCCGTCTTCGCGACGGTCGCCGCCATCCGCGCCGAGACGGCGGCCCTGCTGCACCGGGTCACCGCGCAGGACCGGCGGCCCGCCAGCGCCGACCTCGCCGCCCTGCGCCCCGGACTGCACGGGCACCTGACCCGGGAGGACCTCGTCTCCGGCGCCGGTTTCGTCGCGGCCCCAGGACTGCTCAGCGACGTACCCGCGTGGCTGGAGTGGTGGCAGTCGGGCGGCGAGGGCGAGATCCGCCCGCTGCTGCTCGACCTCGACCCCGGACAGTCCGCGTACGCCGACTACACCCACTGGGACTGGTTCGCGCTGCCCCGTGACACCGGGCGCCGGGCGGTGGCCGGACCCTACGTCGACTACCTCTGCTCCGACGAATACAGCCTCACCCTGTCCGAACCGGTCCGGATCCGGGGCCGGTTCGCCGGAGTGGCCGCCGCCGACGTGTATCTGCGGCACTTCGAGACGGCCGTCCTGCCGCTGCTGCGACGCCTTGACCGCCCGGCCCATCTGGTGAACGCCCGCGGCCGGGTCGCCGCCTCCGCCGACCCGGCCCACCTGGCGGGCTCCCTGACGAAGGGCCCGGAATTCGGAGCCCTGCTCACCGGTGGGCGGCCCGGTACGTACGACGGCATGCGGCTGGTGCCGTGCGGGGGCGTGCCCCTGGTGCTGGTGCTGGCCTGAGGCGGACCGGCGCGGCGACGGTCAGCGGACTCCAGCCGGAGGTGCCAGTTCCCGTTGGACGTCCAGCCCGTGCCGGTGGCGCGGCCGTTGGGCTCGGGCCGGGGTCAGGGCCGGG
The DNA here is from genome assembly GCF_001636945.3 of Streptomyces sp. FXJ1.172. Classification (NCBI taxonomy): domain Bacteria; kingdom Bacillati; phylum Actinomycetota; class Actinomycetes; order Kitasatosporales; family Streptomycetaceae; genus Streptomyces; species Streptomyces sp. FXJ1.172. The sequence goes on along the minus strand of NZ_CP119133.2, from coordinate 1,230,413 downwards.
GCGGCAGCGGCCGTACCGTGAGGGTCTGCTGGGCCTGACCGATCGGCCCGTGCACGTCGTGCAGGACGGTGCTGGTCAGGCCCTGGCCGGTGGGGCCGAAGACGACCGTGGTGTCCATTCCGGCCCAGCGGCCTTCGGGCCGGCGGTGCAGGTGGATCGTCAGGTCGACGTTGGGGAACATCCACTCGGTGGGCGGGCGGCGTACGGCTATGCCGTTGGCCGTGTCGACCAGGGCGACGTAGGACGCGAGCGGGCTGCACGGCACGCCGGCGACGAGGCCGAGGTGGGTGGAGATCCAGGCCGTGGTGCGGCCCGGCCGCGGGGGTGTGAGAGGCCTGAAGTCGATGGACGCGCAGTGGCCGCCGGGCCAGAAGGCCAGCGACTGGGAGGGGACCGCGTCGGGCGGGGTGAGACGGGCGTCGCCGCCGCCCGCCACGGCGCCGGTGTCCAGCTCGGTGAGCAGCCAGGCGCGGGCCCGCACGACCGTGCGCCCCGCGATGTCCACGACCGCTTCGAGGAGTTCGATGGTGCGGCCGGGCCGGATCGACTCCACCCGGATCTCGCACTCCTCCAGGGCGAGCCGCCCGAGGATGTCGAAGCTGATCCGGGACAGCAGCAGCCCGCTCGGCGGCCGCTCGGCGAGATACCCGTCGATCGCGTGGACGACGAGTCCGGCGAGCGGGCTGAAGTGCATCTCGTCGGTGTCCCACGCGCCGCTCGCATGCGCGGTGGGCTTGTAGCGGTGCCGGTCGATGCGGTCGAAATAGCTGGCGGACAACGGGCGTCTCTCCTCAAAGTGTCCATGGGCACATGGGCACAGGGCGTCGAGCAGGTAGTTGCACGGTACATCCTGCCCGTCGCGGGCTCACGGGCCCGACTTGATCGTCTTCATCGTCAGGTGGGAGTCGATGCGCAGCACGCAGGGCAGCCCGCTTAGCTTGTCCACCAGGAAGGCCTCGTACGCGGCGTGGTCGGCGACGGCGACGCGGACGAAGTAGTCGGGCCGGCCGTACATGCGGCGGAACTCGATGACCTCGTCGTAGCCGGCCACGATGTTCTCGAACTCCAGGAACGTGGTGCGGTCGTTGGCGCTGACCTCGACGTCGACGAGCACCTCCAGCCCCTGGCCGAGGGCCTCGGGATCCACGACGGCCCGGTATCCGGAGATGACACCGGCCTCCTCCAGCCGCTTGACCCGGCGCAGACACGGCGGCGGGGTCAGACCCACCCGCTGGGCCAGCTCGACGTTGGTCAGGCGTCCGTCCCTGCGGAGGTGAAACAGAATGTCCTGATCGATCGCATCCAGAGCAACTTCATTGCGCATGACGCTATCGTACGGACATTATTGGCAACCATATGCCATCGGATTTCTCCTAAAATTTCTCCATGCGAATACCTCCTGCCATCGCAGGCGACGCGCCCCCGTCCATGGCCGCGCCATCGCCGCCGGCCCCCTCCGAGGCGCGGTCCGCCCTGCGGGACTCGGCCTCGGTGGGGCTGGGCTTCGTCCCGCTCGGAGTCGCCTTCGGCGTGCTCGTCGCCCACTCCGGCGTCGAGTGGTGGTGGGCGAGCCTGTCCAGCGCGCTGGTCTACGGCGGGTCCTTCGAGTTCCTGCTCATCGGCCTGGTCACCGCCGCCGTGCCGCTGGCCTCGATCGCCGTCTCCGCGTTCCTGGTGAACGTCCGGCACGTCTTCTACGCCCTGACGTTCCCGCTGGACCGCGTGGAGGGGCGGCTCGGCAAGGCGTACAGCACGTTCGCGCTGTGTGACGAGGCCTTCGCGCTGACCGCCGGGAAGCGGGCCCGCGCCTGGTCCGGGCGCCGGATCCTGTGGCTCCAGCTCTTCATGCAGCTGTACTGGGCCGGCGGCGCCACCGCCGGGGCGCTGCTCGGCTCGCTCGTCCCCGGCAGCGTCCAGGGCCTGGACTTCGCGCTCACCGCCCTGTTCACCGTGCTGGCGCTGGACGCCGTCCGCGACCGGCGCGGCGATCTGCCGACACCGGCGCTGGCTCTGCTGAGCGCGCTCGCCGCCCGGCTGCTCCTCCCGGGCAGCCTGCTCCTCGCCGCCTTCGCCCTGTTCGCGGCCGGACTGCTCGTCCGCCACCTGACCACCCCAGGGAGTCCGCGTCATGCCTGACACGTCGTATCTCGTCGCGGCGGTCCTCGTCGCCGCCGCCGTGACCTGGGCGCTGCGCGCCCTGCCGTTCGCCGCGCTCGGCCCGCTGCGGGCGAGCCGGACCGTGCGGTACCTCCAGTCCCGGATGCCCGCCGGGATCATGGTGATCCTGGTCGTCTACTGCCTGCGCGACCTGCCGGTCACCCGCGCCGCCGTACTGGCCCCGCTCGCCGCGCTGACCGTCACCGTCGGCGTCCACCTGTGGCGCCGCAGCGCCCCGCTGAGCATCCTGGCCGGCACCGCGGTCAACGTCGCGCTGGCCAGCACGGTCTTCACGCACTGACCCACGTCGGCCCGGGCTCCGCCGCGTCGGCGGTACCCGGGCCGGGCGGGATCGCTCAGGCGGCCAGCCGCTCCACCAGTTGCTCGGCCTTCGCGGCGGCCTGCTCGAGGGCGCGGTCGCGGGAGGCCTCGTACAGCGGGACCAGCTCGGCCATCGCCGGGTTCTGCGGGGCCATCGTCAGCTCCGGGACGATGAAGTCGACGTCCAGACCGAGGCCGGAGCCGAGGACGGCGCCGAGGTAGTTGCGCACGTACTCGAACTCCTCGCGCGGGGTGCCCGGCTCGTAGGAGCCGCCCCGGCTCGCGACGACGGTCACCGGGGTGCCCTTGGCGGACTGGGTCTCGCCCGCGGTGCGGCCCATCAGGATCACGTTGTCCAGCCAGGCCTTGAGGGTCGAGGGCACCGTGAAGTTGTACATCGGGGCGCCGATCAGCACCGCGTCCGCCTGCTCCAGCTCCTCGATCAGCCGGACGCGAGCGGCGAACGCGGCGGCCTGCTCCGGCGTGTGGGAGGCGGGGTCCACGAATCCGGCGGTGTGCGCGGCGGATGTGAGGTGCGGGACGGGCTCGGCGTTCAGGTCGCGGTAGACGACCGTGCCCCCGGGGTGCTGCTCCTCCCAGCGCTCGCGGAAGGCCGCGGTCACGGCGCGCGAGGCAGAGGCCTCGGCGGGGAAGAGGGATGAGTCGATGTGCAGCAGGGTGGCCATGGGTGACTCCAGGAAACGGAAAGGGCAGCCCGGCACCGGGGTGCGAGCTGAAGTTTCGTACACAACTATGGATAACACAGGGGCTTACTTTTTTTCATCCCCATACGGTGAGGTAGTACCCTGATCGCATGGCGGCGGACGGGAACCTCGACAGCGCGACGTGCAAGCGGGTGGACGAAGGCATCTCCCGTGTCTTCCAGCTGCTGGGAAAGCGGTGGAGCGGTCCGATCGTGGCCGTCCTGGTGGAACAGCCCGCACACTTCGCCGATCTGCGCCGGGCCGTCCCCGGCATCAGCGAACGCATGCTGTCCGACCGGCTCGCCGAACTCGGCGGGGCCGGCCTCGTCGTGCGTGAGGTCGACGAGGGCCCGCCGCTGCGCGTGTCCTACCGGCTGACCGAGGCCGGGGCCGCCCTGGAGCCCGCGCTCCGGGAGCTGGGGGAGTGGGCGAAGGTCCATCTGCCGGACGCGTCGGGGTGCCCCGGGGCGGCGGGGGAGCGGTCGGCCGGGGCGTCGGCGTAGGCGTACCGGTCCTCCGGGACTCGGCCTTGGACCGGGCGGTCGGCCTGCTGGGCCGTCAACCTGCTGGGCGGTCAACCTGCTGGGCGGTCGAGGCTGGCCCGGATCAGTCCACCGGCCAGGTGTGCGCCGGGGCGTTGAGGTGCATGTAGTCGATGTACAGCTGGGTCATCCGGCGCAGCGCCTCATGGCGGCCGGCGTGCGTGGTGGCGTCGAGGTGGTGCAGCATCTCCTTCTGCCACACCGCGCCGTTGCGCGTCGTCACGCACCGCTGCTCGATGATCCCGAGGAGCGGCTCGCGCCACGCCTCGTCCATGCCGGAGAGGGCGAGGCCCCGGTGCGCCAGCGGCAGCAGCCGCCGCAGGACCAGCTCCGGCACCGGCACCTCACCCATGCCGGGCCAGTACAGCAGGGCCTCGATGCCGTTGCGGGCGGCGCTGTGCAGGTTGTCCTCGGCCGCCGCGAACGACATCCGCGACCACACGGGCCGGTCCTCCTCCACCAGGGCCCGGGTGAGCCCGTAGTAGAAGGCGCCGTTGGCGAGCGTGTCGGCGACGGTCGGTCCGGCGGGCAGCACCCGGTTCTCCACCCGGATGTGCGGAACGTCGTGGGAGACGGCGTACACGGGACGGTTCCAGCGGTAGATCGTGCCGTTGTGCAGGGTCAGTTCGCCGAGTTCCGGGATGTCGCCGCTGTCCAGGGTCTCCGCCGGGTCCTGTTCCTCGCACAGCGGGAGGAGGGCGGGGAAGTAGCGCAGGTTCTCCTCGAACAGGTCGAAGACGCTGTTGATCCACCGCTCCCCGAACCACACCCGGGGCCGTACGCCCTGCACCTTGATCTCCTCCGGGCGGGTGTCGGTGGCCTGCTCGAACAGCGGGATACGGGTCTCGTGCCACAGCTCCTTGCCGAACAGGAAGGGTGAGTTCGCGGCCAGGGCCACCTGGACGCCGGCGATCGCCTGGGCCGCGTTCCAGTAGGCGGCGAACTCCTCCGGGGAGACCTGGAGATGGAACTGGGTGCTGGTGCACGCGGCCTCCGGGGTGATGGTGTCGGCGTAGGTCCGGAGCCGGTCGACGCCGTCCACCTCGATGCGCAGGTCCTCGCCCCGGGCCGCGAAGATCTGGTCGTTGAGCAGGTGGTAGCGGGGGTTCTCCGACAGCGCGCCCTCGCCGATGTGCTCCTGCCGCAGCGTGGGCAGGATCCCGATCATGATCAGCCGGGTGCCGGTGGACCGGGCCCGCTCGTCGGCGTGGTTCAGCGCGGCGCGGATCTCGCCCTCCCAGGCGTCGGGACCGCCCGCCGTCAACCGCCGGGGCGGGACGTTGATCTCGAGGTTGAAACGCCCCAGTTCGGTGGACCAGGCCGGGTCGGAGATGGCCTCCAGCACGTCACTGTTGCGCATCGCGGGCTCGGCGTCCTCGCCCACCAGGTTCAGTTCTATCTCCAGGCCCACCTGCGGTCGTTCGGACTCGAACCGTGACTCGCGCAGCATCTGCGCCAGCGTGTCGAGGCACGTGTGCATCTTGATCCGGTACCGGCGGCGGTCCTCGCGGGTGAAGACGAGCGCCGGGACGTCGCGTCCCATCGGCCCTCCAGGAGCCCCTGGTCGGACACCTCTCCACCCAGCGTCGCACCATCGCACGACGCCCACCAAGCGGGCGGTTCCCGTCCCGACCGGACGTGTGGCCCTCGGACCCGGCCGACGGTGGGGGCCAGGCGGTAGCGGCCCGCCTCCTCGGCCGAGGCGGGACCGGAATCCGCGTCGACAGGCGTGCACAGAGCGTGGTCGCGGCCGGTGCGACCGGTCCGGCCGGTGAGCTGCGCGCTGCCGCCGGCGTGCGGCTGAAGGCGCGTGGTGAACCTCGGCGGGCACGAAGCACGGCACCTGCATCCCGAGGGCGACGATGCCGGGCAAGGGCTCGCCCTACGCCGGACTCATGACGTCTTGCGGGCCACCGCACCGTAGAAGCCGATCTCCTCGGAGCCGGGCGGCGGGGTGGTGTCAGGGCGCCAGAACGGCACCTGGGTCAGGCCGGGTTCGACCAGTTCGAAGCCGTCGAAGAACCGCTCGACCCGGTCGCGGGAGCGCAGGTTCATGGTGGCGGTTGCACTCTTGTAGACGGCCTCGGCCTCGCTGCGGTCGTCCGCGAAGTCGCCCGTGGCGTGCGAGAGCACCAGGAAGCTGCCTTCCGGAAGCGCGTCGCGCAGGGTGGCCATGATCCGCTCGGGTTCGTCCGCGTCGCGGATGAAGTGGAGGATGGCGACGAGGAACAGCGCGACCGGCCGGCCGAAGTCGATGACCCGGCGGACCTCGGGATGATCCACGATGGACTGCGGATCGCGCAGGTCGGCGAGGACGATGCTGGTCGTGCCGGCCCGGCTGAGCAGCGCGTCGGCGTGCGCCTTCACGATGGGGTCGTTGTCCACGTAGGCGACGCGCACGTCCGGGGCCAGCGCTTGGGCGACCTCGTGCACATTCGGCGAGGTGGGCAGCCCGGTGCCGATGTCGAGGATCTGACGGACGCCGCTGTCGATGACGTAGCGGACCGCACGCTGCAGAAAGGCGCGGTTGGCCCGTACGGAGATCCACACCTCGGGCGCGAGGGCGGCGAGCTGGTCACCTGCCTGCTGGTCCACCTCGTAGTTGTCCTTGCCGCCCAGGAGATAGTCGTAGATCCGTGCCGGATGCGGCTTGCTGGTGTCGATGTGCTGCACGGCCTGGCCGCCGTCCTGAGTCACGCTGGGCTCCTCTCCCCGACCGTCACGGCCTCGGTCCCGCAAACGGTTGGCCAAAGCTTCCCATATCAACTTCCTCGTCGATGACGGCAGTTCCCCCGCAGCGGGCACCCGGTGATGCGGTTCCGGCGCCGCGGCGCCCGGCGGCCTCCGCCGTGGAGCACACCGGCACCGTGCTGAGCCCTGCCGAAGGGCTGCTGATGCCGCCATGCGCGCCAGCGCCGGTACGACGGCCCGGGCACCCGTCGGCTCAGTCGGCCGTGGGACGGGCGGGGCCCCGATGGTCCGGCGTGGGGCGGCGGGGCGGGGAACGACCCGAGCGCATGGACACTGTTCCCCGCCCCCCGGGTGGGTCGGCCCGCCTCGTCACGGACACGGAGGGACGACTCGCCGACCGGTCGGACGAAGCATCGACTCACCGATCTTGTTTCAGACCCTCCGTCGCCGGCCGCGCGGAGGCCAACGGAGACGGGCCGGCCGGGTGACGGGCCCGGCGCCCGGCACGGGTCGGCCGGGCCCGCGGGGCGTGTCCTCGCAGGCCACCGGCCGCCGGAGACCTCGTGCGGGCGAGCGGGTGGCGCCGCGGGTTCAGGAGTCGCTTGAAGTTGGAAACCGATCGGTTTACCGTGTGGGCAGCCCGATGAAAACCGATCGGTTTCCAGCTCTCGATCTCCCGGAGACGAACATGACCTCGATCAAGGACTCCGTCGCACTGGTCACCGGCGGCAGCCGTGGCCTCGGCAAGGCGCTGGTGGAGGAGCTGTACGCGCGCGGCGCCGCGAAGGTGTACGCCACCGCCCGGGACCCGCGCACCGTGTCCCACCCGGACGCCGAAGCGCTTGCCCTGGAAGTCACCGACCCCGCCTCGGTCGCGGCCGCGGCGGCGCGGGCGCAGGACGTCACCGTCCTGATCAACAACGCCGGTGTCTCGCTCGGCGCGCGCTCCTTCCTCGACGCCGATCTCGACGTCGTACGGCGGGAGTTCGAGGCCAACTTCTACGGCCCGCTGCTGGTCACCCGGGCCTTCGCCCCGGTGATCGAGCGCAACGGCGGCGGACACCTCCTCAACGTCCACTCCGTGCTCTCCTGGCTCGGCGTCGCCGGCTCCTACAGCGCCACCAAGGCCGCATTGTGGTCGCAGACCAACTCCCTGCGGCTGGAACTGCGTTCACGGGGAATCGGGGTCACCGGACTGCACGTCGGCTACATCGACACGGACATGGCCGCGGCCATCGACGCGCCCAAGTCCACGCCGCACGAGGTGGCCGCACTCGCCCTCGAGGGCATCGAGACCGGGGCGTTCGAGGTACTGGCGGACGACGTCACCCGGAACGTGAAGGCGGGACTCTCCGGAGACCTGGCGGCGCTGTATCCGGAGCTGGCCAACTAGCGAAACGCCCCCGGCGGTGCGGCGGCCCGGCGCCCCCGTGGCAATCCGCTGAACCGGCCACCGTACGACCCTCGATACGATCATGATCGTGCTGACGGAGCAGGCCCGCCCCGTGCCCGGACGCGTGCCCGGGTGCGCCGGCGGGACCACACCGACGAGGGGAACTGAACCATGGAGTACGTCAAGCTCGGCACGAGCGGCCTGGAAGTCTCCCGGCTGGCGCTGGGCTGTATGAGCTACGGCGTTCCCGACCGGGGCCCGCACCCGTGGACCCTGCCCGAGGACGCCGCCCGCCCGCTGATCCGCCAGGCGCTGGACGCGGGAATCACCTTCTTCGACACCGCCAACAGCTACTCCGCCGGTACCAGCGAGGAGATCGTCGGCAGGGCGCTCGGGGAGATGGTCCGGCGTGAGGACGTCGTGATCGCCACCAAGGTCTACTTCGCGGTGGAGAACGGCGCGGCGCGCAGCGACCGGCCCAACCGCTCTGGACTGTCCCGCAAGGCGATCATGACCGAGATCGACCACAGCCTGCGCCGCCTCGGCACCGACTACGTGGACCTCTACCAGATCCACCGCTTCGACGCCCACACCCCGGTCGAGGAGACGATGGAGGCGCTGCACGACGTCGTCAGGGCGGGCAAGGCCCGCTACATCGGGGCGAGTTCGATGTACGCCTGGCAGTTCGCCAAGCTCCAGCACACCGCGGAGCTGCACGGCTGGACGAAGTTCGTCAGCATGCAGAACCACTACAACCTCCTCTACCGCGAGGAGGAGCGCGAGATGCTGCCGCTCTGCGCCGACCAGGGCGTCGGTGTGATCCCGTGGAGCCCGCTCGCCCGCGGCCGGCTCACCCGCGACTGGGACGCGGGCAGCGCCCGCAGCGAGTCGGACGCCGTCCTGCGCAGTCTCTACCAGCCGGACGACAAGCGCATCGTCGACACGGTCGCGGCGATCGCCGAACGCCGTGGCGTCCCGCGGGCCCAGGTGGCCCTGGCCTGGGTGGCCTCCCGGCCGGGTGTCACCGCCCCCATCGTCGGCGCCACCAAGCCCCTGCACCTCGAGGACGCGCTCGCCGCGCTCGACCTCCGCTTCACCGACGAAGAGGTCCGGCAGTTGGAGGAGCCGTACACGCCCCGTGGGATCAGCGGCCACTGAGCCCGGCGGCCCTGTGACGCCCGTCCGCCCGGGACCTGGACGGACGGGCGTCCCTCATTTTAGACTCGCTGTACAGAGTTGGAAATTCAGTCCAACTGCATGGGACACCGGGAGAGGATCTCGACATGGCCGCCGCTTCGCCCGTCACGTTCGACGACGTCCGTGCCGCCGCCGCACGCCTCGAAGGCGTCGCCCACTGCACCCCCGTCCTCACCTCGCACACGCTGAACTCCCTCGTCGGCGCCGAGGTATTCGTCAAGTGCGAGAACTTCCAGCGGGTCGGCGCCTTCAAGTTCCGCGGCGCCTACAACGCGGTCGCCCAGCTCTCCCCGGAGCAATTGGCCAAGGGCGTCGCCGCCTACTCCTCCGGCAACCACGCCCAGGCCACCGCCCTCGCCGCCCGCGAACTCGGCACCAGCGCCGTCATCCTGATGCCCGAGGACGCGCCGCGTTCCAAACGCGAGGCGACCGCCGGGTACGGGGCCGAGATCGTCACCTACGACCGCTACACCCAGGACCGCACCGCACTCGGCGAGGCGCTGGCCGAAGAGCGCGGCCTGTCCCTCATCCCGCCCTACGACCATCCGCTTGTCATCGCCGGCCAGGGCACCGCCGCCCTCGAACTCCTCGAAGAAACCGGCCCGTTGGACGCCCTCGTGGTGCCCGTAGGAGGCGGCGGACTCATCGCGGGCAGTGCCACCGCCGCCAAGGCCCTGCACCCCGGTATCCGGATCGTGGGCGTGGAGCCCGAAGCGGGCGACGACACCAAGCGGTCCCTGGAGAGCGGCGCCCGCGTCACCCTGCCCGTGCCCCGGACCATCGCCGACGGACAGGCCCTGCCCACGCCCGGCGCGATCACCTTCCCCGTCAACCAGCGCCTGGTCGACGGGATCTCCCTCGTCAGCGACGCGGAGATCATCGCCGCCATGCGGTTCGCCTTCGAGCGCCTGAAGATCGTGCTCGAGCCCAGCGGCGCCACCGGCCTGGCCGCACTCCTCGCGGGCCGCGTCGACACCCTCCCGTCCCGCATCGGCGTCATCGCCTCCGGCGGCAACATCGACACCGAGCGCTTCGTCCAGCTCCTCGGCGCCTGAGAGCCGTGACGTACCCGGTCACGGTGTGGTCGTGGCCGCCCGATGGGTACGACACCCGCTCACCGGCGCCGGACTGACCGGCCGCTCCGCCCGGACCGTGTCCTGCTCCGCCCGGACAGTGCCCTACTCCTGCCGGACGCGGCCGAGGAGGTGCCGAGCGAGGACCACCGCGAGCCGGTCGCCCTCGCGTGGCCGGACCCGGGTGCCCGTGCTCAGAAGTGGGTGCCGCCGTCGATGCGGACCTCGGTGCCGGTGATGAACTTCCCGTCCTCGCAGCCGAGCATGGCGACGACGGAGGCCACCGTCTCCGGGCCGGCGAAGCCCTGGCCCAGCGCCGGGGAGAGCTTGGCGAACAGGGTCAGGTCGGCGTCCGCGGGCAGCCCCGGCCCGGCGCTCTGCCCGCTGGCACCGCTGCCGTCGGTCATGCCGGAGGAGATGGAGCCGGGCTGGACGGCGGTGAAGCGGATGCCCTGCCGCGCGTACTCGGCGGCGAGGGCGTGGGTCATGGCCTGGATCCCGCCCTTGCTCGCCGCGTACGCCGCCATGTAGGGGTGCGCGAACACGGCCGAGGTGGAGCTGAAGTTGACGACCGCCGCGTCCCGGCCCTCCAGCAGCGCCGGTATGGCCTCGCGGATGACGAGGAAGGTGCCGACCAGGTTGACCTGCAGGATCCGGGTGAAGTCCGCGAGGCTCGTCTCGTGGGTGTGCGAGGAGCGCAGGATCCCGGCCGCGTTGACCAGTACGTCAAGCCCGCCGAGGGCGGCCGTCGCGGCGGCAACGCCCTCGCGTACGGAGGTCTCGTCGGCGATGTCCACGACGAGCGTGATGAGACGGTCCGCGTACGCCCCCGCCTTCTCCACCGTGTCCTTCAGGCCCCGCTCGCTCACATCGGCGGCCACGACGGTGCCGCCCTCGGCGAGGAGGCGCAGCACGGTGGCCTGGCCGATGCCCGAGCCGCCCCCGGTGATCAGCGCGCGGCGGCCTTCGTAGCGGTTCATGTCCTTCTCCTGCCCGCCCTGCCGGTGTGCGGCAGGGCTCTCGCGACGCCGGGTCTCTTGCCGGCCGGCGTGCCCATGAACTTCACGGTACGCCTAAGTGACACGTTTTGCCATTACGGCATTGAGTGCCACAGGTGGGTGCCGGGCCGTACCCTTCTGGGGTGAGCACCAAGCCGTCCGGGGCGAGCGGCACGCCGCCCTCCTTGACCGCGCGCCGCAAGGCCGCCACCCAGCTCGAGATCGCGCACGCGGCGGCCGAGCTGTTCGCCGTGCAGGGCCCGCACGCGACGACGGCCGAGGAGATCGCCCGGCGAGCGGGGGTCGCGCTGCGGACCTTCTACCGCTACTTCCGCTCGAAGCAGGACGCGGTGAGCCCGCTGCTCGCCGCCGGAGCCGACCGGTGGCGGGCGCTCCTGGAGGCGGCCGAGCCCGGCACCGGGCTGGCCCGGGCGCTCCAGGCGGCGGTGGAGCAGTCGCTCGCGGCACCGGACGAGAACGCCGTCCAGGCGCTGCTGCGGACCCGGGGCCTGCTGCGGGCCGCCGCCGACGACCCCGCGCTGCGGGCGGTGTGGTACCGCGTGAACCAGGAGTCCGAGGAACGCCTCGTGCCGGTCGTCGCCCGGCTCGCGGGCGGGCGCCTGGAGCCGGTGCAGGTGCGCCTGGTCGCGGCGGCGGCCACGGATGCGATCCGGATCGCGCTGGAGACCTGGGCCGACACGGAGGCCGGCGTCACGGGCGAGGGCTCCCCGGCCGCCCTCGCGATCGACTGTCTGTGTCAACTGCTGGGCGGAATGGGCGCGTTGACGCCGGACGGCGGCGGCGAGGGGTAACGCCGGCGAGCCCTGCGGCCGGACTCGGGCACGGCAGCGGCGGGGCGGGCATGCCCGGGCCGTTGTCAGTGGTCGCCCTTACGGTGTGATCAGTGAGAGGGCCTGCCGGAACGGCCGCGGGTCCGTCCTGGGGAGGGGTCTGCCATGTCCACGGCGTCCGCGGTGTCGACGACGTACCTGGAGCTGTCGCAGGAGGGCGGCGGTGCCCACAAGTTCTACGAAGTGAGCGTCGACGGCCTCGTGGTGACGGTGCGCTACGGCAGGATCGGCGCGGCCGGACAGACCCAGACCACGACCTTCCCGACCGCCGAGAAGGCGAAGGCGGCCGCCGCGAAGAAGGTGGGGGAGAAGGTCCGCAAGGGATACGCCCCGGCGGTCCAGGGACAGCGTGCCCCGCGCGCGGTGACCCGGCGTCAGGTCAGCTCGGCCCCGTCGACCGCGCGGGCGGTGGCGCCGGTGCTGTGGCGCTTTCGCACCGGCTCCGCCGCGTTCGGCATCCACGTCGACGACGAGCGCTGCTGGGTGGGCAACCAGGCGGGTGACGTCTACACCCTGGACCACGAGGGCGCGGTCCTGGCCCGGTTCAGCCTGCCGGACGGCGTCAAGTGCCTGGTCGCCGACGACTTCTGGATCTACGCGGGCTGCGACGACGGGAAGGTCTACGACCTGTCCTCCAAGCTGCCGTTCGCCGCGTACGACATCGCCGCCGACGTCGACATCTTCTGGCTGGACATCCACGAGGGCGTGCTCAACGTCTCGGACCGCGCCGGCCGGCTGACCGTCATCGACCACGAGGACGAGCACCAGTGGTCCCGCCGCAGCCAGGGCGAGCACGCCTGGATGGTGCGGGCCGACGACCGGGCCGTGTACCACGGTCACCACAGGGGCGTCACCGCCTACGCCCCGGACGGCGGCGGCGAGTTGTGGCACACGACCACCAGGGGCAGCGTGCTCTTCGGCTGGCAGGAGGACGACGCCGTCTACGCGGGCACCGGGCACCGCGTGGTCCAGCGGCTGTCGAAGGCGACGGGCCGGATCGAGGCGACGTACGCCTGCGACAGCGCGGTGTACTCGTGCGCCACGTCCCCGGGCGGACGGTTCGTCTTCGCCGGGGACGCCTCCTCGTCCGTCTACTGCTTCGACCAGGACGGCACTCGGCTGTGGAAGCTCGGCACGGGCGGCGGCTCGGCGCTGTCGATGCAATACAGCGACGAGCGGCTGTACTTGGTGACCACCGACGGCTCGCTGGTGTGTGTCGACGCGAGCGAGACGGCCATCGCCGCGGCCCAGCAGGGCACGGTGCCGGTGGCGCGGGACGTCAAGCTCGCCGCCGCCCTGCCGACCTACGCGCCCGCCACGGCGGTGGCCGCGGTGGCCACCGTCGCCCAGGCGCCCACCGGAGCGGTCGTCGTCGAGTGTGTCCAGCAGGGCGGCCGGATGCGGGTGCACGTGGTGTCCGAGGGCTACGACACCTCCTGGAACGTCCAGTTCCCGCGCGCGATACGGGAACCGGGCGCCCGCTACGTCGTGGACGCCCTGCACCCCGCGGCAGGCGGCTTCTACCGCGTCCGCGGTGACATCCGCCGCCTGCTGTGAGGCCGTCCCCCGCAACTGCCCTTCTCCGACCGGTGCTTCAGGGGCGTGCGGCCGCCTCCCGCGTCAGCGCCTCCCGTGCCGCGGTGAGCGCCTCGGCGCGGTCCTCCGGGACCAGGCCGATGCGGGTGCGGCGGTCGAGCAGGTCCGACTCGTCCAGGGCGCCCTCGTGCCGGACCGCCCACAGCAGTTCGGCCCGGGTGACCGGATGGCCCGGCAGCACCGGCTCGGCCAGGGCGGGGTCCTCGGCCGCGAGGGCGTGCACGGCCCCGGCCTCCGTGCCATAGCGACGGACGAGACGCGGCGGTGCGGCAAGGGCGCCCAGCCGGGCCGGTGCGGCGGCGCCGACCAGCGGCAGCGCGGCGGTGGGGGAGGGGGCGGCGGGCAGGCCCCGGGCGGCGGTCGCGGCGTCCACGGCGTCCTGGGCCATCCGCCGGTAGGTGGTGAGCTTGCCGCCGACGATCGTCGTGACACCGTCGGGGGAGGTCAGCACCGCGTGCCGGCGGGAGATGTCGGAGGTGCGCGCCGGCTCGCCGGCCCGGCCGTCATCGCCCGAGGTGTCGAGCAGCGGGCGCAGCCCGGCGAAGGCGCCGACGACCTCGTCGCGGGTCACCGGCGTGTCCAGGGCCGAGCCCAGGACGTCCAGCAGGAAGCCGATGTCGGTCTCGGGCACCTCCGGGACGTCCGGGATCCCGCCCTCGACCGGCTCGTCGGTGAGGCCGACGTACACCCGGCCGTCGCCCTGGGGCAGGACCAGGACGAAGCGGTTGGTCTCGCCGGGGATCGGGATGTGCAGGCCGGCCGGCAGGGCGCCGAGCCGCTCCGAGCGCAGGACCAGATGGGTGCCGCGGGACGGCCGGATCCGGATGCCCTCGACAAGGCCGCCCGCCCACACCCCGCTCGCGTTGATGACGGCGCGGGCCCTGATCTCGCCCTCCTCGCCGGTGAGTTCGTCGCGGATCCGGGCACCGGCGCCGGTCAGCTCCAGCGCGCGGATCCGGGTCAGCACCCGTGCACCGTGCGCGGCGGCCGTCCGGGCCAGGGCGGTGACCAGCCGGGCGTCGTCGGTCACCTTGCCGTCCCAGGACAGCAGTCCGCCGCGCAGCCCGGCCGGGCGGACCGAGGGTGCCAGGTGCCGGGCCTCCGTCGCCGAGAGCCGGCGCGGCGCGGGGAGCACCTGCCGCGGGGTCCGGGCGGCCAGCCGCAGCATGTCCCCGGCGCGGAAACCGGCCCACGCCAGCGAGGCCTGGGAGCGGGACACCAGCGGGGTCAGCGGCAGGACGAACGGCTGGGCGGCGACCAGGTGCGGGGCCGTGCGCGTCATCAGCACCCCGCGCTCGACCGCGCTCTCGTGCGCGACGTCGAACTGCGCCGAGGCCAGATAGCGCAGCCCGCCGTGGATGAGCTTCGAACTCCAGCGGGAGGTTCCGAAGGCCAGGTCGTGGGCGTCCACGGCGACGACGTCCAGCCCGCGGGCCGCCGCGTCCAGCGCGGCTCCGGCTCCGGTGGCGCCGAGCCCGACGACCAGGACGTCCACCACCCTGCCGTCCGTGGCCTCGGTCAGTTCCCGGGTCCGCCGGCGGGCGCTGAGGGACGAGCCGGCGCCGGTCCTGGTGTGGCTCATGGCGTGAGGATCCTCTCCAGGAGGGTGCGCAGCTCGCCGAGGAAGGCGGCGGAGTCCAGCTCCGGATCGTCCTCGTCGGTCATCGTGCGCAGGGACAGGGTGAAGGACTGCACGGTCAACAGCAGCGCGCGGGCCTGCCGTTCGACGTGCCCGGCGCGCACGGAGCCGTCCGCGTGGCCCTCGCGCAGGGCGTCGGCCAGCAGCGCCAGCAGCGCCTCCTGGCTCGCCCCGCGCCGGTCGAGCACATAAGGCAGCAGCAGCTCGGGATCGACGTCGACGATCTTGCGGAAGAGAGGGTGTGCCCGGAACGCCTCGACGCCCGCCACCAGTCCGTCCACGATCCGGGTGCGGGTGTCCGCGCCGTCGGCGGGGTCGGGGATCGCCCGGGTGGCCACGTCGATCCACTCACGGGTCATCAGATCGCCCACCAGGGTCCGCAGGTCCGGCCAGCGCCGGTACAGCGTCATCCGGGAGACGCCGGCGCGGCGGGCCACGTCGGCGAGGGTGGTGCGGCGGACTCCGACGGCCAGCACGCAGTCGCGTACCGCGTCGAGCACATGATCATTGTCCGAACCGTTGTGACGAATAGGCGTCATGTGTCACAGTGTAACGCCTCGGGGGTCCGCCAGGAGAAGACCTCCCGGGCAACGGCCGCCGCGCCGTCGCGCGAACCGAGCACACCGACCTGTGAGGACGACCGTTCAATGGACATGCTGTGGAACGGCTGGGGCGACCCGGCCAAGGCGGCACCCCTGCCCGACTCGGTGACCGGACTGCTGCGCGACCTGCTCGGCGTCAAGCCCCGTACCACCCCCGCCCTCGCCCTCGAGGACATCCGCCCGCCCGCGACCACGGCCGCCCCGGCCGCGCTCGAGGCGCTCGCCGAGGCCGCCGGCGGCGCGGAGCACGTCCGCACCGACGGCGAGAGCCGCATCCGGCACACCCGCGGCAAGTCCACGCCCGACCTGCTGCGCATCCGCGCCGCAGACGTCACGGACGTCCCGCAGGCCGTCGTACTGCCCGGCTCCCACGACGAGGTACTCGCCGTCCTGCGCGCCTGCGCCGCACACGGCCTCGCCGTCGTCCCGTTCGGCGGCGGCACCTCGGTCGTCGGCGGACTCGCCCCGCAGCGCAGCGCGTTCATCGCCCTGGACCTGCGCCGGATGAACGGCCTGCTCGGCCTCGACCCCGTCTCGCGCACCGCCGTCCTCCAGCCCGGCCTGCGCGCTCCCGAGGCCGAGGCCCTGCTCGCCGAGCACGGCTTCACCCTCGGACACTTCCCGCAGTCCTTCGAGTGGGCCACCATCGGCGGCTTCGCCGCGGCCCGCTCCAGCGGCCAGGCCTCCGCCGGCTACGGCCGCTTCGACGAGATGGTCCTCGGCCTGACCCTCGCCACCCCCGAGGGCACGATCGAGACCGGCCGTGCCCCGCGTTCCGCCGCCGGACCCGATCTGCGCCAGCTGATCCTCGGCTCCGAGGGCGCCTTCGGCGTCATCACCTCCGTCACCGTACGCATCCGCCCCCTGCCCGAGGTGCGCGTCTACGAGGGCTGGCGGTTCGCCTCGTTCGAGGAGGGTGCCGCCGCCCTGCGCCGCCTCGCCCAGGACGGCCCCCGGCCGACCGTGCTGCGGCTGTCCGACGAGACCGAGACCCTCATCGGTCTGGCCCAACCCGAGTCCATCGGCGGTGACTTGAGCCGGAGCGCGGCCGGCTGTCTCGCCATCACCGGCTACGAGGGCACGGCCGAGGACACCGCACAGCGCCGGCAGCAGGCGGCGGCCGTCCTCACCGCCTGCGGCGGCACCCTCGTCGGCGCGGAGCCGGGCGAGCGCTGGGCCCACGGCCGCTTCTCGGCGCCGTACCTGCGCGACGCGCTGCTCGACGTCGGCGCCTTCGCGGAGACCCTGGAGACCGCGGCCTTCTGGTCCCGCATCCCCGATCTCTACGCCGCCGTGCGCACCGCGCTCACCGACACCCTCACCGGCGCAGGCACCCCACCCCTGGTGATGTGCCACATCTCGCACGTCTACGAGAACGGTGCCTCGCTCTACTTCACGGTCGTCAGCGCTCAGGGCGAGGACCCGGTGGTCCACTGGGAGCCCGCCAAGCACGCGGCCAACGAGGCCGTGCTCGCCGCCGGCGGTACCATCTCGCACCACCACGGGGTCGGCACCGACCACCGCGACTGGTACGTCCGTGAGGCCGGACGGCTCGGCATCTCGGCCCTGCGCGCCGTCAAGCGCCGTCTCGACCCCGAGGGCCTGCTCAACCCCGGCGTCCTGCTGCCCACCGACTGACCCCGCCCGACCCGCCTGCTTCGGAGGCACACCGATGCGACAGTTCACCGCCGTCGTCAACCCCACCGCGGGCGGCTCCACCGGGGCGGCGAGCCTGCTGCACCTGGCCCGGCTGCTGCGCGAGGCCGGGGCCGGGCTGGAGACGGAGTACAGCCACAGCCTCGCCCACGCCCAGGACATCGCCAAACGCGCCGGCGAGCGCGGCCGGATCGTCCTGGCCGTCGGCGGCGACGGCATCGCCGGCGGCATCGGCGGCGCGCTGAGCGGTACCGGCACCGTCCTCGGCCTGGTCCCTGCCGGACGAGGCAACGACTTCGCCCGCGCCCTGAACCTGCCCGCCGACCCCGCAGCACTCGCCGGCATCCTGCTGCACGCCGAGCCACGGCCGGTCGACACCATCGAGGTGGAGTCGGCCGTCCACGCCCGCACCGTGGTCCTCGGCAGCGTGTACGCCGGAGTGGACGCCGTGGCCAACCGGCACGCCAACAACGCCCGGCTGCTGCGCGGCTCCGTCTCCTACTACGCGGGCGGCCTGCGCGCCGTCACCAGCTGGCGCGCGGCCGACTACCGCGTCACCGTCGACGGCGAGGAGCACACCCACCGCGGCTACACCGTCGTCGCGGCCAACTCCCCCTACTACGGCTCCGGCAGGCTGATCGCCCCCGACGCACGGGTCGACGACGGACTGCTGGACATCGTGATGATCCGCGAGGCACCGCGCCGGCTGTTCTTCACCCTCATGAACGAACTGAAGACCGGCGGCCACGTCCACCGCCCCGAGGTGCGCGTCCTGCGGGGCAGGGAACTGCGCATCGAGGCGGCCCGGCCCGTCCCCTACGGCGCTGACGGCGAGGTCGACGCCACCTTGCCGGTGACGGTGCGGGTACGGCCCGCGGACCTGCCGGTGCTGTACTGACCACGGCTCCCGGGCGCCCGGTGGGACCGGCTCCGACCGGGAATCGGCACGGCATCGGTGCATGAACGCCCGGTGGCGGGTAGGGAAGGAGAACCTGGCCGAGCGCGCCGGGGGAGGGGTTGGTCGGCCATGACGCTGGAGCCCGCCGAAGGCGTGGTGCGGGCCGTCGTCCTGTACGACGGACGGCTGCTGCTGGCGCGGCAGGACGACGGGTGGAGACTGCCGTCGGGCACTGCGGAACCGGCCGAGTCGGCAGAGGCCACCGCGGCGCGCGTCGTCTACGAACTCACCGGCTACCTCGTGGACGGCACCGAGAACCTGACCCCGGACGGCGGGGCGGCGGCGGTGGTGTGCCAGCTGCTGAGCGAGTCCCCGTCCGACGGGGCGAGCCTCACGCCGGAACGACTGCGCTGGGCTCCGCTCGCCGAGACCGCCGACGCCGACCTCCCGGCCGTCGTCCGTACCTACCTCGAGGGGCACACCCCCCTGTGACGGGCGCCGCACCCGCGGGTCAGCGCTCCGCCGCCGGGTCGGGCGTGCGCGCCAGGAAGCGCTGCCGGTCGACGACGGCACGGTCGATCTCGCCCGTCGCGACGAGCCGTCCCGAGCCGTCCACGGCCCGCACCACGAAGGTCAGCCGCCGGGGCGCGGCGGCGGGCACCGGTTCGGCGCTCACCTCCACCCGGCGGCCCACCCGCGTGGCCCGCAGATGCCGGACCCGGACCTCGGTCCCCACGGTGGTCTCGCCCGCCCCGGTGAACGGGGCGGCGGCCCGCACGGTGGCCGCCTCCAGCCACGCGATCAGCCGGGGCGTGGCCAGAACGGGCACGTCACCGCTGCCCATCACCGTCGCGGTGTCGGCATCCGTCACCTCGTGGTGCATGCCCTCACGCTAGCGCCGACGCAACCGAACCGCCGTACGGGTGCGGCCCGCCTCCGTCTTCGTCGTCCGCCACGGCCGCTGTGGTCGTTCGCGCCGACCGTCTGCGTCGTCGGCACCGCGCCGATGGTCCGGCGCCTACCTGCCGGGCAGTTCCACCACCTCGACGGTGGCGCCGGCCGGCACACCGCCCGGGGGGACCACCGCGAGGCCGTCCGCCAGGGCCAGGCCGCGCAGCATCGCCGGGCCGTCGAACGGCAGCGGCGTCGCTTCCCGGCCCGCCAGGAACACCGGAAGCAGCCGGGTGTCCCGCGGATGGCCCGGCAGCGCGGCGGCGGCCGTCGGCCGGAGCGGGCCGGTGTCCCGGTGGCCGCCGAGGCGGCGCAGCAACGGCTCGGCCAGCGTGACCATGCCGGCGACCGCGGCCAGCGGATTGCCGGGCAGCCCGACCAGCCGGCGCGCCCGGCCGTCGGTGGTGGCCGGCAGTTCGGCGAGCAGCATGGGATGGCCGGGCCGTACGGCCACCGAGTCGACCAGCAGCCGGGCACCCACCGCCCGCAGCGTGTCGTGCAGGAAGTCCACCGGGCCCGCGGCCGTGCTCCCGGTGGTGACCACGATGTCGGCGGGCGAGCGGCGCACGGCCTCCCGGAGCGGGCCGGGGTCGTCCGCGACCCGGCGGTGGCCGATCAGCTCGGCGCCGCGGGCCCGCAGCCAGGGCGGCAGCAGCGGGCCGAGCGCGTCCCGCACCCGGCCGCCGCGCGGCACGCCCTGCTCGAGCAACTCGTCGCCGAGGACGAGCAGTTCCACGCTCGGCCGGCGATGCACGGTCAGCCGGTCGTACCCGGCCGCCGCCGCGAGGCCCAGCACACGTTCGGTCACCGTGGTGCCGGAGGGCAGCAGCGGCTCACCGGAGCGGCACTCCTGGCCGCGCGGCCTGATGTCCTGCCCCGCGCACACCGGCCCCGGCGAGCGCTCGTACAGCATGTCCCGCCCGGGGTCCGCCTCGCCGTGCTCGCGGCGCAGTACGGCGGTGGCGCCCGGCGGTACCGGGGCGCCGGTGGCGATGGGGACGGCGGCGTCCCGGCCGAGCGGCCCGGCCTCCCCGCCCGCGAGGACGCCCGCGCCGCCGAGCCGCCACGGCCCCGCTCCGGCCACGGCCCAGCCGTCCATCGCGGCGGTGTCGAACGGCGGCAGATCGGTGAGCGCGACGAGCGGTTCGGCCAGCGCGTGGCCGAGCGCGTCGGCGAGCGTGCGGGGCGGGCGGCAGCGGCCGGCGCACGACCGGGCGATCGAGCGGGCCCGCTCCCAGTCCCGGGCGGGCCGCATCAGGCCCGGCCGGGCATCCGGCCCCTGCGGTGCCGGGCCGTCGGCCGTGTCCGTCCGGGAAGCGGTCATGCCGGTCATCGTCGGCCAGCCGTCCGGCGAAGTCAAAGAGGGGCTGTTTGTCTGCCGATAAGCGCCGCCTTTCTGATAACCGGCGCTTATCAGCTCATTGAAGAGACCTCTTTGACTTCCCCCGGGAAAGGGGCGGATGCTGCCGGATCATGAGCGGTATCGAGGACCCCGCAGACGATCTGTCGGTGACCCCGCCCAAGCGCTGGGCCACCGGCGTGCCGGCGGTGACCCACGCGCTGGCCTACTCCCTGGAGCAGACGGGCGGTGCTGGCCGGGATCCCGCTGCTCGCGGCGGTCTCGGCGCCCTCCTCGCTCGCCGTGGACCTGGCCGCCGAGAGCGGGCTGACCCTGGTCGGCTTCCTGCGCGGCACGTCGATGAACGTCTACACCGGCGCCGAACGCCTCGCGGTCCAGCCGGTGGACTCACCGTCCTGACCGGGGTCTGGCAGGTCAGCGGCCCGGATCGCTGGGGATGCGGTCCAGGGCCGTGGCAACGTCGGTGCTACGGGCCAGGTCCGTCAGGGCCCGGGCCATGACCGACTCCGGCTCCCTGGCGGCGATCACCAGGCCCACCGGCACCGCGGCGGCGGGCTCGACCAGCGGGACCGCGCGCATCCCGGGCGGCACACCGAACACATGCAGCCAGGCTTGCGGCACGATGCTCGCCCATGGGCCCGTCCTGACATGGGCGAACAGTGCCGCCACGGAATCGGTCTCGAGCCGGGGCGAGGGCTGCGCCCCCGCCCGGGCGAACAGCTCGTCCAGCACCCGCCGCCCCTGCATCGCCCGGGTCAGCATGCACAACGGCAACTGCGCCGCCTGCGCCCACGTGGCCGTCGTACGCCGGGCCAGACTGTCGGCGGCCGTGATCAGCAGCACGTACCGCTCCTCGTACAGCGGAACCGAGTGGAAGTGCTCCGGCAGATCCTCGCGCAGATACGTCACCGCCGCGTCCAGCTCGAAGTTCTGCAGCTGCCGCAGGATGTCCACGGACTGCATGTCCGCCATGACCTCCACCGTGACCAGCGGGTGCGCCGCGCAGAACGGGCCGGTCAGCTGGGCGACGGCGCCCGAGGCGGTCGGCACCGAACCGGTCCGGATCCTGCCGCTCAACCCGCTGCGCAGGACGTCGACCTCGTCCTTGAGGGCATCGCGGTCGGCCAGGATGCGCCGCGCCCACACCACGATGCGCTCTCCCTCCGGGGTGAGGCCCTCGTACTTGCGGCCGCGCCGCACCAGCGGCACGTCGAGTTCCTCCTCCAGCTTGCGCAGCGCCTCCGACAGAGCGGGCTGGGAGACGTGGCAGGCCTGGGCGGCATGGGCGAAATGCCGCTCCCGGGAGAGCGCGACGAGGTATTCGAGCTGACGAAAGAGCAGGGCACGGGTGTACCCGACGGCCTGCCGGAACGCCAATTTCCGCCGGCTCTGCCACGTGCCGGCCATCGGCTTCCTGGACGACCTCCCCGCCGCTCCGAGCGGCACCCAGCGGCGGGCGGCGGGCGGCGGCGGGGACCGGGCCGTGAGCGCCCCGGACCTGTCCTCCGTTTGCGGTGCGGTGCACAGCGGGGTTCAGTGATTACCGGGGTTCGGCGATGACTGGCCCCCGGATCGCCGCCCCTGCGGATCACCGGCCTCGCGCGCCCAGGAGCTGTCATGTCGATGTCGTTCGGTGCACCCTTCGGGTCGTCGGATCCGTTCAGTGAGTTGTTCAACCGGTTCTTCGGGATGTCACCGGCGTCCTCGCCGCCCGCGGTGCAGCGTGTGCCCATCGGACGGCTGCTGACCGAGTCGTCACAGGAACTGCTCAATCTCGCCGCGCAGCGGGCCGTCGAGGACGGCACCTCCGACCTCGACACCGAGCACCTGCTCTGGGCGGCCACCAAGGTCGACCCGTCCCGGCGGCTGCTCTCCCAGGTGGGCGTCGACCCCGACGCGCTGGGTGCCGAGATCGCCCGGATCCTCCCGCGCGAGTCCGGCGAGCCGTCCGCACAACCCGGCCTGACCCCCGCGGCCAAGCGCACGCTCGGCGCCGCCTACGCACGGTCGCAGGCGGCCGGTGTGTCGTACATCGGCCCGGAGCACATTCTCAGCGCCCTGCTCGGCGACAGCGACACCGGTGCCGCCAAGCTGTTGCGCGCCGAGGGCACGGACACGCAGAAACTGTCGGGCCTGGCCGAACAGGCCGCCCGCAGTGACGCACTGCCCGCCGAGCGCAAGCAGCCGGCCACCACCCTGGACGAGTTCGGCCGCGATCTGACCGAAGAGGCCAAGGCGGGCAGGCTCGACCCGGTGGTGGGGCGCGCCGAGGAGATCGAGCAGACCGTCGAGATCCTCTCCCGGCGCTCCAAGAACAACCCGGTCCTCATCGGTGAGCCGGGCGTCGGCAAGACCGCCATCGTGGAGGGGCTGGCGCAGCGCATCGTGGCGGGCGAGGTCCCGGACACCCTCAAGGACAAGAGGGTCGTCTCCCTCGACCTGTCGGGCCTGGTGGCGGGCGCGCAGTACCGGGGCCAGTTCGAGGAGCGGCTGAAGAAGGTCATCGAGGACGTGCAGGCCGCCAAGGGCCGGATCATCCTGTTCATCGACGAGTTGCACACCGTCGTCGGCGCCGGAGCCACGGGCGAGGGCTCCATGGACGCGGGCAACATGCTCAAGCCCGCACTCGCGCGCGGCGAACTGCGCGTCGTGGGCGCCACGACCGTGGACGAGTACCGCAAGTACGTCGAGAAGGACGCCGCGTTGGAGCGCCGCTTCCAGCCGGTGATGATCCCGGAGCCCACCGTCGAGGAGACCGTGCAGATCCTCGAGGGCCTGCGCGACTCCTACGAGGCCCACCACCAAGTCCGCTTCGACGACGCGGCGTTGGTGGCCGCCGCCGAGATGTCCGACCGCTACATCACCGACCGTTTCCTGCCCGACAAGGCCATCGACGTGATGGACCAGGCCGGCGCCCGGGTGCGGCTGCGCAGCGCGGGCCGCTCCACCGAGGTCGTCAGCCGCGAGGACCGTATCGCCAAGCTGCGCCGGGAACTCGAACAGGCGGTATCCGCCGAGGACTTCGAGAAGGCCGCCGAGCTGAAACGGGAGATCTCCGAGGCGGAGGGCGAACTGGCCGGGATCGAGGAGCGCCGCGAGGGCGTCGTGTCCGTCACGGCCGCCGACATCGCCGACGTCGTCTCCCGTCGCACCGGCATCCCGGTCGCCCAGCTCACCGCCGGCGAGAAGGAGAAGCTCCTCAGGCTCGAGGAGGAGATGCACGCCCGGATCGTGGGCCAGGACGAGGCGGTCACCGCCGTCTCCCAGGCCGTGCGCCGCAACCGCGCGGGCATGGGCGACCCGAACCGGCCCGTGGGATCGTTCCTCTTCCTCGGGCCCACCGGAGTCGGCAAGACCGAACTCGCCAAGACCCTCGCCGCCCTGCTCTTCGGCGAAGAGGACCGCATGATCCGCTTCGACATGAGCGAGTACCAGGAGAAGCACACCGTCGCCCGGCTCGTCGGCGCCCCTCCCGGATACGTCGGCTACGAGGAGGCGGGCCAGCTGACCGAGAAGGTGCGCCGCCGGCCGTACAGCGTGGTGCTGTTCGACGAGGTGGAAAAGGCCCACCCCGATGTGTTCAACACC
This sequence comes from Streptomyces sp. FXJ1.172, assembly GCF_001636945.3. Classification (NCBI taxonomy): domain Bacteria; kingdom Bacillati; phylum Actinomycetota; class Actinomycetes; order Kitasatosporales; family Streptomycetaceae; genus Streptomyces; species Streptomyces sp. FXJ1.172. The sequence continues at coordinate 1,206,196 of NZ_CP119133.2, read as the reverse complement.
CTGCTGCAGATCCTGGACGACGGACGGCTGACCGACGGGCAGGGCCGTACCGTCGACTTCCGGCACTGTGTCGTCATCATGACGTCCAACATCGGCGCCCACCGCATCCTCGACCACAAGGGCGATGTGTCTGAGCTGAAGGACGAGTTGATGGACGACCTGCGGACGAGGTTCCTGCCGGAGTTCCTCAACCGCATCGACGACATCATCATCTTCCACGGCCTGACCGAGGACGACCTGAGCCGGATCGTGGACCATCTGCTGGACCACAGCAAGCGCCGGGTGCATGCGCAGGGCATGAAGCTCGAGGTCACCGAGTCCGCGAAGAAGCTGCTCATCGCACACGGCCACCAGCCGGAGTTCGGCGCCCGTCCGCTGCGCCGCACCATCCAGGCGGAACTCGACAACCGCATCGCGACCCTGCTGCTGAGCGGCGAGGCCGAGCCCGGGGACACGATCGTCGCGGACGTGGTGGACGATTCGCTGCACTGCTCGGTGAGGAAGACCAGCGACCGCGGTGAATGATCCAAGATGCGGGAGACAGTGGCAGGACGATATTTTCCGTAGGGTATGTCCCATCGCTCTCGTCAGGAGGCTGCCATGTCCTCGAAGCGGCGCAGGAAGAAGAAGTCGCGGCGCAACCACGCCGCCAACCACGGGAAGCGGCCCCAGTCCTGAACCCGGCCGAGGAAGGGCCGGAGCCCGGGGGGACGGCATGACATCCGCGGTCGTCGTCGGCGCCGGGCCCAACGGGCTCGCCGCCGCGGCCCTCCTCGCCAGGGCGGGGCTCGAAGTGACCGTCCTGGAAGCCGCGGACGAGACCGGCGGCGGCACCCGCAGCTCCGAGGCCCTCCTGCCCGGCCTGCTCCACGACCACTGCTCGGCCGTCCACCCCACGGCCGTCACCTCCCCGGCGCTGCGCGCACTCGGACTCGAACAGCACGGCCTGCGCTGGCGGTTGGCGGACATCGACTGCGTCCACCCGCTGTACGACGGCAGCGCCGGGGTACTGCTGCGCTCCGTCGAGGACACCGCACGCCTGCTCGGACCCGACGGCGGCCGATACCGGGCCCTTCTCGCCGCTCCGGTACGGCACTGGGACGCCTTGGTACACGATGCGCTGGGCCCGCTCCTGCGCATCCCCGCCCACCCGCTGCTGCTCGCCCGCTTCGGCCCGCCGACCACGCTGCCCGCGACCGTCCTCGCCCGCTTCTTCCGCACCCCGCAGGCGCGGGCCCTGTGGGCCGGAGTCGCGGCACACGCCCTGCGCCCGCTGTCGCGTCCGTTCACCTCGGCCATCGGACTCGGCATCCTCACCGCGGGCCATGCGGCCGGCTGGGCCGTGGCCGAGGGCGGTTCACGGTCCATCGCGCGCAGCATGGAGAGCGTGCTGCGCGGGCACGGGGGCACCGTCCACACCGGCGTCCGCGTCACCGACCGCCGGCAGCTGCCGCCCGCCGACGTCACCCTCCTCGACCTCGACCCCGGCCAGGTCCTGGCCCTCTACGGCGACCGGCTGCCGCCCCGGGTGCGCGCCGCCTACCGGCGCTTCCGTCGTGCCCCCGGCGTCTTCAAGCTCGATCTGGCCGTCGAGCAGGGCGTGCCCTGGACCAACGAACACGCGCGCCGGGCCGCGACCGTGCACCTCGGCGGCCCGCTCGCCGAGGTGGCGCGGGCGGAGCGTGACGTGGTGGCCGGACGCATGCCCGAGCAACCCTTCGTACTGGTCGGCCAGCAGTACCTGGCCGACCCCTCCCGCTCCGCCGGCGACGTCCACCCCGTGTACACCTACGCCCATGTCCCGTACGGCTACGACGCGGACGCGAGCGAAGCGATACTGCGCCGGCTGGAGCGGTTCGCCCCCGGTGTCCGCGACCGGATCGTGGCCCAACAAGCCACCCCGCCCGCCCGGTTCGCCGCCGGCAACCCCAACTTCGCGGGCGGCGACATCATCACCGGAGCGAAGACGACCCCGCAGCTTCTCCTCGGCCCCCGCCCGGCCCTCGACCCGTACGCGACCGGCGTGCCCGGTGTGTTCCTGTGCTCGGCGGCCACCCCTCCGGGCCCGGGCGCCCACGGCCTGTGCGGAGCCGGAGCCGCGACGGCCGCCTTGCGCCACCTGGGAGCCGGGACCGGCTGAAGACGGTGTCCCGGGTCTTCAACGGCGAGCGGTACGTCTCCGCCGACGTGCGCCGCCGTGTCCTCGAGGCGGCCGGGCAACTCGGCTTCCGGCCGAACGGCGCGGCTCGGGCGCTGGCCTCGGGACGGACGGCACGGTGCCCGGCCGCGACCTCGCCCGGGCCCTGGCCCACTGGCTGACGCCCGAACCACGCAGCGGCTGGCAGCACCTGCCGCCGTCCGTCACGGCCACCACGGTCCTCCGACGGCCGGCGGGTCCATGTCGTCCACAACTGGAGCTGGGACTCCGCCGGAGCAGAGGCGCCGGCGCACCTGACCGACGTACTCGACGGCGCGGACCTGCCGGCCGGAACCACGGTCGAACTCGACCCGTGGGACGTCCGGGTCCTCGCGGCGGCGACCGGATCCGATGGGGACGCGCCAGGCCCTAGGACTCCCGGGCCGCCGACGTGAGCGACATGTCCGCGTAGCGCTCGCCCGCCACGCGGCCCGCGATCGGCTCCAGCAGCGCCAGCTCCTGCGCGCTCAGCGTGATCCGGGTGGCCCCGGCGTTCTCGAGCAGCCGGCTGCGCTTGCGGGTCCCAGGGATCGGCACCACGGTGAGACCGTGCACCTGCGCCCGCTGCTGCACCCACGCCAGGGCGATCTGCGCGGTGGTCGCCCCATGGCCGGCCGCGATCTCGTGCACGGGCGCGAGGAGCGCCGCGTTCGCCTTCGCGTTGTCGCCGCTGAACCGCGGCATCAGCTGCCGGAAGTCACCGCCGGACAGCTCCTTGCCCGCGTCCGAGAAGGCACCGGTCAAAAAGCCCCGGCCGAGCGGCGAGTACGGCACGAAGGCGATTCCCAGCTCGGCGGCCGCGCCCACCACGCTGCGCTCGACGTCCCGGCTGAACAGCGACCACTCCGTCTGTACGGCGGTGATCGGGTGCACGGCGTGCGCCTCGCGCAGCTCGGCACCGGTGACCTCGCTCAGACCGAGGTGCCTGACCTTGCCCTCCTGTACGAGTTCGGCCATGGCGCCGACCGACTCGGCGAGCGGGACGGCAGGGTCCCGGCGGTGCATGTAGTACAGGTCGATGACCTCGACACCCAGCCGGCGCAGGCTCGCCTCGGCGGCCTTCCTGATGTAGGCGGGATCGTTGCGGATGGCCCGGTAGGAGGGGTCGTCGGTGCGGTATTCGATGCCGAACTTGGTGGCCACGGTGAGGGTGTCTCGGTGCGCGGCGACGAACGGCGCGAGGAACTCCTCGTTGGCGCCGATGCCGTACATGTCGGCGGTGTCGATGAGGGTGACGCCCGCCTCGACGGCCGCCTCCAGGGTGTCGCGGGCGGCCGTGTCGTCGGTCTGGCCGTAGGCGGCGCTGATGCCCATGGCGCCGAAACCCTGGACGCCGACGAGGGGGCCGCCGGTGCCCAGTTCGACCTTGCGGATCTGCTCGATGGTGTTGCCCATGATGGCGCTCAGGCCCCTTCCGACGCCCGCTGGGCGTCCGCGTACGAATCGATCTTGGCGTCGATGTAGGTGAGGGTGTCGTGCAGCTCGGCGATCCGCGCGAGGACCTCGCCGCGGGTGCGCTCCAGCATCCGCCGCTGTTCCCCGTAGGTCTCCGTGCCCTGCCGGACCAGCTCCGCGAAGCGCACCATGTCGGCGACCGGCATCCCGGTCAGCCGCAGCTTGGTCACGCAGGAGAGCCACTCCAGGTCCTGGTCGTCGAAGCGGCGCTGTCCGGCGTGCGAACGCTCCACCTGCCGCATCAGCCCGATCTGCTCGTACCAGCGCAGCGTGTGCGCGCGGAGCCCCGTGAACGCCGCGACCTCGCTGATCGTGTATCGGCCCTGGCCGTCGGGCGCAGGCCGCTCGGACCGGGTGGCGGAGCAGGCGTCCCCGCGCGGGGAGTTCACAGGGGTGCTGTCGATCACCGTCATGTGGATCACGCTAGAAGGTTCAAGTGCGCTTTAAGCAAGTGCGTCATCCGGTTGCGGCTCTCCAGGGTGGCGAAGAACGCGCGCCTCCCGGACGGGGCGCGCCGGACCGGGGCGCGCCGGGCCGGGGCCGCGGTGCGCCCCTCCCGTTCATGCCGCGTAGCCGCCGTCGACCGACAGCTCCGCACCCGTCAGGTACACCGCTTCCGGCCCCGCGAGATAGGCGACCGCGGACGCCACCTCCTCGGCCGTACCGTAGCGGCCCAGCGATGTCATGGCCGCCTGGCCGGACGCGGAGGGCCCGTCAGCGGGGTTCATATCGGTGTCGATCGGGCCCGGGTGGACGACGTTCGCAGTGATCCCGCGCCCGCCCAGTTCCCGGGCCAGCGCGTTCGACAGCCCTGTGACGGCCGCCTTGCTCATTGTGTACAACGTGGCCCCGGGCCCCGGGACGTGCCGGGTGACACAACTGCCGACCGTGATGATCCGTCCGCCGGACGTCATGAGCGCCGCAGCGGCCTGGGAGGCGAGGAACACCCCGCGGATGTTCACGGCGATGAGCCGGTCCACGTCGGCGAGCGACAGCTCCTCCAGCGGTCGCATCAGCCCGAGGGCCGCGTTGTTCACCAGCACGTCCAGTCTCCCCAGTGTCTGCGCCGCACGGCGCACCGCCTCCGTCGTCTCCTCGGCGTCCTCGGCGTCCGCCCGCAGGGCCACCGCCCGCCGTCCCAGCGCCTCGATGTCCCGTACCACCTCCTCCGCCGCTTCCTTGCCGTGGACATAGGTCACGGCCACGTCCGCGCCCGCCTGTGCAAGGCGCCGTGCCGTCGCCGCACCGATGCCGCGGCTGCCGCCGGTGACCAGTGCCTTCTTTCCGTTCAGGGGTGATTGAGAAGTCATGTGTCCATCTCACCGGCGGGGTGCGAGGCACGCTGGCGGCGAACGGACCTCGACCTGTGGCTGACGACCGGGCTGCACACGGGCCACGTCGGATTCACCGTGGAAATACACGACGAGGCCCCGCCGGAGCTGGACCTGGAAGAGACCGACCACCGGGTGCGGCACTGCGCCAAGGGCATGGACGCGGCCCACGACGAGGACACCCGGCTGAAGGACGAGCCCCAACTGGACTGCCATCTCCTGCAGTTCTGGCCCGCCGCGCCCGCGCCGGACCGTGTGCGAGAGCCGTTAGTCGGCCTATATGAAATAGGGCGGCGGAATCATTTCTCCACGGCGGCGGCCGCTAAGGTCGACGGGTGGGGGTACACCGCGGGAGACCGAGTTCCTCGAATACCCGATGTGCGTTAGCGCGTACGGCGGATAGGTCCGCACAAAAGCAGCCGGTGGCGGTCTCTGGGGGAGCGGGCCGCCGCCGGCACATTACCGCCGGAGCCGGTGCCGTGCCGTTCTCTACCGGACACCCGCGGGCATCCGCCGCCGTCCGCCGGAACCGGCCGGCCCTGAAGCAGCCTGAGACGTCCATCGACGCCCCGGCGGCACGGTCGGAACGGCGGCGCCGGGGCCATGGCCTACTTTGCGGCGTCAGGCGCGGTCTCCTCCTCGACAGCGGCAGCGGGTGCCGGCGTCGGCTCCACGGAAGCAGTGGGAACCGTGTAGAAGACGGACGTGCCCTGCTTGGTGCGCTGGGCGTTGTTCCTGGCCACGAGGTTCTCCAGCGTGGTGCGAATGACCTTGGTCTGGATCTCCCGCTCGGGGTGCGCCTTGCCGAGCGCCTCGGAGACCTCCGCGGCGGAGCGGGGCTCCTGCTGCTCCGCCAGGTGGCGCCGGACGAGTTCGACGAGGGTGGGCTGAGCCGTCTGCGGGGCCGCCTTCTTCGCCGCGGGCTTCTTCGCGACGGCCTTCTTCACCACGGGCTTCGCGGCAGGCTTCGCGGCGGGCTTCTTGGCGGACCGCTTCTTGGCCTCGGGCTCTTGTTCGGTCACCTTCTTCGGCGCCGGCTCCGCCCCGATGACGTCGGTGGTCTTCTTGCGCGGCGCGGGCACCACGGCGCCCTCGGCGACAGCAGGTGCGCCGGACCGGGCCGCGACACCGAGCGCCTGCTGCATGCTCACCAGAACGGTGTGATCGTGCTGGAGACCGGTCAACTGCTCCTGCAGAGCGGCGATTTCGGCCGTGATGCGGTCCTGCTCCTTGACGTTGCGTTCGAGGTCGCTGGACACCTGGCTGACGTACTGCGAGGTCAACTCGGTGACGGGTGTGGTGTTCTCAGACATCTGTGCCTCCGTTCGTGACGGTGATGTGCCGCCCCCTCGCGGCTGCTCACGGCAGGCGGGAAGCGGAAGTTGCGCTTCAGCAGCGCACAACACATGGATGATACGGGTGGGTCGGCATGTTTTCTGCTGAGTGAACCCTGTGCGTTGCGCGCCGACAAGATGTGCCGCAGGTGCCGTTCAGGTCATTCATGTGTCCTGCAGTTCCCGCCCAGGGGTGAATCCGCGTGCCACGCGGCGACGCGGCACAGCCGATGGCCGATGTGCCAAGCGGTCCCCGAAAGGCCCGCCGGGGGAACCGTCACTGGCGGCCGGGCCGCCGGCCTGACCACGAGCGACGAGCTGTAGCATCGCGATCATGGTAGCGGACTGGGAGGTGCGGCAGGCGTCGGCCACGGACGTCGAGGCAGTGGCCGAGCTGCGGGCCGTGGTGCTGCGGGCGGATCTGGAGCGCCTGGGCCGCTACGACGAGCATCGCGTCCGGCAGCGGCTGCGCGACGGATTCACGCCGGCGCACACATGGGTGATCGAGGCGGCCGGTGCCCTGGCCGGCTGCGTGGCGCTGCGGCCGGCGCAGGACGCCCACTGGCTGGAGCACTTCTACCTGGACCCGGGGCTCCAGGGCAGGGGCGTCGGATCGGCCGTGCTGAGGATGCTCATGGAGCGCTGTGACCGCGACCGGGCCCGCATCCGGCTGAACGTGCTTCAGGGCAGCCAGGCCCGGCTGCTGTACGAGCGGCACGGTTTCACGGTCGAGTCCGAGGACCCGGTGGACGTGTTCATGGTCCGCGAGCCGGCTCCGCGCGGTCAGGGCGCGCCGGCGTAGCGGCTGTGCCGTACGCGGCGGGGCAGTCGTCCGCGCAGGCGCGTGCGGCGGCCAGGCACTCGAGGAACAGCCGGGTGCGCACGAGACGTACGTCGTCCTCGTCGTGGTCCCGGTAGCCGTCGGCGAGCCGCTCGGGAGTGATCAACCCCAGCGACTCGCAGTACCGCACTGCCGCCGACCGCGGTCAACTCGGGCGACGGGGTGTGCCCTGAGCGGGTGGACATGCGGGTACGGGGGGCGTTCGGGGCGGGTCCGTGCCGGTGCGCTTCCTAGTCTGCAGCCATGAAGATCCCCACCGAACCCATCGGCAGCCTTCCCCGCCCTCCCGAGCTGCTCAGCGCCATGGCCGAGTTCCATGGTGGCCGGCTGGACGCCGGGGCTTTCAAGACGGCCCAGGAACAGGCCGTACGCGAGACCATTGCGGCGCTGGAGGCGGCCGGATCCCCGGTCGTCACCGACGGAGAGCAGGCCAAGCCCGACTTCGTCACCTACCCCATCGCGGGCACGCCGGGCGTGTCCGCCGACGGCGTGGTCATCCCCTTCGCCGACGGACACCAGCGCCGGCTGCCCGCCCTGACCGCCGGGCCCTTCCGCTACAAGGTGTCCGCCGACCAGTACCTGCGGACCGCCCAGCAGCACACCAGGACACCGGTCAAGCAGGCCGTCGTCGCGCCGTCGATGCTGAGCCTGCTCTACCCCGCCGCAGGCATCCCGGGGTTCCCGCGCGAGGAGTTCCTCCACCAGCTGGCCGACGAGGCGGAGGCGGAGATCCGGGCCTGCCTGGACGCGGACGCTCATGTCGTCCAACTCGACTTCGACGAGGCACGTCTCTCCCTCAAGCTGGACCCCAGCGGAGGGCTGCTGGCCGATCTGGTCTCCCTGAACAACCAGGTGCTCGCCCGCTTCACCGAGAGGGAGCGGACGAGGATCGGCGTCTACAGCGGGCCGGGCGCGGACCACGACGCCACGCACAGTCTCGACGTCGACTACGCCGAGCTGCTGCCCCGGCTCTTCCACCTCACGGCCGGCAACTTCTATCTGCAGCTGGCGAGCGAGCCCGACCCGGACCGGGTCCTGAGCGTGATCGCCGAGCACCTGCGCCCCGGAGCCCGGGTCTTCGTCGGCGTGACCGACCCGGTCGACCCGCGTGTCGAGACGGCGGAGGAAGTCCGCGACCGCGTACTGCGGGCCGCCAGGTACATCCCCGTGGACCGGCTGGGCACCTGCGACGACGCGGGCTTCGCCCCGTTCGCCGACGACACCTCCACGTCACGTGCGACGGCCTTCGCCAAGATCCACGCCCGTGTCGAGGGCACCGCCCTGGCCGCCGAGGCCCTCGGAGTCTGAGGCCGGGCGCCGTCCCTGCGACCGCCCGGCCGTCTGGTTGTCCGGCTGTCCGGCCGTTCGCGAGCCCGGATCACGATGGCCGCGCCGTGGAGTGCGGCCATCGTGATCCAGGTCGCCCGGGCGCTCGGGGAACTGCCGGCGCTCATCTCTCGAAGCGGGATCTGCCCAGGGTGACCTGGTGGCCGACCATGCCGATCTCGACGCCGTCCGCGGTCGAGCGCGCCGTGGTGAAGCCGACGCCGTCCGGGAGCAGCACGCGCCATGCGAACGAGGAGCGTCCCGCGCCCGGAACGGTCAGGGAGAGTTCGTTGCCCTGGGCGAGGAGCGTGCCCGTGCTGTCCAGAGTCCTTCCGGCGACCGTGCCTGTGATCCTGAGCTTCGCGGCCTGTTCCGCCGAGCCGGGGGCCTGCGACACACGCAGGGGTCCGCCGCTGCCGGCCAACCGCGTCACCACGTCGGACAGTTCGTCGTACGACAGCGTCAGGGTGCCGGTGGCGAGGTTCGCCTCGGCGCTGCGGGCCGTCAGGGACGTCACCGTCACATCGTGCAGGTCGAGGTGGAACTGCTTGACGTTCAGATAGTCGCCCTGTGCGTTGGTCGTGGTGTCGATGGTGAACTGGCCTGCCGAGAGCCTGACATGGCCGAAGCTCTGGCTGAACGCCTGTGTCAGGAACGGGAAGCCCTCGATGGACACGTCCATGTGGCCGTCGGTGGTGTTGGCGTAGCCGTACTTCTCCTCGGCGAGCCGTGCGACCTCCTTGTTCGCGTAGTGCAGGGCCACGCGGTCGGCGACCGTGAACAGCACTGCCAGCACGGCGACCGTGATCGCCAGGACCTTCACCCATCGACGTTGCATGCCGACCCCACCCCGTTTGTCTCTGCCTTGTGTCGCACTTGATCAGTGCGCGGACCGATCATGCACCGTCGTCGGCCCGGGCGACAGCCCCGTTGGCCCTGTCTCGGGCTGTGCTGGGAGGCGGTGCTGCTCAGGGCGTGTCGTGCGCCAGCCGCCGCAGGACCTCCAGCGCCCGCTCGGCGTGTTCGTACGGCACGAAGAGGTGGTCGTGGTGGAAGCCGGCGACGACGTTGCAGCTCAGGTCCGCGTCGGCGAGTGCGCGGGAGACGGCCGCGGTCAGGCCGACCGCGGCCAGCGCGGAGTGCACGCGCAAGGTGATCCACCCGGCCACATAGTCGTACGCCAGCCCTGCCGCGTCCGCCTCCGCCTGGTGCACCACGAGGGTGAGGCCCTCCTGCTCGGTGACCGTCACCACCGCGGTGACACCGGACGGCACACCGCCCTCGGCCCAGGTGAAGACGTAGCGGCCCGGATTCAGCTCCGGGCGCATGCCGCTGAGCAGTCTGCGCAGATCAGTCTCGCCGGTCACGCACCCACAGTACGGGACCGGCCTGCAGTTCTGGCCCGACCCGCAGTACAGACCTGAGTGGGCGTCACGGGCATGCGGCAGCGCTGCCGTCCGCGACGTGCAGGATCGCGTCGGCCCCGTCGAGCATCGCCCGGTCCAGCGGGAAGTAGCCCTGCCGCGGGGTGGTGTCGGTGCGGGTGCGGGCGGGGGAGAGTGTGGTGGCCGCTGCCAGACCCCAGGTGGGGATGCGGCCCTGCAGCTGGCCCTCGTAGGTGTCCGGGTCCGGATCCTGGAGGCCGATGGCCGCGCTGCGGCCCAGGCTGCCCGCCACGAAGCGGTACCGCCCGCCCAGCAGGGGCGCCACGATGGTGCCGGCGCCCCACCAGTCGGCGACCACGTCGTCCAGGCGCCAGCTGCTCAGGCAGCGTTGCAGATGGAGGTTGTGCGAGAAGACCAGGGTGGCACCCCGTTCCGCCTCGATGTTCCGGATGTCCAGCAGGTTCTGGGCCATGAGGGCGTCCCGGGCGGCCAGCAGTGCCGTGACCCGGGGGCTGGGGTCGGCGGGTTGTGTCGCCGACTGATGGTGGTAGCGCAGCAGGCCGATGCCGGCGACGAGGTGTGTCCTGGCCCGGAGCCACCGCTCGGGCGAGGTGGCCGCGATCAGTTCGGGAGCGCGCGTCCAGAGCGAGGTGAGCATGTCGTCCGCGATCAGGCGCAGCTTCTCGGCCTCGGCCGTGGCCCCGGGTGACATGGCCGGGTCCATGACCGCCTCCGCGCGGCTCCACCGTTCGTCGGCACCGGTGAGGCCGCTGATGTCCACGTCCAACTCCAGGTAGGCGCGGGCGTGTTCGAGGTAGCCGCGAGGGCTGGGTGTGCTGTAGTTCTCGCCCGGGGTGTCGAAGCCATGGAAGGCCAGCCGCTCCTTTGGCGGCCGGTGCTCGTTGTGGGCCCGCATCCAGGTGATCAGCCGCCGGTTGGGGGCCGGCGCCCCGACGTCGTGCGAGAAGCCCTCGTTCATCACCGTGTCGAGGTCGCCGGCTCCCCCCTGGACGTAGTCGTTCACGGCGAGCGCGGCCACCCGGTCGGTCTCCAGGGCGATGGACCGGAAGCCGCGCTCGACGAGCCGGGCGAACAGTTCGTTGCGCACCCACCCGAAGGCCGGTTCCTGGTGTGTCGGCTCACCGAGGGCCAACAGGTCGCATGACGGGGTGACGAAGTCGTTGATGTCCTGAGTCATGGACCTCAATCGTATCCTTGAAAGTTCAGTTGAGACTTGGAGAGAGACTGGTACTGCTCCCTGTGGCAGGCCCTGCTGTAAAGTCTCAACCGGTGAGCACCATGCGACCTGCCGACCTCGCACGCGAGCACGGCATCTCGACCCAGGCGGTCCGCAACTACGAACGCGACGGGTTCCTCCCTCCCGCCGAGCGCACACCGAGCGGCTACCGGATCTACACCGAGGTGCACGCGGCCGCGCTCCGCACCTTCCTCGCGCTCGTCCCGGCGTACGGACACGCGGCCGGCGGCCAGATCATGAACGCGCTGCACCGGGACGACGTCGACGACGCCCTGACGATCATCGACCGCGGCCACAGCCGGCTGCTCCGTGACCGGGACACCCTCGGCGCGGTGCGCACGGCGGTGGACCACCTGACGGCGAAGTCCGGCGCCGCTGCGGCGCCCGCACCAGAACCCGGCACCCGGACCGTCGGCGAACTCGCCCATCGGCTCGGTGTCACCCCGGCGACCGTACGCAGCTGGGAAGAGGCCGGCATCCTCAGCCCCTCCCGGGATCCGGCCACCGGATACCGCGTCTACGACGCCGCCGACGTCCGCGACGCCGAGCTGGCGCACCTCCTCAGGCGCGGGGGCCACCTGCTGGACCACATCGCCACGGTCGTCCAGCAGATCCGGGCCGCGGGCGGCACGGACGCGCTGGCCGCCTCCCTCGACGACTGGCAGCGCAGACTCACCGCGCAGGGCCTCGCCATGCTGCGCGCGGCCGCGCACCTCGACACGTACCTGCGTCTGCTGAACCCCACCGCGCCGCAGCCGTTCACGGGGCACCGGCACCGGCACCGGCAGCGGCCTGGGTGAGCCGCACCTCAGCGGGGGCGGTGCCCGGTCAGGTGCCGCCAGCGGTCGCGGGCCGCCTCCAGCTCGGCCAGGGCCTTCGTCAGCCGCGGGTTGTCGCTGTGCCGGGCCCTGACCCGCTCCAGCGCCTCACGGGCGTGGTCCTTGTCAGCGGTGTCGGCCCGGGCGTCCTGCAGCTCGGACTTCGTCCTGCGGATCGTCTCCGGGCGCCGGTCGCGCAACGTGTTCTCCGCCGCGACGGCGTTCTCGATCCGGACACCGAAGCGCCGCACCTGGTCCTCGGGGAACGTCTCGTGTGCGAATTCGGACAGTTCCGCCCGCCCGTCCGGCCGCTTGAGGTGGATGTACATCGTGTCGGTGTTCCTTGCGAGTTCGAAGCGCACTCCCAGACCCGCCAGGGGGATCTCCTTGCCCTTGAACAGCAGGACGTGCCGGTACAGGGTCAGCTCGCCGAGGCCGGAGTCGTAGGCCCCCCGGCCGGGCCGCTCGAGCTGTGCCAGCTTCCGCTCCAGCGTGTCGATTCTGCGGTCGTACGCCCGCTCGGCCTGCGCGACCCGGGACCGCGCCTCCGACTCCTCCTGGCGCGCGGTGCCCCGGAGCGTACGGACGGCGGCGCGGGTGCGGGCCAGGTCCTGACGGTCGGCGCGATGGACATCGGAGAAGGCGTAACGCCAGCCGCCGGGGTACCGGGCAAGCCGCCACCCCACGCCGGCCACGCCGACGACCACGAGCGCCAGTATCAGCTCGACCACGCTCACCGATCCTCCCACCCGTCCCTGCGCCGACGCTGGAGCGGCCGGCCCGGCGGCCTGCCAACTTACCGAATATCGGCGGGTATTGATCCTGCGTCAACATCGCCTTCGCGGACGTCATGGGCCCTGTCCGTGCGCAGCGGTAGCCTGCGGCGCATGCGAGTCGGTACCGAGCACACCAGGCTGATCGTGCTGCGCGGCAACAGCGCCTCGGGCAAGTCGTCCGTCGCGGAAGGCGTCCGAGACCGGTTCGGCCGCGGTCTGGCCCTGGTCGGGCAGGACAACCTGCGCCGGATCGTACTGCGCGAGCGGGACCGGCCGGATGCGGCGAACATCGGCCTGATCGACACCGTCGCCCGCTACGCCCTGGACGCGGGTTATCACGTGATCGTGGAGGGCATCCTGAGCGCCGACCGCTACGGCGCCATGCTGACCCGGCTGGGCGCCGACCACCGGGGGCCGACCCATGGCTACTACCTCGACGTGCCGTTCGAGGAGACCCTCGCCCGCCACGTGACCAAGCCGCTCGCCGGCCAGGTCGGTGAGGCCGACCTCCGGGACTGGTACCGGGCGTGCGATGTGCTGCCCGGGGGAGTGGAGACCGTCATCGGAGCCGGGAGTTCCCTCGCGGAGACGATCGACCACATCATGTGCGACACGGGCTTGTCCTCCCTGCCGCCCCTGCACATCTGAGCCCCTCGGCGGAAGGCCACCTGCACAAGGAGCCGTGATGGCCGGGTGGACGACCGGGGTGCCAGGGGCGCGCTCTTCGGGACCGCCGGGATGTCCATGGACGGCGCGCCGCCGATGACCCCCGCCCGTCTACTTGCCCACGCTTGCCGGGCGTTGGCCCGGAGCGGCGGCCTGGCCGGCGGGCTGGAGCGCCTGGGCCTGCCCGGAGGGTCCGACCGACGGCGGACCCTCCGGGCGGCCGGTCAGGCGGCGGTGGCCGGCGTGCGGAAGTAGTGGCCCTTGTCGAGGTCGTCGAGCAGGCCGAGGTGGGTCGGCTGCCAGTCCAGCAGCTCACGCGTGAAGGTGCTCGACATCGGGGCGTCGAGTCCGACGAAGCCGCTCAGCCAGCCGAAGTGCCCGGCCGCGGCCTCCGGGGCGACCGATGTCACCGGCACACCGAGGTGACGGCCGATCACTTCGGCGATCTCGCGCAGCGGGACGCCTTCCTCGGCACAGCCGTGCAGCACCGAGCCGGCGGGCGCCTTCTCGGCCGCCAGACGGAACAGCCGGGCGGCGTCGAAGCGGTGGACGGCGGGCCAGCGGTTGGAGCCGTCGCCGATGTAGCCGGAGACGCCCTTGTCACGCGCGACGGCGATCAGGCTCGTCATGAATCCGTTGTCCCCCTCGCCGTGACAGGTCGGGGAGAGCCGCACCACGCAGGAACGGATGCCGCGCGGGGCGAGTTCGAGCGTCGCCACGGAGGTGGCCGCACGGACGGAGATCGGCGAGCCGTCCATCACCGGCATGTCCCGCTCGGTCGCCAGGCGGCCGGGCGCGAGGCCGGCCACGCCGGAGGCGAGGACGAGGGGGCGGTCGGTGCCGGCGAGCACCTCACCGAGGGCGTCGACGGCGCGGCGGTCGGCCTCGGCGGCGCCCCGGAAGTCGCCGGAGAAGGCGATGTCGTGCTTGAAGGCGAGGTGGATCACGCCGTCCGAGGCGGCGGCCGCCTCGCGCAGGACGTCGAGGTCGTCGACGGTGCCTCGGACCACCTCGGCGCCGGCCTCGACGAGCGCGGCGGCCGAGGCCTCGGAGCGGGCGAGCCCGACGACCTGGTGTCCGGCGTCGAGGAGGTCGGGAACGAGGGCGGATCCGATCCAGCCGGAGGCGCCGGTGACGAAGATGCGCATGAGAAGCCCCAGAAAGTCGATGTCAGTGACTGTCATAGACGGTACACCTGATGGCAGTCGCTGTCATCACGTAGGATGCGGCGCATGGGTAGATGGGAGCCGGACGCGCGCGGACGCCTCGCGAAGGCAGCACTGGAGCTGTACGGCGAGCGCGGGTACGAGCTGACCACCGTGGCGGAGATCGCCAAGCGGGCCGGGCTCACGGAACGGACGTTCTTCCGGCACTACACCGACAAGCGCGAGGTGCTGTTCTCCGGGGCCGGTGAGCTGGAGCAACTGTTCGTCGGCGCGGTCGCGGGGGCCCCGGAGTCCGCGGCGCCGATCGATGCCCTGGCACGAGGGCTGTACGCCGTCGCCGAACTGTTCACCGACCGACGCGACTTCGCACGCGAACGGCATGCGGTCATCACGGCGAACGCCGAACTCCAGGAGCGCGAACTGATCAAGCTCGCCTCCCTGTCGGCCGCGCTCGCGGACGCCCTGCGCCGCCGGGACGTGCCGGAGCCGACCGCGAGCCTGGCTGCCGAGGCGGGTGTCGCCGTCTTCAAGATCGCCTTCGAACGCTGGATCGCGGCGGGCGAGGAACGCGTGTTGGCGGAACTGACGCGGGAGTCGCTCGCCGAACTGAAGGCGGTCACCGCGGGCGGTCAGGCAGCCGGGCGCTCGTCCGGGGGCTAAGTCCCGTCGAACTGCCGGGCATCCCGGTGTAGTTGCACCGGGACACCCGATTGCCGGCCCCAGGCGGAGAGCGGTGAGCGCGGCCCTGACCGGCTGGAACCTCCCTCCATGCGACATGGGACTACGGCAGGCCCCACGCCGGGCCCGGCTCGCTGATGGCCACGGGCGCGATGACGAGGTCGGGCCGGGAGCCGGAGTGGACGAGCACCTCGCGGCCTTTGGGCAGGTCGATGGCGAGGGTGCCGTCGCCGAGGTCCTGGGTGCGGGCTGGTGTCCCGTCGTCCAGCACGGTCGTGACGGTCCCGCCGAGGCCGTGCCGGAGCTTGAGCGGCTCGCCCGCCAGGCTCTTGACCCGGATGAACCGGGTGGCCCCGGCCGACCTGACGGCGCTGACCAGAAAGGCGCCCTGGGTACGGAAGTTGTGCAGGGTCACGTCCGCCCACGCGGACGGCACGGCCGGGAAGACGCGGACGGTGCCGCCCCAGCTCTGGCAGAACATGTCGTGCAGGGACTGCGAGGCGGACAGCGGTGTCTCGATGACCGGGCCCGCCTCCGTGTAGTGCGTGTTGGCGCGGCAGGGGTAGCGGGTGGCGGGGTCGAAGAACTTCCGCAGGTACGCGATCGCCGTGTCGCCGTCGCCGGTCATCGCGTACATCGAGGCGGCGCCGGTGTAGCTGTAGCCCCGGTGCGCGCCGGTCAGTGCGTGCCAGTGCGCCACCGACTTGGTGATCAGGTCCCGGTGCTCGGGCTGGTCCCAGTTGACGAGGTACAGCGGGTACACCATCAGAAGGTGCGAGTAGTGCCGGTGGGACTGGCTGTAGGGGGTGCCGGCGCCGATCATGAAGCCGTCGTCGTCGGTCGGGTACGGCGTGAGCCGGGCCAGCACCTCCTGCCAGCGCGGCTTCAACTCATCGTCGATGCCCAGGAGTTGGGCTGACTCGATGAGAGTCTGGCAGCCCCAGCGGATCAGGGCCAGGTCGTAGTTGGTGTCCTGCGGCGGCACGATGGGGTACTCGGGCGAGAGCGTGCTCGGCAGGTGCAGCTTGCCGTCGCTGCCCGGAGCGAGGAAGTGAAGGTAATAGCTGATCGCCCGGCGCAGCACCGGGTAGATCGTGTCGCGCAGCAGGGACGAGTCCATCGAGTGCCGGTACGACAGCCACACGTTGTGCAGCGCCCAGGTGAGGTCGCCGGTCTCGGCGCCGGTGCCCGGCTGCCCCACCGCACGGTCGGCGAACATGTCGGAGCTGCGGCCGACGCCTGAGCTGTCCGTGCGGTAGGCGGCGGGCACGTTGGCGGCAAGCTGTTCCTGGTTCTGCCGCAACGTGGTGGCGAGCGAGTCGAGTTCGGGGTGGTTGAAGCCCTGGATGAGCCAGTACTCCAGCTGGACGTTGAGGTTCCACCAGACGGCGGGCCAGGGTGTGGGCTCCAGCCACGGTCCGGACGTGGCCATCACCGGGCCGCCCGCGCGGCTGGCGGAGGCCACCTTGTAGAGCTGGATCCAGTGGAAGCTCTGCAGCCTCTGGTCGGGGAACGACACGAAGCTCTTCCGGTAGAACGCGTGCCACCAGTTCGTGTGCCGCTGCCGGAGCACTTCGTACGACGGGGCGCGCCGGAGGTTTTGCAGCGAGTCGGCCTCGGCGGCCGTGCCGGAGGGAAAGCCGTGTCCGACGCTGAGCAGGAGTGCGTCGCCGGAGCGGCGGTACGCGGTCGCGGTTCCGCCGCCGCCGGTCAGGGGCTGGAGCACCTGCTCCGTGCCGTCGGCGGTGGTCCGTGTGGTCCAGGGCGGGTTGGCGGTGTACCCGGTGGGCGGGGCCTCGCTGAGGTGCCGGGGGCTGAGTGCCTCCTCGGGGTGGAAGGTCCAGGTGACCTCCTCGCCGGCGGAGGCCGTGACGCGGGTGGCGAAGACCTCGTCGTGGATGAGCGCGGAGAGGGTGAGCGTGCCGGCGGTCGTGGTGACGGTGCCGGTCAGCTCGGCGTCGTACAGACTCAGGCGCCAGTCGACGGCGGTGATGGTGCCGACCGGATCGAGTGTCAGGTGCCCCACCGGCAACCGGCAGGTGCCCCAGCCGCTGCCGAACTCGGGGCGGTGGTCCTGGACGCGGCCGTGCTGAACGGTGAAACGGATCCGGTTGGCGCCGGGCTCCTGGTAGACCATGCTGCCGAGCAGCCCGTCGCCGAGGAACGGGCCCTCGTACCAGAGCGTCGGCAGTTTGGTCCACAACAGGTCCTGGCCGCGCAGGAAACGCTGCCACGAGCTGTCGGTGGTCATGGTGTCGCGCAGTCGCCAGGGCCGCCCCGAGGGTGCTCCCGACCGCACTTTTCGCGCCGACTGGACCGACCGGCCTGGCTGAACCGGCTGTCCGGCGTGGGCGGTTCCGGGCAGTGCCGCCACCGCCGCTCCGCCGAGTGCGGTGCCGAGCACGGATCTGCGGGGGACCGGCGAACGTTTCTCCGGCTGCGAGGTCATCGTTGCTCTCCCAAACCTGACGGTTCATCGAAACATCGGGTGTATCGGGGAACGTAGGGACGCCTTGTGGAACTGTCAATGACTGCAGCGGTGCTTGCTGCCCAGACACCTCCGATGTCTCTAGGGTCGTCTACTCCTCAGCGGACGTGGCCGCGCCCACCGCACCCGGCGGACTGCCGGCCGCCGACTCCACGGCGGGCGGCAGCAGCGGGCAGACGGCCCAAATCCCCGGAGTCCGACGGAACTTGGGGAAGCCGCTGCTTGTCGGTCCGATAACGATCCGCCGAAGACCGGCAGGTATCTCCATGGAATGTACATACGATTCTGCGTATGAACAGAGCTGTGAAGATCGGCCTTGCCGGTACCTGCACCGCGCTGCTCGCTCTCGGGGGAATCGGTACCTACAACCTGGTCCAGGGCCTGACCTCGGGCTCCGCGGGTGACGCCAAGCCCGCGCAGGGGAGCACCTTCGACGCGGCGGAACTGTCGAGCGCGCCGCCGTCGGGCGCCGAGGCGGTGAAGCTCACCCGCGCGTTCCTGGACAGCTGGTCCCGCAGTCACCTCGACGGCGCGGCGAGCGACACCGACGCGCCGGACGCCGCCTCGCAGGCGCTGCGGGACTACGCCGACGGCCTCCACCTGAAGAAGCTGTCGTTCGACCGCATCCTCTCCGCGGGGCCCTCGGCGGTGACGCCGGGCGCCACGAAGGTCACCTTCGCGGTCACCGCCCAGGTGGCGGGCGGCACCTGGACCTACCCCAGCGCGGTCGCGGTGCTGAAGGGCACGCACGGCCCGCTGGCGGTGCACTGGAACAACTCGGTGCTCTACCCGGGCATGGGCGACGGCCAGTCGCTGATCGCGGGCAAGCTGCCCGCCGACCCCGGCGCGACGAAGGTGGTCGCCGACGACGGCAAGACCGATCTGTCCGCCTTCGCGTCCCTGCGGGACATCACGGCGACGATCCGCAAGAACGCGGAGCCCGCCGGCGGCAGCGCCGACACGGGTGTGGCCGTGGTCGACGGCGGCGGTGCGGCCGTACAGACGCTGCAGGTCTTCACCAAGGGACGGGCTCCGGTGATCCGGACGACCATCGACGCCGGGCTCCAGGCGGTGGCCGAGGACGCGGTGAAGGACGCCCACCTCCAGGGCAAGCCCGCAGGAACCGTCGCGCTCGACTGGCGCAACGGTCACATCCTGGCGATCGCGCACACGGGCGGGGACGGGGACATCGCCATCAACGGCATCAAGTCGCCCGGCTCCACCATGAAGATCATCACCGCGGCGGCCCTCTTCGACCGGGCGGGACTCACCCCGAGCAGCCCGGCACCCTGCACGGACTCGGTGGTCGCCAACAGTCAGCTGTTCCACAACGACCCCGGAGTGCGGGCCGACCCCGGCTCCTCCCTCGCCCAGGCGTTCACCGTGTCGTGCAACACCGCCTTCATCAAGGACGGGTTCCACGAGCTGGTGCACGACGGCGACGCCTCCGCCCTGCACGACGAGGCCGTGAACGTCTTCGGCATGGGCAGCTGGTCCATCGGCGGCGGGGTCGCCACCACCGACCCGAGCATCCCGGCGGACGTGCAGGGCGGCGACCAGGCGGCCCAGTTCATCGGCCAGGGCAAGGTCACGGCCACCCCGCTGTTCATGGCCTCCGTGGCGGCGACCGTCCGCAACGCCGGCTTCGAACAGCCGGTCATCCTGCCCGGACAGCACCAGGACAACGCGCCACGGCCCCTGTCCGCCCGCACGGCCGGCCGTCTCCAGTCGATGATGCGCGACGTCGCCACCAGCGGTACGGCGGCTCCGCGCCTCGGCGGGCTGGCCGGCGTCGGCGCCAAGACAGGCACCGCGGAGGAAGGCGACCACACCAACGGCTGGCTGACCGCCTACGGCTCCCGCGTCTCGGTCGCGGCGCTGGTCGAAGGGGGAAGCTCCGGCGTGGACTCCGCCGGATACGTCGTCCGACGGCTGCTGACCGGCAGCTGACACCGGACTTCTGGGCGGGACGGGGAGACGCCGCCGTCCCGCCGGTCACTCGCCCACGCGGTCGGCCGTCGCGCTTGTCGCCCGGCTCCCCGGTCACTCCGTCACAAGCGCGAGGGTGAAGCCGTCGTAGCCCTTGCTGCCGACCGTCTGGAGCGTGGTCGCGGCCAGCTTGGGGTGCTCGGCGATGAGTTCGGTGAACCGGCGCACGCCCTGGACGCGCGGGTCGTCGCTCGCCGCGTCGGTGACCGCGCCGTCGCGGACGACGTTGTCGCCGACGATGACGCTCCCCGGCCGGGTCAGCTCGAGGGACCACTTCAGGTACTCCGGGTTGGCGGGCTTGTCGGCATCGATGAAGACCAGGTCGAACGGTCCGGCCTCTTCGGCGGCGAGCAGGGGCAGCGAGTCCTGCGCCCTGCCGACACGGATGTCGACGACATGGTCCAGCCCGGCACGGGCGATGTTGGCCGCGGCGACGGCGGCGTAGTGCGGGTCGCTCTCGAGCGTGACCAGGCGGCCGTCGTCCGGCAGGGCCCGGGCGAGCCAGATGGTGCTGTAACCGCCCAGGGTGCCGATCTCCAGGATCCTGCGGGCGCCCCTGATCCTGGCGAGCAGGTTCAGCAGCTTGCCCTGGTTCGGGGCCACCTGGATCGGCGGCAGCCCTGCCGAGTCGCCGTCACCGGCGGCCGAGAGCAGGGCGTCGTCCTCCGGTACGAGCAGACCGTTGAAGTAGTCGTCGACGGCGGTCCACGTCTGCTGGGACAAGTCAGTTCCCTTTCGATACTCACTGGGTTTCGAATGGGAACCTACTATGGGTGTTCAACAGCCTGTCAATGGATTTCGTGGTGTGCCTGGGGAGCGCGAGGATGAGTGCACGGCGGGTGGCCGACGACGCCTGCGGCATCGCACAGGCCGCGGCGGTGGTGGGGGACTGGTGGAGCCTGCTCGTCCTGCGGGAGATCGCCCGCGGCCATGTGCGCTTCGACCGGCTCGCCGGTGAACTGGGCGTCTCCCGCAAGATCCTCACCGAGCGGCTGCGCACCCTGACCGAACATCAGGTGCTGGAGCGACGCCGGTACCAGGACCGGCCGCCCCGTTACGAGTACGTCCTGACCGAACAGGGCCGCGGCCTGGTGCCCGTGCTGGTGGCGCTCCAGGACTGGGCCGACCGCTGGCTGCTCGGCGACGGCACGCTCACCGGCGAGGTCCCCGGTGGCGGGGCCGAGGCCCAGCGGGTCGCGTCGCTCGTCGGTGAGAGCGTCCCCGCCGGTCTGTGCCTGCCCGGGACCGACGGCCGCGCCCACGACCCGGTGGCCGCCGGACCCCGCCCGACGGTGCTGTTCGCCTACCCGGCGGCCGGCATCCCCGGTGTCCCGGCCGACCTGGCCGGACCCCCGGTCCCGGGCAGCGGCGGCTGTACCCTGGAGAACCGCCAATTCCGCGCCGCCTGGCCGCAGTTCGAGGCCGCGGGGATCGCCGTGCACGGCGTGAGCACCCAGACACCCGAGGAACAGGCCACCTTCGCCCGGGCCGAGGACCTGCCCTTCCCGCTGCTGTCCGACGCCCAGCTCCAGCTCACCGCGGCCCTGCGCCTGCCGACCTTCCGGGCCGGACAGCACCTGCGCATCAAACGTCTCCTCCTCGTCGTAGGACCCGACCGGACGGTACGGCACGCCCTCTTCCCGGTCACCGACATCCCCGCAGCCGTGACGCAGGCGCTGGCCCTCGCCGCTGCCGTCGCCGGGAGCCCTTCCGCATGACCGGGCCCGGTGCGCCGGAACCGGTGTGACGGCGCGACGGCCGGTCTGCTCCTGCGCGCGTCATCGAGCTGTCCGGCTGGAAGGCCGAAGGGGCCGAGAGGGGGCCGGGTGACTGAGAGGGGGCCGGTTCGACACCGATCGGCATCTGGGCTATGCATGGCCATACGGAATAGTGCATACTCTTCCTATGTCCAAGGTCCTCACCTCCCTTCCGGTCGGCGAGCGCGTCGGCATCGCCTTCTCCGGCGGCCTCGACACCTCGGTCGCCGTCGCGTGGATGCGCGACAAGGGTGCCGTCCCGTGCACCTACACCGCCGACATCGGCCAGTACGACGAGCCCGACATCGCCTCGGTGCCGGGCCGTGCGGCGACCTACGGTGCGGAGATCTCGCGCCTGGTCGACTGCCGCGCGGCCCTGGTCGAGGAGGGGCTGGCCGCGCTCGCGTGCGGTGCGTTCCACATCCGCTCCGGCGGGCGTGCCTACTTCAACACCACGCCCCTCGGCCGCGCCGTCACCGGCACCCTGCTGGTGCGGGCGATGCTCGAGGACGACGTGCAGATCTGGGGCGACGGCTCCACCTTCAAGGGCAACGACATCGAGCGGTTCTACCGCTACGGCCTGCTCGCCAACCCGCATCTGCGGATCTACAAGCCCTGGCTGGACGCGGACTTCGTGACCGAACTGGGTGGCCGCAAGGAGATGTCGGAGTGGCTGCTCGCGCACGGTCTGCCGTACCGCGACAGCACGGAGAAGGCCTACTCGACGGACGCGAACATCTGGGGCGCCACCCACGAGGCGAAGACCCTGGAGCACCTGGACAACGGCGTGGAGACCGTTGAGCCGATCATGGGCGTGCGGTTCTGGGACCCCACGGTCGAGATCCTCGCCGAGGACGTGACGATCGGCTTCGACCAGGGCCGCCCGGTGACGATCAACGGCAAGGAGTTCGCCTCCCCGGTCGAGCTGGTGATGGAGGCCAACGCCATCGGCGGCCGGCACGGCCTCGGCATGTCGGACCAGATCGAGAACCGGATCATCGAGGCCAAGAGCCGCGGCATCTACGAGGCCCCCGGCATGGCCCTGCTGCACGCGGCCTACGAGCGGCTGGTCAACGCGATCCACAACGAGGACACCCTCGCCCAGTACCACAGCGAGGGCCGCAAGCTCGGCCGCCTGATGTACGAGGGCCGCTGGCTGGACCCGCAGGCGCTGATGATCCGTGAGTCGCTGCAGCGCTGGGTCGGCGTGGCGGTCACCGGCGAGGTGACGCTGCGGCTGCGGCGCGGCGAGGACTACTCGATCCTGGACACCACGGGCCCGGCGTTCAGCTACCACCCGGACAAGCTGTCCATGGAGCGCACCGAGGACTCGGCGTTCGGCCCGTCCGACCGCATCGGCCAGCTCACCATGCGCAACCTCGACATCGCCGACTCCCGCGCACGCCTGGAGCAGTACGCGGGCCTGGGCATGGTCGGCAGCGAGCACCCGGCGCTGATCGGGGCGGCCCAGGCGGCCTCGACGGGTCTGATCGGCGCGATGGCCCACGGCGGCGCCGAGGCGATCGCCTCGCGCGGCGAGGCCCCGGAGGAAGAGGACGTGCTGCTCGACCGCGCCGCGATGGAGGCCGGCACGGACTGATCCCGCTCAGCGGTCGTACGCCCCGAGCAGTGTGCCCCGTCGGTCCTCCACCGGCGGGGCACACTGCCGCGACGGGCGGCGACGGCTGTGTGTCACCCGACGCGCCGAAACCACGTCACGGAAACGGCGGGCCCGGCTGGCATGCTCACAGGGTGGACCGTGACCTGATCTCCCGCCTCGCCCATGGCGACCACCCGATCGCCGCCCCCGTCTGCGACGAGTCCGTGCACCGGCTGCTCCGGCGCAGCATCCACCGCCCCGACGCCCGGCTCCTCGACCTCGGCTGCGGAACCGGCGAATGGCTGGTCCGCGCCCTGAGCACCTACCCGGGCGTGCGCGCCGACGGAGTGGACCTCTCCGACGGCGCCCTGGCACGGGCCGGTGCACGCGCCGCGGAACTCGGCGTACAGGACCGCCTCACCCTGCACCGCAAGGACGCCGCGGTCTTCCGCTCCGCGCACTCCTTCGACCTCGTACTCAGCGTGGGCGCGGCACATGCCTTCGGCGGGCTGCTGCCCACCCTGGCTGCGGTGCGCACCCAGCTGGCCCCCGGCGGCCGTGTCCTCGTCGGCGAGGGCATCTGGGAGCGCGAACCCAGCCAGGAAGCGATCAAGATGCTCGGCGACTTCGCCGACCTGCGCACGACCGTGGACCGGGTGGCCGCCGCTGGCTGGACCCCGGTGTACGGGCATGTGAGCACACGTCAGGAACTGGACGACTACGAGTGGTCCTGGACCGGATCACTGGCGTCCTGGGCCCTCGACCACCCGGACGACCCGGACGCCGAGGAGGCGCTCGCGACGGCCGCGGACCACCGCGAGGAATGGCTGCGCGGCTACCGCGACGTCTTCGGCTTCGTCTGCCTCGTCCTGCGCAGGACGGGCGACTGACCCCACCCGGACGCGGCGGCCGGCCTCGCCCGCGCCTCTCGTACCCTGGTCGCCGTGCCCGCCTCCCGCCTGCGCCGCGTCGCCGTCCTCGTCCTCGACGGCGCGAAGCCGCTCGACGTCGGCATCCCCGCGCAGGTGTTCACCACCCGGGCGAGCATGCCGTACGAGGTGCGGGTGTGCGGCGCGGCGCCCGGACTCGTGACCGGCGGCGACGGACTGTCGTACCACGTCGCCCACGGTCTCGACGCGCTCGTCTGGGCCGACATCGTCTTCATCCCCGGCTACCGCTCCCCGGACCGGGACGACCCGCCGCGGGCCGTGATCGACGCGCTGCTCGCCGCCCACGCCCGGGGAGCGCGGCTCGCCGCCATCTCCACGGGCGCCTTCGCCCTCGCCGCCACCGGCCTGCTCGACGGCAGACGCGCGACGACCCACTGGCACTACACACGGGCGCTCGCAGCCAAGCATCCGCTGATCCAGGTGGACGAGAACGTGCTGTTCGTCGACGAGGGCAGCGTCTTGACCTCGGCCGGCGCCGCCTCCGGCATCGACCTGTGCCTGCACATCCTGCGCGGTGACCTCGGCGTCGCCGCGTCGAACCACGCCGCCCGGCGCCTGGTCGCCGCCCCCTACCGCAGCGGCGGCCAGGCCCAGTACGTACCCCGCAGCGTCCCCGAGCCGCTCGGCGAACGGTTCGCCGCGACCCGCGAATGGGCCCTGCACCGGCTCGGCGAACCCCTGACCCTCGCCGCGCTCGCCCGGCACGCGGCGGTCTCCCCGCGCACGTTCTCCCGGCGCTTCGTCGAGGACACCGGATACACACCGATGCAGTGGGTCATGCGAGCCCGCGTCGACCTGGCCCGTGAGCTGCTGGAGCGCTCGGAGCGCAGCGTCGAGCAGATCGCCGTCGACGTCGGCCTCGGCACCGGCGCGAACCTGCGGATGCACTTCCAGCAGATCCTCGGGACCACCCCGAGCGAGTACCGGCGCACCTTCACCCGGGGCGAGTAGCAGCGGGGCTGGCGCGATCCTTGCGAACCATGGCGCTCCGGACACGGCCAGGCCTGCACGCGACACGCGACGCTGTTGGTGACCCGCAGTGAACACCCGGAGGGACACCACTCGTGACGCGCATCGCCATCAACGGATTCGGCCGCATCGGACGCAACGTGCTGCGCGCGCTGCTGGAACGCGACAGCGAACTCGAGGTCGTCGCCGTCAACGACCTCGCCGAGCCCGCGGCTTTGGCCCGGCTCCTCGCCTACGACAGCACGGCCGGCCGGCTCGGCCGCCCGGTGGCCGCCGACGGCGACGACCTCGTCGTGGACGGCCGCCGTATCAAGGTGCTCGCCGAACGCGAACCGGAGCGGCTGCCCTGGGCCGAACTCGGCGTGGAGATCGTGCTGGAGGCCACCGGCCGCTTCACCTCGGCCAAGGCCGCCCGCGCGCACCTCGACGCGGGCGCCCGGAAGGTGCTCGTCAGCGCCCCGTCGGACGGCGCCGACGTCACCCTCGCCTTCGGGGTCAACACCGACGCCTACGACCCGGCCCTGCACACGATCGTCTCGAACGCCTCCTGCACCACCAACGCCCTCGCACCGCTCGCCGCGGTCCTGGACGAACTCGCAGGAATCGAGCATGGGTTCATGACCACGGTGCACGCCTACACCCAGGAACAGAACCTCCAGGACGGCCCGCACCGCGACGCCCGGCGTGCCCGTGCCGCCGCGGTCAACATCGTGCCGACCACGACGGGCGCCGCCAAGGCGATCGGCCACGTACTGCCGAACCTCGACGGCAAGCTGTCCGGCGACTCCATCCGCGTGCCCGTTCCGGTGGGCTCGATCGTGGAACTCAACACCACCGTCGGCCGCGACGTCACCCGTGACGACGTGCTGGAGGCCTACCGCACCGCGGCACAGGGGCCGCTGGCCGGCATCCTCGAGTACTCGGACGACCCGCTCGTGTCGTCCGACATCACGGGCAACCCGGCCTCCTCGATCTTCGACTCGGCCCTCACCCGTGTGGACGGCCGGCACGTCAAGGTGGTCGCCTGGTACGACAACGAGTGGGGCTTCTCGAACCGGGTGATCGACACCCTCGAACTCCTCGCCGCCCGCTGACCGGACGCCCCGCACACTCAGCCCGCCAGCAGCATCGCCGCCTCCACGACGCCGAGCAGCCCGAGATACGCCCAGGCGTGGGTGCGGTCGGGGATGCGCGGCGGGCGTCGGCGCAGGACCACGATGACGGGCAGGGCACCGAGGAGCAGTGCTGCCGCCGCGCGGACGTCGACCAGACCCACCAGGTGCGGGTCCGTCCGCCCGGCGGCCACGCCCGCGCTGCCGCACAGGCAGAGCACGGTGGCCGGCAGCGCGATGGCGAGGGTGAGCGGGTTGGCCAGCGTGGTCGCCACCCGCATCGGGTGACCGGCCCGGCGCAGCGCGGGCACGGTCATGACACTGCCGCCCACACCGAGGAAGGCGGCCACCGCGCCGATCGGAGCCCCGAGCACGGGCGGCAGCGGACGCCGTACCCCGCCGGCCGTCCCCGGCTGCGCGCGCGGACGCAGGAAACCGGGGCGCAGCAGCAGATCACCGATGGTGAGGGCGACGTACGCGACGAACCCCCAGCGGGCGGAACCGGCGGGGGCGTGGCGGGTGGCGAGCGCACCGGCCGCGCCGCCGGCCGCCAGCAGAAGCAGCAGCGCCCCGCTGCCGCGCAGCGCGGACAGCGCACGACGCGCAGTGACGGCCGTGGCGAACCCCGCGTTCACCAGCATCACCAGGGCCGAGGTGGCCGTGGCCACCCGGATCGCGTCCGCGCCGAGGGCGGCGTTCGCCCACACCACGACCGGAACCGCGACGAACCCGCCGCCGAATCCGAACAACACGGTCGTCGCCCCGGTGACCAGCCCGATACCAAGAAGTGCCATCACGTTCACGGCAGCCACTCCACCAGCCGGACCGGGCTTCCCGCATGCGATGGTCGGCACGATTCCTTCGAGAGACGGCCATAGAGTGGACCGGGTGAAGCACGTCTCCCTGGCCGACTACGACCACGTCGACCGAGCCGTCCTGCCGATCGGCACCGACTACCCGACCGGACGGCTCCTCGACTGGCACGAGCACCGGCGGGCACAGTTCCTCCACGGCGCCACCGGCGTCATGGTCGTCGACACTCCCGGGGGCACCTGGACCGTGCCGCCCGAGCGGGCCGTGCTGATCCCGGCCGCCACCCGGCACCGGGTCCGCATGGACGGGGTGAGCACCCGCAGCCTGTACATCGAACCCGGTGCCGTGCCCTGGTGGCCCGCCACCTGCATGGTCGTCGACGTTCCCCCGCTGCTGCGCGAACTGCTCCTGGCCGCCGTCGAGTTCGAGGCCGACTACAGCCTCTCCGGCCGCGACGGCTGCCTCGTCGCGCTCCTGCTGCACGAGATAGCGGCACGCGCCCCGCTCCCGTTCCACGTGGCGATCCCCGCCACCCCCGACCTCGCGGAGCTGTGCCGCGCCTACCTGGCCGCCCCGGACGCCGGCGTCACCAACGCCGACTGGGCCGCGCGGACGGCCATGAGCGAACGGGCCTTCACCCGGCGATTCCGTGCGCAGACCGGCGAGAGCCCGGCGGTGTGGCGCACCCGGGCGCGGCTGCTCGCCGCCGTCCCGCTGCTGCGCACGGCATCGGTCACCGAGGTCTCCGGCCGCCTCGGCTACGCCTCGCCCGCCGCACTGACGGCCGCCTTCACCCGGGCCTTCGGCATGCCACCGTCCCGCTTCTGCGCAAGCCGTCCCGAAGGCACGGTGTAAAACGACTTAAAGCGATTTAAGTGCTGGTACCATCGGCCTTGTTTTCACGAGGGCGTCATGGGTGTTGCAACAGGAGAATCCGCCGCGGGGAGGCACAAGTGGACGACGACGCTTCCGTGCGTCACCGCAACGGCGCGCGCAAACGCCCCAGGCTCGAGGACGTCGCCGCCCGGGTCGGCGTGTCCACGGCATCGGTGTCCCTGGTGCTGCGCGGTGTCCCCGGCCCCAGTGAGCGGACCCGTCAGCGTGTCCTCAAGGCCGCCGCGGATCTCGGCTACCAGGTGGACCGCACCGCCAGCACGCTGGCCAGCAGGCGCAGCCGGCTGCTCGGCGTCATGGTCGACATCCACAGCCCCTTCCATGCCGACCTGGTCGAGCATCTGCACACAGCGGCCGAGGAGGTCGGCTACGACCTCGTCCTGAGCACGCTCACCCGCACCCGCGACGAGCAGACCGCGGTGGAGACCCTGCTGGCCTTCCGCAGTGAGGCACTGATCCTGCTCGGCCCGACCATGCCGGCCGACGCGCTCACCGCGCTCGACGGCAAGGCTCCCGTGATCGCCGTCGGCAGCCGGATCGCCGGCGCCGCGCTGGACGTCGTGCGGACAGCGGACGACGACGGCGTGGGCCAGGTGACCGATCACCTCGTCGGGCTCGGACACCGCGAGATCGCCTACGTCGACGGCGGCAAGGGGGTCATCGCCACCGACCGGCGCCGCGGCTATCGCACGGCCATGCGCCGTCACGGCCTGGCCGACCAGGTCAGGATCCTCACCGGAGACAACACCGAGGCGAGCGGTGAGCGTGCGGCCCGGCACCTGCTCGACGGCTCCCGACTGCCCACCGCCGTGGTCGCGTTCAACGACCAGTGCGCCATCGGTGTGCTGGCGGCGCTGACCCGCGCCGGTGTCGCCGTCCCCGGCCAGGTGTCCGTGGCCGGCTACGACGACGATACGCTCGCCCGGCTGAGCTGCTTCAACCTCACCACCGTCAGCCAGGGCGCCCGGGAGCAGGCCCGGCACGCGGTGACCGCGGCCGTGGAGCGCCTCGACCAGGACCGCACCGAGCCTCGCGAGGTCGTCCTCACCCCGCACCTCGTCGTACGCGGCACCACGGCCGCACCTGCCTGACGAGTACGGCGGCGTAGCGGGCGCGGGGCGGGCGAGGGTGGTGCGCTGGACGCTCGTCAGACCGCCTTGCGCTGCCGCCTGATGGGTTCCCCCACGCGGTGCATATGGGCGAGGGCCTCGCGGTACGACTGGATGAGTCCCGTCTCGTGGTACGGCACACCGATCTCCGCGCAGTAGGCGCGCACGACGACCTGGGCCCGGCGCAGATGAGGGGTGGGCATGCTCGGGAACAGGTGGTGCTCGATCTGGTAGTTGAGCCCGCCGAGCAGTACGTCGGTGAGCCGGCCGCCGCGCACGTTGCGGGAGGTGAGCACCTGGCGGCGCAGGAAGTCGGGCCGCTCGTCACCGCTGAGCGTGGGCATGCCCTTGTGGTTCGGAGCGAAGGTGCAGCCGAGGTAGACACCGAAGAGACACTGGTGCACGGCGAGGAACGCCAGCGCCTTGCCGGGGGAGAGCACCAGAAACAGCACGGACACATAGGCCGCGATGTGCAGGATGAGCAGGGCGCCCTCCAGCAGCCGCTTCTTCATCGACGGTGAGCGCAGCGCCCGGACGCTCGCGACATGCAGGTTGAACCCCTCGAGCGTCAGCAGCGGGAAGAACAGCAGGGCCTGGTGGCCGCCGATGAGCCGGGCCAGGCCCCGGCTGCTGCGGGCCTGCTCGGTGGACCACACCAGGATGTCCGGGGAGACATCGGGGTCGAGTTCCTCGTGGTTGGGGTTGGCGTGATGGCGGGTGTGCTTGTTCATCCACCAGCCGTAGCTCATGCCGATCCCCAGATTGCCGAAGAGCCGGCCCCAGGTCTCGCTCCTCCGGGCGCTCCGGAAGACCTGACGGTGTGCCAAGTCGTGGGACACCAGGGCCATTTGGCCGAACATGAGCGCAAGGAAGGCGGCCACCGCCAGCTGCCACCAGCTGTCGCCGAGCGCGAGGAAGGCGCCCCAGCCCGCGGCCAGCAGCGCGATCACCAGACCGAGCCGTGCCCTGTAGTGGCCGGTGCACCGCTCGAGCAGACCCGCTTCGGTGATACGCCGGGACAGCCGGGCGAAGTCGCTGCCGGCTTCGGAGCCGGACGCTCCCGCGCCGGACGTACGGGCACGGGCGGCAGGCGCTCCCGCCGTGACGGAGGTGTCGGTGGAAATCGTCATGCAGACGAGTCTGGGAACGGCGGCCTTGCCGAAACAGCCTGCCAGTCACCGGACCGGACCGGGGGCTGCCCCTACACCGCCCCGGGTGGTGTCACCACCACACGCCTCCTGACCTCGCTGTTTCCGGGAATGGAGCCAGGAACGCCGTCCGCCGCTCAGCGCTCACCGGCCCGCCCCCGCGGCTGCCGCGGTCTCGGGAAGGGGTAGCCGTGCCACCACCCGGAAACCGCCCCCGGGCCGCGGCCCGGCGCTGAGCCGGCCGTGCAGCAGCCCGGCCCGCTCCCGCATCCCGCATCCCGCATCCCGATGATGCCGAAGCTGTGACCCGGGCCGGGCCCAAAAGCGCCGCGCCCGTCGTCCACGACCTCCATGGACAGTTCCTCGTCCCCGTAGCCGACGGTCGCCCTGCAGTGCCCGGTGCCCGCGTGGCGTACCACGTTGGTCAGCGCCTCCTGCACGATCCGGTAGGCGGCCAGGTCGATGTCGGCGGGCAAGGGCCGCCGTTCCCGCGGTGACCGGGTCAGGTCCGCCGTCCGCCGAACTCCCAGTCGTGGACCTCGATGTCCGCGTACCGCCCCGCGGCCAGGACGGCTCGTGCCGTGTCCCGGTCCGGTGCCCGGACCAGCGCCGCCGTGCCCAGCCAGAGCGTGCCGTCGTCGGACAGGAGCGGCCCGTACGCGATCAGCTCGTCCCGGTCGGCCGGGACGGGAGGCTCGACGGCGTGCGCGGAGCCTAGGCCGAGCACCAGGTAGCGGTTGCCGCCGGTCCGGCCGCCGGGGAAGTCCCACATGGTGCGCCCCAGCACGTTGCGCCATCGGCGCAGCAGCACGTCGCGGTACACCCCGGCCTGGTGGCCGGGCTCGTCGAAGGCGAACGCGCGCGCGGCGGCGGGATCGGGCAGATCGATGATGTGCACGCTGCCGGTGGCCGTCTCACCGTCGCCGGTGAGGGTCGGGCCGCGGGCGATCATCTCCTTGGCGTACCGGTCCATGTAGGACCAGTGCTCCTCCAGCAACTCGTCGCGCAGCGGCGCGGAGCCTGGCCGGTCACGGTGGTAGCAGAAGAACTCCATGACCCCAGACTCTGTCCCAGCGCGGGCGACGTCTCAACTGGCTTTCACCGTCCGGGCCGGTGGCGAGGCTTCGCAGGTGAGCGGTCATGTCGGCCGATGGTGGCGTGGGCCCTCCGGTACGGTGGTCCGAGCGATTCTGGGTGATCTCTTACCGGTGTCTTCACGGCCGGGGCCGATCCGGTGCGTACGGTTGCCGGTGTGGCCGTCGTCGGGTGGCGGTGGCCGTCAAGTACGTGTGTCTGATCAGGTGCCTTCGATCAGACGTGGTCGATCGGGTGTGGAGGAGCGGACGGATGGCAGCCGGTCGCCGCGCAGTGCTCGCCGTCATGGCGGGAGGTCTGCTCGCCGGGTGTGCGGGACAGAAGAAGAGCGCGGACGCCTCCGCTTCACCCTCCGGCGCGGTGGAGACAGGCCCGGCGGCGCCCCCGCAGGCCTCCGGCTCCGGCCCGGTGGCGACGGCGGCCCCGAACCGGCCCGACGTCACCCGCGCCCAGGTCGTGGGCCGTTACGGCCACAGCGTGCCGCACTCCTGGGGCTTCGACGCACCGGGGGTGGTCCACTCCCTGCCGGGCGCGAAGAAGGAGATCGCGCTGACCTTCGACGCGTGCGGCGGCCCGGGCGGCAGCGGCTACGACCGCGCGCTGATCGATTTCCTGCGCACCCGGCACATCCCGGCGACGCTGTTCCTCAACTCCCGCTGGATCGACGCCAACCCGGCGGAGTTCCACCGACTGGCCGCCGAGCCGCAGTTCGAGATCGCCAACCACGGCACCCGGCACCGCCCGCTGTCCGTCAGCGGCCGTTCCGCGTACGGCATCCCCGGCACCCGCAGCCCCGGCGAGGTGTACG
Source organism: Streptomyces sp. FXJ1.172 (assembly GCF_001636945.3). Taxonomy (NCBI): domain Bacteria; kingdom Bacillati; phylum Actinomycetota; class Actinomycetes; order Kitasatosporales; family Streptomycetaceae; genus Streptomyces; species Streptomyces sp. FXJ1.172. The sequence continues at coordinate 1,174,233 of NZ_CP119133.2, read as the reverse complement.
ACGAGATCGCCGGCAACCGGGCCAAACTGACCCGGTTGCTGGGCGCCCCGCCCCGCTACTTCCGGTCCGGCACCGCGTACTGCGACGACGTCGCGGCACACATCGTCCGTGACCTCGGGGAGCGTTTCGTCAGTTTCTCCGTCAACGGGGACGGCGGCGCGACCTTCACCCACGAGCAGGTCCACGAGACCGTCGCGGCCGCTCCGGGCGGTTCCATCGTGCTGTGCCACATGAACCACCCCGAGGGCGGCACCGCCGAGGGCATCGCGAGCGCCGTCCCGCACCTGCTGGCCACCGGCCACCGCTTCGTCCGCCTCTCGGACGCCCTGCACGCCTGACGCCGGGAGCCGTCCGCCCGTGGACGGCCTGTTCGGTCCTCACCCGAATCCGCACCCGAATCCGCACCCGCACCCGAATCCGCACCAGCACCCGCACCCAAACTCGAACCCAAACCCGCACCTCACCACTCGTCACCGCGCCTGTATGGGAGAACAATGTGCCCCAGAGGCGGTTCGGGTGCGGGAGGCGTCATGAGCACATCAGCAGAGCCGAGAGTGTCCGGACTTGAGGTCCGGTCCATCGACTACGTCCCCTTGGACGAGCGGCACGGCAAACTCTGGCATCTGGGCCCCCTGTGGTTCATGTCCAACGCCCAGATCGCCACCCTGGCCGTGGGGCTCATCAGCATCACCTCGGGCGGCAACCTGATCTGGTCGCTGCTGGCCATCGTCGCCGGAACCGTCATCGGCACGTTCTTCATGGCCTTCCACTCGGCGCAGGGCCCGCAGCTGGGGCTGCCGCAGATGATCCAGTCCCGCCCCCAGTTCGGTTACGTCGGCGCCCTGCTGGTGTGGCTCTTCGCCTATGTGCAGTACGCGGGGTTCAACGTCTTCAACAGCATCCTCGCCGCCGACTCCCTGCACACCACCCTGCACGGCAGCGTGAAACTGTGGGTCGTCGTGGTCACCGTGGTCGCGCTCGTCATCGCACTGGTCGGCTACGACATCATCCACAAGGCCGAGCGGATCCTGACGTACACCTTCCTGGTCATCTTCGGGATCTTCACCGTCGGCGTCCTCGTCACCCTGCACTACCCCTCGGGCTCCTTCGACCTCGGCGCCTTCAAGTGGACACCGTTCCTGGCGCAGTTCGGCGTGGTCGCCGGCTACCAGATCAGCTGGGCCATCTACGTCTCCGACTACTCGCGCTACCTCCCGCCGGACGTCACGGTCCGCAAGACCTTCTACTGGACGTACTTCGGATCCGCGCTCGGCGGCATCTGGCTGATGGTGCTCGGCACCCTGCTGGCCGCCTGGGCGGGCAAGGGCTTCGACACGATCAAGTCGATCAACGCGGCGGGCGACAAGGTGTTCAACGGCTTCGGCGCGATCGTGCTGCTCTTCGCCGCTCTGGGCCTGGTGTCCGTCACCGCCCTGAACATGTACGGGGGTTCGCTGACCCTCATCAGCGGCATCGACTCGTTCAAACGGGTACGGCCGACGCTGGGCGTACGCCTGCTGACCATCGGCCTGACCGCGGCCCTCTCCCTGATCGGCGCGCTGGCCGCGACCGCCAACTTCCTCGAGAACTTCAACAACTTCCTGCTCCTGGTGCTCTACCTGTTCATCCCGTGGACCGCGGTCAACCTCATGGACTACTACGTCGTGCGGCGCGGGCACTACGCGATCGCCGAGATCTTCAACCCCAACGGCATCTACGGCCGTTGGGGCTGGCACGGCATCACCGCCTACCTCGTCGGCTTCGCCGCGATGATCCCCTTCTTCTCCGTCGGCACCCTGTACGTCGGCCCGGCCGCCAAGGCCCTCGGCGGAGCCGACATCTCCCTGTTCATCGGACTGCCGGTCTCCGCGCTGCTGTACTGGTGGCTGACCCGCTCGATCGACGTGGCGGCCGAGACCCGCCTGGCCGAGGCGGAGGCGGCGGCACTGGAACAGGCGGCACACGAACACCGCGAGCCGTGAACCGCGGGCTTCCTCCCCAGCCCGATCGTTCGGCATTTCCGACGATCACCGGTTGGAAACATTCGCTGGAGCGATGACAGGAAGGCATCCGACCCTGATCGTGAGCGCTCCGGCGCCGTTCACCGGACACACGACATCAGAAGGATGCCTTCGTTGATCCCCATGCTGACCCATTTCGCCGTCGCGATCGGCGTCCTCGGCCTGCTGACCGTCGTGCCCGGCCCCGACATGGCCGTCGTGACCCGCCGGGCCCTGGTGGCCGGCACCGGGGACGCGCTGCGGACCGTGGCCGGCATCGCGACGGGGCTGCTGCTCTACTCCCTCCCGCCCCGGAAGCCCCTGGCGGACCGGGCTGATCAGCAACGTCCTCAACCCCAAGATCGCCGTCTGCTACACCGGGCTGCTGCCCACGCTGGCCCCGCTGCGGCTGCCGGCCGCCTGGGGCATGAAACTGCTCGTAGTGCTGCACATCGGCCTGACCGCGGCCTGGCTGGGCGGCTGCACGCTGCTGCTGGCCAAGGCCGGGCCGCTGCTGTGCACGCCCCGGCTGCGCCGTGTGCTGGGCCGGGTGACAGGCGTCGTGCTGATCGGCGTCGGTCTCGTCGTCGCCACCACGGCCGGCTGGCCCCGCGCCCGCCGGACGCCCGCCCTCATCCGCGGCGACCGCGTATTGCCGGGCAGGAACACGGCTAACGCATACGACGAACGGGTACCTTCCGTAAAGGTAGACGCAGGCGGCACACCAGTGCCGCCGGCCCGCCTCGGGGTTCCAGCCAGCACGTTCGTGGGCTAGCCAAGCGTCGGCTGCTGGTCCGGCTCTGCTCGAAGGGATGCCGGTCATGAACGAGGACACGAGGAGTCTGCCCCCGGAGCAGCCGGCCGCGGAAGGCCCGCGGTCGGTTACCTGGGGCGACCCGGCCCCGCTGGGCCTGGCCGGCTTCGCCCTCACCACCCTGCTTCTCTCCATCGTCAACACCAACCTGGTCAAGGAGACCGGCGCCATCGTGCCCGTCCTGGGCCTGGCCGTGTTCTACGGCGGCCTCGCCCAGTTCGCCGCAGGCCTGTTCGAATTTCGGCGCGGCAACACGTTCGGCGCGACGGTGTTCGTCTCGTACGCCGCCTTCTGGCTGTCCTACTGGTGGATCGTGCCGCGTCTGGTGTTCGCCGGCGACGTGCACAACGCGCTCGGCCTGTTCCTGCTCGGGTGGGGCATCTTCACCGCCTACATGGCCGTTGCCGCGCTGCGGGTCAGCCTCGCCATGCTGGCGGTACTCGTACTGCTCACCCTCACCTACATCTTCCTCGCCGTCGGAGCGTTCCAGACCGGGGCCGAGCCGCATGCGCTGACCCAGGTGGGCGGGTGGTTCGGCATCGCCACGGGACTCGTCGCCTGGTACGCCTCGGCGGCGACCGTCATCAACGAGACACACGGCCGTACCCTCCTGCCCGTGGGCCCGCGCCATACCGGCCCGGCCCCGGCACGTGTGTCGAGCATCCCGCCCGAGGCCTGACCGGCTCGGGCCACAGGGCGGCGGCCGTGGCGGATCTGCCGTAGGTCCGCGCTGTCGCGGCGCGCTCGCGCCGTCGCCCCGGTGCCCGCCGGGAGGGAATCACCCGCGACAATCCTCGTCATGAACGACGACATGGATGACGCCGAGAGCCGCCTGGCCCGGATCGAGCGGCTGCTGGAGAGCGGGGAGCGGGAACTGGTCCCCGCCTGGCGCCGGGCGACCCGCGGCGAGCCGCGCTGGACGGTGACGGCCGTGATCCTCACGGCCGTCGCCCTGCAGCTCACCCTGCCGCACCGGCTCATCCTCCTGCACCCGTTCTGGGCCATGCCCGCACTGGAGCTGTTCCTGCTGGCCGGCCTGGTCGCCGCCAACCCCCGCCGGGTCGAGCCCCGCACCCGGTGGCTGCGCTGGCTCGGCCTGGTCCTGATCTGCGTCATCAGCCTGACCAACGGCTGGTCCGCGGTCCGGCTGGTGGCGGACCTGGTGAACGGCACCGGAGGAGACCAGGCGGTTCCGCTGCTGCTCACCGGTGGCGTCATCTGGGTCACGAACGTCATCGTGTTCGCCCTGTGGTACTGGGAGTGGGACCGGGGCGGCCCGATGGCCCGGGTCCAGGGACAGCACCAGTTCGCCGACTTCCTCTTCGTCCAGATGCAGAGCCCGCAGTTCGCGCCGCCGGACTGGGAACCGGCGTTCCTGGACTACCTGTACCTGTCCTTCACCAACGCCACCGCCTTCAGCCCGACCGACGTCATGCCGATGTCCCGCTGGTCGAAGATGCTGATGATGCTCCAGTCGACGGTCTCCCTGGTGACCGTGGTCCTCGTGGTCGCCCGAGCCGTCAACATCCTGAAGTAACCCGGTGCCCCTCACTCTCGGACGCCGGCGACGGGCGGGCGGCGAACGGCGTCAGCTCCCGAGGGGACCCATGTGTCCCCTCCCGGGGGGACCGCCGAGCCGGCCGCTCAGCTGGCGTGCGCGGCGATGGCCCGTGCGCACTCCATCGACTCGGTGTGCATGGTGTCCACCTCCAGGTCGTAGGTCACGCCCTGGTGGACGATCTCCGCCTGGGAGACGGCCATTCCGACGGCCCGGTCGCCCCGGGCGACCTCCCGGCCCGCGGCTACCGCACCGTCACACCGGACGCCGACCCACAGCACCCGCAGATCGGCCAGCGCCTTCTGCCATCGCTGCTGCGAGTACGCTCCGCCGAGGAAGACCTCGTCCACGATCACCCGTGCACCCGCGCGGGCCATCGCGGCGACTCCCTCGATCCAGGCCGCTTCGAGCGTCCGGAACTCCGGCCCGACGGTGACCTCGCCGTCCGGCGCGAACCCGATCCCGGCATCCGACGCCCGCAGGGACGCCGGCATCGCCTCCACCAGCGTGTCCGTCCCGAGGGCCAGCCACGGATCCGGCAGCACCGCCTGCAGACACCGGACGATCCCGGACTTGCCCGAGCTGGAACCACCATTGAGCACGATCACCTGCGTTGTCACCGCGCCACAGTAGACACATCCCGCTCCGCCCGCCAGAGCGTCATGTCCGCGGTCACGAAGCTCACGCCGCACCCTGCCGGGCGGCCTTGACCTCCCGGCCGAAACGCCGCCGGAACGACGGATCGCCGGCCGGCTCCGGCCGCGCTCGACCTTCGATGTCACAAACGGCGGGACTCTTTCGTCTAGATCTCGGAACGGACTTCGGGACAGGGAGGTGATGGCCGTGCGGGTGTTCGTGGCGGGCGGCGCCGGAATCTTGGGGCGGCGGCTGGTGCCGCAGCTCGTGGCCCGTGGCCACCAGGTGACGGCCACGACGACGAGCGAGGCCAAGCTCGGCCTGGTGGCGCAACTGGGCGCGGACGGCGTCGTGATGGACGGACTGGACGCCGCATCCGTCGGCGCGGCGGTGGCCGCGGCCCGGCCGGACGTGATCGTGCACCAGATGACCGCGATCAGCTCCGCACACGCCGGCAAGCCCGACCCCAAGCACATGGACCGGTGGTTCCTGCCGACCACCAGACTGCGCACCGAGGGGACGGACCATCTGCTGGCCGCCGCCGAGGCGAACGGCGTACCGCACTTCGTCGCGCAGGGATTCGCCAACTGGAACGGGAGCCGTGCCGACGGCAGCGGGGCGACCGAGGAGGACCCGCTGGACCTGCACGAGGGAACGGCGGCGCACAAGCTGCTGGCGGCGCTGCGCTACCTCGAGGAAGCGGTCGGCAGGGCCGACGGCGCGGTACTGCGCTACGGCGGGTTCTACGGCCCCGGCGCCACCGACGAAGCCCTGGCGCTCGTACGCAAGCGGCAGTTCCCGCTCGTCGGGAACGGCACCGGCTACGGCTCGTGGGTGCACGTCGACGACGCGGCGAGCGCCACCGTCCTGGCCGTGGAACAGAAGGTGCGGGGTGTGTTCAACATCGTCGACGACGAACCGGCCCCGGCGAGCGAGTGGTTGCCCCATCTGGCGCGGTGCGCGGGCGCGAAACCGCCGCTGCGGATGCCGAAGTGGCTGGTCCGGCTGCTGGCCGGAGACATGATGGTGACGATCATGACCGAGGGACGCGGCTTCTCCAACGCCAAGGCCAAGCGGGAACTGGGCTGGCAACCGCGCTATCCGTCCTGGCGACAGGGCTTCGAGGAGGGCCTGGTGTGAACCGCGCCGCCCCGAACTCCCCTCGGCCGAGGGGGTGTTCGGCGGGGTGGCCGCGCCGAGAACCTAGAGGTGTGGACCATTTTCGTCAAGTGGTGAAGTAACGTGTGAGGCACGGGAGTTGGGTTTGTCGCCGGATGTCGTGCCCCGTACGGTGCGCGGACACCCCGGGCTCTCCTCGCGTTGGGTCCCGCGTCGCTCACCGGCTCCCAGGAGCGTGGCCGTGACGGAGGCGCAGGCGACCGTGGCGATACCGAGCCACTGCGGCCGGGCGAGGTGCTGACCGAGGATCAGGAGCCCGAACAGGGCGCCGACGGCCGGCTCGAGGCTCGTCAGGACACCGAACACCCGAGGGGGGATCCGGCGCAGCGCCTCCAGGTTGAGCGAGTACGGCAGCACGCTGGACGCCACGGCCACCACCACGGCGACGCCCAGCACATGCGGTGACAGGAGCGCGCTCCCGGCGTGCGCGATGCCGTAGGGGGCGCTCAGCAGCGCGGCCCACAGGACCGCGAGCGCCAGCCCCTGACCGCCGCTGATGCGCCGTGCCATGCGTGCGGAGACGAGGATGTAGCCGGCCCAGCAGCACGCCGCCGCGAAGGCCAGGGCGAGTCCGCCCGGGTTCAGGGGGACGCCGCCCCCGCCGAGCAGCAGGACGCCACCGGCCGCCAGACAGGCGGGCAACAGGTCGCCGACCCGTCGCGACCCGGCCAGCGCGATGACGAACGGGCCGAGGAACTCGATCGTGGCGACAGCACCCAGCGGGATGCGCTCGACGGCCGCGTAGAAGGCGAGATGGTGTCCCGCGAGCAGGGCCCCGGCGCCGAGCACCGTCCCCCGGGCATCCCGCACCGAACCCGAGGTCCCCCGGCGCGGGCGCCACACCAGGCACAGCAGCACGCCCGCGATCAGCAGCCGCAGGAGCACCACACCGGCCGCGCCGACCTGCGGATAGACCCGGGGTGCGAGGGCCGCGCCGAACTGGACGCCGCACACGCCGCCCAGCACCAGCCCCGGTGCGGGTATCTTCCCGACGACCCCTGTGTACGCCCGGGTCATGCCGTCCCTGCTCATTCCTTGCTCAAGTCCTGTTCTCCGAGCGGTCCGTGCTCACTGTGCCGTGCGCAGCAGCAGCTTGCCCGTCGAGGTGCGCCCGCCCATCAGCCGGTGCGCCTTCGCGGCGTCCGACAGCGCGAACTCCGCGGTGACGGGCAGGGTCACGGTGCCGTCGACGACCTTGTGGAAGGCACGCTCGGCGAGCGCGCGCAGCGCCTCGGGCGCGGTCTGCGCGAGGCCCAGGACGGAGAGGCCGGCGACGGCGCGGCCCTGTGCGGACAGCTCCGCCTGCCCGGCCTGCCACGGCGGCGCCCCGCTCGCGTTGCCGAAGGACACCAGCCGGCCGAAGACGGCCAGGGTGTCGAGGCCGCGGCGCAGGGTGTCGCCGCCCACCGGGTCGAGGATCAGGTCGACACCCCGGCCGCCGGTGACGCGGCGGACGTCGTCGGCGAAGGTGCCGGTGGTGAACACCTCGTCGTAGCCGTACTTGAGGGCGTGTCCGGCTTTGTCGCGGGAGGACACCACCCCGTACACGGCACCGGCGCCGGCCGCCCGGGCCAGCTGTCCGACCGCCGTGCCGACCCCTCCCGCCGCTCCGTGCACCAGCACGCTCTCCCCGGCGCGCAGCCGCCCCACCTCGTGCAGCAGGGCGTGCGCGGTCGGCAGGACGGTGGGCAGCGTGGCCGCGGTCCGCAGGTCCAGGCCCGCGGGCAGCGGGAGGACGGTGGCGGCCCCGGCGGCCACCACCTCCGCGTACGCGCCGCCGTTGACGAACGCGACGACTTCCTGACCCGGCCGCAGCCCCTCGACGCCCGGGCCGACCGCCCGGACCCGGCCGGAGACGTCCAGGCCGGGACGGAACGGCAGCGACGGCACCCGGTACCCCTCGGCACGCGCCTTGAGGTCCGCGAAGTTCACGCCGGTGTAGGCGGCGTCGATGGTCACCTGGCCCGGTCCCGGTTCGGGGACCTCGGCCTGCACGACCTTCAGTACCTCGGGGCCGCCGTACTCCTGGAATTCGACCGCGCGCATCGGCGGTGACCGCCTTTCTGCAAGGTGTGTCATGTGTACCGGAAGGAGTGTTCAACGGAAAGCGAACACTGGGACTGTAAGATACTCATCGAACACTCGGCAAGGGGTCCGGGCCGCCCGGCGGGATGACCCGCAAGGGAACGCACGGAAGGAGAGGGGCATGCCGAAGCAGGCCACCGGCGCACGGCACCGCGCGGCGCCGGTCCACACGGATCCCCGGGACGTCTCCGTCCTGACCGCGCTGTCCGCGGTCGCCGATCCCGTACGCCTGACGCTGATCCGCGAGCTGGCGGGCTCGGCGGACTGGACGCGCAGCTGCGGCAGCTTCGACGTACCCGTCGGCAAGGCCGCACTCAGCCACCACTTCTCGGTGCTGCGCGACGCCGGCCTCGTCGAGCAGCGCGACGAGGGCCCGAGGCGGGTCAACCGGCTGCGCCGCGAGGAGTTCGAGGCCCGCTTCCCCGGGCTGCTCGACCTCCTGCTCCGCGGGGACGGCGACGCGGGCTGAGCACCCGGCCCGCGCGGGCTGCGCCGCCGTAGCAACACCGCCGACACCTCCGACAGCCCAGACGGCGACCACGACGAAAGTCCCGCCCCATGACGATCCGTGTCCTGCTCGCCGACGACCAGGCCCTGCTGCGAGCGACCTTCCGCATCCTCATCGACTCGGCCGAGGACCTGACCGTGGTCGCGGAGGCTGCCGACGGGCAGGAAGCCGTCGACCTCGCCGCCGCCCACCGGCCCGACGTCGTCCTCATGGACATCCGCATGCCGAACCTCGACGGCGTGTCCGCCACCGCCGCCATCTGCTCCCGGCCGGAACTGACGGGCACCCACGTCCTCGTCCTGACCACCTTCGAGAACGACGAGAACGTCGCCAAGGCCCTGCGCGCCGGCGCGAGCGGATTCCTCGGCAAGGGCGTCAGCCCCGACGACCTGCTGTCCGGCATCGGCACCGTGGCCGCCGGCGACGCCCTGCTCTCGCCCGGCGCCACCCGGACCCTCATCGCCCGCTTCCTGGCGGCCCCGGCCACCGACGACTTCCACGCCCTGCCGGACGCCGTCAAGACCCTGACCGACCGCGAACGCGAGGTCACGGCGCTGGCCGCGCACGGCAGGTCCAACGCCGACATCGCCGAGCAACTCGTCCTGAGCCCGCTCACCGTACGCAGCCACATCCAGCGGGCCATGACCAAACTCGACGCACGGGACCGCGCCCAGCTCGTCGTCATCGCCTATCAGAGCGGCCTGGTGAAACCGCACACCCAACCCGACGGGTGAACCCGAACCCGTGGCGACCGGGCCACGGTCCTCCCCGTCGAGCACCCACCTACAGTGCGGTCACCGCCGCGGGTTCAGACAGGTGACCACACCTATGGCGTGTCTTTGCGTGCGCCGATGGGTTTCTTGGGCTGATCAGGACATGGCGGTCCGCTTCCGTACACGTTCCTCCTCTCGGATGTCGGTGCACGGTTCGCATGCTCAGCACAGCCCGAGGAGAACCCTTGTCCCGACGCCCGTCCCACCCCGTACGCACCATCGCGGCGGCGGCGGCCGCGCTGGCCGCCGTCGGCGGCCTCACCGCGGCGGCCACGCCCGCCTCGGCGCACGCCCCCGCGCACCCGGGCGCCCACCATGTCCTGCTGCTGTCCGTCGACGGGCTGCACCAGTCCGACCTCGCCTGGTACACCGCCCGGCACCCGCACTCGGCGCTCGCCCGGCTCGCCGGCGGCGGCGTGGAGTACACCCACGCGGCGACCACCAACCCCTCCGACTCCTTCCCGGGCATGGTCGGCCAGCTCACCGGCGGCGACCCGGGCACCACGGGCGTCTACTACGACGACACCTACAGCTCCGCCCTCCTGCCCGCCGGCACCACGCACTGCGCCGGTGTCAAGCCCGGCGTGGAGGTCGACCTCACCGAGGACCTCGACAAGAACAAGGACTCCATCGACGCGGGACAGGGACTGAGTGGACTTCCCGGCAGCATCCTGCAGATGACCGGTGACCCCACCCGCCTCATCGACCCGTCGAAGCTCCCGGTCGACCCGAAGACCTGCAGACCGCTCTACCCCCACTCCTACCTGCGCGTGAACACCGTCTTCGAGGTGGCCCGCACGGCAGGCCTGCGCACCGCCTGGTCCGACAAGCACGCCGCCTACGACATTCTCGACGGCCCCTCCGGCAAGGGCATCCAGGACCTGTTCGCGCCCGAGATCAACAGCGCGGCCACCGGCTACGCCGCGGGCGAGGACTGGACGAAGGACAACGCCGCGACCCAGCAGTACGACGGCTACAAGGTGCGGGCCGTCCTCAACGAGATCGACGGCTACGACCACAGCCGTACCCACGAGGTGGGCACCCCGGCCGTCTTCGGCATGAACTTCCAGTCCGTCTCGACCGCCCAGAAGCTGCCCGCCTCCGACGGTCTGACGGGCGGTTACCAGGCGAAGGGCGTACCCGGCCCGCTCCTGGCGAAGAGCCTCGACTTCGTGGACCAGCAGGTCGGCGCCCTCCTCACCGAACTGCGCAAGCGGCACCTCGACGGCAGCACCACGGTCGTCCTGTCCGCCAAGCACGGCCAGTCGCCCACCGACCCCAAGGCGCTGACCCGCATCGACGACGGCCCGCTGCTCGACGGCCTCAACGCCGCCTGGAAGTCCGCGCACCCGGGCGCCGCGGACCTCGTCGCCCACGCGGTGGACGACGACGCCATGCTGCTCTGGCTCACCGACCGCTCCCAGGCCGCCGCCGACTTCGCCAAGGCCTACCTGCTCGCCCGGTCCGGCACGGGCAACGGCATCGACGGCAAGGCCCGGCCGTTCACCGCGAGCGGCCTGAAGACGCTCTACGCGGGCGCGTCCGCCGCACGCTACTTCCACACCCGCCCGGGCGACTCCCGAGTGCCCGACCTGGTCGGCATCAGCCAGTACGGCGTCGTCTACACCGGCGGCAAGGGCAAGATCGCGGAGCACGGCGGCGCCCATGCCGACGACCTCGACGTCCCGCTGGTCGTCGCCGGCGCCGGCACCCCGCGCGGCGTGCGCGTCGACGGCCCGGTGCACACCACGCAGATCGCCCCCACCATCCTGCGGCTTCTCGGCCTCGACCCGCGGAAGCTGGAGGCCGTCCGCATCGAGCACACCCGGGTCCTTCCCGTGCGCTGACCTTCGTGCCGGGCAGGGTTGCCCCAGTTGGCGTACCGGCTCGTTACCCACTTTCGGGTGGCCGCCTGAGCGCTTCGGGACGTACGGGCCCGACAGGCCATCAAAAATCCACTTTCAGAACATAAATGGTCATTGCATCCGAGAGTTATGGATTTCTGCTGGATCTGTAATGCCATGTGGGTTTCCCGTACAAAACCGGACGGAGGTTGCAAGGTGTGGGTGCGCGGCCGAACGGCCGCGCACCCGCACCAAACGCGCTTCCTCGCGAAGGGGGACCTTGTGTCCGTTTCTTCTTCCGCCCGTCGTGTGACCGCCGCCACCGCCGTGGCCGCCGTCATGGTGGGCGCCGCCTCGCTCCCGGCCGCGGCCGCCGGTCAGCACCCGGTCCGTCTGCACCACGGCGTGGTGTACATCAGTGGTGTGCGGCACGAAGCGAGCCGGGCCGACCACTCCAACCGCACCCTCAACAAGGAGTGGGTGGACGTCACGAACGGCTCGCGCCGGGTCGTGAACCTGGACCACTGGACGCTGTCCGACCCGAACGGCCACACCTACACCTTCCACCACGTACGGCTCGCGGGCGGGGCCACCGTCCGCGTCCACACCGGTGTCGGCAAGGACACCCGGACCGACCTGTACCAGGACCGCCGCATGCGCGTGTGGGACCGCAACGCCGACATCGCGACCCTGCGCAACGACCGCGGCCGTGTGGTGGACACCGTCTCCTGGGGTGTCCGTGAGCACCGCCGGGACGGCGCCGGGTGGCACCACGGCAGCCTCCGTCACCCCGACGCCGGCCACCACCGCGGCGACCACCGCCGCTGACCCCTTTGCCCCTCGGCCCCGGCCGGCGTCCTCGCCGGCCGGGGCCGCCGCATGCCCCGGCCGGCAGCCCCGGGCGGGACGAGCCGCACGACGTGGTGAGAGCCTCCCTCCGCCACGGCTCAAGCGGCTGCCAGCAGATTGATCCGGGCTCACACACGCCTGCCGGCCCCTGTGCGGTGGGTGTAACCCCTGATGATCAGGTGCGGAGACACCGGCGTAATGAGCGGTTCGTACCGTCACGAAGCGTGGGATCAGGACGAGCACAGGAGAGGGAGGCGCCCGTGGCCGCGCCGGGCTCGCTGAGCGAGGGCACGACGAAGGTGCGGACGGTCTGCTCGTACTGCGGAGTGGGCTGCGGCATGGTCCTCGACGTCGGCAGGGGACCGGACGGGCGTCGTACCGTCCTGAAGGCGAGCGGGGACAAGGAACATCCGGCGAACTTCGGACGGCTGTGCACCAAGGGCGCGACCACCGCGGACATGCTCGCCGCCCCGGGCCGTCTGAGCACCGCCCTCGTCCGGCCCGAGCGCGGTGAGGAGCCGCATCCCGCGCCACTGCCGGCCGCCGTCGCCGAGACCGCCCGCCGCCTGCGCGCGATCATCGACGAGCACGGCCCCGACGCGGTCGCCCTCTATGTCTCCGGGCAGATGAGCCTGGAGGCGCAGTACCTGGCGAACAAGCTCGCCAAGGGCTTCATCCGTACCAACCAGATCGAGTCGAACTCCCGGTTGTGCATGGCCAGTGCCGGAACCGGCTACAAGCTGTCGCTGGGCGCGGACGGGCCGCCCGGGTCGTACCAGGACCTGGACCAGGCCGATGTGTTCCTCGTCATCGGCTCCAACATGGCCGACTGCCACCCCGTCCTCTTCCTGCGCATGATGGACCGGGTGAAGTCGGCGGGCGCCAAGCTGATCGTCGTGGACCCGCGGCGTACCGCCACCGCGGCCAAGGCCGACCTGTTCCTGCAGATCAGGCCGGGCACCGACCTCGCCCTGCTCAACGGGCTGCTGCACCTGCTGCACGCGAACGGCCACACCGACCCCGGCTTCATCGCCGCGCACACCGAGGGCTGGGAGGCGATGCCCGAGTTCCTCGCCGACTACCCGCCCGCCACCGTCGCGGAGATCACCGGCATACCGGAGGACCGCATACGCGAGGCGGCCCGGCTGATCGGCGAGGCGGGGGAGTGGACGAGCTGCTGGACGATGGGGCTGAACCAGTCCACGCACGGCACCTGGAACACCAACGCACTGGTCAACTTGCACCTCGCCACCGGCGCCATCTGCCGTCCGGGCTCCGGCCCCTTCTCGCTGACCGGCCAGCCCAACGCCATGGGCGGCCGCGAGATGGGCTACATGGGGCCCGGCCTGCCCGGGCAGCGCTCCGTCCTCGCCGACGCCGACCGGGCCTTCGTCGAGGAGCTGTGGGAGCTGGAACCGGGCGCCCTGCGCGCCGACGGGGTCGGCAAGGGCACGGTCGAGATGTTCCGGAAGATGGCCGACGGGGACATCAAGGCGTGCTGGATCATCTGCACCAACCCGGTCGCCTCCGTCGCCAACCGCAAGACGGTCATCGAGGGCCTGGAAGCGGCCGAATTCGTCGTCACCCAGGACGTGTTCACCGACACGGAGACCAACGCGTACGCCGATGTCGTGCTGCCCGGCGCGCTGTGGACCGAGACCGAGGGCGTCCTGATCAACAGCGAGCGCAACCTCACCCTCGCCCGCCCGGCCGCCGATCCGCCCGGCGAGGCGACCGCGGACTGGCGGATCATCGCCGCCGTGGCCCGTGAGATGGGGTACGAGAAGGGCTTCGCGTACGACAGCGCGGAAGAGGTCTTCGAGGAGATCAAGCGCGCCCGGAACCCGGTGACAGGCTGGGACCTGCGCGGGGTCAGCTACGAGCGGCTGCGGCAGACACCCGTGCAGTGGCCGGCGGCCGGCGCCGACGGCCCCGACCGCAATCCGATCCGGTACCTCGGCACGGACGGCACGCCGGCCTTCCCGACCGCGAGCGGGCGGGCGGTCTTCCACGCCCGCCCGCACATCTGCGCGGCGGAGATGCCCGACGACGACTACCCGTACGTCCTCAACACCGGCCGGCTCCAGCACCAGTGGCACACGCTGACCAAGACGGCCAAGGTGGCCAAGCTGAACAAGCTCGACCCCGGCCCCTTCGTGGAGGTGCACCCGCAGGACGCGGCCCGGCTGGGCGTCGCCGAGGGCGATTCGGTGGAGGTCGCCTCGCGGCGCGGCCGGGCCGTGCTGCCCGCGGTCGTCACCGACCGGGTGCGGCCGGGCTGCTGCTTCGCGCCGTTCCACTGGAACGACCTGTTCGGCGAGTATCTGAGCGTCAACGCCGTGACCAGCGACGCCGTCGACCCGCTGTCCTTCCAGCCCGAGTTCAAGGTGTGCGCCGTGTCGCTGACCAAGGTGGCCACGCCCGTGATGGTGCAGGCCCCGCCACCTGCAGCCGCCCAGACCACGGTTCCGGCCGCCGCCGTCCTCCCCGCGGTGAGCGTGTCCGCCGCGTTCGGGCTGGACCCCGCGCCGCCGCCCGTCCTCTCCGCCCATGAACGCCGGTATCTGACGGGCTTCCTCGCCGGCATCCCGTCCGGCGCCCCGGGCGTGCCGGTCCTGCCCCCGGACGCCCCGTTCAGCCCCGAGCACGCCCTGTGGGTCAACGGCGCGCTGGCCGGGATGTACTCCAGGACCGCGGCGGCGCCCACGCTGGGCGCGGGGGGTTCCCCGCAGTCGCCGGCCCCGACCGCGGACACCCCCCGCCGTCAGGTCCTCATCCTCTGGGCGTCGCAGACCGGGAACGCCGAGGACTTCGCGGGCGCCGTGGCGGAGCGGCTCACCACCGACGGGCATCCCGCCGCCCTTCTCCCCATGGCGGACGCGGATCCCGCGGCGCTGCCGTCCGACGCCGATCTGCTGCTGATCACGAGCACGTTCGGGGACGGCGACGCCCCGGACAACGGGGCCGGGTTCTGGGACGCCCTCGCTTCGCCCGACGCCCCGCCCCTCAGCGGCAGGCGCTACGCCGTCCTCGCCTTCGGCGACTCCTCCTACGACGACTTCTGCGGTCACGGCCGCCGCCTGGACCGGCGCATGGAGGAGCTGGACGCGACACGGCTGGCCCCGCGCACCGACTGCGAACCGGACTACGAGGCAGCGGCCGGGGCCTGGCTCGACCAGGTGCTCACCGCGTTGCGGCCCGCCGACCGGCCGGCTCTCGCCACAGCCCCCGCACCGGCTCCTGATCCGGTTCGCGCAACCCCGGCGGCCTCGGCGTCCGCTGCTTCCGCGCGGCCCGGCCGTCCCGCCCCCGTCACCGCCCGTCTCACCGGCAACCGCCTGCTGAGCCTGCCCGGCGCCGGCAAGGAGGTCCGGCGCTTCACCTTCGACAGCCGCGACGGCGACATGCCCCTGGTCTACGAGGCCGGGGACGCCCTGGCCGTCCACCCGGTCAACCAGCCGGAGCTGGTGACGGAATGGCTGGCCGTCACCGGCATCGCCGCGGACGCGGCCGTACAGCTGAAGAGCGCCGGAGAGGTGGCGTTCGCCGAGGCACTGCTACGGCACCTGGACATCACGCGGGTCACCCCCGACCTGCTGCGCTTCGCCGCCGACCGCACCCGCGACCCGCGCGAGCTGCGCAAGCTGCTCCGGCCGGACAACAAGGGCGAGTTGGCGCAGTGGTCCTGGGGACGCCAAGCCGTCGACGTCGTCGCCGAGTTCGGCATCCGGGCCGGGGCGCAGGAGTGGGCCGATGTGCTGGGGCGGCTGCAACCCCGGCTGTACTCCATATCGTCCAGCCCCCTGACCGACCCCCACCTGGTCTCCCTGACGGTCTCCGTCGTCCGCTACGAGAACCTGGCCGGCCGCCCCCGCCAGGGCGTGTGCTCCCCCTTCCTCGCCGACGCCGAGCCCGGCACCCCGGTGCCGGTCCGTGTCCAGCGGGCGCCGCACTTCCGCCCGCCGGCCGACCCCGCCACCCCGGCGGTGATGGTGGGCCCCGGCACGGGCGTCGCGCCCTTCATCGGCTTCCTCGAGGACCGCCGGGCCCGCGGCCACCGCGCCCCGAACTGGCTGTTCTTCGGCGAACAGCACCGGGCGACCGACTTCTACTACGAGCAGGAGCTGGCCGCCTTCCTGAGCGAGGGCACGCTCACCCGCCTGGACACCGCCTTCTCCCGCGACCGTCGCGCCAAGGTCTACGTCCAGGACCGGATGCGCGAACACGGCCCGCTGCTGTGGTCATGGCTCCAGGACGGCGCCCACTTCTACGTCTGCGGCGACGCCTCCCGCATGGCCAAGGACGTCGACCGGGTCCTGCGCGAGATCGCCACCGTGCACGGTGGCCTGGACGAGACGGAGGCGGCCGCGTACATCAAGCAACTCGCCGCCGACAAGCGCTATGTGCGGGACGTGTACTGACGGGGGCGGCGTCACACGGACAACGCCCGCTTCGCCGCGCCTCCGTACGGGAGGCGCGGCGGCCGGCGCTGTCGCCGCGTTACGGCTTGCGGGCGAGGCCGCCGTGCTCGGCGACGATCTCCGGGGCGGACGAACCCGGCTCCGGACGCCACCGCGTGACCGACACGACGCCGGGCTCGACGAGTTCGAGGCCGTCGAAGAACGCGGTGATCTCGTCCACGGTACGCAGGTTGTACGGCACGGCGCCGCTGCTGTTGTACGCGTCCTGCGCCTGCTCGAAGACGGGGTCGATGCCGCGCGAGCCGTCGTTGACGGCCAGGTAGCTGCCCGACGGCAGGGCGTCCAGCAGCCGGGCGACGATCGAGCGGGCCTGGCCGTAGTCGGCGACGTGGCCCAGGATGTTGCTGAGGATGAGTCCGGTGGGGCGGCTGAGGTCCAGCGTGTCGGCGGCGGCCGCGAGGATGCGGTCCGGTTCCGTCACATCGGCGTCGATGTAGGCGGTGGCGCCCTCGGGGGTCGAGTAGAGCAGGGCGCGGGCGTGGGCCAGGACCATCGGGTCGTTGTCGACGTAGACGATCCGCGTCTCGGGAGCGATCCCCTGCGCGACCTCATGGGTGTTCTGCGCGGTCGGCAGGCCGGTGCCGATGTCCAGGAACTGCCGGATGCCCGCCTCGGCGACCAGATGGGTGATGCTGCGGCGCAGGAAGGCACGGCTGCCGCGGGCGATCGTGACGATGCCGGGGAAGACGGCGGTGTACGCGTCGCCCGCCGCCTCGTCGACGGGGTAGTTGTCCTTGCCGCCGAGCCAGTAGTTCCAGATCCGGGCGGAGTGCGGCACCGTCGTGTCGATCTTCTGGCGCATCGCTGCTTGGGGCGACGCCACGGGGTCGGTCATGAGTCGAGTCCATCTTTCGGCCAGGGCATGGATCGGTCACGGCACAACCTACGTCCGAACACCCGTGTCCCACCAAGCAGTTCGCGATTCCGGTCGCCCGCCAGGGACGGGAAGGCCGCCGGGGGCCACGCGCAGCTCCCTGTTGTTACTCTGTCTCTGTTCCGTAGTGTGCAGGTCAAGGGCCGGTCATGCAGGGCAAAGGCGGCGCGCGGCGGGCGTATCGTAGGTGCGGAAAAGGAAAGGCACCTCGTTCGGTGAGGCGTCTTCACGGACACAGGCCACTGATCCCACCCGTCGAGAGACGCTCCGGATCAGGACAGGTCTCCCCGGCCCAAGGGGTGACCCCAGGTGGCTTCCCCGCGAGGGGATCACGCCGTGGAGTGCCAAAGCTCTGACGAGTAGGGGTGCGCCGGACCGAACCGGTTCCGGCTGCCCTCCGCCACAGGACCGCGACACTCTCTGCGCGGCCGTGACCGGGAGGAGGCGACATGGACAGTAGTCCGGGCCATAGTCGGCCCCTCTTCGTGTTGTCCGCGCCGTCCTTCCGTGGCCCGGAGCAGCCCTTCCTTCCCTGACCCCCGCCCAGCCACCGGCCCGGCCCGACAGGCCGTGTGCCGGGCTGCGCCCTGTGCGCGCCCGGTGTGCCCGGTGCCCCGGCCCGGGGAGGACGCGCGCTGCCACGGGCCGCCCGTCGCCCCGTCACACCGGGGCAAGGGGGTGTTCATCTTGGCTGCCCACACTCTGCTCATGTCCACTTCGGCCCGGCTGCGTGACCGCCGGGTCCATCTGGAGCGCCGCGCCACCGCCTCCAAGGCTGTCCGCACCTCGCTGGTCTCCCTCGCCGGGCTGATCGGCGGCCCGGCCACCAACCAGTCGGGCGACGAGGTCGGCCGCGTCGTCGACGTCGTCGCCCGGCTCTACGGCACCGACTCCTACCCGCCGGTCACCGGGCTCATCCTGCGCATCGGCCGCCGCCACACCTTCCTTCCGGCCACCGCCGTCGGCAAGGTGCACGCCGGCCACATACGGCTGCGCACCGCCCGGGTCGACCTGCGCGACTTCGTCCGCCGCCCCGGCGAGGTCCTGCTCGCCAAGGACGTGCTCGACCATCAGCTGGTCGACGTCGACGGCGTCCAGGTCACCCGCGCCGCCGACCTGTACCTGGCACCCCTGGTCGACCAGGTCGTCCTGGTCGGGGTCGACGTCTCGCTGCCCACCCTGCTGCGCCGGCTCGGCCCGCGCCGCTGGCAGGCCCGCCCCACCCCGGAGCGGGTGCTGGACTGGCAGGCCATAGCACCCTTCGCCGAGCAGGCCACCGAGGGCCCGGCCGAGGTACGGCTGCGCGCCTCCCGGGCGGCGCTGCACCGGCTGCGCCCGGCCGACCTCGCCGACATCCTCGAAGACCTCGGCCGTGCCGAACGCCAGCAGCTGCTGGGCTGGCTGGAACCGGAGCAGGCCGCCGACGCCCTGGAGGAGATGGAGCCGGCCGAGCTGCAGAACCTGCTGCGCGAGGCCCAGCCGGAACACGCCGCCCGCCTGGTGGACGAGATGGAGCCCGACGAGGCCACCGACGCCCTGCGCGACCTCACCGGCGAGGAGCGTGAGGCCCTGCTCAGCCGGATGCCGAAGGGCGAGGCGGCGGAACTGCGCCGGCTGCTGGCCCACCGGGAGGGCACCGCGGGCGGCGCCATGACCACGCTGCTGATCACCGCCGGCCAGGACGAGACCGTCGCCGAGGTGCGCGCCCGGCTGGCCGAACAGGCCGAGCACCGCACCGAGATCGACGCCGTCGCCGTCGTGGACGGCGAGGACCGGCTGCTGTGCGACATCGCGCTGTTCGACCTGGCGGTGGCCGAGGACGCGACCCCGATCGCCGACCTGGTCGCCTGGCGCGCCCAGTTCGGCCCGCCGGACACCGTCCGCGCCGACACCTCCCTTTCCGAGGCCGCCGACCAACTGGTCGCGGCCCGCGCCTCCTCACTCCTGGTGGTCGACGACACCGACCGCCCGATCGGCCGGATCCTGGCCGACGACCTGCTCGACGCGATGCTGCCCGAACGCGGGCGGCTGCACTTCCGGAGGTTCCTGCAGTGACCCGCGACCTCGACACCGCCACCGCGGCACCGCAGGCCCCCGCGCCCGCCCGCCGGACCGGCTGGCGGCGCCTCACCATGATCGCGGCGGTCGCCGGACCCGGACTGGTCGCCGCGAACGCCGGCAACGACGCCGCCGGCATCGCCACCTACGCCTCGGCGGGCTCCCAGTTCACCTACGGCACCCTGTTCTTCATGGTGCTGGTCACCATCGCCCTGGTGATGGTGCAGGAGATGGCCGTACGCCTCGGTGCTCACACGGGCAAGGGCCTCGGCGCCCTGATCCGCGAACAGTTCAGCCTGCGCCTGACCGCGCTCGCCGTCTCCTGCCTGCTGCTCGCCAACACCGGCCTCGTCGTGTCCGAGTTCGCGGGCATCGGCGCCGCCTTCGAACTGCTCGGCGTGCCGAAGTGGGCGGTCATCCCGCCTGCCGCGGTCCTGCTGTGGGCACTGGTCCTGTTCGGCTCCTACCACTGGGCCGAACGCATCTTCCTGATCATGTCGCTGGCCTTCTTCGCCTACCCGATCGCGATGATCCTCGGCCACCCCGACTGGGGCGCGGTCGGCCACCACCTCGTCGTCCCGCACATCGAGCCGAACAAGAGCTTCATCCTGCTCGCGGTCGCGTTGATCGGTACGACGGTCAGCCCGTACATGCAGTTCTACGCCGCCGCGGGCGTCGTGGACCGGGGCGCCAAGCCCGCCGACTACCCGCTCATCCGTGCCGACGCCATCCTCGGCGCCGTCTTCGCCTGTGTCATCAGCCTGACCATCATCATCGCCACGGCCTCGGCCATCGGCGGCACCGGCCCGCTGGACTCCGCCGCCCAGGCCGCCGAGGCCCTCAAGCCGGTCGCAGGCCGCAACGCGGAGCTGCTGTTCGCGCTCGGCCTGCTCGGGGCCTCCGCCCTGGCCGGCGCCGTCGTCCCGCTCTCGGCCAGCTACGCCATAGGAGAGGCCGCCGGCGTGGAACGCTCCGTCTCCCGCAGCTTCCGTGACGCCCCCCTCTTCCTGGGCCTGTTCACCGCCCAGATCGTGCTGGGCGCCACGGTCGCGATGACCCCGGTCGACGTCATCCAGCTGCTCATCGGCACCCAGGTCCTCCAGGGTCTGATCAGCCCCATCGTGCTGGTCTACCTCCTGGTCCTGACCAACCGCCGCTCGGTCCTCGGCCCGGCCGCCAACGGCCCGCGCTACCGCGTCGCCGCCACCGCCGTGGTCGTGGGCGTCGCCGCCATGTCGACGATCCTCCTCGTCCAGACGGTCGCGGACTGGTTCGGTCTTGGCTGATCCGCGCTTTTCACCCCGGCGTGCCGTACCCCGATGCCGGGCCGCGGCACGCCGGGGACTACCGTCCCGTGGTGGACCCGAGCCGGACTCTTCCGCGCCGAGGCCCCCGTACCGAGCCGAAGGAGGACGATCCCCATGGACGGCCACGCGCTGACCGCACTGTCGGCCGGCCAGCTGCCCGAGCTGACCACAGGACGTCTGCTGTCCACCTGGCAGCTGGACGTCCCCGCGTTGCTGCTGGTCATCGCCCTGGGCGCGCTCTACGGCCGGGGTGTGGCGCGGCTGCGCCGGCGGGGCGAGCCCTGGCCGCCCGTCCGCGCAGCCGCCTTCGCGCTGCTCGGCCTGGGCGGGCTGGTGGTGGCCACGATGTCCGCGCTGGCCGTCTACGACCATGTGCTGTTCTGGCCGGCCGCCGTGCAGAACGTCCTGCTGGACCTCGTCGTCCCCCTGGGCCTTGCCCTCGGTGACCCGCTGCGGCTCGCCGTGGAAGCCCTGCCGGAGAACTCCACCCGGCGTGTGCGCCGCCTGATGTCCGGCCGCCTGGTACGCGTGCTGACGTTCCCCCTGGTCAGTACGGCACTCGTGCTCGCCACGGAGCTGACGGTGTACTTCACGCCGTACTTCGCCACCGCCCTGCGCGTGGGCTGGCTGCACGAGCTGATGTATCTGCACCTGCTCGTGGCCGGCTGCCTCTTCGTCGTACCGATGCTGACCCACGAGGAGGCGCTGCCCCGCTGGTGCACCCACCCGGTCCGGGCGGCCCTGGTCTTCCTGGACGGCATCGTCGACGCGGTCCCCGGCGTGGTGGTGATGACGCACGGCACCCTGATCGCGGGCGCCTGGTACCTGCACCACGCGCCGTCCTGGTCCCCGGACGTGCGGCACGACCAGCAGATCGGCGGCGGCGCGATGCTCAGCATCGCCGAGCTGGTCGCGCTGCCCTTCCTGCTGGCCCTCCTATACCAGTGGGCACGCGCGGAACGGGTCCAGAACGCCGCCCTCGACCGGCGCCTGGACGAGGAACTCGCTCCCGCCGTCGTGCCCGCGCCCGCCTCGGAACAGGCACCGCAGGCCCCGTCCGCCGAGCGGGTACGGCCCTGGTGGGAGACCGAACAGAACGACGTGGCCGCCAGGATCCGCAGCCAGCACCGGGAGAAGTGACCGCGAGGGCGCAAGCGACCCGGACTCAGCGGTGGGGCCGGTCGGGGCAGGGACCCCGGCCCCACGACTCTGTCCGGCCACGGCCCCCGCCACGCCCGCCACGAGGCGTGGCCCCGCCGGACCATCCCGGGTGTCCGGCCCGCACGGCACGGGCCGGACAGAACAGGACCAGGGCAGGAGTAGGACAGGAGCAGGACGGGACCGGGACCGGGACGGGATCAGCCGCCGAGCGCGCCCAGCACGGCGTCCGCCATGGCACGTTCACCCGTGGCGTTCGGATGCAGCGGCAGCGCGGGCGAGGCGGGGAACAGCCCCTCGATCCAGGGCGAGGAGGAGCAGCTGTCGTGGCCCCGGGTCGGGGTCAGCGTGTCCACATAAGTGGCGCCGTCGGCACCGGCGGTGGTGGCGACCGTGTCGTTGAGACGGCCGAGGATGGAGCGCAGGAACGCGAGGTCCCCGGCCGTGACCGGCATCTTGCCCAGACACTGCGCGGGATCGTCGGGGAGCACCGCCGGATAGCCGACGACGAGGACCCTGGCCCGCGGGGCGCGCGCCCGGACCAGCCGGAGGGCGCTGTCGAGCTGCGCCGCGGCGGAGCCGAGTCGCTCGTCGAGGGTGTTCCCGTAGTAGTCGCGGCAGGGTGTGCCGAGCGGATCGGTCACGGAGAGGGCCGAGCAGGTGACCGCGACGTCGCCGAACCCGAAGTCCGACGTGCCGAGGTTGTCGCCCGTCACGGTGAGCGTGACCAGGGTGGTGTCCGGTGTGACGGCGTCGAGTTGCGGACCGTTCACGACGGCCCCGGCGTCCGTCTGTGCCGTGGTGAGGGCGTTGACCTTCGCACCGGCGCAGGTCACGTCCCGGTAGGTACCCGAGGCCAGCGACTCGGCGACGAGACGGCCGTAGTCGTGGTCGGAGCGCATGCACAGACCCGCGGACTGGGCCGGGACACCGGCCCCGGCGGCGTACGAGTCCCCGAGTGCCACATAGGTGCCGGCCGCCGCGCCGGCTTGGCCGGTTGCCGAGGGCGCCGCGTGGACGGCGGTGGTGGAGACGGTCGCCAGCAGTACGCCGCCGGCGAGGGCGGACGTCCATTTCAAGAACGCTTTCGCGCTGCGGTCGGTCGATGCCCGGTGCGGGTCCTCGGCCTTCGGTTTCTGCGGTGCTCGGTGGCTGTGGTGCGTGCTCATCGATGCGGCTCTGGGCACGGTTGCTCCTGGGGAGGTGTGACGACGGAAGCGCAATTCCGGTACCGGCCGGTAACGTTGCGGACATCGTCGTGGGCCACCCGCCCCACGGGCCATGTACGCGCACACAGCCCTTCGGCGGCCCCGTTGTCCCCGTGCACAACCTTCTGGTGCGCCGCGTGCCCCTTTGTAACCTGCCGGTCATGAGCCGCACCCCGCCGCCTCCCGCCGAGATCGCCCCTGTCGCGGCCGCCCTGCGCGGCCGCGCGCCCGATCTGGGCGCCCGCATGGCCCGCCGTATCCGCGCCGAGGTCGCCTACTACGGCGGCGAAGGGCCCGTCGGCATCGAGGAGTTGACCGCCAGTTGCCGGCGCAACACCGAGCTGGTCTTCGGGCAGCTGGCCGACGGCTGTGTGGCCGGCATGGAGCCGGCCCAGGAGGCGGGGCGCAGAGCGGCACGTGAAGGGGCACCCCTGGGGGAGCTGCTGCACGCCTACCGCGTCGGCTCGGAGTTCCTGTGGTCCGAGCTGGCGGCCGCCGCCCGCGCCGCGGACGCCGTCACCGCCGACACCATTGTCGCGCTGGCGGCGTGGTGGGTGAACGAGGGCCTCGCGGCGGCGGCCAGCGACGCCTACCGCGAGACGGCTTCGGAACTGCTGCTGCAACGCGATCGTGAGCGGTCCGTCCTGGTCGAGGCCCTGTTCACGGGCGTGCTCACCGACCGCACCACCCTGTGGGAAGCCGCCGACGCGCTCGGCCTGCCGACCGAGGGGCCCTTCGTCGTGGTGGCCGCCGGTGTCCCCGTGCCGGGGCGGGAGGCGCTGCCCGGCATCGAAGCCCGGTTGCTGGCCGAGCGGATCCACTCGGCCTGGCGGCTGCTGCCCGACCTGCAGATCGGCGTCGTGGCGGCCCGCGGCCCGGACGCCGAGGACGTCACACTGAGCCTCCTCGGTGGCTGCGCCACGGCCCGGGTAGGGGTCAGCCCCGCTTACCGCGCCCTGCGCGAGACCCCGAGGGCCCTGCGGCTGGCCCGCCTCGCCATGGCCCGCGTGCCCAGCCAGACGACCGGCGTCGTACGGTTCGACGACAGTCCAGTCGCCATGCTGGTGGCCGCCTCGGTGGACGAGGCCGGCCGGATCGCGGACACCGTCTTCGCCCGCGTGCTGGAACTGCCCTGCGAGGAACGGATCCGGCTGCTGGAGACCTTGGAGCAGTGGTACGCGGCCGGGGGTTCGGCGGCCGGCGCGGCACGGCAGCTGTACTGCCACCGCAACACCGTCCGCTACCGGCTGCGCCGGCTCGAGGAACTCACCGGCCGCTCCCTGCAGGACCCCCGCGCGGTCGCCGATCTCTCGGTGGCCCTCCACGCGCTGCGCATGCTTCCGCCGGCGCCCGAGGAGCCCTGAACCGCTGACCGCCCCAGACCGCCGGATCGCGGGAGCGCCGGGACAGGCCCGCGCGGACCGGGCGGCTACCGTGCCGGCAGGCACCCAGCAGCACAACCGGCACCCCAGCAAGGAGAACCACGATGGCTCCCCCCGAGGTCACCTACGCCGTCACCGGTGCAACCGGCCGCCTGGGTGGACGCATCGCCCGCCGCCTCGCCGCCGCCGGCATCGAGCAGACCCTCCTGGCCCGCACCCCGGCCCGCGCACCCGAGCTGCCCGGCGCCACCGCCGTACCCGGCGCCTACGGCGACCACGAGGCCCTCGTGCGCTCCCTGCGCGGTACCGACCGTGTCCTGATGGTCTCCGCCTCGGAGTCGCCCGACCGGGTCCAGCAGCACCGCACCTTCATCGACGCCGCGGCCCGGGCCGGTGTCGCACACCTGGTGTACATCTCCTTCTGCGGTGCCGCGCCCGATGCGACCTTCACCCTGGCCCGTGACCACTGGCACACCGAACAGCACATCCGGGCCAGCGGTGTGCCGTTCACCTTCCTGCGGGACAACCTCTACGCCGACTTCATGACCGGACTCGTCGGCGACGACGGAGTCATCCGCGGGCCCGCCGGGGACGGCCGGGCCGCCGTGGTTGCCCAGGACGACATCGCGGACGCCGCGGTCGCCGTCCTGCGTGATCCGGCCCCGCACGCCGGTCGCGTCCACGAACTGACCGGCCCCGAGGCGCTCACCCTCACCGACGTGGCGACCGCGATCACCAAGGTCACCGGACGCCCCGTCACGTACGTGCCGGAGACGCTCGAGGAGGCCTACGCCTCCCGCGCGGGCTACGGCGCCCCCGACTGGCAGCTCGACGCCTGGGTCTCCACCTACACGGCGATCGGCGACGGCTCCCTCGCCGGGGTGAGCACCGCCGTCCAGGACCTGACCGGCCACCCGGCCACCCCGCTGGAGCAGGTGCTGCGGGCCGAGCCCGCCCCGGCGCCCGGGTCTTGAGCAGGCCGTTCCCTAGTCGGTTTCGCGCTCCAGCACCCGCCGGGCCGCCTCGGCCTCCGCCGCCGGCGGGGAGAGTTCGTCGAGGGTGTCCAGCTCGTCGTCCGCTTCCAGCTCCCGTTCCCAGGCCGCCGCCAGCCGTTCCTGCTCCTGGCGGGGCCTGGCGTCGATCGCCTCCCGGTGATCCGGGTCCAGGGCCGCCAGGAATCGCTCGACCGAGTCCGCCGCCATACCGTGCTCCTTGTCGTAGGGAAGGGCGAGTGCCGTTCCTGGCCCAGCATGGCCAAACAGGCGCGTGCCGAGGGACCGACACCACCTGGAAGCACCCTGTTGGCCCCGCCGCCCACCTCGCCGCCCACGTGCCCCCGCCGTTCCAACACGCGGCGGACCAGGCGCCGTTGACCTGAAAGAGGTGAGCAGAGGGCGTTCGCGGCGGTCATGGCGAGCAGGACGGTCGTGGCCGACGCGGCCATCCGCGTCGGGATGTCCCAGGTCCGGGGGTGGCCGCCACCGTGCGCCCCGGCGCCCTCACCCTCCACGCCGGCGAGTCCGCCCGCACCACCCTCGACGGCAGGTGAGCGGCCGCCCCGAGCGGAGCTGCTTCGCCGAGCCGGCCCGATGTACGAGCCCTGGGCCCGGTGCGAGCGCGGCGGCGAGGAGCAGCGCCGCCAGGGCGGTCGAGGTGATGCCGCGCCAGCCCCACGCGTCGAGCAGGGGCGCGGCGAGGGCGGTGCCGATGGCGCCGCTGGTGAAGTACAGCACCAGGTAGACGCTGCTGAGGCTGCCGGAGCGCTGCGGGTCGAGGGCGATGACACGGCTCTGGTTGGCGGCCTGGGCCGCGAAGCAGCCGGCGTCGAAGACGGCGAGCCCGAGACCGGTGACGAGCGGGGTGCCGAGGCCGGTGGCGAGCAGTGCGGTGCCGGCCGAGGTGGCCAGCACGCAGGCTGTGATCACCGTGGCGGGGGCGTACCGGTCGGTGAGGCGTCCGGTGAACGGGAGCGCCGCGAAGCCGAGGAGCCCTGCCAGGCCGTACAGGCCGATGGCGCTCGGGCCGAGGGAATGGGGCGGCTGGGCGAGGGCCAGGGCGAGGGCGACCCAGATGAGATTGAAGGCGAAGTACCACAGCCCGCCGGTCGCCACCGCGCGGCGCAGCTCCGGGAACCGGCGCAGCAACGGCGGAAGAGAGGTGAGCGCGGCACGGTAGCCGCGGTCGCGGTGCGGTCGTTGCCGGGGCAGGAGCGCGGCGGCGGCCGGCGCGCCGACGA
Source organism: Streptomyces sp. FXJ1.172 (assembly GCF_001636945.3). NCBI lineage: Bacteria > Bacillati > Actinomycetota > Actinomycetes > Kitasatosporales > Streptomycetaceae > Streptomyces > Streptomyces sp. FXJ1.172. Next base: position 1,147,283 of record NZ_CP119133.2, on the reverse strand, counting down.
GGGCCAGGGCGGCGAAGACGAGGAGCATCCGCCGCCACCCGAGGATCTCGGCGAGTGCGCCTCCCGCCAGGCGGCTGAGCAGGATGCCGGCCGACATCCCGGCCGCGACCGTGGCCACGCCGGTGCCCCGGCGCCCCGCCGGGGCGTGGCGGCCGGCGATGGTGCCGGCCTGGGCCGCGACGCTGGCGGCCGCGCCGATGAGCAGGTAGGCGGCCAGCAGCACGCCCGCGCCGGGTGCGGCCGCGGCGAGGGCGAGAGCGGCGGCCAGAGCGGTGAGCTGAACGCCGATCAGACGGTTGGGGGCGAGGTGGTCGGTGAGGGGCAGCAGGAGCGCGAAGCCGGTCATGCAGCCGGCGAGCGCGGCTGTCGGCACCAGACCCGCCACGGCCAGCGGGACACCCAAGTCGGCAGCGACCGTGGTGAGTTCGGGCTGGATGGCGTAGTTGTTCGCGATCGCCGTGCCGGCTATGGAGGCCAGCAGGAGGGTGCCGCCGCGGGGGAGCGGGTGGGTCACGGTGTCGTGCCGCGGGTGAGGACGACGGCGTACCGGCATTCGGCGTCGGTGGTGTTGGCGAAGACCCGCTCGGCGGGCTCGCCCAGTTCGAGGGTGTCGCCCGCGTCCAGTTCGTGGACCGTGTCGCCGTCGTGGAAGGTCAGACGTCCCTCCAGGACCCAGACGACCTGTCGTACGAAGGCGAAGGCGGCGGCCGGATACGGCACTTGGGCGCCGGCGGGCAGGCGGATCTCGGCGATCTCGGCGGGGAAGTGCGGGCCGGTGATCTGGCGGCGCCGGTAACCGGTCGCGGGGTCGCGCCACTCGGGCGTGTCCGCGGGGCGGCGCACACCCGGCACGCCCTCGGTGTCCTCCGGCGCCCCTTCGGCCAGCGCGAGAAGGGAGGCGACGCTGAGCTGGAAGGCCGCGGACAGCTTGCCGAGGACGACGGCGGTCGGGCTGCTCTCGGCGCGCTCGATCCGGCTGATCATGGCCTGCGACACACCGGAGGCGTCGGCGAGCTGGGCCAGGGTCCACCGGCGTCGCTCCCGTTCGGTGCCGATGCGCGCGGCGATCTGCCCCACCAGGGGATCTACTATATTGGACATGACTTCAATATATGCAAGAGACCCTGCAGCCGTGACGGTGCGGCCCGCCCGGCCCGGCGACGTCGCGGCCATCCGCGCGATCCGCAATCACGCGATCGAGCACTCGACGGCCCTGTGGACCAGCACCCCGCAGTCCCCCGAGGAGGCCGTCACCTGGCTGGCCGCCCACCTGGAGCGCGGCTCGGCGTTCGTGGCCGAGGCCCACGGCGAAGTGGCCGGGTTCGCGGTCTACGGCCCGTGGCGGGCATTCGACGGATACCGTCACACGGTCGAGGACTCGGTCTACGTCCGCGAAGCCCGGCACGGGCTCGGCATCGGCTCCGCACTGCTGGACACCCTGATCGGCGCCGCGCGCGAGGCGGGCCACCACGTCATGATCGCCGGTATCGAAGCCGAGAACGCCTCCTCGGTCCGGCTGCACGAACGGTTCGGGTTCCAGCACGTGGGCACGGTGGCGGAGGTCGGCACCAAGTTCGGCCGCTGGCTCGACCTGACACTCATGCGCCTGCAGCTGAGCTGAGCTGAGCCGGCCCGCGCCCCCGCCTGCCGGACCTACTTCGGCTGTGCCGGGATCCGGGCGCTCACCCGGTAGCCGCCGTCGGATGTCGGGCCGCAGGCGAACGTGCCGTGCAGGATCTCGGCGCGCGACCAGGTGACTGCGCCGGTCGCGCACCATCCCGCAACTGTTCAACCCCTCATGTCCGCTCTTGGTTCAGCTGATGGTGCAGTAACTTTGGCGGGGGTCCGCGCTACGAGCAGCAGCGGCGCGCGTTGGCAGCGCGGACGGAACTCGCCCGTGGCATGGAACACAGCGGCGTACGGCGGGAGTTGGAGGCCCCCGACCTGCCCGGACTCGAGGGACCGGCGCGTGCCTTCGGGGTTCGCCGGGTCCCGTTCACGCTGACGAGGGCACCAGCCTGTCGCAGCCCGCACGCCTGCACGGCTGCACCGATCGACACCCCATCAGGAAGAGGCATCGCCATGCGCGTCCTTGTCACCGTCACCGGATCGCCCTCTCACGTCAATGCCGTGCTGCCCCTGGTCTCGGCGCTCGCGACAGTGCACCACCAAGTGCTCGTCGCGGCGCCGGCCCGACTGCTCGCACTCTTCGACGGCCTGCCGTTGCAACGGGAACCACTCCTCACCGACCCGCTCGCCCGCTTCTCGCCGCAGGCCGACGGACCGCCCGAACGGCGCGCACTCGACCTGTTCGCCGGAGCCCACCTCATCGACAGCTACCGCGCACTGCTGCCCGCGGCCCGCGCGTTCGCACCCGCACTGGTGATCCGGGACGGCGGCGAGTTCACCGGATACCTGGTGGCGGAGACTCTCGGGCTGCCGCACCTGGCCGCGCCCTCGGGAGCGGCCAACCACCTGGACCCGGTGGTCCTGCAGCCCCAGCTCAACCAGCGGCGCGCCGCGCTCGGACTGCGGGCCGAGGACGACCCGGACGCCATCCACCGGCACGGCCGGCTGGACTGCATGCCCGCGGAGTTCTCCTTCGCCCGCCACCGCACCGGAACGCTCTACCGCTACCGGCAGCCCTCCGAGATCCATCCCGGCGACGTACTGCCGGACTGGGTGGCCGAACTCCCCTCCGGCCGGCCGCTGGTACTCGCGACGATCGGCACCGTGCTGCCCTCCGTCCCGTCCGCGGTGGCCGACGCGCCGGGCCTGGTCAACGCGATCGTCACCGCACTGGCCGAACTCGACTGCCAGGCCGTGGTGGCAACCGGAGGCGTTGCGGTGGACCGCCCGCGGGCGGCGGGCCGCGTGCACGTGGTGGACTCCGTACCGCAGCCGCTGCTCCTGCGCTGCACCCAACTCCTCGTCACCCACGGCGGATACAACAGCATCAGGGAAGCCGTCGGGGCCGGGGTGCCGATGGCCGTGCTGCCCTGCTTCGGGGACCAGCCCGACAACGCCGACCGGGTGCAGGAACTCGGCCTCGGCCGGCGCATCCCGTCACCGGAGGAGACCGCCGCGGTATGTCACCAGGTGCTGAACGACCCCGAGGTGACCGCACGGACCCGTCACGCCCAGCGGCGGATGCTCTGCCTGCCACCGATTCAGGCAGCGGTGGACGACCTGGAGAAGGTGGCGGGTGGGGGAGCGTGACATGAAGCCGTACGACTGCAAAGGACTCAGCAGATCCGGGGCAGTTGTTCGCCCAGTGGCATGTCCACCACGCGGGTGCCGCCCAGGCCCGTGGCCGAGACGACCATGCCCGGATGGTCGGGCACGCAGTGACCGATGGCCACGGCCTCCTTGCCCAGCGGATGGGCCCTGAGGGCGGCCAGGCAGACGTCCGCCCGGTCCGGGGGCACGAACGCGACCAGCTTGCCCTCGTTGGCGACGTAGAGGGGGTCGAGGCCGAGGAAGGCGCAGGCGTTGGCGACCGTGTCCGGCACCGGGAGGGCGTGCTCCTCCAGGGCCACTCCCACGCCCGACGCGGAAGCGATCTCGTTGAGGGTCGCGGCGAGACCGCCTCGGGTGGGGTCGCGCAGCACATGGACGTCCGGGCAGGCGGCGAGCAGATCCGCGACCAGGTCCCCCAGCGGGGCGGTGTCACTTTCCGTCTCCACACCGAACTCCAGGCCCTCGCGCACGCTCATGATGGCCACTCCGTGCACTCCGATGGCGCCGCTGACCAGGACCACATCGCCCGGCCGGGCCCGGCGCGGATGGATGTCGACGCCGTCGGGGATGCGGCCGATACCAGCGGTGTTGATGAACACGCCGTCCCCGTGGCCCGCTTCGACCACCTTCGTGTCACCGGTGACCACGCTCACCCCGGCCCTGCGCGCCGCCGCACCGAACGCCTCGGCCACCTTGCCCACCACGGCCAGTTCGACGCCCTCCTCGAGGATGAACCCGCAGGACAGGAACAACGGCCGGGCCCCGGACATGGCGAGGTCGTTGACCGTGCCGTTGACCGCCAGGTCACCGATGCTCCCGCCGGGGAAGAACAGCGGACGCACCACGAAGGAGTCCGTGGAGAACGCGAGCCGTTCCCCGGAGGCGGGCAACCGCGCGGAGTCTCCCAGCTCGGCCAGCACGTCGTTGCCGAAGGCGGGCGCGAAGAGGTGCTCCACCAGCTCGGCCGAGAGGGTTCCCCCGCCGCCGTGGCCCATGACGATGCGCTCGTGGTCGCGCAGCGGAGCGGGGCAGGTCCAGCCGGAGAAGTCGGCCGGCGGGTGCGTCGAGCCGGTCGCGTCGGGTGCGTCAGCCAACGGAACTCGCCTCCTGCGTCGACGGCACCTGAAGCCTGCGGTAGAGGTAGTAGGCCGCGCAGGCGCCCTCGCTGGAGACCATGGTGGCGCCGAGCGGGTTGCGCGGGGTGCACTGCTTGCCGAAGGCGGCGCACTCATGCGGCTTGATCAGCCCTTGCAGGACCTCGCCGCTGCGGCACACCGTGGACTCCTGGGTGTCGATGCCGGAGACCGAGAAGCGGTGCTCGGCGTCGTAGTCGCGGTACCTGGACGACAGCCGCCAGCCGCTCCGCGGAATCATGCCGATCCCGCGCCAGGACCGGTCGGTCACCTCGAAGACGTCGGCGAGCATGGCCTTGGCGGCCGGGCTGCCGCCGGGCTGCACGGCGCGCGGGTAGGCGTTCTCGACGACGTGCCGGCCCGCCTCCAACTGCCGTACCGCGCGGCGGATCCCCTCCAGGATGTCCAGCGGCTCGAACCCGGTCACCACGATGGGGACCTTGTGGCGCTCGGCGAGTTCGGGGTACTCGGCGGTGCCCATCACCGTGCACACGTGACCGGCCGCGAGGAACGCCTGCACCCGGCAGTCGGGGGAGTTCATGATGGCGTCGATCGCGGGCGGCACCCGCACATGGGAGACGAGCAGGCTGAAGTTGGTGATGCCCAGCTTCTTCGCCTGGTACACGGTCATGGCGTTGGGCGGCGCGGTGGTCTCGAACCCGATCCCGAAGAACACCACCTGCCGGTCGGGGTTGTCCTGGGCGATGCGCAGCGCGTCCAGGGGTGAGTAGACCACCCTGACGTCGCCGCCCTCGCTCTTGACCTGGAACAGGTCCCGCCCGCTGCCGGGCACGCGCAGCATGTCACCGAAGGAGCAGAAGACGACCTCGGGACGGGAGGCGATCTCCAGCGCCTTGTCGATGATCTCCAGCGGGGTGACACAGACGGGACATCCGGGCCCGTGGATGAGCTGGATCTCCTCCGGCAGCAACTGGTCGATGCCGTGCCGGATGATCGAGTGCGTCTGCCCGCCGCACACCTCCATGAGCGACCAGGGCTGCGTGGTGAGCGCCCTGATGTCGTCGAAGAGGTGCCGGGCGAGCACCGGGTCGTTGAATTCGTCGAGGTACTTCATGGCCGGCCCTCCTCGTCGGCGTCCTGCCCGGGGCCCTTCGGGGGCGGGGTGCCCGCGGGTCGCTCCGCACCGGCGTCGCGGGCCGCTTTCGCCCAGGCGTCGCCGAACTCCTCCTCCAGGACCCCGAGATTCTCGAAGAGTTCCAGGGTCTGTTTCGCGGACTCCTCGTCCAGTCGCTGCAGGGCGAACCCCACATGCACGATCGCGTAGTCACCCACCTGCATGTCGGGTACGTACTCCAGGCACACGTCCTTGATGACGCCGCCGAAGTCGACCTTCGCCATGCGCGTCGCGTCCCGTTCCTCGATCTCCAGCACGCGGCCGGGAACGGCCAGGCACATGATGCGCTCCTCACCTTCCGGTCCGGGCGGCGACGATCAACTGCCCGAGGGCCAGGCCGCCGTCGTTGGGGGGCACCTTGTGGTGCGCGAGGACGGCGAACCCGTCCCGTTCCAGTGCGCTGCGGCACCCCGTGGTGAGCAGGGTGTTGCAGAACACCCCGCCGGACAGGGCCGCCGTCTCGATTCCCGTGCGCCGCCGGGCCGCGCGGCACACGTCGAGGACGAGCGCGACGACGGCCTCGTGGAACCGGCGGGCGATCCGGCCTGCCGGGATTCCCGCGAGCACCTCCACGACCACGGCGGCCAGCACCGGTGCGGCGTCGGCCACCAGCACGGCGCCGGGCTCCTCGGACGCCGGGTGCAGCGCGAACCGGTAGGGCCGGCCGTCCGCGCCGTCGTCCGGCTCCGCCAGCGCCGCGCACTCCAGCTCCATCGCGGCCTGCGCCTCGTAGGCGACCCGGTGGCAGACTCCGGTGAGCGAGGACACCGCGTCGAAGAGGCGCCCCATGCTGGAGGTGGGCACGCAGTTGAGACCGCGCTCCAACTGCCGCTCCAGCAAAGCCCGTTCACCGGGAGTGGTGACGCGGATGCTCGGCAGCGCCGGGTTCCAGGGCAGGCCTGCGGACCGCAGGTGTGCCAATGCCATCCGATAGGGGTTGCGTACGGCCGCGTCGCCGCCGGGCAGCGGCACGCATCCGAGATGGGCGAGGCGCCGGTACCCGTGGTAGTCGGCGAGCAGCACCTCACCGCCCCAGACGGTGCCGTCGTCGCCGTAGCCCGTGCCGTCGAAGGCCACGCCGATCACCGGCGCGGTGCCGTCGAGACCGTGTTCGGCCATCGCCGAGGCGATGTGCGCGTGGTGGTGCTGCACGCGGGCGACCGGCAGGCCACGCTCCCGTCCCGTGCGTACGGCCCACTGGGAGGACCGGTAGCCGGGGTGCAGGTCGGCCACCAGCAGCCGGGGGGTGACGGAGGTGAGGTCCGCCAGGTGGGCCGTGGCCCTCTCGAACGCGGTCAGGGTGGCCAGGTCGTCCATGTCGCCGACGTGCGCGGACAGCCAGGCGTACTGGTCGTCGCCCACACAGAAGGTGTTCTTCAGGTCGCCGCCGGCGGCGAGCGCGGGAACGACCGGTGCGGGCAGGGCGACGGGGAAGGGGGCATAGCCCCGGGAGCGGCGGACGGGAAGTTCCGCGCCGTCGCAGATGCGGACCACGGAGTCGTCGCAGGGCACATGGACGGGCCGGTCGTGCAGCAGCCAGGCGTCGGCGAGGCCGTCCAGCCGCCGCAGCGCGTCCGCGTCGTCGGTGGCGATCGGCTCGCCGGCCCTGTTACCGCTGGTCAGCACGAGCACGCTCGGGCCGGGCGGGTCACCGGGCAGCCCCAGCAGCAGCCGGTGCAGCGGGGAGTACGGCAGCATCACACCGAGATCGGGACTGCCGGGGGCCACATCCGCCGTCACCTCCGCAGATGCCGGCTCACGGCGGCGCAGCAGGACGATCGGCTTGCGCGGGCCGAGCAGCAGGGCACGCTCGGCGCCGTCGACCCGGGCGATGCGCTCCACCGTCGCCATGCCGTCGGCGAGGACGGCGAACGGCTTCGAGCCGCGGTTCTTGCGCTTGCGCAAGGTGCGTACGGCCAGCTGGTCGGACGCGTCGCAGGCCAGGTGGTAGCCGCCGATGCCCTTGACGGCGACGACGGCTCCGTCCGCCAGCATCCGGCGGGCCTCGGCGAGCGCCTCGTCGTCCCGCGCGACACCGGGCGCGTCCACCGCGCCGGGCAGGGTGTGGGCGGTGCCGGGCGCGTGCAGGAGGGCGAGCCGCGGGCCGCAGCGCGGGCAGGCGATCGGCTGGGCGTGGAAACGCCGGTCGGCGGGGTCGGCGTACTCGCGGGCGCAGTCCGGGCAGAGCGGGAAGCCGGCCATGGTGGTGGTGGCCCGGTCGTACGGAAGCCCGGTGATGATCGTGAAGCGGGGCCCGCAGTGGGTGCAGGTGATGAACGGGTGCCGGTGGCGGCGGTCGCCCGGGTCGGCGAGTTCGGACAGGCAGGCGTCGCAGGTGGCGGTGTCCGGCGGGACCAGGGTGCGGCCCGGGCCGCTGCCGGACGGGCGGATGGTGAAGCCGCTGTCGTGGCCGAGGGCAACGGCATGATGCTCCACGCACTCGACGACGGCGAGCGGCGGTGCCCGGGTGCCGATCTCCTCGCAGAACGCCTCCACGGCCGCGACCGGCCCTTCGACCTCGGTGTCCACACCGCGCGCGTCGTTGGCGACCCAGCCGGTGAGCCCGTGCTCGGCCGCGAGCGCGTGGACGAACGGGCGGAAGCCGACGCCCTGGACGACGCCCCGCACCGTGACGTGCCGGCGTGCGCGTGGCGTGGTCATGGCACAGCTCCCGGTACGGTCGCGGTACCGGCCACAGGCGGGTGCTGGTGGAGGTGGGACTCATGCTGCCGCGCGAGGACGGGCGTGTGCGGTGCCCGGCCGTTCGCACATGCCATGACATGGGCGAGCAGGCCGTCGACGCCGGCGCCGGTCCTGGCGGAGGTCTCGAAGACGGGGACGCGGGGGTTGACCTGCCGGAGGCCGTCGAGGAACGTGGACCGGTCGAAACCGACGGCGTCGGCGAGGTCGTACTTGGTGACCACGACGACCTGCGCCAAGCCGAACGCGGCCGGGTACTTCAGGGGCTTGTCCTCGCCCTCGGTGACCGAGACCAGCACGATGCGCAGGGTTTCCCCGAGGTCGTAGGAGGCGGGGCAGACCAGGTTGCCGACGTTCTCCACGAACAGCAGCCGGGTGCCCTCGGGGAGCCAGGGCTCCAGCCGGGCCTGGAGCATCGCCGCCTCCAGGTGGCACAGGCCGTCGGTGAGGATCTGCTGGACGGGGGCACGGGAGCGGGCCAGGCGCCGGGCGTCGTTCTCGGTGGCGAGGTCGGCGGTGACGGCCGCGACCGGTGTGCCCCGCTCGCGGGCGCGCGTGAGCAGCGCCTCCAGCAGTTCGGTCTTGCCGCTGCCGGGGCTGGACATCAGGTTGACGGCGATCGTGCCGTGCCCGTCGAGGTAGCGGCGGAGCGCGGCGGCGTTCTCGTCGTTCCTCGCGAGTACGGCCCGGTGCAGGTCGACCGAGCGGCACATGGGCTACCTCCGGGTGGGGGAGTGCTCCTTGTCCGAGGCGGCAGGGGCGGCGGGGGCCGCGGGACCGGGGCCCGTGACCAGCCGGACGATCTCCAGCTCGCGGCCGGAGAGCAGGACGAGCGGCTGGGCGCAGTTGTCGCACCAGAGCACCGGGGGCATCCCGGTGGGGCCCTCACGGCCGCAGCCGTCGCAGCGGGCTCGTCCTTCAACAGTGTCGATCAGCAGCTCGGCGCCCGCCAGCGCGGTGCCCTCGGCGGCCAGGGCGAACGCGAATTCCAGCGCTTCGGGGACGACTGCTGCGAGTTCACCGATGCGCAGGGTGACCGAGCGTACGACGTCGGTACCGGCCAGTGGGTTCACCTCGTCGACGACGGCTGTGGCGAGGGACAGCTCGTGCATGTCCGGCACCTCCTGGTTCCCTTGCGCCCCGGCTTTCGGATGGGGCGTGCGAGGCGGATTGGCTAGGCTGAAGGAGCGATGAACCCGTACGAGACCGAGCGCCGCACGCTCCTCACGCCCGTTCTGCTTCTGCTGCTGGCCGAGCGCCGGGGGCACGGCTACGAACTGGTGCACAGGCTGGTCGGCATGGGCTGGCCGGAGGCGGAGTCGGCGCACGTGTACCGCGTGCTGCGGGGCCTGGAGACCTGCGGTGCGGTGACCTCGCACTGGGACGCCTCCGACCACGGACCGGCGCGGCGCGTGTACACGCTGACCCACCAGGGTGCGATGGAGCTGGCGCTGTGGTTCGTGCGCCTGGGGGAGCTGCACGGCACCCTCCATGTCTTCCTGGAGCGCTACGTTCAGCTGACGGATGCCGTCGCCCTCGGTGACGACCGCCCGGCGACGCCCCTGCCCACCGATCACATGCGCCGCATGCGCAAATAGCGCTGGACGTCCGCCAGGTTCCTTGCCATCTCGTAGGCGAGCACCAGACCGACCGCGAGGCCGAACCAGGCCAGACCCGGATGTTCGTTCATGGGTCAACTCCTCGTTGCTGTGTGTGCCGCCCGTCGTGCCAGGTCCGCGACGAGATCGGCGGCGGGGTCCACCGCCGCGGCCACGGGCGGGCTGAGGCCGAGGCCGTCGCCGACGTCGCCGGGTTCGCAGCCGACGATGTAGAGGTGGTCCGGCAGGGTGCCGCCCACGGAGGCGTGCAGGCCCCGCACCAGCCGCAGTACGGCCGCCGGATCCATTGCGTGGCCGTCCAGCGGACCGGCCGGGCCGGCCCCCTCGTCGTCGTGTCCGGACGGCCGGCCCGCGTCGATCGTGTACAGGGTGCCGGGGGGACCGTCCCGGTGCACGGCGTCGACCAGGACGAGCGTGTCCCAGCCGTCCAGCAGCCGGTAGGCGAGGTGCAGCCCGCGGATGCCGACGTCCATCAACTCGGTTTCCGCAGGCAGTGCGCCGGGACCGCGGCGGGCCAGGTGCTGGACGGTCGCCACGCCGAAGCCGTCGTCCCGCTGGAAGATGTTGCCGATGCCGGCCACGAGGACGGCCGGGCCGCCCGGCTTCGGCGCCGCGGTCATGGCCCCTCCCCGGTGAGCGGCCTGACCTCGTCGGGCCGGAAGTACAGGAACCGGCCCTGGGCGCGTCGCACGTCGGTGCCGGGATCGTCCCGCAGCACCACCGCGAGGTGTGTCTCGCCGTCCAGGTCGGTCACCACGGCCTCGACGGTGGCGTGCCGCCCGCGCAGGAAGGCGTCCTGAGCGTCCGTCCGGCGGGCGCCCGGGGCGAGTACGACGACGCTTCCCGCGCCGAGCGGGACACCGTCGACCACCACGGTCGCGGCCGCCTCGGCGGCCTGCGGGTCCTGCTGCGGATCCCACCAGGGGTGCCCGGTCCCGCCGGGCAGCTGCAGCCCCCGGCCCGGCGGCGGCGCTGCCTGCGCGGTGCTGTCCTGCAGCGCGCGGATCGTGCCGTGCAGCCGCTCGCGTACGGCCGGGGGCATGCTGTCGACGAGGTCGATGACCTCGGCGGCGCGCGGATCGGTCCCTCGCGCCTCGCGTTTCTCCCGGTCGGTGAGGGCCGCCGTGCGCAGGGAGAGGATCTCGTCGATCTCCGTGGCGTCGTAGAGCGGCCCGGGGCTCTCCTCGGCGAGCGCGGGGTGGTCCTGCAGGATGATCGGCGCCGAGAGCACGACGTCGTCCTCGCGGCCCTCGCCGGCCAGGACGGGCCAGGTGTGGTCGTTGTGGCACGCGGCGACATGGGCGCGGGCCCATTCCGGCGGGTCCGTCATCGACAGGAAGTGACCGCCCGGCGCGGAGAGCAGCAGATGGGTGCCGATCATGGCGTGCGCGAGCGCAGCGGAACGGCCGGTCTCGGCCGGGGGGACGGGCGTGGTGTTGCGCACCGTGACGGTGAGCCGCAGCGCACGGTACGGGCCGGGCAGCTCCTCCAGGGCCGGGACCAAGGTGCCGGTGACGCGCGCGGTCCGGCGCACGAGCCGGCCCACGGTCCGCCCGGACGCGTCGGTGACGGGCTCCCGGCCGGTGGCAGCGGGCAGGTCGAAGGCGACGGCCAGGTCCTCGCCGTCCGGCGCCGGGACGCGGGCGGGCAGATGGATGCGGATCTGCTCCTCCTCGCCTTCGTCCCACGGCACGAGGATGCGGTCGGGCAGCTCCAGTTCGGGCACTTCGGCCGCGGTGCCGTCGGCGGCGAGGCGTTCGACGGTGCGGCGCCGGACCCGCAGGAAGCGGAGTTCGACATCCACTGTGGCTGTCCTGCGCGGCTCGAGCAGGCACTGGGCCCGCAGTTCGCAGGTCTCGCCCTCGCCCGCCAGGGCCGGCGGGCTCAGGACACCGAACTGCCAGCGCAGCCGGTTCTTCGCCGCCGACGCGCGGTACGGGTAGAGCACGTACCCCTCGTAGAGGACCGCGTCGGCGACCGCGCGGGCGTGGGCGAGGGTCTCCTCGGTGTGCACGGAACCGGTCATGTCCCCGGCCCCCCTTGTGCGTCGGCGGCCTCGAGAAGGTCGGTGAAGACCCGCTCCCAGGACGGCAGGGCGTGCCGGGAACGGTAGCGCCGCAGCGCCTCCAGACAGTCGTTGCGCACGCGAAGCCAGCCGGTGCCGGGAAAGTAGGCCTCGATCATGTCCCGCCACACCTGGACGGGCATCCGGTACGCGGACTCCTTGTGCCAGGGAATGGGCTCGGCACGAAAGCCCTGCCGGCCCGTGAAGACGGTGCCCGAGTACAGCAGCAGGAGCGGTATCTCACCCTGGGTGAGCGCCCGGAAGTACGACGCGGACGCCACCTCCGTGTCGTAGGTGCAGGGCACGGGCAGGTCGACCTCGGTCGCGCCGGTGAAGGCCGGCACCGTGAGCGACGCGTGCGCGAACTGCAGCGGTTTGAGCGTGGTGCTCCAGCGTCCGGGTTCCCCGAAGAGGTCGGCGAGCATGCCGGCCTCCTCCGGGTCGTAGGTGCGGCGGGCGGGCTCGATACGGATCTGGCAGCGCAGGGCGACGGCGTGCACCGGCTGGTGGTCGCTCTCCTCGATCCGCAGCCCGAACAGGAGCGTGGGCCCCGAGCCGTAGGGCTCCGGCCGTACTCCGGTGCACTCGAACAGGAGGTCGGTCATGGCGCGTCCCCAGGGCCGAGGGGGCGGGCGGCCGCCCGGACGCGCTCGAAGAACGCCGCGAGGTCGGCTCGCGCCTCGCAGCCGCCGTCGAAGCCCTTCCAGTGCAGGCGCATCCGGCCGACCAGCTCGTAGCAGACGTCGACCGGGACCAGCGCGCACAGGCCGGGCCCGTGGTCGTCCTGCTGGACGAGGAGTGCCTCGACGTCGGGTTCGAGCAGTGCCGTCAGCCGGGAGCGGCCGAGAACCTCGTCCCAGGTCTGCGGATCGAGTTCGCTCTCGGTGGCACCGGCCGGGCTGGGGTAGAAGGCGCAGAGCCGGTCCAGTGCGGAGTTCCGGAAGAAGAAGGCGAGCCCGACGGGGATCTGCAGCCGGGCGCGGTCCTGTTCGTCCAGCTGGAAGGCGGGGTCGACGAGATAGCGGCTGGGCACGGCCCGGAACCGGCCGCCTCCGGCGCCGGGCCTGTCCAGCAGGAGATGGCAGGAGGGGCAGACGCACTTGAGGCTGCGCGCCCGGGTGTCGACCAGGTGCCGGTGCTCGGCGGGAAGGGGCTCACCGCACAGCTCGCACCGTTCGCCGGGGGGTGGGGGCCGGCGGGTGAACTGCCGCAGGACGTCGCTGGTCACGGCGCCGCCCCCTGCGGGTCGGGCAGCGCGATGCGCACCGAGTCGTCCTCCTGCAACAGCGGCAGCGGGTCGAGGTGTCCACCGGCTCCGCGGCCCGCGTGCCGTACGTCGTATTCGGCACCGCAGCCGGCGCAGCGCAGCAGGTCCCCGGCGAGCACGGCGTCACCGAGCCGGGCGCCGCAGGCCGGACAGCGGTCGCGGTAGGCGTACAGGCCGTCCGGAAGGCGTACGAGCAGCAGCCGGGCGCCGTCCACCTGCGCCGTGACCAGGGTTTCCGCCCGGTGCGGGAGACGGGCGGGGACGACGGTGTGCCAGTGCGCGGGGCCCGGCGCCGAATCGCCGGAGACGTTCCGGCCGGGTGCGTCGTCGGGCGGACGGGACAGGATCTGCAGGAGCGGCGGCCCGGCGTCGGCGGTGGCGCCCGTGCTCTCGACGTCGATCCGCGCGATCTCCGGGGCGAGCCGGGCGACGGCCTCCTCGATGGTCCAGCGCACGGTCTGGGCGGATGACGGGCAGCCGTCACAGCTGCCGCGCAGCCGCAGCCGCAGGACCGGCCCTTCCGCGGCGGCACTGTCGAGACCGGCGACCTCGACATCCCCGGCGTGCGAGCCGAGGTAGGGGCGGACCTTGTCCAGGGCCCGCTCGACCCGGGTCAGGGTGTCGTCCGGATGCAGATCGTGCAGGACCAGCAGATCGGCGACGAGTTCGTCGGCGACGAGTACGTCGACCGGGTCCGCGCCGGGCGGGGCGTTGCGCAGCAGCCGGACGACGCGGGTGAGCCCTTCGCCGTAGAACTCGACGAGCGTGCGCACCAGTTCATCGGCTCTGGCGCGGACCTCCGGGTCGGCGGTGCGCCCGAGTTCGTCGAGGAGAGCGGCGACCCGCTCGCCCACGTCCGGTCCGGCCATCGACCGCCCCTTCCTTCTCCCGCCGGGTCAGGCGGCCAGTCCGCTCAGGCCGGTGGGCATGTGCGTGAGTTCGACGGTCCGGCCGCCGCCGACGTACATGTGGACGCCGCACGGCAGACAGGGGTCGAAGCTGCGCACGGCGCGCATGATGTCGATGCCCTTGAAGTTCTCCGGAGGGTTCTCCTCGAAGATCGGCGTGTTCTGCACCGCGTCCTCGTACGGGCCCGGTGTGCCGTAGGTGTCGCGGACACTGGCGTTCCAGGGCGTCGGCGGGTACGGGTGGTAGTTGGCGATCTTGCCGTCGCGGATGACCATGTGGTGGCTCAGCACACCGCGGACGGCCTCGGTGAAGCCGCAGCCGATCGACTCGTCCGGCACGTCGAACTTCTCCCACGTCTGGGTGTGCCCGGACCGGACCTCGTCCATCGCCTGCTCGGCGAAGTGCAGTGCGGCGGCGGCCGCGTACGCCTGGAAGTAGGTGCGGGCCCGGTTGCGTTCGATGGCGTTGCTCCACTTCGGGATGTGCCACTCCAGGGTGGTCTCCGGCTTGGTCATGGTGCGCGGCAGATTGATCTTGACGCTGTCTCCGGTGGCCTGCACGTACCCGATGTCGACCAGCCCGGACAGAGCCGTGGACCACAGGCGGGCGATGGGGCCGCCGCCGGTGTCCAGGGCGAGATGCTGCTTGCCGTCGAACCAGCGCGGGGACATCACCCAGCTGTACTTGTCCTCGAAGTCGCGCTTCTGCGGGGCGGGGATGGTGTGCTGGTTCCAGGGATGGCGCTCGTCGACCTCGTTGCCCAGTGGGTCGTACTCGACGAACTTCTCCATCCCGGCCCAGTCCTCGTAGTACGAACTGCCCAGCAGGATGCGGATGCCGAGGTTGATGTCGACGAGGTCGTTGGTGACCAGCTTGCCGTCGACCACCACACCCGGGGTGACGAACATGTGCCGGCCCCAGTCGGACATCCGGGCGTAGCTGAAGTCGCAGTGCGCCGGATCGTTGAGCGCGCCCCAGCAGCCCAGCATGACCCGGCGCCGGCCGACGTCCTCGTACCCCGGCAGAGCCTCGTAGAAGAAGTCGAAGAGGTCGTCGTGCAGCGGGACGACACGCTTCATGAACTCCACGTAGCGGGTGAGACGGGTGAGGTAGTCCGTGAACAGCTGCACCGTGGCGACCGTGCCGACCCCGCCCGGGTAGAGCGTGGAGGGGTGCACATGGCGGCCCTCCATCAGGCAGAACATCTCCCGGGTGTAGCGGCTGACCTGGAGCGCCTCGCGGTAGAACTCGCCCTCGAGCGGGTTGAGCGAGCGCATGATGTCGGCGATGGTGCGGTAGCCGTGCTCGGCGGCGTGCGGGGCCTCGGTGCGCTCGGCCAGGTCCAGCACGCCCGGGTTGGTCTCCCGGACCATCTTCTCGCAGTAGTCGACCCCGACCAGGTTCTCCTGGAAGATGTTGTGGTCGAACATGTACTCCGCGGCCTCGCCGAGGTTGATGATCCACTCGCCGAGGGGCGGGGGTGCGACGCCGTACGCCATGTTCTGCGTGTACACCGAGCAGGTGCAGTGGTTGTCGCCGCAGATGCCGCAGATACGGCTGGTGATGAAGTGTGCGTCACGCGGGTCCTTGCCGCGCATGAAGACGCTGTAGCCACGGAAGACCGAGGACGTGCTGTAGCACTCGGCGACCCGCTTGGCCTTGAAGTCGATCTTCGTGTGGATGCCGAGGCTGCCCACGATGCGTGTGATGGGGTCCCAGGACATCTCCACCAGGCTGCCGCCGGCCGACTTGTCCGTCACCGTCGCCATGATGCCGCTCCGATTCCTGTCACCAGGGCGCCCGATAGCCCGTGGTGAGCTTCTCGCCCTTGGTCCGCCATTTCGGTTCCCTGTCCACGGTGTGCTCCGTGAAGTGCCGCAGCCGCCGCACCACCGAGCCGTAGACACTGCTCGCCGTCGACGAGACCTGCGCTCCGGGCGGCTCGTCCATGAAGGGCATGAACTTGTCCGGGAAGCCGGGCATCGTGCAGGCGATGCAGATGCCGCCGACGTTCGGGCAGCCGCCCACCCCGTTGATCCAGCCACGCTTGGGCACGTTGCACTTCACCACGGGACCCCAGCACCCCAGCTTCACCAGGCACTGCGGGGAGCCGTACTCCTCGGCGAACTGCCCCTGCTCGTAGTAGCCGGCCCGGTCACAGCCCTCATGCACGGTGGCGCCGAACAGCCAGGTCGGCCGCAGCTCCGCGTCCAGCGGGATCATGGGTGCGGCCCCGGCGGCCTGGTAGAGCAGGTAGAGCAGCGTCTCGGAGGCGTTGTCCGGGTGCACCGGGCAGCCGGGGATGCACACGATCGGAATGCCCGCCCGGGACTTCCAGTCCCAGCCCAGGTAGTCGGGCACACCCATCGCCCCGGTCGGGTTGCCCGACATCGCGTGGATGCCGCCGTACGTCGCGCAGGTGCCGATGGCCACCACGGCGAGTGCCCTGGGGGTGAGCCGGTCGAGCCACTCGCTGGTGGTGATCGGCTGGCCGGTCTCCGGATCGTCGCCGAAGCCGCACCAGTAGCCCTCGGCCTTGACCCGCTCGTTCGGAATGGATCCCTCCACGACCAGCACGAACGGGTCGATCTCGCCCCGCTCGCCCTTGAAGAACCAGTCGACGAAATTGTCCGCCCCCTGAACCGGCCCGCACTCGAAGTCGATCAGCGGCCAGTGCACCGCCACCTTCGGGAGCCCGGGCAGTGCTCCGAGCGCGAGTTCCTCGATGCTCGGCTGGCTCGCGGCGGTGAGGGAGACCGAGTCCCCGTCGCAGCTCAGGCCGGCGTTGATCCACAGAATGTGTACGGTCGGTTCGTCCCGGCGATCAACAGGTGCGGCCGGGTCGGCCACGGTGTCGGTCGAGGCATTCATGAACCCTCCTCGAATCCGTGCAGGGCAACGCGGTGGTCCGATACAACCCTTTTTGTGTAGCACCGCCGTCGGCCGGCGGGTAAGTGCGCTGCGGCCCTAGCGGCGGCTGGAGCGGAACAGGTTCGACCGCATGCTCGGCCGGCTCCGTGACCGGCCGTTCGTCGGTGGGCGCGACAAGACGCGACAAGAACGGACGCGACGACCCGTACCGCTCCGATAGCATGATCGATCCCACGCCGGGCACCCTCGTCGGCCGTCCTTCACCGGAAAGCCGTGCTGTCCGGCGTGCCGCGTGACTGTTCAACAATCAATCTAATAAATTGGCCGAACAATTGATATCTAGAGTGTCGCGGGTGCTTTCGCGAATAAGTTGCGGAATTGAATTCGCCACGTGGCGTCGACCGCGGGCGGTACTGTGGGCCGCGGCGGGTGTGGTGGCTCTCGGATTCCTCATCTCGCTGGAGATCGCCGCGCGTCGCTACGGCCTGTCGGGGCCGATCACCAACCAGGCCCGCGAGGTGATATTCCCTCCCAAGTCGGGTTTCCTGTCGTATGCCAGTTTGGCGTTGACGATGGTGGTGCTCACCCGGCGGCAGCGCCTCATCGCCTTCGGTGCCGCTATCGGCATCGACATCGCCTTCTTCTTGGTGCGGTGGGCGCTCGGCGTCACGGTGACCGACGGACACCCTTTCGGCAACGGCGCGTTGTGGGTGATCCTGGGCTGTGGGGTCTTCGCTGTCACACGCCGCGCGGGGCGGGATCTCCTGCTGCTGAAGGGTGTCGGGCTGGGCCTGCTGCTGGTGGCCGGGCGCAAGGCGGGTGACACCTGGCTGCTCATCACGTCGAAGACCCGCCCGGCAGTCCTCGACCAGTACGCGGCCACCGCCGACCACGCGCTGGGCAACCCGTCATGGCTGGCGGGCCGCTTGGTCAGGGCCACCGGTCCGATCGGCGCCCACGTGCTCGACTACGTCTACATCCAGCTCGCCGTGGCCGCGGTCATCGTCGCGGCGTACCAGCTGCGTGACGTGGCGGTCGAGCGTCGCTTCCCGAACCATCATCTGGTGCGCACGTTTCTGGTCATCGGCCTCCTCGGGCCTGCCGTCTACATGATCTTCCCGGTGGTCGGACCGGTCTTCGCCTACGGCACCGCTGGCGGGCACTGGGCGGTGGCCGATATGTGGCCCGACACGCCACCGCCGGTCCATACCCCGCATCCGATTCCATTCGACGAGATCACCCCACGGAATTGCATGCCCAGCCTCCACACGGCGTGGGCCACCGCGATCTTCATCCATTCCCGCAAGGGCCCACGGGCTCTGAGGTTCGCAGGCGCGTTCTGGCTGATCGCGACGCTCGGCGCAACGCTGGGATTCGGTTACCACTACGGCGTGGATCTCGTGGCCGGCGTGGTGTTCACGATCACGATCGAGGCGGCTCTGCGCTCACTCGCCCGTGGCTGGGACCGGTCGGGAATCCAGTTGGTCGCCCACGGCGCAACGGTCTTCACCGTGCTCCTGGTGGCGTACCGCTGTCTGCCGGTGGAGATGGCGAGATATCCGTGGGTTTTCGGACCACTTCTCATCGGGGCGATGCTCTCGGTGGTCCGCGGTTATGCGCGGACCACCAAACTGTGGGAGCCGAAGGCCGCGCCGGTGCGGCGACCGGAACCGCAACCCGAACCCGTATGAGCCGATGCCGTACATGCCGGCTCGTGCCGGCGGACCGGCGGATAGGCGAACCGACCGGTGCCGACGCCGAGTTCCAGCGCCTGGGCATCGGCGATTTCCGGCACTCTCCAAGGATCGGCGGCACGGTGCCACACTGTCGCCGTGACTTTGACGCGTCGGCTCATCTCGCCCCGCCGCTGGACCCCGCCCCCGGCCCCGGCCGATGAGGGGCGCACTCCCGTCACGGGCCGCTTCACCGTTGCCCGCCGGCTCACGACCGGGGGGCACGGCCCCGAGGACGTCGTCTTCGACCGGGAGGGCCAGGTGCTCGCCGGTCTCGACGACGGCAGCGTCGTACGCCTCGGCCCCGCCGGCGGCGCCCGCACGGTCGTGGGCAACACCGGCGGACGGCCGTTGGGACTCGAGCCGTGTGCCGACGGCAGCGTCCTGGTCTGCGACCACGACCGCGGACTGCTGCGCATGTCCGCCGACGGACCGGTCGAGGTACTCGTCGACACCGTCGCGGGCCGCCGGCTCACCTTCGCCAGCAACGCGGTCGAGGGCCGGGACGGAACCATCTGGTTCACCGTGTCCACCCGCCGCTGGGACCTGGAACACCATCTCGGCGACATCGTCGAGCACTCCTGCACCGGCATGCTCGTCCGACGCGACCCCGACGGCACGGTCACCGTCCTGCGCGACGGTCTCAAGTTCGCCAACGGGCTCGTGCTCGCCCCGGACGCCTCGCACCTGCTCGTGGCCGAGAGCGCCGGGTACCGGGTGAGCCGCTACTGGCTCACCGGCCCGAAGTCCGACACCGTCGAGCCCTTCGTCGAGAACCTCGCCGGCCTGCCCGACAACATGAGTCTCGGCAGCGACGGGCTGGTGTGGGTGTCGATCGCCGCGCCCCGCAACGCGCTCCTCGACAAGCTGCTCCCCCTGCCGGGATTCCTCCGGGTCCTGATGTGGAACCTGCCCGAAGCCGTACGCCCCAAGCCCGCACCGGTCGCCTGGGTCATGGCCTTCGACCTCTCCGGCAACGTCGTCCACGACCTCCGTACGCACGACGGCTCCTACGGCTTCGTGACCAGTGTCGCCGAGCACAACGGCACGGTGGTCGCCGGCAGCCTGCACGAGGACGACATCGCCGTGCTCACCCTCACCTCCGAGACCGGCTGACCGCGGCTGAGACGGCTCTGCCGCCGGAGGACATCGCACAAGGGCTGCCTACTTCGGAGGCGTGGGCGTGTGGTGGGTCCGGTACATCGCCTGTACGTCCAGTTCCAGCTGGACCGTCGGGCCCACCACCGCGATCCCGCGGGCCGGCATCGAGCGCCAGTCCTGGCCGCCCGCTCGGTAGCCCTGCCCGCGCTGCGCGAACGCCCGGAGGACATACGGGAGTTGCTGTCGGCGCTGGCGCCCAGGCCCGCGCCGGGCGGGCTCCGCTGACCTGGACGCTCGACGCACTGCGCGCGCTGGAGCAGTACCTGCCACCGCCTGGCGACGACGATCCGACACACGGGTGACGATCCGTGACCGGGCCCGAATCACCTCGTTGGACCGGCATGATCAAGATCATGACCCGTTCGGCGATGGTGCTCGGCCTGTCCACTGTCGCCTTCCTGGCGTGCGGCCCGGCGCACGCGAAGCCCGCGCCCGCGGCGGGCCCTGCTGCACCCCTCGCCACGTATCTGGACGAAGGCGGCGGAGCCCTTGGCGCGGAATCCGGCGACACCGTCTTCAAGGAGGTCAACGACCTCCAGTGCACGGTGGGGTTGGGCGGTCTGTGCGGCGGCGACAACTCCACGGATGACATTGCTGCCCGCCCCGGAGCCGTGGGAGAGGCTCCGTGAGGCCTCCTGAACGCCGGCCCTCGGCGACTGCGACGGCGGTGCGGCGATGACGACGTAGGAAGGCGCACTCGGCGAACTCCGGGGCCAGGTCGACTTCACGACGCCCGGTGGTGGCCACGGTGTGCGATGGGCGTGCGGCACAGCGCGATGACCGCGGCGTCGTCGTCGAGGCGGCCGCCCACGTGCGCGAGAAGATCGCGCCGAAGAGCGTGCACCAGTTTCTCGGGGCTGCTGTCGGTCCACAGGGCGGCCCGCTGCGCGAGTGGGTAGAAGGCGCCGGAGGCGTCACGGGCCTCGATGACGCCGTCGGTGTAGAGCAGGAGTGTGTCACCGGGTTCGAAGGAGACGACGTCGACGGTGTACTCCGTCGGGCCCAGCTCGCCGAGTCCCAGCGGGGGTGCCGGGTGCACGGGAACCACGGCGGCGCTGTCCGAGCTGAGCAGGAGCGGTGGCGGGTGCCCGCAGCTGATGATCTGGCTGACACTTTCGCCCTCCGGGACCTCCATGAGGAGCGCGGTGGCGAACCGTTCCGCGGTTTCCCCGGCCGGCTCCAGGTGGGCCAGGTTCCGGGCGACGCTGCATTCCAGGGCGGCGGCCAGCGTCGGCAGGTCGGCGTGTTGGTGGGCGGCCTCCCGGAAGGCTCCGATGAGCAGGGCGGCCTCGCCGATGGCCGACAGGCCTTTGCCGCGCACATCGCCGATCATGACCCTGACGCCGGTCTCGGTAGGCGTGGCCGCATACAGGTCACCGCCGATCTGGGCCTCGTCCTCGGCGGCCAGATAGAGCACGGCGACCTGCACCGGGCCGAGCTGGTCGGGCAGCGGCCACAGCAACACGTGCTGCGTCGCTTCGGCGACTGTGCGCACCTGGGCCAGCTGGCGTCTGTGGCGCTCGCGCACGATGCAGAAGAGCACCGCCAGGGAGGACAGCACGGCCAGGGCGAGGATCTGGACCAGCACGTTGCGGCTGAAGAGCACACCGAAATGCCAGCCGATGTACGCCTGCGCTCCTACGGCCAGGAAGCCGACCAGTATGGTCAGCCAGCGGCCCGCGAAGGCGACGGTGATCGCCGGAGCGACCACCAGAAGCGGACCGAGGTGGATGTCTCCCGGGACGAGCTGGTCCACCACCGTGATCACGACGATGAGTGCGATCGGAATGACCAGCAGCGCATGACTCGACTGCCACGGCTGCCGCAGGCCGCCCCAGCCCCGCCGGACATCCATGTATTCCACACTGCACCGGGCCGGGGAAACTGACGAGCGGAAGCCGCACACCAGGGGCACCGTGAGTCCTGCCCACGGATGGGCCAAGGCGGCCCGACCACCGCAGCAGGACTTCGATCGGAGTACGGTCCCGACGCGCTGGTTCTGGACCAGATGGCCGACCCCTCCGGCACGGATCCGCGGTGGCGGGCCCGGCCACCTGTCCTGACCTCGATGCCGGCTGCCTCCCAAGTCGCCGTCGCGTCCTGGGAGATGACTCCACGCAGCACGTCGCCCGGCATGCCCGCACACGTCCCTCGTACCTGCCGGAGGCACGGAACGCGAGCCCTGCTCATGCCGCCGCGGAAGAATCCACCGCGACCGGTTGGGCCTCGGTGCCCCCGGATGGCTTTCCCGATGAGCGCCGCGGGAGAGATCGAAATAGCCTCCGAAATGAGCGCCAAGTGGATCTTTTGATGTGCGCTCTACCCGGCCCAAGGAGGAGAAATGCGCAAGATATCCACCGCCGCTGCTGCGGCCGCCGTCATCGCCGGAATCAGCATGATGGCCGCCGGCCCCGCCACCGCCCAGGCCGCGCAAGGTTTGCATCACGGCGGCGGGTGCAGGACCCACAACCTGAACATCGACATCCTCGGTGAGGTAGGGGTCCTCAACGGACTGGCCGGCAACCTGATCAACGGCGAGGGTTCTCCAGGTGGGCAGTTCACTGACATGGGTACCGACTGCGATCGCTGATAGCCGCGTCAGGTAGTTCACCGAAACGGGGTCGCGGTGCCGGGGCCATCAGCCCTGCGCCCGCCCGCCCTTCAGTAGCTGCTCGTGTTCGTCTCCAGTGGATGCCAAAGGCCCCGGACCGTCACAGGTCCGGGGCCTTTGCCGTGCGGCCCCTGCGCGAGAGCCCGAACGCCCCGCCCTTCGAGCAGGAGTGCGGTGAACGGCTTCGCGCGGCGCAGGAGTTGGCTGCGGCGCTGGTGAGCGCCGCGTACGCGCTGTCCGCCACGTGCGGCCTCGCGACCGCCTCGGCGCCGGGGACGACGACCGCTTCCGCGAGCGATCGTGATCGACGCGGCCAGGGCCGCCGCCGGTCATGCCGGCGCGGTGACGGGCACGCTCACCGGGACCTTCAGCTGATTCCGACCGGTTCGACGCGCTGGACGCCAGCACCGGCCTGACGGTCGTGGACACGCGCGCCGTGCCGAGGGGACGGCCGGCCACGCCGTTCCGCCGGGTCCCGCGGGGCGCTCCCCGGTCGGTCCACGGGTGCAGAATTGGCCTTGGCGGGGCTCGCTTTGGCTCTTCTAGGGTCCGGGCATGCGTATTCACGTCGTCGACGCCTTCACTGATCGTCCGTTCACCGGGAACCCGGCGGCCGTGTGTCTCCTGCCACCGGGACAGTGGCCGGAAGATGCCTGGATGCTTCGGATCGCAGCCGAGATGAACCATTCCGAGACCGCGTTCGCCCTCCCGACGCCCGCCGGGGCAGAGGCCGATTGGGCGATCCGTTGGTTCACTCCGCTCGTGGAGTCCCGGCTCTGCGGTCATGCGACGTTGGCCACGGCGCATGTGCTGCGCGCTGAGCGAGGACTTGTCGGCACCGTGCGCTTCATGACCCGGTGGTACGGCGTCCTCGTCACCCACGCCGACGAGGAGGGTGGGATCACCATGGACTTTCCCGCAGCACCCAGCACCGCGGTGCCCGTACCGGACGGACTGTCCCAGGCACTGGGGAGCGCGCCCGAGGACACGTTCCGCTCCGACGGGCTCGGTGATCTGCTGGCTGTCCTGCCCGACGAGGCCACCGTCCGGGGCGCGAGCCCTGACATGAATGCGCTGGCCGCCCTGACGCACCGCGAAGGCCTGCGCGGTGTCATCATCACCGCCCCGGCGGCGGGGACCGGCCTGGAACACGACTTCGTGTCCCGCTTCTTCGCACCGGCCAGAGGCATTCCCGAAGACCCGGTCACAGGCAGCGCCCACACCGTACTCGCCCCTTACTGGTCGGCGCGGCTGGGCCGCGACGAACTCACCGGGCTCCAGGCATCCGCCCGGCCCGGCCTGGTCCGCACTGCCGTGCACGGCGACCGCGTGCATCTCACCGGAAAGGCCGTCACGGTGCTCGACTGCGCCCTGCACGCCCGTCCGGCTCCAGGCGGCGGATCGTGAGCGGAGCCGATGCGCCGTGGTGTCGCTGGGGTGCCGGTGATGTCGCTGCGGTCAGGCGGGTCCGTTGCTCCGCAGGTACGCTCCGGCGCGCGCGGCAGCCGCTGCGGCCTCGGCGGCCCGGTCGGCGGCGGCTTCGTCGGGCGGGCTGTTGGTGGTGAGGAGGCGGTAGTAGAGGGGGGCGGAGACGGCACGGACGACTTCGTGGGGGTCGGTGTTCCCGGGTAGTTCGCCGCGGTCGATGGCTTGTTGGACGCAGGGGACCCATTCGTCGACGCGGGTGTCGTAGAAGCGGTGCAGGGACTCGGCTGTCCTCGTGTCACAGGTGGCGGCCGCGATGACGGCCTTGAACAGCGCTCCCTGGCGTGGGTCGGCCAAAGTGCGCTGCACAAGCCGGGCGTTGGCGGTGAGGTCGCCGAGCAGCGAGCCGGTCTCGGTACGCGGCAGTGACTGCTCGGCCATGTCGGCGAGCAGGTCGGCCACCAGGCTGGTGACGTTTCCCCAGCGGCGGTAGACGGTGGTCTTGCCGACTTCCGCGCGACGGGCGATGTCGGCGAGGTCGAGGTGGGCGAAGCCGTGTTCGGCCAGGGTGTCCCCGGCTGCCTGCAGGACGGCTGCCCGCACCCGCGCGGTGCGTCCTCCTGGCCGGACGGTTCCCGGCTCGGCACCCATCGAACTCATAACGGGACTCCAGTTTCGTTAATCGCCTGTGCGTGTTACCTTGAGGCCATCCTAACGGAACTCAAGAACCGTTAGCTGGTTCGGTCGTGGAGACACGTCGTGGAGACAAGGGGAGCGGCTATGGAATACAGGCGGCTGGGTGCGTCCGGGCTGAAGGTTCCCGCGCTGAGTTTCGGGGCCGGCACCTTCGGGGGGCAGGGACCGCTGTTCGGCGCCTGGGGCGCCACCGATGTGCGCGAGGCACGCCGCCTGGTGGACATCTGCCTGGATGCAGGGATCACAATGTTCGACACCGCCGACGTCTATTCCGCCGGCGCGTCCGAGAAGGTGCTGGGCGAGGCGGTCAAGGGCCGCAGGGAGAAGGTGATCGTCTCCACCAAGGCCGGCCTGCCGATGGGGGAGGGCCCGGGGGATGCGGGTTCCTCCCGATCGCGCCTGATCACCGCGTGCGAGGACGCGTTGCGGCGGCTCGGCACCGACTACATCGACCTGTTCCAGTTGCATGCCTTCGACGCGGGTACGCCGATCGAGGAAGTCCTGTCCACGCTCGATGATCTCGTCCGCGCGGGAAAGATCCGCTATGTGGGGGTCTCCAACTTCTCCGGCTGGCAGGCGATGAAGTCGCTGGCGATCGCGGAGAAGTACGGCCACCCGCGCTACGTCGCGCATCAGGTCTACTACTCCCTCGTCGGCCGCGACTACGAGTGGGAGCTGATGCCTCTCGGGCTCGACCAGGGACTGGGGGCGCTGGTGTGGAGCCCGCTCGGCTGGGGGCGGCTCACCGGCAAGATCCGCCGCGGCCGGCCGCTGCCCGCCGGCAGCCGTCTGCACCGTACCGCCGACTACGGCCCGCCGGTGGACGACGAGCATCTCTACCGTGTGGTCGACGCGCTCGAGGAGATCGCGCAGGAGACCGGCAAGGCTGTCCCGCAGATCGCCATCAACTGGCTGCTGCAGCGGCCGACCGTGTCCTCCGTCATCGTCGGCGCCCGCAATGAGGAGCAGTTGCGCCAGAACCTCGGTGCCGTCGGCTGGTCGCTGACCCCCGACCAGATGGCGCGGCTCGACGCGGCCAGCAGCAAGCCGGCGCCCTACCCGTACTTCCCCTACGAGCGTCAGGAAGGCTTCGCCCGCCTCAGCCCGCCGTACGGCAATGGCCCGCACCGGCATCCGCACCAGCGAGTGGTCAGTGGTGCGTGATCGTCTGTGTCTCGGCGGCGTAGAGCTGGGCGGGGTCGAATCCCATGCCGGTGAAGTGGCCTGCGAGTTCGAGGGAGAGTACGCCGTGGAGGCGGGTCCAGAAGGTGAGGGCGCGGTGCAGTGCCGAGGGCGGCGCGGGGTGCTCTGCGGCCCAGGTCCGGTGCCTTTCCAGGTGCGTGTGGAGCGGTGACGAGGGTGCGGCGGAGGGTTCTTCGGCGGTGCAGGCGTCGAGGAGGACGGACATGATCTGGGAGGCCAGCCGGGTGGTGTCCTCGGGGGCGCGGTAGCCGGGCACGGGGGTGCCGTAGAGCAGGAAGTACCGCTGGGGGTCCGCGAGGGCCCAGCTGCGCATGGTGTGCGCGAGGTCGTCGAGGTCGGTGCCGGCTTCGGCGCGGGCGCGGAAGGCGTCGGCCAGGCTGCGGTAGGCGTCCCTGATGAGTTCGGTGATCAGTTCGTCGCGGTTGGCGAAGTAGCGGTAGAGGGCCGGCCCGCTCATGCCGATCTGCTTGGCGATGGCGTTCAGGGAGAGCGCGGAGGCCCCGGCGGAGGCGATCTGTGCCCAGGCGTGTTTCTTGACCTCTTCCCGTACCTGGGTGCGATAGCGCTCCCGGGGGGTTGCCGCATCCGCTTTGCTCACGACCCGTTCTCCCGTTCTCCCGGTCAACTTGGTTAGAAGGTATCACGGACGCGATTGACCATCACGGAGGCTGCGTGTTAGAACCTCTAACGAACGCGACACCCACTAGAGGAGGGAGGGTGGTCATGAGCAGCCACCCCTTTGTCGAGGTCGTACTGCCGGGCGTCGTAGCCCCGGAAGGCCTGCAGGTCAGGAGTGCGGCCGTGCCGGAGCCCGGTCCGGGGCAGATCGTGGTCGCCATGGAGGCGACCGGGGTCTCCTTCGCCGAGCAGCAGATGCGCCGCGGGCGGTACTACGACCAGCCGCCGTTCCCGTTCGTGCCCGGCTACGACCTGGTGGGCCGGGTGCTCTCGGCCGGTCAGCAAGTCGCCCCGGGTCTGGTCGGACGGCGGGTGGCCGCGCTGGTCAAGGTCGGCGGCTGGGCCAGCCACGTGCTCGTCGACGCGCAGGACGCCGTCGAGGTCCCCGAGGGGCTGAGCGCGGCCGAGGCCGAGACCGTGGTGGTCAACGGCATCACCGCCTGGCAGATGCTGCACCGCACGGCCCGCGTGCGGGCCGGGCAGAGGGTTCTGGTGCACGGTGCCGGCGGCGGTGTGGGTCTGATCCTGGTCCAGCTGGCACGCGCGGCCGGTGTGAAGGTGATCGGTACGGCCTCCGTCCGCCATCACGACGCGCTGCGGGACCTGGACGTCACCCCGGTCGACTACCGCTCCGGAGACGTACCGGCTCGGGTCCGAGAGCTGGCCCCCGGGGGAGTGGACGCCGTCTTCGACCACGTCGGCGGGCGCAGCGTCATCGACTCCTGGCACCTGCTGGCCCCCGGCGGCACCCTCGTCTCCTACGGCAGTGCCTCCACCCGCGACGACACCGGTTCCAAGCAGTGGCCCGTGCTGAAGATCCTTGCCCGTACCTGGCTGTGGAACACCCTGCCCAACGGCCGCCGCGCTCACTTCTACAACATCTGGGCCGGCCGGAAACTGAACAAGGACCGCTTCCGCGCCCGGCTGCGCACCGACCTCACGGAGGTCTTCACCGCTCTGGGCCGCGGCGATATCACCGCCCCCGTCGCGGCCCAACTCCCGCTCACCAGGGCGGCCGAGGCACTGCGTCTGGCAGAGTCCGGCACCGTCACCGGCAAGGTCATCCTGACGCCCTGACGGGTGGAGTCAGGAGTCCGACGGAGCCTTGCAGAGCCGTACCGTAGCGGCGATCTTCCGTATCGTCGCTTCCGGTACCTGGCCGGATACGCCCCTGGCGCCGACGAAGGACCAGGAGACCAGATCCCCTGCGGAGTTCTTGAAGGCGAAGGTCCATGCCTGGCCGTCCGTGGCACACTTCTTGGACTTCTTCACGCCCACGGACCAGGCAGTGCCCAGAGTGCCCTTGAGGCCGGAGTTCGTGGTGAACGCCTCGACGCTGCCGGTCTTCACCTTCGTCCTGTCCGGCTGGGCGAACGCCCCGTACACCCAGGTCTCCGGGTCGGAACCGGCGATCTCCTCAGTGCTTCGGTAACCGTTGTTCCCCCTCGTACCCACCTGGGCCAGTGGTGTGTCCTCCAGCGTGCCGTCGCGGTTCTCGTCCGAGGAACACCACGTCTTCTGCAGCATCGCCACATTGCGTATCGCGATGAGCGGCTTGTCGTCCGGGTCCCCGTCCTTGGAGACATAGCTGACCCACCCGGCGGACTGGATCTCCCATCGGGGCGGGACGTCGAACGCGATTCCCTGGGTCGGGTTCGTGAGGACGTTCCAGCCCTTGATCGTGGCGGTCTGCGTGTCGGACCCTCGGGGGTCGGCGGAACTCTGCGACGGCGCTGCGGTGTTGGTCGGCCTCGGGCCAGGACCGTCATGCTTGTGGCCGCCCAGCACAAAGAATCCGGTGACGCCCGTCGCGAGCACGACGGCCGCTGCCGCGACGACGGCTGCGAATGCGGTCCGGTTGCGGCCGCCGCCCGTCGGTGGCGCCACCGGTGCGCCGCCGGCCGGCTGCACCGGCGGCTGCCAGGGCTGAGACTGAGGCGGTGCATAGGGGCCAGGCTGGAACGGGCCGGGAGCGGACTGCTGGTACGGGTTCGACTGACCAGGAGCGGGCTGCTGGTAGGGGTTCGACTGACCAGGAGCGGGGTGCTGGTACGGGTTCGACGGGCCGCCGACCGGCGGTTGTTGGGGATTCGGTCCGCCTGTCGACGACTGCTCTCCTGGCCACATGTGCCGCAACGATACGGCAGCCGTTTCCACGGAGCGGCCGAGGCGTCCCGCCGTACCGGTCCGGATGCGCACCCGTCCTGACCGGTGTGTGGCGTTCGGGGGATTCCGGTAGAGCCGAACGATCAGCGCCGGTCATTCACGGCAGGGCGGGGGCTCATCGGCCAACGGCTCTGCGCAGCTGCTCCTTGTTCATGTGCGAACGTCCCTCGACGTTCTTCCTCTTGGCCTCCTCGTACAGCTGGTCCTTCGTCGGACCTTGCGCGCCGCGGTGGCTGCGCTCGCCGCCTCGCTCCGAGGCGGACTTCGGGTCCTGCGTGGAGACCTTGCCGGCCGTCTCCGCCTCTCCGGATCGGGCCCGTTCCTTGTTCACGGTGCGCGCGGCGATTTCCTTCGCGCGCTTTTCTGACGCGCCGCGCTGTTCCGCGCTCTCCTTGATGTGCTCGTACTGCCGCTCGCGCTTCTTGCTCGAACCTGCAGGCATCATGCAGCTCCTTGGTCCAAGGGTGATCGCCGCGACATGCTCATCGCCGCAGGTGGCCACCCGCGTGCCGCAGGACGGGGACGCGAAGGAGCGGTTTCCTTCGCCTCACCTGCCTTCTTCCCCGCACCGGGTTCCCGCTCGAGGGCGGCGCACTCCCTGAAGCGGTGGATCGGATATCTCGGCCTGTGCCCGGCGGCCGTCCCTGCGCCGTTTCACGGGGACCGGCCGGGAGACTCGGTGGGCATGGTGAAATTCGGATACACAATGATGGGGGAGCAGGCCGGTCCAAGAGATCTGGTGGCACATGTCGTGCGGGCTGAAAAGGCAGGCTTCGACTTTTCGGTGACATCAGACCACTACTCTCCGTGGTTGGACGAGCAGGGGCACTCCCCGTACGCCTGGAGCGTCCTCGGCGCAGCCGCACAGGCAACCTCGCGAATCCCGCTGATGACGTACGTGACGTGCCCGACGATGCGATATCACCCGGCGGTCGTCGCGCAGAAGGCCGCGACGATGCAGCTGCTGTCCGGCGGCCGCTTCAGACTGGGACTGGGTTCCGGTGAGAACCTCAACGAGCATGTGGTGGGCGGGAGCTGGCCCCCAGCCGACGTACGCCAGGAGATGCTCGCGGAAGCGATCGAGATCATCCGGGCCCTGTTCGGCGGGGGGTACGTCAACCACCACGGATCGTACTTCGACGTGGAATCCGCCAGGCTCTGGGACTTGCCCGCCACCCCGCCGCCCATCGGTGTGGCGGTCTCCGGACAGCAGTCCTGCCGGCTGGCAGGCCGCCTCGCCGACCTGATGATCGCCGTCGAGCCGGACGCGAACCTCGTCACTGCCTTCGAGGGGAACGGCGGAACGGGCAAGCCGCGGGTGGGGCAGGTGCCGGTCTGCCACGACCCGGACCGCCATGAGGCGGCACGGCGGGCCCACGAACAGTTCCGCTGGTTCAGCGGCGGCTGGAAGGTGAACGCTGAGCTGCCCGGGACCACGGCCTTTGCCTCCGCCGCCGCTCACGTCCGCGAGACGGATGTCACGGACCAGATCCCCTGCGGGGACGACCCGGAGGTGTTCGCCGAGGCCGTGCTCCCTTATGTCAAGGCAGGATTCACCGAGATCGCACTTGTCCAGGTCGGCGGTGCCGCACAGCTGCCCTACCTGGACTGGGCGGAGAAGACGCTGCTGCCCGTACTGCGCGAACTCTGAACCCGGCCACGGCCCCGGTGCCTCGCCGACGCTCGAACCCGATGCGCGGACGGGAGGCCGGACCCCGCTCGCCCACTTGGACGACGCCGCGCTCGCGCGGCCTGCTCGATACGCGCCCGGACCCGGGTAGCCGTGACAACGTGAGTGAAGTGTGCAACTCCGAATATGTGGTCACGGCCGAGTTCTACGACCTGTTGCAGGCTGAGACGGAACGTCGACGAGCTGAGCGTCGCTTCACCGAGGCAGCCCGCCGCGCCCGGCATGCGATCCTCGACGTCGGCGCGGGCACCGGGATCGTCACCGAGGTCCTGCTCGCCGCCTCCGCCACGCCCGTCCACGCCATCGAACCGGCCACCGCGATGCGCTCCGCCCTGCTGACCCGGCTGGCCGCCCTGGGTGCCGACCAGCGCGCCCGCCTCACCCTCGACACCGAACCCATCGAAGCGGTCGCCCTTGAAGGGGCGGCGGACCTGGCGATCGCCGCCAACGTCGTCGCGTGTCTTTCCCCCGCCACCCGCCGCGCGGCCTGGCAGGCCATCGGCCGGGCACTTCTGCCAGGCGGACTGCTGCTCTTCGACCCGCCACCCGCTCAGCTGCCGACCCGGCGCACGGAGGCCGGACGACTCGGGCCGGTCAGGATCGGCCCGGACCTGTACACGGCCGACATCACCCAGGAACCGGACCGCGGGATCGTGCGTACCGTCTTCACTTACTGCGTCGAACGGAACGGGCACATCCGGCGCCGGGAGCGGGAGTCGTTCGCCGTGTGGCCGGCCAGCCCCTCCCGGATCGGCGCGGAACTCGAAGCCGCGGGACTGCAGGTCGTGCAGGCCCCCACAGCCGAGCTGATGGCCGCGCGCCGCCCGGCGCACTGAGGCCCCCGGCAGCGGCCCGGCCCGATTCTCCTGCCACCCGCAACGCCTCGGGATCCGGCGGCAGTTCGCCGTGCGCCAGGGCCGGGACGGCACAACACGGGGTCAACGCGACCACCCGCAGCCGCAGTTCCGGGCCGACCGGCAACTCCCGGTCCCGCCGGCCCCACGGTGTACGGCGTCTCGGCCGCCGTCCCGGAGTTGAGCACCTCTTCCGGTACGGCCCGGTCGAGTTGGCCCCCGCCGACGCGGATCACCGTCCCGAGTCGGCGGACCGGGAAGGTCTGGCCCACCCCAGAGAGCGCTCGACGGCCCGCTGCCAGTTGTCGTACTCCGCCTCGCGCAGTTCGGGGTCCATGTCGGGCAGCCACTGCCCGGCCCGGTGCCAGTTGCGGCGCAGCACCTCCAGACCCGGCCAGTAGCCGGCGGCGAGCCCTGCGGCGTAGGCGGCGCCGAGGGAGACCGTCTCGGCGACCATGGGCCGCACCACGGGTACGTCGAGCACGTCGGCCACGAACTGCATGAGCAGGTTGTCCGCGGTCATGCCCCCGTCCACCTTGAGCTGCTGGAGGGAGACCGAGGAATCGGCGTTCATGGCGTCGACGACCTCTCGGGTCTGCCATCCGGTGGCCTCCAGGACCGCACGCGCCAGGTGTCCCTTGGTGATGTACGAGGTGAGGCCGACGATGACCCCGCGTGCGTCGCTGCGCCAGCGAGGGGCGAACAGGCCCGAGAAGGCGGGGACGATGTAGCAGCCGCCGTTGTCCTCGACCGTGCGGGCGAGGGTCTCGATCTCCGGGGCGCTGCTGATCAGTCCCAGGCGGTCCCGGAACCACTGGACGAGTGCTCCGGTGACGGCGATCGACCCTTCCAGGGCGTACACCGGCTGCTGGTCCCCGATCTTGTAGGCGACGGTGGTCAGGAGCCCGTGCCGGGAGCGCACGATGTCGCTGCCGGTGTTGAGCAGCAGGAAGCTGCCCGTTCCGTAGGTGCACTTCGCCTCGCCGGGGGAGAAGCAGGTCTGGCCGAAGAGCGCGGCCTGCTGGTCGCCGAGCGCGGCCGTGATGGCTACACCCGGCAGCAGCGAGCGGGCGTCGCCGTATGTCTCGGCGGACGACCGGATCTCGGGCAGCATCGGGCGGGGCACTGCGAAGAAGGCCAGCAGCTCGTCGTCCCAAGTGAGCGTCCGGATGTTCATCAGCATCGTGCGGCTGGCGTTCGTGGCGTCGGTGATGTGCAGGCCGCCGTCGGGGCCTCCGGTGAGGTTCCAGATCAGCCAGCTCTCGATGGTTCCGAACAGCACCTCGCCGTCGTCGGCGCGCTGCCGGAGCCCCTTGACGTGGTCGAACAGCCAGCGGATCCGCAGCGCCGAGAAGTAGGTCGAGGGCGGCAGAGCGCACCGTTGCTGGAAGAACTCCTCGCCGGGGTGCCGTGTGAGTTCCTCGACGAGTGGCGCCGTGCGGGTGTCCTGCCAGACGATCGCCCGGCCGAGGGGGGCGCCGGTGCGCCGGTCCCAGAGCACGGTCGTCTCGCGCTGGTTGGCCAGACCGATGGCGGCGACCTGTCCGGCCTCGACACCGGCGACGGACAGGGCCTCGGGCACCACGCGCCGCAGGCTCTGCCATATCTCGACGGCGTCGTGCTCGACCCAGCCGGGCTCGGGAAAGTACTGCTGATGCTCCTTCTGCGCCACCGAGACCAGGCGCCCACGGTGATCGAACAGAATGCACCGGGTCGAGTTGGTGCCCTGATCGATGGACATTACATACCGTTCAGCCATGATCGGGTCTGCCTTCCGAAGGTGCGAGGGGGCGGCCGGCCTGGCCTACCAGCG
Source organism: Streptomyces sp. FXJ1.172 (assembly GCF_001636945.3). NCBI lineage: Bacteria > Bacillati > Actinomycetota > Actinomycetes > Kitasatosporales > Streptomycetaceae > Streptomyces > Streptomyces sp. FXJ1.172. The sequence continues at coordinate 1,114,314 of NZ_CP119133.2, read as the reverse complement.
GGCGGCTCCCAGGTCTCTGGAGATCGCCCGCGCGGCCTCACGGATCAGGGTGATCAGACTCGGGCGTGGGCGGCCCTGGCTGTCGCAGATCCGCTCGACCGGCCCGGACAGCCCGATGGCGCCGACGACGAGGCCGCCGTGCCCTCGGATCGGCGCGGCGAGCCCCGCCTCGCCCATGCTCATTTCCTGGGTCTCGGCGGCCCAGCCGAGTTCCCGGACCTGGGCGAGCGCTCGGTCGAGCTGATCGCGATCGACGAGGGTGTGCCGGGTGTACGCCTCCAGCCCCGGCTCCTTGCCGGGCTCGATCGTCGCCGTCCCGTAGGCGAGCAGCACCTTGCCGAGCGAGGAGGCGTGCAGAGGCAGCAGCGAGCCCACGTCCAGGGTCTGGAAGGTGTCGTCCGGCCGGAAGACGTGGTGCACGATGAGCACGCTGCCCTCCAGGGGCGTGCCCAGGCGAACCGCCTCTCCGCTGCGGGCGGCGAGGGCATCGGCCCAGTTGAGGGAGCGCGAGCGCAGTTCGTTGACGTCCAGGTAGCTGGTGCCGAGGTGCAGCAGAGCGGCTCCGAGCTGGTATTTCCCGGTCGCCGCGTCCTGTTCCACGAAGTCCACGTGCTGGAGCGTGCGCAGGATGCCGTGGGCGGTGCCCTTGGCCAGCCCCAGTGAGGCAGCGACCTCGCCGAGCCCGAGGCGACGGGGCCCGCCGGCGAGCAGGCGCAGAATCGCCGCCGCCCGTTCGATCGACTGGACTGGGCCGGTCATGAAGCGAGCCTATTACCGCCGGGGACGCTTCGCCGTACGGGCGTGCGGTCCCTGCGGAGCCGCACGGCGGCCCACCGTTCGGTAATGCCGACCGACGTTCATTGACCCGCCCGAATTGTCTCCGTAGCTTGCTGCACAGCCGGTATGTGCCGAGACACGGCGCCGGACCGGCCGCACACATCACCGGGAGAGACCATGGCGGCACAGCTCAACACGCTGCTTCGGGCGGCATACGAACACGTGTGTCCCGTGGCGCCGGTCGCCGGCGCCGTCTCGGCCGTACGCCGAAGTGTGGCAGCGGTCCTCGCCGAGTGGAGCGTGTCTCCGGCAATCGTCGAGGACGCGCTCCTCGTGGTGTCCGAGCTGGTCACCAACGCGATCATGCACGCCTGCCCACCGGCTGTGCTGCGGCTTTCCTGGGTACCGGGCGACGGCGCCCGCATCGAGGTCACCGACGCGGGACCCGCGCTCCCGGTGGGCCAGCTCCTGGCCGGGACCGACCCGGACGAGCACGGCCGGGGCCAGACGATCGTCCATGCCCTGGCGACGCGTCATGGCATACGCGTCCACGCCGGCGGGGTCACCCGGTGGGCCGATCTCGCGGCCGACTAGACCCTGTCGTCGAGTTCCCGTCGTGGGGCAGACGGGAATGTGACGACAGGGTCTAGAGCGGTCTAGAGCGCGGCCTCCATCCGGGGCAGCGCGGGGACCTGCTCGTCCGCGGTCTGCTTGCGGAGCAGGAGCAGGGCGGCGTCGTCGTGCAGCCGGCCCCCCACATGCGCCAGCAGCTCTTCATGGACCGCGCTGAGCGTGCGTGCCGGGTCGTCGGACACGTGCCGGGCCACGCCCGCGGCCAGCGGATAGAACTCGCGGGCGTGATCGCGGGCCTCGGTGACCCCGTCGGTGTAGAGCAGCAGCTGGTCTCCCACGGCGAAGGGCAGATGCTGGAGGCGGGGGGCCTGACCGGCGAGGGAACGCAGTCCGAGGGGCGGGGCCGGATGAGTGGCCTCCACCGCCGTGACGTCTCCGCGGGCGGATATCAGCAGCGGGGGCGCGTGTCCGCAGTTCACGACCTCCAAGTGCCCTGACCGGGGATATCCGGCGACCACCGCGGTGACGAAGTCGTCCGCGCCGAGGTTGCGGGCAAGGCTCCGCTCGATCCTGCCGACGACGGCGAGCAGGTCGGGCTCGTCATAGGCGGCCTCGCGGAACACCCCGAGCACGAGTGCGGCCGTCTCCACGGCCGGCAGCCCCTTGCCACGGACATCTCCGACGATCAGCCTGACTCCGTGCGGGGTGGGCACCAAGGCGTACAGGTCCCCGCCGATCCGGGCCTCGGCCGCCGCCGCGCTGTAGCGGACGGCCACCTGGAACGGGCCGACGGTCTCCGGGACGGGCTGGAGCAGCGCGTGCTGGGCGGTCTCGGCGACCGAGCGGACGGCGGCGAGCACCCGTTCCCGACGGCCGCGCAGCGCGCTGGCCAGGCCGCTGGCCGCGGTGACGGCCAGCAGGGCGGTCAGTACGGCCGCGGGCTCACCGGTCGGGGCCCCGCTCACGTGCCCCAGCAGCGCACCCAGTGTCGCGGCCAGGAGCCCGACGCCCAGCACGCCGCGCGGCCCGTTGGTGGCGGCGGCCAGCGCGGGTCCGGCCGCCAGCAGGGGCAGCCAGCTCCCTCCGACGATGTCGAGGAACACGACGACGGCGAGGACCACAACCGGCAGCACGCACATCCCGGCGGCCAGATGCCCCCCGGCACACCGGCGGACCCATCCCCGGGCAGCGGCCGTACGTTTCCTGAACAGCCGCAACCGCGTGTGGTCGCCGCCATGGTGTCGGGCCTGACTCATGTTTCGTCCGCTGTCCTCGCCGGTCTGGGGTGCGCACCCGAAATGTCCCTTTCGTCAAGGAAACGGGCTGGCCGGGGGCAGCCACAAGGAGCGGATTTTCAGATAGTGAGCGAGAGACTCCTGGTCACCCGGCTCGCGATCGGGAGCAGGCGTGCGCGGATCTCCTGCAGCAGGGCCTGCCGTTCCACCGGCAAAGAGACACCGAGCGAGCCGAGGGTGTCACCGCTGTACACGGGCACGGCGACGCACACCGTGCCGAGCGCGTACTCCTCCAGATCCGTGACCGCCGGCGCCAGGGCGGAGGACTCGATCCTGCGCAGCAGCTCCGGAACGCTGGTGATCGTCCGCGGCGTGAGATCCGCGAGGTGGTGCCTGGACAGGTAGTCCCGGCGAGCGGCCTCGTCCATCTCGCGCAGCACGGTCTTGCCCAGTGCGGTGGCATGGCCGGCATCCTCGAACCCCACCCACAGATCCACCCGCGGGGTACGGGGGCTGTCGACGATCTCGGCGACCCGGATCTCACCGTCCTCGTAGAACGTGAGGTAGGTGGCCGTGGACAGCTCGTCCCGCAGGGCGGCGAGCGCCGGGCGGACGCGGCTGAGCAGTGTCTGTGTGCGGCCCGCCGAGTGCAGGGAAACCAGCTTGTCGCCCAGGACGAAGCCGCCGTCGGGCAGCTTGCGCACGTATCCGTCGTGCACCAGGGTGCGCAGCAGGTGATAGGCGGTGGCCAGGGGCAGCTCGGTCTCGCGTGCCAGCAGTTTCGCCGGCGCGCCGTTCTCGTGCGCGCTCACCGCCTCCAGCAACCGGAAGGCCCGCTGCACGGACGTGATGAGCGTGGGGCCGTCCTGAGCGCCCATAGGACCAGACTGCGCTGGGCACCTGGCAACGGCAAGGCAGGCATTGCCTGGTGTCAGTGGTGGTGGCTGCCGGGGGCGGTCAGGGTGCGGGCCAAGAGGTAGTCGACGGTGTCGGCCGGGCGCTGCCGGCGCCGCAGGGCGGCGCGCTGGCGGACTGCTCCGGTGCCGTGGAGATGGAGCCGGGACAGCAGCGAGTCGACCAGGGTGGTGTCGCCGTTCCAGGCGAGGGCGGGGCGGAGCCAGGCCAGGAGGCTGCGTATCTGCCGTGAGGAGGGGGCCGGCTCGCGCGAGAGCGGGTCGAGGACTGTTCCGGTGAGGCCGTCGTGCGCGGAACGCCACGACGCCGCGCGGAGCAGGTGAGGCTCGGGCTGCGGGGCGGTACGGCCCGCGCGGACCTCGGCCAGCGCGACGGCGGCCGCCGCCCGTACCAGAGCGGTGATCAGCAGGGTGTCGTCGACGGTCAGGCCCGCATCCGCGAGGCGCACCTCGAGGGTGGGCAGGTGATGGGAGGGCCGGATGTCCCAGTAGATCCCGCCGGCGTCGAGTACGACGCCGGTGCCGATGAGGGTGGCGACCAGGTCGTCGTAGTGCCCGGCGGACTCGAAGTGCGGTGGAGGACCGGCAGCCGGCCAGCGTGCCCAGCACACGGTGCGCCAGCTGGCGTGGCCGGTGTCCCGTCCGCCCCACAGCGGTGAGTTCGCCGCGACCGCGATCAGCACCGCGATCCAGCGCCGCAGGTGATTGCTGACCTGGACGGCCTCTTCCCGGCTGTCCATACCGACGTGAACGTGACAGGCGCAGCAGACCTGCTCCTCGTCCAGCGCCCCGAAAGACCGCGCACTGCGTTCGTAGCGGCGACCCGGCATGAGCGGCGGGGCACCAGCGGGGGCCAGGACCGGGGTGCCGCTGGAGACCAGTCCGGCCCCGTGTGCGGCGGCCGCGCGCGACAGGCACAGACGGTTGGCGTAGAGCTGTTCGGCAAGCGCGCGCAGGTCCCGGTGGGGCTCGGTGCGCGTCTCGACCTGGTAGCAGGTCAGCTCCGGGGCGACCAGGTCGCCGAGCTTGTCCTGGGCGGCTGCGATGACCGGCACGGCCATCGGCACCAGCAAGCGCGAGTGCGGATCGACGAGGAGGAACTCCTCCTCCACGCCTACCGTCAACAACGGCCCTGTCATCTCCGTCCGCCCTCTGCCTGCTCGGGTTCGGGCGTGCTCCCGTCACGGGACAGTCGTCTCTCCACGGACAGGATCCTTCACCGGCGGGCCGCATGTCTCCCCTCGCGGGCGGCAAACCGCCGCGAACGGACCGGCAGATGGCCGAAGAGCCCACCGTGCGCACAGAAAGCGGGACGGACGACGGCCGGCACGGCTCGTACAGCTGCGGGCCGGTGAGCCGCCGACGGAGAACGTCCGGCCGGCGTCAGCCGCGAAGGCGCCAGGACGGAACTGGCCGTCCTGGGGCCGCGGTTGACCATGGTGACTGCGGAGGGGCGACCGCCCGTCGGGCCCGGCCGGGGTGTACGCCTCCTCCAGGCACCTCCAACCTCCCGCAGTCCAGGGCGAGTTCATGCCCAGGCCTTCTGGCGTCTGCCCGCTGCCGTCTGTTCACCAGGCAGGGTCGTGAGTGATCGGGTCGATGATGCGGGCCCCGTCGGCGGGTTCCACCGGTGGCGGGGCCTGGCTGCTGCCCGGGACCGCCTGCACCGCCTGGACCGCCCGCCCGAGCCGGACGGTGCGTGGATCGTCGCTGTGCAGCAGGTGGGTGACCACGTCGGCTGGTGTGTTGCGTGCGGCGGACACCAGCTCCGCGCATGCGGGATCGGCGTCGTGCATGGCGCCTCCGGGGCTCCTGTGCTGGGTGGCTGGGGTGCACCAGCACTGAGAATATCACTGTAAGGCATCGACCCATTACAGAAAGTTGCTTCCAGGAGGAGTGGTGGTCAACGCCCCGTACATCGCCCACCGTCGGACCGCTCGCCCCGCAGCCGTGCGGCCCTCACACGACGCCGCCCGGGTGCTGGTCACCGACCTTGACGGCACCCTCCTGGCCGGTGACGACCGAGCACGCCGCAGGCTGCGCCATCTGCTGGACCTGCACCCGTGCATCACCGTGGTCTTCGCCACCGGCCGCTCGGTGCACTCCGTGCGGTCGGTGCTGGCCGCCGACCCGCTGGTGCCCGTGCCGCGCTGGATCATCGCCGACGTCGGGGCCAGCGTCGTCGACGCCGTCGCGGGCAGCCACCTCGATGCCCTGGAGACACGACTGCGGGCCGGCTGGCCCGGCGCGGACCGGGTGCGCTCCGCGCTGGAGGGCTTCACCGGCCTCGCCCACCAGGACGGAGTCGTCCAGGAGGGACGGTGCTCCTTCTACCTGCCTCCCGAGCACCTGACCGCAGACCTGAAGGCGGCGGTGGCCGAACTCGGCTGCTCGTGGACGTACTCCGCCGGCCGCTACTTCGACGTCCTGCCCGTGAATGCGGGCAAGGGAGCGGCTCTCCGGGAACTCGCCCGCATGCTGGGCTGGCCGGTGTGCGCCCTGCTCGTGGCCGGCGACTCCCTGAACGACCTGTCGCTGTTCGACCTGGGCGCCCACGGCGTGGTCATGGGCAATGCCGAACCCGGCCTGGCCGCGCGGGTGCCACCCGGCGAACGCGTCCACCGCCCGCCACTCGACGGTGCGGCGGCGATCCTGTCGGCGCTGGAGGACCTCGGCTGGATCAGCCGCCCCTCACGCGTGGTGGTCGGGTACCACCGCCCGCCGCTGCGCTGGTCGGAAGGCAGATGGCAGTCTCCGGTCAGCCCCAACGGCATCCTGCCCACGCTCACCTCCGCCCTGGACCCGCGCGCCTGCGACCAGGACGCCGTATGGGCGGCCGCACTGGTCACCGACCAGGACGCCGCCCCCGCTCCCGCCCGGGACACTCCTTTCACACGCTGCGCTTGTCCGGCGCCCCCCACCGTGCTCTCACTGGCGCTGCTGCCCGTCGCGTCAGCGACCTGGGCGGGCTATTTCCACGGCGCCTGCAAGGAGACCCTGTGGCCGGCCCTGGTGTCCGCACCCGACCTGATCCGCCACGATCCACGCCACTGGGCCGACTTCGAACAGGTCAACGCCGCCTTCAGTGACCACATCGACGCCCACGCGGCCCACGGGGCGACCATCTGGCTCCACGACTACAACCTCTGGCTCGTCCCCGGCCTGCTCAAACCACGCCGCCCCGACGTGACCATCGGCATCTTCCACCACACGCCCTTCCCCACGCCGGACACCTTCCGCCGGCTCCCCACGGCCGGCCAGCTGCGCACCTCACTCACGCATCTGGACTGGGCCGGCTTCCACACCACCGCCGACGCCGACAACTTCCAGCGACTCCTTGCAGGCACCGCCCGCCCGCCGCGCACCGGAGTACACCCGCTGGGCATCGACCTCCAGGCCGTGCAGTCCCAGGCCCGCACCCGCGCCCGCTCACGGCGGCACCGTCCCCGAGCCGGCACGCAACTGGTGCTCTCCGTCGAACGCCTCGACTACGCCAAGGCACCCGTGCACAAGATCCGTGCCCTGGCCACCCTGTTCGAGCGGGCGCCGGAGTTTCGCGGCCGGGTGTGCTTCCGGCTGATCTGCCCGCCCCCCGAACCGGGCGTCAGCGCCTACGAGACCACCCGGACCCAGCTCGAGCAGGCCATCGCCGACCTCAACTCCCACTGGGGGTCCCCGACCTGGCAACCAGTCGACTACGTGCCCCGGACCCTGCCCTTCCCGCGCATCGTGGACAACTACCTTGCGGCGGACGTCTTCTGGGTGACCTCGCTGGCCGACGGGATGAACCTCACCGCACAGGAATACGTCGCCTGCTCGGCAGCGGCCGGACGCAGCGGCATCCTCGTACTGTCCCGGCATGCCGGCGTGGCCGAACACCTGGGCAGGGCCGCACTCCTCACCGATCCGGACACACCGCACGACCTGGTCGACACCCTCCACCAGGCCCTGACCATGACCCCTGAGCAGCGCCGCCTCCACACCGCCCGCCTCGCGGCCTGCCTGACCACCCCGGCCCCCGCCGACTGGGCGCGCACGATCTTGAAGGCAATTCCCGCCGCTGAGAAGGCGATTCCCGCCGCTGATGAGGATGTGTGAACGTGGCAGGTCGCCGGGACACGACCCGCACGACGGCCGGAGCGAGGATCACGCACCGGCGCCCTCGACGGATTCCAGCAGCTCGGGCCGGCGCGGCCGGCCGGCGGACAGTGTGTTGAGCAGGTCCTGTACGAGGGCCGGCCCGCCCGGGGCACCCCCGTCACGTCAGCCCCGGTCATCGGCCGGCGGTTACCTCCTGAAGCCGACCTGGGGGGGCGGGGGCGACGACAAGGACGGGAACGCGGCCGTTGTCCTCGGTGGCGCGAGGGTGGCCACCCGGCCCCTCACCACTGGTCCGGTGGAGTCACCGGGCACGGTCACGCCCTGGCAGTACCCCGTCCGGGTCGCACAGTGGCCGACCGCTCAAAAACGATAAAAATAGACTGTGTGTGGAGTTTCGGATCATTCCGGGCGCGACATGCCCCATGAGTCCAGCAGGACTCCTCGCCCCGATCGGCTCCGTCAGGGGGGAGAGGGGCGGCGGTCCGGCTCGCTGCTGAGCGTGCACAGTCTCGCCGGCCAGGTCTTCCTCCTGCAGCTGGCGGTCGTGATGCTGCTCGTCGCGGCCACCCTCGTGGCGCTCGTCGTGCAGGCGCGACGCGACGTCATGTCGGACGCCCGGCAGCGGACGCTCGCCACGGCGCAGGCGTTCGCGAACTCCCCGGGGACCGTGGCGGCGCTGGAGAGCGCGCACCCGACCGCCGTGCTGCAGCCGCACGCGGAGGCGGCCCGGAAGGCCGCAGGCGTCGACGCCATCATCGTGTACGGGCTGGACGGGATCACCCTCACCCACAGCGACCCGCACCAGATCGGGAAACGCGTCATCGGGCCTTACGGACAGGCGGCGAGCGGCAAACCGTTCACGAGTACCTTCAAGGGCTCCCTGGGCCTCTCCGTGATCTCGGCCGTTCCCGTCAGGGCTCCTGACGGCTCGGTCGTCGCCATCGTCTCCGTGCCCCTCAAGGTCGAGACCGTGCAGCACAGGGTGAACCGGCAGCTGCCGGTCCTCCTCGGCGGCGCCGCCGCAGCCCTCGCCGTCGCGGCAGGCGGCTCGGGCCTGGTCAGCCGGCGGTTGCGGCGCCAGACCCATGGGCTGGGGGCGACCGAGATGATCCGGATGTACGAGCACCACGACGCGGTGCTGCACGCGGTGCGGGAAGGAGTGCTGATCGTCGGCGGTGACGGCCGGCTGCTGCTGGCCAACGACGAGGCACGGCGGCTGCTGGACCTGCCGACGGACGCGGAGCGGCGGTACGTCACCGCGCTGGGGCTGGAGGGGGACCTCGCCGGGCTGCTGGCCTCCGACCGCCCGGCCAGCGACGAGGTGCACCCGGCGGGCGCCCGGATGCTCGCCGTCAACAAGCGGCTCACCGCACCTCACGGACCGGTCGGCAGTGTGGTGACGCTGCGGGACACCACCGAGCTGCGGGCCCTCACCGGCCGGGCCGACGCGGCGCGCGAACGGTTGAAGTTGCTCTACGACGCCGGACTGCGGATCGGCACCACGCTGGACGTGAAGCGCACAGCCGAGGAACTGGCCGAGGTGGCGGTGCCCCGGTTCGCCGACATCGTCACCGTCGAACTGCTGGAGCCGGTCCTGCACGGCGAGGAGTCCCCAGGTGCGACCACCGAGTTCACCCAGTTGCGCCGCAGCGCCGTCGCCGGCCTGTACGCGGACGATCTCCTCCTCCCCGTCGGCGAGCTGATCCGGCTCGTCCCCGCCCACACCGACGCCGTGGCGATGGGCGAGGGCCGACCGGTGCTGGTCGAGGACCTCAGAACCTCCGACGTATGGCGGGCCCAGCACCGCGAACGCACCCGGCGAATCCTCGACCACGGCATCCACTGCCTGCTCGTGGTTCCGCTGCGGGCCCGCGGCGTGGTGATGGGAGTGGTGAACTTCTGGCGGGCAAAGGACTCTCCGCCGTTCGAGGAAGAGGACGTGTCCTTCGCCGAGGAGCTGGCCGCCCGGGCAGCGGTGTGCATCGACAACGCCCGCCGTTACACCCGCGAACACGCCACGGCCGTCACCCTGCAGCACAGCCTGCTGCCACGCGCGCTGCCCGAGCAGTCCGCCCTCGACGTGGCCTACCGCTACCTGCCGGCCCAGGCCGGGGTGGGCGGCGACTGGTTCGACGTGATCCCGCTGTCCGGCACCCGGGTGGCGCTGGTCGTCGGCGATGTCGTCGGCCATGGTCTGCACGCCGCGGCGACCATGGGCCGGCTGCGCACATCCGTACACAACTTCGCCGGCTTGGACATGCCCGTGGAGGAACTGCTGGGCCGGCTGGACGAGCTGGTGGCCCAGATCGACGCCGAAGAGGCCGCCACCGCGGAGGACGGGCAGGGGATGATCACGGGTGCGACCTGCCAGTACGCCGTCTACGACCCCACCTCCGGGCGGCTGGTTCTCGCCACCGCAGGTCATCCCGGTCCGGCGGTGGTCCGGCCCGACGGGACCGTCGACTTCCCTCGGCTGCCCGTCTCCCCGCCACTGGGGATCGGCGCCGGCCTGCCGGTCGAGGCCGCCGAACTCACCGTGCCCGAGGGTTCCCGGCTGGTGCTCTACACCGACGGACTGATCGAGGACCGCACCCGAGACCTGGACGCCGGTCTGAAGGCCCTGCGTGGCGCTCTGACAGGGCACGAGCGAACGCCGGAGGACACCTGTGCGGCGGTGATGGAGGCCATGCTGTCGGACCGGCCCAGGGATGACATCGCGCTGCTGGTGGCCCGCACGCGCCGGCTCGGACCCACGCAGGTCGCCACGTGGGACGTGCCCCGTGACCCGGCGGCGGTGGCCCCGGTGCGCACCGCCTGCGCCCGCAGGCTGACGGAGTGGGGCCTGGAGCAGGTGGCCTTCACCGCCGAACTCATCCTCAGCGAACTGATCACCAACGCCATCCGCTACGGCACCGAACCCATCGCCGTCCGGCTGCTCCGCACGATGCCGGCCGAGAGCCCCGCCGCAGGCACCCTGATCCTCGAGGTCTCCGACGGCAGCAGCACCTCGCCCCGCCTGCGCCGGGCGAAAGTCACCGACGAGGGCGGGCGCGGACTCTTCCTGGTCGCCCGGTTCGCCGAACGCTGGGGGACCCGCTATACGCCCACCGGCAAGGTCATCTGGGCGGAACAGTCCCTTCGCCACGGCACCACGCCCGAGACGGAAGAACTCGGCGAGATCCTGCTCGGCCAATGGGACGACACAGCACTGTGAGGGGCGCGTGCACGCCCCTTTCCGGCACGGCTCGTGCACGCCGTGTGCGGGCATCGCGCGAGGCGGGCCCGGGGCCTGTGGCAGGGACCTGGGGCCCGCGCAGGCAGCATCCCGCGGACCGCGGAGGCGGTCACGGGCTTCCCCGGACGGGATTCCGTCACCGGGGCGCACGGGTACCCTGGCCTCGACGACCACTTCCCCGGCCCGTGGACCCTCGGCCGGCCAGAGCCACCGGAACTCCAGACCGGCTACGGCGGCACCGGGCGTTCCTCCGGAGGTCCGCCGCGCCCCGCACCAAGCACATGTCACCCGGTGACAACCTCATCCCCCAGGTCCTGGAGCAGTCGTGACCACACGCCGTGCCCGAGCAGCAGCCGTCCTCGGCTGCCTCGCTCTCGCGGCACTGGGCCTGAGCGCCTGCGAGACCACACCGACCACCGGACTCGCGAAGCCGTCGGTTGCCACTTCCGCCGAGAACGCGGGCGGCATGCGCGCGCTGATCGCCGCGGCGAAACGGGAGGGCACGCTCAGGGCGATCGCGCTGCCGCGCGACTGGGCCGACTACGGCGGCCTGATCGACGGCTTCGAGAAGAAGTACGGCATCCCCGTCAAGGTCGAGAATCCGCTGGGCCACAGCGAGGACGAGATCGACGCCGTCCGGAAGAGGGGGAACCGTCCGACGGCCCCCGACGTGATCGACGTGGGCGACACGTTCGCGCGCAACGCAGCGGCACAGAATCTGCTCGCGCCGTACAAGGTCGCCGCCTTCGACTCGATCCCCGACAATCAGAAGGACTCCCAAGCCCGCTGGTCGAACAACTACGGGGGCTACATCTCCATCGGCTGTGACGCCAACCGGGTCAAGCACTGTCCGGAGACGTTCGCCGACCTGCTGAAACCCGCCTACAGAGGCAAGGTCGCCCTCGAAGGCGACCCGCCCCGGTCGGCCACCGCCTTCGCCAGCGTCTACGCAGCCGCGCTGGCGAACAACGGTTCGTTCGCGGACGTCCAGCCCGGTCTCGACTTCTTCGCCAAGCTCAACGAGAAGGGCAACCTCAACCCGCTCAGGTCCAATCTGGCGACGGTCGAGGACGGCCGGACCCCCATCAGCATCAACTGGGACTACATCAACCTGCACTACGCCGACCAGCTTCGGGCCAAGGGTGTGAACTGGCAGGTCGCGATCCCCTTCGACGGCAGCTTCGCCCAGTACTTCGCGCTGGCGGTCAACAAGAACGCCCCGCACCCCGCGGCTGCCCGCCTGTGGCAGGAGTACCTCTTCAGCCCACAGGGCCAGAACCTCCGGCTGCGCAGCTACGCCCGCCCGGTGCTGATGGAGGTCATGCGGCAGGACGGCACCCTCGACAAGGCCGCCGCCGAACGACTGCCGACGGTTGAGGGGACGCCGCAGTTCCCGACGGACGCGCAACTGGCGAAGGCGAAGGAGACCGTCACCCGCGGCTGGGCGAAGGCCGTCCCCGGGAGTACGAGGTCTGCCCTGCCCTCAATTGCCTTTCGTGACCTGCCGGGGCGGGGCTGACCTGACGCCGCGAGCGACTCACGAGGAGCCACCGTGTCCGCGGCCTTCCCGGAGGTGCAGTTCATTCCCTGACCGGGGCGGCGGTCCTGTCACCACCCGTGCGGGTCATCCCCGGCCTGTGTCCCCGGCCGCCGACATCGGCCAGGGACACAGGTGTCTTCTTCGGTGCCGAGCGGCGCGGGGGACTTGTCAGCGCGCGGTCAGCTTCCAGAGGTGGTCGGCGGTGCCGTTGTCGGACCACTGCAGGACCTGGGCGCCGGAGGACGTGCTCATCTGGTCCACGCCCAGGAGCAGTCCGCTGTTGTAGTTGGCGATCTTGTAGTAGCCGTCGCGGGCGGGGATGACCTGCCAGAGGTGGTCGGCGGTGCCGTTGTCGCCCCAGATCAGGGCAGGGCCGCCGTCGGCGGTGCTCATGTTCTGGATGCCGAGTGGCAGGCCGCTCCTCTGGTTGACGATCTTGTACAGGCCCGAACCCGCCGCCACCAGGCTCCAGTTCTTGTCGCTGTCGGTGGTGGACGTGGCCTGGACGACCGAAGTGCCCTGAGCGGTGCCCGCGTTCAGGGTGTCCAGGGCGAGGCCGCTGTTCTTGTTGGTGATCTGGTAACGCCCGGCCAGTGAGGTGGAGGTGCCGGCCGGTGTGATCACCAGGTGGTAGCCGTCGGAGGCGTTCATGGTCACCGGTACGGTGATGGAGCCGCCGGAGACGGTGTAGTCGGCGTCGGAGACGGTGACCGGGCCCGGAGAGGCGGTCGTACGGCCGGTGCTGGGTGTGTACTCCAGCTTCACATGGACCGTGTTGCCGAAGGCCGGCAGCGAGGACAGGCCGCCCACGGTCACCGCGCAGGAGCCGGTGCAGCCGCCCGCCACGACGCTGATCCGGTTGCCCGAGCCGTTCAGGGACGCGATGCCGTCGATGCCTGTCTGCGCCGGGGGCGTGGTGACCAGCATGGAGCCCGACATGTCGCCGTACCACTTGTACATCCAGTACGAGCCGTTGGGTGCGCCGCCGGTGTCGGTGAGGGTGTCGCCGAGGGTGCCGTAGTGGTTCCAGAAGGCGAGTTCGGCGTCGTGCACACCTGCCCGTTCGAACTTGGCGACATAGCCGATGAGTGCGCCCGGGACGCCCACTTCGGACGGCTCGGCGTACTCCTCGATGGCGATGGGCCGCGGGCTGATGCCGAGCGCGGCCTCCAGCGTGCGGTAGGCGGCGACGTGCGCGGCGATGTCCTTGCTGCCCTGCAGCTCGTGCCAGGAGATGATGTCGGGGACGGTGCCGCTCGCCTTGGCGTCGGTGAGGAAGGTGCTCATCCAGGACTGATTCCAGGCGGAGTAACTGGGGCCCTGGACCGGGGCCTTGGTGTCCTTGGAGCGGACCTCCTTGTAGGTGCGGGCCCAGCCGTCGTCGAAGGCACCGGCATGGGTGGTGTCCCAGGTCCAGTCGGGCTCGTTCCACAGCTCGTACGCGGCGATGTCGCCCGCGCCCGAGGACCGTACGGAGGCGACCTGCTTGTCGACCGCGGACAGCCAGTCGCTCCAGCTCACCCATTTGTACGGGAAGTTGGGGTACAAGTCCGGCATCCGGACGACCACCTTGGCGCCGGCCCGGGCGGCCTTCGGAGCGACGACCAGTGCGTCACCGGCCGGCTCGGGCTCGCCGTTGGGGAGTTGGGAGCCGCCCGGAGCCATCTGCACGAACGTGTTCGGCCTGAGCGGGGTGACGAGACTGTCGGCGGGCGTGCTGCCGTCGGCGAGACCGTAGAGGCTGCCGGTGGCGACATGGGTGACCGGGCGGAGCGTCTGGTTCGCGTTGACCACCAGTGTGGTGGACGAGGTGGGGGCCGCCTGGGCCGGCGGGTCGGTGGCGAGTACGGCGGTGGCGGCCAGGGCGCAGACGCCCAGCAGTGAGGTGAGGGGTCTTGTGCGGCTCATGGAGGGGTTCTCCTCGACGGAGGGGATGGGGGAGCAGGCCGGTCCGTGACCGGAAGGACGGTCAGTCCTTGACCGCGCCCGCGGTGACGCCCGCGGCCACGTAGCGCTGCGCGAGGACCAGCAGGACTGCCGCGGGAACGGAGGCGACGACGGCGGTGGCCATGATCGCGTTCCACTCCTGGTTGTTGTTGCCGATGTACTTGTAGATGCCGAGGGTGATCGGCCTCAGATCGCCGCCGCCGTCAAGGGTGTTGGCGAAGACGAAGTCGGACCAGGCCCACAGGAAGCTGAAGAGCGAGACGGTGACGAGCGCGTTGCGGCTCACCGGCAGCACGATCGACCAGAACGTGCGGAAGGCGCCCGCGCCGTCGATGCGCGAGGCGGCGATCAGCTCGCCGGGGATGCCCGACATGAACGCCGTGAAGATCATGACGCCGAAGGGCACGGCGATGGTGGAATCGGCGATGATCAGACCCCACCAGGAGTTCAGCAGGCCGAAGTCGAGAAAGATGCCGTAGAAGCCCATCGCCATGACGATGCCGGGGACCATCTGGGCGATCAGCAGGACCAGGCCGAGGGTTCCGCCGCCGCGCGGGCGCAGTTTGGCCAGGGAGTAGCCGGCCGGGGCGGCGAGCAGCAGGGTGAGGGCGACCGTGCCGAGGCCGATGAGCAGGCTGGTGCCGAGGTAGGGCAACTGGTCGTCCAGGACCGAGCGGTAGCCCTCGAAGGTCGGGTGCAGCGGGAAGAGGCCGGGCGGGTTCTTGCGCATGTCCTGCTGAGGGGTGAGGGACACGTTGAGCATCCAGTACACCGGGAACAGCATCAGCGCGGTGAGCAGGAGACCGATGATCGTGTAACGGGGGCCCCTGGAGCGGGAGTTCACGCCTCTTGCCTCCTCTGGACGCGGATGTGGAGCAGGCCGAAGACGAGCGCGATGAGGATGAGGAGGTTGCCGACCGCGGCGCCCGGGCCGAACTTGGGCAGCAGCGTGCCGAACCCGAGCTGGTACGACCAGGTCGCCAGGGTGGAGGAGGAGTCGCCGGGACCGCCCTTGGTCATGATCCAGATCAGGTCGAACACCTTGAGGGTGTAGACGAGACCGAGGAGCAGGGTGATCGCCGACACGGGCCGCAGCAGCGGAAAGGTGATCCGGCGGAACACCTGCCAGGCGCTCGCCCCGTCCAGGGCCGCCGCCTCGTACAGCTCCGCGGGGATGTTCTGCAGCCCGCTGTAGAGGATGACCAGGTTGAACGGGATGCCGATCCAGATGTTGGCGACGATCACGGAGGTCAGCGCCCAGTCGGGCGAGGTGAGCCAGCCCACCGGATCGACCCCGAAGAAGTGCAGAAAGTAATTCACCACGCCGGACTCGCTGTTGAACATCCACGACCAGGTGGACGCCGACACGATCAGCGGGAGCAGCCACGGGATGAGGAACAGCGCCCGCAGTACGCCCGAGAGGCGGAAGTGCCGGTTGAAGAAGACCGCGAGGGCGAGGCCGATGACGTACTGGAAGGCGATGGACACGAAGGTGAAGACCATCGTGTGGCGCAGTGCCGGAGCGAAGGCCGGATCGTCCAGGACCTTGCGGAAGTTGCCCCAGCCGGAGAAGGGCGCGTCGCCGGCCACGAAGGAGCGGACGGTGTAGTCGCGCAGGCTCAGGTCGAGGTTGCGGTAGAGGGGGTAGAGGTAGAAGGCGGCGAGGTAGGCGATCAGCGGGGCGACGAAGGCGAACGCGGTCAGCCGGCTCCGGCGCCTCAGTCTGCGCTGCGGCGACAGCGGACCGGACCCGCTCACCTCCGTCACCCCCGGTGTCCGCCGTGGCCGGTCGACGCGGGCGATGGTCATGGCCCGGCCTCAGTTCTTCCCTGCGCTTGCCTGGGCGGTGTCAAGGGCCGCCTGCGGGCTCTTGCCGCCCGAGAGGGCCGCCTGGACGGCGGTCCACATCGGCTGCGAGATGGCCGGGTACTTGGTGCCCAGTCCGCCGCTGGTGCGGCCGCGCGCCGCGGCCACCGCGTCCACCCACGGCTTCAGCTGCGGGTCCTGCTTGACCTGTGCCGCCTGCACCGCCGCGGTCGGCGCCACGTACATCAGCGTGGTGTCCGTCGGCAGCAGGCTGGCGTCACTGGTCAGGCACTCGACGATCTTCTTGCTGACGCCGTAGCGCGCGGTGTCCTTCTGCACGGGCACGGTGACGAACTCGCCGCCGGTCGGCACGGGGGCCGAACCCCCGTTCTGGGCAGGGATGTTGATGATCCCGTAGCCGAATCCGGTCTTGCCCGCGTTGCCGAGCTGCCAGGTGCCGTTCTCGCCGAACGCGTAAGTGCCGGTGGCGAACTCCTGCCAGCTGGTGGTCTGCGTGTTCTGCAGGACGTCCTTGGGGGCGTACCCCGCGTCCACCCACTGCTTCCACAGCGACAGCGCGGCCACGCCCCGGGCCGAGTTCAGCCTCGTCAGGTCGCCGCCCGCGCCCCAGAACCAGGGCAGGAACTGGAAACTGCCCTCCTCGGTGTTGATCGCGGAGAACGTGATGCCCTTCTTCCCGGCCGCCTTGACCTTCTTCAGCGCGGTGGTGAGGGAGTTCCAGTCCTTGACGGAGGCCGGGTCCACGCCCGCGGCGGACAGGATCTTCTTGTTGTAGTAGAGGGCGAGTGTGTTGGCGCCGATGGGCACGCCGTACGCGGAGCCGTCGATGGTGCCGGCGCCGATGATGTTCTTCTGTATCGACCCCGTGGCCAGGCCGAGATCGCCGGTCTTGTTGAGGATCCCCGCTTCCACCAGCGTGGAGACGACCGGGTTGTCGACGAGCATCACGTCCGGTGCGTTGCCCTGCTGGGCGGCCAGCAGCGCCTTGTTCCCGAGGTCCGTGGTGTCGTACGCGGTGCGCTTGACCTTCACCCCGGCCATCGTCCCGCACTCGGCGACGCGCTTGCCCCACGGCGAGGAGGCGTCGAACTGCGGATACGGGTCCCAGAAGGTGTACGTGCCCGAGGAGGCGTGGCCGGCACCCGAGGAGCCGGAGCCGCTCCCGCAGGCGGTGAGGGAGGCGAGCGCGACGGCGGTGAGTGCGGCAAGGAGTGTGCGGCGGGTGGGTATCACGGGGCTGACCTCGATGTTCGTAGGGCGAGGGAGTCAGGAGGTGGGCAGCCAGACGCGCATGCTGCCGTCTTCGCGGTTGGCCCAGGCGTAGTAGGGGACGGCGGTCAGCTCGAGCGGCTCGCCCTCGGCCGGACCCTGTGCCGGGTCCGTGGGCGAGGGGCCCTGAGCGTGGAGCGGGGTGTACGGCCACCAGCCCGCGTCGGGGATCCGGCGCCGGTGGCCCGCGGCCACCAGCGTGGTCACGCCGCCGAGCAGGTCCGGGCGCTGCTTGACGGCGAGCGGGCGCGACGGGTCGACGACGATGTCGTCCAGGCCGCCACCGGGATGGTCCGCCTGCTCCAGGCAGTACACGAGCGGGCCGCGTTCGATCGCCACACAGCCCCGTACGGCGTCCACCCGCGGGTCGGCCGCGGTGAAGCGGGGCTCCAGCGCCAGCTCCAGGACCACCCGGTCACCGACGGCCCAGGTCCGTTCCAGCCGCAGCCAGCCGTCGGCCACCGGAGCGTCGTACGACTCCTCGCCGCACCGCACGCGCACGTCACGGCACCACTGCGGAATGCGCAGGGACAGCGTCCAGGGGTCCTCGCCCGGGCTCTCCTCGACGGTGAGGGCGATCGTGCCGTGCCAGGGGTACTCGGTCACGCAGCGCACGGCGATTCCCCCGCCACGGTAGCGGCCGGTGACGTACTGGTGGATCTGGAGTCCGCCGTCGTCGGTGCTCGCCAGGTAGTGCTCCAGGGAGGCCAGCAGGCGCATCACGTTGGGCGGGCAGCAGGCGCAGCGGAACCAGCGGGTGCGGCGGGCGGACTGATCGCCGCCGGTATCGGTGTGACCGTCGCGGACCTGGAGCGGGTTGACGTACAGCCAGCGCTCGCCGTCCAGCGACACTCCGGCCAGGAAGCCGTTGTACAGGGTGCGCTCGATCAGGTCGCTGTAGCGGGCCTCGCCGGTGAGCAGGGCCATGCGCCAGCTCCACTGGACGCAGGCGATGGCGGCGCAGGTCTCGCAGTAGGCACGCTCGTTGGGCAGTTCGTACGGGTCACCGAAGTCCTCCTTGTCGTGGTGGGCACCGAGGCCACCGGTCAGGTGGGTCTTCGTGGCGGTCATGGCGTGCCACAACCGCTCGGCGGCGGTGCGCAGTTCGCGGTCCCCGGTCTCGGCGGCGAGATCGGCGGCCGCTGCCAGCAGATACAACTGGCGTACGGCGTGGCCCTCGACGTCGGTCGCCTCCCTGAGCGGGACGCGGTCCTGGCAGTAGGCGTCGCCGCCGAGCAGGCCGTGGCCGTGCCGGTCGACGAAGTAGGCGGCCAGGTCGAGATAGCGGCGCTCGCCGGTCTCCCGGTACAGCTCGGCGAGTGCGGTCTCGATCTCGGGGTGCCCGTCGATGCCGTCGAGGGGCTTGCCGCTGCCGGGTGGCCCGAAGACGGAGTCGATGTGGTCGGCGAAGCGCACGGCGACGTCCAGGAGTTCGGTGCGGCCGGTGGCCCGGTGGTGTGCGACGGCGGCCTGGATGAGGTGTCCCGCGCAGTACAGCTCGTGCCCCCAGCGCAGGTCCTGGTACCGCTCGCCGCCCTTGGCCAGCTGGAACCAGGTGTTGAGGTATCCGTCGGGCTGCTGGGCGGCGGCGACAAGTGCGGCGATGCGGTCGACGTGCGCCTCCAGCTCGCCGTCGGCCTCCTGCGCGAGCTGCCAGGCCGCGGCCTCCAGCCATTTGTAGACGTCCGTGTCGACGAAGGGGTACGCCCCCCGGAATTCGCCCTCGGTGGTGCCCGCCGCGATCCGCAGGTTGTGCAGATTGCCGGCGGACTCCAGCAGTTCGGGGCCCTGCGGGATGGAGGTGCCGGCGTTGACCTCGCGCCGGCTGTGCCAGAAGCCCGCGTCGATGCCGCCGACGGCGGGACGCAGCGCGGCACGGGCGGCCGGACCGAGACGGACCGGACCCACGGCACCGGTGGGGGAGGGCGGGGCGGAGCGTGTGCTGGGCATGGCTCTCCGAGAGGGAAGCGGGTACGAGCAACGGGCAAACATGTGAGCAACCGTTTTCCTGATCGAGAAGTAGAGAGCAGCGGCACACCTCGGTCAAGGGGAGCGGCAAGGGATTCTCCCGTTTGCTCAGGGACTGGCAGGGAACGGCCGTGCCTGTCACGATGGGCAGCGTCGTCGTACTCGAGGAAAAGGTTTGCTCGTGACCGCTCCCGCTGGTGCTCCAGGCTCTCCTCCCACCGGCCGGGCCAGGCTCGCCGACGTCGCCGCGTTCGCCGGCGTCAGCGTGGGCACCGCCTCCAAGGCGCTCAGCGGCGCGGGCCGGATGCGCCCGGAGACCCGTCAACGCGTGCTGGACGCGGTGGAGGCCCTCGGCTTCCGCCCCAACCAGCACGCCCAGAGCCTGCACGCCGGCCGCAGCTGGACCGTCGGCCTGATGACCACCGACGGCATCGGACGCTTCAGCACCCCGGTCCTCCTCGGCGCCGAGGACGCCCTTGGCGCCGGCAAGATATCGGTACTGCTGTGCGACACACGCGGCGACACCATCCGCGAACAGCACCACCTGCGCAATCTCATGGACCGCCGCGTCGACGGCATCATCGTCACCGGTCGCCGCACGGACCCGCGCCCACCACTGACCGGCATCACCGGCCTGGAGTCGGTCCCCGTGGTCTACGCACTCTCACCGTCCACGGACCCCGGTGACATGTCCGTCGTCACGGACGACAAGGGCGGCGCCGAGCTGGCCGTGGAGCACCTGCTGTCCACGGGCCGCACCCGCATCGCCCATGTCACCGGCCCCGAACACCATGCGGCCGCTCGCGACCGCGCAGGCCACGCCGTGCGGCACCTGGAGGGCGCCGGCCTCGGCCTGTCCACTCACCGTGTCCACTTCGGCGAGTGGAGCGAGGCATGGGGCCGCCGCGCGACGGACGCCGTCCTGCGCACCGCCCCCGGCACCGACGCCTTTTTCTGCGGCAACGACCAGATCGCCCGCGGAGTCACCGACGCGCTGCGCGAACGGGGCGTCGGTGTCCCCGGGGACATCGCGGTGGTCGGCTACGACAACTGGGACACCATGGCCCTCGCCAGCCGCCCCCCGCTCACCACCATCGACATGGACCTCTCGGAGATCGGCCGGATAGCGGCCCTGCGCCTGCTGGAAGCGATCGATGCGGGCGAGGCGACACCGGGGGTGCGGACGGTCGCCTGCCGACTGGTCGTACGGGAGTCGACGTGACATGACCCGGGGCCGAGCAGTCGGCAGTCCCGTCCGCAGGGCCTCCCTCCATGCCTGCAGGTGCCTGCGGTACCCGGCGCGCGAGGGCAGCAGGCCTCGTGGGGGACTACGTTGTCCGGATGTGCGGCCTGGGCACCTTCAGGTTTCCGCCGGTCAGGCGGATCCGGTAGAGGGCTGCTCCCTCGATGGTGATCGTTCGGTGGCGAGCGTTCCGGGCGGCCGGAACCGCAGGGGAGAGCCACTGCGGAACGGAGTTCGGGCTGATCACGACTCGTCCTCGGGGTGCGACCGTCCTCCCGCCGAGTCTGAGGGCTTGGCCGACCACTTCTTCCGCGTACAACGTCGTCGGGCCCCCGGCGGTGGCGATGGTGCCGGCGCCGGCCGTCAGGTGCCATGTGGTGGCACCCCTTCGGACCGCCAGGTCGAGGTCGGCTGCTCTCAGCGAGCGGGCGGTGAACTTGAGCAGGCGCTTCCTCCCTGTCGCGGTCCTGACGGTGACCACGCCCGCGAACTCCGCGTCGCGGAGCACGAGTCGGCGAGATCTGAGCGTCCAGGTGTCGTTGGCCGGAACGACCGGAGTGCGGTCGGTCGACGCCACGGGGATGGGGGTGTGGGGGGTGCCGCGGCTGTGTCGAGGGGAAGCCGACTGCCTGGGGGAGGCGGAGACCCGGTCCCGCTCGTGCGGCGGCTCTGTGCGGCAACAGGCGGCGAGGCAGGAAGGATTGCCGGCAGCCGGAGCGGCTGTCTCGTAGAGGTCGCCCAGCAGATGTGTCGGGAGCTGATCGGCGGTGGGCGAAGCCTGTGCCTGCAAAGGCGGGTCATCGTCTCGCTGGCCGGGCAGGAGTGATGGGTTCTCCGGTCGAGGGGCGTCCGGTTCGGGCTCCGGAAGGCGGGGTGTCGTTGCCGGCTGCTGTGCGGCGCCGGCTGTGGGACGGCTCCGAGACTCGCAGGGGGCGTGGCTGGGGCCGTCTCCGGCGGCGAGGGCCTGACGCGCGCTCGGCACGGAGCGGTCCGCCGTCACCGGCCCCGTCTTCGGTGGCACGGCCGCGACCGCCAGGAGAGCGGCCGGCAGCGAGCCCAGCAACAGCAGGTGCCCAACTGGTCTGGGACCTCTGGGAAGTGCGGCCCGTGCTCCCGGGACGTGCGGCTCGGGCGCGTGTACCGCGACCGGCATGTTGTCCTGGGGCGAGGCGCTGGAGCGGTCACTGAGCATGATGTCCACCGTCCGCCGGTGTCGCCGAGATGACGGTCGGGTCGTCGTTCTCGGCCCTGGTGGGCTCGTGACTGGTGTCCACGGAATCCCCGGGCACGGTGGTGTCGTCGGGCGCCAGCCAGGCACAGGCGAGGGAGCCGCCGATGAGGCCGGGCAGCGTACCGAGCAGCAGGCCCCCGAAGTTGGCGAGCGGCAAGGCGATCAAGGACAGCAGGATCGCGGCGATTCCCGCGAAGATGCGCGTGTTCTGCTCAAACCACAGAAGGAGACCGAGAACGGCGAGGAGGACGCCGATGACCAGCGATGCGGCACCGGCAGTCGTGGACAGTGCCAGGGTGACGCTGCCCCAAGTCAGGTGCGCGTAGGGAAAATACATGATGGGCAGACCCGCTGACAGCGTCATCAGTCCGGCCCAGAAGGGACGTGTGTCGCGCCAGATTCGAAATCTGCGCCTCGTACGGGAGAGAGCGTCATGCCACTCGGCCGGGACGGTCAGGTTGCTCATGAATGAGGGCTCGCTACTCTTCGGACTCAGAGACATCGGGATGGTTCAGAAGCATTCCTGGGCGCCCGACCTCAACGACAGCTTGGATCCGGGCAGGTTGAGAGAGCCCAAGGAAGCCGCAACGGCATTGACGCGGAGGTTGTCCAGGGTGATGGACGTACTCTGCATCGCGATGCTGTTCGGATCGAAGAATTTCGAGCCCCGGTCACCGGGGGAAACCTCGCCCGAGGTGAGCGATCCTGCCGCGACGCCGATGTCCAGGTTGTTCACGTCCGTTTCGCTGGCCCTGAGCGTGCTGACGTCGAAGAACAAGTTCCGTGCCCTGGCGGGACGACCGTGGTCGCCGCCGGTCAGCCGCATGGTGTAGGGGCCCAGCACGGGGATCGGAAAGAGGACTGACAGGCACAGCGCGTCGATCTTCGCGGTCCTCACTCCCGTGACGGTGACCGGCACGAGTTTGCCCCTGCGTGTCACATCCACCATGCCGTAGATACTCATGCCCTTGCCGGTCAGGGAGTTCGCGGCGATCTTGAATGTGTCACCGGAGATGAAGAACGACGCCGCGAGAGCGCCCTGGGCCACGCTCACGGCCAGGAGGGTGGCGCCGGCGACACTCGGGGTCAGGATGGCGGCGAAACGCTTCCATCGCGTCCTTCGCATTTTCCCACTCCTTGTTCGGCAGGACCTCGCGCAGGGAACGAACCCGCACAGGAAACGTCGTCTCCGGCCCGTCGCTTCACGGCTCGACGATATTCGTGTTTCATATCAGCGATCGTTCTGAATTACCTGCCGAATTTCCCATCCGCTCCACTGGACGACGATGGCTCGAGCATCGGACACTCCAGAACACTCCGCAAGCCCGGCACCGCCGTTCATGTGTGAAGCCGCCCAAATGACCTATCGCACTGCCGTGCGCGCCTGTGCAGCGCCTGCCTGGCAGGCCTCGGGTATCGGGTAACGAGGATGGTTCGACAATAATACGAGGATTTCGCTGCCGCCCGTGTTTTCCAGTGCATGATTCCAAAAAGCCGAACAGTGAATTTGTCGAGAATGCGGGCTGGCGAACTCTGATGATGGGGTGCCGTCTCCACGGCAATGGAGGATCAGGAGCAGCGCAGAAGGATCATGAATCCGTAGTCCATGTGGAGTTGCTGGTGGCAGTGGAACAGGGACAGTCCCGGCTGGTCGGCGGTGAAGTCGACGGCAACGGTCTGGTAGCCGCCGAGCATGACGACGTCCTTGTGCAGGCCGTGGGTCGGGGTGCCGGCGATGTGGGTGACCTCGAAGGTGTGGCGGTGCAGGTGCAGGGGGTGGATGTCGTCGCTGGCGTTGCGGAACCGGATGCGGTATCGCTTGCCGCGCTGGACGTCCAGTACCGGCTTGTCGGTGTCCAGGGAGAAGGGGACGCCGTTGAGGGGCCAGATGTTGAACCCCTTGTCTGCGGCGTTGTGTTTCTCCACCAGCAGGTCGATGGTGCGGTCGGGGCGCTGGGTGGTGGAGCCGGAGTCCGTGAAGGTCCGGTAGTCCCAGGTGAACGCGGGTGGGGTGATCCACTGGGGGGAGCCGCTGTGGCCGGCGTACTCCACCACGGTGCCCATGCCCGCGTTCCGGTCGTCGTCGGACAGGTCCCCGAGCACCCACACGCCCGGGTGATTCATCTCGACCAGGGCCGAGACGCGTTCGGCGGTGCCGATCCACAGCACCGGCACGTCGGTCCGGCGGGGTACCGGGTTGCCGTCGAGCGCGAGCACTTTGAAGGTGTGGCCGGGCAGGGCGAGGCTGCGGATCTCGGTGGCGCTGGCGTTGAGGACGTGGAGCAGCACGCGCTGCCCGGCCCTGACCTGGATCGGCTGGCCGTGGCCCAAGGCGCGGCCGTTGATGCCGAAGACGCGGTAGCCGACTTCGTAGCCGCGCGGCATGCCCCGGGCGAGCGAGTCGGTCATGGCCTTCTCGCCCCTGCGTTTCAGGTCCGGCACGGGGGAGCCGGCCAGGAAGGTCTGCACGACGTCCCCGCCGTGGCTGAGGGACGGCTCGAACTCCTTCAGTGTCAGGAACACTTCCTGGTCGTAGGCGCCCGGGTCGGCCTTCGGCTCGATGTAGACCGGGCCGGCCTGACCGGTATAGGTGCCGCGGGCCAGGTCACTGAGGGCTGCCACATGGGTGTGGTAGAAGCGGAAGCCGGCCGGTCCAGGGGTGAACGACAGGCGGCGCGTCCCGTGCGCAGGAATGTACGGGGTCCCCTCTTCCGCAGCCCCGTCCACCTCGGCCGGAACCCGCTGCCCGTGCCAGTGCAGCAGCTCGGGGGTGCCGGTGTCGTTGTGGACGTCGACCACGACCGGGCGGCCTTCGGTGAACCGGAGCAGCGGTCCGGGAAACTGCCCGTTGTACGTCGTCGTCGAGACGACCGTGCCCGGCGCAACCTCCACCCGCCCGGTCGCGATCCGCAGTGTGTAGTCCGCCTTCCCCGGGGCATCGGCCTGCATGAACGGCGCGATGGAGCCACAGGCGGCGGCCGCACCGGCGCCGGCCCCCGAGGCCAGGGCCATCCCGCCCAGTTTCAGGACGCCGCGACGAGAAACCGGCATCGTGCTGCTCCCTTCCCGGGCCGCTTACATTCAGTGTCGATTTAAATGCTAAGAGTGATCATCAAGCGCCGCCTCACGGTGCTGCGGGAACACAGGTGACCGCGCAGCAGCCGCGCAGCGGCGTGAGCTATGGGCAATGAACCCGCGGTGCACAGCTCGGTGATCCATGCTGCGCGCCGGCGGGCGTCGCAACGGCGGGGACCGGCTCCCCATCGCATCGGCCGCGGGTGATCATCTTGACGGCTGCCGCGGCTGGCTGATGTCGGCGACGAGTGATCCATGGACGTGCCAGGCGTCCAGCTTGCCCAGTGCCCCTGTTCGAGCGGATTGGTCCCGTTCGCGCCTTGAGGGGGTCTGGGGGAGTGATGCCACCCATAGGACCCAGATCACATCCTATCCGGCCTCGTAGCCCCAGAACGCCCTGAACAGGGAATAAAACCTCCAAAAGCTGCCATACCGGGCATAGCTCCGATCTAGGGTAGTACGTCACATCATTGCGCCCCGCCCCGCCCGCCGCTAACTATTGCTCTCGTCGCCGGGAGCCAGGCGACGGACCGAACGGACACCCGCCGGATCCGCCCACTGGCACCAGCAGAACGAGACCCGCCCCACGCGGCCCTCGACACCACCGGCACCCACGATGTCCCCCACCGAAGGGTTCCCCCACGCATGACCATGACCGCTCGCACCCGCATCGCCCGCCTGCGCACCCTCGCCCTCACCGGCATCACCACCACCGGCGCCGCAGCCGCCGTCCTCACCCTGATGCCGACCACCGCACAGGCCGCCGAAGCGACGCAGATGCACACCTCCCACGCGGTCACGACCACGGGGACGCACAGCCGCACTACCACCCAGCACACGACCGGCAACGCCAACAACCTCGACGGCTGGATCAAGCAGTCCCTGCAGATCATGAAGGCCAAGGGCATCCCCGGCAGCTACGACGGCCTCAAGCGCAACATCATGCGCGAGTCCGGCGGCAACCCCACCGCCCAGAACAACTGGGACGTCAACGCCCAGAAGGGCACCCCCTCCAAGGGCCTGCTCCAGGTCATCGACCCCACCTTCCACGCCTACCACGTCAACGGCACCGCCAGCAGCGTCACCGACCCGGTGGCCAACATCACCGCGGCCGCCAACTACGCCGCCCACCGCTACGGCTCCATCGACAACGTCAACTCCGCCTACTGACCCAGGCACAGACGAACGGGGGGCATGGAACAGCCCTTGTGCGGGCCATCAGCCCACGCGGCATGCAGAACCGCGGTGCCGCGCCCCGTACTGCGGTAATGGCGTCGTCGTGGCGCCAGTTGCGAACTGCCGCGCACGGCGCACTCGTCGCGGCACACCGGACACACATGACCGCCACCGTGCGCGAGGTCGTCAGTGGTGGGCGAGGCCGTCGATCATCAGGGCGAGGGTGAAGTCGAACCGGTCGTGGCCTTCGCCGGCGGTGAGTTCGGCGGCGTGGCGGGTGGTGTGGGGGAAGGACTCGACGGGGAGAGCGGTGAACCGGCGTTGCAGTTCGTCGCGGTCGAGGACCCAAGCGGCGTCATCGTGCGCTGATCGCCGGCGCGCGATCGATGTCTCAAGGCAGTAGGCGGCCACGTACAGCAAGAGGGCGTCGATGGCCCAGGCGGCGGCCTGCGGGGTGACGCCGCCGGCGAGCAGGATCGCCAGCATTCCTTCGGTGACACGCACGGTCTCGAGGTCGGAGGGCGCCATGGCGAGCGCGGCGCGGGAGATTCCGGGGTATTTCAGGTACTGGTCCCGAATCTGGGTGCACACGCCGCGGATCTGCTCCCGCCAGGCCGTAGGGTCGGGTTCGGGCAGTACGAGTTCGGAGCACAGCCGCCCGATGAGCAGCTCGTCGAGGTCGGCCTTGTTGACCACGTGGGCGTAGAGCGAGGCGGGTCCCGTGTCGAGCGCGCCGGCCAGCCGGCGCATGGTCAGTGCCTCGTAGCCCTCTGTGGCGATGACGCCCAGCGCGGTGTCGATGACCTGCTCCACGGTGATCGGGGCCCTGCGGCGCCGCGATGTGGGGGCGGCTTCGGCCTCGGGGTTCGGCGGCTGGTGGCGCGCCGCGCGTCGCTCTCTCGGGTTCACCCGGCCATCATAACTTGACACGAACATTGTTCGTACATAGAACACTGTTCGTGACGAGACATGTGAAGCAGGATGTGGACGTGACCGTGGTCGGTGCCGGGCCGGTGGGCCTCGTGCTCGCCGCGGAGCTGGCGCTCTCCGGGGCGACGGTGCAGGTGCTCGAGCGACGGGCCGAGCCGGACGAGGCGATGAAGGCGGGGGCGATCAACGTACCGACGGCCCAGGCGCTCGACCGCCGCGGCCTGCTGCCTGCCGCCGAACGGGTGCAGCGAGAGATGCTCGAGCGGGTGGGGTCGTTCGGTCACAGGGCCGACGACCGGCAGCCCGGCGGCGGCCGACGAGCCAGCGAGTCGCGGTTCACCGGGCATTTCGCCGGAATGATCCTCGACGCCGACCTCGTGGACTGGTCCGATCCCGACCTCGCCGCCCACACCGCGGTCGCCGGAGCCAGGATGGTGCCGCAGCGCGAGCTGGAGGAGCTGCTGGCAGACCATGTCGCGCGACTCGGCGTGCCGGTGCGTCGCGGGGTGGAAGTCACCGCGCTCGAAGACACCGGCGACGGCGTGCTCGTCGGCACCACGGCCGGAATGGTGCGCACCGGCTGGCTGGTCGGGTGCGACGGCGGACACAGCGCCGTGCGCCGCCTCGCGGGCATCGACTTCCCCGGCACCGACCCCGAACTCACCGGACACCTGGCGGTCGTGGACATCGCAGACCCGGAGAAGCTCGCGAACGGATGGGCGTGGTCGACCCGGGGCGCGTACCGCTACGGGCCACAGCCCGGGCGCGTGGTCACCGTGGAGTTCGGCGCCGCTCCCGCCGACCGCTCGACGCCCGTCACCCTGGAGGAGTTGCAGACCAGTCTGCGCCGGGTCTCGGACA
Source organism: Streptomyces sp. FXJ1.172 (assembly GCF_001636945.3). Lineage (NCBI taxonomy): Bacteria > Bacillati > Actinomycetota > Actinomycetes > Kitasatosporales > Streptomycetaceae > Streptomyces > Streptomyces sp. FXJ1.172. The sequence continues at coordinate 1,086,412 of NZ_CP119133.2, read as the reverse complement.
CCGACGTCACGCTGACCGCGCTGCGCGGCGCCGCTACCCGATGGTCCGACAACGCACGCCAGGCCGCGGCCTACTGGTCGGGGCGGGTGCTGCTGGCCGGCGACGCAGCGCACGTGCACGCGCCGTTCGGCGGCCAGGGGCTCAATCTCGGGGTCGGCGACGCGATGAACCTCGGTTGGAAGCTCGGTGCCGTGGTCGCGGGGTGGGCACCCGACGGGCTGCTCGACACCTATGACGCCGAGCGTCGTCCCCTGGGCGCCTGGGTGCTGGACTGGACGCGGGCCCAGATCGGTGTGATGCGCGGGGACGCCAAGTCGGCCGCGCTCCGGGAGGTCGTCGCCGATTTGCTGAGCACTCGGGCGGGCACGACCTACGCGGTCAAGAAGATCTCCGGTGTCGCACAGCGCATCGACCTGCCCGGTGACCACCCGCTGGTCGGCCGGTTCGTCCCCGACCTGTGGCTGAGGGACGGCTCGCGTCTGGTCGATCACGGTCACGGCGGCGGGTTCCTGCTGCTCGACCGCACTCCGGACGGCGCGTTCGCCCGCCTCGCCGCGGCCTGGCCCGGGCGCGTGAGCAGCGTGAGCGACGACCACGCGACGCCGACCGGGGTGCTGGTACGCCCGGACGGCGTGGTCGCCTGGGCCTCCGACACCACCGGCATCGGCGCTGTCACCGGCCTCGAGGCCGCCCTGCACCGATGGGCCGGCGCGCCTTCGGATCTTCGGGTGTGCGGTGCCGTGCTCGATGCGGATGCGCCGTGAGTCTGTGTTTCGCCCCAGCTCCGACAGGCCGTCTCCGCGGCCGATCTGCGGGCCGAGCCTGATGCTGTTCGTGTCGCCGATACGGACCTTGCTGCTGTGGCGCGAGCCTGACCCGGCGACGAAGCGCCACCTCAAGAGTGCTGCCGGGCGATGGCCGGGAGTGGAGTCCCCGGCCCGATTCCGGCGGGCCGGGGACTCCGGGTCATGCTGGTGGTCCTGGCTCTAGTCCTCGTCGTGGTGGTGGATCACGCGGAAGCTGGCCACCACGCCGTCCTCGATGTCGATGCCGTCGACGTGGGGCGCGTTGACGCCGAAGCTGGAGCTGTGGGGGCCGACGGTGGCGATGGGAGCGCCATTGTCGCAGACCGCTCCGCGGAAGATCTCGACGCTCTTGTGGCTCTCGTTGCGGATGTTGAGGGTCTTGGCGCCGAGGCCGCTGATCACGGTGATGCAGTCACCCGGGTGGGAGGAGTAGGACCGCTCGTTGATCTGGATCCTGCCCTCCTCCTCGTGATCCTCGTGGCCGCGGCCCCCGTTGCCTCTGCCTTCGTTGCCTCTGCCTTCGTTGCCCTTGCCCTGGCCGGAGTCGCCGCCGAGGGGGGCGTCGAAGGCAGAGGCCGGGGCTGCCTGCGGGACCGAGCTGGGGACGGCCGCAGCGTAGGTGAGGCCGCTCGCGGCCAGGGCTGCGGCGGCCGAAACAGCGGCGGTGACCATCGTGGAACGGGCGACCTTCATGGCGCTTCTCCTGTCGTATGTCTGCGAGCTGTCGGCCCGTCAGCCGACTGCGAACCAACGTACACACGGCAGTCATATCGGTCATATTGGAAGACTGGTCCAGGGCGCCGATCGGGGTATGTGCAACCCCCCTCGCGACTTGGACCGGATCTCAACTTCCCTGATAGGAAAGGCTATTGATGGTCTGTTAGCCCGTCCGGATGATCTGCTGACGCTCCGTCATTCCTCGCCTGCGGCGTGTCGCTGTGAAGGCCATGAGTTCATTCGTGATAGCCGATCGGCGGCCATTGAGTGTCTTGCCCCTGGCCTTCGCTGGCTGATCGGGCGGGATCGCGTCGGCTTTGCTCCGTCAACTTGCTGGTGGCGATGTGCTGTTGACGTCGACGTTGCCGCCGACCTGCCGCGGCTGTACCAAAGGCGGGCGGGCGGGCAGACGGGTGGGCGTCGGAGCCTGGCGGGTTTCAGCGCGCGGCCTCACCCCGGTCTCAGCGGCTCGCGCGCCGCCTGGCGACGAGGGCGGCGATGTCGTCGTCGAGAGCCCCGCCGCTGTAGGCGATCAGATCGTGGTGGAGATGGTCGAGGAGGTGGTGGGGCGCCTCGCCGCTCCATGAGCGGATGCGTTCGGTGAGGGGGTAGAAGGCGCCGGAGCGGTCGCGGGTCTCGGTGACGCCGTCGGTGTACAGCAGGAGCTGGTCTCCGGGGTGGAAGGGGGCGAGGTCGACGTGGTATCCGTCGCCCGCCAGCATGCCCAGGTTGAGCGGCGGCGAGGGAGCGGCGGGCTCCAGTTCCCGGACCTCGCCGTGGTGCAGCAGCAGCGGGGGCGGGTGGCCGCACGTGACGGTCCGGACAACCGGTTCGTCGTCCGGGATCTCGGCGAGGAGAGCCGTGATGAAACGTTCAGCGATCTCCGAACCCGGGGCCCCGGGGTATTGGGACGCGTGGCGGCTGATGCTCGTCTCCAGGCGGCACGCGAGGTGCGGCAGGTCGGGCGCGTCGTGAGCGGCCTCGCGAAAGGCGCTGAGCAGCGTCGCGGCCGTCTGGATCGCGAACAGGCCCTTGCCGCGTACATCGCCGATGAGCAGTCGTACGCCGTACGGGGTGCGGATCGCCTCGTAGAGATCGCCGCCGATCCGGGCTTCCGCCGCGGCGGCCACGTACAGGCTCTCGAGCGAGACGTGCCCGAGGTGTCGCGGTACCGGATGCAGCACGGCCAGCTGGGCGATCTCGGCCACTGAGCGGACCTGGACCAGCTGATGGGCGTGCCGGCCGAGAAGGCGGTTGAAGAAGACGGCGAACGCCGCAATCGCCACGAGGCTGGCCAGCTCGGAATAGGCGGTCGGATCCTGAAGCCCGTTGAAGTCCACCATCAGGCCGACGAAGATGGCGCACCCTCCCACGCCGATGAGCACGGTCCCCCACAGGGGCAGTAGTGCGGCGGCGGAAACCATGGCCGTGGCGAGAAAGGCATCCGGCCTGACATCGCGGGGTGTGAAGAGGCCGACGAGCAGGCCGATGAGCAGCAGCAGGGCAGGCAGCACGGGCAGCAACTTGCCCCGCACACCAGCGCTGCGCGTGACTCCGAGTTCCTCAGGAGACCTCGCCACCGTGCCGCTCCCCAAGGTCGCACAGGTAGAGCGGCAGCCCAGGTCCGGAAGCCAGGCCGCCGATTTGGGTAAGTTTATCCCTTTGTGACAGTCGGTCCCATGCGCGGCCCCTGAAGATCCTTCCACTGTCGCTCGGGCGGCCGCCCGTCGACTCCCAACCGAACGGCACGCGGATCAATACCACGCGTCACAGCCCGGTGACCTGCGCAAAGAGGATGGGACCAGCTTCGTACACGACGCATGGGTCCTACGGCGTGCCTGGCCCGAGACGATGACGGTGTCAGCGGGGCCATGGATGCGCACCGCGGCGAGGCGGATCGCCCGGCCGCGGCTGTTGCGTGGGCCCCGTCGGAGATCGGTCACCGGGGGTTCTGGCGGTCTTGCGGAAGGCGGCAGGCGGAAGTCTGACGGCGAGGTCGTGGGGGAGGCGGGTTCCTGTGGGAGGGGTTCGGGGCGGGAAATCCCCAGGTGGGCCGCCCGGCGGAGGAAAGGACCGTGCCCGGACGCCAGGGTGTGATGCCTGGTGTCCGGGCCTGGAGGTGTGTGTACGGCGGGTGGGTTGTCGGACAATGGTGGCGACTGGGGTCCCCGGCCCGATTCCGGCGGGCCGGGGCCCCGTGTCGTGCTCCCGGTTTTGGACTAGTCCTCGTCCTCGTCCTCGCCGCAGGTCACGCGGAAGCTGGCCACGATGCCGTCCTTGACGTGGACGCCGTCTTTGACGTGGAGGTCGTCGACGCCGAAGCTGGAGCTGTGGGGGCCGACGGTGGCGATCGGAGCGCCGTTGTCGCAGACCGCGCCGCGGAAGACCTCGACGCGCTTGTGGCTCTCGTTGCGGACGTTGAGGGTCTTGGCGCCGAGGCCGCTGATCACGGTGATGCAGTCACCCGGGTGAGCGGAGTAGGACCGCTCGTTGACCAGGATCCGGCCCTCCTCGTGGCGGCGCTCCTCGTGGCCCCGGCGCTCGTTGCCGCGGCCTTCGTTGCCCTTGCCCTCGTTGCCCTTGCCTTCGTTACCGTTGCCGTTGTTGTTTCCGTTGCTCTGGGTGCCGCCGTCGAAGGGTTCCGCGGCCGCTGCGGCCGGGGCCGCCTGCGGTGCCGAGGCGGGGGCGGAGGCGGCCGAGGCGTAGGTGATGCCGGTCACGGCAAGTGCCGCGGCGGCCCCGGTAGCGGCGGTCACCATGGTGGAACGAGCGAGCTTCATGTCGCTTCTCCTGTCTGCTGTCTCGGAGATGCCGGCTCGTCAGCCGACTGCGACCAAACGTACCTATGGCTGTCATATCGGTCATATTGAAAGACTGGCGCAGGGAGCCGATCGGGGTATATGCAGCCTCGTTCGGTACCGGGCAAAGATTTCAAATGCCAGGAAATGAAGGCATATTGAAAGACTATTAGCCCGTCCGGATGATCTATGACGCCTGCACGCCTCCCACCGGCAGCGTGTCGCTGCGAATGTCATGACAGGAATCGTGTTAGGGAGTCGGAGTCGTCGGCTGGTGAACCTGTGCCGTGTTGCCCTCCTGCCCCGGGTCTTCGCAGACCGACCGGATGGGACCCCGATCGGAGTCGTGCAGTCAATTGGCGGCTGGCGGTGCGCAGTTGGGTTGTCGCCGTCCGGGAAGGGGGCCAGGTGCAGCAGGTGCTGGAGCCGACCGTCGACGTGCCGGCCGCCGACGTGCCGGCCGCCGACGTGCCGGCCGCCGACGAGCCGATCGTCGACATGCCGGGCGGTGAGCGGTACCGGTGCTTCCTCCCCGGCGGGGCCATCGGTGCCGACGCCGTCGCCGACGGCCGCGCGGAGCCGGCCGCGCTCCAGGTGGCGGCTCCGCACGCGACGGACGGTCGCGCACGGGTGACGTTCGACATCTGGGCGGATGTCCAGGCCGAGCCGGAGGGCGGCCGGCCCGCCTCGGTGATCCGCCGCGGGGCACCGAGCTGTGCTAAGGTTTCGGCGTTGCAGTTTTGGTACCCATGAACCTATGTGCGCCTGACGGGAATGTTCTCCTGCAGGCGCACTATTTGTTTTCCGGCATCTCCGGATGGGGCCTCTGCCTACAGAAGGAGAAAGTCATGGCACAGGGAACCGTGAAGTGGTTCAACTCCGAAAAGGGGTTCGGCTTCATTCAGCAGGACGGCGGCGGTCCCGACGTCTTCGCCCACTACTCGAACATCGCGACCCAGGGCTTCCGTGAGCTTCAGGAGGGCCAGCGGGTCTCCTTCGACGTCACGCCGGGCCAGAAGGGCCCGCAGGCGGAGAACATCCTCCCCGCCTGATCGCCGGACGCGTATCCGCTCACCGGGGTCCGCACCATCACGGTGCGGACCCCAGTTTGTGCTGTTTCCAGGAAGGCAGATAGCCGCATGTCCCGCAGGTCCCAGAAGCCGAACCGGCGCACCTCGTCGCCCCGGCCGTCCGCGTCGTCACCGAGGGACTTCCGGCTGCCGGAAAGCACGACACCCGCACTTCCCGCCGTCGAGGACTTCGCCGGCATGGACCTGCCGGCGGGGCTGCTGAAGACGCTCACCGCGCAGGGCGTGACCACCCCCTTCCCCATCCAGGCCGCCACGCTGCCCAACTCACTCGCCGGCCGTGACCTGCTGGGACGGGGACGTACCGGCTCCGGCAAGACCCTCGCGTTCGGGCTGGCGCTCCTGGCCCGCACGGCCGGGCTCCGTGCGGAACCCAAGGCTCCCCTCGCTCTCGTGCTGGTGCCCACCCGTGAACTCGCCCAGCAGGTGACGGACGCGCTCACCCCCTACGCGACGGCGGTGAACCTCCGGCTGGCCACCGTGGTCGGCGGGCTGTCCATCACCAAGCAGGCCGGCACGCTCCGGCGCGGCGCCGAGGTGGTCGTGGCGAGTCCCGGCAGGCTGAACGACCTGGTGGAACGCGGAGACTGCGTGCTCGACCACGTACGCATCACGGTGCTGGACGAAGCCGACCAGATGACCGACATGGGCTTCCTGCCGCAGATCACCAAGCTGATCCAGCAGGTACGGCCCGACGGACAGCGCATGCTCTTCTCGGCCACCCTGGACCGCAACATCGACAGCCTGGTGCAGCGGTTCCTGACCGACCCCGTGGTGCACTCCGTGGACCCCTCCGCCGGAGCGGTGACCACCATGGAGCACCACGTACTCCACATCCAGGACGAGACCGACAAGAAGGCCGTCACCACACGCATCGCGGCCCGCGACGGCAGAGTCATCCTCTTCCTCGACACCAAGAGGTCCGCCGACCGGCTCGCCAAGCGGCTCCTGGCCGCCGGTGTCCGTGCGGCGGCACTGCACGGGGGCCGCTCCCAGCCGCAGCGCAACCGCACCCTGGAACAGTTCAAGAGCGGCCAGGTCACCGCTCTGGTGGCGACGAACGTCGCGGCCCGGGGCATACACATCGACGACCTCGACCTCGTCGTGAACGTCGATCCCCCCACCGACCACAAGGACTACCTGCACCGGGGCGGCCGTACGGCCCGGGCCGGCGGCTCCGGCAGCGTGGTCACGCTGGTCCTGCCCGACCAGAAGCGGGACGTCACCCGGCTCATGTCGGACGCGGGCATCCGACCCCGCACGGCCCGCATCACGTCGAGCGACGCGGAACTGGCCACCATCACCGGCGCCCGCGAGCCTTCCGGCGTGGCCGTCACCATCGAGGTCCCCCAGCCGGCGACACCGACGGCGCCGCGCACGGACCGGAAGTCCGGCACCAAGCCCGGCGGGCGATCGGGCCGTCGGCGCCGGAACGACGGCGGGGCCGAAGCGGCGACGGGCGCTGCCGCCCGGACGGGGAGCCGGGGCTCCGGCCGCCGGGCCGCGGCCGGGACGACGGCGTCCGACGGCACTTCGGCAGCCGGCGGGCGCGGTTCCGCTCACCGGGCGGGATCCGGCGCGGCCACGGGCGGGACAGCAGGCGCGGGCGGCCGCGGTTCCGCCCGCCAGCCCGCGGCCGGTACGGCGAGCGGCACTGCCTCGGGCAAGAACGTCCGCGGATCCGGCCGACGGGCGGCGGGCGGCGGAGCCGGGGCGCCCGCAGCTCCGAAGGCCGGGGCGGCCGCCGTGCGCGGCCCGCTGCCGGCCAGGGCGGGGCCTGAGGCCGAGCGGGCCGAACTCGGCCATGTGGAGGACGACTTCGGGCTCGCCGTTCTCGGGCGTGACCTCGCCGTCGGCGATCGAGCCCGGCACGACAGCGCGGATAGCGGTTCCCCGGGGCAAGCCGAGCCGCTGAGCCGCCTGGAATGCGACGGACGCCGCCGGGAACCCCATGCGAGCTGCGGTGGCGCTCCGCTGGCGTTCGGACATCCGGGCTGGACGCCGGGGCCGTCCCGCTCGGGGACGGCACCTGGCGCCTGCTCCTCGACGACGGCACCGCCGAGGACGCCGACCTGGTGGTCGGCGCCGACGGCGCCTGGTCGCGCATCCGTCCGGCCCAGGACTGTGCCGAAGCACTCGATCATCTCGTTTCCCCGGCGGACTCCTGAGCGAGCGCGAACGCCTCACCTGGTCAGCAGCCGGTATCGGCGATGACGAAGTAGCCCGGGGAGGTCTCCTTCAGCGTATGGGTGACGGCGACGTTGTACAGGCCCATGTTCTGGTCGGAGCCGTCGGCGTAGGTGTAACCGCCGCTCTGGTGGGCGCGGCCGGCCACCACCTGGTTGTAGTTGTTGTCGGTGTAGCACCGGGGCCCGGCACCGGTCGTGGTCGCCGTGACCGGCGCCGAGGAGGTGCCGACGGCGCCGGTGGAGTCGACCGCGGCGACGGTGTACTGGTAGGAGGTGCCGGGGGACAGGCCGGTGTCGCTGTACGAAGTGCTCGTGGTGGAGCCGGCCTTGGCACCGGCGCGGTGGACGTCGTACGACGCGGCGCCGCTGACGGCGGTCCAGGACAGCGATGCGCCGGTGTCCGTGGTGCCGGTGACCGTCACGCCGGACGGCGCCGGCAGGCTGCTGCCGGAGCCGCCGCCGGAGCCGTCCAGTCCCCAGAACTTCGCGGTGTAGTAGCTGGAGCATATGTAGTCGAGGTAGTAGGTTCCGGTGCTTCCGCACTGGTCGGCTCCCGAACCGGGACTCACGGCGAGGCCGTGGGCCATGCCGGAGACCGAGAAGAGGGCGACGGCGGGCTCGTCGGCGGAGTCGTCGTAGATGCTCTCGGTGGTGCCGCCGGTGAGGTCCTGGGTGCTGGAGGCGGTCTGACCGATGCCCCAGACGTCGGTCCACTGATCGCGCAGCTCGGCGCCGTTGACCGGGACGACTGTGGTGTCCGAGGTTCCCTGCCAGATCGCCAATCGCGGCCACGGCCCGGCGTGTCCCGGGTAGGAGTTGCGGACCTTGTCGCCCCACTGCCGAGGGGTGAGGTTCTGGTCGCTGTACTGGCATCCGGAGGCCGCGCTCAAGGTGGTGGCACACTGCGCGGGAAGCCCGGAGTCGACGGCGCCGCCGGCGAACACGTCCGGATAGTCGGCGAGCAGATCCGCGGTCATGCCACCGCCGGCGGACAGGCCGGTGACGAAGACACGGCTGCGGTCCGAGCCGTACTGCGCCACGGCGGTGTCGACCATCTGCTTGACCGAGGCTGCCTCGCCCTTGCCCCGGGCGTCCGTGGTGGAGTCGAACCAGCTGAAGCAGGACAGGCTGTTGTTGGCCGTGCTGGTTTGCGGATAGACCACGGCGAAACCCCACTCGTCGGCGAACTTCTGCCAGCCGGAGTGTGCGTGATAGTCGCTCGCCGACTGGGTGCAGCCGTGCAGAGCGACGACCAGCGGGGCGTTCGAGGGAAGGTCCGTAGGCGCGTACTCGTACATCGCCAGATTGCCCGGGTTGGAGCCGAAGTCCGTGACCTGCTGAAAAGTGCCAGAGGCTGCGGCGGCCGGGGTGGCAGGTGCGAGGGGGCCGATCAGGCTCAGGCCCGCGGCCAAGGCACCAAGTGCCGTGGTCACAGCGGCGCGCCTGAAGAGTCTGCGTCCGGTGGGGGAGTGCATGGGGCAGCTCCGATGAGTGGGGGAGAGAGACATACGGCTTTCTGGATGCGGACCGTACGACTGATCACCGGAAGCGTGATATGTGAAGGGAAGCCAGGAAAGCGGCAGTTGACGTAGCTCGCGCCCACATGGTGGCAGCCGTGCCGCCGTGACATGGAGGGAGGCCGGATGCCGAGCATCGCTGTCCCCGCCGCAGCGGCCTCGCCCGGACACCGCTGTCCCCGCCGTGGCGGGTTGTCCGGGCGGCAGACCGCCGGTCCCTGGCCGCCCTCGCGAGCACCAGGGGCCGGCTCCCGGCTCGTGCCGGAGGAACGCAAGCCCCCTTACGTACGAGGCTCGGTCAGCGGCCCACGGGCTTGCCGCGCCCCCAGGCCCAGGCGAGCCGGTCGGCGCCGGACCGATTGGTGGTGGCGAGCCAGGGGCGGGCTGTGGTGCCGGTCAGGGTCTGGATCGAGTAGGTGTCGTCGGTGCGCAGGCCGGGCCAGTACACGGAGCCCATCCCGAGCTTGCGGAAGATGTCGGTGTCGGCCTGGATGAAGTTGACGGAGTTGTTGTCGGGAGTCGGCTTGTTGTAGTCGAGGCCCGTGGTCATCGGGGCGCCGAACTCGTCGGCGACCGTGCGGCTCGCGCAGGTGCCGATGCGTTCCTTGAGGTCGGCGGCCCACTGGTCGTAGGTGGCGTAGTCCTTCCAGAACCCGTAGTGGTGCAGCGACAGATAGGTGCCCTTCAGGCGTGGGTCGGCGCACACCGAGGTGACGTGGTCGTTGTAGCCCGCGCCGCTGACGAAGACGCGGTTGCGCGGGACCGAGGGATAGGTCGACAGCCACTTCGCGGCGATGTCGGCCCACTGACTGTCGGTGTATCCGTGCGGTTCGTTCATCGGTTCGAAGTGGACAAGCCGGTTGGGCGTGTACGTCTTCACCACCGTGTCCCACATGGGCCAGAAGGTGGCGGGATCGTCGATGAACCCGTCCTTCTGGGCGCCCGTGCCCTCCCAGTAGGAAAGGATCACTTTGAAGCCCCGGGCCGTCGCCGCGTCGATGACCGCTCGGTACGACTTCCAGTAGGAGCCGTTGACCGTGTACGGGTTGATCGGCAGCCGTACGGTGTTGGCGCCGAGGTTCGCGCGGAAGGCCTCGATGATCCGGCTCGCCTTCGCGTAGGTGTGTGCGTAGTCGTCGGAGAGCGACAGACCGGACAGGTGCAGGTAGTCGTCGGCGTAGTTGTCACGGGGGTCGGCCCAGTTGACGCCTTTGAACTGCGTCGTGCCGGTGCTGGTGCCTGGCTCGGCGGCGGCGGGAGCGCCGAGGAGCGTCGTACCGCTGACGGCGGCGATCGCGACCGAGGCGAAGACGGCGCGCAGACGGGGGGCGATACGGGATCCGGCGGGAGGCTTGCGCATCGGACGTGCCCTTTCGGGAGAAGGCGGCTCGGGGGACGGGCGCGGGGGCACTGGTAAACGGAGGGATGTTTACGTAAACATGAAGGCGTCGGAATCGTGGCACCCGCTCCAGCGGTCGTCAAGGTCTCCCACGCGTAACATCCCGTTGCGTGAAAGAGGTTGGAGTGGTGGCGCGATGAACCCCGATGAGCCGGAGCAGCGGGTCTCGCCGCCGACGGGCGGTGTGCCGCGAGGCGGTTCCGGCGTGCCCGGCGGACGCCGCAGGCAGCGGGTCTCCATGGCGGACGTGGCCAAGCTGGCGGGTGTCTCGTCGCAGACGGTCTCCCGGGTCGCCAACGGCCACGCCGGGGTGATCAGCTCCACCCGCGAACAGGTGCTCGCCGCGATGCGGCAGCTGGGCTACCGGCCCAACAGCGCCGCACGCGCCCTTCGGTACGGCCAGTTCAACACCATCGGCGTGATCTTGTTCAACCTGTCCACCACCGGCAACAGCCGTACCGTCGAGGCGGTTGCCACCCACGCCGCGGCCGAGGGGTACGCCATCACTCTGATCCCCATCGACGTACCCACGCAGGACAATGTGCTGGGCGCCTTCACACGCATGGGCGAGCTGGCCGTCGACGCCGTCATCGTCATCATGGAGAGCCATCTGCTCGACACCGGCACCGTGCAACTGCCCCCGGGCGTTCACGTCGTCGTCGTGGACTCAGATGCCGGTGACCGGTACAGCGTGGTCGACACCGACCAGGCCGACGGCGCCCGCCAGGCGGTCAGGCACCTGCTCGACCTGGGCCACCGGACCGTATGGCATGTGTCCGGTCCCGAGACGTCCTACGCCGGCCAACGACGCACCGAGGCCTGGCGCACGGTCCTGGCGGAGGCGGGGTGCCCGGTCCCCGCCCCCCTGCACGGCGACTGGTCGGCCGAGTCCGGCTACGCGGCCGGTCTCGCCCTCGCCCAAGAACCCGGCTGCACCGCCGTGTTCGCCGCCAACGACCAGATGGCTCTCGGGCTGTTGCGCGCCTTCCATGAACGTGGCCGGTCCGTCCCCTCGGACATCAGCGTCGTCGGCTTCGACGACACCCCTGACGCCGCGTTCTTCATCCCGCCCCTCACGACGGTCCACCAGGACTTCGCGGAAGTGGGACGCCGCTGTGTCCAGGGAGCCCTGCGCCAGATCCGCACCCGCAACGGCTCACTGCCGGGCACCGACCTCGTCCCGGCCCGCCTGGTGATCAGGCAGAGCACCGCCCCGCCCGGCTGAGACGCCGTATCACCGGGTGAATCGGCGGTAGTTGACGAGTCCGGGAGTGCGCGGAGGCCGACGGCTCCAGCGGGCGGAGCGCCGGTGGTCCGTGGGCCGCGCCGGCCCGAACACCGGCGGCAGCCGGTGCCACGACCGAGTGCCACCGCTGCAGTACTACTGCTCCGCCGGCCTGGCCGACCTCGCCGGGCCGGCGCGGCGAGGAACTGATGCTCCCCCAACTCCACTCACGTCCAGGAATAGCCACGAGTCCGCTCGCGTTGCCGCCAGCATGACGACGAATGCTCCGCGCCCAGAGGTACTGCGATACACCGCCTTCTCCAGCATCCCCGACGGCGGAAACCCCGCCGGAGTCGTTCTGGACGCCACTGCCCTGAGCGACGACGACATGCTGGCCATCGCCGCCGACCTTGGATACTCGGAGTCCGCGTTTCTGACCCCGGCCCCGCAGGGCTTCGACGGCCAGGAGGGACGGGCGTACAGCATCCGTTACTTCAGCCCCAAGGCCGAGGTGCCGTTCTGCGGACACGCCACCGTTGCCACCGCCATCGCGCTCGCCGACCGGACAGGGCCAGGGGAGCTGACGTTCGTGACACGCGCCGGTACCGTGCCGGTGGAGGTGACCAAGGAGGGCGGGACGGTCACGGCCACACTCACCAGCGTCGAGCCGCACATCGAAGAGATCGCCCACGCCGACTTCGCGGAGGCGCTGGCCGCGCTCGGCTGGCCGGTCACCGACCTCGACCCGGCCTTCCCGCCTCACATCGCGTTCGCCGGAGCCCGTCACCTCGTTCTGGCGGCCGCGACACGCGCGCGCCTCGCAGATCTCGCGTACGACTTTGCGCGCCTCGAAGCCCTGATGCACCGCTTGGACCTGACCACGCTCCAGTTGGTATGGCGTGAGTCGGCGACCGTCTTCCACGTCCGTGACCCCTTCCCCGTCGGTGGTGTCGTCGAGGACCCCGCAACCGGCGCCGCTGCCGCCGCGTTCGGCGCGTACGCCCGTGAGGTCGGCCTGGTTCCCGAAGACGCTGTTCTCACCCTGCACCAGGGCGACGACCTGGGCCGACCTGGCGTGCTGACAGTGACGCTGCGCGCCGGTGACCCGCGCATTCGTGTCAGCGGCACGGGAGTTCGCATCGGCTGAAGCGGCTGTCACGTCGGCCGGCCGGGTTGCGCGGCTGCGTGTGCGGCGGCGGGCCCGGCGGCGATGCTTCGGAGTTGGTGGCCACGTGTATTCCTGGCAGCGCCCTTGCCCCATGGACACGGCCTGTCCGGTCAGGCTCGTATGTCGGGCAGGGCGCGGTCCAGCCACCTCGGGATCCACCAGTTGGCCCTGCCCATGAGGACCATCGCCGCGGGAACCAGGACGAGCCGGACAACAGTGGCGTCGATGACGACGCTGGCGGCGAGGCCGACCGAGAGCATCTTGATGACCACGGTGGGCGAGGCGATGAAGGAGACGAAGACCGCCGTCATGATGAGCGCGGCACTACTGATGATCCGGCCGGTGCGGGCGAGTCCGCTGCCGACCGCTCGGGTGTTGCCGAGCCCGTCGTGCCACGCGTCGGCGATCCGCGAGAGCAGGAAGATCTCGTAGTCCATGGACAGGCCGAAGACGATCGCGAACATCATCATCGGGACGTACGACTCGATCGGGACGGGTTCGGTGACGCCGAGCAGGCCGCTTCCCCACCCCCACTGGAAGACCGCGACCAGCACGCCGTAGGCGGCGGCGGTCGTGAGCCCGTTGAGCACAACGGCTTTGAGGGGGATGAGCAGGCTCCGGAACACCGTCATCAGGAGGAGGAAGGCGGCGAGCAGGACGACGCCGATGATGACGGGCAGTCGCTGGGTGATGGTGTCGCGGAAGTCGAGCTGGCCCGCGATGCTGCCGGTGACGTAGCCGTGGGCAGCGGTGCCGGCCAGGGCGTGCGGGAGCGTGTCCGTGGTGAGCGTGCTGAACAGGGCGCTGGTGGAGGCATCTTGGGGCCCACCGGCCGGGGTGACCGTCGTGACGAGGACGGCACCGTCGGGGGTGGCGCGGGGAGGAGTCACACGGGCCACGTCGCGGGTGTCTGCCAGGGCGTGCTCCAGGCCGGAGCTGATCCGACCGGTGGGGACAGTGGCGTGGCGCACATCGACCACGATGGTCAGGGGGCCGTTGGCACCGGGCCCGAAGCCCGGTCCGCCGGCGTCGGCGATGAGATCGTAGGCCCTGCGGGAGGTGGAGCCGGCCGGGTCTGCGCCCGCGTCGACATGGCCCAGGCGCATCGCGAACATGGGCACGGCGAGCAGGGCCAGGACGGCGGTTCCGGCTGCCAGGAACTGCCAGGGCCGACGCGCCACCGAGGCGGCATAGCGATGCCATCCGTCCCGGTCGCCGGAGGATTCGGCAACCGGCTTGCGCAAGGAGACCGTGTCGACGCGGCGGCCGAGGAGGCCCAGTCCGGCGGGAACCAGGGTCAGCGCGCCGCCGGCAGCGATGGCGACGGTGAGGGTGGAGGCCAGACCGAGGTTGCCGATGAAGGCCAGGCCGCAGGTGTACAGGCTCAGCAATGCGACAGCGACCGTGACGGCGGCGACCAGGATCGCGCGCCCGCTGGAGGCCACCGCCCGGCCTGCGGCGGTGATCGGGTCGTGGCCGTCGACGAGGTCCTGGCGGTAGCGGGTGGTCAGAAACAGGGCGTAGTCGACGCCGACACCCAGTCCGATCATCGTGGCGAGTGTGGGAGCCGAGGTGGCGAAGGTGACCGCCGCGGCGACGACGCCGACGACGGCCAGCCCGACTCCGACGCCCATCATCGCGGTGAACAGCGGCAGCACGGCAGCCGCGACGCTGCCGAAGGCGGCCAGCAGAACCACCAACGCGACGGCCAGGCCGACGAGTTCACTGCTGCGGTCACTCCCGGCAGGCCTGGTCACCTGGTCGAGGTCGCCACCGTAAGCGACCTCGAGACCGGCCTCCCGGGCGGGCCTGGTCGCCTCGTCGAGCCGGTGGACGTACGACGCCCCGAGAGTCCTGGGCTGGACGTCGAAGGTGAGCGTGGAGTACGCCGTTCGGCCGTCGGCGCTGATGACCACGGGGGACGCGGCTTTCACGTGGGGGAGCTTGCCAAGGGCCGTGACCGTGTCGTGTTCGGCCTTCTCGTCGTCCGCGATCCTGCCGTGAGCGGCGTGCAGGACGATTCGGCCCGAATACCGGCCCGCTGTCGCATCGGATGCGGACAGCACGACGGAGCCCGTGTCGGACTGGCTGCCCGGCAGTGACACCTGGTCGCTGTACGACGCGCCGACCACATGCCGTGCGGCGAACGCGCCGAGCAGTAGGAGCAACCAGACGAGCAGGACCAGTACGGGGTGGCGGGCGCAGAACTCACCCAGGCGTGCCAGGGCGCCTCGCGCGGCGATGGGCTCCTGATGGCGTCCGGCATCGGGAGGGGAGCCGGGGTCGTGCGTGCTCGGCGACAGCGATGACGAGGGCATGGCCGCTCCTGGAGAAATGTGGCAGGACTGCCAGGACCGTAGCCGTGAAGTGGCAGTCCTGACAAATGTCAGTGCTGTCACACATGGACTAGACTGCGGTCATGACTGGACCGTCCGACGACGCCGGCCTGCGCCGGCGCAAGAAGGAGCAGACCCGCGCCGCGCTGCGTGCCTGCGCCGCCAGACTGTTCGCCGAGCAGGGCTTCGCGGGGACGACCATCGCGGACGTGGTCGCGTGCGCGAACGTGTCGGAGCGCACGTTCTTCCGGTACTTCGACAGCAAGGAGGACCTGCTCCTCCCCGACATGGTGGAGCTTTTCGCCCACGTGGAGGCCGAGCTGCTGAAGCGCCCCGCCGGTGAGGATCCGCTCACCGCGGTCTGCCAGGCGCTGCTGGCCGCGGCCCAGCCCTTCGCGGCGAGCAGCCTCGCCGCACTCACCCAGCCGCTGGAGGGAACCGAAGCCCTGATCGCCGCCCGGCTGGGACGCGCCTTCGCGGACTTCGAGGACCGGTTGACCGAATTGGTCCGTCAACGCCTGTCCGCGTCCGGGGAGTCGGGGGACTTCGGCGTCGACCTGCGTGCCGCGGTGATCGCGGGCGCCGCCCTGTCCGCCGTCCGTGCGGTCCTGCGTACCCTTCGCAAGCACCGTCGGACCGGCTCCGAACGTCCCTCCCCGGCGGCCACCGGACAACCCCTGTCGGAGGCCTTCGAGTTGCTGTCCCGGATCGGAGACACCTCGTGAACGCGCGGGGCAAGCGAGTCTGGGTCCCCGTGGCGGTCGGCGTCGTCGTTGTGGCAGCCGTGGGTGTCGGGGACCATGTGATCCGCTCGACGGTCGAGAGCCGGTTGGACACCGCGGTCGCCTGCCGCCTTCGGCCGTCCGGACCTGTCCACGCCGAGCTGACGGAACGGTTTGCGGTGTTGGGCGCGATCAAGGGGAACCTCGGCTCCGCTCACATCACGGCGAAGGGCGTCCGCCGCGCCGGCACCCGGGTGGACGTGGCGGCCACACTCCAGCACATCACCCCCGCGGGTACCACGAGCGGTGGGTCGGCGACCGCGACCATCCCCTACGCGGAACTCCAGAAGCGCCTCGACCGACAGGGCGGACACGACTTCGAGGTCGCGGGCAGCGACCGTGGCCTCGCCCTCACGGAAACCGTCGGCACGATGAACGTTCCCGTGACCGTGTACAACACCGTCACGGTCAGCCACGGGAAGCTGACCGTGACGCCCGCCGACGTGTCCATCCTCGGCCGTGACGCCCCTGTCTCCTCCCTGACCGCAATGCTGGGGGGTGCGGTCGCCGGCAAGCTCGCCCCCCGCTCCTTCCCTCTGCCCGAGTTTCCTCGGGGGGTGAGCGTCACGGGAGCCGATGCCACACCGGGAGGCCTGGCCCTCGACTTCACGGTTGCGCCCATGGACGGCAAGGCCGTCACCGAAGCAGGCGGCGTGTGTGGTGCAGGCGGCACCGCCACGACATGAGCTGCCGAGGGTGTCGGCCACGGCACCCACCTCGTCGGCGAACCGGTCGTACGTGAACGGCCCGCTGCCGTGTGGCGGGCGGCCGTTGACGTGACCGTCGGCAGCAGACCAACGGGATTCTGCGCAGGGCACGGACCGGCGTGCAGTGGCGTGATCTGCCCGAGAGGCCCTCGGCGACACGGGCCGCGCAGTAGCCCCTGCCGGCGGTGGACATGTTCCGCTTCGGGGGCGGCCTGGCGCGCGGCCTGGCATGTCGTAGATCTAGGGGGTGGGTGTGTCCCCGGCGACGAGGTGGGCCGTCATCTCTTCGTGGGTGGGTGGTGCCGGAAGGGTGCGGGTGTGTTCCGGACCCAGACCGTCGAGGAAGACACCGAGGTGGCGTGCGGCGAGCGTGGCCCCCTGCTCGGGTGGCAGGTGGGGCAGGGGACGGCAGATCAGCGCGGCGGTGGCGATCAGATCCACGGCGGTGAGGTCACGCCGGAGAACCGTGCTCCGTCGTCCGCCGGCCAGGATGCCTTCCAGGCAGGCGGCGATCTGCTGTTGCAGGTCACGGGCGTAGGGGTCGTTCGTCATGGGTCCGCCGATCAGCGGCAGGGACAGTTGCTCGCGATGGTCGATCGTGCCCTGCAGGAACGACTCCACGGCCGCGAGCGGATCGGTCTGCGCCGTCTTGGCCGCGGCACGGGCGATGTCGAGTACGAGGGTGAAGCCGTCCACGACCACCTGGGTGATGAGGGCGTCGCGATCAGGGAAGCGCCGGTAGAGGGTGGCGATGTTCACGCCTGCGCGGCGGGCGATCTCGTCCAGGGGGACCGCGGTGCCGGACTCGCGGAAGGCGGCTCGGGCCGCGGCCAGGATCTGCGCGCGGTTGCGTTCGGCATCGGCGCGCAGCCGCGGGGTCGTGCGTCCGCTCGGGGTGCTGGCAGTCACGGGGGTCTACCTCTGCTGTTCTCGTCGCCTGCGTGTGTGCCGAGGGTACGTCTCCAGATTAAGTGAAGGATTTCCTGCGGTTAGTGTTAGTCTCGTCGGCGTCGGCCGCCCGGCGCAGCGGTTGGCCGATCCTTCCGGAGCCCGAGGGCCGGCCGGACACTTCGAGAGGAGGACCCCTCATGGCAACGGCGGACAGCAGGCGTTTCGTGGGCAAGGTGGCGGTGGTGACCGGAGGCAGCCGAGGCATCGGAGCCGCGGTCGCCACACGTCTCGCGGCCGAGGGAGCGGCAGTTGTGATCGGCTACCGCGATAACCAGAGGGCGGCCGATGAGCTGGTCTCGGCAGTGGTGGCCGACGGCGGCAGGGCCCTGGCGCTCCGTGCGGACGTGGCCGACCCCGATCAGACCGGGGCCCTGATCGACCGTGCCGTCTCCGAGTTCGGGCAGCTCGACGTCCTCGCCTCCTGCGCGGGCGTGGAGCACTTCGATGCTCTGGAGAACATCGCGCCGGCCGACTTCGACCGTGTCTTCACCGTGAACACGCGCGGCCAACTGTTCGCGGTCCAGCATGCTGCCGCCCATATGCGGGCGGGCAGCAGGATTGTGCTCACTTCCTCGGTCAGCGCCTCGCGTGCGGTCTTCCACCACACCCTGTACGCCGCGTCCAAGGCCGCAGTGGAATCGATGGTTCTCAATCTCTCCGCCGAACTCGGCCGTCGCGGGATCACCATCAACGCCATCGCCCCCGGCGGTACGGCCACCGACATGGCCGCGGAACACGGAGCCCGCTACCAGCACCCCCAACTCCGCGGCACGATGCCGATGGAGCAGTGGCTGTCGGTGCACGGCGCGCTCGGGCGTCTGGCCCGGCCGGAGGAGGTCGCGGCAGGCTATGCCTTCCTCGCCAGCGACGACGCCGCCTACATGACCGGCCGCACCCTGCCCGTGGACGGCGGCTTCTTCTGACAGCCGGCCCTCGCCGCCGACCGAGCGCCCCAGGAAGACGGGCCGCACAGGCGTCGGATGTTCCTCCAGCCGACGACGCGCCCCACGGCAGGCTGGTGCCGTCTCACTGTGAGACGGTGGCCGGCCACCGGCCGGTCCCCACCCGGGAGCGGCTGAGGCGACTGCGCCGAGCACGAGCCGTCGCCCGGCGGGCCGCTGTCCCGCTCACTCCGCACAGTCCAGACGTCCTATCGCACGCCGCGCGTCAGCGGCAGACCAACCCATGCGCAACACCACGCCCACACACCCCCACGCGGCCGACGCCGCATCCGCCTGGCCGGCAACTCCCCAGGAGCCACGAGCATATGACCAGGAGACTGCCGCCTTTGGCCCGCCAGGGCCAGGACGGCACGCCCGTCACACGCTGACCGACACCGAGCCCCACATCCCCGCCCCGGTGCTTGCCGCAGCCGCCGGAATCCGCAAGGCCATGATCGTGCCCGTGGTGACCGCAATGGCGATCGGAACCGTGTTCGTCGCGGTCTACCTGGCCGCCTTCCACGCACCCACACCACATCACCAGCCCTTGGGCATATCCGCCGACGACCAGGTGGCCGCCCGCACGGAACTCGCCCTGAACACCATGGCGTCGGACGCCTATGTCTTCCACCGTTACCCCAGCGCCGACGCCGCCCGCGACGCCATCGCCCACGACCAGGTGCCCGCTGCCCTGATCGCCCACGGCCACCGCCTGGTACTGCTCGCGGCCGGCGCCCAGGGGCCGTCCACCGTCTCCAGCCTGCAAGCCGCAGCCACCCACGCCGTCGGCCGACCCGTGGCCGTTGAGGACGTGGTGCCCCTGGTGCCCGGTGACGCCCGCGGACTGTCCGTGTTCTACGCCTCCTTCGGTGTGGTCCTGGCGGGCTTCCTGTTCTCCGTGGCCTCCTACCAGATCGCGCCGCGTCTTGCTCTCACCGCCCGGATGGCGTCCATGGCGGTCTTCGCGGCTGCCTCCGGAGTGATGGTCGCGTTGATCGGTCACCAGATGCTGGACGCGCTGCCCGCCTCGTTCGTCACCGTTGCCGCGATCGTCAGCCTGCTGGCGATGGTCACCGCGGCAGCGGCCGGAGTGCTGCTACGGATATGCGGCCCGCTCGGCATGCCGGTCGCGTCGGTGGTCCTGCTGATCTTCGGCAACGCCACCTCCGGAGGGATCCTGCCCCCGGAGTTCCTGCCTCCGTGGCTGTCCCCCCTGTCCCACGTCATGCCGCCGGCCGCCGCGGTACGCGCGCTGCGCACCGCGGGATACTTCCATTCCGCCCATGTGACGAGTGCCGTCCTGGTGCTGATCGCATGGACACTTGGATGTCTGGTCATCCAACTCGCCCTCGACTTCTCCGCCGGCCGTCGAGAGCCCACAGCCGCCTGAAGTCGGCTCGTCCAGGTGCTCACGCCTGTGGGCAATGGGTTGGCCAATCCGCGATATTCAACTGATCCGGAGTTCTGATTTATTGACGGCGTCTTTGGCGTGCATCGACACGGAGTACAGAAAAGCCCTCCATCTCAAAGTGCCGTAAATCGCGCATATATGCTCACACCGAGGTAGCTGATCTGGGCTTCATGCCCCGTAAGAAAGGGTCACATCATGCGCATGTTTCAGCGTGCCGCGGTCGTAGCCGCAGCGGTCGCGGGGCTGTCCGCCCTCGGCGTCGGCGTCAGCTTCGCCGACGGCTACGACGGGCCCCCGCAGGTCACCGCCGTGGCCAGCTCACGGGCCACCGCCACGGCAGTGGGGGGCGGCACCGCGGTGGCCAAGTCGCAGGCCACCGCCGTGGCAACGGCGGGCAGTTACCAGTACGGCCAACCGCAGTACGTCCCGCAGCCGGCTCCGTACTCCGCGCCGCAGTACGGCACCGAATAGGACCACGGGCACGACTGACCGGGCGATCGCGTCATCTCGGTGCCTGAGTCGGCACGGCCGGTCTTGAGGACAGCGAGCTTCCGCAGGTGCGGAAGAAGGCGACTGCGCATGCCGGCGCCGGTCTGCTTGCGCCGCCCTCGCAGGGGTACCCGACAGGCGTCCACCCGGCGGTGAGGGGACCAAGACCATGCCGGTGGGCTCGTCATGCTTGCTGGCCGAGTTCGCCGACCGGGAGGTGATGACCATGCCGTCCGGCTCCTCGGCGCACTCCGCGGGCGGGTACGAACCGTCGGAGGCGGATGAGCGGCTGCGCGTGATCGAGGCGCTCGCAACTGCCGCCAGAGGCGTCGACGCCCAGCAGGCCCCGGAGGCCCTGTGCCGCGCCTGCGTAGGTCTCCTGCCGGTCACTGGTGCCTCTGTGTCGATCTCCGGCGGCGCCACGGTGCGAGCCACCTTGTGCGCCAGTGACCGTGTCGCGGCCTGGCTGGCGGAAGCGCAGTTCACCCTGGGTGACGGGCCCTGTCAGACCGCGCTCGACGTGGCGGCACCGGTGCTGGCCGTGGACCTCGCCAAGGAGCCGGACAGCAGGCGGTGGCCACTCTTCGCCCATCAGGCCCTCGCACTGGGCGTGCGGGCGCTGTTCTCGCTGCCGCTGGGGGTCGGGGGAGTGGCGATCGGCACCCTCGACCTCTATCGCGACCGGCCCGGTGGGCTGTCGGTGAGCGAGCTGAGCATCGCGCTGTGGGCGCGGGACGCGGTCACGTTCGCGGTCATGAACCTGCATCCTCGGCACCACGGCATCGAACCGGCGCCGGAGGACGAGGCAGCGTCATGGGTGGAGGCTTCGGAGGCCGAGCACAGCGAGGTCTATCAGGCCATGGGCATAGTGATGGTGCAGCTCGGTGTGGACCCCGAGGAGGCACTCGACCGGATGCGGGCGCGCGCCTTCGTCGAGGGTCGTACGGTCACGGAAGTGGCCCGTGATGTGATCACTCGCACCCTTCACTTCCGGCCTCAGTGAGGACCGTGAGGCGGCCCGGACGAGCAGCACGGCCTGCCTGACACCGGCGACGGCGGACTGAACGGTGAACAGTCATGAACCGCGAACAGCAGCTCGCCGAGGCGCTCGTCGGGCTGGCCGGCTCCTTCGCGGACGACGTCGACCCGGTCGTACTCCTCGACCGCCTCGCGACGAACTGCAGGGAGATCACGGGCGCCGACGAGGTCGGGGTCATGGTGGCGCCGTTGCGCGGCGGACTGCGCATCATGGCCGTCACCGACGACCGGGCCGCCCTGCTGGAACTCTTCCAGCTGCAAACCGAGGTAGCAGCACGAACCGCTGGCCGCAGGTGGCCCCGTTCGCCCGGGCAGCGGGATTCCGGGCTGGGCACGCACTGCCGCTGCGTGTCCATCACCAGACCATCGGTGCCGTGAACCTCCTGCTCACCGGCCCCGGCGGGCTGCCGGAACTCGACCTGAACCTGGCCCAGGCCCTCGCCGACGTCACAGCCGTGGCCCTGGTCAGCTGGAACCCGTACCCCATCCGCCCCGACGACATCAGCACACGGGTACAGGCCGCGATCGCGGCCAAGGCGACGGTCGAGATCGCCGGCGGCATGCTCGCGGAGCACGGCGGCCTGAGCGCGGCCCAGGCCCACGTGGCCCTTCGGGCATAAGCCGTGCGCACCGACGGCCGGCTCACCCACGTCGCGCACGCCCTCGTCCGGCGCGCCTTGCCCCCGGACACGGTGCTCGCCGCCCACGTCTGATCCGGGGCCGGCCCGGAGGCCTGCGGGATGGTCAGGTGGTGAGCAGGCGGTTGAAGAACGAGCGGTAGTGGCGCAATGCCGTGCGCAGGGCTTCGGTGTCGACCTGCTCGCCTCGGCTCCATTGCTCTTCGAGCGTCTTCTTGTGCTCGTCGAACGTCGTGGCGAGCGTCTGCATGACCTTGGCGACCAGGCTGTCCGCGGACTGCACCGCCTGGCGAGGATCGTCCACGAAGGTGCCCTGGATCTTCTCCCAGTCCTTACGGAAGCCTTCCTCGTCCTGAGCCGTCAGCAACTGCGGCATCTCGTCCGCGTCTCCGGTCTGTACGTCCGCCGCCTCGTCCGCCGCAGGGGTTGCCTGTTCGCGGGCTGCGCGCTCGTCGGCCGCGGCCGCGCTGTCGTCTCCCTCGCTCGGGTACACCGGGGGCGGCGGGGCGCTGCTCGGCGCCGCGTCGGTCTCGCGTGGCTGGGCGAGGTCCTCCGTGGACAGTCCCCTGTCAGCACTGTGTGGTGCGTCGTCGTGTGGCATGTCTGCTCCGTGTCGGTTGGGCCCGGCCGCTCACTGTCAGGCCGGGGCGTGGCGGGTCTGGCCGCCGTCGGAGAGAAGCTCGTCGAACAGCGCCCGGTAGTGCACCATCGCGCTGCGCAGCTGTTCGGTGGTGGCCTTGTGGCTACTGCTGAGCGTGTCGATCTCGTGAGCGGCCCGGTAGTGCTCGAGCGTGCGCCCATGGTCGACGGAGAGGTCCTTGAGCTGCTGGTCGTAGCTCTCGGTGGGGTAGCCGCGGGCCTGCATCAGTGAGGTCACCAGCTGGTCCGCGTCGTGCACGGCGGCCTCGGGCCGGTCGACGAACTCGTGCTGCACGTTGCCCCAGTCCCGGGCGTAGTGCTCGCGGAGACGGTCCGGCAGGGGTTGGATGTCGAGCTTGTCGTGCCGCTTCTCGCGCGAGCTGAGTTCGCGCTCGGCGGCGAGCCGGCTGTCGGAGCCGCCGACAGCCCGTTCGTACTCGGGGCCGAAGCGCTCGCGCAGGGCCCGGCGCCGCAGGTAGAGAACCAGGGCGGCGGCGATCAGTACGACGACCACTGCGACGGGAATGATGATCGCCAGGAGCGTGCCGGTAGACATCGAACCGACCTCCTCATGGATGGGTGATATCCATCAGGTTCCCAATTTGCCCGAATTACTCCTGGTCGTGGCGAACGTCCAGCACCTATGCGCGTTCCGGTCCCTGACACACCGTCTGCCGGGCGGGTGTCGTGCAGGCACCGGTATGGACCTGCGGATGACCGTCGGCTTTGCGTGCCCTGGCCACGGCTCTCGTGAGCTGCCTCCGCAGCGGAACCGGCAGAGACGCGCCCTGGACGGTGGTGACCACGTCCTTGGCCAGCCGGTGCAGTTTGGTGTTGGTGTTCTGTGACGCCGAGACCAGTACCTCCCAGGCCTCGTCGGGGCTCAGATTGAAGGAGGCCATGAGGATGCCGCGGGCCAGGTCGATGTCCGGCCGGGTGCGCAGCGCACGCCGCAGCTGGATGAGTTCGGTCCGCAGGAGGCCCTCGTCGGCGTCCTCGCACGGCGGCCCGGGATCTCCAGCGCAGGCGACGGCGCCGCCGTGTGTGGCCGAGAAGAGGGCGTAGGTGTCCGTGAAGGTCAGGAGGTGTTCTGCGGCGGGGCTGGCGGCCGTGACGGTGATCGTCTTTCCCGCGGCGACCGCCTCACGGCGAAGGGCCAGCAGCACGTTGAGAGCCGAGCAGTCCGCGAGGGCAAGTCCGCTGAGGTCCAGGTCCACTCCCTCGCCCGACCGCACGAGGGCTTCGTGGAGCCCGTGCCGGAGGCTTTGGCTGTCGTCGAGGCAGAACTCTCCGCTCACGACGACGGTCACACGGCGGCCGTTCGGCCCGGCCTGCAGCAGTAGGTCTCTGAGGAGCCGCAGTGGCGGTTGCTCGGTGCCGTCCTCGCTCGTCAACGGCTCCTCGTAAGGCGGTTCCGGCATATCGCCTCCTCCGCTTGGTCTTCCTCCAGGCTCATACGCCCCCCGCGGCACGTCAAGTCATACGCGAATCGGATTTCGTGTTTCTAGGAACGCGTACGTGCGGTCGTACCATGAGGCCATGGTGGGAATGGTGGGAGTCGACGGAGTGCCCGAACCGCATAGCGGATGGACGTTCCTGACCAACCACGCGCGCGTGCTGGCCAGCATCGCCGACAACCGCAACGCGCGGATCCGTGACATCGCGGCGCGCTGTCGGCTGACGGAACGTGCCGTCCAGAAGATCATCTCGGACCTGGAGCGGGAGGGTTACCTCTCCCACACCCGTAACGGTCGTGCCAACCACTACCAGGTCGACCCGAGCAAGGTCCTCCGCCACCCGGCGGAGGCCGGCCTGACCGTGGCCTCCCTGCTGTCGATGCTGGTCAGGGACGAGATCGAGCGCCAAGGCGTTGTCGAACAGGCCCGAGGCGACACCTGACACCCGGTCCCGCTGCCGTGGGCGCTCAGTGCGGTCCCCGCACACCGCCCGGAACGGCGCTCAGCCGTCGTACCGTCTCCTCCAGGCGGGGCAAGGACCGCTGCCCGGCCAGCGACAGGGCGATCGCGGCGAGCACCCCTGCCCAGGCGAGAGGGCCCAACGGGGTGCAGCCGAAGGCTCGGCTGACGCCCGGCGTCTGGACCACGGCGACCAGCGCCGCCGCGGAGCCCAGCGAGGTCAAGCGCACCAGTCGGCTGTCGCGCCGGTCGAGCAGGGTCTGCACCAGTTGCGTACCGACCAGGCCGCACAGCGCCATCGTGCTGGAGCGGCGTACGGTGCCCGGCGTGAAGCGGCCGAACAGCCAAGCCGTAGCGGCGCCCAGACACGTGATGAGGGCCCGGTGGCGGATCTGCCGCAGCAAGGACGCGCCGAGAACCGCTGACGCTTCCTCCGGCGACCTGTTGCCGGACCGTACGCCGCCGGGTGAGGCCTCCTTCTCGCCGTTCCCCGGTGCGTCCGCCTTCTCGGTCACCGCGACCGCCATCGACGGGAACAAGTCGGTGAACAGGTTCACCATCAGCATCTGGCGAGTGGACAGCGGTGCCCGGCCGGACAGCAGGGTGCCGAGGAGGCCGAAGCCGATCTCGCCGGCGTTGCCGCCGATCAGGATCGCGATGGCGTCCGCGACGCTGTGCCACAGGGCACGGCCCTCGCCGACCGCGTCGACCAGCACCGTAAGGTCGTCGTCGGTCAGGACGATGTCGGCCGCGTTGCGTGCGGCGGCCGAGCCCCGCGTGTTGATGCCGACGCCGATGTCGGCGGCGCGGATGGCTGCCGCATCATTGGCACCGTCGCCCACCATGGCGACCACCCGGCCCGCGTCCCGCAACGCCTCCACGACCTGCAGCTTCTGTTCGGGCGCCACCCGCGCCACCACGCCGGCGTCGCGCAGCAGCCGGGCCCGGGCGGACCGGTCCGCCGCGGCCAGGTTGTCCCCGGTGACCACCACGGTGTCCTCGGGCCAGCCGAGGTCGGCGGCGATCGCCCGCGCGGTCTGTGGGTGGTCGCCGGTGAGCATGACCGGTCGTACGCCGGCCTTGTACAGGCCCGCGACCAGCGCCTCGGACGTCCCGCGCGGTACGTCGGACAGCGCGAGCAGTCCGGCGAACCGCAGCCGGTGCAACGGCTCGTCCAGCACCGTGGACTCCTCTTCGTCCGTGCCGAGCGGTCGGCCGGCCACCGCCAGGACCCGCAGACCGTCCCCGGCGAGCGCCTGCGCCGCCTCGGAGGCGTCCGGCGGCAGGCCGGCGCAGGCGGGCAGCACGATCTCCGGGGCGCCCTTGACCACGAGCACGCGGTCGTCGTCCTCGGTGCGGCCGACGGCCGCCGCGTAACCACGCGCGGCCTCGAACGGCACTGCTGCCAGCTCCGTCCAGCCGGGGTCGGGTCCGGCTGCGTCGAGGACGGCCTCATCGGTGGCGTGCACCGGCCGGTCGGAGCCGCCGTCGGCCCGCGGACAGGCACGGGCCGCCGCCCGGATCGTCTCTGCGGCCCCGGCGTCGTCCGCCCGGTGGGCGTTGCCCTCGGCGTCACAAGTCCGCACCAGGCGCAGCCGGTTCTCGGTGAGTGTGCCGGTCTTGTCGAAGCAGATGGTGTCCATACGACCCAGCGCCTCCAGCGCGCGCGGGGTGCGGACGAGGACACCGGCACGGCTCAGCCGCCGGGCCGCCGCCCGCTGTGCGACCGTGGCCACCAGCGGCAGTCCCTCGGGGACGGCGGCGACGGCCACCGCCACACCCCCGCTGACCGCGTCCCGGATCGAGGTTCCGCGCAGCAGCGCGAGGCCGGTCACCCCGGCGCCGCCGGCCAGTGTCAACGGCAGCGCCTTACGGGTGAGTTCCTGGAGCCTGGCCTGCACACCGCCCGCCGGAGGCGTCCGGGCGGCGAGGTGGACCGCGCGGGCGGCCTCGGTGCGCTCGCCGGTGTCGACCACCATGGCCCGGGCCTGCCCCGCCACCACGGTCGTACCTTCGAAGACCATGCAGCGCCGGTCGGCGACCGGGGCATGCGGGGTGGGGTCCGTCTGCTTCTCCACCGGCAGCGACTCACCGGTCAGCGCGGACTCGTCGACCTCCAGGCCGTCCTGCCGCAGCAGCCGGGCGTCGGCGGGCACCACTTCGTCCACTCTCAGTTCGATCACGTCGCCCGGCCGGAGTCCGCCTGCCTCCACGGTACGGGTCCCGCCCGTCGGCGCCTCGCTCCGCGGTGGGACGAGCCTGGCCTTCCGCTTCTGCTCGGCGACCAGTCCGGACAGCGCTTGCTCGGCGCGCAGCCGTTGGATGCCGCCGATCAGCGCGTTCAGATCGAGGGCGCCGACCACGAGCAGCGCGTCCGCGGCCGAGCCCAGGATCGCCGACGCGGCCGAGCCGACGGCGAGGACCGGGGTCAGCGGGTCCCGCAGCTCGCCCAGTACGGCCTGGCCGAGCCGGTAGGACCCGCTCGCGGGTGCCGCCAGCGGGTGCCGGGAGATCCCGGCGGCAACCTCGCCCACGCGGCCCGTCAGCTGCTGCCACGGTGTCGCCTCGGCGACGGGTTCCTGCTCCAGCCGAGCCCGGGCCTCGTCCGGGTCCAGTTCGTGCCAGTGGACGCGGGGGCGCGGCCGCGGGGCACGGGCCGCCGCCACGCCGAGCGCGGCCCACAGGCCGGACAGCAGTGCCGAGGCGGCGCCGGCGTCGACCGGCGCGTGGCGCAGACCCGGCAGCACCGCGCGCCGCCCGCGTCCGCCTCCGGACTCGCCGACCGCCACGAGCAGCCCGGACAGGGCCGCGCCGGAGCGGGCGAGGGTCTGGGACCGCCTGCCGACGGTACGGGCGGCCGGGATCGCGGTCAGCAGCCGCCACACGTCGGGCAGCCCGTGCAGGGCCAGGATGTCCGCGTCCCACGTGACCGCGGCGTCGCGGTCCGTGAGGGATACGGCGATGTCGCTGCCGCGGAGCGCGGAAGACACGTCGTCGTCGGGCGCCCGCACCCTGGCGACCGTGAGCACGGCCCCCGGTTCGCCACGCGCTTCGTACACGACCTCGTCCAGTGGCCGGCGGGCGTCGACGACGCGGTCGGCGAGTCCCGTGACGTCCTCCAGGGCGGGATCGTCCACGATCACGACCCGGAGGCCGGCCCGGCGGGCCGCGTCCAGCACGGGTTCGGCCCACGCGTCGGCCTCACCTTCCTCGTTGAGCAGGGCGCTCGGATGCAACACGAGCGTGCCCGTCAGCTCCAGCCTGCGCAGCCGGACCGGGTCGCGGACCAGCACACCGGTTCGCGCGAGCGCCGCGCTGAGTACGGCGTGGAAGGCGGCGGGGCCGTACCGTGCGGCCTTGGGCGAGCCGGCGAGC
The DNA here is from genome assembly GCF_001636945.3 of Streptomyces sp. FXJ1.172. Classification (NCBI taxonomy): domain Bacteria; kingdom Bacillati; phylum Actinomycetota; class Actinomycetes; order Kitasatosporales; family Streptomycetaceae; genus Streptomyces; species Streptomyces sp. FXJ1.172. The sequence goes on along the minus strand of NZ_CP119133.2, from coordinate 1,058,282 downwards.
ACTGCCTCGGCGGCCTCGGCGCCATTGTGCTTGACCAGCAAAGTGGCCACCGCGCCCAGCACGCTGCCGGCTTCGGCGTGGGTCGCGTACTCCTGGGCCGGGGTCTCTCGCAGCGGCGGGCGCGGGATGCCGTCCGCGACGAACGTGACCCTGTCCGGCGCGCAGAGCCGGTCGTGCACCGAGTCGAAGGCAGCGGCCCGGGCCACCGTCTCGGCGAGCTGGCACGCCCGCAGAGTGCCGTCGAGGACGAGGGCGACGGGGGTCTGGCCGGTGCCGTGCGCGACGGCGTTCGCACAGGCCAGGGCGAGGTCCATCCGGGAGTCGCCGATCCGGTCGAGCAGCCAGGAGCGACAGCGCGGGTTCTCCCGCACCAGGGTCACCAGCGCGGTCACCGTCCGGGGCGAAGGCGGCAGGCGCAGTGCGTAGGCGGTGAGTGCGACACCGATTCCGACACCGTCCGCCGCGAGCGCGGCCGCTGCCGCGCGCACCCCGGCCGGGTCGGCCGGATGCGTGGTGTCCTCCACGTCTCCGCTGGCCAGGGCCAACCCGTGGCGCTTGGCCAGCCCGGCGGCGTGCTCCACCACGCGGTCGGCGGCCTCCTCCTCGGCGGCGGTGACCACCAGCCGCGCCAGCCCCTGGTCCCAGTAGGCGACGAGCACATCGGGCCGCTCGGCCAGTTTCTTGGCCACCTGACGGGCCGACCGCGCAAAGCCGCCTGCTACGCGCACCCGCGTTCCCTCGACGGGGCGCAGGGCGAGGTGGACGCGAGCACCTGAGCGCCAGTGATCACCGGAGCCGGGCAGCGCGTTACGGGCGACACGGGCGACTCGCAGGGCGGAGTCCAGGCCTCGCACCCCCGCGCGAGCCGTACCCGCAGCCGCGCCGGCGGTCATCCCGACCGCCGGCGCGGCAGCCGACGCAAGCAGTCGAGGGGGAGCGGTCAGCAGGCGGGCGGCGGCCGCCGGAACGGTCAGCAGAGCGGGCACGAGAACCCCCTTACAACGTGGTACGGCCGGGCCGCGCCGTGGGGCCGAGCCGACCGGTGTCCCCGTGGTGCCGCGCTGCCCGGCCGCTGTGGGGGGCGGCGGTGCCGTGGCGCCCGGCTGTGCCGGCCGTGCCGGGGGGCGTGGTGTCTCCGGCCTCGCCGGATGCTTCCGTACCAGCGGTGTCGGCTGCTTCGCTGTCACGGGAACCCCTTGTACGACTGGCTCCCTCGGCGCTCCGGGCCTCACCGCCCTGGCCTTCGGCCTCCGTCGCGGTCGGCGAGGCAGGTCTCCCCGCTCCGCCCCGGGGGGCGGACGTGAGCGCTGCGCTGCCGAGGCCGTGCGGGATCTCAGGCTCCGCACGACCAGCACGCCGCATGGCCGCCCTTTCCTCGTCCGCCCGTTCCCCGACGGCCACCGGACCCGGCGGCTCGTCGGCCTCGCGGTCGCCCGCCGCGAGCCCGGTGCCCTCGGTCGAGCCCGTCGCCCCCGCGCCTTTCTCACTGTCCGCCGGAAGATCGGGCCGTTGCTGGGTGAGCCAGGCCACCGCCGCACCGGTGAGCGCGACCGGCCACTCGACCACACCTGCCACGCCGAGGAGTCCGGCCCCGGCGTACACCGCCATGCGCCGGCTACGGGGCGAGACCGCACCGACCTTGTCCAGCGTGTCCTCCGCGGCCCTCTTCACCATCCCGGCGCCGGGCACTTTGCCCAGCACCGCGGCGGCGCCTCGGCGGGGCGCCGTGAGGGCGGACGACGATTTCTGCTCAGCCATGACTCTCCTCGGACGAGATCGCCCTCCTCGATGCACCGAGTGCCCCCGAGCGCTCTGGTCATCCGCCCGTTCCGCAGGCAACTGCACCGGTCTCGTCGGCGGTGCGGGACGGACCCGAGCGGGCGCTCCGCCCGATTCTCAGGCGATGTCGAGCTGTACCCGTGCGAGACGCCGGTGGCGTTGGCCGGGCGCGTACGACAGTCTGGCGCCCTCGGATGTCATGGCGGCGGCTGCCTTCAGGTGCGGGGCGGTGGCCTCGCAGACTCGGCCGAGGCGCGCGGGCGTGGCGTCTCGCAGACGTGTCACCGAAGCTCGCCCGGCGACATACCCTCGCCTGATGGGTGAACATGTTGCAGGGATCGAGGTGGGCGCCACGCCGTCGGCTCCCGCATTGCTTCTGCGTCAGTGGAGGCTGTCGGACGCCGCTGATCTGGTCACGTTGTATCGGGACGGCGCTCTTCGCCGCTGGGCGACCTCAACCGTGGACGACGAGGCGGGCGCGACCCGGTGGATTCGGGTCCAGCAACGTGCATGGGAAGCCGGCGACCGATTCGCGTTCGCCGTCGTGGAGCCCCGGACGCGCGGGGACGAGGGGCAACTGCTGGGGCACGTGGTCCTCAAGGACGTTGCGCTTGGCACCGGCTCCGCCGGGGTCGGCTACTGGACCGCGGCGCATGCACGTGGCCGGGGAGTGGCTCCGCGCGCACTGCAGGCGCTGACCGACTGGGCCTTCGAGTCATTCACTTCAACCGCCGGTGAAGGATTGGCGCGGCTGGAACTCCTGCACCAGGCCGACAACCTGGCGTCCTGCCGTGTGGCGCAGAAGTGCCGCTACGAACCGACCAGACTCCTGCCCGCGGCGCCACCGGCGTATCCCCTCGACGGCCACCTGCATGTGCGTGAGCGCAGCAGCTGGCAAACCACCCGGTAGCGGTGCAGCCGCGGCCCGCCCCGGCACGCCCGGGCTCCCCACTCGTGGGCGCTCGCGGCGAAGTGCCCCAGGACATCGGGGAGTTCGCACACCCGGCGAACCGGGGGCTGTCGTCGCTTCGTCCCTGTCCCCGTCTCCGCGGCCATTCGCCGGCCACCCGTACCCGACCACAGCCCCACCGCGATCACCACCGTCGACAGCAGCAGCGGCCCGTGGGCACGGGGTGCCCACAGGCTGTGCGGCAGACAGTCGCGTACGACGATCTGCCGGTACCGCACGCGGGCAAGCAAAGCGGATACGGGCTGGGAGTGCGGTTCCGGCGTCGTGGATGGTGACGGGTGATCAGGACAGATTGCCTGCTCAACTATCGCCTGCCCGAGCGGCACTTGGCCGACCAGCGTATTCTGGAAATGCGAAATCTCCGGCCCGAACGAAGGAGTTTTTCGATGAGCACCAAAGGCATCGACGTCTCGTCGATGCAGCCGGACAGATACGACGTCTCAGGGCTCGACTTCGTGTTCATAAAGGTCACGGAGGGCCACAGCTATACGAACCCCAAGTGGGTCGCCCAGAGGCAGACCGCTCGCAGCGCCGGACTGGTCACCGGCTTCTATCACTTCGCCCGCCCCGGGCCGTACGAGGTTCAGGCCGACTATTTCCTGTCGAAGATCAATCTCGCGGACGGTGACATCCTCGCCCTGGACTGGGAGGACCCCGGAATATCGGGAGAATGGAAGGACGCATGGATCAAACGGGTCCAGCAGAAAGCGCCCGGCCACAAGGTGATCCTCTACTGCGACCGTGACTTCTGGCTGCACCATGACACGACCTCGTTCGCCGGTGACGGCCTGTGGATCGCCGAATACAACGGCCGTCCTGGCAAGCCCGACATCAAGGATCCCTGGCTCTTCCACCAGTACACCGACCAACCCGTGGACCAGGATCTCGGGAACTTCAAGGACAAGGCGGCGCTGGTCACATGGTGCTGACCGCCGACTCCCGCTGATCGCTCGCCACAACTTCCGCCGGTACAGCTTTATGACCGACTCGTTCCGTGACCACGGGATTTCCTGCGCGGAAATTCCAACTACGCCCCGGCCTTCTTCACCACCGACGGCGTAGCGTGCGCGCGCGGTGGCCGCCGGTCACTACGCGACTGACCCGAGGCAACGACCGGTCCGCACGGGCGGGCGCGGCGCTGTCGATCGTCAGCGAGGGCGCGCTGCCACGCTGTGCCGCGAAGGCCAGGCCGCCGATCATCGGCAAGGAGGCAGGAGGCAGCCAGTGCCGTACCGACCACGGAATGTCCGGCCGCAGCGAGTGCGCTGACAAGGTCGGGCCCAGGAGGTAGCCCACCGACGGTCTGCCCGAACCGGTCCACGAGTCGGGCCAGTTGGGCGCCAGGAGCGCGTCGGTCACCGCGAACCCGCTGCTGACCAGGCCGGCCATTCTGGCACCGACGACCCAGGGGTGCCGTCCCGCCGGGCAGTGAAATGGACTCCCCGTACCCACGGCGAACTACCCTTCACTGCTGCGTGGGCGCCGCAGCCTTCATCCGGCCGGCATTGCTCGGACGGGTGTCTCTGCATGCCTGAGAGGGCACGAGTGGGTCAGGAGAGCCAGTCGGTGTAGTGGGTGGGGGCCAGCTGGGCGTTCTTGTCGGTGAGGACGTCACCCTTGACCACGGCGAACATGCCGGCGGTGGGGTCGGTGACGACGGTACGGTTGTCGCCCTTGTGGGACAGGGTGATGCGGCCCAGTTCGTCCAGGGAGAAGACCTCGGGGCCGGCGATGTTGCGGATGCCATTGAGCGGGGCGCCCGCGGCGACCTCCGCCACCGCGGCGGCCACGTCCCTGGAGGCGATCGGCTGGATCGGTGTCGCGGGCAACCGGACGGTGTCGCTGTCGGAGGTCCAGGACATGACGGCGTCCATGAACTCCATGAACTGCGTCGCCCGGACGATCGAGTAGGGGACCGACCCGGCCGTGAGGATGTTCTCCTGGAGCGTCTTGGCGCGGTAGTAGTCCAGCTCCGGTACCTGGTCCACACCGACGATCGACAGGATGACGAAGTGGCCCACGCCGGCCTTCTGGGCTGCGGCCAGAAGGGTGTCCATCGAGGTCTGGAAGAACTGCGGTGAGGCCTCGTCGAAGGTCGGGGAGTTCGTCAGGTTGACGACCGCGTCGGCTCCCGCCACCGCTTGGTCCACTCCTTGACCGCTGATGACGTCGACGCCCGTGGACTTCGAGTGCGGCACTGCCTCGTGCCCTGCCGCCTTCAGGATCTTGACGACCTGGGATCCGATCAACCCGGAACCGCCGATGACTGCGATCTTCATGATGTACCTTTCGTAGGATTGTGCAGGCAATATGACATATGAACCACTCTGTGATCACGGCAAGACACGAGGCCTTGATCGATCGAGGAGGGGGTGTCAGGGGCCGTCGACGAAGGTGACCGTCTCGTCGAGCGGTGCCCGGCCCGTACGGGTGTGGGGGACGGTGGTGTCCTCGAATCCGATCGACATGCCGCAGAAGAGCACGAGGTCGTCGGGGGGCGACAGCACCTCTGCGACGGTCTTGTGGAACTTCGCCCAGGCCATCTGTGGGCAGCTGTGCAGTCCTTCGGCGCGGAGCAGCAGCATGACGGTCTGCAGGTACATGCCGACGTCGGACCACTGGGGTCGGCCCAGGTCGCGGTCGACGTAGCAGAACAGGGCGGCGGGCGCGCCGAAGCAGTCCCAGTTCGCGGCAGCGGCCCTCTGGCGCGCCTCCCAGTCCTCGCGCGCAATGCCGAGTGCGCCGTAGCGCTCCGCACCGAAGGCGGATCGGCGCTCACGGTACGGCGACTTCAGGGCGGGCGGGTACTGCTCGTACTCCGGCTCGTCCCAGGGATCGTTCGCGGCTATGCGCTCGCCGGCGCGCTTCTTGATCTCGGCCAGCGGTGCGCCGGTCACGACATAGGCGTGCCATGGCTGGAGATTCGATCCGGACGGCGCCCGAGCCGCGGCGGACAGCACCCGCTCCAGCGTCTCCCTGGGAACTGGCTCGTCGGCGAAGCCGCGCACCGCTCGACGGCTCGCGACCGCCTCATAGACGTCCAACATCGTCTGCCTCCCGGATGCTGAGGACATCATCGTCGTTACATTCGAGATGGTATCACTTAATACTATCTCGCGCGACACCACTGCCAGTGATCCGCCGCTGGCCGGCGCGTGAAGCTGATCAAGGAGCTGGAGCAGGCGGACGCTGTCCTGTCCGGAGTCGCCGCCGAAGCCGTACGGGACGAACTGCGCCCACGCGGCAGGCGACGATTGGGTGGGCGTGCTTACGCTTCATCGCTTGTGGGACAGGTCATCGCTTGGGGGATGGGCGAGTCGGGTCAGCAGGTCCGTCAGCCGTTCGGGTTCGCCTGCCCCCAGCTCGGCAGTCAGACGCTCCGCCAGTGGCTCCGCTGCCACGTGGGCTGCATCGAAAAGCTCGAGGCCCTGAGGTGTGATCTCCACTGCCCGCGCCCGCCGGTCCCCTGGAACGGCCTTGCGTACGGCCAGCCCCTTGCGTTCGAGGTCGTCGACGACCCGCATGATTCCCGCCTTGTCCGACCCCGTCGCCGCCGCCAAGTCCCGCTGGACCATGGGCCCATGGTTGACCAGCTCGATCAGTACGGCAAAATGCCGCAACTCGACGCCCAGCGGCCGAAGCGCCTCCCCCATCACCGCGGCTGCGCGCCAATGCGCCCGGCGCAGCAGCAAGCCGAGAGCGAATGGCGAGGTGTCCCCAGGGCGATCGGTCGCACGTGGGGCGGTGGGCTGAGCGTCGGAGGTCATGAAGGCATATTACCGCTGTCTATTCATTCGATACGGTATCACTTGATACTAATGTGGGGCCCTGAGCCCTTTCGGGCGGCCTGAGCGACCGCCGAGTACATCACTCCTCTTGCGTGACGAAGATGACGCGCTGATGGATGCGGTTACGGCGCGGCGTCGAGGGCTGCGTCGCGCCTGTGCCTGTCGTCGCGCGGCAGGCGAGGACATGCTCTCCGACCGCGGAGGGAGCCCAGGTGAGGGTGAACTTCTGCCAGGCATGTCCCGTGCGTGGTTCGACCTCGGCAGGCGCCCAGGTGTGACCCCCGTCGACGGACACGTCCACTGCGGTGACCGGCTCGGAGCCCCAGGCCCATCCCCACACAGTCACTGGCCGGCGGACCCGCACGTGTCCGTCGACGGGGGCCACGATGCACGAGTTGGGCGCCAGGTCCCACACGGGTGTGGGAGCCGAGGAGCCCTCTTGAGGCGGGTCCATGTAGTACTTCGTGGTGAAGGCCCCAGCGCTGCGCCGGTCCGAAGCCGTCAGTGAGGTGAGCCACTTGGTCGAGTTGGTTCCGTAGTAGCCGGGCACGACGAGACGAACGGGCCCTCCGCGCCGTACGGGCACCGCGGATCCGTTGATGGTCAGGGCGACCAGGGTGTCACCGTCCAGCGCCTTGGCCAGCGGAAGGTCCTTTTCGTAGCGCTCGTGGTACGTGGAGTCGAACACACCGTGGTCGCATCCGGTGGAGATGATGAAGGCCGAGCCCTCCTCGATCCCCGCACGCCCCAGCAGTTCGCTGAGCGCCACGCCTCTCCAGCGGACGTTGCCCACCCGCCGCTGGGGGACGGCGGGAGCGAGAGGACTGCCGGCGCATTCGTGGACCGACGTGATCTCCGTCTGCGGCAGGTTGTGCAGGTCGTCGAGGGACAGGACCAGCCGCCGCCTGACTCTTCCGCCGATCGTCAGGGACCAGGTGTCGGTGGCGACGTCGGGAATGCCCAGATGCCAGACCGAGAACAGGTCGGACTCCGGGGTCAGGAACGACGTCATGTCCTCGGGGCGCAACCTCTGCTTCAGCCCGAATCCCTTGTGGAGCATGGGTGTTTCGCGGGAGTCAGCCAGGTTGTCGCTACCGTTTGAGGCGGGCATGGCGTGCGTACTCATTCCTACTCGGGTTCAGGTCCGTTTCGATGAGTGCGGCGACGGCGGTGACGTCCGTCTCGCTGTCACCGGACGCCTTGACGATATCGCGACCACTCGAGCCGAAGGCCGGCACAAGCGGAAACGGCCCGTAGAAGGATGCGGATCGGGACGCGCTGAGTCAGCGTCAGGCGCGGTGGGGTGGGCGGGACGCTGCCGGGACTCCTGGCATTCGGCGATCCACCTGCCCGCTGGTGTCATGTTCTCGCCATGACGAGTCACGGTTGGCGGCATGGAGGGTGACGGTTGGCGCGTGATTCTTGAGTTTCACGCAGGCCCCACCCACGATGAACCCCGGTCTGACAGGCCCCCGAACATCGACTCCATCCCCCACAGGAGACCGGTACATGGGCACGAATGCAGGAACCAGACGCAATCGTTTCACCGGCCGAGCGGCAGCCGCGGGTCTGCTGCTCGCCGCCGCCGCTCTCGTCCCGGCGTACGCCGGATCGTCAGCGGCCGCCGCCAGTACGGGCTTCGGCCCGCATGCGGGAGGATTCCAGGACAGTAACTGGGGCGGTTACGTCGCCACCGGAAGCTTCGGCACCATCACCGGCTCCTGGACCGAACCACATGTCACCTGCACCAGCCGCAACGACCTGTTCGCCCCCTGGATCGGCCTGGACGGCTACGGTTCGCAGACGGTGGAACAGGCCGGTGTGCAGGCCGACTGCTCGAGCGGATCGCCGGTCTTCTCCGCCTGGTACGAGATGTACCCCGCCGCCCCGGTGTACTGGAACGACCCGGTCTCCGAGGGCGACAGCATCACCGCCTCAGTGGTCTCCAACGGCGGCGGCAGTTACACGCTGACGCTCACCGACAACACCAGGCGCTGGACCGAACACGCCGACCGGAACCTCGGCGCGTACAACGCCAGCGCCGAAGCGGTCATCGAGTCCCCCACCCAGAGCTATCCGTCCTTCAGCAAACTGGACTTCTCCGGTGTGACGGTGGACGGCCAGCCGTTCGACGCGACGCATCCGCAGGCGCTCGCCAGCGGCGGCTACGCGCCCGGACCGCTGTCCGGCGGCTTCTTCTCCATGACGCCGAGCGGCGTCACCCGTGCGCCGCACGCGCCCGCCGAACGGCCGGCCGTCATCCGCTACTGAGAGGCGACCCGCGCTGGCGTGGAGCCACACGTGGGTGCCCCGACCGGGACGGTCGGGGCACCCACGGCCGGTCAGAGGGAGGACGACACCCGATCGGTGACCGCACCGGAGCCCGCCTTCCCTCCGTCCGGACCCGGCGCCCTGGCGGCGGCGGTGACCTCGTCGCCGTCCTCCGCGTGGTACCGCCTGCGGGACGTCCACACCGATGTGGCACCGCGCCATCCCGCCGCGCCGGGTCCGAGGAGGCGATGCCGCCGTCGACGTCGCGTCACCGCACCCGTGTGCTGTGCTGCGCCGTGTTGTGGTGTGCGCCACAACTCCCTTGCGCGGAGCGGAACGTGTGGTGCCGTACGGCGGCTCGTCATGCGGCCTTGCCGGGGCGTCCCTGCACGTCGTACTGGGGGACCGAGAAGTAGCTTCCCGGATGGGTGTTTCTCTGTGAATGATGACGTGATCACTTTGGGTCAGTAATTGATCGCGGTGGTCATGCGCGTTTGGGCCCCTGTGTCCGCGATGCTGCCAATCGAGGGCCCGCCGTGGTGTCCTCCAGCGTGATCTGCCGTCTGCACCCAGCGGGTTGACGCTGTGTCGGCAGGAAGGACTCAGCTCCTGTGACCGTGAATGATCTCCTCGCGCTGCTGGTGGTGGCCACCGCTGCGCGTGACCTCCTCCCCGATGCGAGGACGAGAACGCCTGCCTGGAGCAGGTCGGTGCCCGGGCCGACCGGTCTGTCGTGGTTCCTTCCCGGTGTGCGGAGGCTCGGCCGATGACCGGCACGGAGAACAGCGGCCACCACCGGCTGGGCGCCTCGTTGAACGAACTGGACGGACTGCAGGGCATCCAGTACGAGATGCCGGCGACCCTGGACGCCTTCTACCGCAGGTACGCCCGGCCGCAGGTGGAGTACGCCGCTACCGTTCTGGGCGACAAGGAGGCCGCAAAGGCAGTCGTCCGCACGCTCTACACCCATCTGGCGCAGAACTGGGACGCGGTCCTGTTCCAGAAGGGCGGCCCGGAAGCGTATGCGTGGCGGGCGCTGAAGCTGCGGGTGGAGACCCACGCCCGGATGGCGATCGTCCCCACCACCGACGGCTGCAGCACCAGTGCGTCGGCGAACGACCGCACCACGGCCGTCCATGACGCGGTGCGAGCCACCTTGGGGATGATGCGCTCGCAGCTGGCCGCCGCGGAATCCCCGCTCGGCCTCTACACGGCCATAGCCGCCCTGCCGATCCGGCAGTTCGACGTGGTCATCCTGCACTACGTCCTGGGCTATCCCTCCAGCCGTGTCGCCGACATCATGGGCATCACCGCGGCCACCGTCCGCACACACCGGCGCTCGGCCCGCAGGCACATCGCCGCCAAGCTCGGCATCGCCCTGGACGACGAGGACAAGGAGTAGCCGTGCCGCGCAAGCTGGACCACGTCCTCGCCCAGGCGGCCGTCGGCGACACGGTCACCGATGCGGAACTGGAGTACCTCAAACAAGAGATCGTCCGGGATGTAGCCGCAGCCCTCATGTTCGGCGAACGGCCCACCCCGTTGCGCCACCACCCGGTCAGACTCGAGCGCGCCGGCCTCATCCTGCAGGCAGTGTGCCGGGAACTGCTGTGTGGCGACGAGGTCTCCGAGCACCTGGCCCGGATCGCCGACAGCCCCGTCGACTCCGAAGGCGCCCTGCACTTCGGCTGCCTGCTCGATCTCGCCGGGAAACACGATGGGGCCCTGTGGTGGTGGCAGTTCGCTGCGGGAGCGGGCAACGCGACCGCCGGATACTGCCTGTACCTGTTCCACACACGCAGGGGCGACCTCAGGGACGCCGGCCACTGGTGGCACCAGCACCTCGCTCTGGGCCCCGGGGGAGACGCCTTCGTCCCGCCGCCGGTATGGATGCATCTCAACTTCGACACCTGCGGTGTCCTGCGCAAAGCGGTGGACCGTCTCAGGGTCGAGGAAGCCGCCGGTGAGTTCCACCACCCCGACCGCCGCCTCGCCGACCAGATCGAACAGCTCGTGGACACCTGTTGACACGGATGCCGCGGGCGAGCATGGGCCGGACGAGCGCCGGCCGGCGGCTACACGAGGGGAGATCGCAGGGCACCGATTCAACTCCCCGTGCTCTACGGCCCCTTGAAGCGGGCCTCCTAAGCGTCGATCAGGAACTCCAGCCGGGCGTTGTCGCCAAGCCGCACCGCAGCCGCGGCTGCTGATCCCTGGCCCACTGCCGGCCGGTCCGACCGGCCCGTGGCCCTGCTCCAGATTGCGTGGTCGGCAGCCATGGCTGCTGCGAGGATTCTTCGATGACAGCTGATACCGCATATCACGGCGAGATGGGCAGGCAGTTCGCTCTCCAGGCCACGAACAGCGCCTACAACGCCCACACCGACCGGCCGGCCATGCTCAGACTCGCCGGTGACGTGAGCGGCCTGCGCGTCTTGGATCTCGGATGCGGGGCCGGACACTACTCCGCCGAACTGCTGCGGAGGGGGGCGGGGCACGTGGTCGGCGTCGAGGGCAGCGAATCCCTGTTGCGGGCCGCGCAGGAGCGGCTCGAAGACAGAGCCGTCCTGCACCACCACGACCTGGAGGCGCCGCTGTCCTTCTTGGCAGACGAGTCGTTCGACCTGGCCGTGATGGCCCTCGTCTATCACCACATCGACGCGCGTGGCCAGCTGCTCGCAGAACTCCGTCGCGTTCTGCGGCCAGGCGGAACACTCCTCGTCTCCACCACCCACCCCACCAGCGATTGGACCTACTTCGGCGGTTCCTACTTCGCCGGTGAGCGGGTGGAGCTTCCCTTCGGCGATGGATTCGTAATCAGCTACTGGCGGATGACGCTGGAGCAGTTCCTCGGCGAACTACTCGGTGCGGGATTCGTGCTGGAAGAGCTGACGGAACCGCGCGCCACCCAGGAGGCCCGGCTGGTCGATCTCCGCCGATATGACAAGACTCACCGAGAGCCCCACTTCCTGGCCGTCAGGCTCCGTCGCCCGTGACGAAGCCTGCCCCGGCGACCGCGGCAGACGTGACGCCGGCCTCGCCGATCTGAGCGCGGGGACTGTCGGTGGTTGCGAGTTGAACCCCAACCCGAGATCGCGTGCGCCGTCGGCAGATCATGTTGACTGAGCTGGGGTAGCCACTGAAAGAACCACAAGGGAGGTTGGCATGACTGGATTTTTCGACCGGGCCAAGGAACAGGCCCAGCAGGCACTCGCGCAGGGCAAGGAGAAGGTGGAGGAGGTACAGGCACAGCGCGCCGGGGGCGAGCTGCTGAAGAAGCTCGGTGCGGCCTACTACGCAGAACGGCGTGGATCAGGCACGCCGCAGACCACCCAGGACGCACTCACCGCCCTGGAGGCTCACATCGCCGCGCACGGGGACGGGTTCCTGCGTGGCGCATAGCCGCGCCCCTCACAGGTTGCGGCGCCGGCAGAGGCCGGCGCCGCAACCGCCACCTCATGGAGCGGTGCTCGTCCGGCGACCGCATCCTGAACAAGATCAGTAAGTGAAGGGTCCTTGAGGAAAGTCGTCCTATCGGTGCCGACGTCTCCGACGCCTCCAGCGCCGGGCCGCCGATCGCCCAAGTCGTCCAATGTGAACACCAAACAGCCACGCCATATTTGTGGCTTTTGCCAGTACGACGCTCCGCCGACGAAGGGGAGACTTCCCGCCAGAAGCGTCGGCCTGTTCCGAAGGCCGACGCCGAGGAAATGGGGGAACAGCACGATGAGCGGACAGCTTTACGACGGGATCGGCGAGGCGTTCGAGGGCTTCAAGACCCTCCCGATCACGCGCTACGCGGAAGTGCCCGGCTTCCTCGCCCTCGTCGGCGACGTGAACGGCAAGTCGATCCTCGACCTGGCCTCCGGAACCGGCTTCTACAGCCGGGAGTTCAAGCGCCGCGGCGCATCCCACGTCCTCGGCGTCGACATCTCCGGCGCGATGGTCGCCGCGGCCCAGGCCCTGGAGGACCGCGACCCCCTGGGCGTGCACTACGAGGTCGGCGACGTCGCCGAGTTGCGCACCTTTGAGCAGCGCTTCGACATCGGGGTTGCGGTCCAGCTGTTCAACTACGCCGAGGACATCGCCACCATCGAGCGGATGTGCAGCAATATCCACCGCAGCCTCGTGGACGGGGCCGAGTTCTTCGTCTTCGCGCAGAACCCGGACTTTCGTCTCGACGGGCCGTCCCTGGCCAAGTACGGTTTCCTGTGCGAATCGACGGGCGAGGAATCCGAGATCGGTCCGCGCGTGAGGATCACCGCGCTCCTCGACCCGCCGATCTCGTTCGTCGCGAACCCGCCCTGCCGTGAGGTCTACGAGAAGTGTCTGCGGGCGGCCGGATTCAACGAGATCACCTGGGTTCCCCTGGAGGTCTCTGCCGCCGGCGTGCGCGAGTACGGCAAGGAGTTCTGGGACGACTACGTCGCCAACCCCCCGCTGACGATGCTGCGTTGCCGCGCCTGACCCCGACGGGGCCGTCCCCGGTTCGCCCAGGGGCGGCCCGCCGTCCGACACTGGGCCGGCCACCTCGAGTACGGTTGCATCCGGCCGGGCGTCCGCACGCCTGGTCGGCAGGCGCCGTTCTGCATGCAGGGCCTCGTACCATTCGGCACCAGGCCGGTGTCACACCGTTGGCCCTGATGTGAGTGTGATGGGATGAACGCGTACCACCGGGCCTCGCCACTCTGCGATCCGGGCAGACCGCGGCCGAATCGTCCCACGGGAGACGCCAACGCATGAATACGCCACCCTTGTCGCCTGCGGCGGCGCGGACTGACGGATCATCCGTCCAGATCGGCGCTCTCGTTCCACTGACGCGGCCTGGCTGGGTCGAGGCGGGCCACCACTTGCTCGCTGGACTCGAGCTGGCCGTTCGCGAAGTCAATGACACCGGCGGGATCGTCGGAAGACCACTCGAGCTGGTGGTCCGAGACACCGCGGCTGATCCACAGAGGGCCGCGGCGGCCGTAGATGAATTGGCTCGCCTGGGCGTGGCTGCCTTGGCGGGGGAGTATCACAGCGTCGTCGCTCGCGCCGCTGCAGGCCGGGCCGACGCCCTCGGCCTGCCGTTCCTGTGCTCGTCGGCTGTTCTCGACGCGCTCACCGAACAGCCGACGGAATGGGTCGCGCGCCTCGCCCCGGCGCAGTCCCGTGGCTGGCAGACCTACGCAGACTTCCTCCTCGGCGCGGGCCACAGCCGGATCGTCGTAGCAGCCCAGCCGAGCGTCTACTGGGCATCTGGGGCCCGCATTCTGCGGGACCACCTCGCTCCACGCGGCGGGACCGTCATCGAACTCGACATGCGCACACTCTCCCCCACGGCCGTGTGCGACGCGCTCGTCGGCCATCGCGCGACCGCGCTCCTTCTGCTGGTGGGCCACCCGGAGCCGGCAGTGTCGATCGTCAAGTCCGTCCGCCGCGACCAGCGCCTCGCCGAGATCATGATTGGTGCTCCGGCCGGGCAACCGGAGTTCGCCGAATGGGCGACGTTGCTGGGTGACGACAGCGCCGCGATCCCGTTCCTGCGCTACCTGCCCGAGCGCCTCAGCCCACTTGGTGCACGAGTCGAGACGTCTCTGCGCGAGCGGCTGGCCGAAACGCCTTCCTTCGTCGCCTTCGAGGGCTACGACACGGTCGCCGTACTCGCCGAAGTGCTGCGTTCTCACGGCGTGGACCGGGCGCGCACTGCCGAATCCTGGCCGCGCGTTGTCGTCGAAGGTACCCGCGGGAAGATCCAGTTCTCCCGCACGCCAGGCATCAGCGTCTGGCAATGGGCTTGGGCGCCGATCCAGGTCGTTGATCGAGATCCGGCGGACCCTGATCGCTTTCGTATCCTTCACGTCGGCTGAGGTGGCGGGGCGCGCCGTCCGGGAGGCACCGTCCGGGAGGGGGCGGATTGCTGCCGGTGAGGGCGTACCAGTCGTCGGCGCCCGGTGCACTGGACGGTGGCGTGCGTGCTACCGGCCGTCCGTACAGCCTCCGTCGAGCAGGTGGACGGCCACCCGGATGTACCGGTCTGTAGCGGCATCCGGCACGTCGTAGCCGGCATGGTCCGATGGGCTCTGCCGGTGCAGATCACCAACTGCCCCCGTGTCGTTGGCCGTCGCTTTTGCGACGCAGAAGACCTTCCCGGCCGGGCAGTTGTCCTTCGCACCCGATCCGGTGTTGAACGGCCATGGCGATGGCGCGAGCCGGGGGTCTTCCGTCGAGGCATCCACAACTCGGCCCGGCTGCGGGCTGGTTTGGCCCGGTCTGTCCAAGGGTGGCGACTCTCTTTCCTCGACCGCAGGGGACCGTGTGCAGTAGGGCCGGAGTTGACCCCTGATTCGTCAGGGGGCGGGATCATCGGCCTGTCGCAGCAGCGTGGTGATGCCGAAGGCGTCGACTGCAAACTTCGCGCTCAGAAACTGCTGTTGGCCTCGTTGACATGCCGTAACCCCACACGTTTCACTCGACACTCGTGTATGGCAACGTTGTCAGGCCGTTTCCGAGGCGACCGGCACCGTTGCCTGCCACTGACGTCCCCGCCCTTCGGCACGTCAGCACCTGTGCGAGGCACGAACCGCTGCGGAGGCAACCGATGGTCCGACCCCGACGTTCAGCTGCGCCACGTAACCGAAAAAGACTTAGTCAACGCCTGGCCGTGATCTCTGTCCTGAGTATCGCCGCACTCCCGCTCCCAGCGATCGGGAACGCCTATGCCGCGAGTGCGGCGGCACCGGCCTTGGTGAAAGATCCCGCGTCCCTCGTCAACCCCCTCATCGGTACCTCCGGGGAGGTGGACACCTTCCCGGGCCCCGATATGCCGGCCGGCATGGTGCAGTGGGGTCCCGACACGACGCCCGACCGCCCGTCCGGCGGCGGCTACGAATACAACGACGGCAAGATTTCCGGCTTCAGCCTCACCCACGTCTCCGGACCCGGCTGCGGCGTGGCCGGCGACCTGCCCATCCTGCCGGTGACCGGCACGCTGTCGGGCGACCTCGGCAACACATCGGTCGGTTTCAATCACAACGACGAGCAGACCGGCGTCGGGCGCTACAAAGTCACCGATGCGGGCGGGGTCACGACGCAGCTGAGCGACACCACCCGTGCCGGCCTGGGCTCCTTCACCTTCCCCGCGGGCCAGCAGGCGAACCTGCTGTTCAAGCTGAGCGGCGGCGCTACACAGGTGGACGGCACCCGCGTCCAGGTGGTGAACAAGCAGGAGATCAGCGGCTCGATCGACAGCGGTCACTTCTGTGGCGCGAACAACCGCTACACGCTGCACTTCGACATCAAGTTCGACCAGCCGTTCACCACGAGCGGCACGTGGGTCGGCAGCACCATCAACCGCGACGCGACGTCACTGAAAGCGGGCAGAGCCCGGCAGAACCCGCAGGCACATCCGTCAAAGCCGCTGAAGGAAAGGCACTTCACCGTTCCCGCGGCCCCGTCCCCGACTCTGCACGGGAGCGCCAGCAGGTCCTCCGGCACCCCGTCCCCGTCCCCGGCCGCGAGCGCCGGCGCGACGCCAGGGACGCCGGCCGCGGGCAAGACGGCCGCGAGCAAGGCCGCCGAGCCCCCCACGACGGGCGCGAACGGGATGTACCTGACCTTCGACACCTCGTCCAACCCGACGGTGAAGGCAAAGGTCGGCATCTCCTACACCAGTGACGCGGGCGCGGCCGACAACCTCTCCACCGAGATCAGGAACTGGAACCTGGACGCCGTCGAGCAGGCGAACCACGACGCCTGGAACACGGTGCTGAACAAGATCCAGATCGGCGGCGGTTCCTCGGACCAGCAGGTGCAGTTCTACACCGCGCTGTACCACGCACTGCTGCACCCGAACGTCTTCTCGGACGACAACGGCCAGTACATGGGCATGGACAACCAGATCCACAAGCTGGCCAAGGGCCAGCAGGCCCAGTACGCCAACTACTCGGGCTGGGACACCTACCGTTCCCAGACCCAGCTGATGGCGATGGCCGAGCCCAAGGTCACCAGTGACGTCGTCACCTCGATGCTCAACGGTTACGACCAGACGGGCCTGCTGCCCAAGTGGGCCTCGAACAACGGTGAGAGCTACGTCATGGTCGGTGACCCGGCCGCCGGCATCATCGCCGACGCGTACGCCTTCGGGGCCCGGAGCTTCGACACGGACAAGGCGCTCGCCGCCCTGCAGCACGAGGCCACCGTCCCGAACAACGACCGCCCCGGCGAGTCGGTGCGGGACACCAAGGGCTACCTCCCGCTGGACGAGAACGACTACGGCTGCTGCAACTTCTACGGCCCGGTCTCCACACAGCTGGAGTACGACTCCGCCGACTACGCTGTCGCCGCCTTCGCGAAGTCGCTGGGCAGGACGGATGTCTACCAGAAGTTCGCCACCCGTGCCCAGGACTGGATGAACGTCTTCAACCCGCAGACCGGTTACCTGCAGGCGAAGAACAAGGACGGTCAGTTCGCGGGCGGTTTCACCCCCGGAACCTCCAACGGATTCGTGGAGGGCACGTCGGCCCAGTACACGCCGATGGTCCCGTTCAACCTGCGGCAGCTCATCCAGGCGCGCGGCGGCGACAAGGCGTACTCGTCCTTCCTGGACAGCCTGCTCGACAACATCACCGACCCCGGCAACACCAACGCCAATCTGAGCAATGAGCCGAGCGTGGAGATCCCCTGGGAGTACAACTACACGGGCCAGCCGTGGAAGACCCAGCAGGCCGTCCGCGAGGCCCAGCAGAAGCTGTACTTCAACGCGCCGGTCGGCTCGTTCGGCAACGACGACCTCGGCGCGATGAGTTCCTGGTACGTCTGGTCCGAGCTGGGCATGTACCCCGTGCCCCCGGGCACGGACACCCTGGCGCTCGGCAGCCCGGCGTTCCCGGTGGCCAAGGTGACCTTCGCGGGCGGAAAGACGGTGCAGATCAACGCGCCGCAGGCGGCACCTGATGCGCCCTACGTGCAGTCCCTGGACGTCAAGGGCAAGGAGTGGAAGACCTCCTGGCTGACGTACCAGCAGTTCAAGGGCGCGGGCACGGTCGACTTCAGCCTCGGCACGCAGCCGAACAAGTCGTGGGCCTCCGACGCGTCGGCGGTGCCGCCGTCGGACACCACGGGCGGCGACCGCGTCCTGGCCGCCACCGGCCCCTCCAGCGACGGCCTGGTGCTCCAGCCGGGCGCTTCCGGTGACGCCACGCTCGACCTGACCAACCTCGGCGGCAAGGACGTCACCGTGGACTGGAAGGCGACGGTGCCCTCCGGCGTCACGCTCGATGCCACGTCCGGCTCGGTGCAGGTGCCCGCCTCGGGAAGCGCCGAGGCGAAAGTCCATGTGACAGCGGGCGGGAGCGAAGGAACGTTCCCGGTCACCTTCTCCCTGACCGACCACAGCACCGGGGCGGCACTCAGCGGGGCGGCCCTCCGGGTGGCCGTGGCCAAGGCCGGCGAGCTGTGGCCCTACGACACCAACGAAGGCATCTACCCCGACGGCACGAGCTTCTCGGGCGGCTTCGACAGCGGCGGCTGGGCGTTCTCGCAGAACGCGCTGGCGGCGGCCGGCGTCACCAGTGGCTCCACCGTCACGGTCGACGGCATCTCCTACACCTGGCCGACAGTGACGTCCGGTCACCTGGACAACCTGGAGATGGCCGGCCAGACCATCCCGATGCCGGCCGGCACGTCGGGTGCGTCGCTGGGCCTGCTGGGCACGGCGGCCAACGCACCGACCGACGGCAGCGGGGTCTCGGGCACGATGACTGTCACCTACACCGACGGCACCACGTCGAAGGCGACGGTCGGCTTCTCGGACTGGACGCTCAACGCCGGTTCGAGCAAGCCGGTCGCGGGGGACACCACGGCCGTCACGACGGGCTACCGGAACACCGGCAGCGGGGGCCGCGACGGCGTGAAGACCTATGTCTTCGCCACGAAGGTCCCGCTGGACGCGTCCAAGCAGGTGGCGTCGATCACCCTTCCCGTGACGGGCTCGACGGGCACCGACCACCTGTTCGCCTACGGCTTCGGGCAGTGAGACGACCCGTCGGACACTGGTGACGGCGGGCCGGTTCCCGGGGCGAGAGCCGCGGGGGCCGGCCCGCCGGGCGGGTCACGTCCAGCTCACGCACGGCGCAGACACAGGTGGGGAGTGGTCGCGGAGGGGGTACTGAGGAGGATCATCTCGCGGGGGAGTACGAGTCCGGTGGCGCGCGGAGTGACTTCGGCCGTCGTCCGCCCGATCCTGCTCAGTAGATGGTCACGGACACCCCGCACAGGCCACGTGCGTCCGCCGCGGCCTGCCGCCACATCCGCAGCGGCCCGTCCAGGACGCTCTCCTCATCGGCGTGGTAGCTCAGCCAGTCCTGGTCCTCGGCCTCCGCGCGTTCTTTCGGGGTGAAGCCCAGTGCCCGCTCGACAGCGGGCAGCGTCTCGCGCACCTCGGCGGAGGTGAGCAGGAAGTTGCCGCACCAGCCGGGCAGGAGGGCGGCGCGGTCGGGGCCTATGGCATGAAAGAAGGATCTCAGCGCGAACTCCTTGCTCTGGACCGAAACGAAGATCTCCTCCGCGCCGGTCACCAGATCCCACACGTCCGTGAGCAGTGAGAAGTCGTCGTCGGGGGACAGGCCGTCGTACATCTTCTGCATGTGCTCGCCGGAAGCGGTCAGCTCGTGGAAGGAGTTCAGCGCATCCGCCTCCCTACGGCAGGACTGGCCGAACGGCCTCCACCAAGTCCGGAAGTCCGGCAGCGGCTCCCGACACCAGCGGTCCCAGCGTTCTCTTGCGAACGGGCCGTCCCGCTCCGCGGCGATCAGCGGGAGCAGCCGCGGAGCCAGAGTGCTGATGAAGCCGTCGTCGTGGGCGCTGATGGACCAGGCCGAGGTGATACCCATGTGAGGACCGTACGGGGCACCACTGACAGGCAGGGTCCGCGCCGAGCGTCGGACACTCACGAACGCCGGGATTCCCGCCAACACGCCCGCATGCGCGGTGAACTGCGGGCGACCGCGTGTCCCTTTGCCTAGGCCTCGTCCGGAACGGGGAGCACTCCGCCCATCTGCTCGAAGAGGGAGTTCACCTCCGGGTGCGAGGGGTGGGTGCCCGAGGGCGCCGGCCACCGGTCCGGGACGGACTTCGGCCCCGATGTGCACGCCCCGTCAAGCTCTGTGCGCGCATTGTCAATGCGCTGCCATCGTCCCTCGGACCACACTGGGCCCTTCAGCCCGGCTTTGGGCGTGAGCGGAAGGCAGACACCTGCGGACCCTTCCGTGGCCACGGCGCGCCCGAAGGAGCCTGGTCCTGTGGCCTGGACGACCGAAGGTAACCGCTGGCCGGAGATGGACGGTGAAGATGACTGCACACATCTGTGTACGTCGGGCGGGGCCGTTGCGGCTGCCCAGACGTGCCCTCCGATCTGCCCGTGCCGAAACCCGTCGCTTCCGGCGAGGCCTGACGGCGCTGGTGACAGCGATGCTGGTGGTCATCGGACTGGCGGTGACCCTCCCCGCCGCAGCGGCCACCGGCCGCCAGGCGGGCGGCGTCCCTGCGAAAGCCCCCACGCGTGCGGACCGCGCCGCACAACTGACCGCGCAGCTCGGTGACGGCTGGTACCGCAGTAGCGACTTCATCGTCAGCAGCGTCGGCGACGCCACAGGCATGCACTACTACATCGGGCGGGAGTCCGAGGGCTTCGCATGGCGACCGCTCGCCACCATTGCCCCGGCCGGCGTCGACACGGCCTCCTGGACAGGCTATGCCTGCACGTCCGGGACAGACCGGTACCTGCTCGCCACCATCGAGCCGACCCTCGCCACCAACCGGCCTGTGATGCTCGACCGCGGCGCCCTCGCCTACACCATCGACTTGCGCACAGGGAAAGTCCGGCCGGTCACCGCGGGCGTGGCGATGTACTACCACACCCCCGGATGCGGCACCGGCGACACGGGTGTGCTGGCACGCTACCTGGGAACGGACCAGGAACGCACCGAACTCCTCACCGTGAACCTGGCAACAGGCAGGATCTCGGCCCGCCACACGCTCGCCGGTCAGTACACATCGGCGGTGCCACTCGCGCAGGGCGACATCGTGGCCGCCCACGGCGCGGAGGTCGTCCGCATCGACAGGCATTCCCGTCCGACCCCGCTGGTACGGACCCCAGGCCCTGCTTACGACCTGATGCCGGCGTCGGACGGAGGCTTCGACTACCTCACCACCGACTTCCGAACGACCAGCCAGGCTTGGCACCTCACAGGCGGGAAGGCCACTCTCGTGGCATCCGGCGCCCGTACGGTCCTCGCTGTCTTCCCGGGGTCAAGGGGGCACAATCTGCTGAGCGGGGCCACGAAGACCACCACGTCCGGCGCCGCACTGCACCGGGTCCAGGCCCGCTCGATCCCCGACGTCATGTCCCGGCAGGGACACGCGGTGGGTTTCCCGGACAAGCGGACATCGGTGACCAAGACGCGCGGCAGAGTTCCGCACAGCCTGCCGACGCTCGTGTCCAGCGTCAGTGGCCGAGCACTGGACACCCCGGCGCCCGACAGCGCGGCGCCGGCCAGCCGGGCGCTCCCCACACCGCTCGATGTGCTGCCCGGTACCAGCCGCTCGGCCACGCCCAGAGCCGCGACGAACAGTCCGACCACACCGCCGCTGTGCGCCGTGCCTCGCAATGATCCACGGCGGCAGGTGCGGCAACCTGTCGCGCACCAGATCGAGTGGGGTGTTGACCAGGCGGTCCGCAGCGGCCTGCCCACGCGTCCCGATGACTACGCGGACATGGGTCTGAGCGCGTACAACCCGAGCGACGACCTTCCCCCGCCGTCCATCCACGGATCCAGCGGCACCGTCGTGCCGCCACAGATCGAGCTGGCCATCTTCGCTCAGGAGAGCGCCAACGACCAGGCGTCATGGCACGCGCTCCCCGGCGTCGCCGGTAACCCCCTCGTCGCCGACTACTACGGTGGTGCCGGCAACTTCAACGTGATCAACTATCCGAACGCCGACTGCGGTTACGGGCTCGGGCAGATCACCACGGGAATGCACGTGGGCGACACACAGTATTCGGCCGCCACTCAGGCGAAGATCGCCGTGGACTACGCCGAGAATATCGCCGCCTCCATCCAGATCCTCACCGACAAGTGGAACCAGCTCTACGATCTGGGTATCCGCGCGAACGGCGGCGATCCGCGCTACGTCGAAAACTGGTACATGGCGCTGTGGGCCTACAACTCCGGCATCCACACCGCTGACGGCGCCGGAAACTCGGGACTCGGGTGGACCAACAACCCGGAGAACACCGACTACAAACCGAACCGGGACATCTTCCTCAAAGCCTCGTATGCCGACGCGGCGCACCCGGCCGACTGGCCCTACCAGGAAAAGATCCTCGGCTGGGCCAGAACACCGATCCTGGACTACAAGGGCAACCCGTCCTACACCGGAATCTCCACCGACCCGGCGATCCCGCCGTTCCCGACGTTCTGTACCGCAGCGGACCACTGCAGCCTCTCCAATCCGGACCACTGCGGACTGTCCACCGACCCTGCCTATCGGTACCACTGCTGGTGGAACTGGGCGGTGAGCTGGACGGACTGCAGCAGCAAGTGCAATATCGGCACCTTCACCTACGGCACCGTCGGGTCACCCGAGCCCGCGAGCGACAATCCGCATCCGCCGGACTGCTCGTCGTCCCTGCCGTCGAACACCTACATCGTCGATGACCTGCCGAGCGAGTACAACGTCGTGGGCTGCGAGCCGGCCGACTGGACCTCCAAAGGCTCCTTCACGCTCACCCAGGGCAAAGACTCGGCGGGCTATCCGATCTCGGAAATCGACACTCACCAACTCGGCGCCGGGTTCGGCGGGCACCTGTTCTTCACGCACAACTACGCTGCGTCGGACACCGCGCACAAGGTGACCGGCACCTGGACGATCTCACTGCCGACGAAGGTCTACCACGTGCTGGCGCATGTCCCGAGCACCGGCGGCACGACACGTTCAGCGCACTACGTGGTCACCGCAGCCGACGGCACCACCCACGACCGAACGGTCGACCAGTACCAGCAGCAGGACCAGTGGGCAGGCATCGGGTTCTTCTCCCTCGGCAGCAACGCCACGGTGTCCTTGACCAACACGACCGACGACGGGGCCCTGTCGGCTCATGACGTCGCCTTCGACGCCATCGCGTTCGTGCCGATCGACGGCACACTGGTCAGCCACACCCTCGATGCCGTATCGCTGTTCGACTGGAACCAAGACCTCAACACGAACGTGCCGTCGAGCTTCACGACACCGAGCCGCACGATGACCACACTTCACGACTGGGCGGTCGAGTACGGGAGCTACGGGCCGGACTGGAACACCGGCACCGGCGTGCACAGCGGCGTCGCTTCCTATCCGGTCTGCCCGACCGGCACACTCGCCGCCGGCCCCGTGCTGAGCAACTCGTGCGTGCCGCAGGACGTATGGAACATCGGCAAGAAGTGGGCGGACGACGCCACCGCAGCAGGCACGAGTACCTCAGGACACTCCAGTACCAGCATGACCGAGCCGAAGTGGCTGGGTTACTCCAACACCGATGTGCCACCGCCCACAACTCTCACCTCATCCACCTTTTCCGACGACCTCTCCTACAAGATCAAGTCACACCTGGACGTCAGCTTCGTGATCGCCGGCGGGAAAATAGTCCCCGGCTCAGAAGACCTGCACTTCCGGGAACGCACCGGCACCACTCACATACCGGACTTCGTCGGCGACTTCATGCAGGCGGTGCAGACCGACTACGGCATCACCGCACCGAATCTCTCCTACAACGAGACGGACGCCAACTTCTTCAGCGGGGACTCCACTCACGTCGACCCCCTCTCGTCGAGGCAGGCCCCGGGCCGTGATTACGTGTGGCACGCCGACGAGCCCAGCGTCTCAAGTGACCAGAGCTGTGTCCTCGTTCGGACAATCATGGGCGGGTCGATCGGCTGGCGCCCGCTGGCTGCCCAGACACCGGTCGCGCAGTCGGTGAGTGCATGGGTCAGTACATTGCGGAGTGACGCGCGCGTGGCACCGCCCGTCGCCGACATGGCAGCCGAGCTGAACAACTTCTTCTTCTCCCAGGCCACTCTCGGCGGCACATTGTTCCTCAAGGCACCACCGATCTGGCAGCAGATCCACGCCAAAGTATGTGCCGACGGCACGATCGCGAGCGCCGCAGTCGTCGACAATGCCGACGAGACGCCCCGGCGCACCATCGCCGATCAAAGCTACATGCCCAACCTCTACCTGTACTTCGACGATCACATGATCGACAATGCGGGCGGCCCGGGCACGACGTACGTACACAAGGGAAACTTCGCCGAATTCGCCAACATCCCCGGCGTGACCAGCGTCAATGGCGATCCCTACGGCTGGTGCGACATCGCGGGACGAGGTGCCGGCGGCAATCCGTGGAACTTCGAGGTCGTTCCCGTTCCTTCGGCACCGGACGCACGGCCGAAAACCGGAGCATTCTGCGACACGAGTGCCGAGTTCGGGAACCCGTACGCTCACTGACCTCCGCGTTTGCCGGGGCATTGTCCGTCTCGCCAACCGCAGAACAACCACTGTAGTGACGCCGTGACGCCGACGACGTCGGACAACCGCAGAAAGGATGATCGATGAGACATCGCTCGCTCCTGCGCGCAGCACTGGCTCCCATCGCGGCGGCTGTGATGCTGATCCCCGCCTCGCCCGCGCATGCGGACGGAAAGGTGACCTGGAAGAGCGACCAGAACGGCTACTACCTCGAAATTTACCACTCGTCCACCGACGCCGGCGCTCCGGCCGGCCAGTGGCCGTGGAACGGCAGCAATACGCAGTACTGGTACGACCAGAAACTGAGCAACAACTACTACGTGGAATACAACTACAACAGTTGGCTTCCGCTCACCGCATACAACGACTGCTCCCAAGGCGTCACGCAGTGGCCGCTGGGCAGCGGAAACACGGCGTACACGACGCAGCAGTGGAAGGAACTCAACACAGGCAGCGGGAATTGGATGCTGATCAACCATGCCGGCTGCAGCGGCGATCCGTACCAGGACATGCTCTATCCGAGCTGGCAGTACTACAACGTGTACCTGGCGAAGGAGAGCGACGGATCGGTTGACCCGATCTGGCACTGAGAGCAGTTCCCTCGTCACGACAAGGAGTCACGGTTATGGTGCAGTTCAATCAATTCCCCAGGGGCAGGCGTGCTGCGGCTACGGGCCTGATCACGGCACTGGGTGCGACGATTGTCATCTGCGGCAGTGCTGCGGCCGGCTCGGGCAAGCCTTCGGCCGCCGCGCACCTCAAGCACCCGTTCGCCTCGAGTCCAGGGTCCTTCGTCGGCACTCCCGCACCGCGTCAGGTGTCCGAGCCGGCGCTCCGGCGGATCCCCCAGATCAGCAAGCGCGGCCAGCACCTGACGATGCCCATCGACGCGTATCAGACGTCGACGAAGGACATCGCGCTCATCGGGTCAGCCAGCGACGAGGCAGCCCACGACTGCATGCGATCCCTCGGATACCGAAGCTGGACCACGAGCACCCTCACCACGTCGGACCCGGACAAGGGCAAGGAATCCGACCTGTTGGACTACCTCGACCCCACAACAGTGAGACATTCCGGGTACCCGAACACGCTCACCGTCAAGCAGGCCTCGTCCGCCCCTCGATCCAAAGCATCCAACATCACACCGAATGCGCTCCACGCCTTCCTTGGCAGCGCCTCCCGGACTGCGACCGGAGCTTCCATCCCTCGTGGCGGGTGCCTGCGGGAAGGCGAGCGGAGAGTCGAGGGCACGACAACAGAACTGCCCGCCGACCCGCGGCTACTCAGCGCGCAGGCAAAGGGAGCCGCGCTGCACGACAGCCGGATGCGAAAGGCCGTGGCCACTTGGAGCGCTTGCATGGCTCAGGGGGGCCTGCGCTACACCGACCCGCTCAGCGCGCAGAACGACGCCCGATGGGGTCGGCGTCCGTCGTCGTCGGCGGCGAGTGAGGAAGAAAAGCGGGTCGCCTACGCCGATTCCCGCTGCCAACAGAAGATCAATCTCGTCGGCCTCTACAAGGCGTTGGAGGCGAGCTACGAACAGCAGTACATCAACGCGAACAAGCAGAACCTGGACCTGTCGCTTCGCATCTTCCGGACGTGGGTCGACAACGCGAGGAAGATCGTCGCCGTCGGGTGAACGAGGCGGACGGGCGGCGTGTGAGACGTGTGTGATGGACATGGGTCGGGAATCGCGCCGGGAGAAGGACGCCATGACGGTGGAGATCGTCTTCGCCCTTGTGACGGGCGCCCTGCTGGCCGCGGTCGTGTTTGCGGTCGCCTTGATCCCGGCGTTTCTTCTTGGTGTGTCTGAACCAGCGGGCAGGGCCACGCTGATGGGAGGGCTCACTGTCGGCGCGGCGGCGGGGATCTGGCGCCTGGTGCTGGTGTTGCGTCGGTTCGACGCACATCGACGTCAAGGTCGCTGAGCCTCACGGGGGACGGGGCATGTCCCACCGGGTTGAGAGAACTGCCCCGTGAGCGAGACGGCCGACGGTGAAATCCATGTGTGCTTCTATTGGTTGCCGCTTAGGGTCTGCCCATGACTCTCGCTCACGATGCAAACGGGGAAGGCCCCGCGCTGGTATTGCTGCACTCCGCGGTGTGTGACCGAAGGATGTGGGATCCGCAGTGGTCGGCCCTGGTTGATGCCGGATACCGGGTCGTGCGTTGCGACTTCCGGGGCTTCGGCCAATCTCCTTTGCCGGACCGGCGCCACAACGATGCAGAGGACGTGTTGGACCTGCTGGACGCCCTCGGCATCGAGCAAGCCGCGCTGATCGCCTCCTCGTACGGCGGACGAGTTGCCGTGGAGATCGCCGCACTCCGTCCGGACCGGGTATCCGCCATGGCACTGCTGTGCGCCGGGCTGCCGGGACATGAACCCAGCGACGAACTCCGCGCGTTCGGTGAGCGAGAGGACGCACTGCTCGAGGCGGGCGATGTCGCGGGGGCTGTGGAACTGAACGTGGACACCTGGCTGGGGCCGGACGCCGAGGAGGCTGTCCGGGAGAAGGTGCGCGTGATGCAACGGCATGCCTTCGAGGTGCAACTGGCCGCCCCTGGCGGAGCTGGGCGGACCGAGACGGAGATCGACCTGTCAGCGATCAAAGCGCCCTGTCTCGCACTCTCGGGCAGCCACGATCTGCCGGATTTTCGTGAGATCGCGGCCCAGCTGCCGACGCTGTTCGGCGACACCCGGCACCTCGAACTGCCCTGGGCCGGCCATCTCCCCAGCCTGGAGCGGCCTGCCGCCGTGACGGACCTCCTGGCCGGCTTCCTGCGCGAAACTGTTCCCGCTGGCTGAGTGTGATTGCCGTGTGCCCCGGCCAAGGCGCCGTGCGGCAGCCGCCCCAGGGGATGCGTTTCTCAGCACATCCGTTGTCAGTGCGCTGCGCTTCACTGTCCACCATGGAACTCACGCAAGCGACCGTCGACGACCTGCTGGCCCAGCTCGGCCTGGGGGACGGCTACATGTACCTGTCCACCGATCTGGACCCGCAGGGTCTGACCGACCTGCTCGCCAACAGGTACGGCGCTCCGCGCACCCTCGTCCTCGACGGTTTCACCGATCCGACGGTGGACGATTCCAGCGGCGCCGGTCTCCTCGTCCCCTTCGAGGACCGGGCCGTGAAGATGCAGGCGTGGGCGTACGGCGATCAGTGGGTCGGCACGGGTACGGCGCGAGATGCCGAAGGGGTCGAGCGGCCGGTCCTGGTGGTCGCTCACAGGGACGTGCCAGAACCTGTGGCGGTCGCTCCGGACGAGGACGAGGACGTCGACTGGATGGAGCGGCTCATACAGATCACCGGCTGGACGCAGCCCGCCCAGCGGCCGGACATGGACTGGGCCGAGGTGGAGTCGCGCCTGGGCACCGCATTCCCGGGCGACTACAAGCGTATGGTCGAAACGTTCGGCGTGGGCGCCTTCGACGCATACCTGGACCTGAACCAGGAGCCGTGGACGCATCTCAGGGAGGACGGGCTGCTCATCTGGGCCGGCACGGAGCACGAGGACCAGTACTGCTGGAGGACCGAGGGCGACGATCCCGACCGCTGGCCCGTCGTCGTCCGGACCTTCGACAACGAGGACGTCCCCTTCGACTGCCAGGCCGCGGAGTTCGTCTGCCGCATCCTCGTCGACCCGCACCATCCGTTCACGATGGCCCGCTATTTCGACACCCACTGGTTCATGAACTACCGGAAGAGCGACTGACCGCACCCGCGCCGCCCATCGCGTCTGCAGCCAGTTTGGCCAGTCCTTCGGGGAACGAGGCACCGTATCCCGACCCCAGCCAGGCCACCAGGGCACTAACCTGTCCTCGGCCAGTGACCGCCCCGGCCCGGTCGAGGACCGTTGCGGGGGAGCGGGCTGGGATCGTCGGTCGCCGGGGGGATGCATGACCGAAGAGAAGCAGCCGGACCACGGCGAGTCAGACCTCGCGGGGCTTCGGGCCTGGGCCGCCGTCGCCGTCCGTCAGGCGCACGAGCTGTGGCCCCACGCGCGGAAGGATCCACAGTCGGCCGCGTTGCGGCTCGTGACCGAGCATCTGGCCACCGTGGAGAAGCTGTTGCCAGCGGAGGACCCGGCACGTGCGGCCGTTGTGCCCTGGCTCGGGCTGTTGATGAAGGCGCAGCTCAAGGGCCGGCCGCACGCCGATCCGCGGGAGCGGGCGGCCGCCCTGAGCCATCTGCGGTGGACCGACCGCGCCAGACCGCTGAACGACCGGCTCGCCATGATGGCCCGCGGCAACCTGGCCGAACTGCTCATCCCACCGGGCATTCCTCCGGAGGTGCGCGACGGCTCGGGACCGCCCGCCCTGGCCGAATCCCTGCGGGAGCAGTTGACCGAGGCCCTGAACGTTCTCGCCCGCATCGTCGCCGGGGACTTGACGACGCGGGAGAGCATGGTGGCCGTCATGGAGAGCGTGGCGACGATGCTGTCCTCGCTCCCCGGCCGGCCCGGGGGAAGTTCGCCGTCCCCGCCTCAGGAGGGCAACGACGGTGAGGAGGCGGCGGGGCCGGCCAGTGCGCTGCCCTGTGGGGAGCCCGTGGAGGAGGCGCTGGCGGACGCTCTCCAGGGGGCGGCGGACTGGGCGCGCCGGGACGCGGTGGGTTTCGCGCACCTGCTGGAATGGATGTGCGTCACCGTGAACGATTTCCGGGTGTCCATGGCGGACGCCAGCCGGGAACTGGCGGCTCTGGGCCTGGACCAGCCGGAGTTCACGCCGCTGCGCGACCTGCTCGCCGCACTCAGATCGGGCGGGCAGGATCTCCCGTCGCTCGTCGGACGCGTCCACGGCGCGGCGCAGGCGGCCGGAAAGGTGTTGCACGCCTTGCCTGCGGACGCACCCGAGCGGATCCGCGTCGCCAAGTTCCATGCGGCCCTGCTGGTGGCGGGAAACCTCCGGATGCCCGAAACACTGGACTTCGGCGAGGTGGACGCGGCCGCGATGCGGCCGGACCCCGACCCCGCGGCGCGTTCGGCCTGGCGGCGAGAGCTGAGCCTGGAACTGATCCTGTCCACCTCGATCGACAACTTGTGGGTATCGAACGGCGAGATCGCGCGCGTGGAGCGGAGCGTGGCATGGCTGCGGGAGTGGATCGACGCCCTTCCCGCGGACGGGAAGACGGCCGCGGCCACCCGGCGGTTCCTGACCGCCCTCCTCGCCCATCGCGTCGCCACCGCTGCCAGGCTCGGAGGCAGCCTCCAGGACGGCGTGGCCGCGCTGTCGATGGCCAAGGGGCTGTCTGCCAGCGATGAACACGACGACGTCCAGGCGCTGTTCAGCCTCCTCACCGGGTTCCAACTGGCCCACCGCAGCCGGGACCAGGCTGCGCTGGCCCGTGCGACGGAGGACCTGATCCAGACGCTGAGCGACCGGTACGCCTCCCCTGCGCCCGACGCGGGCACACGCTTCGTCATCACCGGCACGCTGGGCCTGGCCCACGGCGAACGTGCCGCCCGCACCGGAGATCAGGCCGACCTCCGTGCCGCCGCCCGGTACCTGCGGGAGGCGGTGGAGATCGATCCGGCCACGGTCCCGCCGCTGTTCGCACCGTACTTCCCTGCTACGCGGGCCCAGTTGATGACCGAGCTGGCCAGGGCCGACCCTCGCCGAGAGGTCATCGACCGCGCCATCGCGGAGGTCCACCGGGTGATCGAGGAATCGCGTACGTCGCCCTGGGACGAAGCCCGGCTGCGGCTCGCCCTCGGCCAGGCCATGCTCCGCGCGACAACCCACCGCAGCGACCTGAGCCTGCTCGACCCGTGTATCGCCGAGCTGAGCCGGGTCCGCGCCCTGGCCGCCGAAGGCCATGGCCCGCCGTTGAACGTCGAGGTTCTGACGGAGCTGTCCGCGGCCCACTGGATGAGCGCGGTGACCGGTGGCCCGCGCGCGAGTGAGGACCGGAAGGCGAGTCTGGACACTCGCCGCGAGGCCCTGGAGCTGATGGCCGCCGATGTCCTCCTTCAACTCGGGGCCGAACACTCCCTGTCGGTGGCACGGGCCGCGACCGGCCACGTGCTGTGGCTGGCTCTGCGGTGCGCCGAGGACCGCCGCCCCGCCGAGGCCGTGGAGGCGCTGGAGCTGGGTCGGGCCCTGGTGCTCCAGACGGCCGCGGCCGCACACGGCGTGCCCGGGCTGCTGGCGGACCGTGGTCACTCCGACCTGGCCGAGCGGTGGCGGGCGCAGGCACCACGGCATCCACTCCAGGGAGGTCCGGGCGAGGGGGATCGGACCGAGGGGGCTCGGACTGAGGGGGACGCGGGCGAGTGGGATCCGGTTGAGGGGGATCAGGCTGAGGGGGATCCGCTCCGGCCGAGGAGAGCGGCCGTCGTGACCTCGGCCCTCGGCGCTGAGCTGCCGAGCAGCCTGCGACGCAAGGCGCTCGCCGCACTGGGGGCGGGAAACGGCACCGGCGCGCGGGAGTTGCTCGGCACTCCGGACACCGCCGCACTGACCGCCGCGCTGGCCGCCTCGGGGGCCGACGCGCTGGTCTACCTGCTCCCCGGCGAGGGCTTCCGCCCCCACATCCCGGGACGCGCGCTGATCCTGCGCCCCGGCGGGGCCGAGCCCGCCGTGCTCGCCCTGCCTCTGTTGCTTTCCCCCGGCAGCCACCAGCTGGAGCGCTACCTCGCCGCCGCCGCCGACCGTTCCCGCAAGGCGGCCGCCCCGGACGCGTCGCGTGCGGCGCGGGAGGCCGCCGAGACGGAATGGAAGGCGACGCTGAGCGAGCTGTGCGACTGGGCCTGGCCCGCTGCCGTGGGACCGGTCCTCGACTCGCTGGAACCCCTCGGCCGGCCACCCCGGATCGTACTGATCCCCTGTGGGCCGCTCGGCGTCGTCCCCTGGCATGCGGCGCGCAAGCACATTCCGCTGGGGGGCTACTCGTACGCCTGTCAGGACGCGGTGTTCAGCTACGCCCCGTCCGGGGCGCAGTTCCTGCGGGCCGCCGCCCGCGACCGGCTGCCCGCGACCGGGCGCAGGGTGCTGGTCACCGACCCGCGGCTCAGCCTGGTGTGGGCCGAGATCGAGACGGAGGCGTTGCGTTCGGCGTGCTACCCGGACGCCCGGCGCTACGGCGAGTTCGTGGCGGCCGAGGGCGTGCCGGATGCCCCGGGGAGCTGCGAGGACCTGCTGGCGGTGCTGCCGGGCGGCGGTCAGCCGGCGGCGGTCGTGCATGTGTCCTGCCACGGTGTGGCCGGTCCGAGTCCTACGCGATCGGCGCTGTCGCTGGCCGACGGCGAGCTGACCGTCGCCCGGATCCTGGACCACGCCGCGGCGCCCGGCCCGGACGGCCCGCTGGTCGTGCTCAGCGCCTGCGAGACCGACCTGAGCACCGGCGACCACGACGAGGCACTGACCCTCTCCACCGCCCTGGTAGCCCGGGGCGCGGCCGACGTGGTCGGCTCCCGCTGGGCCGTCAACGACAGCGCCACCGCGCTGATGATGGCCGTCTTCCACCACTTCCTCACCAGCGAGGACCTCGCTCCCGCCGACGCGCTGCGCGCCGCCCAGCTGTGGATGCTCAACCCGGACCGCCGGCCCCCGCCCGGCCTGCGTGATCCGCTGCACCGCGAGGCCGCCCGTGCAGACCTGCACGAGACCCACCTCTGGGCCGCCTTCACTCACCAGGGCAACCCCGCGGCACGCTGAGCCGCGCCCGCGGTTCTCCATGCACGTACCAACAGGCCCGGACACCAAGGCGTGATGCCTGGTGTCCGGGCCTGTTGATGCGTGCATGGCGGGTGAGGTGTCGGACAATGGTGGGAACTGGGCCCCCGGCCCGATTCCGGCGGGCCGGGGCCTCATATGGTGTTGTCGGTTTCGGGTCAGTCCCAGCCGCCGCCCTCGCCTCCGCCGCCTTCGCCGCCGCCCTCCTCGCCGCCGCCCTCGCCTCCGCGGCCGTGACCGCAGGTCACGCGGAAGCTGGCCACGATGCCGTTCTTGACGTGGATGTCCTTGATGTGGAGGTCGTCGACGCCGAAGCTGGAGCTGTGGGGGCCGACGGTGGCGATGGGGGCGCCGTTGTCGCAGACCGCGCCGCGGAAGACCTCGACGCGCTTGTGGCTCTCGTTGCGGACGTTGAGGGTCTTGGCGCCCAGGCCGCTGACCACGGTGATGCAGTCACCCGGGTGAGCGGAGTAGGACCGCTCGTTGACGAAGATCCGGCCCTCCTCGTGGCGGCGCTCCTCGTGGCCCCGGCGCTCGTTGCCGCGGCCTTCGTTGCCCTTGCCCTCGTTGCCCTTGCTTTCGTTGTTGTTGCCGTTACCGTTGCCGTTGTTGTTGCCGTTGTTGTTTCCGTTGTTGTTTCCGTTGCCCTGGGTGCCGCTGTCGAAGGGTGCCGCCGCGGCCGGGGCCGCCTGCGGTGCCGAGGCGGGGGCGGAGGCGGCCGAGGCGTAGGTGATGCCGGTCACGGCAAGTGCCGCGGCGGCCCCGGTAGCGGCGGTCACCATGGTGGAACGAGCGAGCTTCATGTCGCTTCTCCTGTCTGCTGTCTCGGAGATGCCGGCTCGTCAGCCGACTGCGACCAAACGTACCCACGGCTGTCATATCGGTCATATCGGAAAGCGTGCGCCATGACGCCAATCGGGGCATATTCGGCCCTCGTTGCCGCTTGATCCAGGTGCCAAATACGCCAGAAATGCATGCATATTGACACACTATTAGCCCGTACGGGGGATCTGGTGACGCCTGCTCACCCTTCGTCGACGCGTGTCGCTGCGAATGGCGCGAGATGAAACGTGTTACGGCGGCGGCCGAGTCAAAGCCGGCTCACCGCATCGCCCGGCAACGAGACCGCAGTGTGGCTCCTGGCCAGCCGTTGCACATACCGCTGTCGCTCGCCGGTGAACCGCGCGTCGTGGTGCGCGTCCTGACCCCGTCTTCGCAGGCGGCCTTGATGGGATCGCGATCGGCGTTCTTCAGTCAACCTACGGGTGGAAGCGCGCCGTTGACCTCTCGGGCATGTGGTTCCTCATACACGAACGACCTCGGCCGCGATCGCACTGGGCGAGGATCTGGGCCGGATCAACGAGGCCGGCCGCGCTGAGCGGCGGCGAGCGCCGGCGTTCGATCGGCCCGCGTGTCCGGCAGGTGGGCGGTGATTGACCGTGGCGGGGGTGGCTGCTGCAATGACGGGATGTTCTCCGCGACGTTCCTGGTGATCAGAGCACACATCGACTTCGGTCGGGTGTGGTCCGCCGCGTGTCGCTGACCGCGCGCCCGATTCGCCATTGCCGTCCCTACCGTCCCGGAGTCCGTCATGCCCGATCGCAGCCTCGGTGTGCCCGTCCGCGTGGACCCGCGTGGGCCGCGCTTCGCCGCCGTGCTCACGACCCTCGTTCTGATTCTGGTTTTGGTCACCGACAGCGGCGTGCTGCTCGCGGCGCAGGCCGTCGTGTTCGCCCTGGGCGTGGTTCTGGGCCTGCGCTGGTCCCCGTACGGCTGGCTCTACCGTCGGCTGGTGCGTCCCCGTCTCGGGCCGCCGCAGGAACTCGAGGACGAGCGGCCGCCGCGGTTCGCGCAGGCGGTCGGCCTGGCCTTCGCGGTCGTCGGGGCGGCAGGTTACCTGTCCGGTGCCACCTGGCTCGGCATCGCCGCGAGCGCGGCGGCGCTCGCGGCGGCCTTTCTGAACGCCGCCTTCGGCTACTGCCTGGGTTGCGAGCTGTACCTGCTCGCGGTCCGCGGCCGGGCCCGGCTGAGCCGCGGGTGAGGCGGCCGTGAGCGATCCGACCGGGCTGATCGTGGCCGTCGTCGTGCCGGCGGCCGCGACCGTCTTCGGGCTCGTCCGTGCCCGTCGCGGCGGCAGGCTGCGCGAGGGTGGCCGGGGCGACGCGCTGCGGTTGTCCTCCGGCGAGCTGGGTGTGGCACTCGGCGAGCGGGCGACGCTGGTGCAGTTCTCGACAGCCCTCTGTGCGACCTGCCCCGGCACCCGGCGACTGCTTGCCGGCGTGGCGGCCGGGACGCCCGGCGTGCGCCATGTGGAGATCGACGCCGAGACGCGGCTCGACCTGGTCCGTCGCGTCGAGGTGATGCGCACGCCGACCGTGCTCGTCCTCGACCGCACCGGTCGCGTCGTACGGCGCTCCTCCGGGGCGCCCACCCGGGCCGACGTGGTGTCGGCGGTGGAGCTGGCGGTGGAGCTGGCTACGGCGGACTGAGCAGCCACCCCGTTCTCCGGCGTCCGCACCGAGGAGAGTTGGCCTTTCTGCGCGACCGCGCACTTGTCGACGAAGGGTGCGCAAGCCGGCATCGAGCCCTTCGACGAGTACGTCGCCAAGTTCGCAACTGCCGGACGCGAGTCGCGTCCGGCGATCACGCAGCCGAGGCTCATGTGCAGCGATCCTCTGGCGACGGCGACGGCGACGGCGACGGCGACGGCGACGGCGGGAGCACGGGCAGGGCGGGGTGGTCGTCGTCCGTGTGGGCGCCCCTGTCCGGTCCGGACTCGGTTGGCGTCGGGGTGCTCAGTCGAGAACGGCGAGGTGGTCGGCGGCACCCCCGCGCCACTCGATCATGAAAAGGGTGGCATCGTCGCTGGTGCGCCCGCCTCGTTCCCTCTTCAGGGTGTGGGAGAGCCGGCGCAGATCGGCCCGCGCCCCTTCGGACGGGTCCTCTCCCAGGCGGTTGACGCAGCGGATTAGGCGTTCCTCGCCGAAGGGTTCCCCGCCGTTGACGTGCTCGTCGATGATGCCGTCGGTGTAGCACAGCACCCGGTCGCCCCGCTGGAGCATGTGCTGTCTGATCCGGGGCGCCTCACCGCCGAAGCCGACGGGCAGTGTCGTCGCGCTCTCCAGTTGTTGCAGGACCTGGCCGTCGCGGATCAGCAGCGGCGCGGGGTGGCCGGCGTTGACCAGCTCCAACTCACCGGTGGCGGTGTTCAGGTGCATCAACTGCGCCGTGACGAAGTGGTCGGGCCCGAACTGCCGGGAGACGGCATCGTCCATGAACGCGTACTTCTCGGCCAGGCTGACGAACACGCGCCGGGCATGCCGGTAGGCGCCGATGGCCACGGTCGCCATCACTGCGGCGTCCAGGCCGTGGCCCATCGCGTCGATCACGGCGATGTGCAGGATGTCGTCGTTGAGGGCGTAGTCGAAGCTGTCGCCGGCGACGCGGTAGGCCGGTTCCAGGATGCCGGCGACCGAGACCTGTGGAATGGACATCGTCAGTGGCGGCAGCAGGCTCCACTGGATCTCCGCGGACACGCTCATCGGCTCCCGGCGCCGGGCCAGGAAGAACTGGTCGGTGTAGGCGTTCTTGGTGACGAGCATGTCGGCGACCAGGCCGGCCAGCCTGCCCAAAAGGCGCCGGTCGTCGTCGCCGACTGTGTCCAACGTGAGGGTCATCACCCCCACCTGGTCGCTGCCGTCCAGTAGTGGCAGGTACATCCGTACGCCATGGGCCTGCGGCACCTCGACGATCTCCGCACGCAGGAAGGCCCGGCCTGCGGGGGAGGCGTCCACCGGCTCGGGCTGGCTGACGTGCAGCTGCCTGCCCGGCAGCGGCACCAGCAACTCCTGCGCGTAGTCCTGCAGCAGGATGGAAACGTCACGACCGCCGAACCTGGCCACCTCCTCCGCGATCAGCGGAGCGATCAGCTGCGGCGGCATCAGTCGCGCCCTGTCCAGCAGCAGGCCCAGGAGCCGCTCGCCGAAGCCCTCCGACCGGTCCACGCTCTCCTCGCTCATGGCCCGGTTCGCCACATCCTTTCTGTCACCACCCCGACCACCGCCTCTGCCACAAGATGACCTGGTCGGCACACCCGAGCGGGTCATTAGGCCGATGTGCGGCATGTTGGCTCCGGACTGGTGCGTCAGTGCCGTACACAGTCGGCTGCGACGCCCGCTGACAAAGTCTATCGACATCAAGTATCTTGACGTCGAGATTGATGGGACGATGGAACGGGGGCCTCGCCATGCGGTGGGCAGGGGATGGGCTGATAGGGCAGCTTCGACGGCCGCCAGGGGGCCGGGACGCGAGGCTCATGCTGCTCGCGCAGTGCGTGGACCGGACCGGGACAGGGATGTGGGCCGCAGTCTCCGTGCTGTACTTCACCTTCGTGAGCCGGCTGGACGCGCGTCAACTCGGGCTGCTGCTGGGCGTAGCGGCGGTTGCGGGGATCGCTGGGTCGCCGTTGGCAGGACGGGCCGCCGAACGGCTGCCGGTGCGCGGCCTGTTGATCGGCTGTCACCTGCTGCGACTGGGCATGATGGGTCTGCTGCTGGTCGTCAACGGCTTCACGAGCCTGTTGTTCGTGGTCGCCCTGATCTGCCTGGGGGAGCGGGCGGCCAAGACGCTGGAGATGCTCTTCGCCACCCGGGTCGCGGGTGAACGGCGAGCGACCTACCAGGCGTTGTTCCGCAGCGTGGCCAATGCCGGATACGCACTCGGCGCGGGTATCGCGGCACTCGGGCTCGCTGTGGGCACCATCAGTGCCTACCGTGCCCTGATCCTGGCCAACGCGCTCTCCTTCGCCCTGGCCGCGGCACTGGTCCGGCGGACGCGGGAGCCGGCCGGCCACGGCTTGGTCGTGGCGCGCGGCGACACCGGCGCCGCTGACCAACCGCCGACCGCACCAAGTCCCTGGCGAGACCGCGGCTACCTGTTCTTCGTGCTGCTCGACATACCGATGAACCTGGACGACTCGGTACTCAACGTCGGTCTGCCACTGTGGCTGGTGCACCACACCAGGGCGCCGCACGCTGTCGTCCCTGGCTTCCTGGTGGTCAACACCGTGTTGGTCGTGATCCTCCAGCTTCGCGTCTCGGCCTGGGCCGAGGGCCCGCGCAGGGCGGCTGGAGCGGTGGGCTGGTACGGCGTGACGCTTCTCGCCTGCTGCCTGATCCTTGCGAGCGCCACGGGCGGCGGGGTCTGGTCGGCCACATTCGCCATGCTGGCGGCCGCGATTCTGGTCACCTTCGCCGAGTTGGTGCGCTCGGTCAGTTCCTGGGAGCTGGCGGTCAGCCTGGCCCCGCCGCGCGCCAGGGCCTCCTACCTCGGCGTGGCCGGGATGTCCCAGTCGGTGCAGAAGTCGGTGGGGCCGCTACTGCTGACCGGCGGCGTGATGACCGCCGGTCCGGCGGGCTGGTTGGCGCTCGGCACGGTGGTCACCGGGCTGAGCATGGTGCAGCGACGAGCCAGCCTGGTACGGCTGTCGAACCTCGCCGCCGCTCCGGCCGGGCCCCGGCAGGCCGTCGGCACGGTCGGCGGTCAGGCCGGCCCGTCGTAGGAGGTGCCCAGGGCGACCGCTCGGGCGCCGACGGCAGTGGCCGGAGCGCAGCAGTCGGGTGCCGCGGATCGGGACCGGCTGACGCCGGGTCAGTTCCGTGCGGGAGTCGGATGGGTGGGGCCGAATCTGTGCTCCTGCTCGCTCGGGTACGTCTCTCTCGCAGACGGTCAGTGTTCCTGGGCCGTAGGGCGCACCATGATTTCGTTGATCGCGACATGCGGAGGCTGAGTGACCATGAAGGTGATGGCACGTGCGATGTCTTCGGCACGCAGCCAAGCGTTCTGCGGCATGCCACGGGCGGCAGCGGATCCGGGGCCGGTCGCCATCTCGGTCACCGTCATACCCGGCTCGATCAGCCCCACGCGAAGGCCTCTTCCGGTTACCTCCTGACGCAGCGCCTCGCTGAACGCGCCCACCGCGTGCTTCGTCGCCGAATAGATACCGTTGTTCCTGCGCACCACCCGGCCCCCGACCGAGCTGACGTTCACGAGATCGGCGGCCCCGCGCGGGCCGTCTGCTGCCGCACGGAGCAGGTGGGGCAACGCTGCCTGTGACAGGTGCAGGACGGCGTTGAAGTTGAGGTCGACCATCCGTTCCCAGTCTGCGGGGTCGCCATCCTCGATGGTGCCCATGGCTACGTATCCGGCGTTGTTCACGAGCACGTCCAGCCGGGCGAAGCAGTCCACGGCGTCCTCGACGGCCCGGCGTGCCTGCACCGCGTCGCCGAGGTCAGCGGTGAGGACACTGCATGAGCCACCCCGATCACGGATCACCGCGGCCAGTTCCTCGAGCCGCCCCGTACGGCGGGCGACCAATGCCACAGCGGCGCCCTGCCGCGCCAGCGACAACGCGGTGGCCGCACCGATGCCGCTGGACGAACCGGTCACCAGCGCCGCACATCCCGCCAATGGCGCATCGCCACCGGCGACGCCGGCGCCTGCCACCGCCGCGACGCTCTGATCCGCAGCTTCCGCGTGCCCGCCGTTCGGATCCCTCGCACTCATGATCGCCCTTCACAGGTCATCCCGCCCCAGGCAGGCCGAAGGCCTGCGATGTGGAGTCCGGCCAGGTAGATCGTCGCGGCCTTCACGTCGCGGGTGGCGACGCCGCGCCACTGCTTCAGTCGGTTGATGCACCGCTCGAGGGTGTCGGTGCGCGCCCACTTGATCGAGGCCGCCACCGCCTCAGCGGTGCGCACGTCATCTGCAGCCTACGGATCCTCGGATCCAGGTCACCAGGGTACGTTCCCTGCATCGTCGAAGAAGCTGCCGGTCGGGCCGTCGTCGGGCAGGGTGGCGAGCCGGATGGCGGTCGCCGCGCCCTGCTGCGGGGTGCGGACGCCGCGGAAGCCGTTGAGGTCGGTCGCGCAGTAGCCGGGGCAGGCGGCGTTGATCAGGATGTGTGTGTCGCGCA
Organism: Streptomyces sp. FXJ1.172; assembly: GCF_001636945.3. Taxonomy (NCBI): domain Bacteria; kingdom Bacillati; phylum Actinomycetota; class Actinomycetes; order Kitasatosporales; family Streptomycetaceae; genus Streptomyces; species Streptomyces sp. FXJ1.172. The sequence goes on along the minus strand of NZ_CP119133.2, from coordinate 1,019,280 downwards.
GTTCCTTGGCGTACTGGACGGTGACGGCGTTGAGGAACGTCTTCGACGGCGCGTAAGCGACGGCGATCGGACCTGTTTCGGCGCCGGGAGTGGTCTGCAGGGTGAGGGAGCCGACGCTGCTGGAGATGTTCACGATCCGCGGCGAGGAGGAGCGGCGCAGCAACGGCAGCATCGCGTTGGTGACGCGGATGACACCGATCACGTTGGTCTCCACGGCCGCTCGCACCGTCGCGACGTCGACCGTGGTGGGCATCTGTGGCGCGCTGCCGGTGATCCCGGCGTTGTTGACGAGCACGTCGAGGCGTCCCGCGCGGCCCTCGATCAGCCTGGCGGCGGCAGCCACGCTTGCGTCGTCGGTCACGTCGAGCGGTACGCCGAACGCGTCGACGCCGGCCGCCTGCAGCTGCGCCACGGCAGCCTCGCGCCGCTCCTCGTCCCGGGCGCCTACCGCGACCCTCCAGCCGAGGGCGCCCAGACCGGCCGCGATCTCGTATCCGATCCCCTTGTTCGCGCCGGTCACCAGCGCGATCGTCTGTTCGTTCATACGGCCGATCCTCTGCGGGCGCGGCGGGGCCGGGCCAACACCGATTGGGTGGGCAGCAATACCTCACGGGTATCGATCCTGGTCGGGGGCCGAGTAGCATCGGCGTGTGGAGACACGGGAGTTGCGGTACTTCGTCGCCGTCGCCGAGGAGCTGCATTTCGGGCGTGCCGCGCAGCGGCTCGGGATGGCGCAGCCTCCGCTGTCGCGGGCGATCCGCCAGCTCGAACGGCGGCTCGGCACGACGCTGCTGGAACGCAGCAGCCGTTCGGTCACCCTGACCCAGGCCGGATCGGTGCTCCTGCGGGAGGCCCGGGCGGCGCTGGACGCGGTCGAGGCCGCCGAGCGCCGCACTCGCCGCGCTGCCCTGGCCGCGACGGGCCAAGCCGCCGTGGTCCTCGCCACGAAGGCCGGGGCTTCCAGCGAACTGCTGGCGAAACTGCTCGACGCCTACGCCGCCGAGCCCGACGCGGTCACCGTCGATCTGCTCCTGTGCGGGATAGGCGAGCAGGAACGACTGCTGCGCAACGGCCGGGCCGACGTGGCTTTGCTGCACCGGCCATTCGACACCACGGCCGGGTTGGACACCGAGGATCTCCTCACGGAGGGACAGGTGGTGGTCCTGCCGGCCGGGCATCCCCTCGCCGGCCGGACCCATGTGCGCATGGCCGAAGTCACCGGGCTGCCGGGTCTGCCGCTGCCGCGCTGGCCCGGTCCCGACGGCGTGTACCCGGAGGGCCCCGGCCCGCGGGCTCACGACCATGCACAACTGCTCCAGCTGATTGCGCTCGGCCGCGCTTGCTGGGTCGCGCCCGAGTCGTGCCGGGCCCAACTGCGCGACGGCCTCGCCGCCGTGCCGGTGCTGGACGCGCCGGCGGTCACGACGGTCATCGCATGGCCGCCCCACAGCCGGTCCCGGGCAGTCGCCGGACTCGTGCGGGCCGCGACACGTCACTGAAAGCCCGTCAAACGCAGGGGGAGCGGCGCCATGATCCAGCCGTACTGGGGGAGCGCTTTCACGTGCTCCCGCGCGCCCCCGCGCAGAGGTGCGCGGGCGCTGCGTACTGCGTTGCCCGGTCGGACTTCTCGGCGTTTGCCTTCCGTAGACCTCTATCCAAGGAAGTCCGGTTATGCCTCGTTCTGCTCATATCGCTATGGTCGGCACGCCTTTGGCGGGTCATGTGCTGCCCGGCCTGGAGATCATCCGCGAGCTGGTGGCCCGTGGCCATCGGGTGACGTATGCCAATGCCGGTCCGGCCGGCGAGTTGGTCACTTCGACCGGCGCTGAGCTGGTCGGTGTCGCGTCCACCTTGCCGGTCGCCGGCCGTGACTGGCCGCAGGATCCCATCGTGTCCGCCTCTCTGTTCCTCGATGAGGCGATGGCTGTTCTGCCACAGCTGCACGCGGTGTACGACGACGATCCCGCGGATTTGTATCTCTACGATGCCGGTGCGTATGCGGGCCGCGCGCTGGCCGAGGCCCAGGGGCGAGGCCTTGTCCAGTTGTCCGCGTCGCAGGTGGCCTGGGAGGGTGCCGGGGAAGAGGTTGGTGCGGCATTCGCCGAGCTGCCCGGAGGGCGTGCGTACCGGGCGCGCTTCGCTGCCTGGCTGGCCGGGTGCAGGGGGGTGAGCGGGGAGGTGGAGGAGTTCACCGGCTTTCCACGGCGAGTGCTGGCCATGATTCCGCGTGCCATGCAGCCGCATGCGGATCGTGTCGACAGCGCGGCGGTGACGTTCGTGGGTCCGTGTTTCGGCGCCGGGCAGGGGCAGAGGCAGGGGCAGGAGGGCTGGGTGCGTCCGGCGGGTGCGGAGAAGGTGTTGCTGGTGTCGCTGGAGGGCTCGGCGTATCTCGGGCCGCAGGAGATCTACCACCAGTGTGTGGCGGCGTTCGCGGATCTCCCGGGGTGGCATGTGGTGCTGCAGGCGGGCAGTGGCGGGGAGGCGGCCGAGCGGGTTCCGCGCAACTTCGAAGTGCAGCCGTGGGGGGCGCCGTTGGCGATGCTCGAGCAGGCGGATGTGTGGGTGACGCACTCCGGGTTGGGCAGCAGCGGTCAGGGCCTGTACGCCGGTGTGCCGATGATCGCTGTACCGTACGGGGCCGACCAGTGCCTTCACGCGGACCGGCTCGTCGAACTGGGTGTCGCTCGCCGGATCGACGCCGCGGACGTCACGGGAGCGGCGCTGCGTACTGCTTTGATGGAACTCATCGGCGATCCACAGGTCGCCGCGCGCTCGGCATGGCTGTGGTCCGAGGTGCGCGCCGAGGGCGGCACCCGCCGGGCCGCGGATCTGATCGAGGAGCAGCTGGTGGAGGAGCGAGTGGGCTGATACGCGCGCGGATACTGGTCGGCGTGCGGAATCCGGGAGGCTTCCGCCGGTGGTCCACGGCGGCTGGGACGCCGAGGTCACATCCAGGCGCAGATCCGTTCCCCGATTGGCCCATCTGGTCACTCTTCGAATGGACCACATTTCTGGGCCACTGGCTGCATAGGCTCGACACCAACGCGGCTGAGGCCACAAACGACCCTGTAGGGGATTCCGAGGTCGACACTGGTGCCTGCTGCGGATTTCCGGCCCGTACCTCCCGGTCGGCCGGGCTGAGTGAGAGGACAAAGATCTGCTGTGAAGGCGTGCGGAGTGTCCGGGGCCGAGAAGGAAGTCGCCCTGTTGGAGCTGCCCGAACCGTCATCTCCCGGGCCCGGTCAGATCCTGGTGGAGGTTGAGGCGGCCGGGGTCGGCCCGTGGGACGAACTGCTCAACGGCGCCGGCTGGGACGTGGGGCTGCGCCCGCCGGCGGCGCTGGGAGTGGAGGGCGCGGGCAAGGTGCTGGCCGTCGGCGCGGGTGTCACCGGGTTTGCCGTGGGCGACCGGGTGCTCGCACACGAGGCCCCGCTGCCTGGAGGAAGCGGCTTCTGGGCCGAACGCGTTCTGATCAACGCGGACCACACGGCAGCCTGCCCACCCGGGCTGGACGCCGTGCACGCGGCGGCGCTGCCGGTCAACGGACTCACCGCGGTGCAGGCCCTGGAGAAGCTGGACCTCAGCCGAGGACAGCGGCTCCTGATCACCAACGGAGGCGGGGCCACCGGAGCCCTGGCCGTCCAGCTCGCCGCGGCCGAGGGCATCGAGGTGACCGCGACCGCGTCCGCTGCCGCCGCAGAGCGCCTGCTCGGTCTGGGAGCGACGGAGGTCGTCGACTACCACGACCCGAACTGGCCGGCCAAGGTACGCGGCGGGTTCGACGCCGCCCTCACCATCGCCACCAGCACGGCGGACGCCGCCCTGCCCTTGGTGCGGGACGGCGGCCGCCTGTGCTCCCTGACCTCGGACGCGCCTCCGGAGCAACGAGGCATCACGAGTTGGGACCTCTACGTCGAGCCCGACGCCGCGCAGCTCGTCCGGCTGGCGGAGCAGGTCGCCGTGGGAACCTTGAAACTCGCACCGGAACCCCTGCCGCTGAGCGAGGGACCGGATGCGTTCGCCCGGGTGGTCACCGGACGGGCCGGCGGTAAGAAGATCGTGCTCACCCGGGCATGACCGGGCCGGGCACCACCCGATCCCGATGCTGGGCCAGCGCCCACCCTCGGCCTGACGGCTTCTCGATCGGGCCCGGCGGTCACCGGTGCCCAGTCCGGTGCCGTGGCGAGTGCCGCGCCGGGCGATCGCCGGCTCGCCCTTCGCCGACCGCGGCTACGACCACGACATTGACCGCGACCAGGTCCGCGATCGAGGCGGCTTGCGGCGCGGACGGCCCACCCGGCCGCGGACCGGCGGGATCGCGTCGAGCAGAGTCAGGAGTGAGGTGACGTCGTTGCGGTTGCCGCCGGTCAGCGGGACCGCAAGCGGAGCACTGCGGCCAGCCGTGATCAGTGGTGCTTCGAGCCGGCCCGGCCCCGGTCGACCGGCTCAACTCCCGCCTCGGACGCGGCGATCAGTACCCATCCACCTCATGGTGTCAGCCGTTGTCAGTGATGCTTCGGGCGCGTGCCTCCGACGTGGAACGACCGCATCATCTCGTTGTCCTCGTGCTCGACGATGTGGCAGTGCCACACGAAGCGACCGGGGTGATCGAACCGAGCCTTCACTCGGGTGATTTCTCCCGGATAGGCGATCACGGTGTCCTTGGAGCCGCGCTCCCAGATCTCCGGCGGAGCCGGAGATCCGTTGAACGGTTGCCGGTTCACCACCTCGAACGCCACCTGGTGGATGTGGATCGGGTGGGCGTCCACCGTGAAGTTGTGCAGCTCCCAGATCTCGGTCGCGTTCAGCCTCGGGTTCTCCGTGACCGGGTCGGCCCAGCCGAGCAGCACCGGATTGCCGACGGCGTCCACCGTGCCGAGCAGGTTCTGGACCGGCGTGTCCGGCGGCGCCAGGGGGCTGTTGGATGCCGCCTCGTTGAGGGAGAGCCTCCGTGTGACGCTCGCGGAACCGAGCGGCCGGGTCCCGGGCAGCGTCAGCTGGTCGGGCGGGACGCTCTTGTCCCTGCTCATCAGTGGGCCGACCACGAGCTTCATCACCTGCCCGGTGGTGTCCGGATCCGCCACTGGGAAGTCCACGCCTGGTTCACCCCGGCCGAAGGGCTGGTCCGCTCCCTCGTTGACCAGGTACAGCTCGGTGCCTTCCGGGATCCCGGTGAAGTCGACGACGACGTCGGCCCGCTCCGCGTTGGCCAACAGCAGCCGCTCCAGCCGTACCGGCCCGGGCAGGAAACCTCCCTCGTTGCCGATCTGCCAGAACGGTACGGCCGACTGTGCCGGCCGGGCCGTCGGGCTGTCCGCGATCTTCAGGATCAGGAACCGGGCGTTGCATCCGTTGAGGAAGCGCAGCCTGTAGCGACGAGGTTCGACCTCGAGCTTCGGCCAGGTACGGCCGTTGACCACCATCGTGTTGGCGAAGAACTCGGGGTTCCAGATGGGGGACACATCTGTAGTGGGCATGTACGGTCCCGCGAACCCGTCGAAGAATTCCCGGCTCGTGGGGTAGAACAACGAGCCGTCCGAGTTGAACGAGCGGTCCTGGATGGCCAGGGGGATCTCGTGGTACCGGGTGTCCGGTGGATCACCGTGGGCGGGAGCCGGTTCAGGCAAGACCCCCTTGGGCAGGTCACACTCCCCGCCGCGCAACAGATAGAAGCCGGCGAGCCCGGCGTAGACGTTGAGCCGGGTCATGCCGAGGGCGTGATCGTGGAACCAGAGGGTCGCCGCCCGTTGGTCGTTGGCGTACTGGAAGATCGCGGTGCCCGGCTCCCATTTCACACCGTGCGCATGGGCGAACTTCCCCCGGAACTCGTCGTAGTACGAGCCCACGGTGGCGAATCCGGGAGGAGTGTTGTTCGCGTGAGGCAAATACCACGCCTCGGTGTAGCCGTCGCTCTCCTCGGTGGAATGCCCGCCGTGCAGGTGGGTGACGATCGGCACAGGACCGGTGTACGGGCCCGGCGTCGATGTGAATGTCGGCCGGGAATCACGCCGGGTCTTGCCGCCCGGCGGGTTCGCCCAGTGCAGGGTGGGATCGGCTGCCAGCATGTGCGGGCGGAAACGGCCCTCACCGTCGACGAGATCGTTCACCCAGGTGACGCGAACAGGTCGGCCGACCTTGGCCTCCATGGTGAACGATGGGTAGCTGAAGGTCCTTTCGTCCCCGAGCGAGCCGTATCCCCACACAGTGGTGGACGGCAGGGTGGGCGGCAAGACCTGTTGGTCGAACTGCCGGACGCCGATGACATATGTGTCGATCCCGTGCCCCTTCGGGTGGCGAACCTGTGGCATCACCGGCGGGATCACCAGGTCGGTGACGTATTTCGGGATGGTCGTGGGGTCCAGGGCGGGTACCGGGAATTGGCCATCTGCCCCAGTTCTGCGGACCGCTGCGGTTCCATTCGGGAGTGCCACCGCCCCGCTGGGTTCCGGAAGGAACGCGGCCACTCCAGCAACGGACCCGGCTGTGAGCAGGTCTCTTCGTCCGATCATTTCTCTCGACTTCTACAACTTGAAGACGGCAACCAATCGTTCACACAATGCTATGCGTAAATACCGCACTTAATGCTCTGATGTCCCGCGTGTCGTCCCACAGGAGTTGACCGTCGTGGACAGTGGTAAATGCCGGGTCGGCGCTCATGGATTCGCCGAGGTCCTTGAACATGCGCACTCGAATCGATCTTCAACCAGCCAACGGAGTGGTGGGCTAGAGTCCTGATACCCGCGGCAGTTCTTCGAAGGAGAGTCATGGCCTTGCCCCAGCTTCCCCAGCCGGCCTCTGGTGAAGCGCTGTTGGTCTGCACGTGCTACGAAGACGGCAAGGCTCTGTGGGGTGGACTGCTCAACGAACTCGGGGGCCGCCGAGAAGGCGACGTGTTCGTCCTCGGGGGCAGTGGGGTGCGGCTTGACCTGGTCGAAGACCGCGGATGGGACCACCTGCTCGGCGGTAACGTGCCGGCGCTTGTCCCGGGCGGCGGCGTCGTGCCGCCGGTCGTCGTCTTGGCGGACACCTCTGTGGTGTACGGCGGGGCTGGGCCGTTGCTGGTGGACCTGGCGGCGATACCCGGACGCGGCGTGCGGGTCCCGTCGGCCCGGCTCGGTGAGGTTCTGTCTGCGCTGCTGGGCGGCGCGCTCGCGTTCGACGACCTGGTCCGCGACATGGACAAGTACGGCATGTACCAGGGGGACGGTGGCCGGCCGGCCTTCCCAGCCCCGACGATGCTGCCGCGCCGGTCCTTTCCGGCACTGCCCTCCATCTCCGCGGCCGTGCTGGTCCGCACGTGCTTCGACGACGAGGACGGCTGGCGCGCCCTGCTCGACGAACTGGGCGGGACCGACGAGGACGGCTGGGTCGGTGCGGATCTGGACCCGGATGAGGTCGACGTGGAGCACTATCCGTTGACGGCGCTGGTCATCGACGACCGGACCTTCGAGGGCCTCCTGCCGGGCCAGGTCCCGGCGTTGGTCCCGCCGGGGGAACACACCACGCTGGTCGCGCTCGCCGACGCCCGGACCTTTGCCGAGCCCGACCGGCCGCTGACCGCCGTCGACCTGTATGACACCCCGGGGCAGCCCGCCGTACTGCCCTGCCGCATGGTCGGATCGATGGCGTGCAACCTGGAGATCGCCAACATGGACTTCCACGAGTTCGTCATGGAGGCGGGCATGGAGCCGTGGTGGGAAGGATGATCAACGGATCTCCGGTGGCGAAGGGCCTCCGCAGAGCCGAAGGCATGACTGAACGCCACGGCAGGGCGCCGCGCCGTCCGAGGTCACGCGGCCCGTGTCGCACGCCCGCCGTGCCTGCCGTGCCCGCCGTCGAAATGGACGGCGGTTGGCCGGGCATGATGGCAAACAACCAGCGTGGCAAAGGTACTTGAGTTCCCCGTCCTGTTGCGGCTGACCGACGAACGGTCGGTCGCGTTCCGGGCCGCCGCTTCCTCCGCGCCCAGCCTCGACGTGCAGGTGCCGACCTGCCCCGAGTGGACATGGGTCGTACTGCGGGTCTCCTGAGCGTTGTTCAGGCGGCGGCCCGGGAAGCGGCGCGCAGCGGCGCGAGCGCGGTGCTCCAGGAGACGACCTGGCCCAGCAGTGTGTCCAGCGCGGCGGCGCTGTGGTCGGACGGCTTGAGGGTGGTGTAGTTCTCGAACTCGGCCATCAGTGACAGCGTGACCTGCTGGCTCACGTCGGCCATCTGCAGCGCGCCACAGATCAGCCGTAGCTGTTCGGCCGCCCGGGCGCCGCCGACGACTCCGTAGGACACGAACCCGGCCGCCTTGTTGTTCCATTCCGCATAGAGGTAGTCGAGGGCGTTCTTGAGCACCCCGGAGGTGGAGTGGTTGTACTCGGGAGTGACCATGACGAACCCGTCGAACGAAGCGATCTTGGCCGCCCAGGCCCGCGTGTGCGCGTGCTGATAGTGGCCGTGCATGGCCCCCAGCGGCTCGTCCAGGTGGGGGAGCGGGTGGTCACGCAGGTCGATCAGCTCGAACTCGGCGTCGGTGCGGCGCGATGCGGTGTCATGGACCCACGTGGCGACCTGTTCGCCGTTGCGGTCAGGGCGAGTGCTGCCGAGGATGATGCCGACCCTGATCATGTCCGATTCTCCTGTCCTGTTTGTGGTGCGACGAATCTGTCAGCGGGCGTCCGCGCCGCGCGGGGGCACGGAGCCCGTCAGGGGACTTTCATCGAGGTAGCGGATCTCGTAGACGCGTTCGGTGAACTTCCAGCCGTCCGGGGTGCGCTGGTAGCGGTCGTGGTAGATGGCGTAGTTCACCGCGGAGCGGCCGTCGAGACCGCGCCCGACCTCGGACATGTACGCGCGGCCGGACGCGGTGTCGCCGGCGAGCCGGATCACTCCCGGATGGGTGTTCTGCACCAGGAAGTCCAGGAAATCCGGTACCCGTCGGCCCCAGGCGCGGATCTGCTCCTGTCCGGACATCTCGGCGGGGATGTCGGGCATCCGCCACACGCCGTCCCGTGTGAACAGCGATGCGACCCGGTCGTAGTCGCGCATCATCACCGCGTCGGTGAACTCACCTCGCAGCGCCTCGATCTCGACCCGGTCCGCGATCGCCTGCAAGTCGCTCATCGTTGCCTCCCTGTCACATCCGCGGGGGATGTTGTGCCGGTGCCAGCAGTACGACGGCGCGGCTCCCCGAAATGTCAGGCGAGACGCCGACCTCACATTCCGCTGCGCTGTCTCGTCGAACCGGTGAGTGCAGATCGGGCCGACACAGGGCAAGGGGAGAACCGTGACCACCGGAGACGATCAGAGCCTGAGCGCGATCATGAGCGAGCGGCGTCAGCTGATCAATCTCGCCTACCGGCTGCTGGGCTCCCTGGCCGAAGCCGAGGACGCAGTCCAGGAGACGTACGCCCGCTGGTACGCCATGTCCCGCCGGCAGCAGGACGCCATCGAGTCTCCCGGCGCCTGGCTGACGAAGGTGGCGGGCCGCATCTGCCTGGACCTGCTCGGCTCGGCACGGGCCCGGCGCGAGCGCTACGTAGGTGAATGGATCCCCGAGCCGCTGCCCGAACCCAGCCAGTGGACCACCGGGCCGGCAGGCGGCGCCACGGCCGACCCGGCCGACCGGGTGACCCTCGACGAGTCGGTCAACATGGCCTTTCTCGTCGTGCTGGAATCGATGACCCCGGCCGAACGCGTCGCGTTCATCCTGCACGACGTCTTCCGCTACTCCTTCGCCGAAGTCGCCGAGATCGTCGGCCGCACACCCGCGGCCTGCCGTCAGCTGGCCTCCTCCGCCCGCCGCCGCATCCGCGCCTCCCAGACGCCTGCGACCCCGGCGGCCCACCAGGCCGGCATCGTCCGGGATTTCAGACAGGCATGGCAGGCCAAGGACATCAGCGCCCTCATCGGCCTCCTCGACCCCGACGCCACGGTGATCGCCGACGGCGGCGGCCTGACCAGAGCCTCACTCCACCCCATCGACGGCAGCGAGCGGATCGCGCACTACCTGACCGACCTCTTCGCCAGGGCACCCGGCACCCTGACCGTCGTGGAGCGCACGGTCAACGGCCGGCCCGGCCTGGTCGCTCAGCAAGACGGCCGAACCGTGGCGGTGTACGCGTTCGGCATCGCGGGCGATCGGATCACCCGCATCTGGGCCGTACTCAACCCCGAAAAGCTCCGCCCCTGGACGACGGGCTGACACGGGTCTGCGCCCACCTGCGGACTGAGATTCGCGCGGGAATGTCCTATTTGGTCCGATAAATAATAAAAGGTCGATGTGTCACTGTTCAAACCATTGGGGTGTCCCGTTCGGGATGGGTGACTCAATTCACTTACGACGCATCTTAGTGCTTTAAATCCATCTTACCTCCCTTAATGCCCAGGGCCTCGTGGCGCCCGAAGCAGACCGGGCAACGAAGCTGGTTAGTAAATATGGGAATTGTCGATTCATTCCCGGCGGCCTAAGAATGTGGCCCGCCGCAGCGCACCGCTCAATGAAATGTGGTGCAGCTTGCCGAGGGAACCGGCAACTGCGGGTCATGCAAATTCTGGAAGAGGACCGCTCCATGCCCCTTCACGCCCGCAAGCGCCCCTCCCGGGCGCGCCGACTCATCGCCGGTGGCGCCGTCACCGTCGGCACCTTCGCCCTGGTCTCCACCGCCGCACTGGGTACGGCCCAGGCCGCCCCCGCCGCCTCCGCCGCGACGACCACCTACACCGTTCAGCCTGGTGACCACCTGGCCTCCATAGCCCGCGCCCAGCACGTGCCCGGCGGCTGGTCGGCCATCGCGACTGCCAACCACATCGCCAGCCCCTACGCCCTCCAGCCGGGACAGGTCCTGACCCTGCCCGCCGGATCGACCCCCGCCACGAAGCCGGCAACCGCCACGAAGGCCGCGTCCACGTCCACCACGACCACCGCCGGCAGCCAGGGCTACACCAACAACCTGGACGGCTGGATCAAGCACTCCCTGGCGATCATGGCCCAGAACGGCATCCCCGGCAGCTACAACGGGATCTACCGCAACGTGATGCGGGAATCCTCCGGCAACCCCAACGCCATCAATCTCTGGGACTCCAACGCCGCCGCCGGCCATCCCTCCATCGGCCTGCTCCAGGTGATCCAGTCCACCTTCGCCGCGTATCACGTGCCGGGCACCTCGTCGAGCATCTACGACCCCGTTGCCAATATCACCGCCGCCTGCAACTACGCCTACCACCGCTACGGATCCATCGACAACGTCAACGGACCCTACTGACAGGGAATTGGCGCCCCGGGGCGCTCGGCAGCTCGCGGTCGCGACGGCATTTGACCGCCGCGACCGCGAGCCCCCTCCACGCTCAGGTCCGTGCCCGCCGCAGGCAGGGGCTGTCGGCGGTGGCGACCAGGATGGTGGTCGCCACGTCGACTCCGCCGCCCGAGCTTTCCGGGGCCGTGAGGCGTGCGGGAGGTCTACTCCTCGTCACCGGTCAGTTTGCCGAGCAGTGACTCGAGGGCTCCCTCCCCGTCTGAAGTGTCCTCTGAAGTGCCCTCGTCCAAGTGCCGTGACCTTCCGGCCGCGGCGTTCCTGCCGTCTCTCGGCATGGCCTGCGTGTCTGTGTGGTGGGCTGGATTGGGCTTGGGGGCCTCGGCCGCGTGGGCGGCTCCGGCGAGGGGCAGGAAGGCGATGGCGGCGAGCACCCCGGTCAGGACGCCGGCGGCGGTACGTGTGTGGTTCATGCCTCGAGTAAACGATCTTCTCGGCGTCTTGCCATGGCCAACACGCCGCGGGTGCGAAGTCGCCGCCAGGGCCCCTTGGCCGCGCCGGTCGTGGCTGCCAGACTGCCGCGGTGAACATTCGGGGGGATGGGCCGATCGGTCCGCAACCGTTCGCGTCACGGCCGGTCGCGTTGGTGGCGGCCGTTCTCGCCGCAGCGTTGGTCACGCTGTCAGGGCGGTACGGCTTTCATCGCGACGAACTCTACTTCCTGCTCGCCGGCCGGCATCCGGCCTGGGGCTACGTCGACGAGCCGCCGCTGACCCCCATGCTCGCCCGGGCCGGCGCCGCCGTATTCGGTGCGAGCCCGACAGGCCTGCGGGTCATGCCCGCACTGCTCTCGGCATGCTCCGTGACACTCACCGCCCTGCTGGCCCGGGAGCTGGGAGCCGGTCGTGGCGGACAGGTCTTCGCGGCCGGGTGCTGTGCCTGCTCCGGGTATGTCATGGCCATCGGCCACTTGCTGTCCACCAGCACCTTCGACCTGACCGCCGAGCTGGGCGTCCTGCTCCTGACGCTCCGGCTGCTGCGGACCCAAGACCCCCGCTGGTGGCCGCCGCTGGGCGCGGCGATCGGGGTGACATTGCTGAACAAGCAGCTGGTCCTGTCGCTGCTCCTCGCATTGCTCCTCGCACTGCCGCTCGGCCTCTTGGTGGCCCGCCCCTGGCGGGAGTACGCGCGGCGCCCCCGGCTCGGCAGTGCAGGGCTGCTGCTCGGACCGCTGCTCGCGCTGTCCCTCGCGCTCCTCATCTGCGCACCCACGCTCTGGTGGCAGGCCACGCACGGCTGGCCCGAGCTGAAGGTGGCCCGGGTTCTCAGCCACGTCCAAGGCGTGTCGGGACGGCTGCTGTTCCTGCCGCTCCAGTTGCTCCAGTTCTCCCCGGTCCTCGTGCCCGTCGCGATAGTGGGCCTGCGCCGGTTGCTCCGCGATGACGAGCTGCGCTGGGCCCGGCCGCTGGCGATCGCATACCCCGTACTCTGCACCCTGGTGCTCCTCGGCGGAGGAAAGCCGTACTACCCGCTCCCGCTGCTGCTCACCGTGACGGCGGCCGGCTGCGAACCCGTCGTCCGCCGTGCCCGCCGGTCCTGGCGGACCCTCACATGCCTCCTTCTCCTGGCGGGGGTCACCAGCGCCCTGGCCGCCCTGCCGGTGCTGCCGGTCTCGGCGGTCGCCGTGACCAACGCCCTCGACGTCGACCAGGGCGAGCAGGTCGGCTGGCCCCAGTTCACGCGTGCCACCGCGGCCGCCTGGTCCGCGATCCCCGCAGCACAGCGCACCCACGCCGTCCTGCTCACCTCGAACTACGGCGAGGCGGGCGCCCTCGCCCGCTACGGGCCCTCCTACGGGCTCCCCACCGCCTACTCCGGTCACATGAGCCTGTACGACTGGGGCCCGCCCCCGGACAGCTACGACGGCCCCGTCCTGCTGGTCGAACAGGCCGACGGTCAGCACCGACTGGAACGGCCCTTCACCAACTGCCGCACCGTAGGCCGGATCGACAACGGCCACGGCATCAGCAACCAGGAGCAGTACGCAGCTGTCGTGCTGTGCCAAGGCGCGCACCAGCGCTGGTCCGTGCTCTGGCCGTCACTGCGGCAGTACTGACCCGCGCCGTCAGTCATCGGGGCAGCCGGTCGACCGTGCCGGGCTCGGTTCGAACTCGTTGCCCGTTCCCATGATGAGCAGGGCGCCCAGGACGTGCTCGTTCTCGTGGCGCCGGTCCGGTGACAGCTACCGTGCCTCGGTGTCCCGGCTCTGCAGGTCAGTGGCTGTCGGCGATGAGCGCACCTGAAGCTCTCCGGCAGCCGTCAGTGTCATCGGGGTCTGCCACCACCCGACCCTGCCGCACGGCCCATCCTCGGTCTGATGCACCGGCCGGACCCTTCTGCTGACCCGGAGAACCTGCCTGCCGCCCTCGTCCGCCGTGACGGTCACCGTGACGATACGTCCGGCATCCGGCCCTGCCGGTGTCGGCAGGAACAGGGAGTGCGCGGAGGAAGACGTGCCCGATATCGTCTGGCACCGGCCGTTGACGCAGGCCCGCACGGTGGCTTGTTGATGCGATGCCGCCCACGGCGCGACATCCAGCAGCACGTCCGGAGCGGGCTCATTGGGCCCGTTGCACACTCGCGGTGACGCACACCCCGCAACCGCACCCATGGCCAAGACGGCCACCCACATCAAACTGGTCGCACCGGATCGCACTGGTCTGCCGCGCACAGTGAAGGCTCCGATCGCTTTGTGACAGGGCCTGCTGTTCCTCTACGGGACCGCAGCGTAGCCTCCCCTGTGCCGTTCCGATCCAGTGATGGGGGCGTGCGGGAGCGTTTGGATGGGCATCATGATTCCCTGCGGTCGTGGGTCGGCGAGCGGTCGGGTGCGGGGATGTCAGAGTCGTCTGGGGAGAGTCCGTGAATCTCGTCGAGCAGGAGTACGCGGATCTGGGGCCATTGCGGGTCCGGCGCGACATACACCGGTGCTACAGCGAACCAGCCGACGACGTCGAGGAGACGACGCTGGCGATGGCACGCCGGTGCGCCGGAGCACGGGCGACGGTGGTGGATGTCGGCTGCGGCACCGGCGACCTGCTGCGACGGTGGGCCATGGAGGGACACGCCGGGAAGCTGGTAGGGGTGGACCGGTCTGCGGCGGCAGTGGATGGGACGCGCGAGGCAGGCGTTGGGGTGGTGCGCGGGGACGCGTGCGCGCTGCCGTTCAGCGACAACTCGGCGGACTGCCTGCTGGAGCGGCACATGCTCTACCACGTGGCCGACCTCGGGCTGGCGCTGGCCGAGGCACGGCGGGTGCTGCGCCCGGGCGGAGCCTATGTCGCCGTGGTCAACATGATGAACACAACGCCCCGGCTGGCCGGACTGATGCACCGCTGCGTCGGCAGCGACGGCACGTCCGTACCGCGTTCACCACGCGTCGACTCCGAGAACCTGCGCCCGCTGCTGAAACATGCCTTCGCCGAGGTCGAGGAGACCGACTACCGCGGGGAGTTGGTATTCCATGAGCCCGAGCCGCTCGCCGCACTCGCCGCCTCGCTACTCGTGTTCTACGGTGTGGAACGCGGTACAGCCCGGCACGCCCGGATGGTTGCGGCGCTGGAAGAGGAAGCGTCGCGGGCCTTCGCCGGCGGCCGGGGCCCGTGGCGGGACGCGAAGGGATGGACCGTGTTCGTGGCACGGTGATCGGGGGACAGCCCATGACGGGACAGGGCGTCGAGACCGGGGGCCCGCTCTGCAGGGGCGACGCCGACTTACCGGGCACCGCTCGCTGGGACCTGCCGGAAGCGTGCCCGTACGCAGATGATGGCCGCCGCCCGGCTCGTAGGGGGAAGCGATGACCGCACGAGGGACTTCACGCCGGGCACGAACCGTCGGGCTCATCGGCGCATGGGTGAGTGCGGCTTCCTGCGCCGCGGTGCTCAAGGAGGTGCACTCGCCGCAGCCCTGGGCGATCGCGGTAAGCGCTGCGGTGGGCACCCTGGGCTCCGCGCTCAGCCTGCGGGCGACCACTGTACTCAAAGGCGATGGAGCCGTCGCAGGGACCTTTGACCACGTCGCGCCCACCGCGATACGCGAACTTCCCGCAGTGACGGCCTACTTCACCGGAAGAGCCGATCTGATCAAGCACATTCGAGAGCTGGTCCGGGGGCCCGGGCTGCTGCAGCGGTGGGGGAGCCGTGCCGCGCGACACCGTCCAGGACGGTCGGGCCGGCTGCGGCTGGTGATGCTGTGGGGCCGCGGAGGTGTCGGCAAGACCGCGCTGGCCGTGCGGCTCGGGCAAGAACTTGCCGGTGACTTTCCCGACGGGCAGATGTACGTGGACCTGCGTGGCGCGTCGGGGACGAGTCCACGTGCGCCTGCCGACGTCCTGGCCATGCTCCTGCGTGACCTGGGCGTCGACCCCGCTGCGATCCCGGAGGAAATCGACGACCGGGCACGGCTGTTCCGGTCGCGCACAGCAGGCCTTCGGCTGCTGATCGTGCTCGACAACGCCCGCGACGAGGCCCAGGTGCAGCCTCTGCTCCCCGGGACGTCGACATCGCTGGTCATCGTGACCAGCAGGGCACGGCTGTCCGGGCTGGAGGGCGGCACGTCCTTCGAGCTTGGTGCGCTCGAGCCCGACGGGGCCGTAGAGCTGTTGGGTAAGATCGCGGGATTCACCAGGGTGGCCGCGGAGCCGGAGGCGGCCTCAGAGATTGTACGTGCCTGCGGCCTGCTGCCCCTGGCCATACGGATCGCCGGCGCCCGTCTGGCGGGGCGGCCAGGCTGGTCCCTGGAGAACTTCGCCCGCCGACTGGCCAACCAGCACCGCCGGCTCGGGGAATTGCGGGTCGGCAGCCTCGACGTGCGCACCGGCATCACGGTCGGCTACAACGCTCAGTCCGCCTTCAACCAGCGGGCGTTCGTACTTCTCGCCCTGTGCGACGCGCCGACGTTCTCCGTCCTCCCGCTGCAGGCGGCGATGGACTGTACGCGGGAGCAGGCCGAGCAAAGCATGGAAGACCTCGTCGAGGCGCAGATGTTGGAGTGGTTGGGGCATGACGGCGCCGGTAGGTCCGTATACCGCTACCACGACCTCGTACGGGACTACGCCGTCGAGTTGCTCACCGGCGACGGATTGGCCGCGGAGGAGCGGCGCGCCGCTCTTGAGCGGGTCGTCGGGCACTGCCTGCGCCTGGCGGAGGACGCCGAGCGGCGTCTGACGCCGGGCAGCCACCGTCTGACCGCCCGGTTCCCTCGTTGGTCGGCGTTGCCCGACGACGACTGTGCCGACGCGGAGCCAGACGCCCTCCAACAACTTGTGGCGGAGTACGAGTTCCTGATGTGCGCGGTCCGCGATGCGCTGGACGCCGGCCTGATCACAGCGGCATCGGAGCTGGCGAGCCTACTCGTTGCGTACCAGGACACCCGCGCGCTGTGGAACGACTGGGAGCGAACCCAGGGCCCGGTCCTCGAAGCGTGTCGGTCCGAAGGCGACGAACTCGGGATGGCCGTCTGCCTTCGTGACCTGGCCGTGCTACGGCGGCTCCAGGGCCGGCTGTCCGAGGCCGAGCAGCACGGACTCGACGCCCTGGCGATCTTCGACCGCCTCTGCGAGCGGGCGGCCACCGCCGACTGCCTTTCCAACCTTGGCTGGCTGTACCGGGTACGCGGTGAACAGGACCAGGCCCGCGTCTACCTGGAGCGGGCACTGACCGTGGCGGAGGACTGCCGAATCCGACGCACTCGCGGCTGGATCCTCCAGATGCGCGCCGATCTGGAAATCGACACCGGCGCAATGGATACAGCCTTGGCCCTGCTCCGGCAGTCGCAGGAGGTCTTCGAAGACATCGGCGAACGCCGCGGCCTGGGCTGGACGTTGCGCATCATGGGGGACGCCTACCGCGAGCAGGAACGGTACGACCAGGCACTCGCGCAATACGAGGCCGCCGCGGAGATCATGTCGGCCTTCGACGACAGGCGTGGAATTGCCCGCATCCTGGGCGCCATCGGTGCCCTCCGCCAGCGGATGGGGCAGACCCGGGACGCCGTGACCCAATATGAGGTCAGCCTCACGGCCTTTCGCCAACTCGGCGACCTGCAATGGCAGGCGTACACGCTCGGTGCGCTGGCCGACCTGCATACGGGACTGGGCGAGACCGTGAAAGCCGAGACCTACCGCATGGAGGCGGCGACCCTGCTCGCCGGACTCACCGGAAGTACGTCCCGCGCCCATCCCGTCCGGCGCCTGTGACGAGGCCGCGATGTGCCGGCCGATGACCTCCCCAGGTGCCGGGCGCGGTCGCACTCGGCCGTGTGAGGGAGCGCGCGTTTATGCGCCTGAGGAGGGTTCTTGCTCAATGGCCCTGCCCGGGTAGGGGACTGGCGTCCTCGCAACCGCCACGCTACCGAGCAGGGCCCACCCTGATGTCGCCCCGGGAAGGCGGATGGATCAGCGCAGCCCGGCGAAGAGGTCGTTCTCGGGCACGGCCGCGCCGGTGGTGTCCTGGACGCGTACGAAAGTCTCGACGCCCATCAGCTCGGTGAACCTTTTCTGGCCCATCTTGAGGAAGAAGATGTTCTCGCCCTGGCTGGCGTGCGCGGCCAGCGCGTCGAACTTCTGGCCGCCGAACGCGGTGGTGTCCACCCAGGTGGTGATCTCCTCGTCGGGGAGTCCGATCTCGGCCATGGCGGCGGCCTCGGCGGGGTCCGGCTCCTGCCAGTCCGCACCGAACTCGCGCATGACCTCCCCGAACCGCTGCATCATCGACCGGGGCGCCGTCGTCCAGTACACCTTCGGCGTCGGCTCGGTCATCGCCAGCGCCGCCATCGTGATGCGGTTTGCCTGGATGTGGTCGGGGTGGCCGTAGAAGCCGTTCTCGTCGTAGGTCACGACCACATCGGGTTGGTAGCGGCGCATGAGTTCCGCGAGTCGGGCAGCGCCCTCCTCCACGGGTACCTGCCAGAAGGATCCGGGGGCGTCGTTGGCCGGCCAGCCCATCATCCCGGAGTCGGTGTAGCCCAGCATCTCCAGGTGACTGACCTTCAGGATGTCGCAGCTTGCCTCAAGTTCCTGCCGCCGCATCAAGGCGACGGCTGCCGGATCGTGCCCGGGATCGCCCGGCTTGATGCCCCCCGGTCCGTCGCCGCAACTGCCGTCGGTGCACGTCACGAGGACCGTGCGGATGCCCTCCGCCGCGTACCGCGCGAGGACTCCTCCCGTTCCGGTGGCCTCGTCGTCGGGGTGGGCGTGCACCGCCATGAGCGTCAAGGGCCAGTCATTCATGAAACAGTCCTCCTGTGAGAAAGGCCTCGGTCCGAGTCCGCGGCAGGCGTATGAGCGCTCACCCCAGTATCGGGTGACCGGGCGTGCCCCGGACCCGGGGCCCGGACCGCGTCGGAGCGGACTCCCTTCGCGACCTGGGCGTGCGGCCCACCAGGCCAGGCAAAGAGTGGCCGAGGAGGGTGGTCGCCGGTCGGCTCGCGCTCAGTACGTCGAAGGGCCCGCCGTGGTATGTCGGATGTGTGGGCTGACGCAGGATCTCCGCGGCCGCCGCACCCGGGCGAGAAGGCACGAACCGGAGGCTGTCAACCGTCGGCGGCAAGACGGTTCAGCCACTCCCTCAGCAGAAGCTGCTCGGCGCGGCTGAGGTTCGTCTGCTCGGGCAGTGCGGCGCGCAGGGCGCGGGCGGCGCCGGCCGCCCCCGAGTCCTTCACGGCCGGCTGCTGGTTGGTGACAGCGGCGACCATGGACTCCCGGAGCGTGGTCAACAGGGCCGGGTTGCGCCCGTCCTGGGGCAGGGACAGCCAGGTGAGCACCGCGCCGCGCGCCGTGGCGTGGATGATCTGGGCTGCGAGTTCCTCGTCGACGCGGAGCCAGCCGCCGGCGGCAAGGCGCCGGACGCGGCCCATCAGGATCTCCATGCCGGCCTTGAAGGCGGCCGAGGTGGTCCGGGTGGGTTCGGTGTACATCAGCGTGAACAACGCGGGATTGGCCAGACCGAACTCGATCGCGACGTCCCAGCCGGCTCTCAGGTCCTCGATGGGGTCCTCAGGGTCGGGGTCGATGTGCTTGGTGGCGAGAAACGCGGCGAAGCCGTGCTCGGCCACCGCGTCGAGCAGTCCGTCCTTGTCGCCGAACAGCCGGTAGATGGCCGGCGGCTGCAGGCCCGCCGCATCAGCGACCGCGCGGGTGGTGACCGCGTCGCGACCCCCGCGCGTCAGCAGGCCTATGGCGGCCTCGATGACGCGCTGCCGGGTCTGCTCCCGGCCCGGGGACGCGGTGTCGGACTTGACGGCGGTGGTGCCGTCTCCGTCGCGTGAATGTGATGGCATGAATCAATGATACTGCACCATTGGTTCCAACGTTATTATCGATGGTATCTTGAATCTGTTTCCATTGGAACCACGTCGTCGTAACACTGGAGCGCATAGTGATCATCGTGACCGGAGCCACCGGACAGCTGGGGCGCCAGATCGTCGAGAGGCTGCTCACGCGCGTGCCGCCGGACCGAGTAGGCGTCAGCGTCCGCGACCCGCAGAAGGCGCAGAAGTTCGCCGACCAGGGAGTGCGGGTGCGACAGGGCAGTTTCACCGACGCCACCGGCCTCGCGCACGCCTTCGAGGGTGCCTCGCAGGTGCTCATCGTCTCCGTCGACAAAATGGGCGAAGAGTGCGTCAGGCAGCACCGCACCGCGATCGAAGCGGCTGTCGCGGCGGGCGCCCGTCGCATCCTCTACACCAGTCAGATGGGGGCCAGCGCAACGTCACACTTCCAGGCCTGCCGCGACCATGCCGTCACCGAGCAGGTACTGCGCGCCTGTGGCGTGCCGTTCACCTCGCTGCGCAACGGCTTCTACGCCACCAGCGCGGTGCACTTCCTCGGCCACGCGGCGGAGTCCGGCCGGCTCGCGCTCCCCGCGGACGGGCCGGTCGCCTGGACCGCGCACGCCGACCTCGCCGACGCGGCCGCCGCCATCCTGGCCGACGAAGGCCGCTTCGACGGCCCCACGCCGCCGCTCACGGGGGGACAGGCACTCGCCTTCGACGACATCGCCGCCATCGCCACCGAGTGCACGGGTCGTACCATCACGAGGGTCACCACCCCCGACGATCAGTTCCGGGAGCAGGTGGCGGGCGGAGGCGTCCCCATAGAGGTGGCGGATCAGTTGCTCGGCATCTTCGCCGCGAGCCGTGCCGGCGAGTTCGCCACCGTCGACCCGACGCTGGCCACCCTGCTCGGCCGCGAGCCCATCACCCTGGGCACGGTGCTGCGCGAGCAGTTGTCCGAAGACTGATCCGGTGCGCAGGCGCGGATCTGCCGGCCGCCGGTTGCGGTGAAGCGGACCGCGTGCCCGTGTAAAGCGGCCGTCCCCGTCGTACTCGACGGGGACGGCCGCTCAAAACACCCCTGTTGGAGGACCGTGATCCTCCTGCCCGCGGAGACGGCTGGACCCGATGAGGCTCCAGCCGGTGGGTGCATCCCGCGTGGGCTTCTTTCGCGTTCGGCGTTACAGGGCGCGGATGTTCTCTGCCTGCGGGCCCTTCTGACCCTGCGTGATGTCGAACTCGACCTTCTGGCCCTCCAGGAGTTCACGGAAGCCCTGGGCGGCGATGTTCGAGTAGTGGGCGAAGACGTCCGGGCCGCCGCCATCCTGCTCGATGAAGCCGAAGCCCTTTTCCGAGTTGAACCACTTCACAGTGCCCCGTGCCATGTGTCTGTCTCCTTCGAGGGGATTTGTATCAGGTCCCGCACGGTGCGGGACCCGGAGGTGATCGCCCTGGTCCGGAGCGGTGTTGAACAGCATGAACGCCCGCGATTGCGATCACGGGCGAACGGGACTTCGGAACCACGACTGCTGATCATGACGTTACACCGGCTGCTGACGCTCGGCCACAAAGAACCACGAAGGCAACGTGACCCGTGGGGCAAGCGTCCGCCACTGAGAGCCCTCTCCCAAGTACGCCTCTCCTGCGGCTTGGTGAGACCGAGACTGACTGTGGCTGAGCCTAGCCCGATCGTGCTCCCGCCGGGCCAGAGTGACCTGCGTGGCGATGACAGCTCGGGGGTTTCGCTGGAGCGCACCCGCCCATACGGTGGTCCGGTGATGCCGATCAAGAAGTTCCAAGTCACCTTCGACTGCGCAGAACCTGAGCGCCTCGCCCGTTTCTGGTGCGAGGTGTTGGGGTACGTCGTACCGCCGCCACCGGAGGGGTTTGCCACTTGGGACGATTTCAAGCGCGTCCAGCCACCTGAGCAGCAGGACGCATGGTTTGCCTGCATCGACCCCTCAGGCGTGGGCCCGCGGCTTTACTTCCAGCGCGTACCTGAAGGCAAGGCCGCCAAGAACCGGGTGCATCTTGATGTGCGGGTCGGCACCGGACTCGTGGGTGAAGAGCGCCTTGCCGCACTTGAGGCCGAGTGCGCACGGCTGGTCCCGCTCGGCGCGGTACACGTGCGAACGCTGTACGACGGCAATGATGCGTGCATCCCGATGTTGGACATCGAGGGCAATGAGTTCTGCATCGACTGACGGGCCGCGAACCGCCCTTCCTTCGGTCATGTCCCGCAGAGCGGGGTAGTGGCGCGGCAGCGACCGGCTGATCGGACGGCTCATAGCCACGGCCCTGGCCGTCGCCCGAAGCGCACAGTCGGTGACAGTGATCGCGCCCAGCAGGGGTGGGGCGGCCCAGATCACTGACTCGGCCTGGTGACAATCAGAAGGGCCCGGAAGGTATCCCGTGACGGCGGTGTGCTGAACAGGGTCCTCGCGGGTGGTCTTCCAGGCCCGTGACAGGGGCTGGGGCCGGCTGAGCGCCCGGCCGGACGGGCCCATTAGGCTTGGGCGCGCCGACGGGCGGTCGCCAGCCGCCCGGTGGGGGTACGGCACTCATGCGGCTGCCCCGCACCATCACACCCGAGGAGAGCAACCGAGTGTCTTTCTTCACCATCGGCCACCGCGGTGTCATGGCCGCCGAGCCGGAGAACACCCTGCGTTCCTTCCTGCGGGCCGAACGCGAGGGGCTGGACGGCATCGAACTGGACCTGCACCTGAGCAAGGACGGCCAGCTGGTCGTCATGCACGACGAGACCCTGGACCGCACGACGAACGGCTCCGGTCCGATCGCCGACCAGAAGTTGCGGCAGCTCAAGAAGCTCGACGCCGGCCTCGGCGAGCGCATCCCCACGTTCGGGGAGGTACTCGACGCTGTCGGGCCGACGCTGCCGATCCAGGCGGAGATCAAGGACGTGGCCGCCGCCCGTTCGCTGGCCAGGGTGCTCACCGACCGCGGCCTGCTGGACCGGGTCTCGGTGCTGTCGTTCCACGACGTGGCGCTCATCGAGATCCACAATCTGCTGCCGCAGGCCCGCACCGTGCTCGTGGCAGGCCCCAGCGCGCACCGCGACACCTTCGTCGGCCGCGCCCAGAAGGTCGGTTCGACCCTGGTCAGCGTGGAGTTGCGCCAGCTGAACCGGGCCATCGTGGAGAAGTGCGCCGCCGCCGGCATCGACGTGATGGCCTGGACCGTCAACGACGAGCGCGACCTGGCGCTGGCCCGGACACTCGGCCTGGTGGGCTGCGTGACCGACCAGCCCGGCATGAAGCGGCTGGTCAAGGCCACGCTCTGACCTCAGAGGTCCGGGTCGGCCGCTTGCGCCAGGCGTCTGTCCTGTCGCTCCCTACCAGACTCACGGGCTGGGCGAGGCTGTATGGGCAGAGATGCTGCGGGACGGGGACGGGGACGCGGACGGTCAGTCGGCGAGGTCGGCGGCTTGTCGGCGTAGGGCGCGTGCCAGCGCCTGCGCGGGTGCGCTGAGGGGACCCGGCATGCGCACCAGGCTGATGCGTCGTATCTCCTCCGCGACGCCTTCGACGGGCACGAGGCGTACGCCGGGCGGGACGACGGGCAGCAGCGTCGGCGTGGCCGTGGTGATGCCGGCGCCGGCCGCGACCAGGTGGAGCTTGGTCAGCCAGTCCCGGGCAGTGTGGCGGACCGTGGGCCGCCCGGGCAGACCTGGCCAGACGCCGAGCAGTGGCTCGTCCGCGGTGCCGGGACTGGCGATCCACGGCTCTCGCGCGATCTCCTCGACGCCGACGCTGCCCCGTTCGGCGAACGGGCCGCCTGCCGGCACCGCCACGGCCAGGTGGGTTTCCAGCAGCGACTCGACACTCAGGGGCGGATCGTCCGTGTCGGGCGAGCGGTGCGGTGGCCGGGAGGAGAGGAGGGCGAGATCCAGGGTGCCGGCGCGCAGCGCGCGCACCAGCGAGGGAGTGGTTCCCTCACGCGTCGTCACCTGGATGTGCGGGTGCTCCTGGCGCAGGAACGCCAGGGCACGGGGCACGATCACCGCTCCGGCGGTGGGGAAGAAGCCGAGCCGGACGCGGCCCCTCTCGACCTCCTGCGCTCCGTGCAACTCCCGGTCGGCAGCCTCCAGGGCGTCCAGGGCGACCACGGCGTGCCGCAGCAGGGCACGGCCTGAGCCGGTCAGCCGGACACCGCCGGGGTAGCGGTCGAAGAGCCGGGCGCCGGTCGCCTGTTCCAGCGCGGCCATCTGCCGGGAGACGGCCGACTGCGTGTACCCGAGCGCGTCTGCTGCGGCCGTGAAGGTGCCCCGCTGCGCCACCTCACGCAGCACCCGCAGCCCGACCAGCGTCATCTCCATGAGGTCTCCATGAGTAATCGGCATATCCATTATGCCGAACATTCGCTGGCGGAATGCCCCTCGCGTTCCTAGCGTGGAGGGCATGAACGAGCACCCCACCAGCGGAACCTCCGGACTGGGCGGCTGGTGCCCCTCCTTCCTCCCGACGCTCTCGATGAAGCACAGCGCGCACTGCGCGCGAAAAGAAGGGCAAGAGATCATGCCTCTGATCAACGTCTACCTGCGCCAGGGGACCACGCCCGAGTACCGCCGGAATGTGTCCCTCGGTATCCACAAGGCCATGGTCGACGTGCTGAAGGTCCCCCAGGACGACCAGTTCCATGTCTTCCACGAGGTCACGCCCGACAACTTCCAGATGCAGCCAGTCGTGTTCGGCCTGCGGCGAAGCGAGCGTGCCATGTTCATCCAGCTGTCCTTCAACCACCGCACCGCCGAGCAGAAGGCCGAGCTGTTCCAGTCGATCGTCGACAACCTCCGGCTTTTCGCCGACGTCCCCCAAGAGGACATCCTGATGACGATCAACGAAACAGCCAGGGAGAACTGGTGGGCCGCCGGCCGCGTCGTCAACCCCGCCACCGGGTACGACGAGCGCATGAACGACGTCCTCACCGGCCCCGAGGCCACGAGCTGAGGCGGCCGCGGAACCAGCACGAGTCGCCCACGTTTCCCACCCGTCGCGAGCCGATCGTGCGCCTCGGCCGCACGCTCGAGCGGGAGGACGTCGGCAACCCGGCCTACGACGCCCCAAGCTGACGGCCCGGGAACACGTTCATGCGTACGCCGACAACTCCATATCCCTGATTCGGGCGCCATTTGGCGGCATTCTTGTACGACCTTGGTGCCGTCGAAGCGGCAACGTCACACAAGAGGACGGGATGGCCGGGGCGCTGGGGCCGGCGGTCGGACTCCGAGTTCCTTTCGGCGGGTCGGGGCTGGCACGGGCCGTCGGCTGGGGCAGCCCGCGAAGGCCGACAGGTGGTGGGGGCTATTGCCAGGGTGATGCCGGGGTGCCATCGGGGTCCAGTCCATAAGGCCAGCGCGTGTCGGCGCGGTGCAACGCTCCCCAGATCACCGCCGGGTACCGAAGCCGACCGTCGGCATGCCCGGCGTCGGCGGCTTGGCGGGCCAGGGCCTCGGCGCTCTCCCCGTCCCCCGCCTTCTCGCGCAGCTCGGCCAGCAACAGCAGGGCGTTGGTGCCGCCGGCGTCGGCGCCATGACAGGCCAGGGCCTCGGCGCTCTCCCCGTCCCCCGCCTTCTCCCGCCGCACGGCCAGGATCAGCAGGGCGATGAAGTTGCCGGCGTCGGCAGCCTGGCGGGCCAGGGCTTCGGCGCGTTCCGTGTCCCCCGCCTCCTCGTGCCGCACGGCGAGGAGAGACAGGGCGCCGGCGTCGTCGGCCCGGGAGTGGGGGACCGTGGCACCCTTCCAGTCCTCTGCCTCCTGCTGCACCTCGGCCGGGCGGAAAGGGGCGTCAGTGTGTTCGGCGCCGTCAGCCGGACGGGCCAGGCAATTGGTGCCCTTTCCGGCACCCGGCTCATCAGGCGACCGGGCCGTCGTCTGCCGGGAGAAAATGTCGATGATCTGTTGGTAGAGGGCCATGGCGCCCTCAATGTTCCCCACCGCGTTCCGCATCTCAGCCAGGCAGAACAGAGCGCCGTCGTCGCCCGCGTCGGCGGCCGCACGGGCCAGCACTTCGGCGCCCTCCGTGTCCCCCGCCTTCTCCCGCAGTTCAACGAGGCGGCACACGGCACGGGCGTTGCCGGCGTCGACGGCCTGTTGGTAGAGGACCTCGGCGCCCTCCCAGTCTCCCGCCCTCTCTCGCATGGCGGCCAAGAGCATCACGGCACCGATGTGCCCGGCGCCGGCGGCGCGGTGGCGGAGGTGGTGGGCCCACTGGAGACGATGCCGGTGCTCGGCTGCTTGGGCGAGGTTGGCCAGGTCGTCCGGGCGGGTGAGGTGGGTGTAGGCGGAGTGCCAGAAGGAGGCGGGCGGGCACAACCGCCTTCGGGTGATGCGCCCATGCTGTTCGAGGTAGTCGGCCAGCTGGAACGCCGGCCCCGCCGGCATCGCTGCGGGGGGTGGTGCTCCTGGCGGGCGGCGAGCAGGCCGGTCGGCCATGCGTCGCAGAGACGCCTGCCGGCCGTGTACGGGCCGGGCGAGTTCGGCGAACGCGGCTTCCGCCCAGTCTCCGGCGAGGTCACCGTCGATGTCGTTGAGGTAGTCGGGTGCGGCGTCGGTGAGGAATGTCTGCGGCAGGTGCAGGCCCACGCCGAGACGGCGTGCATCCATCGCTGCCTCCAGCAGGGCCCGCGCCGGTGGGGTGCCGTATTCGTAGGTGTGCAGGAGTTCGGGAGCACCAGCCAGGTCCTGTGTCACCCGCCCTTGGGCGTGGGCCCTGGTGAGGGCATCGGCCAACAGCCGGTCTCCGCGCTCGGCAAGGCTGGACGCGACACGAAGAGCCGCCTTGTCGAAGCTGTCCGGCACGGAGAGTGTGCGTCCGGCCAAGAGCACGCGTACCCGGCTGTGCGGGTCCGGTTTGCCAGGCGAGAGCAGTGCGGTGTACTGGCGTTGGTACTCGGGCCATAGGGTGCCCAGCACCAGGACCGGTGTCCGTCCGTCATCGGTGAGCAGCGCGTGCACCGCGGCGGCGATCCGCTCGCCCGCCTGGACGTCACCGAGATAGTGCTGGGCCTCATTCAGCCACACCACCGTCTGCCGCTGGACACGTTTCAGGTCGTCCAGAGCGGCGTCGGCGCGTGTCGGGTCGACGGGATGCCACAGCCGCCACCCCAGCTCCGCGAGCGGCTGCACGGCCTCCCAGCAAGCTCGCGTCTTTCCCGTCGACGAGGTGCCGACCAGGACCACCATCCGGCTCTGGCCCACTTGGACGTCCCGCACCGCCTGCGCCAGTTCATCGTCATGCGCTCGCCGCACATAGCCCGGCAGCACCCGGTGCCGCAGCGGCCCCGGCCCGTGCCCCGGTGCGGGTCCGGCAGGGTGGACCTCCAGGTCGTGCGGGTCCCACTCGACGATCGGCTTACCTGGCTCCCACCCACCCTGCAGAACCGGCCTGGAGGCCGAGCCCGCTGCGGTGCGCCGCAACTCCAGCAGCTCCTCCTGCGGCAGCTTCAGCACGCCGGCCAACGCCACCACTGTCTCCGCCGACGGAACGGGCCCATCGAGTCGGAAGGCCTGCTGCACGGTGGTCCGCCCGAGGCCCGACCGGCGGGCCAGTTGGGTCTTGGCCAGCCGGGCACGGGCCAGCCCGTCGCTCAGTCTGTTGTGCAGTGTGGCGAGTGCCCGGTTGCGCTCGCTCCGCTCGTCGTCGTGCACGTACTCGTCCCCCGGGGTGGTGCTGTGTTCGCCGGTGTTCATCTTCCTACCGCCGAACCGTGGCGAACACCGATTCCGGATCCCTCGGCTACGTCAACACCCCGACGTTTCCGGGGAGATTGGCACAAGCTGTCGTCATCCGCGTCCGACCTCTTGGTGCAGGTGCTCTCGGGACGCCCTCCACGAGTCGCCGTGAAGCGGCGTTGTCAGTGGGCTCTGCCAGGGTGTGCGTCGTGGATGAACTGGTGGAGCGTGTCGACGATCAAGATCGTGTGCTGGGGGTGGTGGTCAGCCGCCGGCAGGCCATCCGGGAGGGTTGGCTGCACCGGGTCGCCGTGACGGTGTGTCGTGATGAGCGTGGCCGGATCCTCGTCCACCGGCGGTCGGAGCGGCTGTCGCGCTTCCCCGGGTTCTACGAGGTCCTGGTCGGTGGCGCGGTGGATGTCGGTGAGTCCTATGAACAGGCCGCTGCGCGGGAGCTGGCTGAAGAGCTGGGCACTCGTGTGCTGCCGCGCTTGCTGTTCACGTTCATCAACCGCAGCGGTTTGAGCCCTCACTGGCTCGGCGTGCACGAAGCCGTGGTGCCGGACGCCGTGGTCCCCGATCCCGATGAGGTCGCCTGGCATGGCTGGCTGACGGAGCCGGAGCTGCGGTCGGCCCTGCTGGAGTGGCGCTTCACCCCCGACAGCCACGAAGCCTTCAGCCGGTATCTCGCGTTCCGGGCTGCGCAGTCCTGACCTTGCGGTACCCGGCAGTCCCAGCGGTGCCGCGGAGCCCCGGTGGTCCGTCCGGCCGCTGCCGGCGGGACGGACCACCGTCGGGCCGGTGGAGTCCGGTACGTTTCGCGCTCAGGCCGTCGCTCAGGCCGTGCCGAGCGGATTGAGCACGGCGAACCGCCAGCAGCCGTCGACGCCTCGGCACGCGACATTGGCGGTGGTGCCGGTCGGGGCGACACGCTGGCCGTCGGGGGCGGTGACTTCGAGGGTCCAGTCGGTGACCAGCAGCGCGGCTTCGGCGCCGACCAGGGTGTGCCGGGGGATGTTGGTGAGCCGTCCACGGGCGGCGACGGTCCCGCTGATCTCCCGGCGCAGCGCCTCGTGACCGGTGATGACCTCGCCGGTCGGCGTGCGCATGGTGGCGCCAGGGGCGAACAGCGCCAGCACGCCCTCGACGTCACCGCCGTTCAGGGCATCCTCGAACGCGCCGGGCAGCAGTGCGGGGTCGGTGATCGCAGTCTTCACAGTGGTGGGTCCTTACCTGGTGTGTGCCCGTTGGGACAGGGATGTACGAACGCGCCGCGGGTCCCGGGGACGCGGACCGGCAGCACGCGGCGATGCCTCCACGATCCCCGTCAAGGCGCTCCCGCGACGAGGTAGAGTCGGGACCCACCATGGTCAAAGTTGGACAACGCGACGTCATCGACATCGCCTACCACAATCCCGACCGCCCGCGGCTGGGCATCGAGGTCCTGACGTTCGACGTCCTGCGCCGCCGCATGAAAAGGGCGGTCACCCGCACCGCGAGCCGGCCGGACTTCCACCAACTGCTCCTCGTACGGGGCGGTGAGGCAACCATGATGGTCGATTTCGTCCCCCAGCCCTGCGCACCGGGCAGACTGCTGCATCTGCGGCCCGGGCAGGTCCAGCGGTTCCCGACCGATGCGGAGGGCCGCCTGGCCGAACTGGATGCCGTGCTGGTGCTGTTCACCGCCGCCTTCCCACCGCGCCTGCCTCAGCTCGCGTCCCTCCTCGACGGCTTCGGGCCGGCCGGCTGGACGCTGTCCCCGGGCGACCACCAGGTTCTCGACCGGACCCTGGCCGAGATCACGGCCGAGTACCACACCCTGGAGGACCGCCGGGAGGACACGGACGCCGACCTCACCGTCCCACTGCTGCGCCAGCTCCTCGGCATGCTGTTGCTGCGCCTGGCCCGGCTGCCCCATTCGGACCGTGCCGCCTCGGCGATGGCCGGCGGCGAGGTCTTCCGTGCCTTCCGGTACGAGCTGGAGCGCTCCTTCGCCGCCACCCGCTCCGTGCAGAAGTACGCCGCCCAACTCGGCTACTCACCACGCACTCTGACCCGGGCCTGCCAAGCCGCCACCGGCCGCACCGCCAAAGAACTCATCGACGCCCGCGCCGCCCTGGAGGCGCAGCGCCTGCTCGTGCACACCGACCTGCCCGTCGCCGCGATCGGCCGGGTGCTCGGATTCTCCGAACCCGCCAACTTCGGGAAGTTCTTCACCCGCGAAACCGGCGACACCCCCGGCGGCTTCCGCACCCGCCGGCGCTGAGCCAGGAGACCGGGCAGCACGGCGTCAGCCCATCAACCGGCCGGCCGACTGCGGTTTCGGCACCCGCCATGGCCAAGCAGACGCCGGCGGAACGATCCCGCGTACCAACCACTGGCCCGCGGCTTCACGGAAACGCGGTCAGAACCGTTTTCAACAACCCCCATCGGGGATACCGAGGGTGCGGCACAGCGCGACCCGTTAGCCTGATCCGCGGTAGAGCACGAGGTAGCCATGGGAGCCAGGGGGGCGCCATGACACGGGGGCCTATGCCACACCAACGTACGTCGAACGGCGCGGGGGAGGGGCCTCCACCTCAGGCGCAGACGGCCACTCATGACGCCCGAGCGGAGCCGCCGACGGGGGTCGTGCGGGAACACCTGATCTTCTTCCTCGGACTCGTGCCGACCGCGATCGCCGTCATGCGGGTCTACCTGATGGCGCAAGGCGACAGCGGAACGATCCTGACGCTGATTCAGACTCTCGATCTGCGATCACTGGTGCTCGGCACCTTCGCCCGGTTCATCGGTCTGTTCGGCGTGACCACCACGGTCTATGTGTTCAGCCGGGTCTTCTGGCCACGTATCAGGCACGGACGTGCTCCCGCCGGGCCGGCCGGCCAGGACGCTCGCGTCGGCAGGCGCTGGGGATCCTCCGGCTTCGGGTTGCTGGCGTTGATCTTCCTTGCCTCGGTCGGCTGCCTCTATCCGGAGCAGCTGCTCGACATCACCAGCCCCAGTGCCGGACCCGTTGATCTGGCCCGGGCGGTCGGCTGGACGGTCGGCGTCTATCTGGTCCTTCTCGGCGGCTTCCAGATCCTGCAGCGAACGTCCGACCGGCTGTGGCGCACCGCTGCCGAGGACGACGCACAGCAGAGCACGCGCACCAGGGTCGCCGCGCGCGGGCGTGACACATTACGCCGCTGCGTCAACGCCGCTGCCGGGTTGTCCGACAACGTACTGCGGCTGTACAAGCCGGAGTTCTTCCTCGTGGCCCCGGCCGTCCTGCTGCTCTTCTGGGCCTATCTGGTGACCAACGACCGCATGTGGCTGCCCGCCGAGGTCGTGACCCTCAGCAGTGAGCCCGCCGGCATGCGGGACAGCGACGGGGCGGTGGTCACCGCGGAACCCGGTCACCGTTCCTCGTACGATCCGGTGCTGCGCCGCGAGCACGGCCGGGTCGCGTTCATCGCGTACGTCATCGACAGCGACATGGTGGAGGAGACCCTGCTGCGCCCGGGCGGTGGGATCGTGGTGGTGCACAGGAGCGATGTCGTCGATGTCGCGACCTGCCAGCTCGAACCCGATTTCGACCCCGGCGACGACGCGCCTTTCCTCACCCACCTGCCGGGCTTCCACGCTGCCGACTTCGCCCGCGAGACGCCGATCTGCGACGACGTGCTGCACGGCCGCTGACGCGGGGCCTCCGCCCACACGCCGTGCGGGACGGAGCAGCGCTGCTTTCGTGCTGCATCCCGGCCGGCCGGGGCGCCGGGTTCGTCTGTGGCGTACGTCGCCGAGCAGCTCGGGGCGGCTCCGAGATCCAGTACACGGCGTGGGCGGGCACGGGCCTGGTGGTGACCGTGGACGTCACCGTCAGTACGCGGCTGCCCGGCTGCGGCGACGTCCCTCGGACCGATTGCTGCTTGGCCCGGACCTCGGCGACCTCGAGCAGTGGCTCCTCGCCTGCGGTGTCCACGACGGGGGTATGCGCCGGCGGACGATGAACGGAAGCCGGGGCCGCGGGCGTTCGCCGTGCCCGTGCGTGACCGGGCGGGCCGGGCGGTGGCCGCGGTGAACGCGGCCACGCACGCGGCCCGCCGCTTTGTGGCGGACCGTGTGCGGTACCTGCCGCCCCGAACTGCGGGCGACCGCCGACCGCATCCGGACGGACCTGCGCACCCGCGCCCTGCTGCACCCGGGGCGCGGCGCGCCGGGCCCGCTCAGTCTGCGGCCGTGTCCGGCCCGTCCACGGTCAGCGAGACGGAACCCAGAGAGGGGAACGACGCGCTGACCACGGTGCCCGGCACGAGGTCCACAGCACCGGCCCAGGAACCGGCGAGAACGATCTCCCCGGCCCGGATGCCTTCCTGCTGGGCGGAGAGGATGCGCACCAGACAGGCGACGGACTCCGCAGGGTGGCCCATCACGGCCGAGCCCTGAGCGCGCTGGACCTGCCCGCCCGCTTCGAACGTCATCCACTCCGCGGCCAGGTCGACCCCCTGGTGCGGGGCGGGGGCGCCCAGCACGGCCCCGGCCGTGGACGCGTTGTCGGCGACGGTGTCGACCAGTTTGATCCGCCAGTTTCTGAACCGGCTGTCCAGCACCTCCAGCACGGGATACACCTCGGCGGACGCGTCCAGCA
The DNA here is from genome assembly GCF_001636945.3 of Streptomyces sp. FXJ1.172. Classification (NCBI taxonomy): domain Bacteria; kingdom Bacillati; phylum Actinomycetota; class Actinomycetes; order Kitasatosporales; family Streptomycetaceae; genus Streptomyces; species Streptomyces sp. FXJ1.172. Next base: position 987,394 of record NZ_CP119133.2, on the reverse strand, counting down.
CGTCCTGCGCCGTCACGTCGGCGCCGGCCAGGTCCTCACCGATCCGGAAAGCGATCTCGCCCTCGACCTTGGGGCTGATGAACCGGCTCACGTCCAGGCGGGTCTTGTCCGCCAGGATCATCCGGTCGGTCAGGAAGCCGGAGTCGGGGTGGTCGATGTCGAACATCTGCTGGATGGCTTTGCTCGTGGCGCCGATCTTGCAGCCCACGATCGTGGCGCCGTCGGCCACTTCCCGCGCCTTGACCAGGTGCTGGACGGCGTAGGCGTCGGCCAGTGTGAGGTCCGGGTGACGGACGGAGAGCGGCGGCACGGGCCGAAGGTCACGGCCCGCGGTCCACAGCTCCCCGGCCAGCTCGCGATGGAGCGCGGTCGGCTCCGGCGGCGCGTACCGGAAGACCCCGACCCGGGCCCTGGTCTCGCTCGACGTCTCCTGTGCGCGGGTCACTTGGCCGCCACGAAGACGCGTGCGCCGGGCAGGATCTCGGTGACGGTCTCCACCTGCGAGAAGCCTGCGGCGTGGAACTTGTCCTCCCATTCCTTCTCGCTGGGCAGCGGTACGTCCATGAAGTTCGCGTGCAGATAGGTGAAGAGGGCGCTGAACTTGCGCTCCCGCTCGTCCTGCGCGTAGGAGACGGCGTCGGCGACCAGCAGCCGGCCGCCGGGGGCGAGCGCGGAGCGGCAAGTGCGCAGCACGCCGCCGGACAGCGTGTCGTCCCGGACGATGTCGTGCATGACGAAGCAGGCGACGATGGCGTCCGCGCCCTCGAGCACGCCGGAGTCCTCCAGCAGTGACTCGATGGGCCGTTCCACCACCTCCAGCCGGTCGCCGACGCCGGCCCGGTCAGCAGCCTCGCGGGCAGCGGCACAGGCCGCGGCGCTGATGTCGAGGGCCAGGCCGGTGCGCTGCGGCTCCTGCTGGAGGAGTTTGATGAGCAGTCCGGCGGCGCCCGCTCCCAGGTCGGCGACGCGCCTGGCGCCGGCGGCCTGTACCCGGTCGATGACGGCCGGGTAGAAGGTGGGCTCGCCGATCCAGCGCGAGCTGACGGCGACCCGCCGCCCGTCGCGCTGGTGGAGGCGCGCCGTGGCCTCCCGGTCGGTGAGGAACTCCCGCGCATGTTCGATGAACGGCCGGTTCGCGTTCAGCGACCAGGACAGATAGCCGGCGGCGTGCTTCCACTGCGCGTAGTCCTCGGACACCCGGAACCGGCCCGCGGTCTCCGTCTCGGCCACCAGGCCGGCGGCGGCGAGGGCGCGCACGAATTCCGCGGCCCCGCCCTCGGGGACATTCGCCACCCCGGCCAGTTCGGCGACGCTGAAAGCGTCCGCCGAATCCAGGACGTGATCGATACGGAGTTCGGCACCGATCTGCAACAGCGCGGCGACCGCCGCGACTTCGGCGGCGGACTGGTGATTCATTCTCGGCCTCCTGTGTACACACGTGCAGTTGAAAACACCGGGCACAACTCAAGGCCGTCCGGCGGCAGTTCACGAGGACTGCCGCCGGACGGCCCGCGGCTTCTCACATGGGGTCCGACTGCGGCCCGCCCGAGGCAGCCAGGGCCATCGCGACCTCGATGATGGCGTCCTCCTGGCCGGCCACCACGCGCCTGCGGCCGAGTTCCATGAGGATTTCCCGCGGATCCACCTGGAAGCGCTCGGCGGCCCGGCGCACCGGGGCGGCGAACCCGGAGAACACGCCGGCGATTCCGCTGGCGATGGTGATGCTGTCGTTGGTCGGCACGTGCTTGACGAACATCTCCTCGGCGAGATCCGCCGCGTCCAGCGCCTCGAAGAGCCGTACCCGGGACGCGATCTCCTGGACGTGCAGGTTCGCGGCCAGCAGTTCGAGCGGCGCGTTGCCCGCTCCGGCACCGAAGCCGCGCGCCGTCACGTCGATGATGGTGGCGCCGGACTCGACGGCGGTGAGGCTGTTCATCACCGACAGGCCGAGGTTGTTGTGGGCGTGGAAACCGATCTCGATGTCGAGGTGTTCGACGAGGGTGCTGACCTTCTCCTTGACGTCCTTCGGGGTGTAGGCGCCCGCGGAATCCATGAGGATGACCGCCTCGGCGCCGTAGCCCTGCATGAGCCTGGCCTGTTCGAGGAGCTTGTCCGCGGGTGCCATGTGGCTCATCAGGAGCATCCCCTTGACCGTGACGCCCATGGCCCGCAGCATCCCGATCTGCTGCTGGGTGACATCCGCCTCGGTGCAGTGCGCACCCACCCGGACCTCGTCGACCCCGCAGTCCAGCGCGGGCTTGAGGTGCTTCTCGACGCTCGCGAAGCCGGGAATGGACAGCGCGCCGAGCCGCGCCCCGCGCAGTTCGGCCTTGGCAACGGTGAGCATCTCCGTGTCGCTCAGCGCGGCCAGCCCGACCTGGATGGAGGAGGCCCCCAGTCCGTTGCCGTGCCCGACCTCCACCACGTCCGCCCCAGCCGCCTCGGCCGCCCTGGCATAGGCGCGGATGTCGGCGTGACCGAGCTGATGGGCCACCGCGTGATTGCCGTCCCTGAGCGTCGTGTCGCAGATCGACAGACGGGACGTGGCTGTCGTAGTCATGTTCACCTCTCCGCTCGGGCCTCGGCGACGGCGACGGCCGCGCACGTGATGATGTCCAGGTTGCCGGCGGAGGGCGGCAACCAGTCGCCGCGGCCCTCCACTTCCACCGTGATCATGATGCGGCCGGAAGCGCGTACCGGGGGAACGACGACGCGGTACCCGGGAACGTAGGACCGGATCGTCTTCTCCATGGTGTCGACCGCCGCGCGCAGGACGTGCATGTCGACCTGTTCGGACGCGTTCACCGTGATGGAGTTGCGCATGACGATCGGCGGGTCGGCGGGATTGATGATGAGGATCGTCTTGGTGTCCTCGACATCGCAGAACCGGCGGGTGGCCGTCTGCGTGGTGAGCACATATTCGTCCAGGTTCGCCCGCGAGGCCGGGCCGACGCTGCGCGATGAACTGGCCGTGACGATTTCCAGATAGGACAGGCCCTCGGACGCCTGGTCGAGGCAGGAGGCCATGGGGACCGCAGCCTGACCGCCGCAGGTGACCATGCCGACGTACTGCTCGTCCAGGCATTCCTCGAGATTCAGTGCCGGTACGCAGAACTTGCCCTGGTTTGCCGGGGTGAGGTCGATGAATTTCAGCCCGAGGGGTTCGATCAGCGACCAGTGACGTACCGCGTCGTTCGCGGAGGTCGCATCCATGACGACATCAAGTTGGTCCGCCAAGGCGACGATCGCGTCGATACCGTCCGCACTCGTGGGCACACCGCGGGACTTGGCCAATTCGATACCCGGAGACTCCGCACGTCGGCCGGCGAACATGTCGCACCGCAGCGCGGGAGAACGGAGAACCTTGAGCAGGAGGTCCGTTCCTATGTTTCCGGTTCCGATAATCCCGACGCGGAGCGGATCCGAGTCCGGACTCGTCTGCGTACGCATTCCGCCTGCCTTTCTTTTGAGGCACAGCCGGACGGCTGCAGCAATCACTGGAAATAGGCTGGATAAGAGGGAGGAAATGGGAAGAGGCTCGGCGCCCTCGCCGAGAAGAGGTGTGGGGGAAGGGGGTCAACGGGTCCCGGAGGACATGGCGTCCGTCCGGTCGGCCGGGATCTGCGCCGCGAGGTCCTCGGCACCGGCCCTGGCCATCCGGCGCGGTCGCTCCGGGGCCGGGAAGAGGCCGACGGCGGGGATATCCGGGCTGAAACCGGCGGCCGTTCGCCGGCCCACGGGGCCATCGGCACCGCCGGGGCTCCGGGGTTGTCGGTTCTCGTGAAAGCTCCGGACAGGGGTGTGGAGCGGCGAGGCCGGCTGGAAGGTGCGGGTGCTCAGCGCGGTCAGATCGGCATCGAGCGTGGTCAGAACCGCGTCGAGGACGGCGGGGACGGCACGGGCGGAGTATTCCGGCCGCGGATCTCCCGGCCCCCGCTCGGGGCCGCACTGTGCGCGACGAACACCCGGCGCGGCGGCGGCAGGTCCCGGTCGCACAGGGCATACGTGAGTGACCGCCGGCCCACCCGTGCCCCCGGCCGGCGCCGCAGCAGGCGTACGGCCGGTCCTGGAGCGGGCCGTACCGCCTCCAGCTGCGCGTCCACGAGCGACGTCCTGCCGGAAGCATGTGAACCAGCGACGCGCGTCTTCGCCTACCGGATTCATGCCGTGCGCACCTCGAGCACCTCACCCTTGCCAGTCACCGCGAGCACATGGAGAAACAGCGGGCAACGCTCTTGGCGCAGGGCAATGCCGACCAGCTCAGGAGCGTAGGGGTTGGAATCAGGTCGACGTTCTGCGAACAATCAGAAATTCAAGACAACCGATACGCATTCAGCGCTGCCCCCTCGTCATGTCACATTGCAGCAAAACGGTACGGTAAACCCATAGCGGACACGCTGGTCAGCGCATGTACGCCAAGTGATCAATGGCTTCCCTTACGGTAGGTGGCGGATTCACGCGCGTCAAGGTCGACTCTCGCGTGCTGCCCGGCTCCTACATCTGGCCCTGCGGACACTTCGGGAAATCAAAGGATTGCTCTTCACGGGTTTGGGGCACGGCGATTGCTTCCCGCGGGGGAGGCTTCGGGGCCGTGCGAACCCGGATTTCCGGATTCCGTTCGTTCGTCATTATCCGGGTCGGCCAAGCGGTGCCTGGACGATGACCGCGATGGCCGGGCCCAGCACGTTGACGGCGAGCCCCCCCTTGCGGCCCGGTACCCGATGCGCCGGGTTCCGGCCGAGGTGGTGGTCAGTCAGCCTCCGCGCCTACGATCAGCTCATCGAGCGCCGCACGCAGCGCGGCCAGTTCGGCCGGGGTGGGATCGCCCGGCTCGTGCGGTGTCAGCGCAGCGGGGTTGACCACGGGGACGGTGCCCTCAGGACCAGGCACATCCGTGGCGGGGGCAAGGAGCGCGCCGATGTCGGGCGGCGGGGTGCCGAGGCCGTCGCTGAGCCGGCGCAGGGCGGCCGTGAGCGGGCGCTGAGGGAAGGGAAAATCTGCGGGGAGCAGCCCGGCCTGCTGGGTGTGGTCGTCGCTGCGGAAGTCCAGGACCCAGTTCTCCCAGCGCGGCAACGGCCAGTCGTGTATGCCGGCCACGGTCTGAACCGCCCAGAGCGATACGGTGCGGGCCTGCGGGTCGAAATGGACGCCGCCGTGCGGCATGTCGGTGAGCGCAGGGGTGGCCGGCGACGCAACGAGCAGGTCGATCAGGCCGGGGCCGGCAGCGAGGTGCTCGATGGGCTCCCAGCCGCTGCCCCACGCGCGAACGCTTCCGTCGGGCAGGCGCAGGGAGGCGACGGAGCAGGGATCGGTGTACTCGGTGTCCGCGAAGCCGGAAGGCTCGAAGGTCTCGAACCAGCCCGGCGCACGGGTCAGGTCTCTGCCGAGGCCCAGGTGGTGGGTCAGATCACCCATCCCGTCGTGTGCGAAGCGAACGTCCCAGCCGGGCCATGTCCGGGCCAGTACGACGCGGGCGGCGATGTGGTCGGCCCAGCTGTCCGCGAAGGCGAACCAGAGGAGGACCCGGCGGTCGTGGTCGACGAGCGCGGCGCCCTCGCACCACACGTCGTCGAGCCATTCGTCGATCTCCCGGTTCGCGCGGAAGCAGCGTGTCGCCGCGACCGGACCGGGCAGCAGATCGTCGACCACCCGGTTGGCGGCCCAGTGCGAGTAGTACCGCTGCCAGGCGCCGTTCTCGACCACCACGTATTGCGCTCGCGCTCCCATGATCAGCGAGGCTAGCTCCGAGGACGACGAACGACGAACGCTTTTCAGGCGCCCGGCCCGTGCCACGCCCAGAGCAACCAGTCCCCCCAGCGACTCGGGTCAGGCAAGGCGCAGATCGATCCAAGGAATGGATTCTCCCGGCAGCAGGTACCGGTCGATCTCGGCGAACCCGTGCTTGCATGCGAACCGCAATCCGTCCTCGTTGCAGGACAGGACCACCGTTTCGATCACCTTCGCGCCCAACTCCCGTGCCTGGGTGAGCCCGCGCGCATAGAGTTCCTCGCCGAACCCCTGCCCACGGTGAGGAGCGAGGACGCGGGCGATCACCGTGGCCGTCAACGTGTCGTCCGTGGGAGGGCGCACGGTGCTGCAGCCCACGAGGACGTCATCGAGGTACGCAACCTCGAGGTGGTAGCGCTGTGCGCGTTCCCGTATCTCGTCCATGGACAGGACGTGCGCAGGAATGATCTCGTTGTGGACATATTGCCAGTCCCTGAGCGTGGCGTCATCGTCGGGCTGCCGGAAGTGAAGATCAGACATCGCAGTAGCAGACCCGAGTACGCCTCGGACGTCAACTCCCTTCTGCCGCGCCACCAATCGGTTGCCCGGCGTCTGGCATGATCAATGTGTGATGAGCGAATCTGGGCAGCCCGGCCGGAGGAGGTACGTCCTGTTCGATGTCGACGGCACGTTGATCGACGCCCTGGACAACCAGCGCCAGGTATGGCGAGCGTGGGCGGAGCACTACGGACTGGACCCGGACGAGGTCTACAGGGTGGCCCTGCGGACCAGGCCCACCGAAACGTTCGCGCAGGTCGCCGCGCGCTACGATCCGCACGAGTTCCTGGCCAGGCTGCACGAACTGGAGGACGAGGACGTCCGGTCCGGCCTCTACGCGGCCCCGTTTCCTGCGGACGGGCCTACCGGTGCCGGGTCTGATCGTCGATGCGGCCGCTGTTGAGGAGGGCAAGCCCTCTCCCGTTCCGTATCTGCGGGCCGCTGCGCGACTGGGTGCCGAGCCGGGAGAGTGCCTGGTCATTGAGGATGCCCCGTCCGGAGTGCAGTCCGGACTGCGTGCCGGTATGACGGTGTGGGGTGTGAACGCCGCTGCCCCGGTGCAGGGCGTGCACCGCCACTTCGAGAGCTTGCGCCAGGCAGTCCCGCACATCCTGGCCTTCGCGTCCGGATCCTTCGTCGACGCCGTGGCCTGAACCTGTCCGCCGGCACGGGGCATCACCATGATGGCCTCGGTGTGGCTGGTGTGATCATGGTGTCCGGTCCGGACGGCGTGACGCGCGATTACGGGCTCTCCAGCCAATCGGTGTACCAGGCACGAAAATCGGGGCTAACCGGTACGAAGCCGCCCCAGTCCGGATCGATCTGCCAGACCTCGCCGGCACGGGGGCCGTTGAGGATCAGCCGGATGAACATGCCGCAGCCCCGTTCGGCCAGCATGAGCGTGCCCGGGGTCAGTGCCTCGGCCGGTGCGCTGATCCGACCGGGCAGGGGTTCGCTGAGAGGGAACGGCTCGGCGAGTCGGCCCGGCAGTCGGTCTTCCTCCCACGCGCCGTCCACGGCCCACTCCTCGTCGGCCTCCGGACGGGGGACGGTCAACGGCATCAATCCGTGGCACGGACCGGCGGGACCATTGCCCACCTCTGCGACGAAGGATCGGTACTCCATCGGCAGACCGATGCCGTGGGACTCCTCGAATGCCCGGATCTCCGCCTCCGGCAACCGAGGCGCCAGCTCGTACCGGTGCGTGTCCGCCCCGAAGCGCTCCCACCCCGGGTCCTGGGCTGCCATCTCCCGTATCCGTGCGCGTACGCCGTCCTCGTCCCAACTCGCCATCCAGCGACTTTGACGTGCTCCCTGGCCTAAAGTCCAGGGGTTCCGGCCTGGGTCGGCTGACCCTTCCGGGGGCTTCCTGCTTCACCGCGCTGGGCCGGGACTTTCGTCCTGGTCTTACCGGCGCTCCACGAGGCGTTTTGCGTCTCCACCCGTCCGGCGGCGACGATTCGGCGTCCTTCGAAGAGGACGTTACGTGCTGCGTTGTGGTCGCGGTCGTGTACGGTGCCGCATTCGCCGCACGTCCACTCGCGGACGTGCAGGGCCTTGGGGCCGTCCCGCAATCCGCAGGCCGAGCAGACCTGCGAGGACGGGAAAGCGCGGTCCACCTTGGCGAAGGTGCGGCCGTGCAGAGCCGCCTTGTACTCCAGCATGCCGACGAACGCGGACCATCCCGCGTCGTGCACGGACTTGGCGAGCCGGGTGCGCCCGAGGCCGGACACCGCGAGGTCTTCCACGTACACCGCTTGGTTGTCGCGAATGATCTGTGTGGAAGCCTTGTGGTGCCAGTCCCGGCGCCGGTCCGCCACCTTGGCGTGCTGGCGTGCGACCTTCATGCGGGCCTTGGCCCGGTTCTTCGATCCCTTGGCCTTGCGGGACAGCTCACACTGAAGGCGCTTGAGTTTCTTCTCGGCCCGGCGCAGGAAGCGGGGGCTGTCGATCTTGCTTCCGTCGGAGAGGACGGCGAAGGCGGACAGGCCGAGATCGATACCGACGTCGACGTCCAGGCCGGGGAGGATGTCCGGCTCGGTGTCCACGACGAAGCTGAGGAAGTACCGGCCGCAGCTGTCTTTGGTGACAGTCAGGGACGTGGGTGCGGCCGGAAGCCGGCGGGACCACTTGACCTTGAGGCTGCCGACCTTGGCCACGTACACCCCGCCGTCGCTGCGGAGGCAGAAGGCGTTGGTGTTCAGGCGGATCGACTGCCGGGTGTCCTTCTTCGATTTGTATCGGGGAGGGCCGACCTTGCGGCCCTGCCGCTTGCCCTTGACCGAGTCGAAGAAATTCTTATAGGCAGTGTCGAGGTCCCGAAGGGACTGTTGCAGGACGACGGCTGATACGTCGGCGAGCCAGGCGCGTTCCTCGGTGTGTTTGGCCTGGGTGATGCGAAGCCGGGACAGTTCTGCCGACTTTACGTACGGCAGTCCTGCCGCGTGCGCTTCTTTGCGGTCGCGCAGGCAGTCGTTCCACACCACGCGGGCGCAGCCGAACGCACTTGCCAGCGCGCGACGCTGGGAGGCGTCCGGGTAGGCCCGGTAGTTGTAGCGGAGCTGCACACCCAAGATCCTACTGCGATTGGTCTTATGGATGGGCAGAACGATTACAGGCGTGGCAGACACGTTGTTTCGGCGATGCATGTGCACTTGGTCTTCGTGACGAAGTACCGGCGCGGGGTGTTCAACGACGAGATGCTGACACGCTGCGAAGAGATCATGCGCAAGGTGTGCGAGGACTTCGAAGCGGAACTGAAGGAGTTCAACGGTGAACGCGATCATGTCCACCTCCTGGTGCACCACCCGCGCAAGGTCGCCGTCTCGAAGCTGGTCAACAGCCTCAAGGGTGTATCCGCCCGCCGGATACGGCAGGAGTTCACCGGCCGGATCAACCGCGCCACCATGCACGGACACCTGTGGTCGCCCTCGTATTTCTCGGCGTCGTGCGGCGGAGCACCCTTGGCAATCGTCCGCCACTACATCGAACAGCAAAAACGTCCGCTCTAACGTGCACGTCAGAGCAGCCTTGAGATGCATTCATCCCCGGCGTGAACACCGGGGCTTTCTGCAAGAGTCCCGGTAACAATGACGTCTGCGCCGGCACGGCTATCCGGCGGCGGTCGGGGGAGAGCGCGGCTATGCCATAGTCGGAGCCGATGTCGTTGCGGAACCACTCTGCGTCGGCTTCGAAGTGGAACCACGTGCTCTGCCGGGCCTGTTGCTCCACCTCGAGCGCGCTCGCGCGCACCGGAGCGCCGCTGAGACCACGACCGGCGGCCAAGTGCGGGCCGTCGGCATACCGGCCTGGAGCACGCCGTCCAGTCGTGTCCGCCGTACACGGATCGCTCGATCGGCTCGCCATCGGCGCCCAGTTCGCCACACTCGACCGTGGGCCTGTGTCGGGCAGGGCTCGAGCCTCAGTCGGCTGTGAGTGCGTCCGGGAAGGCGTGACGTTCGGCAGAGTCGGTTACCGGCCAGTAGATTTGGCTGATCAGCCACTCCTCGCAACCACTTGAGTCTCTCTAGGCTCCGATCGCCACGCTGGACGGATGCCGCCGGGGCATCACGGTCCGATCCGAGGCTGATGGGGACACCGATGACGCGTTTCGGCCGTATCCGTGCGCACATGGTCCGGGGTTGGCCGGCGAGCGCGGCCGCACTGATCTCGATCGCCCTGTGCGCGAGCATCGGCACGGCTCCCGCCTGGGCCACCACGCCTCCGGCGCGTTCGGCGACCGCCGTCGCCGGCATGCCGTCCTTCCGGCTGGCTGACATTCCCATGAAGGACGGTGTCGTTCTCAAGGCCGACGTCCTGACACCCGCCCCCGGAACACCGGGCGCCGACTCACGCGGACGCCGTCCGCTGATCGTGCAGCCCGCTTCCTGGGGGCAGAACGACCTGGAGTACGTCGCGCAGGGCAGGAAGCTGGCTGCCGACGGCTATGTGGTGGTCACGTACACGGTGCGCGGATTCTGGCTCTCCGGCGGACGGATAGACGTCGGCGGGCCCGCAGACGTCGCCGACATCTCCTCCGTCATCGACTGGGCTCTCGTCCACACCGAGGCCGACCCACGGCGCGTCGGCATGCTCGGCCTGTCACTGGGTGCGGGCATGTCGTTGCTGGGTGCCGCCTTCGATCCGCGGGTCAAGGCGGTGGCCGCGCTGAGTGCTTGGGGTGACCTGGTCGACTCCCTCTACAGCGGTCAGACCCGGCATCTGCAGGCGGCGGAACTGCTCAACACCCTGCAGGTGCCAACCGGCCGTCCGGGTACGGAGTACACGCGGACCCTGGCCGACCTCTACGCCGACCGCGACATGCCGGATGTCGTCAACTGGGCCAGGAAGCGGTCCCCCGGCACCTACGTGGAGGGCATCAACGCCCACGGTACGGCGGTCCTCTTGTCCAACGCCTGGAGCGACAGCATCTTCAACTCCAGCCAGATCACGGACTTCTACCAGAAGCTGACCGTCCCCAAACGCCTGATCATGCGCCCCGGAGACCACGCCACCCAGGAACTCACCGGATTCCTCGGCGTGGACAACGAGACCTGGGCGAGCGCACGTGAGTGGTTCGACCAGCAACTGAAAGGCGGCGGCACTTCGGGCGCCCCCGGCGCACCCGTGGAACTGCACGTCAGGCCTGGCGGCGGCGAGGAAGACCATCCCAGTTGGAAGGCCGTGAGTTCGCGGACCCTGGCACTGCGGCTCGGCCGTGCGGACGCTTTCGGCACCGGTGCGCTGGACGGTCCGGCCGACACCGGATGGCACACCTCGATCACCGGTGGCATCGATTCCGGAGCGGACGCGGGGACCACCGAACTGTCCGGTCTGCTCGATCAGACCGCCGCGTTGCCGCCGGCCGTCGAGGTTCCGCTGCTGCCCCGGTTCGCCGCCGCCGTCTGGCAGTCGGCGCCCTACCCGTCCGTCCAGCGCGTCCGCGGTGTGGTCAGGCTGCACACCACCATCACCTCCTCCGCCTCGCAGGGCACTGTCTTCGCCTACCTCTACGACGTGAACGCCCTCGGCGTGGGCAAACTCATCACACACGCGCCACAGAGCTGGTCCGGCCGCGCTCCGGGGCAGGCCTTCCCGCTCGACATCGCACTCTTCGCCACGGCCTACGACCTGCCGACGGGCCACCGGCTGGCCCTCGTCCTCGACACCAAGGACCCTGCGTACGGCGGCAGCACCCCGCTCGGCAGCGACGTCTCGTTCAGCTCCCCGCAGGCCGACCAGTCCCGTCTGGTGCTGCCACTGCGTTGACCGGACCATGGCCGACTGCGCGCCCCCGGAGACCGCCTGACCAGCGGCCTGGCAGTGACCCCGGGCCGGGCCGCCGGGCGCTCCTCCTGGTGGCCCGGCCGCTGTCAGAGCCAGGGACGGCCCTTGCCCGTCACTGGCGACCGCAGTGCTCAGACGGCGTTCAACCCCCCGTCCACCACCAGGCTCTGCCCGGTGATGTAGGAGGCGCGGTCGGAGAGCAGGAAGGTGACGGCTTCGGCCACCTCCCAGGCGGTTCCCTGTCGCCCGAGCGGTATGCGGCTGAACGCGGCGGCACGCGAGGCCCGCCGGGTCGAGGCCTCGCGGCCCATCGGAGTGTCGATCAGGCCCGGGACGACCAGGTTGGCGCGGATCCCGCGCGCCCCACCCTCCTTGGCGACATGCCGGGTGAGACCGAACAGGCCCGCCTTGGAACTGTCGTAGGCGGGCGAGTCGGTGGCCGCGCGCAACCCGGCCACGGAACCGACGAAGACGATCGATCCTCCGTCGGCGATCGCGGGCAGTCCGTGCTTGGCGGCGAGGAAGGGGGCGCTCAGGTTGAGCGAGAGCACACGCTCCCACTGCTGCGGTGAAGTGTCCGCCAGGCCCGCACCGAGGCCGATGCCGACGTTGACCACGATCGCGTCGAGGGCCCCGAGTTCACGAAGGGCTTCGGCGACCATGGCCGCGGACTGACCGGGATCCGTGGCGTCGCCGACCAAGGGGAGGCCGCGAGCGCCCTCCTCACCGACCAGGGCGGCGGTGGTCGCCGCGGCGGAGGGGGAGATGTCGGCGCAGGCGACGGACGCTCCCTCGCGGGCGGCGAGTACGGCCACCGCCCGCCCGTTGCCCACCGGCGCCCTCGGATCGTCGCTGGGCCGGGTGCCCGCGCCGATGACCAGTACGCTCCGGCCGCTCAGGTGGCCGGCCGGGTGGGTCGCGTGGGGCCGGGGCTCAGACATCGCGGTGTGCCCCTTCCGTCGAGTCCGCGCCGGTCCCGGTGGGCGCCGGCAGGGTCTCCGATTCGTAGGCGGGCTCGAGCTGTGTACCGGCGGAGTTCAGGAAGAACGCAACCATGTGGTACTGACCGACGAGCATGGTGATTTCGATGAGCTGTGCCTCGTCGTGGCCATCGGCGAGTGCGGACCAGGTGGCTGCGGACAAGCGTGCGTCCCGGTGCAGTTCGTCGGCGGCACGCAGCAGATGGACGTCGGCCGGCGGCCATCCCTGGGCGTCCGGGCCCGCCCCGACCCGACGGATCTCCTCTTCGGTGACACCGGCGGCCCTGGCCAGCGGTACGTGCCGCCCCCATTCGTAACCGGCCCGGGTGTTGTACGCGGTGCGCAGGATCAGCAGTTCCCGCGTCCGGTCCGGAAGAAGGCCGTCACGCAGCAGATGGCTGCCGAACGACAGGAAGTGCCGGACGAGGCCAGGGTGCCGCACCAAGGTGGTGAAGACGTTGGCGAGGCGGCCGTCGGTGTCCCGGGGAATCGGGGCGAGCAGTTCCCGGGCGAACGGGTCCCAGTCGTCCTCGGGGAGTGGCGCGAGGCGCGGGCCGGTGCCGGCTGCGCCGTGGGGTCGCTGGACGTACTCGTGGGTCATCGCGGTCTCCGCACTGTTCGTCAGGGTGGGTGGGTGTCTCGGGCGCGATCCGAGCACGGTCGACCAGCACCTCGCCGGGTGCGCGTCGATGCGCTCCTTACGCCGCCATGCCACTGTGCTTGCGGGGGAGGGGGGCTGTCGACGGCTCTCCGGCCAAGGCCGGAGGTCGGCATATTGTTCAGGTGTACAACGGCTGGTACCGGAGCTGGGGAGGTGAGGTCCATGCCTGGAGAGCCGGGTGCGGCGGTGCCTCTCGATCGGGTCATCTCTGCCATGGCCACGCAACAGGGGTGCCTGGGCGGGCGCTTGCACGCGGATCTGACGGAACACGTCCCGTCCTACCGCGCGGTCCCACGGGAACTCCTGGACCAGATCTGGCACCGGCACTTCCAGCGGGCTCTCGCGGTCGTACGAGAGGGGAAGGTGCCCGCCCCGGAGGACTTCGACGAAGCCGATGTCGCCTGGGACCGGGTCGCCCGAGGCGTGCCGCTCAGTGACGGGCTCCGCGCCTTCCGCCGAGCGCTGAGCGCGATACGGGATCTCTTCCTCGCCGAGGCGACCGGACGCGGGCTGGATCCCGGCCTCATCGTCGACCGCACCAAGCGCCTGTGGGACCTGGCGGACGTCGCGAGCCTGCAGATCGCCGCCGTCCACCGGCAGGCAGAGGTCGCCTCCGCCCTGCTCGACGCCCGCCGCCGCGCCGACTTCCTGCGCGGACTGCTCTACGGGACGCTGAGTGCGGCGGAGATCCACAGCGGTGCGGCGATCTACGGACTGGACCTGACGCGGCCGTACCGGGCCCTCAGGGCCGTTCCCAACGGCGACGTGGGCCCGGACGCGCTGGAACGCTCCCTGCAGTCCCGCGGTCGCGGGGACGGCCGAGTCGCGCTGTTCACCGTGCTGGACGACGTCGTCGTCGGAGTCGTCGAGAAGAAGCCGGAGACCGGTGGACTGGAGGTGACAGCGGGGCTCGGCCCGCCGACGGACCTGGCCGCGGCGCACCGGTCCTTCCGCGCCGCCGGCAGGCTGCTGGAAGCCGCCCGTGCGTACGCTCTGCGCGGCGTGTACGACCTGAGCGACCTGTCCTGGCGGGTGGCCGTCGTCGCCGAACCGGAACTCGCCGAGTTGCTGCTCGACCGCTATCTGCGCCCACTGGAGGCGGAGGGGGAGTTCGGTGCGCTCATCGAGGAGTCGGTGCGGGGATACCTGGAGAAGGGGCGGCACGTCCGCGAAGTCGCCCGCGCCGCTCACGTCCATGTCAACACCGTCCGCTATCGGCTGCGCCGTTTCGAGGAGCTGACCGGCACGAGCCTGGACGCTCCGGACACCGCGGTGGAACTCAACTGGGCCCTGGCGGCGCGCGAGCTGAAGGCCGTATCGCTGCGAAACCGATGCACCGCCGCCGAGCTGGGCTGAGCCACCCGGCCAGGCGGCCTCGGCCGTGAGGGGGGTCTCATGCTCGTACGGATGATCTAGCTGCTTGATTGCGGCGACCTCGTCCGGCTGGACGGCCGTCGATTCTGGGACGTGTCGTCACTGACGGTGCCTGCTTGCTGCACGACGCAGCAGGAACGGGAGTGACAGGTCATGGCAGAGTCGCTCGGGGGCAGTCTGGAGCGCACGCTGGAGGGGCGTTCACCCGCCGCTTGGGAGGATGAGGCCATGTGGTCACGAGTGCCGTTCGGGGAGAGGCTGCGCGCTGAGCTGGGTTCGCCTCGCCGGGTTCGCAGGTTGGGGAGCAGCCCGCGATCACGGGTATGGCGGGCCGAGTTGTCCGGCACACCGGTGGTGGTCAAGCAGCTCATCAAGAGCCCGGAGGCAGCTGAGAGATACGCCCGCGAGGTGGCTGCGTTGCGGCTCGCGTCCCGGGTCGAGCCGCCCGTCGTGCCACGGCTCCTGGGCACTGATCCCATGGAGCGGGTGCTGGTTCTGGAGTACGTGGACGATCAACCGTTGGCCGACGACTGGGTGGTTGGTTATGCCGAGGCGCTGGGCCGTCTCCACGCAGCCACCCATACTGACGACGTCGGTCTTCTCCCGGCCTGGTCCGGTCCCACCCGAGGTGACATCGGGTACTTTCTCGGGCTCGCTCGGACGCTGGGCCGTACGGTGCCGTCCGCCGTGCGGACCGAGCTGGACGAACTGGTGAACCGCCTGACCCACGTGTCCGGGCATGCCTTGCTGCACGGCGACCCCTGCCCCGGCAACGACATGCACACCAGCAATGGGGTCAGGTTCATCGACTTCGAACAGGCCTCGCTGGGCAATGGGCTGGTGGAACTCGCCTACCTTCGCATCGGCTTCCCGACCTGCTGGTGTGTCACAGCGCCGCCTCAGGTGCTGCTGGACGCGGCGGAGGCCGCCTACCGCGCGGCCTGGCGGCATGCGACTGGCGCCGATGTCCAGGGCGATCTCACTGACGCGTGCGCGGGCTGGCTGCTTAGAGGCGATGCGCTGGTGGAGCGGGCTCACCGGGGGACCGCTGATCACCTGTCCAAGGTCCCCAACCGGGACTGGCGGTGGGGCACTGCGACGGCCCGGCAGCGGCTTGTCCACCGTCTTGGGACCGTCGGCCAGATGACCACGAGCGGCGGCGAGCTTGAGAATCTAGGACAGCTCGCCCTGGCCATGCGCGACGCAATGCTCTCCCGCTGGCCAGCGCTGCAGCCACTACCCTCCCGGCGGCCATGACCGGGGCGTGCCATCCGGCCGGAGCCGCGAACCGTCGATCCACCGGCGACGCAGGCCAGGCAGCCTCGAGGAAGACGTCAGGAGCCGGTCTGTCGTGCGGGACCTGTCAGCGGCCCTGAGCCGGAGACGGGAGGCGCTGGAGCGAGCCATTGCGGTTCGCGCTCGCGCCGCGGTGGCAGGGGCCGGCCGGGCCGTCGAGCCTGTGGCGGCCGCCGGCCGGCCCCCGGTCGACGCCTGTGCCAGAAGATGCAGGACCCACTGTCACAGGCGTCCGTCAGCTGCACATCTAGCCGCACGTCAGCGTCGGCATCGCCCAGTCCCCGTGGTCGTTGCCGTTGCCGTCCCCGGCGTCTCCGACCCGGAGGTCCATCACCTGGGCGCCGCTGACGTCGACGTCGATCGGCAGCGCGGCCTGTTTGCCGTGGAGCGTCGGCGTGGTCACCAAGGTCTTGCCGTCGGCGATCACGGAGAACGTCACCGTCCCCGCACCGCCTGTCTCGTCGTCGACACCGACGTCCGCCGTCAACCGCGAGCACTTTCCGGCGAGGTAGAACTCGACGTCGCTGACCGAGTTGGTGCCCAGGCCCTTGGTGTAACCGGTGCCGGCGATACTGATCGGACGGCCGTCGCCGGCCGCCTGTTCGCCGACGCTGGTGTCACGCTCGACCGGGCCCCACCCGTTGGTGGACGACAAGAACGGCAGGTCGCTCACGGCGCTCTTCCCGGCCGGCGGAGCCGGCGGGATCCCGCCGATGATGCGCTCGTCACCGCCGGCAGCCTGCCGTCCGTTCTGCAGGTAGTGCACCGTGGCGGTGAGTGCCGAGGCGGAGGGCAGCTTCCCGGACGCCGGCTGGACCTTCCAGGTGAAGGTGGCCATGCTGCCGGGTTGCAGGCGCTTGACCGACATGGGGCTCGTGGCACTCACGCCCCAGCCATCGGGCGCGGAGAGCGAGGCCGTCAGCCGCGAGGCGGACGGTCCGTCCTTCGGCAGCCGTACGGTCGTCTCGGCGGTGAAGGCCTGAGCTGACTGAGCGGTGTCCGGCACGTTCAGCGTGACGTCCGCTCCCGGACGCTTCGGCATCGCGTACTTCCGGTGGTCGTAGCGGGGGCTGTCGTTCTGTGCGACGCGCAGGGACGAGGCGTAGCTGCCGTAGTTGGTGAGCGAGACCTTGCCCAGCCCGCCGGTGCTGCCGTCCAGGTTCCACACGGCGAGGGCGATGCTGTTCCGGCCGTTCGGATTCAGGATCCCGTTCGGGACCGGGAAGGTGCGCTGCGGGCCGAGGTAGTTGACGTAGTTGCCGACCTGCCAGCCGTTCACGAAGATCGTGGCACGGTACTTGCGTGACGGGTCGTCCGTGAACGTCAGCCCGAGCGAGGTGTCCTGGCCGTGCGGCAGGTCCAGGTTGACGTCGGTGCGGTACCAGGAGACCCCGGGACGGGTGTCGGTCGTCGGCAGGGACACCTGTTTCCAGTCGCCGTCAGGGTAGCCCGGCAGGGACCAGCCGGCCCGCTCGCCGTACAGGCCGCCCGTCGAGAGCGGGCCGCGCACCGTGTCCTGCAGGTCCTCGCCGCCCCGGACGCCCTGCAGCCGCCAGGTGACCGAGGTCAGCGGGGCCCCGACGAGGGAGGCGCTGGTCAGGCCGCGCGCGGCCTTGTTGCCGTTGGTCGCGTCGTAGTCCTCCTCGTGCCCCATGTTCACGGTGAGCACGGAGATGACGTTGTCGCCCTCCGGCTTGACCGAACCGGCCGGGAAGGTGAAGTCCGCGCTGCCTGAGGTGGAGCTGCCCAGGAAGGTGCCGTTGAGCCAGGCGGAGAACGCCTGCGCCTTGCCGCCGGAGTCCGAGACCAGGTGGATACCGGTCTCCTTGCCGGTGGCGCGGAAGCGGCCGCGGTACCACGTGCTGCCGGTGTGGAACCCGTAGTCGTCCGCGTAGAGCACCGGCAGCGAGTTGACGCCGGAGACGCTGTTGGTGGTCGCCCTGTCGGCCACCTGCCAGCTGGAGTCGTCGAAACCTGGCGCTGCTTCGGGGGACTCGTCGGCATGCTTCCAGTTCGTCAGCGCCGGCAGGTGCACCGGGGCAGCCACCGGGATCTCCCCGGTGAGGCTTCCAGTGGCGGTGGCCCGGGTCTTCAATGCGCTGCCGTTCCAGGTGACGTGGTCGGCGGAGGTGAACACCTCGATGTTCTTGTCGTCGGCGTTGTCGCCGGTGAGCGCCACGGTGTGGCCGCCGTCCAGGCCGGTCGCCGTCCGCAGCAGGTGGGTGCCGCGCACGAGCACCGGGCCGGTGGCCGTGTCCTGACGCCAGAAGGTCTCCGCGGTCGCCTTGTCGCCGACGAGCAGCAGCAGCGGGCGCGGTCCGCCGCCGCTGATGCCGATGCGGATCAGGCCCTTGTGCGTGTAGTTCAGGCGCAGGTCACCGGTGGTCTCGTCCCAGGTGGTCGTGACCGTGCCGCCGCTGCTGGTCACGGTGGGCCTGGAGGAGTAGCGCAGCACGGTCTCGCCGTCGCTGCCCGGGTCGCCGTAGAGCACGGCGACGTCCCGGCTGCCGAGGGTCGCGTGGGTCATGAACTCCGAGGTCGAGTACTGCAATTGCGTGTCCCCGAGCCGGTAGTTCGCCACGATCACGTGCGAGTCGCGCCCGTCGAGGGTGATGGCGGTGCCCGGCTGCTGCGGAACGACCGGGTAGGTCGGCGTCGCGGTGGCGGCTGTAGGCACGTCGATGGCGTCGATGGACACGTAGTTGTCCGTCGACCCCGAGCCGTGGTTGCCGTCGACGACGATCTTCAGCGTGTGCGCCCCAGGCGTGAGGCCGGTCTTCTGGAAGACCGTCGCCTGGCTCTCGCCGCCGGAGTCGTCGACCGTCGCCGCCTTGGTGCCGTCGAGGTAGACGTCGGCGTAGCCGTGGTTGTTGGTCTTCGAGCCGATCCAGCGGATCGCGGTGCCGTCGAAGGGGATGGTGACGGAGTCACCGGCCTTGTTGGAGAACGACTCGGTGTGCTTGTAGTCGCCGCCGGTGTAGCTCTGGTCGGCCACGTGCGACCACGAACCGGCGTACTGCAGCGCGGAGTCGGGGTCGTCCCAGGTGTAGGTGGTGTCCGCGGACGGCTGGGCGTTGAAGTCCAGCGAGATGTGGGTCTTGTCGACCGCCGTGGACGTGGAGTTCCCGTGCCGCAGGACGTGGAACTGCGTCTTGGTGTCGGGGTTCATGCGGGCGGTGTCGACGACCGCGGAGTCGTCCGGCGGCGTGGCCTTGATCGCGGCGGTCTTGGTCAGCGGGGCGACCGACTGGGTGAAGTACCCGATCAGCTTGTCCTCGTAGTACTTGGGATCGAGTTGCCGGTTCTCGCGGATCGCGGCCCCGTAGTCGTAGGAGGTGTAGTTCTCCGGCATGCCCAGCCAGCCCCAGTTGGTGCCGCCGTAGGTCATGTAGAAGCTCTGAGCGGTGGCGCCGACGGCTATGTTCTGCTTGTAGAAGACGTTGGCGAACTGGTCGTTGATGAGCTGGGCGCACTTGTCGTAGCCCGGACCGCCCCAGGGGTCGAAGGCGCCACCCTGGAACTCCGGCGAGTACAGCGGCTTGCCGTCCGGGTGGTCGTAGCTGATGTCGGGTACGCCGTTCCACTTCGACGGGTTCGAGCAGTTGAAGCCCTGCGGATAGGAATCCGGTCCGTCGACGTCCAGGGCGCCGGTACCGGAGTTGAAGGTGCCGTTGTTGTTGCCGGTCAGCGGAACCGTGATGCCGTCGGCGCGAGCCTTGTCCTCCAGGTGCTTCATGTAGGAGCGGCCGGCGTCCGAGCCGGTGTAGTACTCGTTCTCGACCTGGTAGGCGATGACCGAGCCGGTGCCGTTGGTCAGTTGATGCCGGGCGATGATCCGGTCGATCTGCGTCAGCCACTCGTCCGCGTACTTCAGGAACTGCGGGTCGTCACTGCGGTTGTGACCGGCCTTGGTGGTCATCCAGCCGGGCAGGCCGCCGCTGTCGACCTCCGCGTTGATGTACGGTGCCGGGCGCGCGATCACGTAGAGCCCGGCCTCCTGGGCCATGTCGAGCAGCTTGTCGACGTCACGCACCCCGCTGAAGTCGTACACACCAGGCTTCGGCGAGTGGTATCCCCAGTCGAAGTACAGCGAGGTGGAGTTGAACCCGGCGGCCTTCATCTTCTGGAAGATGTCGCGCCACAGGTCTGGACTCGGGAGCCGAAAGTAGTGGAACTCGCCGGACCACAAGTAGGTGCGCTTGCCGTCGACGAGGAACGAGTAGCCGTCGATACTCACCGTGTGCGCCTGCGCCTGCGCCTGCGCCTGCGCCTGCGGTCTGCCGACGGACACGGCGGTGGCTGCCTGCCCGCCGCCGTCCCGCGCCACTGCGGGCGCGGTCATTCCCGTGGCCAGGGCGATGGTCGCGGCCGTCGCGAGGACTGCCCTCGACCACCGGCGGCGACCGGGTCTCGCAGCTTCTGAATCGATCCGATATCTCCGCACTGCGGCCTCCATACTGCCTGAGCAATCAACATCGAACAGACTCAGGCAAAGTCGAACAGTAGGGGGCCACAAGGCTCAACACAATGGGGCGGCAGGACACGGCCGAGGCTGCATGGGGCTGCGTCACGTCACATCGCCCCTGCCACCCGCCTGCGCAGCCCGCCCGTGCGACGGTCAGTCGCCGGTCCCGGGTCGTTCGACGCGGTAGAGGTAGTGGGTCCGGTCATCGACCGGGTTGTCCGGCTCCAGGTCTCCGACCCCGATCCGGCGCAGCCCTGCCCGCTCGAGCGCCCGCCACGAACGGCGATTGGCCGCCACCACCGGGACGAGGACACACGGGGCAGCCGGGTGTTCGGCCCAGGTTCGCACGATGACGGAGTGGATCATCGCCGTCCCGATGCCCTGACCGGTCTGGCGGGGATCGCCGATCAGGTAGTCGATGGTCATCGCGCGGTCAGGTACGGGGACGATGGCGGCCAACTCGGCGAGGTACTCGGGGTAGTCGCGCAGGCGCGAACGCTGTACGAGGCCGACCGGTCGACCGTCGAGGAAGGCGAGGAGGTCCTCCGAGGGCTCCTCGCCCCGGGCAGCGGGGCCGAAGTCGCGTGCCACCGCTTCCGCCGTGGTCTGGTGATTCCACCAGCGCTTCACATGGGGCTGCTGGAGCCACAACCGCAGCAGGGGGAAGTCCCGTTCCTCGATCCGACGCCATGTGATGTCCATGAGTCCGCCGCCCTTCCGATGGGCCAGGCAGCGCCGAGCCCGACGAACACGTCGTTCCTGGCGGCCGGGTGATCATGTGACGGGCAGGCGGGCCAGCAAGTGGGCGTCGAGGAAGCCCCGCTCGGAGGCCGGGTCGTGGCACAGCCGGGCGAACGGGACGAGACCGGCCCGGGCCAGCAAGTCGGCGAACCGGTCCACCGGCCAGCTGTAGGCTGGCGTCACTTTGTGGTCGAAGCGCACCGGCTCCGGTCCGTCGGTCGCGAAGAACGAGACCAGGAGCAGGCCGCCCGGTGCCAGTACACGTACCTGCTCGGCGAGCAGCGCGGGCAACTCCCCAGGCGGGGTATGGATCATCGAGTAGTGGGCCAGTACGCCGCCGAGCGCGCCGTCCTCGACCGGCAGGGCCTCCATCCGCGCCTCGTGAAACCGCAGCGCCGGATGGGCCCGCCGGGCGTGGTCGACCATGCCCGGGGAGAGGTCGAGCCCGAAGGCGTCCAGCCCCAGCTCGTGCAGCATGGCCGTCAGATGTCCGGGCCCGCACCCGACGTCGACGGCCCGAGGGTTCCCCATCGCGCGCACCAGCTCGGCGAAGGTGCCGATCATGTTCCGCGAGAACGGCTGCTCCTCCAACCGGTTGGCGAACATCGACGCATACAGTTCGACGACCCCGTCGTAGGCCGCCCTGGTCTCGACCTGGTGCTCCATCACGGGCAAGGAAGTTAGCATCCGGGCCCCCAATGGAGCCGGATCACATCCGCATCACGGGATGAAACGCTGGGTGGATACGGCCTCTTATGTGCCGTCCGGATCGAGGATGATGTTCCATGCGGGGTCGCTGGGCGGGCCTGGATCCGTTCCCGAACTGGGATCGAACTTCACCACGTTTGTGCCGCTGAGGTCGCCGAACCACAGTTGCGAGGCGGTGAACGCGTTGGTGAGCGTGCCGGCAGGACGGTTGAGGTGCTGGGCCCAGAGGCGTGTCCTCAGGTCTTTCACGAGGAACCCGTAGACCGGCTCGAAGAGGCCGACGACCTGCTCGCTGTCGTGGGTCATGCCGCGGCGATTCACGTTGGCCGATCCGATGATGGCGAACTCATCGTCCATGATCCATGTCTTGGAGTGAACGTAGTTGCGGGCATGGGTACAGGCGATGACCTTGCCCGGTCCCGCCGACAGCAGCGGGTCGAGGAACTGCTTGCGCCTCGCCCAGTACTGGCCGCCATCGGCGGTCTCGGCGTTCACCGTGTTCGTGTCCTCGGTCAGGATGATCAGTGAGACGATGTTGGGGACTGCTGCCAGCAGGGCGGCGCTGATGTCCATGTCGACGAGATACTGGTCCTCCAGGTAGATGAACTGGACGGCGGACGCGATCGAATGCAGGATCAGGGACTTGGCAGAGCGTTCCCCCGTGGGCGCGAAGGCGTAGCCGGAACCGCCGTCGAAGTTGCCGGAGTGAGCCGTGCCGTTTCCGAACGTCCAGGCGGTCTGGCATTGGATGTCACCTACGGGACCGGAGACCCCGGCCGAGGAGTTGACCGAGGCCAGAGCGCTTGCCGTCGGTGAATCCCCCCACCTTCGAAGGAAGTTCTGGTAGAGGTCGCCGGCCGCGGGACCGGTGATCCGGCAGTGGACATCGTGGAGGGGCGGGGCGGAGGGGTTGCCCCAAGTCACGCGGTCCCGGTTCAGGTCCATTCCGCCGGCGAACGCGAGGAGAGCCTGGCCCGCGCGCACAACGATGACCTTTTGGTGGTGCGTCCCCGCGTCGAGGACCCGGTCGTCCTCGACGGCCGCTCCGGTGGCGAGGCTGTTGATGAATGTCACGGTGGCGGCATTGTTGTAGAAGCCAAATGGACCGCCGCTGCCCGTGCTGGGATTCTTGGCCAGCAATGCACGAACGTCGGCACCGTTGTCACTCGCCGTCTGCAACAGGCGCCGCGGGGTGAGATTGGGATCGCCGGTGCCGTCGGCCTGCACGTCGAGCGGGCAGTCCAGGTCGACGAACCATCCGGCGATGTAGATGAAGTCGCCGCTGCCGACCAATTGGAGAGCTGCCGCGAGGTCGGGGAATGCCTCGTCACCGCCGACGTACACCTTGACCGAGTTGCCGTCGGTCTGGGTGCCCAGGCCTACGGGGTTGGAGAACCATCCCGGGAACGGCCGCAGTTCGTTGACGAAGTCGTTGTCCAGCGCCGTCATCGTTTCGGGACCTATCTGGCCGTCCACTTGCAGGGAGCGTGCCGTCTGATAGTTTTTCACGGCCGTGTCCGTCTGCGAGCCGAAGAACCCGGTCGCGCCGTCCGGGATATTGAAGCCAAGGGACATGAGAGACACCTGGATCTTCCGGACGGCCGTGCCCGCGGCGTTCATCTGCATGATCGTGCCGGCCAAGCAAGCCTCTAGATCTGGCTCACCTTTGAACCGAAACGCATTGATCACTTCAAACCCCTGTCCCTGGAATGAGCCGAACATCCCGCCCCTGAAGGCCCGCCAGCGCTGCTTCCATCCGGAACACTTGATTTATGCGCTTCGGATTCTGGTGACGGTCATGCTGGCCCGGCGCGGGTGAAGTCAACCTGCCTGCCGGCCAGCTCCTCGTACCGCCGCGCGGCCCGCTCCACGAATGCGGCATATGGCTCTATCACAGAGCGCACAGTCATGATGGATCATCCAGCCATCCATGCCCGCTCCGGGGCGCGGCTTGAACTTGGCCGTTCCGGTCCGCATGCTGTGCTTTCACCGTACTGCGAGCCGCGGCGACAGGCATCCCGAGGCGGTGACCGCAGCCGGCCCCGCGTCGTACTCGCGCCAGGAGACGAGTTCGCCGCCAGAACCGGCGCGTTGGCACCCGTGTCCGTGTGATCCGTGTGATCCGGCGGACGGAACGTGACGGACAGCGAGAAGATGTTAGAATGCCCAACAGCAGTAGAGCCTTCTCGGCGCGGATTCCGATCCGCCGGGGAGGCTTTTTTCATGCCCGGCCCCCGCCCCGGCACCGGTGGGCCCGCTTCGAGGCGTTCGCCCCGCCGAGCGGCCTGAACCCGCCGCATCCACCCGCCGGTACCTCGTTTCCCGACCCGCAAGAGGAGAGCCATGTCATGAGCCCACAGACGAACACCACAGCAGCCACCGGAACTTGGCAACTCGGTGACCTGAGCGTCAACCGCGTCGGGTTCGGCGCGATGCGCCTGACGGGTAGCGCGCCCTTCGACTGCGGCGTGCCGCGTGACCGCGAGCAGTCGATCCGCGTGCTACGGCGGGCGGTCGAACTCGGCGTGAACCACATCGACACCGCCGCGTTCTACTTCTCCGCGACGCGCTCGGCCAACGAGCTGATCAACCGGGCACTGGCGCCGTACCCGGACGACCTGGTCATCGCCACCAAGGTCTGGCCGGGACGCGATCCCTCGGGCGCGTGGTGGTGGGCCGCTCCGGAGCAGTTGCGCGGCCAGGTCGAGGAGAACCTGCGTCAACTCGGCCGCGATCACCTGGACGTGGTGAACCTGCGCGTGCCACCGAGCCGACGGACCGGATCGATCGGCGAGCACTTCGCAGCGTTGGCCGAGCTGCGCGACGCGGGGCTGATCCGCCACCTCGGCATCTCCAATGTCACGTCCGAGCAACTGACCGAGGCCCAGGCCATCGCCCCGGTCGTCTGCGTGCAGAACCCGTACGGGATCGGTGCGGCGAGCGAGGATCGGGCTCTCCTGCAGCTCTGCGGTGAACGCGGCATCGCCTTCGTTCCGTTCTTCGCGATCGCCGGTCCCGGCCGTGAGCCGGGTCCGGCAGGCGGTGACAGCGAGGAGGTGTGCGCCGTGGCTCGCGCGCACGGCGTGTCCCCCGCGCAGGTCCGGCTGGCCTGGACCTTGCAGCAAGGGCCGCACGTGCTGGCGATCCCGGGGACCGGTGATCCGGACCACCTCGCACAGAACGTGGCGGCCGGCGCGCTGCGGCTCTCGAAGGAGGAGATGGCCCGCCTCACCTCGTTGCGGCCGACCGGCGCATAACGGGTCGTTGCCCGGCCGGCGTCGGACCCCGCGCTGACCGGAGAGGTTGCGGGTCCGGTGCCCGGCACCTGTCGCGCGACTGCTGTGTCTGCTGCACGGCGGCTGCGCAGTAGAGCGAGCGGGATCACGGATTGCTGATGGCGGCCTTGTACAGGTCGGCCGCCTGGCTGCCCAGTGTCACGCTGTAGGACACGTCGTCGGTGTCGCCCCCCTCGTCATAGCCGCCGAGGATCCCGACGACCTGGCCGTCGCCATTGATCCAGGGGCTGCCGCTGGTGCCAATGGTGAAGGAGGGGCAGTCGATGCGCTGCTGGGTGCTGCTGTGCGCGGTCGGCTTGTTGGTGCAGCTGATGGGCGCCTCGCGGGAGTCGGGGTAGCCGATGACGGTCACGGGGGTGGCGCCGGTGGCTGTGCCGGGTGTGAACCGGTTGGCACCGACGACGCCCTCGATCGCCTTGCCGTCCTGGTCGTCGACGGCGGCGAAGGCCAGGTCGCTGTCCTCGTCCTGGTCCTTGGTCCATCCGTCGGGCAGATAGCGGTGCCCCAGCTTCCACACTCCGTACGGGGCGTGCCCGTCCCGGTAGCCCGGTACGAACACCAGGTCGGAACCGGTGCCGCTCACACAGTGCGCGGCGGTGGCGATGAGGTTGCCCCGGGGGCTGTGCACGACCGAGGCCGTGCAGAGGTGCCCGCCGGCCAGGTTGTCGGCCCGGTCCGCGCCGAACAGCGCGCCGATTCGCGCCGTCTGCGGGCTGGCGACGACGTCGGCGGTGGCTCCCAGGGCCTGTGCTGGAGGTCCCGCCTGCCCGGCGATGCCCGGCACGCATTCCGTCAGAGGGGGCACCCCCAGCCGCGTCGTCCGGCGACCCTGCGCCTCGCGATCGCACGCACCGGACGCCGCGGGGCCTGCCCCCCGGGCGGACGACGGGATTTCCGACACATACCCTGAGGGCCGGGGCCCGATCTTGGCGGCCGCCACGGACGAGGTCAGGGTGAGCATCACCACGGCGCCGAGCAACGCGGGACGCGAGGTGACCAAGATGCGTGAGATGCGGTCCATCAGTGATCACTCTGACTCACGAAAGTGAGACGCGCGCTCCGACTTAACTGAGATTTTCCCGTGAAACCCCGTACGGCCGCCGGGCTTGGGGTCCATGAAGGTCTTGTGGGAGAGGCCTTTCGAGTCGCGCCCCTGGGGTTCAAGGCGTGGTTCACCCCGTTCAACAGAGGCAGGCACGTTCATCCGTTTGCGGCAATCGCCGCTTTGCCTGCCCGTTCCTGCGGGTGCCGTTGAGCGCGTGCCCGGTATGTGGTGTCGTACCTCTGGACAGTGCGTGCCGGGCGTGTGCGCGGACGCGTGCGGGAGGGGGACCATGCCGGATCTTCGGGCACTCTCGGGGTGGAGCACCGCCGCCGAGTCCCGGGTGTCGTTGGAGCAGTTGCTGTCCGTTGTCGGCTCCGGCGCCCTGGAACTGGACACGGCACCCGGCGGTCTCGCGGCGGCCGTCACGGGCGTCGCCGTACTGGACGTGCGCGACCCCGGCATCCGGCCGCGCGAACTGCTGCTCGCCGTCGGTGTGGACGCGGGTACCGCCCACGCGGTGGACGTGCTGCGCCGGGCCGGTGATGCGGGCGCCGCGGGGGTGGTGTTCGGGCCGGACCGGACCGGCGGGGCCGCGGAGGCGCTGCGCGCGGCGGCCGGGCAGACCGGGACTGCGGTGCTGTTCCGCACCCCCTGGTGCTCCTGGTCCCAGCTGGTCGGCGTGCTGCGGGCCGGGCTCGCCTCGGCCGGGGTGCCGCCGCTGCCCGCCGCCCCGGACCTCGCCCCGGGTGACCTCAACGGGCTGGCCGATGCGGTGGCCGCCCTCACCGGTGGCGCGGTGACCGTCGAGGACACCGAGTCACGCGTGCTGGCGTACTCCTCGACCGAGGAGGACGTGGACGACATCCGCCGGCTGACCATCCTCGGGCGCCGCGTGCCGCCCTGGCGTGTCGCGGCGATGCGGGAGGCGGGGTTCTTCGCCGCCCTTTGGGGGACGGACGACGTTCTGTACCGACGGGCCCAGGGGGAGGATCCCGAGCGCCTGGTGTGCGCCGTGCGGGCGGGCGGTGAGGTCCTGGGGTCTTTGTGGGTGGCCGCGGTAATGGGCCGGCCCCTGGCGCCGGACGCGTCCGAGGTGCTGAGCGCGGCTGCCCGGACGGCTGCCGCGCACTTGCTCCACCAACGCACCCGCGGTGGGGACAGCCGCTTGGTGGAGGACGCGGCGCGCGCCCTGCTGGAGGGCCGCGGATCGCCCGAAGTGCTGGCGGAGCGGGCCGGGCTGACGGCCCAGGCGCCCTGCGCCGCCCTGGCCGTGGCCGCTGCGGCCGCGGACGGCGACCCGTCCCGGTGGCACGCGCTGCTCGGGCTGCACTGCGCCGCCTTCGGGCACCGGGCCGTGGTGGTGTCGGCGGGCGGCAGACTGCTGGTGCTGGTCAGCTCGCTCGACCGCGATCCGGAGCGGGCCGCCGGCGAGGTGAAGCGGTTGGGGGAGTCGCTGGTCGCGCGGGCCTCGACGGCCACCGGCATGCAACTGCGCGTGGGGCTCGGAGAAGTGGTGCCGGGGCTGGCGCGGGTGGCCGAGTCCCGTCGGTCGGCCGAGCTGGCGCTGAAGGCCTTGATGTACGAAGGGGGGCCGCGCGCCGTTGGCCGGTCCGCGGACGTTGCGGACACGGTCGGTGTCATGCAGGTCATGGAGGCGCTGCGGGATGTGGCGCTGGCGCCGGGGACGTCGGTGGCGCGGCTGGCCGCGCACGACGCGGACAGTGGCGGGCGGCTGCTGGAGACGCTCCGCGCCTACCTGGACCACTTCGGCGACGTCAGCGCTGCCTCGCGTGCGCTCGTCATCCACCCCAACAGCTTGCGCTACCGGCTGCGCCGGATCACCCAGGTCTGCGGGCTCGACCTGGGCAGCGCGGACGCCCGTCTGCTGGCACAGCTGGAGTTACGGCTGCGGGAGCACGGTACAGGCAAGGGGTGAAGGCGGCGCCCCGCCGCTGACTGCGCGCGCGTGCACCATGGCGGAGGCCGCTTTCGTGCGCGTGCACCATCGTGGGGCGCCGTTTTGGTGAACGCGCACAACGGCGCGGCCCGGGGTGCGCGATCGCCCGGCCCGGCCGCCCTGGCGGCGGCCCTGTTCCTGCCGACGCGACGAAGACACGGCCGGTGCGCGACGAGCAGCCTGGACAACAGCCGGGGCTTGGCCCGGACTCCGTAACCGACTCCGGAGGCTCATCATGACCGCTGTGTCCCCCGCCGCCGCACGGCGCGAACGCATCCTCCAGCAGGCCGTGGCACAGGGGCTGCTGGACCCCGAGACGTCCCGGCTTGTCGCGTTCGTCGACCTCGACGGTGTCGCCGCGACTGTCGCGGACTTGTACGACGCCTTCGCCGACGCGCCCGGCGCCCTGCACGCCTTCGCCGCGAAGGCCAACTGCCTGGTGCCGGTGCTGCGGGAACTGAAGGGTCTCGGTATGGGCTGCGAGGTCGCCACCGCCGGAGAGCTGGCCCGGGCGCTGGCGGCCGGATTCCGGCCCGAGCGGATCGTGTTCGACTCTCCGGCCAAGACGAACGACGAGCTTCGGCGAGCGTTGGCGCTGGGCGTGACCGTCAACGTGGACAGCTTCCAGGAACTGGAGCGGATCGACCGGATCCTCGAAGGCCGTCCTTCCCGCTCGCAGATCGGTGTGCGGGTGAACCCGCAGGTGGGTGGTGGAAGCATCGCCGCGATGAGTACGGCCACACACACCTCCAAGTTCGGTGTGCCGCTGGCCGACCCCGGCAGCCGCGAACGGCTGGTGCGGGCGTTCGGCGAGCACCCGTGGCTGACCTGGGTGCACGCGCACACCGGATCGCAGGGCTGCCCGCTCCCCCTGATCGCGGAGGGGGTGGCGCAGGCGGTCGGGTTCGCCGAGCAGGTGGACGCGGTGTACGGAGCCGGCCGGATCGCCGGCATCGACATCGGCGGCGGACTCCCGGTCAACTTCGCCGGAGATGAGGTCACGCCGTCGTTCGCCGCATATGTCGGGCACCTCAAGAAGGCCGCGCCGCAGCTCTTCGTGGACCGGCGCTACCGGATCGTCACCGAGTTCGGGCGGTCCGTGCTGGCGAAGAACGGGTTCATGGCCGCGTACGTCGAGTACACCAAGACCTCCGGTGACCGGCCGATCGCCCTTACCCACGCCGGTGTCCAGGTGGCCACCCGGACCGTGTTCGCGCCGGACGCCTGGCCGCTGCGGATCGAGGCGCATGACGCGTCCGGCAGGGCCAAGCGGGGGCCGCTCGTACGCCAGGACGTCGCGGGCCCCGCCTGCTTCGCCGGGGACCTGCTGGCCGGCGACCGCGCGCTGCCTTTGCTCCAGCCCGGCGACCTCGTCGTCGTACCGGACACCGGCGCCTACTACTTCTCGACGCCGTTCCACTACAACAGCCTTCCCGAACCCGCGGTGCACGGCGTCCGGGTGGACCCGGACGGGCGGATCCGGTTCACGCTCCTGCGTCCGGCGCAGGATCCGTGGGACGTGCCCGGGTACGACGGTGTGGCGGCAGCAGGCCTCGAACCGGTGGCCGTGCCGGCCCGCGACGCCCGGTAGGGGGCGAGGGTGAGCCGGAGCGAACGCGAGCGGCCCGACAGGGACGGGCCACTCCTGACCCAGCGTGCTGCGATCGTATTCCTGCTGGCCGCACTGGCCGGTGCCGGCGCCACCGTGCTGGCGGCCCTGGCCGGCGACGTGTGGCCGGTCGCCGTGAGTGTCGGCTGCGGCACCGCGGCCACGGCCGTGTTGTTCTTCAAGGAGATCATCGGATAGATCAACGGATAGGGGCACGGGCGCTGGAACGTGCCGGACCGCCGCGGCGCACGCGTCGCCGTCGGCCGCGTGACCGGATCGGACTTCAGTCACCTCAGCCTTGAGCGTCCGGCGGGCCGGCGAGGACCTGTTCGGCCCAGATGATGTTGCCGTCGGGCAGGTGGCGGGTGCACCAGCGGTGGGCGAGTTGGGCGACGAGGAAGAGCCCACGGCCGCCTTCGTCGGGGGTGGCCGCGTGGCGAAGGTGCGGGGCCGTACTGCTGGAGTCGGAGACCTCACAGATCAGGCTCCGGTCGCGCAGCATGTGGACCCGGATCGGGCCGGTGGCGTAGCGGATGGCGTTGGTGACCAGTTCGCTGAGGATGAGTTCGGTGGTGAAGCCGGCCTCCTCCAGGCCCCAGCGTGTGAGGTGCCGGCTGACCCGCTCCCGTGCGTCGGACACGGCCGCCGGGTCGGACGGTACCCCCCATTCGGCGATGTTGTCGGCGGCCAGAGCGCGGGTCCGGGCGATCAGCAGGGCGACGTCGTCGGTGGGCCGGGCGGGCAGTACGGCGTCGAGTACCGCGGTGCACGCCTCGTCCGGTGTGCGATCTGCGCCGATGCCGGCGAGGGCGCGCCGTAGCCGCGTCAGGCTGTCGTCGATGTCGCCGTCGCGGTGTTCGATCAGCCCGTCCGTGTAGAGCACGATGCGGCTGCCTTCCGGCGGTTCGACTTCCGAGGTCTCGAAGGGGAGGGAGACCAGGCCGAGCGGCGGTCCGGCGGGGACGTCGGGGAAGTGGACCGTCCCGTCGGGCAGCGCGAGGGCGGGCGGAGGATGAGCTGCCCGGGCCATCACGCACAGGCGTCGGGTCGGGTCGTAGATCGCGTAGAGGCAGGTGGCCCCGGTGATCGCCGCTGGGCCGCCGTCGACCGCCTCGTCCTGGTCGATCCGGGCCAACAGGTCGTCCAGGTGCCACAGGAGTTCGTCGGGCGGTAGGTCGAGGGCGGAGAAGTTGCGGACGGCCGTGCGCAGGCGGCCCATGGTCGCCGCCGCGTGCAGGCCGTGGCCGACCACGTCGCCGACGGGGATGGGAGTGGCGGATGCGGTGCGGATCGATCACGACGACGTACGAGGCGCCGGAGGCGTTGGCGCTGCGCTGCGCCTCGGTCTGCACCACACCGCTCGGGCTGGGCGGGGCGCCGGCGGCCATCGCGTCGACGATCCGCGGATCGCTCGCGGCGACCTGGGCGGTCGACGCCGCCCGCTGTTCGTAGAGGCGATCCAGCGCGTCGCGCTGGGCCAGGGCGAACAAGGCGAAGCCGATCACGCTCGTGACGGTGAGGATCACCAGCAAGGCGACCAGTATCCGCCGCGAGAGTCTGCCCTTGCGCACGCCCGGGGTATTCGGCCCCCGCCGTCGCTGCAGCCGGAGCACAGGCGCCACATCCCGGCGTGGGCCAGATGACCATTATCCCGCTCACCTGTCCCACTCGTCCCTGCTCTCACAAGGCGCGGACGCGGGCGGCCGGACATGGCGGCCCGACCACGTCCGGCCCGCGGTCAGCCGCTGACCCACGGGCGGGACCCGCACGCGGTCTGCAATGTCAGCGGTTGGCCGTGGCGCCCTTCACGTAGGTCTCGTAGCCCTCTTCCTCCAGGCGTTCGGCGAGTTCGGGGCCGCCGGAGTCGACGATGTGGCCGTCGGCGAAGACATGGACGTGATCGGGGCGGATGTAGCGCAGGATGCGCGTGTAGTGAGTGATCAGCAGGGTGGCGACCCGGCCGGTGGCGCGAACGCGGTTGACGCCTTCCGAGACGATGCGCAGAGCGTCGATGTCCAGCCCGGAGTCGGTCTCGTCCAGGATGGCGATCTTGGGCTGGAGGAGTTCCAACTGAAGGATCTCGTGGCGCTTCTTCTCGCCGCCGGAGAAGCCCTCGTTGACGTTCCGCTCGGCGAAGGAAGGGTCGATCTGAAGCCGCTCCATCGCCTCCCGTACCTCTTTCATCCAGGTGCGCAGCTTGGGGGCTTCACCGCGCACGGCGGTGGCCGCGGTGCGGAGAAAGTTCGACATGGACACACCCGGGACCTCGACCGGGTACTGCATGGCGAGGAACATCCCGGCACGCGCGCGCTCGTCGACCTTCATGGCCAGTACGTCCTCGCCGTCCAGCGTGACGGTGCCAGAGGTGACGTGGTACTTGGGGTGCCCGGCGAGCGAGTACGCCAGAGTGGTTTTGCCTGAGCCGTTGGGGCCCATGATCGCGTGTGTTTCCCCTTGGCGCACGGTCAGGTCCACTCCGTGCAGGATCTCTCGGGGGCCGGCCTCGGTTTGTACAGAGCAGTGCACGTCATGGATCTCGAGTGTCGTCATCGGCTCTCCGCCTCCTTCCGGCTGTGGCCGCCGCCGGCCGGACATTCAGAGGGCCCCCGAGGCCGGGTGGCGGTCCCTGCAGCGGACGTCGGCGGCGAGGACATGTGCCCGCACTTCCTGCGGCAGGCGGTACGCGGAAGCTCTGCCGTGTGGGGATCACAGACCTGAGCATCCGTGGCGCCACCTCCAGCATGCGCCTTCCGCCAGCCACTGGTCATGCCGTCGACGGATGGCTGTCTGCCCTGCCCGAGCAGACCGGCAACACGGTCTACCCTGCGCGCAGCTGCCTTGTGCTATCGGGTGACGGTCACGGTGACGTCGTAGCGTCCTTGGCCCGGCGGGCAGCGCATCGCCTCGCCGCACGATTCGCGTCGGGCGGTGATGTGAACCGTGCTGGGCCGCAGGGCGGTGAACTGCGCGGAGGATGTGCTGCAGCCGCGGCCGGGCGGGCAGGTGGCGGTGGCCGTGGTTCCGCCGCCGACGGGGCTGAGCACCCGCGGGTTCGAGCTGGCGGGGGTCGACCAGTAGGCGCCGTGCAGGCGCACCACGATGAGCGTGCCGGCGGTCACCCGGACCGTGGTTCCGCGGGCCCGTTCGTCGAGGACGACCGACCGGTTGGCGGATGCGGAAGACGCGGGACCATGCGACGGCGGCGGGGGAATCGGCGATCCGGCGGGGCTGGACGAACAGCCGCCCAGGGCGCCGGTCGCGGCTGCCACGGCCGCGGCGGCGAGCCCGGCGTGCAGCGCGCGCCGGGCGAGGATCGTGCGGACCGGCGAAGGAAACATGGACCCTCCGGTGGATGCCGCCCGGCGTGGGCGCTTGGACGGGGGTGGGGGCGGGCCGTCGGCCCGCCCCCACCGTGCGGTGCGAGGGTCAGGAGACAGTCACGTCGTCGTAGTAGGTGTAGGTCGCGTCACCCACGTAGTTGTCGTCATTGTTGGTGAGGGTGAGCGTGTAGTTGTGCCCCGCGGTCACGGTGCCGGAGACCTGCTTCCAGCCCGCCCCCTGGGTGCAGGTCTTGCCGAGCAGCGTTGTGGTGGTGCCCGCCGTGGTGTCCTGGAGGGTAGCCGTCGCCCAGTCGTAGCTCACGGTGTCCGGGCAGGTGACGTTGTACCAGAAGGAGACCTTGCTGCTGCCGGACGGGGCGGTGAAGGACTGGGAGACCGAGGAGGTGTTCGTCGGGTTGGTGGAGCCGACCATCGCACCGTAACTGCCGCTGTGCGCCGCCGAGGTGGTGGCGGAGGTGGTGCCGCTGGTCGTCCAGCTCGACAGGCTGCCGGTCTCGAAGGTGCCGTTGGTGAGGGTGCCGCCGGTGCCGCCACCGCCGCCCCCGACGATGGCATGGGAGATGGCGCAGTTGTTGGTGTCGTTGGACCAGCTCGCCTGCTCGGCGAAGGTACCGGTGCCCATCGAGACGTTGGCCGCCCCACCCGTGGTGCCGGGCGAGATCCAGGCGCACTCGTCGGAGTTCTCCTGGCCGTTGTACGAGCTTCCGGTCTGGTTGGTCCAGCCGCCGGCCGGGTTCTGATCGGACATCATCTCGTGCCATTCGTGGCCGAGGGTCATGGTCCAGCCGTCAAGTGTCCCGGGCGAGTTGACGAATCCGACGCCGCAACCCGAGCCCGAGTCCATGTTGTACGGCTGGTTGCTGAACGCGATGTCCCCGTAGGAGGAGGACACCGGCCCGCCGGTGAGCGTGCTGTCGCCGTTGTAGTCGTGCCAGGCGCAGTACTGACCCTGGTAGTTGTCCGGATTGGTGTTGTGCGGAGAGAGGATGACGTAGTAGGCATCCCGGTTGGACGCGGCGGTGGTGTTGCCGAAGTGTCCGGCTGCCTTCACCGCTTCGGCGCCGAGTTGGTGCCCGGTCGCGGCGCTCGGTGAGGCCGCCGAGTTGTCGTACCACACGCCGGACAGCACGCCGCCGCTCTGGTACGGGATGAAGTTCGCGTTGGACGGGCAACTGGTGGCACCCGCCGACACGTTGGGACCGTCACACCACTGGGTGAGGTCCGCGGACCACCGCTCGTTTCCGGTGCCGATGCCCTTGAACATCTCCTGGGTGACCGGGGCCGCGCCGTCCGGGTCGCCCGAGAACGTGGCGTCGCCGTTGCCGTTGGTGCTCTGCGTGCCCCACTGCGAGCCGTAGAAGACCAGGTAGACCTTGGAATGGCCGCTCTGGACGCCGATGCCGTCGACGCCGCCGCCGTAGGACAACGTCTCCGGTCCGGTCGCCGTGGTGGCGGCCGGCTGGTTGGACGCCCAGGACTTCATCTTGGCGTTCTGCTGGATGGTCGGGATGACACCGTGCCGGTACGGGTGCTGGTAGGCCGGGCTGTAGGGGTTGGGTCTCGTTGTGTGAGCCGTGGCCTGGGTGGCGGCTGCCGCCTGGGGGACGGAGGCGAGTGCCACACCGGTGACGAGGGACAACGACGCAAGACCGGTCAGGGTCACTCGGGCTGCGCCGCGTATGTGGGGTATGCCCATGGGTGTTGGGGCCCTTCCTTCGCACGGGCCTCCGCCGTCGGTCCGGCGGAGGTCAACTGCATGGGACCGTCGACGAGGCGCATCACTCGGCACGCCGAATTCGGCCACCGGCGTTGACGCCGGTTTCGTCGCAGAGCAGGAGGAGAGGTCCGAGCGGCACCGGGTGACTGCACGGGCGATGTGCTCGGCAGCTGGGGAACTCATGCACGGTGTTGTGATCCGCGGAGAAACTCTCGACCTGGACCGGACGAATGAAAAAGGCAGTGAGAAGGGTTTCGCACTGCGGCTTCTTGCTGGTCGGAATGGTGATGCCCTGTCAGACGCGGAGAAGCAAAGCAGACTTGACGGGTTCAGGTCAATGGTGGAGTGCGGCCTTCTCACAAGACGGCCGTCGCTCTCTCGGAAGGTGGCCTCGACCCCCTTCCCTGCCCCGAGGGGCATGGCCGCAGGGCGTCACTTCGCAAGCGGGCCAGTGGCATTGCGGGAAATGGGTTCGCGAATCCTATGAGTTCGCTCTGAATCACCAGAAGGGAATTTACAGGCCCACGAAGTGAGCGGGAGGCTTCGTTCGCCGACGTGCCACCCCAGCGCGGGGTGGCATGGCTATCCGCTTCGTGACACGGGCACCGCCACCGCATTGAGTCTCGGTCGCTCTGACCGTTACGACGATCGGAGGGAAGCAGAGCCATGACCACTTCCGCCGCTGGCCCAGGGGGACGTTTCCCACTCAGCCTCGATGCACGGTGTCGATCAGGTCACGGCGACGACGGTGGCGCTGGAGCTTTCGTCTGCTGCATGTCACCGATCGTCTGCCACAGCCGCAGCGCCCGTCCGTGGTGCCGGCGCGCCAGGTCGTGGACGCCGGCGGCGGCGTCCAGGTCGCCGATCAGCTGCCAGCAGGCGGCCTCGTCCTGGCGGTCGCCGTGCCGGTGGAACAGGTGCGCCGCGCGTTCCAACGCCGGGGTCGCCCGGTCCCGGTCGTGCTGACCGGCATAGACGCGGCCGACTTCCAGCAGCGTGTACGCGGCGCACCGCTCGTCGGCCAGTTCCTCGAAGGTGGCCAACGCCTGCCACAGGCAGGACAGTGCCTCGTCCGGATCACCGCGCTGATCGTGCAGCCGGCTGAACCGGCGCAGGACGACCGCCACCCGGTGCCCGTCGTCGAGCGCCCTGGCCTGACGCAAGGCCTCGCCGAACCAGGACTCCGCCTCGTCGAGTTCGCCTTGCATGAGCCGCATCACGGCCATCGAACAGGACAGTTGCGCTTCGAGGTGCCGGTCGCCCTCACCGGACGCGACGGCCAGCGCCTGCTCGACACGTTCGGCGGCTTCGCCGTAACGGCCCTGCACCCGGCTGACCGTGCCCAGCATCGCCATCGACAACGCCTCGCCACGCTTGTCCTCGCCGTTCTGGCACAGTTCGACGGAGGACGCCAGGGCGCGGGTCGCCCCGTCGAACTCGTCGCGGTAGATGTGCAGTTGGCCAAGTCCGCGCAGGAGCACCGATGCGCCGCGCGCGTTGCCGGCGGCCTCGGCCGCGTCCAGCGCGAGCCGATGCCCGTGTTCCCAGTCCTGATACAGGCACCGGTGGTCGTAGTAGGTCACCGGGCTGGCCGCCAGCTCCCAGGCCAACTCGTCCAGTCCCCAGTCCACGGCCAGTTTCACCGCGCCGAGCAGGGTGTCGCGTTCCACGTCGAACCAGCCGACCGGGTCGGCCAACAAGCGGTCCACGACCGCGTCGGGCAGCGAGAGGCGCGGCGCCGAACCGGGCGGGGCGGCCAGCAGCCCGGCCGGCAGCCGATCGGTGCCGCGCCCGGCCAGGTCGAGCCAGGCGGACAGCACCCGGACAATCGCGCCACGCTTGTCCGCCGCCGGCAACTGCGCGGCGGTCTCCACGGCACAGGTCCTGATCAGGTCGTGCAGCCGGTAGCGCGGCTGGCCGATGGCGTCGGTGGCGGTGAGCCGCACCAGGCTGGCGTCGACGAGGGTGTCCAGCACCTCCTCGGCGTCCGACCGGTCCAGCAGCGGGCCGACCACCCAGCCGGGCAGGGTGTAGGCGCCGAGCAGACCCAGCAGGCTCAGCGCGCGCACCGCGTCGGCCGGCAGCAGCCGTAAGCTCAGTTCGACGCTGGCTCGCACGCTGAGATCGCCGATCCTCAGCTCGGCCAGCCGCCGGGACTCGTCCTCGATCCGTTCCCGCAGCACCCGCAGCGACCAGGCCGGGCGGCCGGTGAGCTTGGCGCTGGCGATCCGGATCGCCAGCGGCAGGTTGCCGCAGCAGTCGAGGATCGCGTCGGCCTCCGCCGGTTCCCGCTCGACCCGCCGCCGCCCGACGATGCCGGTGAACAACTCCCGTGCCTCTGCCGGGCTCAGCACGTCCAGGTCGATGTGCCGGGCGCCGGGAAGTTGCGTCAGCAGAGTGCGGCTGGTGATCAACACGGCACAGCCGTCGGCCCCCGGCAGCAACGGCAGTACTTGATCGGCGTGACCGGCATCGTCCAGCACCACCAGCATCCGGCGGTCCGCCAGCAACGACCGGTAGAGCGCGGCCCGTTCGGACAGGCCGTTCGGGATCGCGCTGCCGGCGATCGAGAGGGCGCGCAGCGCCTCGGCCAGCATCAGCGCCGGGTCTCGCGGCGCGTCCGATGTCCCGGCGAGGTTCAGGTAGAGCTGGCCGTCGGGGAAGGTGGGGCTCGCCAGCCGCGCGGCGTGCGTCACCAGACAGGACTTGCCGACGCCGGGACCGCCCACGATGACGGCGACCGGGGCCCGGTCCGGCGCCGACGCGTCGAGTAATCGGGCGACCTCGGCCAGTGCGTCGGCTCGTCCCACGAAGTCGGGTACATCGAGCGGCAGTTGGCGCACCGGCATCGCCATGACCGGTTCGCCGGCCGCCGCGCCCGGACTGTCCGGCCGTGTGCCCGAGGGGCCACTCGCGGGGGCGGAGGCAGGGGCAGGGGCCGCCAGGGCGGGATCGGCGACCAGGATGCGCCGATGCAGTGCCTGGATCGGCGGGGTGGGGTCGACGCCGAGTTCGCCTGCCAGTGTCCGGCGCAGCCGCTCGTACACCTGCAGCGCCTCGCCCTGTCGCCGGCACCGGTAGAGGGCGACCATCAAGTGCTCGGCGACCTGCTCGTCGTAGGGGTGCTCGCGCAGCAGGGCGGTCAGCTCCTCGATGACCTCACGATGACGCCCCAGGTCGAGTTCGATGCTCAGGCACAGTTTGTGCGTGGCCGCGCGCTTCTCGTCCAGCCGTGCCGCATCGAGTTCCAGGACCCGGCTGGAGATGTCGACCAGCGCGTTACCGCGCCAGCAGGCCAGCGCGCGCCGCAGTGCGACAGCTGTCTCGAACGGGTTCGTGTGCCCTTCGGCGAGATGCCGCTCGTGGTCGAACTCCAGCAGGTCGAGCTGATCTGGAGTCAGGTGGATCTGGTAGCCGCCGCGACGGGTGCTGATCAAGGAGCGGGATGCTCCGCACGCGGCGAGGTTGCGGCGCAGCCCGGAGAGAGCGTCCTGGACCTGACGGACCGCGGTGGCGGGTGCTTTCCCGTCCCACATCACGGCGACGAGCCGTTCCATGGCGACGACGCTGTTGGCGTCGACCAGAAGCGCGGCCAGCATCTTGGCCTGGCGCGGTCCGTCGAGCCGGACCTCGCGCCCGGTGATCTGGGCGTGTAACGGCCCCAGCACGCCAAATCTCATGTTCCCCCCGGCACTTGACGATCGGCGCCGATCCCCTGGCTGACCTGGCACTAGGACGAATCTAGGACGGCCGACGGACCCGTGTCCATAGCGTCACCGTGGGGCACTCAGCCGTTCCCGCGCAACGAGAGGAACAGCGATGAATCGTTCCGCCATCAACTGCAGTGACGGCCGCCCGGTGCCGCTGTGCGACGACGCAGACAACCACCAGCTCGTCCACGCCAACCGACAGGAGGACACGTCATGGCCGTAGACGTCACCGGCGGAGCCGTCACGGCCGTCAGCGCCGCTGCTCCGGCGGGAGCCGCGGCCACGGCCGTCCAGTAGGTCGCCCCAAGTCGCCACCGTCCGTCCGGGTCGACCCGCCTCAACAGCGAGCGGCGGATTACCGATGAGGCCGGTGCCTTCGGCAGGATGGGTGCATGACCGAGATTCGCACACCCCGCCTCCTCCTCCGTGGCTGGCACGACGACGACCTCGCGCCGATGGCGGACATCAACGCGGACCCCCGGGTCATGCGCTGGATCGACGATGGCTCGGTGCGCGACCTGGACCACACCGCCGAAGACATCGAGCGGTGGGAGGAGGAGTGGGACGAGGAGGGCTTCGGGCTCTTCGCCGTCGAGCTGCTGGCCTCGGGCGAACTGATCGGCTTCACGGGACTGTCCGTACCCGAGTTCCTGCCGGAGGTGATGCCCGCCGTGGCGATCAGCTGGCGGATCGGCTCGCAGTTCTGGGGCCAGGGATACGCGTCCGAAGCCGCCCACGCCACGCTGGAGTTCGCTCTCCAGGACCGTGGCCTGGACCGCGTCATCAGTATCAATCGGGTGGGGGACAACGCCTCCGAGAACGTCATCCGCAAGCTCGGCATGGTGCCCGAGCGGGAGACGGCACACCCGGTGTTCGGCTACCCGCTGCGCGTTCACGCCATCGATCTCACCGAGTTCCAGGCATGAACCGCCCGAGCCGCCGATCACCACAGGACAGCCGACCGCAACTCAGGGCGTGGTGGGCAAGTGAGGTTCACGCTGCGAGTGGTGTGCCTTTCGCCGCTCGAGGCGGGTGGTGTCGGGCCAGTGCACGTCCCAGACCCAGCCTGCCAGTTCGCACCACCTGATGATGCGGGCTGCGATGTCGATCTGGCCGCGCAGTGCGCCGTGGCGGGCCAGGGTCGGGTCAGCGTGGTGGAGGTTGTGCCAGGCGTCCCCGAAGGTCAGCAGCGCCAGCCACGAGACGTTGCCCGAGCGGTCACGGGAGTGGAAGGGACGCTCGCCCGCGATGTGGCAGATGGAGTTGATGGACCATTCCACATGATGGACCAGTGCCGTCCGCACCAGGGAGCCCCAGAAGAACGCCGACAGGGCACCGGCCCACGACCAGATCAGAATCCCGCCCAGGAGCGGCGGCAGCAGCACGGAGACTGCCACCAGCTTCCAGTACGCGCGTGATGCCCGCATCGCCACCGGGTCTCTGAGCAGGTCCGGGGCGTAGCGTACGAAGGGCGCGTGCTCGTGGAACAGCCATCCGAGGTGGGCGTGGAGCATGCCCCGGGTCAGGGCCCACGGGCTGGTGCCGAACTTCCAGGGTGAATGCGGGTCTCCGGGGGCATCGGCGAACTGGTGGTGCTTGCGGTGGTCGGCCACCCAGGCGATCACCGGGCGTGGGTGAGTTCGGCGGCCAGGAAGCGCGTCAGCCGTAGGCGGTGCCGGTTGCGCCTTGCTTTCGCCGTGGCTTCGAGGAGTACGGCGGCGGCGCGTGCGGCTGTGGCGGGGACCTTGCGGATCTCTGCGGTGATGCCATGGTGTGCGAGCAGGCCGCGGATGGTGGCTGCGAGGGAGCAGGGACGGCCCTGGGTGATGAAGTAACTGGCTCCTGCCAGTGGGGAGTGTGCCGCGAGTCCTTCCACGGCGAGGACGTGTGCCCGGGCGGCGTCGGCGACGTGGACGTTGTCCACGAGGTTGGAACCCGTTCCGGGCAGGAGCAGTTGCCCCCGCCGGATCGCGGCGCGCAGCCCGGGCAGCAGGTGCGGATCGCCCTCACCCCAGACCAAGTGGGGGCGCAGGGACACGGTGGCCAGTCGTGGGCTATTGGCGGCCAGCACCATCTTCTCGGCCCGGGCCTTGGACCAGGGGTACGGGGCGAGGAACCGCCTGGGGTACGGGGCGGACTCGTCGACGCCCTCCAGGTCCTTTCCGGCGAAGACCACGCTGGCGCTGGAGCAGTGGACCAACCGGGGTACTCCATGGCGCCGGCAGGCGTCGAGCACGGCCGCGGTTCCCGCGGTGTTGGTGGACGCGAAGTCGCGTCGCGGTCCCCATAGGCCGGCCAGCGCGGCCGTGTGCACGACGGCGTCACACCCGCGTACGGCGTCGGCGACCGTCTTGGCGTCGCGGATGTCACCCAACACGGCCTCGGCCCCGTTCGCCGGCAGTGGCCGGTGGCCGCGTTGCAGGGAACGTACCTGGTGACCGCGGGCCGCGAGGTGCCGGCAGATCTCCGCGCCGAGGAATCCGCTGCCGCCGGTGACGAGGATCTTCATGCGTCATCATCCGTTCCGACGTGATTCTCGGCCGCCTTCGAGGCGAGGGTGTCCGCTGCCAGACGGCGTCGTGCCCACTGGCCGAGCACGCTTCTCTCGATCTAGGGCATACCGGTCGTCGCCGGCGTCGACCAACGCTGGGGGCCCAACCACGCAGCACGCGTGCCGCGTGTGCGAGCGGTTCTCCCACGAATGCCTGCGGGGCGGCCTCCCGCAGGCACCGGCGCAGCGCAGCACGGGGCAGGCCGGGATCGATCAGCACGGCGCAGGCCCCGCGCGCGGACAACGCGTAGACCGTGGTGAGCAGGTCAAACGGGCGGCGGGTCATCACCACCGCCCGCGTGCCCGGACCGATGCCCGCGATGGCCAACGCGTCCGCGGTGCGCAGGCACCGGGCGTACAAGCCGGCGCAGGTGATCCGTTGCCGGCGCCGGCCGCGGAACGTGTCGAGTGCGACCGTGGTGGGCTGGATGTGCTGCCAATGTGACAGCCGGCCCAACAGCCCGCTCCGTGTTCCGGCCGTGGCGGTCGTGGAGGGGGACACGGCTCAGCTCCGCCCTTCCGTGTGGCGGCCGAGGAATTCCCGTACGCAGGCGATGACTTCGTCGCGGGCGTCCTCCTGGACGAAGTGGCCGGCGTGGGGAAACAGGTGCACGTCGGCGGCGGGGAAGCGGCGCACCCACTCGGCGAGGAAGCGGTGGTCGAAGACCGGGTCACGGCCGCCCCAGCACACGAGCATGGGCAGCGAGGCCATCTCCGGTGTCTCGACGGGGCCCACGTCGATCAGCGGCCACGCCGGATCGACCGGAGCCAGCGGAATGTCCTGGACGAAACGCACCACCGCAAGCCGCTGTTGCTCGACTCGGTAGGGAGCCGTGTAGGCACGGCGCACCCGCACGGGCGGCGGTGAGGTCACCCCGAGGCGGGAGGCGGCCAGGGCGAAGGCATTGGTGCGGTGCACGAACCATGCCGGAAGGCGGCCCCCGCTGCGGATCAGCCGCAAGAACCACGGCAGGCGGTAGCCGTCCGGCATGGTGAAGGCTGTGGAGTTGAGCATGACGATGCGGGAGACCCAGTCGGGCCGGCGGCGCGCCCAGGCCATGCCGATGATGCCGCCCCAGTCGTGCCCCACCAGCGTCCAGCCGCGGTCGGGCAGGCCCCGTTCGGTCAGCAGGTGCCGCACCAGACGTTCCAGATCCGCCAGGCGGCTGGCGGCGGTGTACGTGTAGACGGACTCGGCAGGGCGGTCGGACAGGCCCATGCCGATGTGGTCGGGGACGATGCACCGGTGGTCGGCGCGCAGGTCCCGCACCAGGTGC
This sequence comes from Streptomyces sp. FXJ1.172, assembly GCF_001636945.3. Taxonomy (NCBI): domain Bacteria; kingdom Bacillati; phylum Actinomycetota; class Actinomycetes; order Kitasatosporales; family Streptomycetaceae; genus Streptomyces; species Streptomyces sp. FXJ1.172. Next base: position 945,095 of record NZ_CP119133.2, on the reverse strand, counting down.
CGCCACATGTAGCTCCAGGTGGGGTTGCCGTGCAGCATGAGCAGCGGTTCGCCCGCCCCCTCGTCGAGGTAGTGCTGGCGCACGCCTGCGTGCTCGAACCAGTGCGGGGTGAAGTCGTAGTCGGTGTGGGGGAGTTCTGGCTCGGTCAGCGACACCGGAGCATCGTCGGCGCTGCGGGACGCTCCCCGTGGCGCGCGTAACTCCAAGGAGTGGGGCGCTTGTTCATGATCACTCCAGCGGGCGTATCGGGGTCGGCATCCGTTTGCGGGCAGCGCCGTCATCTCATTTCATTGGCCCGGGCCGTCCCCGACGGCCCTCGACGCCTACAGCCCTCGACGACTGCGGCCCGCGCCGCGGAGACAACAACCCCATTCCATGACAGAGCCCCGCTACAGCACGATCCGCCGGGTCGCCGTCCATGTGCCCGCGGACCGTCAGACCGGCGAGGAGATCGAGGACGAGTTCCGCTCCCGACACCCCGGCGTCCGCCCGATGCCTGGACTGTTGCGACAGACGTTCGGCATGGAGGAGCGTCGTGTGGCGCCCGCGGACACCTTGCCCTCCGATCTGGCGGCGGCAGCCGCCCGGCAGCTCATCGACGGGAGCGACCTGCGCTCCGACGCCGTGGACCTGCTCATCTTCGCCGCCACGAGCAAGGATCTGGAGGAGCCCGCCACCGCCCACGTCGTGGCCGACAAACTTGGGGTCACGGCACATGTGTTCGACATCCAGAATGCCTGCAATTGCCTCCTCAACGCCCTGGAGATCGCCGACGCGCTGATCCGGGTCGGCCGTCAGCGCCGGGTGCTCATCGTCACCGGCGAGCGCGGCAGCGTGCTCTCCCGTCTGCCGGTGGGTGACCGCGATGAACTCGCCCTGCTGTTGCCCGCCCTCACGCTCGGCGATCTGGGGGCGGCGCTGCTGCTGGAGGCGAGCGACCACCCCGGCCTGCTCGGCATCGGCTTCCGCACCAACTCGGCCGGCTGGCGGGCGGCCACCGTCTCCAACCCGTACTACTCATCGGATGCGCCGGTTCTCTCCGCCCGCTTCGACTCCCGGGCTCTGGCCGTCTCCTTCTCGGGGATGGAGAAGGAGGCTGTGGACGTGCTGCGCGAGTGGGGCGTCAAGCCCGACGATCTCGATCTCGTCTGCCTGCATCAGGCATCCGCCTACTTCACCCGCGCCATCCTGGACTCCATAGGCGTCGCCGAGGAAAGGGCCGTGAGTGCCTTCCCCCACTACGGCAACGTCGCGACCGCGAGTCTGCCTCTGCAACTCGTCATGGCCGCCCGTGAAGGCCGGCTGCGCCCCGGCGCTCTGGTCGGCTTTCTCGGTCTTGCCAGCGGAGCCTCCGCCGGACTGCTCCTCATGGAGTGGCACCCCGGCCCGGCTTGACGGCGCAGCCCCAGCACGACGACCACGCAAGGAACGAACGCCGCATGAACGCCGCCACCGACACCTACGACCACGTATGCGCCGCCCTCACTCTCACCTTCCGCATCCCCCAGGACGAGCTGTCCCCGGACATCACCCTGGAACAACTTGAGCTGGATTCCCTCGCGCTGGCCGAATTCGTCCTGGTCCTGGAGGAACGCCTCGGCGTGAAGGCCGACAGCGGGCGTGCCACTCGGACCACGACGCTCGCCGAGGTGGCCGCCTACCTCGACGAGCTGCGCACGGCCGGGGCAGCGGCCCGATGACCCGGGTGAAGCCGCCGATCGCGATCACCGGCCTCGGCCTGGTCACGCCGGGCGGCGAAGGGGCCGAGGCCACCTGGGACGCGGTCTGCGCGGGACGCTCCCTCGCCACCCGCGACCCCACCCTGGACGGTCTGCCTGTGGACTTCTCCTGCCGTCTCCCGCTCGGAGAGGAAGACATCGACCGGAGGGTCGGCCGTAAGTCCTGGCGCATGGGCCGGTTCACCAAGCTGGGTGTCCTCGCCGCCCGGGAGGCGGTGCGCGACGCCGGCCTGGATCCGGCGGCCTGGCAGGGGGCTCGCGTGGCCACGGTGATCGGCTGCGGCATGGGCGGCACCGAGAAGTGGGAAGAACAGTACGCGCGCCTCAACGAGCACGGCCCCGACCGCACCTCCCCCTCGCCATGCCCATGGTCATCCCGAACATGGCCACCGGCGAGGTCTCCATCGACCTGCGCGCCCACGGTGTCAGCATCGCACCAGCAACCGCCTGCGCCTCCGGAGCCACCGCGATCGCTTTGGCCCGTGACCTGCTTGCCGCCGACCTGTGCGACGTGGCCGTGGCGGGCGGCGCGGAAACCGCCATCAGCCGCACGACCGTGACAGGCTTCTGGCGCATGGGCGCTCTGTCCGAGCGGACCGCCGCGGTCACCGAGGCGTCCCGCCCGTTCGCCGCTGACCGCGACGGCTTCGTCATGGCCGAGGGCCTGGACGGGAGCACCCGCTTCTCCGAAGACGAATACGTGCACCTGTACCGGCTGACCCTTTCTGCCGTAGAGCAGCCGAAGCGACGCGCGCCCGGTGTCCTGTTCAACGCGGGTGCCGGCCTGGTCGTCAAGGCCGGCGCCTGGCTCTGAGTGCGTCGTTGAGGCTTCTGGCCGCGAAGGCTCCGGACCTGGTGTGCGGCATGAACCAGGCCTTCCTCTCCGGTTACCTGGGCGGCCTTGAGGTCAACGGAGTACATGCGGTCCTGGCTCCCGAGCCCGGGGAGTGCTGCGTGCGGCTGTGCCCGAGCGACACCGGCCGTGATGACGAGATGGCGCAGGACCGCTGACGCCCCGCAACCTTGCTGACGGCAGTGCTGGTCGGCTGCTCAACGCCACGTTCCGAGCCTTGGCCGGTGGCCACGGGCTCGGTGGCTTCATCTCCGCCGGCCCCCCCACCTCGGACTCAGGAGGACGGAATGGGGCCCTCCATCTGCTCGCTGATCCATTGCGTGGGTCCTTCCATCTCCTTCAGGTAGGTGGCGCCGTTGTGGGTGCCGCCGGGTATCTCCCACAGCCTCGTGTGGACCGGGCCCTTGCCGTAGGCGGCCATGAAGTTCTTGACGGCGTTGATGGTCGCGAGGTTCTCCCTCGTGCCGACCTGGAACGCGACGTAGACGTCCGGCCCCTTGGCGGCCGCCAGTTGCTTGGCCAGCACCTTGGGATTGTTCTCCCGCATCTCCGTCTCGTGGCCCCGCCACAGCGGGGAGTCGGGGACGATGTCGGGGCCGTTGGCGATGGCGGTCTTGAACTTGTCGGGGTGCTTCAGGACGGCCTTCAGGCTTGCGAAGCCACCGGTGGAGGAACCCATGTAGCTCCAGCCCGCACGGTCTTTGATGGTGCGGAAGTTGGCCTTCATCAGGTCCGGGACGTCCTCTGTCAGCCATGTGCCCATCTTCGGCTGGTCAGGGATGTCACTGGCGTCCCAGTAGATGCCGTGTGTGTCCGGCCCAGGATTGAGGATCGGCATGGCCAGCAGGAAGGGCTTGCTCCGGCCCTGCTCGTACCACTTGGAGATGCTCTTCTCCAGCGAGAGCCGGTTTGGGCCGAACTCACCCACCGACCAGTAGTTGCTGTCGTTGCCGGGACCTCCGGGCAAGGCGATCATCACAGGGAAGCCGCTCGCGGCGAACTTCGCGTCCTGGTACTCCTTGGGCGCCCAGACCCACACCTTGCCCCTGAACCCGGACTTGGGTCCGTCCAGGGTGACGACGCTGACGTGGGTGCCGTCGCTCAGGGTCTTGACGTTCCTGAACTCGGCCTTGGGGCCCGTGGGCATCGACGTGCGCGAGTCGGCGGCCTTCGCGCTCTTCCCGTGCTGCGCGCCGCCGGCCTGGTCGTAGTTGACAGGGTCGCCCTTGTCCGTGAACGGCGGGATCTCGTAGTGGCTCATCACCTGCCAGGCGACCAGTCCGAGCGTGGCCACGGACACCGCCCCGACGATCCAGCGACGGGCACGGGACGCACGGCGTCGGCCACGGGACCGGTGGACCCCGGCGGATCGGTTACTCATCTTGCGGCTCCGGCTGGTACTGCCCCAAAGGGGGCAAGAAGGTCAGTTCCGTCCCGTTTGATGGGCGTGCCGGGCCGGAGGTTGCTTCATCCAGCCGTCCAGCAGGTCTTTAATGCGAAATCACGACATCCGGGTTGACGCCGATCGCGACGATCCCGCGGTCCAGGCGGTGTGTCTCGGACGAAGGCACGTTGCGGAACCGGCGCCAGGTGAATCTGGCCCCCCGTCGGGGTGAGGCGGCTGCGGTCGGTCCGGAGTTCCGAGGGCGCCGGACTCTACGGTGTGGACCCAGAACATCCCTGAAATATCTTGGGAGAAGCCATGGGAACACTCGGTCGTATGCAACGGGCGGCCTTGGCGGCCGGCGCCGCTCTCACCCTGTCTCTGGGACTGCCCGCCACAGCTCAGGCCACCACGGGCAACTTCACCTACGCGAACGTGAACGGGGAAGAGTTCACACTCCAGAGCCCGAATGACGGCGAGTGCTACCTACTGCACAGTGCTGCGCACACGGTGATCAACTACACGGACAAGAGGGCCACTGTCTTCCCGGAGCCCGGCTGCGTCGGCACGGCGATCACTCTGCCGAGCGGTTCGGCTGTGAACGGTGCCTCGTTCGTTGCGCGAAGCGTTCGCTTCGGCTGAGCTTGTCCTGCCTTCCAGGCGTGGCCCTGAGGCGGTCATTCGTAAGGCCGTCGGGACGTCGTGACGTGCGTGGGAGTCGTGAAGAGTTCTCGCATGGTTCTGGGGATTTGGTCACGGGAGCGGAAAGATCGGGGGCTCACTCGGCGCTTGCGAACAGGCCGGGCGCCGATCCATGCGAGGGGAGACCGATCAACGATGTTCACCCTGATGCGGAGCAGAGTGCGGCAGACCGCGCTCGCGTTCTCGGCCGTCACGGCCCTCGCCTTCGGCGCGACCGCCACGACCGACGCGGCAGCGGCCCCCGCTCCCGCGAAACAAGGACCAACCTCGGTGGCGTATGTCGAGGTGAACAACAACAGCATGCTGAACGTCGGCAAGTACACCCTCGCGAGCGGTGGCGGCAACGTCTTCGACGTCGCTGTGATCTTCGCGGCGAACATCAACTACGACACGAGCACGAAGTCGGCGTACCTGTACTTCAACGACAACGTGCAGCGCGTCCTCGACAACGCCGCCACGCAGATACGGCCGCTGCAGCAGAAGGGCATCAAGGTCGTCCTCTCGGTGCTCGGCAACCACCAGGGCGCGGGCTTCGCCAACTTCCCGTCCCGGCGGGCGGCTTCGACGTTCGCGAAACAACTGTCGGACACCGTGGCCAAGTACGGCCTCGACGGCATCGACTTCGACGACGAGTACGCCGAGTACGGCAACAACGGCACCGGCCAGCCCAACGGCAGCTCGTTCGTGTACCTGGTGTCGGCACTGCGCGCCGACATGCCGGACAAGATCATCAGCCTCTACGACATCGGCCCGGCCGCGTCGCGCCTGTCCTACGGCGGCGTCGACGTCTCGTCCAAGTTCGACTACGCCTGGAACCCGTACTACGGCACCTGGCAGGTCCCCGGCATCGCACTGCCCAAGTCGAAGCTGTCGCCGGCGGCCGTCGAGATCGGCGGGACCCCGCAGAGCACGGCCGCCGACCTCGCTCGCCGCACGGTCGGTGAGGGGTACGGCGTCTATCTGACATACAACCTGGACGGCGCCGATCGCAGCGCCGATGTCTCCGCGTTCACCAGGGAGCTGTACGGCAGTGACGCCGTCTACACGCCATAGGCCGACCGCACTCCCAGGCATCCGGTGCCCTCTCGGGGCTTGCTGCATCCCGTAGGCCCGCGCGCCGGGCAGGCCGCGCTTTCGACAACGATGTCGGAGGCGCGGTCGCACGTAACGCCCTGAGCTGGAGCTGCACCGGATGGCCAGTCATGGGTGCCGGCCATCGGACGAGCGGTCCCGACTACAGCCGCCGAGGGGCGGCTTACTGCCGAAGTCCGAAGAGACGCCCACTTCAGTCGGGCGTGGTGGCCGGTGGGCCGGCGATGGCGATGAGCCGGAGCTTGGTCTCGTCCTCACTACCGGGCACGGCGGTCATGATCACGATTTTGAGTTCGGAGTCGCCGTCGTTCAGGACGTCGCAGTCCACCGTGACCGGGCCCACCGACGGGTGGTCGATCGTCTTGTGGTCCTCGCGGTGTGCGGCCACCGCTCCGGTCGCCCACAGCTCGGCGAATCTCCTGTTGCCCGCGTTCAGATCGCGGACAAGCGCGGACAAGCGGCTGTCCTGGGGGAACCGGCCGGTGGCGCGGCGCAGGTCGGAGACGACGGCGGCGTCGGTGGCGGCACGGTCCGCCTCGGTCACCGGCCACAGCGCGAGGCGGGCGGGGCCGGCGTCCACCGGGAACCTGTCGCGGGCGAAATTGCGCAGTCGCGGCGGCGAGACGGAGGGGTCGCCCAGCAGGGCGGCCCACCCGTGGTTCCACCACACCAGGTGCCAGTCCGCCGCGAACACGGCGACCGCCACGTCCCCGAGGCGGGCGAGCACCCGCTGCATGCCGGGCGGAAGATGGTCGGAGATCGCGCCGACCCCCGGCGGGGCGAGCTGGGCCAGCCGGAACAGATGGTCCCGCTCGGCGGTGGACAGCTGCAGGGCGCGCGCCAGGGACGCCACCACCGACGCCGAGGGTGTCGTGGCTCGCCCCTGCTCCAGACGCACGATGTAGTCGACCGATACCCCGGCCAGGTCAGCCAGTTCCTCACGCCGCAGTCCGGCCGCCCGGCGCCCGCGTGCCACTGGCAGCCCGGCGGCCGACGGGGGCAGCCGATCCCGCCATGTGCGGATCATCGCGCCCAGTCCCGTTCCGGGTGTCCTCGACATGATCTCCATCCTCCTGCACCCCCGCTCGTGCGTGTGGGCGCGAGGGTGGTACTGGTCTTCCTACCGTCGAAACTTCCCTGGTCCGCCCCCACCGTCGGGTCCAGCATCGAAGCATGACGATCACCTTCATCACCGGAGCCAACAAGGGCCTCGGCCGCGAGACCGCCCGCCGCCTGATCGAGTGTGGCCACGCCGTGCTCGTCGGAGCCCGCAACCGCGAGCAGGGCGAGGAGGCCGCCGCCGCGCTCGGCGCACGCTATGTCCCCATCGACGTGACCGACGACGCGTCCGTGGCCGCCGCGGCCGCGAACGTCGCCGAACACGAGGGCAGGATCGACGTCCTGATCAACAACGCCGGTGTGCACGGCCCCGTCGGCGATCCCGGTGACCTCACCGCCGCTGACGCCCTCGCCGTCCTCGACGTCAACGTCATCGGCGTCGTCCGCACCACCACCGCGTTCTTGCCGCTGCTGCGACGCTCGGACGACCCCGTGATCCTCAACGTCAGCAGCGGCATGGGCTCCCTCGCCCTCACCCACGACCCCGGCCGGCCCGAGTCGCGTGTGATCGCGCCGCTGTACGCTTCCTCGAAGGCGGCGCTGACGATGTTGACCACGCAGTACGCCAAGGGGCTCAAGGGCATCCGCGTCAACGCCGTGGACCCCGGCTACACCGCGACCGACCTCAACGGTCACAGCGGCCACCAGACCGTCGCTGAGGGCACGGACGCGGTCGTCGCTCTTGCCGTCGAGGAGCCCGGTGCCGGCACCGGGCGTTTCGTCGCCCGCCACGGCGATATCGCCTGGTCCTGAAACCGGCCGTGCCCGATCAGCCATGTCAGGCCATGAGGACTCCCGGAGGTCGTTGCCGTATTCGGGGCGGCTCCAGGGCGCGGACCGCATCGTGACCAATCTTGGGCGTCAGTCAACGACACATGTCAAGCGGCGCCCACGCCGCCGCCAAGCCCCCGGCCGCGCCCTCCGGGGACTGCCACCTGACCGCCGACACTCCCACCTACGCCAACCACACCATCACCGGCTACGGCCGACGCTGGGACTGCAGCCCGACGGCCACCATCATCGTCAAGCTCATCGAGATGCACCACTTCCCCATCCCGGACCGCGTTCTGGACCAACAGCGGGGCACCGGACGCCAGATCGACCTGCACCCGAGCTACGGCTGCGAACCGAACAGCCAGTACCGGGTCATCTCCGAAACCGACGGGCCCGGCGACGTCAAGATCAAGAGCCCCGAGGTCACCTACCGCTGTCAGTGACCCAACCGAAGGCGAACACGAGCCTGCCGGGTGGCCGGAGAGTCAGTCTCTCCGGCCACCCGGCCCTGCCACCGACAGCTCGTTCGAACTCGCACCTTGTTCGAGCGGTGACGCCTGGAGCGGGTGTCACGCACCGAGTGAGCACGTTGCCGACCTGTGGGACCCGCTCGTGTGCCGGGTTCCATCAACCGGTGCCTGAGACGAACCACTCGCCCCTCGGTTCCCGAAAGCCGGATACCCCGGCAGCGGGGCCTCCTCCCAGCCGCCGCCGACATCACGCAACAGCAACTGCATTGTCTCCGCGAAGGCCGGGAACTCCTCCAGCCTGCTTGCCATCTCCCAGCGATGCCTCAGCACCTGGCGCCTCGTCGGGGCCGGTCGACGAGTCGGGTGGAGCGGCCCATCCTCCACGGTGCGAGGCAGCAGCCGCACCGTCGCGTCCACCGTCCAGACCGCTATGGCCTGCCGCATGCCGGCCTGCCACACCTCGTCCTCGGCCAGTGCCGGATACACACCGACGACCTCCGCGCGATAGGCCTGCTCGATCTCCGCGGCCATCTCGGCCGGCAGGGCGAAGACGCACCAGCAACTGGAGAACGGCATCCGGCAGTACGCTGCCGTCAGGAACACCGACTGGTAGCAGGCCGCCTCGAAGTCGATCAGCCGCAGCCCCTCCGAAGTGAGCAGGTTGTTGTCGGGACAGGTGTCACCCGGGGTAAAGGCTGGATACTCCTCCCCGCCCGCTGTCCCGATCCGGGCCAACTCCTCGGCAAGGCCCGGCGGAGCTGCGATTCCGGCACTGTCGAGCAGCGCAAGCAGAGCAGCGGCGTTCTGCGCGATCCACGGCTCGTCCTCCCAGGACGGCACGCCCTTGTCGTACCGGGACCACAGCCGCGTCAGATCGGCGCGCCGGTGCAGCGATTCGGCGGCCAGCCGCCCGAGTCCACTGGCCCAGGCCAGCAACCCGTCTTCCGCGACGGTCGGATCGCTGCCGAGCAGAACGTCCGCCAGGGTAGGAGCGTTCCCGAGATCCGCCATCACCAGCAAGGGAACGTCGGCGTCTACAGCCAGAACCTCGGGACCGGCGATCCCGAGAGACAGCCCGGCAGCCTCAGCCGTGAAGCAGCGCAGGGACTCCGGTTCATCGCTGAACGCCTTGACGATGACAGTGCCACCGTCGGCCGTCTCGCAACGCAACACGGTGCTGCGCGAGCTGCCACCCAGGTCGACCGGACCGGACAGCTCGACATCCAGCAGTTCACTGGCGGCGCGCAAGATCAATTCCATCGTGGCATTTTGCCATCGGGGCCTTGGCCGCCGCAGGCCGATTTCTGACCGCCGCCATGTGAAATGATGAGTCATTGTCCGCGCGCAGCAGTTCAGTGGGCTGGTCCCGCCTGTCAAAGTGGTCCGGTGGCAGAGGGTGACGATGCTCAGTGGGACTGCTGCAGCCGTGCCGCGAGTTCCCCCGGCAGGACGTCCCGGTTTGCCGGAGTGAGCTGGACGACCTCGATGTCGGCGCGCCGCTTGAGGGCGTCGGTGAACGGATCGCGGTGCAGGTGGACCGTGGCGACGATGTCGACCTCTGCGGCGAACAGCGCGTCGACCGCGTGCCGGAACGCCGTACATGCCAGTTCCATCCGCCCCAGCTCGTCGATGAGCACCAGCCGTCCTGTGGCCGCCTCGGTTGCTGCCGCCCGAAGCGACGGCAGCGCCAGCCGTTCCATGACGCCCAGGTCGACGCCGTATTTCCCGACCCGCGGCGGACCGGGCAGGTCGACATGGGCGAGCACCTCCCGCCGGCCTGCCAGGGTCTCCAGGGCGAAACCGACGCGGGCGCCGGATTGCCGGATCTCCTCGGTGGTGAAACCGGTGGCCACATCGGTGGGCAGCAGCGCGGCCAGCCGACGCAGGGCGGTCGTCTTGCCCGCGCCGGGGCGGCTCTCGAGAAGGATCCTTGTCGGCACACCGCCATCTTCACCCCCCCCGCTTCCGGAGGCGGCCCGGGCGGGCTCGGCTGAACGGGGGTTTTGGGGTGCGGACCGGTGCCGGTGTCGCCGTTGCGGGTATGGCGGCGCGCATGAGCGGAATTGAACTCAGCAGCACCGCCTTCGACGACAAAACAGTGATCCCCCGTCGGTACAGCGGGGAGGGCGAGGACATCTCACCGCCCCTGACCTGGTCGGGGGTGCCCCACGAGGCCACAGAGTTGGTGCTCCTGTGCGAGGACCCGGACGCGCCGGGGACGACCTTCCTGCACTGGCTGGTCACCGGCATCGATCCGGGGACCACCGGGACGCCGGAGGGCCAGAAGCCGCAGGGAGGCCTGCCGTGGCCCAACGGCTTCGGCCGCGTGGGCTGGGGAGGGCCGATGCCTCCACCGGGACACGGGCCGCACCGCTACTTCTTCCGCCTGTACGCCCTGTCCGAGCCGCTGCCGCTGCACGACCACCCGGGCGTCGAGGACGTGCACCGTGCCCTGAAGGGCAGGGAGCTGGCCTCCGGCACCCTGGTCGGGACCTATCAGCGCTGAGCGCGTCACCGCTGGTCGTAGCCATGGGCGCCGTACAGCCGGACGAACCGGGCGCAGGTGACCGTCCTGCGGTGCACCAGGCCCCGGGCACCCCGCTCGTACAGCTCGACGCGCTCCTGTCCGCCCTGCCCGACCGGCTGCACGAGCCGGCCACCGGTGCGGAGCTGGTCCACGAGCGGCTCAGGCACTCGCGGGAAGGCCGCACAGACGACGACGGCGTCGTACGGGGCACGGGCCGGCATCCCGAGGGTCCCGTCGCCGAGCACGATCTCGGCATTGCCGACGCCGCGCCCGGCCAGCCGCAGGCGGCCCTCGTCGACCAGGTCGGGCCAGCGCTCGACGCTGACGACGTACGCGGCCAAGCGGGCCAGCAGCGCGGTCTGCCAGCCGTATCCGGTCCCGACCTCCAGGACCTGTTCGTCTCCGGTCAGGCCGAGGGCGGAGACCATCATGGCGATCAGCGAGGGCTGGGTGGTCACCTGCCCGTGGGGGAGCGGAACGGGCGCGTCCCGGTACGCGGATGCCACCTCGTCCGCGGGGACGAATTCCGCCCGGGGGATGCTCCGTACGGCCTCCAGGAGACGGGCGTCGGTCACCCCCACGGCGTGGGCCGCGCGGACCAGGTCCTCGGGGGTCCCTTCATGGGCCATCGGACCGTGGGGCCGTAGGGGTGGCACCAGCGGCCCCGGTCCTGGTGCGCTCCAGAAGCCGCACGGCGTGATCGTGCTCGCCGCCCGACGACGGGGTGATCGAAACGCCTGTCTCCTCCGCGCCGCTCCTGCTTCTGTCCATGTGCCCCCTCCGCCGCTCCTACGCCGCGCCGCCGCTTCAGCCCAGTGTCGGCGTGTCCCGCGCGCCGCGCGATCCGGGGCGGACGGGGCGCAAGGGGCGACCCGTGATCCGGGAGGCACGGCGCGTCGGCGTCAGGACGGGGTCCCCGGGTCGGTGTACCGCAGCAGGGCACCCACGCCCTCGTAGAGCCTCACCTCGCTCTCCGGTACGACGACCAGCTCGGCACCGGTGCCGACGAGCGCCCGGACGAGGGCCTCGGCGGCGCGTTCCTCGCGCGGGGCCCGCACGCCGAAGGACTTCAGCTCCGCCTCGGTCAGGGCGAGCTGGGTGGGCTGGGAGCCCGCCCAGAGCCGCAGCGAAGACTCTGGCGGTCGGTTCAGCAGCAGTGCCGCGACCTGGCCGCGCTGGAGGGCGGCGACAGTGGCGGCCAGCCCGTCCGTCACGGGTCCGTCCAGGGCACGCCGGCCGATGAAGATGTCCACGAGGTCCCGGTCGTGCGCGGCCATGCGGCCGCGGAAGACGCCGTCGAGCTGCGGCTCCAACAGGGCGCGTCCGGTGTCGGTGGGGGTCCGGCCGCCCACGCGTACGACCTTGTCCCGCAGGGTGCGCGGCAGGCGGCGGATCAGTACGTTGCACGCCCACTCGTCCCCACCCACGACGACGGCGTCGGCATGGGCGCGCCGCGCCCGTTCGTCCAGCCGGTGACCGAGCCGGACGGAGGCGTGGTGCCAGGTCGCCACCGCGACCCTGCGCTGCAGCCGCTCACCCGGAGTGACGGTGGACGCGGGCCAGGTGCCGGTCTCCGCCTCCAGAGTCACCCAACCATGGGTCTCGGCGGTCGGACGGCCGCCGTAGTGGACGACCACGGCCATGTAGGGGATCTCCGGAACGTGCTGGGTGACCAGGGGCATCGCGTCCGGCAGGGTGCTGTAGCGCGCGGAGTCGTGCTTGGGCGGCCTGGGCAGCTCACCGTCCAGGACGAGCGCGCCGTGGGCGGCGAAGACGGCCTGACCGTGCACCCCCGGCACGTCTGTGTCGGCGCCGACCACCTCCTCCAGTACGTTCAGCAGCGCCCGGTCCGAGCCCTGCCGGGACAGACTCTCGCGCAGCCGCCGCCAGCGCAGCGCGATCGCCCGCTCGGGATGCTCGACGTCCCGGGAGGTGTCCAGGTACACGGAGGCGAACGGTCCCGGCTCCGCGTAGAGGGGCTCAAGGAACGACAACCTCATCGCCACTCCTCGTCGATGGTCTCCCTTCCTTTGATGATGCGCGCCCCGGCGGCGATGGAACGCGACGAGCGCACAGCGGTATGAGTCACTGATCCGTTGCCGACGGCAGTCGCACGACCCAGGTGATCAGGTGCTTGGGGCCCGTCCGGCGGATCACCGCACCCGGGGTATGGATCACAGGCCCGCCGCGGCGCTGTGGAGGTTCTTGGCGGCCAGGGCGAGTCCCTCGGTCTGTGAGTAGGCGGCGTCCTCGTGCTCGATGTTGACGGCCATGTCGGGGTCGATCTCGGCGAGCGCGCCCAGGAACTCGGTCCAGAAGGGGACGTCGTTGCCGAGGCCGACGGCGACGAACTTCCAGGCGGGGTTCTGCGGCCATGCGTTGCACCAGAAGCCGTACCCTGTCGGCACCTTGCCCTCGGCGTCGGCGGGCACCCGCGTGAACGAGGTGTCCAGTACGCCGCGGATGTCGGCGCCGGGGCAGAGCGTCGCGTCTTTCGCGGCGGCGTGGAAGACCAGCGGGCCGAGCCACTTGATGGACTTGATGACGTCCATGCCCTGCCACATCAGGTGGGAGGGGTCCATCTCGGCACCGACGTTCGTCAGACCGCCCTCGTCGACCAGCCGCTTGAGCGTGACGGGGGAGAAGACGAGGTTGTGCGGGTGCATCTCGATGGCCACCTTGACGTCGTTCTCGCGGGCGAGCGCGTCGATCTCCTTCCAGAACGCGAGGGCCACGCCCCACTGGTAGTCGAGGACGTCCATGTAGACGCCGTCCCAGGGGTTGACGACCCACGACGGGTACTTGGCGTCGGGGTCGGAGCCCGGCGTGCCGGACATGGTGACCACGTGCTTGACGCCGAGCAGGCCGGCGAGGCGGATGGTGCGGCGCAGGTCGTCGGCGTGCTTGGGGCCGACTCCCGGCAGCGGGTTGAGCGGGTTGCCGTTGCAGTTGAGGCCGGTCAGTTCCATGCCGCGGTCGGCGAAGGTGGCGAGGTACTCCTCGCGGGCCTTGGCGCAGGACAGCAGCAGGTCGACCGGGCAGTGCGGCGAGGGGATGAAGCCGCCGGTGTTGACCTCGACGGAGGTCAGCCCGTTCGCCTTGAGGATGTCGAGGGCGTCGGTGAGCGTACGGTCGTGCAGACAGGCGGTGTAGGCGCCGAGCTTGAGGGCCATGGTTCTCTGCTTTCTCTACGGGTCCGGCGTGACGACTGGTCAGGCGGCGGGCGGCACGTCGACGACGGCGCCGCCGCTCCGGGAGGAGTGGACGACGGCCTGGATGATCTCCATCGTGCGCAGCGCGTCGGCGAAGGTGGCGCAGGCCGGCAGCGGCTCGGCGACGCCTGCGACCTGGTCGAGGAATGCGCGGGTCTGGTAGGTGAAGTTGTCGGCGTTGCTGGCGCCCACGCCCGGCGCCTCCATCGGGACGCCACCCGCGAAGTACGGCAGTTGGGGTCCGGCGATGACCTGCCGGGCGCCGCGGGTACGGGCCTCGGGCTGGTCGTCGTCGAAGAGGTACTCGGCGGGCCGGTGCTGGTCGAACGCGGCCCGGCCGCCGACGCCCAGGACGTCGAAGGCGAGCCCGTTGGGCAGCCCGAAGCCGGTGCGGGTGACGGAGATGGTGCCGACGAGTCCGGACTGGAAGCGGATGGTGAAGGAGGCGGTGTCCTCGTTCTCGACCTCGCCGAACTCGTCCGACACCGGAGCGGCGTTGTGCCCGGCGACCGCGCCCAGCGGCAGCGGACGCTTGGCGATCTGCGTCGACAGCGAGGCTCCGGACACCGAGGCGATGGGCCCGGCGACGTACTCGGCCGCGTCGATCACGTGGGAGCCGACGTCACCGAGCGCACCGGAACCCGGACCGCCCTTGAACCGCCAGCTCAGCGGCCCCTTCGGGTCGGTCGCGTAGTCGCACCAGTACCGGCCGCTGAACAGGGTGAGGTCACCCAGCTCGCCGCGCTGCACGTGCTCGCGGATCGCGGCGATGCCGGGAGCCCGCCGGAAGGTGTAGCCGACAGCGGTGACCAGGTCGGTGCCGCGCTCCAACTCGGCCATGGCGCGGGCGTCTTCGAGCGATCCGGCGAGCGGCTTCTCACACAGCACGTGCTTGCCCGCGGCGACCAACGCCTCGGCGATCGGCCGGTGCAGGGCGTTGCCGACGACGATGCTGACGGCGTCGATCGTCGGGTCCTCGACGACGGCCTCCCAGCTCGGCAGCGCCTTCTCGAAGCCGTAGCGGCGGGCGGCGTCCTCCCCGAGGGCGACGTTGGCGTCGGCGATCGCGGCCAGCCGGACGGGCGGCAGTCCGGCCCCGAAGACGGTGTTGACGTTGCGGTACCCGGCGGCGTGACTGCGGCCGGCCATACCGGCCCCGATCACCGCGACGGACAGGGGCTTGGCGGACGTGGTCATGGCAGTGCCTTTCAAAGCGTCTTGCACGAGGAGGGGGGGAGGGAGGTGATCAGGCGGCGTACTGCCGTCGGAAGTGGGACTCGATGTCCTCCATCGAGCGGCCCCGGGTCTCGGGAACGGTCCTGGCAGGGGCTGGCCACAGGGCCCCTGCGCCGCCCCCGGTCCGACGCGACTCGGCGGCGGTACCGGTCAGTCAGGAATGGACGGCCAGGTACTCGTCGATCTTCCTCCGCATGAAGACGGACGACTCCCTGGCGCGTTCCTCCCAGGCGAACACGCACGCGGTGAGCGTGCCGTCGAAGCCGTTCGCACGCAGCTCACGGAAGAGTTCGGCGAAGTCGACCTCGCCCTGTCCGATGTCCAGGTGCTGATGGACGCGGGCCGGTGTGCCGGGCGGGTTGAGGATGTAGCGGTTGCCGGACGACGCGGTGTGGTCGAAGGCGTCCGCGAGGTGGACGTGTGTGAGCAGATCGCCCGCGTACTTGATGATGCCGGGGGCGTCGTTGCCGATGTGGAAGGTGTGCGGGGCGCAGTAGAGGAAGCTGACGCCCGGGTGGTTGATGCCCCGGATCATGTTGATCGCGTCGTAGCCGTTCTCGATGAAGTCGTCCGGGTGGGGTTCCAGGGCGAGCTTGATGCCCTCCTGCTCGAAGAGGGGGAGCAGTTCGTCCATCGACTTCCAGAACTGCGCTTCGCTGCGGTCGCAGTCCTCGGGGCGGCCGTTGAACTCGGAGATCATGCTGTCCACGCCGAGGCCGGCGGCGATCTGGATGGACCGCTTCCAGTAGCGGACCGCTGCCTGCCGGGCGTCCTCGTCCGGGCCGGACCAGCGGAACAGGGGCAGAATGGAGGAGATGCCGACGCCGGCCGCGTCCAGCGCCTTGCGGAACTTCCGCACCGTGGCGTCGTCGACGCGCGGGTGCCGGAAGAAGGGGATGAAGTCCTCCCGGGGGGAGAGTTCGATCCACTCGTAGCCCAACTCGGCCACCACCGCGGGGAGTTCGAGCAGCGGGACGTTGCGGATCATGTAGGGATCGAGCGCGATCTTCATAGGGGGGAATGCCTTCCGGTCGGTAGCTGGACGTGCGGGGGGCCGGAAGCCGTTGTTGTCAGGCGGTGTCTTCCGGAGAGGTCGCCACGGGTGCGGTGAGGTCGTCCTCCTCGGGCAGCTCCTCGGTGTCGACGCCTCGTACCTGGGCGAGTTCGTGTTTGAGTGCGGCGAGTTCGGCGCCGCCGGCCATGTGGTTGGTCAGTTCCTCGAGGCTGACCTCGCTGCGGGAGGCGGAGAGTTCGAGGGTGCCGAGGCGCAGGACGCTGAAGTGGTCGCCGACCATGTAGGCGTGGTGGGGGTTGTGGGTGATGAAGATGACGCCGAGGCCGCGGTCGCGGGCTGCGGCGATGTACTTCAGGACCACGCCGGACTGCTTGACGCCGAGCGCGGCGGTCGGCTCGTCGAGGATGAGGACGCGGGCGCCGAAGTAGACGGCGCGGGCGATGGCGACGCACTGGCGCTGGCCGCCGGACAGGGTGCCGATGGGCTGTTCCAGGTCGTCCAGGACGATGCCCATGTTCCGCAGCTCCTGGTCCGCGGTCTCCTTCATGCGGGCGATGTCCAGGCGGCGCAGGGGCCAGGGGCCCTTGGTCATCTCCGAGCCGAGGAAGAAGTTGCGCCACACCGGCATCAGCGGGACCGTGGCCAGGTCCTGGTAGACGGTGGCGATACCGCGGCCCAGGGCCTCACGCGGGGTGGAGAAGCGCACCGGGGTGCCGTCGACGAGGAAGTCTCCCTCGGTGTGCTGGTGCAGCCCCGAGATGATCTTGATCAGGGTGGACTTGCCCGCGCCGTTGTCACCGAGCACACAGGTCACCTTGCCCGGGTGGACGGTGAGGCCGACGTCGTGCAGGGCGCGGATGTTGCCGTAGGACTTGCCCGCGCCGCGCAGCTCGACGATCGCCGCGTCCGTGTCGGGCGGGGTGTCGGGCGGGGTGTCGGCGAGGACGGCGCCGGGCGAGGAGGCCTTCGGGGTGGTTGTCACGGGGTGGGTCACCTCCGGGTCGCCGTGCGGCTGACCCACAGATTGATCAGGGTGGCGCCGAGCAGCATCACGCCGAGGAAGGCCTTGAACCAGTCGGGGTTCCAGCCGGCGTAGACGATGCCCTGCTGGACCATGCCGAACATGAAGGCGCCGAAGACGGGGCCGATCGCGGAGCCGGAGCCGCCGGTGAGCAGACAGCCGCCGATGACGGCTGCCGCTATGTAGATCAGTTCCTGGCCGACGCCCTCGCCGGACTGCACGGTGTTGAAGGAGAAGAGCTGGTGCATGCCGATGAACCAGGCACCGAAGCCGACCAGCATGAACAGCGAGATCTTGGTGAAGTTCACCGGGACGCCGACGGCCCGCGCGCTCTCCTTGGTGCCGCCGACGGCGAAGATCCAGTTGCCGTACCTGGTGCGCAGCAGCACCCACGTGGCCAGAGCCGCGAAGACCAGCCACCACACGACCGTGATCTTCACGGTCACGCCGCCGACGTCGAAGGAGGACGCGAAGAGGGCTTTGGCCTGGTCGAAGCCGTCCATGTCGCCGATGTCGTCGGTGGCGACGTTGCCCGTGACCAGCTTGGTCACCGCGAGGTTCACACCCTGCAGGATCAGGAACGTGCCCAGAGTGATCAAGAAGCTGGGCAGTCCGGTCTTCACCAGCAGCCAGCCGTTGAGGAATCCGATCGCCAGTGACAAGACCAGAGCGGCGATCACGCCGACCCAGATGTTCATGCTCAGCTGGTAGCTCAGCATGCTGGCGGTCAGTGCCGAGGTGATCACACCGACGCCCGCGGAGAGGTCGAACTCGCCGCCGATCATCAGCAGGGCCACCGGAAGGGCCATGATCCCGATGGTCGAGGACTGGTACAGGACGTTCGCCATCGACGCGCCGTCGCGGACCGCCGGGGCCGAGACCAGGAAGAAGACGAACACGGCGACGGCACCGAGGAGGACCCCCACCTCGGGGCGGGCGAGCAGCCGGAGGGCCAGGGGGCGCTGGGTGGTGCGGCCGTCCCTGTCCTTCGGGCCGGAGGCCGGCGGTGTGGTCACCGCCGGCGCGGCCTGCTGGGTCATGCTCATCACCGGGTGCCCTTCGCGGCGAACCCGGCGACCTTGTCGACGTTGGACTTGTCGACGAAGGCCGGGCCGGTGAGCACCGGCTGCTGGCCGCCGCCGCTGAAGTTGCCGTTGTTCTTGTAGAGCCACAGGGCGTCGACGGCGAGGTAGCCCTGGAGGTAGGGCTGCTGGTCGACGGCGAACTGGATGGTGCCGTTCCTGATGGCGGAGACGAGGTCCTTGTTGAGGTCGAAGGTGGCGATCTTCGCCTTGGAGCCCGACTCGGACACCGCCTGCCCGGCGGTCAGCGCGACGGGGGCGGCGAGCGTGACCACCTCGTCGATCGAGGAGTCCTGCTTGAGCTTGGCGGTGATCGTGGACTTCACGGACGGCATGTCGGTGCCGTTGACGTAGAGGATGTCCATCGTGCCGCTGAATGTCTTCTTCACGCCGGCGCAGCGCTCTTCGAGGTTGACGTCTCCCTGGGCCTGGATGACGCACAGGGCGTGCTTGGCACCGGTGCCGTTGATCTTGGTGCCGAGGGCCTGGCCGGAGACGGACTCGTCCTGCCCGAAGAACGACAGCAGGCCCTGTTGCTTCCAGACGGCGAGGCCAGCGTTGAGGCCGACCACCGGGATGCCGGCCTGTTCCGCCTTGGCGACCGAGGCCTTCAGGGCGTCGGGCTTGGCGAGGGTGACGGCGATGCCGTCGACCTTCTGGTCGATCGCGTTCTGGACCAGGTTGGCCTGGCTGCCGGCGTTCTCGTCGTTGGAGTAGATGAGCTTGATGTTGTCCTTGGCGGCGGCGGCCTCGGCGCCCTTGCGGATGGCGTCCCAGAAGGTGTCCCCGGAGGGCGCGTGGGTCACCATCGCGACTGTCATGCGGGGAGTGGTGGCCTTGCCCGCGGAGACACCGGCCGCGTTCTCCTCGGCCTTCTTCCCGCCGTGGGCGCTGGAGCAGCCCGCGAGGGTGAGTGCGGCCGCGGCGGCGACGGCCACCACGGGGAGGGATCTGCGGGGGCGGCTGAGGGATGTGCGGTTCATGTTGCGCGTACCTCGCTGGGCATAGGGGAGGGGATGACTGCCGCCGCGGCGGGGGTGGGCGGACAGGAGGGGTTCTGGCCGCTGCTCCACTGAGGCGGGGGGACGGAGGCGGGTGCGGCCGGGTTCAGGAGCGGGTGGCGCCTGAGGGTGTCGTCCACGCGGGCAGTAGAGGTGGCTGATCGCGCTTTCGAGGGCGTTGGTTCGCTGTTCGTTGGAACGTCAGGACAATTTGAAGCGCTTTAAGTGCTGGTACTATCGGCCGCGTTTCGCCAGGGTGTCAAGGGTGTTGCACGAGGAGATTCGCCGCGGGAGGTGCAGGTGGACGAAGCCGGATCCACTTCAGGCCGAGCTGGTCGAGTACCTCCACACTGCGGCCGAAGAGGTGGATTACGACCTCGTGCTCAGCACTGCCACGCGCCGCCGGGACGAGCGGACCGCGGTGGAAACCCTGCCGGCGTTCCGCAGCGAGGACGACGCGGACGCCTCTGCTGACCGCACCCACGGATGGGTGGCCGGCAGAGTCTTGCCGTGGGCGTCGGGAACCGTCGAGTATTAAACCCCGTTGAGACCGTTGGTGATCTCTCCTAGGTTGGCCCGCGTGACGATCGAGGTGCCCTACCAGCCGCTTCCGATTCACCAGTCAGACGTGCGCTATGCCCATGGGCCCGACTCAAGCGTGCAGCCGGGCGTACCCGTCGGCGAGACGATCGAGTTCGACTGGAGCGACAGCGCGATCTACCCGGGAACGTCACGGAAATTCTGGGTGCATGTGCCCGCGCGGCACGACCCCTCGGAGCCTGCGTCGCTGATGGTGTTCCAGGACGGATGGTGGTACCTGGACCCTGAAGGGGAGATCCGCGGCGCGATCGTTCTGGACAATCTCGTCCACCGCGGTGACATCCCGGTCACCATCGGCGTGTTCGTCGACCCGGGTGTCTTCCCGGATGCTGTGGATCCGAAGAACCGCAATGCCGAGTACGACGCCTACGACGATCGGTACGTCCGTTTTCTCCTGACCGAGATCATCCCTGAGGTCACGAAGCACTACTCGATCACCGAGGACCCCGACCGTTGGGGTATCTGCGGTGGCAGTAGTGGCGGGAACTGCGCCTTTACCGCAGCCTGGCTGTGCCCGGACAAGTTCCGCCGGGTGATCGGGTACTTGTCCAGCTTCACGCAGATGCCAGGCGGCAACCCATACCCGGAACTCATCTCCCGTGTCCCTCGCAAGCCGCTGCGGATCTTCATGCAAGCGGGCCACCGTGATCTGCGCTGGAACGAGTCCACGGCGAACTGGCTCGCCGACAACCTGCGCGTCGCGGCCGCGCTCGCGGAGGCCGGCTACGACTTCCGCCTCGTCCTGGGCGATGGCGGCCACAGTCCCAACCACGGCGGGGTCCTGCTTCCCGATGCCCTCCGCTGGTTGTCGCGGTCGGATGATCGCCCGGACCAACCGGTGGGCTGAGGCGCGGCGGTCTCGTTGAGGCGACCGTCTGCGGCCTCCACAGCCTTCTTCGCAAGCTCCTGTGGGCTGTGTAGTCGCCACTGGGGCTGGTCGGTTGCTATGTCTGGTTCGCTGCCTGCTTGACGGTCCTGATCACTGGTGCCGTTTCGAGGTGTGCGATGGCTGGGAGTGCGGCGACCCGGGTGGTCAGGTACCGGTACAGCTCCCGTTGGTTCGTGCACACCACGCTCGCGTACAGGTTGGTCGGGCCGGTCGTGGCGGCGGCGAACGCGATCTCCGGATGCCCGGCCAGTGCCTGACCGGCCTCCTCCAGGTGTGCGGGGGCGACCGAGAGCCAGAGCAGGGTTCGGGCGTTCACGCCGAACATGCGCCAGTCGACGTCGATGTCGAGATAGAGCAGGCCGTGTTCGCGCAGCTCCGTCATCCGGCGCCGGACCGTCGTCGGCGACCAGCCGGTCGCCGCGGCCAACTGCTCGAAGCCGGCCCGGCCGTCGGTGGCGAGCAGGGCGAGGAGCTTGCGATCACTGTCGTCGAGCCGCACCGGTCCTGGTCGATGCGGCATCGCAGGCGGGCGCAGTCGCTCGATCGCCTCCGCGTCCAGAGACCCGAGTTTTCCGACCAGGTTGTCCGGGCCGCCGTAGAAGGCGTGCAGCACGGAGTGCGCGGTCACGCCCTCCACGCGCGGGGTGCCGGGGAGTTTGGCCAGCAGCAGTGCCTCGCTGTCCGCCTCGCTCTCGGTCCGGACCACGCAGGTGATCTCGGTGCCGCCGGAGCTGAGGCTCACCCAGGACGTGTCGGGGCGCCTGGCCAGTGCCTCGGCGACCGGGAGCGACGCGGCGGGCGCACATCGCACCCGCAGAAGCCACAGGACGGCGCCCAGCACGGTTGGGTCGACCCCGCCCAGCACCCGTACCGCCCCGGCCGAACGCAACCGGGCGTACCGGCGGGCGATGGTGCGATCCGACACGCCGAGAACCTCGGCGATGGTGCTGAACGGGGCACGGCCGTCGATCTGCAGAGCGTGCACGAGCCGACGATCCAGCTCGTCGTAGTCGGATTCCACCGAGCCGAGGTTATTCGGTGTCAGATATCAACGCAATCGAGCCGGTCTCTGGCCCGGGCGGCTCGGCCGACGCAGCGTTGCCTCTGTCCCGATCGACACAGCCAAAGGGGAGTCCGTGGACACCGATGTGCTCATCGTCGGCGCCGGCCCGACCGGAATGACGCTGGCCAACGAACTGCTGATGGCGGGGGTGTCGACCGTGCTGGTCGACAGGCTGTCGCAGCGCAGCGACCTGTCCAAGGCCGGCGGCGTGCAGACCCGCACGCTGGAGGCGCTCGACCAACGAGGGCTGCTGGAGCCCTTGCTGGCCACCGGGGATCACCGCGTCACCACCGGTCACTTCGCGGGCATCCCACTCCCGCCCCACTCCAACCGGCACCGTCTGCCGTGGCGGTCCGTGCCGCAGGTGGTGATCGAGGGATTCTTCGAGCAGCACCTCGCCGCGCACGGCCTCCACGCCCGCAGGGACCACGAACTGGTCGGCCTCGCCCAGGACGACAGCGGGGTCAGCGCCACCTTCGCCAACGGCGCCGCCCTCCGCTCCCGTTACCTCGTCGCCGCCGACGGAGCCCACAGCACCGTACGGTCCCTGCTGCGGGCCGAGTTTCCCGGTCAGCCGGGTACGTTGACGATCACCGCCGCCGACGTGCGGCTGGGCGGCGTCGATCCGTCCACGTCGCACACCTGGACCGAGGACGGGCACTGGGCGGCCCTGTTCCCGCTCGGCACCGATCCGCAGGGCAGGCAACTGCGCCGACTGGTCCTCGGCGGGCCGGGCCGGTCACTGCCGAGGGAGATCCCGGTCACCGAGGACGAAATCCGCCATGGCCTGCGCACCGTGTTCGGAACGCGGGTGCACCTGCTCGAACTGCGCTACGCCCGCCGTATCACCAACGCGTCACGGCAGGTCGAGCAGTACCGGCACGGGCGGGTGTTCCTGGCGGGCGATGCCGCCCATGTCCACCTTCCGCTCGGCGCGCAGGGCATGAACACCGGGATGCAGGACGCGCTCAACCTCGGTTGGAAGCTCGGTGCCGCGGTGCACGGCTGGGCACCGGACAACCTGCTCGACACGTATCACGCGGAACGGCATCCGGCCGGGGCCGCGGTATTGCGCAACGTTCGGGCACAGAGTCTGCTGATGGACTGGTCCGGCACCCGTGATCCGGACGTGCTGGCCGCCCGGGAGATCTTCACGGCCATGGCCCAACTGCCGGACGTCCAGCACTATCTCGCCGACCTGATGTCCGGGATGGCCATCCGCTACCCGATGCCGGGCACCGAAACCCATCCGCTAGTCGGCCGGCCCGTACCGGACCTGGACCTCGGCCCGGTCCGGGTGCACGAACTGCTGCGGTCCGGGCACGGCATCCTCCTGGACCCGGCCGGCACATTCGCCAGGGTCGCCGGCCCCTGGTCGGACCGGGTCGACCGGGTGGACCGGGTGGGCCAGGGCGCCGAGACCGAGCCGATGCTCATCCGGCCGGACGGCTACGTGTGCTGGGCAGGCGCGGATGACCTGGAACCGGCGCTCGGACGCTGGTTCGGCGAGCCCCGCTGAGCCGGCCTTCAGGAAGCGGGCCGCCGTGGAGAGGCTGGTGGTATTCGTGCATCGGCCTCCGGCCGCCGCGCGATCAGCACACCTCGAACACGTGATCCGGCACGTCGGGGGGATCCGGGCCTCGATGTGGGCGAGTTGGGCGGCGAGGATCCTTTCGAACGCGGCACGGCGGTCTGCGCCGAGGGGGCGGATGCGGCGAGTGACGGTCGGCAAGGTCTCGTAGGCGTCCGGGTTCACGCACGCGTCGCCGATCTCACCGCCGCCGGAGCTGTTCCCCGGATTCGGCGGGGCCGGTCGGTCCGCTCCCTCGGGCTTTGGGGCCGGGCCCCTTCCCTGTGCGCGTCCTGTGGTGGACACTCGCCCACCGGGCCGACGTCGTCACCTCGGTCGCACGGTTCTCCTCCACTCCTCTTCACGCAAGGGCTTCCCAGATGCCGTTCGCACCTGTCGCCTTACGGCTCGCCGTCGCAGCCGCAGGCCTCCTGCTCGTCGCCGCCCCGACCACGGCGGCATCCGCCGCCCCTCCCACGGCCACAGTCCATGCGAGTACTCCAGCCGGAGCTGCCGAGACGGCCTCCTGGTCAGCTCCCCTGTCGACGGAAGGCCGTTACGTTGTCGACAGCCAGGGCAGGAGGTTCCGCCTCAAGGGCGCCAACTGGGATGGCGCGCAGGGCTCCTGGCTGGGCAACGGCAGCGTCACCGACCCCGCCAACCACCACGCCGGCCAGGATTCCCACGGAATCCCGCTCGGCCTGGACCGCGTCCCGATGGCCCAACTCCTCGCAGACTTCCATCAGTTGGGAATCAACACCATACGGCTGCCGTTCTCCGACGAGATGATCCACAGCACGACCCCCGTCCCCGACACCGCGGTCACCGCCAATCCGCAACTGCGCGGAAAGACACCGCTGGAGGTGTACGACACGGTGGTCGACGCACTCAGCGGGAGCGGGTTCGCCGTGATCCTCAACAACCACACCAACACCTCCCGCTGGTGCTGCGGCGTCGACGGCAACGAGCGCTGGAACAGCTCGCAGTCGACGCAGGCGTGGGCCGACGACTGGGTGTTCATGGCCCGCCGCTACGCCGGTGTCCCGCGCGTCGTGGGAGCCGACCTCTACAACGAGGTCCGCCGCGACGTACTGGACGATCCGAACTGGGGCATGGGCGACAACCACGACTGGTACGCCGCCGCCCAGCTCGCCGCCGACCGAATCCTCACCGAGGCCAACCCCCGGCTCCTCATCGTCATCGAGGGCATCAACTGGACCGGCATACCGGCGGACGGCCTCCCGCACGGCCGACCGGTGCTCACGCCCGCAGGCACCCTGTCCCACACCCTCGTCGACGCCCACAAGCTGGTCTACTCCGCGCACTTCTACGGGTACACCGGCCCGCACCACAGCGGCGCGACCGGCATCGGCGAGACGCACGACCCCCGCTACCAGGACCTGAGCCGTGACGATCTGTACGCGGCCCTCGAGGACGAGGCGTTCTTCGTCGAGGAGTCGGGCCGGCACTACACCACACCGGTCTGGGTCAGCGAGTTCGGCATCGGCGCGAACGAGACGAACCCGGCCGCCCGCACCTGGTTCACCAACATCACCGACTACTTCGCCGACCACGACGTCGACTTCGCCTTCTGGCCGCTGGTCGGCTTCGCGGGCCACGACGACTGGGCGCTGCTCAGCTACGACGAGTCCGGGCACCGCTCCGGCATCCTCGACTCCGGCGACTGGCGCGCGACCGCGTGGCGGCACCTGATGTCGGCGCCGAGCGACACCGGCGCGGTGGCGCCCGTCCCCGCGTGGCGGATGCTCGCCGTCGACCACGGCGACGCGGTGGAGTCCCTGCGAGTGCGGGCCACGGGCGACTGGGACTCCGGGGCGTACAAGGCCGCCTGTCCCGACGGGCTGCGACTGATCGGCCTCGGCCACACCAGCGGGCGCGGGCTGTGCACCGACACCACCGGCAGCGGCCCGGCCGACCTGCGCGCGGCCTCCGACGGCCAGACGGTGGTCACCGACGAGCGCTATGTCCCAGCGGGCGGCGACTGGGCGTCCGGATACACCAAGTTGCAGTGTCCCGCCGGCAGTTACCTCATCGGCTACAGCGTGCGCGGCGAGCGCGTGTCGGCGGCCCTGTGCGCGCCCGCGCGTATCCCGCTGGCGGGAGCCGGTCGCACCGTGTGGTTCGACCGGTCCGACAGCCGGCCCGCCGACGCCTCCGGCGGCGACTTCGCGTACGGCGACTACAAGGGCCAGTGCGCCGACGACGAGTACGCCTTCGGCATCGCCTTCACCACCAGGGTGGGCAGCCGCCCGGGGCCCGCTGCCCTGCTGTGCCGTCGGCTCGCCTGAAGCAGGGCGCCGCCGAGTTCCAGGTCGCCGCGGTGCGCGGCCGTGCCGTGTGCGGTGACCCGCGCGTCGGCCTCGACCGCCGTGCTGCAGGAGCCGACACGGCGGATGAGGTCCTGGCCGAGATCGCCCACACCCGCATCCTGCCGGAGGCCGTCCGGCAGGCCCTGACCGGGTGCGCCGGCAGGTGCAGGCCCGACCTGGCACTCAGGCTGCTCCCCGGAACTTGGAACTTCGAGGCACCGCAGGACCGCCGCACCAGTGTGGTGCGGCGGTCCTGCGCTTTCAGCACCTCGTGTGCCAGTGCCCGCGGGCAGCGGTCGTGCCGGCTGTCCGCGGCCGGGCCGGTGGATCAGCGGACGTGGACCGTCACCACGTCGGAGGCGTGCAGGCGCACAGGATGGTGGTCGTGCTTGCTGGTCAGGCCGTACAGCACCGCGCGGAATTCCAGGTCGCCGCGGTGCGCGGCCGTGCCGTGTGCGGTGACCCGCGCGTCGGCCTCGACCGCGGCGCTGCAGGTCTCCTGGTGCCACGGCTGCTTGCCGCTGCGCTCCTCCACGCACAGCTGGTGCAGGTAGCCGGCGCTGTCGTCGTCGCCGTGCGCCGTGACCGTTATGGTCCTTCCGACGTGCGCCGTGTGGGGCGCCGTGATGCCCACATCGCCCTTGGCGAACGCCGGCACGGCGGCCAGAGTCACCGCGGCCACGCCCAGCGCACCGATCACGGCCGCCCGACCGCCCCGCGCCTTCATCCCGGTCTTCTTCGTCCTGGTCATGGACTTCCCTCCCGTGGATCTCCGCCACATGCGAGACCCTCCTACGCGACGGCGCCCGGTTGCGCCCCCGGCTGATCATTCAGATGAGCCGACGCTGCTGCCCGTTGCGCCCCTTCTGACGCCGTTACGAATCCATGACAAATACACCACCTGGGCCTGAATCCCCCAAACGGCCAACGAATTACCGGCGGACCGGTACATCTTGTGCGCACGTGTGCGGTGCACGCTCTCAAACAGGCGAGTGAGGACGGCCGCCTTCCGCAGTGGCGGGCCCCAGGGGTCATGGGCGGGTACCGGCGGCGGACGGGGGCGCGGAGCGCGTCGGGTGCGTCGACGGCTCCACCGTGCGCGAGCGTGTGGGGGTGGGGGGCTGGGGTCCTGTCGGGGTTGTCGAGGGGACGGCGGAGGGTGCGGCGGCGGTGGCCGGAGGGCGGGTGGGAACGGTCGTCGTACCCGTCGAGGGGCGGGCGCTGGGGCGAGCGGTGACACTCGCGGGAGCCGACTCGGCCGGGGTCGGCGGGGCCGTGGGGCTGCTCGCGGGGGGCGGGGCGAGGGGCACCGTCGGGGAGGCGGGGGCCTGGTGGGTGGTGCGCAGCAGTGGTACGGCGAAGAGGGCAGCCACCGTGCAGGTCGCGCCGGCTGCGGCGGCGGCGCGCAGGATGCGGCGGCGAGCCGCGCCACGGCGGATCTCCTCGTACCGGCCGGGGGGCGGGGCGAGGAGCTTGGAGGGCGGCCGCATGATGACGGCGACGGGGTCGTCGGGTTCGAAGTCCGGACCGTCGTCATTGTATGTGATCAAGGCTTCTCCTCAGGTGGGCGCGGAGCAGTTCGCGGGCCGCGTGCAGGTCGGCCTTGACGGTTCCTTCCTTGCGCCCGGTCAGCACGGCCACCTCCCGGATCGGCATGTCAGCGTAGTAGTGCAGGAGGGTCGGTATGCGCAGTCGTTCGGGGAGCGCCTGGACGAGCAGGCGGACCGAGGGATCGGTCTGCTCGGTGGGCGGGCGGACGGACGCCTCCACGGTGGCGCGACGCATGGCCTTGCGTTCGCGCTCCAGCTGGCGCCAGTGGTCCCGGACGATGTTGGCGGCCGTGACGTAGAGGAAGCCCCGGGGCTCTGACACGGACGTCCAGCGGGCCCAGAGGCGGGTGAACGCCTCCGAGGCGATCTCGTGGGCGGTCTCGTCGTCGTCGACCAGGCGGCGGCACCAGCCGGCCAGGCGCGGGTAGAGAGCGGCGAACAGCTCTGCTGCCGCCTTCTCGCGGGACCGTTTCAACGCTCTCCATGGGGGATGGGGGCACTTTTCGCGCCCCGGGCGTGCGGGGCACCCGTGGGAAAGATCCCGGATCGACGGCGTACGTTCCATCGATCCGGGATCGGGGCGGGCGGCGGCCGGTCAGTGGTTCGCGGCGCTCAACGTGGCGAAGACGATCACGTTGTCGAGATAGCCGTTGCCGGTACGGGGTCCGCCGCAGGTGATGAGCCGCAGTTCGGGCCGGTCGACGTCGCCGTAGACCGCCTTCGTCGGAAAGTCGGCCTTGGCGACCGTCCGTACGGAGGTGACGGTGAACTCGGCCGATCTGCCGTTCTCCAGGCGCACCGTGATCCCGTCACCCTGGCGCAGCCGGTCGAGGTGGCGGAAGACGCCGTCCCCATAGGCTCCGACCGTGACATGGCCGAGGATCACCGACGGACCCGTCTGGCCCGGCGTCGGAGAGTGCTGGTACCAGCCCGCCTGGTCGTGCGCGGTGATCGGGGGAACCTCCACGCTGCCGTCCTGCGCCAGCCCGAGTCGCATGACCGGCGTGTCGACGCCGATCCTGGGGATCCGCAGCCGTGCCGGGACCGAACGGCCCAGCGCGTACGGCTCGTTGGCCGGGTCTGCGGAGGACCGGGCGGAGACGTGCGTGCCGCTGGGGCGGGTGGTCGACGCCCCGTCGCCGCCATGGCCGGCGCAGCTCACGAGCAGCGAGGCCAGCGCCGCGGTGACGAACGCGCGCCTGGAGAGGTGGGTCATGCCCCGGTCGCCCGTCGGCGGCGCACGAGGAAGACCGCCGCGCCGCCCACCGCGAGGGCGCCGGCGGCACCGCCGCCGACCAGCATGCCGTCCGAGCTGGAGCCGTTGGAGCCGGTGGTCACGCCGGTGTTGGGAGCACCACTCGGTACGACGCCGACCTGGCCCCGCGCCTCACTCGGCACGGGGGTGGCCGCCCGGCTCGGCGCCCGGGTGGGGACCGCGCTCGGTTCCGCGCTCGCCGGCACGCTCGGCCGGGCCGACGGCTCGGAAGTGGCGGAGGGACGGGGGGTCGCGGGCGCGCTCGTCCCGTGGGCGAACGCGGGCACCGTGCTCGCCAGCACGGCGACGCACGCGGCCGCGGTGGCGCTGAGGACTGTTCGGCGCATGAATCGCTCTCTTTCGTCGGCCGGCCCGGCGGGCGGCCGGGCAGGCTGTGTGATGGATCGAGCGGAGAGACGAGACAGGATCAGCACAGGTTGTAAAGGATCGGCAAAGTCGCACGGGGTGCAGGCCGTGCCGGGAGTCAGGGAGGAACACAAGGGTCGGCAGCGGTTGTCCGCAGCCAGGTGGATCTGATGGCTCAGCGGGTCCGAGCACGTGGCGACCGCGTTCACCGGGGCCCTGGGTCTCAGGGTTCCCGGTGAGCGGCTGTGCGTGGCGTCAGCGTGCGAACTTTGCGATGGCCGCGGGGGTGACGGGGGTGAAGAAATTGACGAGGTTGCCGTCGGGGTCGCGGAACAGCAGTGACCGGTTGCCCCAGGGCATCGTGGTGGGCCCGGCGACGATGTCGGTGACGAAGCCGGTCAGGTTCTGGTGAACGCGGTCCACGTCGTCGACGAGGAACTCGGTGATCACGCTGTGGTTGTCCGCCGGGCGGGCAGAGCCCGGGGCGAACAGCGGGACGGTGCGGGTGCCGGCGATCGCGAGGGTGGCGCCCGCGGTCTTGAGTTCGGCGAAGTCTTCGGTGGCCCACGTCGCACGCGCCCCCGTGGCTCGCTCGTAGAACTCGACGAGGCGCGCGACGTCGCTGGTGATGATGCGGATCGAGACGAAGTCCATGGGACTCTCCTTGGCTGTGCTGGAGGCGTGCACGTCGCAGGCTAGGAGAAATAGTGGACAGAATCGGTCCTGTATTCGCGTTAGGCTGCGAACATGTCTCGACCCACTGGCCGCGTGCTGACACTCCTGGAGCTGCTGCAGTCGGGCGGCACCCGGACGGTGGCCGAACTCGCCGGCCGGCTCGGCGTCGAAGGGCGCACCGTGCGGCGGTACGTGGACCAGCTGATCGACCTCGACGTGCCCGTGGAATCCGTGCGCGGCCGCTACGGCGGGTACCGGCTCGCTCCCGGGTACCGCTTGCCTCCGCTCATGCTCAGCGACGACGAGGCGCTGGCCGTGCTGCTTGGCCTGCTCACCGGCCGCCGGGCAGGGCTGACGACGACGCAGCACACGGCGAACGAGACGGCATCGGCCAAGATCCGGCGGGTGCTGCCCAAGCACATCGCCCGACGGCTCGACACGCTCCTGGAATCCCTCGCCTTCACGGAAAAGCCCGGAGAGTTCGACACCCCGGACGCCGGCGTCCTGCTCGCCATCGCCGATGCGGTGCGCCACCACCGACCGGTCTCGATCCGGTACACCGACCGCGACGGACGGCGCAGCGAGCGCACACTGCACGCGTACGGGATCGTCACCCACTCGGGCCGGTGGTACGTCACGGGCAAGGACGCCCGGATCGGCGAGGACCGAACCTTCAGGCTCGACCGCATCGCAGACGCGCGGACCCTGCCCGGCTCGTTCGAAACACCGGCGGGTCCCGGTCCGGCACAGCGCGTGTTGTCAGGGTTCGCCACGGCCGAGTACCAGCATGAGGTGACCTTGCGGGTCCACGGGACAGTCGAGCAGATCCGTGCCCACCTTCCCGCCAGTGTCGCGAGCCTGGTGGAGCACGAGCCCGCGGCAGGCGAGGACCGGGCAACCGAGCGCTGGCTGCGCGTCGAGCTGCGGGTGGAGCGGCTCGACTGGTTGCCTCCGGTGCTCGCCTCACTCGGCCGGCCGTTCGTCATCGAGCGCCCCGATGAACTGCGCGACCTCGTCATCGAACTCGCCGATCGCCTCGCGTCCTACGCCCGCCAAGCCTGACAGCGAGGGACCAATGCCATGAGGCGGCACCGCAAGGCGGTTTCGTTTGGATCAGCTGGTCGCTGGTCCGGGTGTGCCGTTGAGTGATGCGCAGTGGGCTGATATGGGCAGTCGACGGCACCTGGGAGCGGGTGTTCACTGCGCTGATGGCCCAGGCCGAAGCCGACGAGGACCTCAACTGGCCAATCTCGGTGGACTCCACGATCGTGCGCGCTCACCAGCACGCGGCTGGGGCCCGCAAAAGGGGGCCCCGGCAGGCGAACCCGATGACCACGCCATGCCGACGGCGAGAAGGACGTGCACGGGGGTCAGTTGACGCCGCGGTCGCGTCCCTCCCAGTACGGTGCGCGGAGCTTGAACTTCTGCAGCTTCCCGGTCGCGGTCCGGGCCAGCTCGTCGCGGAACTCCACGGAGGTCGGCGCCTTGTAGCCGGCGGCTTTTTCCTTGCACCAGCGGATCAGGTCAGCTTCCGTGGCCTCTTGGCCGGGTACCAGGACGACGAGAGCCTTGATGGTCTCGCCCCATTTCTCGTCGGGGACGCCGATGACGGCGACCTCGGCGACGGCAGGGTGAGAGAAGAGAACGTCCTCGACTTCGATGGACGAGACGTTCTCGCCTCCGGTGATGATCACGTCCTTCTTGCGGTCGCTGATGGTGAGGTAGCCGTCGTCGCCGATCTCACCGCCGTCACCGGTATGGAACCAGCCGTCCTTGAGGGCCGTCGCGCTTTCCTCGGGCTGTTCCCAATAGCCCTTGAGGACGACGTTCGACCGGGCCAGCACCTCACCCGTCGGGTGTTCCTCCTGTCCGGGGCTCTCGACCCTCAGCCGAACACCGAGCGCGGGGGCGCCGGCACGCACCAGCTTGGCGGCGCGGTCCCCGGCCGAGAGGCCGTCCCACTCTGCGCGGACACGGTTGACGGTCAGCAGCGGTGACGTCTCGGTCAGCCCGTAGATCTGGATGAACTCCCACCCGAGTTCCTCCTCCACCCGCATGACCGTCTTCGTCGGGGGCGGCGCACCAGCGACGATGATCCGTACCCGGTCGCGGCCGGGGATCTCGCCGTCCCACGTCTGTGCGGCGTCCAGCACGGCGGACACGACGGCGGGCGCCGCGCACATGACCGTGACGCCGTACCGCTCCACGCGCCGCAGGATCTCCGCGCCGTCGATTTTGCGCAGTATGACGTGCGGCACGCCGAGGCCCGTCATCGCGAACGGCATGCCCCAGCCGTTGGCATGAAACTGCGGAAGGGTGTGCAGGTACACATCGCGGTCGGTCACGCCTGCGTGCAGGGCGAATGTCACCGCGTTGGTCCAGATGTTGCGGTGGGTGATCTCGACGCCCTTGGGCCGCGCGGTCGTACCCGAGGTGTAGTTGATCGTGGCGGTGGCGTTCTCATCGGGTTCCCACGGCAGGGGCTCGGCGCCCGGGGCGGCGAAGAGGTTCGTGTCATCGCCCAGGACGAACCGATGCTCG
Source organism: Streptomyces sp. FXJ1.172 (assembly GCF_001636945.3). Taxonomy (NCBI): domain Bacteria; kingdom Bacillati; phylum Actinomycetota; class Actinomycetes; order Kitasatosporales; family Streptomycetaceae; genus Streptomyces; species Streptomyces sp. FXJ1.172. The sequence goes on along the minus strand of NZ_CP119133.2, from coordinate 913,029 downwards.
GCGGTCACGTCCTTCAGGGCCTCGTCGAGTTCGGGGTCGACGTAGAGCACCCGGGCGCCGGATTGTTCGACTATGTAGCGCACCTCGTCGGCCCGGAGCCGGAAGTTCACCGGCACCAACACGCGCCCGAACCCGGACACCCCGAAGAACGAGGTCAGCAACCGTGCGCTGTTGTGGCTGACCACCGCGACCCGCTCGCCGAACCCGACTCCCAGGTTTTCGAGGAAGGCCGCCTGCCTCCGGGCCAGCGCCCCGAGTCCGGCATAGCTCAACTCGCCAAGAGGGTGTGCCGGCTGGGTCGGCTCGTCGATGACACCGGTGCGCCGGCCGTAGACCTGCACGGCCCGGTCGATGAAGTCGGAAACACTGAACGGGACGATCACTGGCTCTCCTCGATTGGGCTCACGGGATCACAGGCAGCTCGAGCCGGTTACGTTCGTATTGCCCAGGCGACCCCACCGAGGAACGGCCAACCTCGACAGATCCCGCTCCGGCACACGATCGTGGAACGCGTCTCCAACGACGTCCTGGGTGCCGCCCCGGCCACCGTCGGGGTGCCGAGGCGTTCGCGCAGTCGCGGGTATCTGGGCGGTCTCGGTGGCGCGTGCCATGGCGTCGGTCATCAGTTGCTCGGCGTCTGCGCCGTTCCTGTTCAGCCGGCGCTTCAGTGACACCTCCGCGTCAGTGACACTTCCGCGGCGGGGCCGAGCGAGCTGCCGAGGACGAAGAGGAAGACGGTGGCGGCTGCCCGGTCTGCGTCGGCGGCGGTGAAGCCCGCGTTTTCGTAGATGGCGAGGCTGAGATCGTCGTGGCGGGCCTGGCCGGGGCCATGCATGAGGTGGCTGTCGAACGCCTGGCCGAGCCAGGGGTGCCGGGTGAGCATGGCGTGCATGCCGGTGGCCTGGATGGTGGCGGCCGTACGCCAGCCGGTGGCGTCGAGATCGGGCTGCCCGATCTCGTACCAGATCGCGTCGCCGGCGAGCCGGATCAGCTCGTCCTTGGTATTGATGTGCCAGTAGACGGCTGTGGCGGCCGAGCCGAGCCGTTTGGCCAGGCTGCGCATGTTGAGGCCGTCGAGTCCCTCGTCGTCCAGCAGATCGATGGCCGCGTGGACGATCCGGCAAGGAGGGCGCGCGCAGACAACCCCGGCGGCGGCCCCGCCTCCTCGGTGAGCGATCTGCTGCGCTGGGCACGGTTCCAACTCGGCAACGGGGAGGGTGTGCTGCCCGCCGCGGAGCTGCACCGCATGCGGGAGCGGCCGGCCGGCCTGCGCGCCAGCACGCTCGGCGACGGCTGGGGTATCTGTTGGTTCCTGCACGACCGGGACGGCGTCCTCGGGATCGGGCACGGCGGCTCGGGCAACGGCCAGTTCGCCGAACTCCTCATCGCGCCGGAACGCAACTTCGCCGTGGTCTGCCTGGCCAACGCCGGGCCGGACGGCCACCCCTTCAACCAGTCCGTCGTGAAGTGGGCGCTGGAGCACTACCTCGGCGTCGTCGAGCAGGAAACGGAGCCGGTCCCGTACGACGAGGACCAGGCCCGACAGGTAGTCGGCCGCTACGAGATCGACGCCATGAACCTCGACATCGCCGTCGACGGCACTCGCCTCACCCTGGCCGTCGACATCAAGCCGGAGATCCGTGAGGCATCGGACGAGGAGATGCAGCCCGGCTACCCCGCCGCAGCCATCGGATTCCTTGCCGGCGACGGCGATGGGTACATCGTCACTGAAGGCGGCCTCAAGGGGCAGCGTGGCCGGCTCGCCAACAATGACACTCGGTATGGTGTGGGTCACATCGGCGACCTGTCACGTCCGGTGGGGGTCGCTTGTCCCACGGGTGTCACCGGCACCGAGGCCGGTGCTCGACCTTGGGAGATCGAGATGACCAACGGCCACCACGTCGTCGTACTCGGCGCCGGCTACACGGGTATGTTCAGCGCCATCCGGCTGGCCCACCGCACCCGCCGGACCGGCGTGAAGATCACCCTGGTCAACCCGTCGAGCCGGTTCGTCGAACGGCTGCGGATGCACCAGATCGCCGCCGGGCAGCAGCTGGCCGACCACAGGATCCCCGACCTGCTCGCCGGTACGGGCGTCGCGTTCGTCCGGGGCACCGTCACTGCCATCGCTCCCGAGACCAGGCGCGTCACCCTTGATGGTGCCGAGCCGCTCGGCTACGACACGCTCGTTTACGCGCTGGGCAGCTCGACCGACACCGGCAACGTCCCCGGCGCCGATCTCCATGCGTTCACCCTCAACAGCCCGGAGATCGCCGGCCGGTTCGCCGCGCGGCTCACCGAAGTCGCCGCGGCCGGCGGCGCGGTCACCGTCTGCGGCGCGGGCCTGACCGGTATCGAGGCGGTAACCGAGATCGCCGAGAGCCACCCGGGTCTGGACGTCACGCTGATCAGCCCGGACGAGCCCGGAGGCATGATGGGCGCCAAGGCCCGCGCCCACCTCCACCGCGCGCTGGACCGCCTCGGTGTCACTCGGGAGACCGGTGCCCGCGTCACCAAGGTGCTGCCCGAGGCCGTCGAGCTGGCCGACGGCCGGATCATCCGCTCCGACGCCTGCCTGTGGACCGCCGGCGTCAAGGTGCCGCCGCTCGCCGCCGACGCCGGGATCGCCACGGACGACCGCGGTCGGATTCTGGTCGACGCCACGCTGCGGTCGGTGTCCCACCCGGAGATCCACGCCATCGGTGACGCGGCGGCCGTCCGCCTGGCCTGGGGACAGCTCCATGGCTCCTGCCAGAGCGGACTGCCCACTGCTCAGTACACCGCCGACACCGTCGCGCGGCTGGTACGCGGCAAGGCCGTCAAGCCGTTCCGCTTCGGTTACTACCACCAGCCGGTCAGCCTCGGCCGCCGTGACGCCGTCATCCAGTTCACCAGGACCGACTTCACTCCCCGCCGCCTGCACCTCGCCGGCCGCGGTGCCGTCGCGTACAAGGAGATGGTCAGCGGCAGCCCGCTCATGACGTACCGGTTCAGCAGGCGCATGAACGTCTCCACCATCGTCTCCAAGGGCGGCCGCGCCACCCGCAGGCCCGCGGCATGACCGCCACACCCGCTCCCGGCGCCGTGATCCACGCCTTGCCGTCCGCTTCGCGAGGCTGGCAGCATGAGCCGGTGATCGACACCGGCGCCGGGCAGGACCCGTACCTCATACACCGCAGGCTGCTGTTCGCCACCGCCTACCGCATGCTGGGCAGTGTCACCGACGCGGAGGACGTCCTGCAGGACGCCTGGCTGAAGTGGAGCGCCACGGACCACGACGCGATCAGCCACCCCAAGGCCTACCTGGTACGCACGGTCACCAACCTTTCCCTGAACCGCCTCACCTCTGCGCGGGCCACCCGCGAAACCTACGTCGGCCCGTGGCTGCCCGAACCCCTGCTGACGTCCCCGGACATCGCCTCGGAGGCGGAATTGGCCGATTCCGTCTCCACTGCCATGCTGGTCGTGCTGGAAACCCTCAGTCCCGTGGAACGCGCCGTCTTCCTGCTCCGCGAGGTCTTTGGCTACTCGCACAGCGAGATCGCCGAGACGCTCGAACGCCCCGAGCCGACGATCCGTCAGATCGCCCATCGCGCCCGGGCGCATGTCCAGGCCCGCCGCCCTCGCTTCGACGCCGACCCCGACCGGCGCCGGCAGATCACCGCTCAGTTCTTGGAAGCCTGCGCGGGCGGCGACCTGAACGCCGTGATGGAACTGCTCGCCCCCGACGTGACCGCCTGGTCCGACGGCGGCGGGAAGGTCACCGCGGCCCGTCGCCCGCTCCACGGCATCGACCATGTCGCGCGCTGGCTCCTGGGTTTCCTGGCCAAGCCCGAACTGGCCGCTCTGACCATGGAGCCGGCCGTCATCAACGGCGAACTCGGCATCCTGGCAACCGTCGACGGGCACAGCATCGGTGCTCTCTCCTTCGACCTAGGTGCTGGCCGTATCCACAACCTCCGATTCCAGGTCAACCCCGACAAGCTCAGCGGCCTGACCTCTGACAACCCCCTCGCGCCCCCTGAACCGTTCAAGCCTGGAGCCATTCCGGCGGGGCTTCGGGCCACGGCGAGTCGTCCAGGGCCGCCGCAGCCCGCCGCTTGTGACACCGAAGATGTCCTCGACGGAGCTGAGTAGACCCGAAGCCTGCACCGGCGGGCGATTCCATCCCTATTGGACAAGGCAACCACCTGGGGAACGGCGAGCATCGCCGGCCGATTTCAGAGCCTTGAAATCGGCCCCGGCCGCACGCGCGGACGTGCGAGTGGGAGGGTGTCGCGTTGGGTGGCGCTTCGTAGGGTTTTCAAGTCGCTGGCCATGCACGGGAATTGGGGATGCCTTTCCGGTGCGATCGCGTTTTCCGGGTGGTCGTAGGATCGGCTCGACCGAGGAGGAATTTTGCGTCAGACGATCATTGCAGCGCTCACGACGGCCACCCTGGCTATCGCCGTCGCTCCCGCGGCGGCCGCCGAACCCCCCGCCCGTCCGTCCCTGGAACCGCTGACCCGGCTGTCCGCCGAGCGGGTCCTGATCGCCGACCAAGTGGCCGCGGCCAAGTACCGTACCGGGCAGCCCATCGACGATCCCGCCCGCGAGCAGCAGGTACTCGACGACGTGGCCGCCCAGGCCAGGGCACTTGGCACCGACCCGGATGAGGTGGTGGCCGTCTTCCGGGACCAGATCGAGGCGAGCAAGATCGTCCAGCGCGGGCTGTTCCGCATCTGGGACACGGATCCGTCGAAGGCGCCGACCGGCAGCCCCGATCTGTCGGTGATTCGCGTCGAGATCAACCGCGTCAGCGGCGAACTCGTTCAGGCCATCGCGGACACCGACGCACCCCGTACCAGCCCCCGGTGCGGAGGTCGGCTGCTGGCCGCATACCTCAACACCGACCGTACGATGCGGCTGGACATGCTCCACGCGATCGCGCTCGGGCGTTCCTTGCCGCACGTCTGCAATGAAAAATGGCTCGTCACGCGGCCTTGACGGGTGATTCGGTCCGGCGGACCGACTGCTGTCCCGGGCCTGCCCATGGCCAGGAGTGCGGAAAAGCGAATTGGTGACGTCAGAGGGATCACAGCGAGATGCTCCGGAGATCGTGAACCGCTCCGCCTGCCGCCTCAGTACTGTGACTTCGCATGACCGACACTGATTTCGAGATCACCGCAGACCTGGTCCGCGCCCTGCTGCAGGAGCAACATCCAGACCTCGCAGGGCTGGCCATCCGCAAGGTGGCGGGCGGCTGGGGCAACCAAATGTGGCGCCTCGGGGACGAGTTGGCCGTGCGCATGCAGCGCATGGACCCCACCCCGGAACTCCAGCTCAAGGAGCGGCGGTGGCTCCCCGTGCTGGCCCCGCGCCTGCCGCTCCCGGTGCCGGTCCCGGTTCGGTGCGGCGAACCGTCCGCGCGCTTCCCCAAGCACTGGACCGTGATGACGTGGGTTCCCGGCGAGCCGCTGGACCACGGCTCGATCAGCCGCGGCGACCACGCGGCCGACACGCTGGCGGGCTTCCTCCAGGCGCTTCACGTGGAGGCGCCCGCCGAGGCGCCGGTCGCTACGGACCGCGGTGCCCATCCCAGGAACTGCACGGACGGCTTCGAGAACTTCTTGCAGGCCGTTGCCCTCGACGACATCGCTGCCGACGTCCGGGCCGTCTGGGACGATGCCGTTGCGGCCCCCGCGTGGGAGGGTCCGCCGGTGTGGGTGCACGGCGACCTCCATCCCGCCAACGTCGTCGTCTCGGACGGAACGCTCTCGGGCATCGTCGACTTCGGCGACATGTTCGCCGGCGATCCGGCCTGGGACCTCGCCGCCGCATGGGTGCTGCTACCCGCGGGCACGGCCGCACGGTTCTTCGACGTCTACGCGCATGCGGACGAGGCGGCGATCCGGCGCGCCCGCGGGCTGGCCGCTTTGAAGAGCCTCTTCCTGATGCTCATGGGGCAGGCCGGAGACCGGGGTCTTCCCGGCGGCAAGCCGAACTGGGGGCCTGCAGGTCGGGCGGCACTTGATCGTGTTCTGAAGGGTGTTTGACGCACGCTTCTTTGAACTTGTTCTCGATCTTGGTCGAGGGCCATGCGGCAGGTCCACGGCCGTATGCTGCCCGTGGCTCCGATCGAGCCGCTGAGCTTCTCCTCGGCGCCAGCCACGCTGACCTGGTGACCTTCGGCCTCGCCGAGCCACACTGCCGTCTAGTGCCGTGACCGGGATGGTTTGCCGGGTTGACGTCCACGTCAACCGAGGCCATCCGTCTTGACACGGAGTGCGATCACATATGTTGTGGCTCCTCGAAGATGCGCGAGAAGGAGTGACAGTGGGCGAAAATTCCCAGGTGACAGCGCTCGCGAAGGTTCTGCCAACGACGCACGGCGTGGATGAGCGGATCGACTGGAGCGCGGTCGAGGAGATCTGGGGGACCGGGTTTCCGGCGGACTATGTGGCCTTCATGGAGGCGTACGGGGCAGGCAGCGTCAGCAGGGAAGTTGGAATACTGTTGCCGGTTCCGCGATCCGATGCTTATTCGGACGGGTCCGGCCTGCGGCAGGAGACAGCCAACGCCCGCGGCACATGGGAAATGCTCGGTGGTAGAACGGCCCTGGACGTGGACCTCGATTCCATCGTGGCGTGGGGTGTCACGAGCGGCGCAGACATCTACTGCTGGCTGACCACTGCCGACGATCCCGACCGATGGCCCGTGCTTGTATGCGGTCGGCACACGAATCCCACCTTCCAGGTCCATCCTTTCGGGATGGCGGAGTTCCTGCGCAGACTGCTCACCGATGGTGAATTCCAGGAGGAGACGATCAGTGTCGTCCTTCCGAAGGAGCACACTTTCGTCAACTGGCGTGAGCAGAAGCGTCACTTGGAGGCGGGCCTGGACCCCACCACGGGCGAACCCTGGGATTACTGAAGTTGTTGCCGTGATGTCGTCAAGGTGAGGCCGGTTTCGGCGAGACATCCGTCGATGAGGTTGCTGCGGTACTGGATCTGGCGGAGGCCGCGTCGTAGCGCGCTCATGAGGTGGTTGGGGTCGGTGAAGGCGGTGTTGGCCTGGCTGCTGCGTCGCAGCAGTGACCTGGGGCCATGTCTCCTTCACCCACCCGGTGACAGCTTCCTCGCTGCGCTCGCTCGCGCGGCGCGCGGGGACCTGGTGGCTGAAGCCGTGCCGGTGCAGCATCTGCGCGATGGCCGACAGCGTCATGCTCTTGTGGAACCGGCGCCCGATCAGCGTCTTGATCCGAGCCAGCGTCCAGGTCTGGTCCGGCCAGCCATGCGCTACCGGCCCTCTGGCCAACTCCTGCTCGAGCACCGCGAACAGCGCCTCACTCAGCTTGGGCCTGGACGCCTGCCCCTTCGACTCCAGGGCCGGTGCCCCGCCGTGCTCTCATGCCTGGTGCCACCGCTGGACCGACCGCACGCTGACACGTAACTGCTTGGCGATGGCGGCATTGTCGTCTCCCAGGGTGAATAACTCGGCCCTGTCCTCCCGAAGCTACGGCGAAGTGACAAGTAGCTCTCTGCAACTCAGAGTAACGCTCGGTCAGGGGTATCGGGGCGAGGTCCGGGGACTTCGCCGACCTTGAGGGCGGTGAAGTCGGCGTGGGCCTGTTCGACGGCTTCGGGGTACGCCTCGCGCTTGGCGTGCTCGGCCAGCGCCCGATAGATGCTCGCCACCGAAGGGTTCTGGCCCTTGCGTTTGCCGGTGGGGATGATCAGGTCGGGCTGAATCTGCTCGACGGACTCGCCGCCCGCGCGGCGCCGGAGCACGGTGTGGAGCATGTCGTCGGTGATGACCGGGGGCCGGCCGCCGTGCTTGCCCTTGCGTGCCGCGGTGTCGAGCCCTTCCAGGGTCGACTCGCGGATGTTCTCCCGCTCGGTCTCCGCCATCGCCGCGAAGAATGCGAACAGCAGCTTCCCCGGGCCGGTGGGGTCGTAGATGCCGGGCAGGGGCCCGGCGAGCATCTCCAAGACCAGGCCGTGGGCTGTTAGGTGGTCGGCGAGTGCGGTGAGTTCGGCAGCGTCGCGACCGAGCCGCTTCATCTCGTACACGGTGAAGATGACCTGGCAGTGCGGGGCGTGTGCCTTGACCTCCCGCGCCGTCCTCAGTGCCTCCTCGAACTTCGGGCGGACCCGCACCCGGGTGCTGATCTTCTCACTGAAGATCTTGTCTCTCGGGATGCCGTGCTTGCTGAGCGCGTCGAGCTGAGAGTCGAGTTCCTGCCCGAGGGTCGAGCACCGCGCGTAGCCGATGCGAATGTCCGCGCTCGGCAGGTCCGGGTCGATCGGCGCCGGCGGCGGGGTGCCCGGCCGCCACGGCCGTCCCGGTCCGCGGTCGGCCGGGATGGGCACCCGCAGCGCCTTCTTCAGCCGGGGCACCTTCGTGAAGCGGCGGGTGTGGTAGGCGGAGGCGACGGCGCCGCCGCGTGAGCGGCACGGCGAGCCGGGCTGAGCGTCACACTTCGGACAGGCGTGCTGTTCGACGTCGTCCGCGTCCGACCGGTCGGTTGGGGAGGGCTGCTGAGGGTCCGCCATGAGCCCGGATTTTCGCACAATGCAAGTCTCAGAAGGGGGACCGTTTCACTTTTGAGTGAGAACGGGTTCTGCGAACGAATCCGGGTCCGGCGGAGGTCTGGCGGCCCGTTTCTGATCTTGCTCGCGCAAAGGTCCGTTTTTGCGTCCCGCGCGCTCCGACGGGCAGGGAGTTCCGCAAGGAACGAAACCACGGCCGGGAGCGGAGCGCGTGCCGGCAGATCCGTCCAGGTGACCGCGTGCGTCCACCACCGCCCACCCGCATTCCTTAACGGAGGTGTGAAGCGCGGCGCTGAGAACCGAAGCCGCACCGGCTGCGCAGACTGCCGCCGAGGCGGTCGATTGCCCTGTGCTGCGGCATCAGAGGCGAACCCGCGCCGGAAGGCTCATCGGCTCGTACGGCCCGGTTTCCCGAGGTGGGTGAGTGCGGCTGTGACCAGGGCCTGGACGCCGGTGTCCAGGGTGGGCTGCAGGACCGGTGCGAAGCGGGGGCTGTGGTTGACCGGGATCTCCTGGGCCACGGTGCCGCGTTGCCGGGCCGCCTGGTAGGAGTCCGGATCGACGCAGCCCAGGGCCCAGTAGGTATACGGGGTGCCGAAGGCGTCCGGGATCCGGCTGAAGTCCTCGCTGGCGCTCTGCAGTTCGGCAGTGACCGCGTGCTCCCCGAACATTGCGGCGAAAGCGGCGGAGACCTCGCGGGTGACCGCGTCGTCGTTGACGGTCGGCGGAAAGCGGGTGCCCTCCTCGATCTGCGGCTCGCGGGTCGTCCCGGAGGCGTCGCACTCGGCGTGGACGATGCGCCGCACGGCGGACAGGACCGCCCTGCGGGTCTCTTCGTCGTACGTGCGCACGTTCACCAGCAGTTCCGCCGACTCCGGAATCACGTTGCCGCTCGTGCCCGCCTGGACGGAGCCCACGGTGACCACGGCCGGCTGGGCGGCAGCGAGCTCGCGCGAGACGATCGTCTGGAGCCGGACGACGATCATCGAGGCGATCACCACCGGGTCGATGGCGGCCTGCGGTGCCGAGCCGTGAGCGCCCCGGCCATGGACGGTGATCTTGACATTGTCCGCCGCGGAGAGAAAGGACCCGGCGCGGGTGCCGACCTGCCCGGCCGGATAGGGAAGCACATGCTGGGCGAATGCGACGTCCGGGCGGGGAACACGATCGGTGAGCCCGTCGGTGAGCATCCGGTCGGCGCCGTCCCCGGGCTCTTCGGCAGGCTGGAACAAGGCCAGCAGCGTGCCCTGCCACGCCTCCGGCGCGGCGGCCATGAGCCGTGCCGCTCCCAGCAGGCAGGTGACGTGCATGTCGTGACCGCAGGCATGCGCCACGGGCACCCGCCGCCCGGAGGCGTCCGCGGCTTCGGCCGTGCTGGCGTAGTGCAGACCGGTCTCCTCACGGACCGGTAGCGCGTCCATGTCGGCCCGCAGCAAAACGGTCGGCCCCTCGCCGTTGGCCAGCACACCGATCACACCGGTGCCGCCGATCCCCTCGTGCACCCGGTAGCCGCAGTTTCTCAGGCGTTCCGCCACACCGGCCGCGGTGCGGTGCTCCTGGTGTCCCAACTCGGGGTGGGCGTGCAAGTCCTTGTAGACCTCTTCGAGTTCGGACCGGACAGCACCGAGCCCGGCCAGCACAGCATCTGCGGAGTCCTTGAGCGTCATGGCTGTGCACTCCTCCCTCTCGGCGGGTGGTCCCAGCGCCGGTTCATGTCAGGGCCCCCGGCGCTTGACCGGCCCCGGCCGCCAGTCGCGGCTGCCCGGCAGCCTCCAGCCCCAGTGGAACGCGGCCAGACGCAACGCGATGCCGACCGCGATCCCGGCCAGGACACCTACGGTGGGTGCGCCGAGCCGGCTGCAGACAACCATCACCACGCTCACCAGCACCGCGACGGTCGCGTACAACGGGGTGCCACCGAAGATGGAAGGCGTGCGAGCCAGAAGCAGGTCCCGGATGGCCCCGCCGCCGACCGCTGTGATGGTGCCCAGCAGCACGGCCGGCAGCCAGCCCAGGCCGACAGCGAATGTCTTCTGCGCGCCGGCGACCGCCCATACGCTGAGTGCCGAGGCATCCAGGAGGGTGAAGGCCCAACCGGAGGTGTGGCGGCTCAGGTCGGCCAGGAAGGCCAGCAGGGTGCCGGCGACGGCGACCGTGAGATACGTGTAGTCGGTCAAGGCCACGGGTGTGCCGTGCTGCAACAGGGTGTCGCGCAGGATTCCGCCGCCCAGGCCCGAGACGATGCCGATGACCAGGAAGCCGAACAGGTCCAGACGTCGGGCCCGGGCCAGCACCCCGCCGAGCGTGCCGTTGGCGAACACTCCGCTCAGGTCCAGCGCCCTGGTCAGCTCGGTCACACTCTCGGGCGACAACGCCCGGGCCACAGACACCGGCGTCTCCCTTCACACTTCCACCATCGAAGCAGCCAAAGAGGCCACGTGCCCGCTGGGCAGGGCATGCGAGGCAGCTTCCCCGGCCGCTGGCTGGCCGGACTGCGACGGTGACGTCCGTTCGCAGATCAGGTGCCGTAGGGGGGCGAGATCCACTGAGCAGGTGTGGGATCACCCCCGAGCAGGGGAGCGCCAGCATTCCGTACTCGCACCCGGACGGCGCAGCGGGCCGAGCGAATTCCGGCCGTCCCCCACATCATCTTCACGAGGCCACGTTCGACCGGATTGTGGCCTCGTGCTCCTTCCGGGCCGTGCCGCCCGCGCTGCTGGCGCAGGCTCGGCCGGGCGGGAAGATCCTTCTCACCCTGTCGGGCTGGCCCTACGGATACGCCCGCGTCCTGCTGACCGTGAACGGCGACCACGCCGCCGAGGGCCAGCTGTTGGGCGGCACCATGTCCGCGCGCCCACCCGGCGCCGGCGTTCGGCAACCCCGCCCACTGGGCCGCGGGCCTTCCCGATGCCGGCCGGGCCGCCCGGCACGGCCCGGAGCGGACGAGTGAGCGCGCGCCAGGGGCAAGCACGGCTGTCACCGCCGCCGCTCTCCCCATCGGGCTGCGCTCGTGAGCCGAGTTCACGGGGCGAAAGCGACACCAGTAACAACCGTGCGTTCTCTGCGTGGATTCCCGTCTCGGCTGTGACATTCCTCCGCCATCAGGCGCCTTCTCGTCACGGCTCTCACCTGGGCATACTCCACGCCTATTCCGCCTCAAATCATCGATGGGCGTGGGCTGTTGCGAAGGGACTGATGGAAGAGATGACGTGGGAGACAGTCTCTGCGGGGACCGCAGGCACCTGGCTGCTGGGGGACCTCACGGTCAACCGGATCGGATTCGGTGCCATGCGATTGACCGGCAGTGCCGCCTTCCACCAGGGCATCGCGCGCGACCGCAGCCGGGTGATAGGCGTACTGCGCCGTGCGGTGCAACTCGGCGTCAACCACATCGACACCGCTGCGTTCTACTTCTCGCGGCTGCGCTCCGCCAACGAGCTGATCAACTCGGCGTTGGCTCCGTACCGGACGACCTGGTGATCGCCACCAAGGTCGGCCCCGCACGGGACGCGTCCGGTGAGTGGACGGCCCCGGCGCGGCCCGATCAGCTGCGTGGTCAGGTCGAGGAGAATCTGCGTCAGCTCGGCCGCGACCACCTCGACGTGGTCAACCTGCGCCTCATGGGCCAGGACTCGATCAGCGAGCACTTCGGGGTCCTCGCCGAGCTGCGTGATGCCGGACTGGTCCGTCACCTCGGCATCTCCGGCGCACGCCCCGTTCACCTGGCCCAAGCCCAAGCGATCGCGCCCGTCGTGTGCGTCCAGAACCGCTACGGCATCGACGCACGCGCCAGCACCGAGATGCTCCAGACGTGCGCCGCACACGGCATCGCGTTCGTGCCCTTCTTCTCCATCGCCGGCGAGGGACGCGAAGCAGGCGCCGTCCACGCTGAGCAGGAACAGATCCTCGCTGTCGCCCGTGCGCACGGAGTGTCGTCGGCGCAGGTACGTCTGGCATGGATCCTGCGACAGGGCAGACATGTCCTGGCCATACCAGGAACGGGCAGCCCGGACCACCTCATCGACAACCTGGCGGCAGGCTCGCTGCATCTGACAAAGGAAGACCTCGACGTCCTCGATGCGCGCTGACGCGGCCCGGCTGAGGGCGCCGCCAGGGCAGTCACCCCTGGGGAGACCGGCACATCGGACACCGCGCGGACGCAACTGCGTGGGGTCCGGACCGGAGTCCGCGGATCCGCTCCGGCCGATCGAAGCTGACTGCTCTTTGACGGTCGGGCGGGGGGCGTTATCAGCCAATTGCCGCGCCCGCCTCGGCGGCCGGTGGCCGGCTCGCCTCACGGCTCGCCGGACATGACCCGGTGGATGCGGCAGTGCGCACCGCGTGCCGGAGGCGCCTCGGTTTCGTGGCGCAACGCCCGGAAAGCAGGACCCGGCGGCACGTTACCGTCTGCACCGCGCCGGTGCCAGTGACGCCTCGCGCCACTTCGCGCGGTTGACGGCAGCGGGGCCAAGGGCCTTCCTCGTCGGGCTCGTACACGGCCGCGAACGGCGACGACAGCATGGCGTAGTCGGCCGCAGCCAGGACGCGTCGCATAGGGCCATCGGCTGCTGCCGGGCCAGACGTGCGTCGGCCATTCAAGGCTCGGACCACGGGCGACGGGACGGGCTGGGGCCCTTGTTCCGGCCGCCGTGCGGTGACTAGGCTCCGGCTCGCTTTCGCACGTCCCACACATTTTCTGCACACGAAGACCGGAATCACCGGTTCATCAGTCGTTGCGGCATATCACGCCGGGGATCTACAAGGTCCGCCGGACGACGAGGGAGGGGTGGAGGACATCGGCAGGTCTCGATTACCGCGGCGCTCCGGCAAGGCGTCGACCACACCTGGTGCCGCGCCGCCCCCGGCGGACACCGGGATCCGCACGGCGGGCGGACGTGATCTGACCGTTCTCTGGGGGATCAATTTCATCGACGGACTCGGCAGCCAGGCCTCCGGTCTCGTGTTCCCCCTGCTGCTCCTCGATCTGGGCCACGGACGCGGTACCGCAGGCGCGTTCGCCAGCGCCGCCGCCCTCGCCGGGGTAGTCCTGAGCCCGTTCGTCGCCCTGCCGGCCGACCGAGGCCGCCGGCGTACTCTCATGACCGGCACATCGGTGTCGGCGTCCCTGGCGATGGCCGGGCTGGCCGCCTGCTGCCTCGGACACCCTCCCCTGTGGGTCCTGCTGGGCCTCGCGCTCACCGAGCGTCTGTGCGCGACGGCGTACGAGGCCGCAGCACGTGGTGCCCTGTCGCGGCTGGCGGGCGCCGCCGATCTGCCCCGGGCTGTGGCCGGAGTCCAGGCGGGCGATCAGGCAGCACTGGTGCTGGGGCCGGCGCTCGGCGGGGTCCTGTTCAGCGTGAGCCCTCTCCTGCCGTTCGCCGTGGACGCCGGCTCCTACGCGGCGGCGGCATTCGGCGTCAGGGCCGTACGGACTCCCCTCGACGGCACACCTGCCGGCCCTCCCCACGGACCGGACGCCCCGGGGAATCCCGCAGACGTTCCGCCGGCGACCTCGGCCATGGTCCCGGACTCGCCCCGCTCCTCCTCGGACCCGCCCGTCGGCACGGTCCGTTCCGGAGCCCTGCGGGCCGGCGTCGCCGCGGTGGTCGGTTCCCCCGTGCTGCGGCTGGTCCTGCTGTGGTCCTCCGCAGCGAGCGGAGCCGTGGCCCTGTTGTTCTACAACGCTCTGTTCGTTCTGGGCACCGAGGCGGGCAGCATCGCCACCGGAGGGGTACTCGCGGCCTCCGGTGCGGCGGGCCTGGCCGGTTCTCTGGTGGCGGCGCGTGCGGTGCGCCGGCTCGGTGCCCACCGGTCGCTGACCGTGGCGACCTGGCTGCTCCTGCCGCCGTGTGCCGCGCTGTCGGTGGCCCGTGAACCGTGGTCGTGGACTTTGTGCTTCTGCGGACTGTGCCTGGTGCTGCCGGTGGTCACGGTCGTCCTGGGCGCGGCGGCGGTGCGCGCGGTACCCGCGGAGCTGCAGTCCCGGTCCGGTGCCGTACTGGGATCGGCGGGCGCCTTGACCGCCGCCGGCGGGCCGGCAGGTGCGGCCCTCTTGATGGCGTGGGGCGGTCCCGGTGCTCCTGCGGTGGCCTGCACCGTCATCCTGGCTCTGCTGGCCGTCCACACGCAGCACACGGCGAACACCGTGCTGCGACCGCTCACGCCCGCCCACGCAGACCAGGACACGGGCCGCACCAGCAGCCGTGCAGGGGGCGCACGATGACCAACTCCTATCGAGTGTTCGTGACCACACTGCCCGACACCTGCCCGGCCGACCCTCGCCGCATGGTGTTCACGGCGGACTCCGGCGGCCGCTGCGAGGTCTTCACGTGGGACGCCGCAGCCCGGCGGACCCGGCAGGTCACCGACAGCGCCGAGGGCACGGCACACCGGGCGATCGACGCCGACGGCTACGTGTGGTGGTTCGCGGAGGACGCGACCGAGAGCGGCCACTGGTGGTTTCAGCACTTCGACGGCGGCCCCCGCCTGCCGGGCCTGCCCGGAGCGCCGGCCGGACGGCCGCGCGGACTGGCGGTGACCGCGGACGGCACGGCCGCCGCGGCCATCGCCCACGCCGAGGGCACCACGGTCGTGGTGGGCCGGCGCGGTCAGACGCCGCGACAGGTGTGGTGCTCTCCGGGGTCGCTCCGGTTGGGTGGCATCACGCCGGACGGCACGTTGATCGCCCTGGCGGCCGCCGCCGACGACCCTGTCGCCGTGAGGATCTTGTCACGTGAGGGCCGAACGGTTCTCGCCCTGCCCGGACCCGCCGCACCCGGCGCCGGCGGGGGAGGGCCCCAGGGCCCGGCGGGCCCGGCGCCGGCCGGCACCAGGCTGTGGTGTCAGGGTTTCTCGCCCCGGCCCGGGCGGCGCGAGTTGCTCATGGTGCGCGACCTCATGGACGGCTACGTCCTCCAGACGTGGACGCCGGAGGAGGGCCTGTGCACGCATCACTGGTGCCCCTTCGACACGGAGATCAGCGCTCGCTGGTACCCGGAGACACGCGCGGTGCTGGTGCGTCAGGACCGGCAGGGCCGCTCCCTGCTGCATCACGTGGATCTGGACGCGCGCAAACGGGTCCTCGTGCCCACCCCCGCGGGCAGCGTGCTGGATGCTGCGCCCCGGGCCGTGGGAGCCGTCGACTACCTGTGGACCGACACCGCCCATGCCCCGGTTCTGCGCGCCACGGACGGCATCGAGCTGCCTCCGTGCGGTTCCGCGACCGTGGTGCCCGGACGGCACACCGACCTGTGGACGCCCTCGTCCTCGGGACGGGTGCACACCCTGCTGAGCCTGCCGGAGCGGCCGGGGTCCGAGCCGCCACCCGCCGTCTTCCTGATCCACGGCGGACCTGCCGATCACGACCGTGACGCCTACGACGCCACGGTGCACTCGCTGGTGGCCTCCGGATACGCCGTCGCGCGCGTCAACTACCGGGGCTCCACCGGTTACGGGCCGCGCTGGCAGCGGGAGTTCCCCGCCGGAGTCGGCCACACGCAGGTCGAGGACCTGGCCGCGGTCCGCGCCGACCTCGTCGCCCGCGGCCTCGTCGCCCGTACCGCGAGCGCCCTGTGGGGTGTGTCCTGGGGCGCCTACCTGGTCCTGCTGGCTCTGGGCACCCGCCCCTGGCTGTGGCAGGCCGGTATCGCCGTCAAGCCGGTCGCCGACTGGGCCGCCGCCCACCGCGCCACCACCCCGGCGCTGCGCGCCTTGGACGTCCGGCTGTTCGGCGGTACCCCGGACGAGCTGCCGGAACGTTACGCCAGTAGCTCGCCCCACACCTACGCGGCCGCGGTCAGGGCACCGCTCCTCGTCGTCGGCGCGACCCGCGACGTCAAGTGCCCGCCCGGGCAGATCCGCGGCTACCTCGCCGCGCTGGCCGCGGCGGAGGTACCGCACGAGGCCATGTGGCTCGAGACGGGACACGACGGTTACGACGGCGCGGCGCACGTCGCCGTCCTGCGTCGGTCCCTGCGCTTCCTGCGCGACCGGCTGCCCGCCCCGGCACCCGGCGCCCTCACACGTCCTCCCGCGTCGACGGGAGGACCCCGGTCCCGCTGAGGCAACAGCGGGACCGGCGGCACAGCACCATCCCACTCGCAGAAGGAGGAGCACCGTGCAGAAGGACATCATCCACAACGACCCGCTCGCGGGCGACGAGGAGAACCGCAAGCCGGGCATCGGCATCACCATCACCGTGCCGTTCCGCAACGCCGACGAGGGCGGCGACGAGGAGTGACCGACGGCCCGGCCGGCCCGCCGAGCACGCGGGCCGGCCGGGCCCCCGTCCACCGTCCTGCCACTACCTTGCCCCGCCGCGCCACAAGGAGCCCACCGTGCGCGTTCTCCTGCTCAACATGCCCTGGTCGCCGATCGACCTGCCCTCCCTCGCCCTGGGCATCCTCAAACGCAGCGTCGACGAGCGCGTCGCCGGGGCGACGTGCGACGTGCTGCACGCCAACCTGGACTTCACCGACTGGATCACCCGGCGCACCGAGTTCTCCGCCGAGGACTACGAGTACTACGCGCTCTCCTCCTATTTCCTCGGCTGCGGCGACTGGGTGTTCTCCAGCGCGCTGTACGACGATCCGGCCTGGAAGGACGCCGAGTTCACCCGGGCGATGTCCGGCAAGCTGCGTTCCAAGCGGATGCAGGTGACCCGTGAACTGCACGCGATGGTCCCGCAGTTCGTGGAAGAAGTCGCGAGGCGGGTGGTGGACCTGGCCCCCGACGTCGTGGGGCTGACGTCCACCTTCCAGCAGAACACCGCCGCTCTGGCCGCCGCCCGGCACATCAAGCGGCTCGCCCCGCACATCGTGACGGTCATGGGCGGCGCCAACTGCGACGCCGAGCAGGGGGCAGCCGTCCACCGCAACTTCCCCTTCGTCGACTTCGTGATACGCGGTGAGGGCGAGGACGCCTTCCCCCGCCTGCTCGAAGCGCTGCGGGACGGGTCGCCGAGCGCTGCCCTCACCGACATCGCGGGGCTGTGCCACCGCGCCCACGGGACTTCCTCGGTCGCGAACCCGATGCCGGCGGGCCCCTTGCCGCCGACGGCGATCCTCCCTCCCGACTACAGCGGGTACTTCGAACGCCTCGCCGGTTCCGTGGCGCGCAACTGGGTCGAGCCGAAACTGGTCGTCGAGGGCGCCCGCGGCTGCTGGTGGGGGGAGAAGCACCACTGCACGTTCTGCGGGCTGAACGGCTCGTTCATGGAATTCCGCAGCAAAAGCCCCGACACCTTCTACCAGGAAATCATGGACCTGGCGGAGCGTCACCGCGTCCTGGACATGTACGTGGTCGACAACATCCTCGACATGCGCTACCTGTCCACCGTGCTGCCGCGGATCATCGACAGCGGTTACGACCTGCGCATGCACATCGAAATCAAGGCGAACATGCGCCGCCCGCAGCTGCAGATCCTCGCCGATGCCGGTCTGATCTACGTCCAGCCGGGTATCGAGAGCCTCAACAGCCGAGTACTCGATCTGATGGACAAGGGCGTCAGCGGGTGCCAGAACGTGCGGATGCTCCGGGACGCGGCCGAGACAGGACTGTCCGTCTCCTGGAACTACCTGCACGGCTTCCCCGGTGAGACCGCCGACGACTATGCCCCGGTGATCCGCCAACTGCCCGCGCTGGAGCACCTCAACCCGCCGGTCGACCTGTCCGCCCGGATCGCCATCGAACGCTTCAGCCCGTACTTCAACCGGCCGGAACTGGGCTTCACCGGGCTACGCCCCGAGGAGCACTACCTGTTCACCTACGACCTGCCCGAGGAGGAACTCCACGACCTGGCCTACGTCTTCCAAGCACCGGAACGCGGCATCGGCGAACCCACGGTGACCCAGCTGAACGAGGGCATCGCCGCATGGAAGAAGCACCACACCGATGCCAGGCTCACCCACGCCGACCTCGGAGACCGCATCATGCTGGTCAGCCGGCGCCGCTCGTTCGCCTGGCACACCCTGTGCCTGACGGACCCCTTCGCCGTCGCCGTGTTCCGTCTGCTGGACCAGCCGCACTCTCCCACGGCCCTGCACCGCAAGGCGACCGCGGACCTGGCGTCGGCCCATCACACCCTGCAGGACGTGCAGGCCCTGCTGGACGAATGGACGACGCTCGGCGTGACCTTCACCGACGCCGGTCAGTACGTCCACATCGCTCCGGCCGCAGTCAACCAGGAGCTGCTCCGCCTGGACTACATGCGTCACGTGCACGCACGCCCCTTGCCCGACCCCGCCGAGGAACGGGCCGTGGAGGAACGGGCCGTGGAGGACCGGGCCGTACCGGCACCCGCGCTGCCCTGACCTCGGCCCACGGACCTGCTCCGGCCACCGACAAGGAACCGACCATGCCATTCACCACGCCTCGCGCGACCGTCCAGGGCTGGCGCGACCATGACGAACACATTCGGACACTGCCCGGCATGTCACTGGGACACATACCGCTCGTCTCCGATGCGAGCGACGCCCCCCGGCTGTGGGACCTTGGGGTACGGCGGGCCGAGATCGACGCTCCGGTCGACCTCGCCGCGCCGGGACCGTCGGCCGCCCGATCGGCGATCGACCGGCTTTGCCTGATCCGCGACCTCACGGCCCGAGCCGTCCAGATCGACTGGGACCTGCGCCTGCCGCCGGACCAGGCCGATCATCTGTGGAAAGTACTGTCCCATCTGCACCCGCCCCGGACCGTCGCCGGCCCCGCCGACGCTGAGACCGCCCTCCACGCCTGGCGCACACGCCACTACCTGTGCAAACTGCTCTGGCGTCAGGGGCCGGGCTTCGTGCAGATCCGCGATCGGCGCTGGGGCGACCTGCGCCGCTTCACTGCGGACGACCCCCGCTACCCCGCGGCGATCGCGCGGCTCGACCGGGGCGCCCGCCCCGCCGACATCCCCCACGACATCCTCGAGGAACTCACCGCCGAACACCTCGTCCTGCGGACCGACGACCTCGCCTGGTGGCTGCCCTACCGCGTATCGCGTTGGCTGCAGGAGGCCATGGCCGTATAGGCGCACCACCGAGCACGGACACTCCACGGCACGACACAAGGACCGGCGGAGCGACGGCGGGCCCGCGCCCGCGTTCTCAGCACCGGACGCGGGACGGCCGGATCGCCTGAAGCCACGCCTGGCGGTGGCGCCACTCCTCGGTGAGTTCACGACGCGGTCATCTGCCGCAGTTCGACGGCCCGGCGGGCGAGTTCGCTTGCACAGCTTCCCTGGTTACCACGAGCAGGGCAGGCACGGCTACGTAGCCGTTAGCCTGTCGGTATGTCAGAGCGTGCCATGCCTGGTCGTACGGACGGCCTGATGCCCCTGGGTGCTGCGGACGCTTTGTGGGCCGATTTGACGGCCGACAGCGCTGTGCCGACGGTTTCCCGGGCGTTGACCTGCTCTCCTGCCGTCGCCCGGGTGGGGCACGTCCTGCTCGGCGCCCATGTGGTGGCGACGGTGAGGGCGAGCGGCGGTCAGTGGAGTGTTCCGGAGGATGAGGTGCGCCGGGCGGCCGCGGAACTGAACGCGGTGGGGATGGATCGGCAGGACCTGGTCCGCATCGGTCCGTTTCGTGGGGCGCCGACGGGGGAGTGCAGCGAGGAAACGCTGCTGCGTTGGCGCCGGCGCGTCATGGGGGAACTGCAGGGGCTGAGCGGCCCCGAGCGCGCTGCACGACCTGAAGCCGGCCGACCGTACCACCTGGCGGGGATCGACTGGCGACAGATGCTCGTGGAGCGGACCCGCGACGATACGCAGCGGACGTGGTGGCTGCCGCGCGCTGTGGTCAGGCTGCTCGACGCGGCCGAGCACACCGAGACGCAGTGGGTGCAAGCCGCGCGGACCCGCCGGGCAAGCGCAGCCGCCACCGAACCGCCCTCCCACCCCCCACGGGCCCAAGACACCGACAGTCGGCGGACGACGAACCCCGAGGGCCCCACCGCCTCACCGCGCCCGTACAACGGAGAGCTGGCAGGCCAGCTGTACTCGGTGCTCAGCAGGAAGCCCGGTACCTCCCGCAAGGTGGCCGGGTGGTCGTGCGCCGTCTGCCGCACCGCGCCCGCCGCAGTCCTCGACCACTGCCACGAACACGGCTACGTCCGCGCCCCCGTCTGCCAGTCCTGCAACACACAGGAACGCCCCGACCATCTGTACAGCAACGACATCCGCGTGGCGAACCGCTACACACGCCTCTTCGACACCGACACCGGCCACTGGCTTCGCCACTGGCACCGCTGCCCCGGCTGTCGCGCACGCACCACCCTGCCCCTGCCGCACCTCGCCGCGTGGACCGCCCACATAGCCTGCCGATCGCTGCGCCCGACCCACCGCGCCCCCCGTGGGCGCAAGCCCTGCGGTGTCCTGCGCGTGTCCTGGACGGGGAGTCAGAACGCGCCCCGTTCCTGCCTGCTCACTGTCGCCGTCGACTTCTGCCCCTCCGGCGAGCACCGTGTCCTGGCGCAAGTCCCCTACCGGGAAGCCGCCGAGCGGTTTCGTGCCTGGTTGGCCGAGACGGCCCCTGCCGTGGCCGCCGCAGCCGGTCCTGACCGCCTGGACGGGCTCCCTGCCCAGTCCCGGCCAGTCATCGCGGACACCAGCGGCGAGGGCCTGGCACTCTTCTGAGCGAGCACCGGGAGAGTTGACACCCCGACGTCACCTCGCATTCAGGGCCAGGGGGGAGTGGGCGTACCGTCCGGGTCCAGTCCGTAGGGCCATCTCTTCTTGATGTCGTGAGGAGGCCGACCGGCGTCGGCTGCCTGCCGGTTGAGGGCTTCGGCTCCTGCCGGGTCCCCGGCCGCCTCCCGTATCCGCGCCAGGATGTCCAGGGCAGGCAGATATCCGGCGCCGACAGCCTGCCGGTAGAGGGATTCGGCGCCTGCCAGGTCGCCGGTCATCTCCCGCATCCTTGCCAGGCCGGCGAGCGCGCCCGGGTCGCCGGCGTCGGCTGCCTGCTGGTAGAGGGTTTCGGCGCTTTCCCGGTCCCCGGCCGTCTCCCTGATCCGCGCCAGGTTGAGCAAGGCGCTGGAGCGGCCGGCTTCGAATGCCTGCCTCGCCAGGCGCTCGGCGCCCTCTCGGTCCCCGGCCTCTTCCCTGATCCGCACCAGGTCGAACAAGGCGCCGAAGCGGCCGGCTCCGGCAGCCCGCCGGGCCAGGGTCTCGGCGCCCTCCTGGTCCCCGGCCGTCTCCCGTATCCGCGCCAGGGTGTCCAGCGCATCCAGGCGGCCGGCGTCGGCTGCCTGCTGGAAGAGGGCTTCGGCGCTTTCCCGGTCCCCGGCCTCCTCCCGGATCCGCGCCAGGTCGAACAAGACGCTGGGGTAGCCGACTTCGGCAGCCTCTTGGGCCAGGATCTCCGCGCCCTCCTGGTCCCCGGCCGTCTCCCGTATCCGCGCCAGGGTGTCCAGCGCATCCAGACAGCCGTCGTCGACAGCCTGCAACGCGAGGAGGTAGGCGCCTTCCCAGTCCCCGGCCCCGTGCCGCACTCGGGCCAGGTCGGCCAGAGCGCCGGGGCCGCAGGCGTCAGCGGCCTGTCGGTAGAGGTTTTCGGCGCCGTCCAGGTCACCGGTTTCGCGCCGGAATTGTGCCAGGTCGGCCAGAGCGCCCGGGTCCCCTGTTCCGGCGGCCTGCCGGTAGAGGCTTTCGGCGCCTTCCGGGTCCCCGGCCAACTGCCGCAAGTGGGCGAGGTCGGTCAGGGCCTTGGTATGGCCGGCTTCGGCAGCCTGCCGGGCCAGGATCTCGCCGCCTTCCCGGTCCCCGAGTTCATGCCGAAGCCGCGCCAGGTCGGTCAGGGCCTTGGCGTAGCCGGCTTCGGCAGCCTGCCAGGCCACGGTTTCGGCACCCTCCAGGTCGCCGGCCACCTCCCGCGACTGCGCCAGTTCGGCCAGGCCTTCGGGAAAACCGGCGTCGGCGGCCCGCCGGTAGAGGGTTTCGGCCCCCTCCCGGTCTCCGGCCTCCTCCTTCATCAACGCCAGCTTGAACAGGACATCCGGATGGCCGGCGTCGGCGGCCTTGTGCCGCAGGTGATGGGCCCATTGCAAGCGGTGTCTGCCGTTGGCCGCGGTGGCGAGGTTATTCAGGTCGTCGGGGTGGGTGAGATGGGCGTGGGCGGCGTGCCAGAACGAGGCGGGCGGGCAGAGCCTGTGGCGCCCGCCGCGGCCGTGTTGTTCGAGGTAGTCTGCGAGGCGGAAGCCCGGTCCTGTCACCGGGACGGGCGTGGCGGCCCCTGCCGGAGCGCCCGGGGGACGGCGCGCGGGGCGGGTGGTGCTGCGGCGCAAGGGGGCTTGTGTGCCGTGGACGGGGCGGGCGAGGTGGGCGAAGGCGGCTTCGGCCCAGTCCTCGGTGAGCTGGTCGTAGTCGTGGTCGGTGAAGTAGTCGGTGGCGGCGTCGATGAGGAAGGACTGCGGGAGGCGGAGTCCGACGCCGAGGCGGCGGGCGTCCATCGCGACCTCCAGCAGGGCTCTGGCGGCCGGGGTGCCGTGTTCGTAGCGGCGCAGGAGTTCGGGTGCCCCGGCGAGTTCCTGGGTGAGCCGCCCGTGGGCGTGGGCGCGAGTGAGGGCGTCCGTGATGAACCGGTCGCCTCCTTGAGCGAGGGCGGTGGCGGCGCGGAGCGCTTCCTGGCCGAAAGCGTCGGGGACGGTAACGGTGTGTCCGGCCAGGAGCTCGCGGACCCGGCTGTGCGGGTCGGGCTCACCGGGTCGGGGCAGGACCGTGTAGGAGTCGGCGTACTCGGGCCACAGGGTGCCCAGGACGAGGACCGGCCGGCGGTCGGGGTGGGTGAGAAGGGTGTGGACGGCGGCCGCGATGCGCTCGCCGGTCCGGGGGCTGCCGAGGTAGTGCTGGGCTTCGTTGAGCCAGACCACCGTGCGGGGCGCCACACGGTCGAGGTCGGCGAGTGCGGCCGCGGCCCTGCTGGGATCGTGGGGGTGCCACAGCCGCCACCCTTCGGCGGCCAGCGGCTGGACAGCCTCCCAGCATGCCCGCGTCTTGCCGGTCGAAGACGATCCGACCAGGACCAGCATGCGGCTGCGGCCCTCCGAAGCCTCCCGCACCGCCGCCGCCAGGACCTGGTCGTGGGCGCGGCACACATAACCGGGCAGCGCCCGTTGCGGGCGCGAACCGGAGCCGGCTGTGGCGCTGACGGTCGCGGCGGGATGAACCTCCAGATCGTGAGGATCCCACTGCCCGATCGGCCTGCCCGGCGCCTCCTGCCCAGCACGCACCCGACCGGCCTCACCAGCCGCAGCCCGTCGCAGCTCCAGCAACTCCTCCACCGGCAGGCCCAGTTTGCCGGCCAGTGCCGCGACAGTCGCGGCGGACGGAACGGGCCCGCCGGGCTGGAAAGCCGCCTGGAGGGTCGTGCGCCCCAGCCCCGTCCGGGCGGCGAGCTGGGTCTTGGTCAGCCTCCTGTGAGCCAGTCCGTCATCCAGCCGCCTGCGCAGTTCGACGAGGGCGGCCGCGCGTTCGTCTTCTTCCCTGCTCACATGGACCCCCAGCCCTGTGTTCAACGGTGTTCATCATCGTTCGGCCGGACCATGGTGAACACCGTTTCCGCGACCTTCGATCACGTCAACATCCCGCAATCACCTGGGAGATCGCCGTGAACCGCATCGCCATCGTCCTGCTCGCCGCCGCCCTGGTCGTCGTGGTCGCATTCCTGGCCGCCGCGGCCGCGGGCACACTCGCCCGGCTGGACGGCGCCACGTACTCCGCCGCCCTCATGTGCTGAGGAGCACTCACCGCCCCGGCGATCGCTGCGTGGAAAGCCGCACACCGTCCGGGTCAGCGGCCACCAGGGCCGCTACGAGACGCGGGAGGTCGTCAACGCGCTCGTCCGTCAAGGCCGCACCGGCTGCCAGCGGGACCTGCATCCGCACGACCTGTTTCCGCAGGACTTGCTTCCGCACGACCTGCCGCCGCGATCAGCGCCGATCCTCCGGCTGACCTGGCACTAGGACGAATCCAGGACGGCCGACGGACCCGCGTCCGTAGCGTCACAGTAGCGGGGCTCACCGCGACGCGCCCTTGACGAGAGGGGATCTCAATGCACCAGCTCAAACGAAGGATGGCAGCGAATGCCAGGCGCTTCAGAGCGCCGGTTGTCGGCGCAGCTTTGATCGCTGCGAGCTTTGCGCTTTCCGCGCCGTCCGCCTCGGCACATGTGGGTAACGTCCCCACGTATTACTGGGACGACTACAAGTGGAGCGCAAATGTACTGGTCGACTACGGCCAATCCCAGGCCGTGACCGAATGCTCCAACGGTGTTATCTACCACGGCGCATGGGTCGGACAAGGGTACTGGGCCTTCGGCTGGAATTGCGCTGACTACGGCGCGACGCTGGTCGATTTTTGGATCGACAACCGCTGACGTATCGGCTTGCACCCACCGGGTGGGTGCAAGCTCACATACGAGCATCACGGTAACCGCGGGCGGATGGAGAATCGTACTGGTTGTGCGATCCCAGGGCCTATCGCCCGGTTCCGTTTGTAAAGAACCTGGTAGTTCTCTGCCGGAGGTTATCGTCCCGGTCATACTTGTCGGCGCACAGGTACAACTGGTGGTGGGTTGACGGTCTGCCCACGATGGCGCGCGGGACATGCCCCACCGGTAATTCCTCCCGAGTCCGGGCGCCTGGGGGTTTCTGCTTTCTCCCTGCCCCAGCCACGACACCGACACAGACTGGGGAGAGTCTTGTTACGTTCCCGCTTCGCGAGACCCTTATTGATCTTCGTCGCGGTGCTGCTGCTGGCCTGGCCCACCGCTGCGTCGGCATCCACCGGGCATACGGTGCACAAGGTCCGCAAGGTCGTCAGTACCTACATCATCACCGACCCGAGCCTGCTGCGCTCACCCCAACACCTCATCGCCGCCACCGACTCGGAGGCCACGCTGAGGAAGATGGGCTACCGGGCCGTCGGCGAACCCGGTGCTGCCGCCACACCTCGAGCCAGGGCCAACGGACCAGACCCCTCGTACGTCGTCAGCAGCTCCCGCTTCCCCAACGGACAAAAGCCTGCCGATCCGTACGACTACGCGACCCCGGCCGAGTGCCAGGCCCACATCTTCGACGCCACACGGTCCATCGGGTGGATCAAGAACCGCTACTCGTACTGCAACAGTTTCGCCTACGTCCGGTTCGCCCATGAATGCGACGACCTGAGCGGCTGCCACGTCGTCGGCCACCTGGTCGCGACCCCCTGGATCTACGGCAACGGCAAGATCGGCGGGTATCAGGGCACAAGCGACCGATGGGCCCACTTCAGCATCCACTTCACCCCGCTGAAGGTCACCGGCGTCTACACCTTCGACGGCTTCCTGACCATCACCATGAGCTGCAAGGGCTACATAAAACACGAGCGTGACGACAGCGCCTGCCACATCGGTGACGGCAATGGCCGCACCGCCTTCATCCCCCTGCTGAAGCAGGACGACGAGTTCCATATGGACCTGGTGTCCGACGCGTACACCCCAGGCCCGTTCGCAGGTCCGCAGATCGCCTCCGGCGTCTTCCAGATCCACATCAACGTCGACCTCCCCGGCTTCGAACCGGTCAGCCAGGCCGACGGCCCCGAGGGCGGCATGCGGTTCGACAGCGCCTGGTACCTCGCACCGAACTCGCCGACCGAACAGCTCGGTTCGGTCTTCGACCGCGCCCGTCCCGGCATGTCCTACAACGAGGACGACAACGCCATCCACGATGTCGCCGAGCACATCCGC
Source organism: Streptomyces sp. FXJ1.172 (assembly GCF_001636945.3). Lineage (NCBI taxonomy): Bacteria > Bacillati > Actinomycetota > Actinomycetes > Kitasatosporales > Streptomycetaceae > Streptomyces > Streptomyces sp. FXJ1.172. The sequence continues at coordinate 886,790 of NZ_CP119133.2, read as the reverse complement.
GGCGCCCGCGCGAACCCGGCCGCAACCGACCCCTACGCTCCCCAAAAGCACCTGGCCGGAGCCGTGCCCAGCGACCCTGTCCATCGCTTGGCGCCGGGATCGGGGCAGTACCAGAATGACCGCTCCAGAGCGAACCGTTCCGAGACCAGCAGCTTCTGCAAGAGCCAGTGGATGGAGCCGAAACCGTCGAGGGGCGTGTGGGAGTGCGACGAATACCCCTTCGCCTCCACTTACGAAGGTTCCGCCCGCTACCGCTACGACGCACTGAAGTACAAGAACTGGTGGTCAGCCGCTTGGGTCACCGGCGGCCAGAACGGAGACAACGGCGAAGCGGGAAGGCGGCTCGGCCGTTGGTACACCAATGACCGCATCCTGGACGGCGACCCGTTCTTCATCCCCGTCGAAGGCTCGCCCGGCACCGCCCCGATCGGCCGTCTCACTCCCGTGCAGGCCGGGCAGGATATGGACGTCTTCGGCGACGCCACGAACCGGCACGAGTCCGCCGACCGGTACGTGACGGGACACGGCTGGTCCGGCTGGAACGATCTCGGCGGATACATCGTCGGCGACTCCTCCGCGGTCGCTGTCGACGGGAACGTGGAGGTCTTCGGGCACGGCCCGAACCTGCACGCCTACCAGAAGGTATGGACGGCGGGGAACGGCTGGTCCGGCTGGAAGGATCTGGGTGGCAACCTGATCGGGGACCTGTCCGCGATCTCCTTCGGCCATCAGGTCCAGGTCTTCGGACGCGGCCCCAACCACCACGCCTACCAGAAGGTATGGGACCCGGGCACCGGCTGGTCCGGGTGGAACGACCTCGGGGGAAGCTTCGCCGGCGACGTCACCGCGATCCAGTACGGAGGACAGGCGCAAGTCTTCGGGGTGGGCGACAACAACCACGCCTACCAGAAGGTGTGGGATCCGCAGACCGGGTGGTCCGGCTGGAATGACCTCGGCGGAAGCTTCGTCGGCGACCTCTCCGCGATCCAGTACGGGGAACAGGTCCAGGTCTTCGGTACCGGCCCGGACAACCGCGCCTACCAGAAGGTGTGGGACACCGGAACCGGGTGGTCCGGCTGGAACAACCTCGGCGGCCAGTTCATCACCGACTTGTCCGTGATCCAGTACGGGGAACAGGTCCAGGTCTTCGGCACCGGCCCGAACCACCACGCCTACCAGAAGGTGTGGGACACGAGGACCGGCTGGTCCGGCTGGAACGACCTCGGCGGTTACATCGTCGGCGACCTCTCCGCCATCCAGTACGGGGAACAGGTCCAGGTCTTCGGACGCGGCTCGAACGGTCACGCGGACCAGAAGGTGTGGGACACGAGGAGCGGCTGGTCCGGCTGGCACGACCTCGGCGGCCAGTTCGCCTGAACGTCAACTGGTGCAGCGGCAGGTCCCGTGGCATCCGCCGCTGCACCAGGTGTGGTCGGCACCATGCAGCTGGCGTCACATCATGTGACGCCACACCGCGGACTTTCCGAGGGCTCCTGGTGCAGTCTTCCGGTGCCGTTCGGAGGCGTGCGGGGAGACGGCGCGACGTCACTCGGATGAGACAACGTCAAGTGTCTGGAGAACCAACCCACTCGGGAACGATTGCCCGACACGGTCTAGAGTGACGAGGAAGTCGCGCCGAAGCCGCTGTCGTGCACCCAGACGTGGGTGCAGGCCGGGCACTGGAGGCAAAGCAGCCTGCCGGTGCTCGACAGCAGGTAGCGCCAGTGTGCGGCGCAGTTGCGGCGTGCCGCGCAGGGCTCGCAGCCGCGCTCGTCGGCGCAGTTCGGGCAGGCCGCCCACGCGCGGCGGCCGGGATCGGCCTGTGGATCAAGCGGCAGCACGGTCATCGCCGTCACTGCCGCCACGCCCGTCGCTGCCCGCGCGCCGCGGCAGCACCCCCGCCGTGACCAGGTCGTCGTACAGGCGCTGCTGCTCGGCATTCAGACCGGCGTACAGCAGGTCGTACGCCTGCTCCTCACCGCGCAGCGCCTCGACGGGGTCCCAGTCCGGGCCGAGGGCGGCGAGAACCTGGGCGCGCCGCTCGATCTCGTGGGCGGTGAAGTCGAGGTCGAAGCAGGCGAGCGAGGGCGGCTCGGTGGCGTCCGGCGTGCGAGCGGGCTCGTTCCGGTGCGGCGTCTCAGGGGTCGGATCATGGGGGGTCATGTCGTGGGAAATTAGATAAATACCCCCTTACGGTCAAGGGAGAGTGCGCGGAGTCACAGGAGCCCTGCGTCACAGAGTGGCGATCGCCCTGTACTGCAGCACGGAGGACGGTGCGACCTTTCACCGAGCCCGAACACGTCGGCGAGGTGGCGCGCGTCGGGCCCGCGGGGCAGGGACTCTTCGAGTTGCCGGTCGACACAGGGCCGCGCCAGCGTCCCAGCCTGCCGCGCATCGAGGCGCTGATCCAGTGGTTGCTGGCGCGGCTGGTCCTGGTGGCGGTCTGGTTGTTGATCAGTAGGTGGAGGTTCGCGGTGTTCGGCCACCGGTTTCGCCGGCGCTCCAGCCGGTCCAGCAGCAGTCTCCTGGTGAGGACCTCGAGCGGGCGAGGGTTCGCTGTCGTGCTTGGCGAAGTCCCGGACATGCGTGGCCGCGGTGTCAGGGCTGGTCGATCTGCGCGGCGGCCTCCTCCAGGTCCGCGACGGTTCCCGACATGATCGTCCGTACATGCCTGGTGATGTACTGCACGGGCCAGTCCCACCACGCCACGGCCAGGAGCCGGGCGATGTCCGCAGCGTCGTAGCGGGTGCGGATGAGCCGAGCGGGGTTGCCGCCGACGATGCCGTAATCGGGGACGTCGCCGGTGACCACGGCGCCGGCGGAGATGATCGCGCCGTGACCGATGCGTACGCCGGGCATGACCGTGGCGCCGTGGCCGAACCACACGTCGTTGCCGACGACCGTGTCGCCCCGGCCGGGCAGGTCGGTGATCAGGTCGAAGTGCTCCGCCCAGGAGCCCCCCATGACGGGGAACGGGAAGGTGGAAGGACCGTCCATGCGGTGGTTGGCGCCGTTCATGATGAACCGGGTGCCCGTCCCCAGCGCGCAGTACTTGCCGATGACAAGCCGCTCGGGCCCGCAGTGGTACAGGACGTTGCGCGTCTCGAACGCGGTCGGGTCCTCCGGATCGTCGTAGTAGGAGAAGTCACCGACCTCGATCAGGGGCGACTTCACCAGCGGCTTGAGCAGAACCACGCGCGGGTGCTCGGGCATCGGGTGGAGCACGGTGGGGTCGGCGGTAGCGGGCGGCATCGTGGAGACGGTTCCTCTCGGATGAGCCTAGAGCGACAACTGTCGCATTAAGATGCTGGCACAGCCCTGCCGCCTTGATCAACCGGATACTGATTGCCGATGACAGACCCACTGGACACGACGTCGGACCGCCGTCCGGGCGGTCGCACCGCCCGCATCCGCGCCCAGGTTCTCGATGCGGTGCGCGCCGAACTCGCTGAAGGCGGTCACGAAGGACTCACGATGGAGCGTGTCGCGGCGCGGGCCGGAGTGCACCGCGCCACGGTCTACCGGCGTTGGCGCGATGTCGGCGGCCTGCTCGTCGACGTCATCGACGCCGCCGGCGAGATCGACTGGCAGCCGCCGGACACCGGCTCGCTGCGCGGCGATCTTACGGCCCTCAATCAGGAGATCCAGGAATCCCTGGTCCTGCAGCCGTCGTTCGCCATCGCCCTGATGGCCGCCTCGTTCCACTCCGAAGAGGCCGCGCGGGCCCAGACGCGGTTGTGGACGGACCGGTACGCCCAGTGCGAGATCCTCGTCGAGCGCGCCATCGAGCGCGGTGAACTCCCCGCACAGCACACGGACGCGCGGAGCCTGCTGATCGCCGCCACGGCGCCGCTCTACCACCAGCTAGTGCTCCTGCGTGCCGATCCGGAGCCGCAACTCCCGAAACGGGCCGCGGAGGCGGCAGTCCTGGCGGCTGCCGCGGGTGCCTTCTGCGTCCGTCGGGAAGAGAGCGTGTGATCGTGCCGTTCCGGAGCGGATTGGTGGGAAGCGTCGGTGACGAACGCCGGGCAGGTCGGGCAGGCACTTCCCTTGTCGCACGCATGCAGGGGAGGCAGTAGTCACCAGCCTCCCGCGAGCTGTCACGTCACTCGCTCGGCGCCTCGACTTCGCTGGTCTCCGCCGCGGGTGGCTCCTCGGCGGTCGACTGGTCCTCGACTGCTTGCGCCTCGGTCACGATGTCCGTGGTGTCGTCGGTGTTCTTGGTGCCGCCGCCGGTGACCTCTGGCGTGGGCTGCAAGCACGACCAGGCTGCACCAGTTTGCTTCACGCCCAGGTCGAGTTGGAGATGTTCCAGCCCTGATACCCGTTGTCCTGCGACGGGCCATTGCACGGGTAACCGCGAACCCCGTAGGCGGAGTCGTCCAGGCACTGCCACGCTTCACCGTCCTGCCAGCGGCCGTTTTGCAGCACCTCCTCCTGCCTGCCGTCGGCTGTGGTCCGGTTGACCCACTTCCACTCCTGCCAGCCGCCGGTGAAGCTGTCGGCGTAACAGGGGAACGTCCGCAGCCCGGCACCCGGGGACCAGTCCAGGCATCGACCAGTTGCTTGGTTCTGGAGCTGGGCGTAGCCGCTGCTCCAGTTGATCACCTTCCACTTCTGGTAGCCGTTCTCGATGCTGGGAGTGTTGCATGGGTAGCTGCGGAGACCGTAGGCGTCCGAGTCATCGAGGCAACCTTGGTCGTACCACGACGCGAACGTGTACGAGTAACCCATGTACCAGGCGAAGGGGTTGCTTGCCGCGTGCGCCGTGCTGGTCCCGGTGAGTGCGGTACCGCCGACGAGTGCGACGGTGGCGGCGGTGCGGGCGATGGCGCGTCGGGCCGTACCGGGCTTGAGCATGTGTTCCCCCTGAGTGTGGTCGCGGCCCGTGATGGGGCCGCTGGTTCCCGTTGTGTGCGCCGCTTGGGCCGGCTTCGCGCGGAGCGGCCCGATCGGGCTGCCTCGGGTGGGCCGTATGGAGTCTCGTTTCCCACACAAGCCCGTACTCGCCGGTCGGCCCCTGCCGGCTCACCGCGATTGATTGCATGGCCATCTTCCACGGACCGAACCGCTCCGGCAGATCGCGCCATCGCACCCCGGTCCGCATCCGGGGCAGGATCCCGTCGATCACCCGCCGATGATGCCGCCACCGGCCACAACGCCCGTTGCTGACCGGCAGGAACAGCCGCGGCCGAGCCCACTCCGTATCCGTCGAACCGCCCCGCCTCACGCACGCATCAATGAGCCGAACAACAGACAGTCACGTGATCGGCCGGACAAGTCCTGGCTAGCCGATGTACTCGGAGGGCGAGTAGATCTTGCCGGACCAGCTGCCGTCGATGACCAGCTGCGCCTGTGCCTGGGCATAGCCGCCCGCACCGATCCCGTCCCACCCCGAGCTGCACCAGGACCCCGGATCGCTCGCGGTCATGCCGTAGCAGGTGGTGTAGTCCTCGTAGTTGCCGTTGTGGTTCACCCAGACGACGCCGGTGATCGTGTGGCCGCCGTGGTTGGTGACGTGCAGCGAGGGGAAGACGGAGTAGCCGCTGATGGTGAGGCAAGCCTGCGCATAGACGTCCCCGTCGAACTGCTGGGTCGCGCCGCAGTACGTGCCGGAGGTCGCCGCATCGGCGCTGCCGGCGCCGAGCGCCAGGGTGGAGAGGGCGGCCGTGGCGACTGCCGCCGCTGCCAGCGTTCTACGTATGGTCACCGTCTTGAGTCCCTTCGATGGTCGGGCTTGGTCACGCCCGCATAGGGGTAGCTTCGTCGTGCAGGTGCAAACGCCCTGGTGAGGGCGTCAAGACCGCAGGGGGGCGATCCGAAGGCACGCTCCGCACACATCGCCCGCCCACTGGGCTTCGGTGAGCACCGCTACGGTGACGCTACGGACGCGGGTCCGTCGGCCGTCCTAGATTCGTCCTAGTGCCAGGTCAGCCGTCCCCCTCCCGTCTCCGTGATCGACGACCCCGGCCTGCCGGAGGTGCTGGCCGAACTCGCCGCCGCGCGTGGACGAGATGGACGCCGGCACCGTCAACTGGGAGCTGCGGGCCACTCCTTCCAGGGACCCCCGCGTTCACCGTCACCACAACGGTCCGCTGCCAGGCCTGTCTGACGGTCCCGCACGTGCCCGAGGTTGCGTACAAGCGCCTGGGCCGATGTCGGCGGTTGGGCCGGTCCGTACCCCGCGCGGCTGAGCCAGCTGCTCCTCAGCGTCGCGGACGACTGCCGGTTGGTCGGCGTCCGAGTCCAGTTGCCACTTCGCATGCCGCGCACACCCGATCCCACCGCGGCGCACAGCGCACGACCCGCCTCCGGCCCCGCACCGCCGTGCCGCGCACAGGCGGCACCGAACGTCACCGGCCCCACCATTGCCCCGCCCACGCGCCGCACTGTGCGCGCCGTATCCCCATCCGCACCGGACCTTGGCGTCCTCGACGGAAGAAGCAGGCAGCGCCCGGCTCACCACGCCCAGGCCGGCCCCGCTCCGGTGTGCCATCATCCGCTGCCGTCTGGTGTCGGCCGCACACGCCGAGGCCAACGGCGCCCTGCCCGTCGTCTGGTGGGAAGTCTCGCGCGTACGCCAGCCGGGCCGTGGCTGCGGCTGGAGGCCGTCTACCTGGGTCGGCAGGGGACCGGCCTCAGCCGTCCGTTGTGGGTGCGGGCCGGAGCCGGGATCGGTCTACGACAAGATCAACGAACGGTGCGGGTGGGAGCGGACCGCGGCCGCCGGCATGACCGACACCCGGCGACCGGGCGCTACGGCCGACTCTCGTCTTCCTTCGCCGCACGCCTCTCTGCCGCAAGGAGCCGCAGTGCCGCGTCGTCCTTGCTGCCGGGGCGCGGGAAGTACACGTACAGCACGTGCCCCTCCGGGCCGGCGAGGGCGAACGTCTCGAAATCGAGGGAGAGGACACCGACGTCTTCGACCGCGAGCCGTTTCTGGCCGGCGACGCGGTCGTACACGTCGTGCGAGTCCCACATGGCGCGGAACATCTCGCTGCGTTCGCGCATGCTCGCCACGAATCCAGCGAGTTCTGCGGGCCGGCCCGCTGCGGTGGTGCGCAGACCGGCGACGGCCTGAATGGCGATGTCCTCCCAGTCGAGGTACACGACCCGGGCGCGCGGGTCGAGGAAGGTGAACTCGATCAGGTTGTGCCCCGGGCTCCAGGCCGGGTTGACCCGGGCCGCGAGGGCGGTGCCGGCCAGTACGTCGCGACGGGGACCGACGACGATGGCGGGCAGGTCGACCCACCGCTCCAGCAACACCGATACTCCCGGCCGCAGGGTGTCGACCGGGGCCGGGCCGCTGCCAGCCGCCGGTGCGAGTACGGCGCCACCAGGGACCAGAGGTAGCTCCGCTCGGTGTCGTCCAGGCGCAGCACGCGGGCCAGTGCTTCGAGGATCTCGCGGGAGGGGTGCCGGTCGCGGCCCTGCTCAATGCGGGTGCAGTAGGAGGGACTCACGCCCGCGAGCAGCGCCAAATCCTCACGGCGCAGTCCCTTGACCCGGCGCCGTGTGTGGCTGACAACGCCGGCGGAGGAGGCGTCGATCCGCTCTCGGCGGCTGCGCAGGAAGGAGCCGAGGCGGTTGTCGTCCTGGTTGTCGTCATGAGCCATCCAGCTGGACTTTACCGGCGCCGGATGCCACCCCGTGCCGTGCCGCTCGCGGCCGACACCGCCGAACCTGACCCTCCGAGAGCCACCCTCAAGGGGGCGTGGCACCCGCACCGAAGCCCTGCTGCAATCAGGACATGACGAACGGAGCCATTGCAATACCCGATGCATCGACCCCTGCCGCCGGCGCCACCGAGGGGGCGCCGGTGTGGCTGATCACCGGATGTTCGAGCGGCTGGGCGGGGCCTTGGCCGAGCATGCCCTCAAGCGCGGCGACCGGGTCGCGGTCACCGCCCGCGACGCGGCGAGCGTGACCGGACTCGCCGCCCCCTACGGCGACCGCGCTCGTCCTCCGGCTGGACGTCACCGACCCCGAGTCGGTGACGGCGGCCGTCGAGGCGTGCGAGAAGGAGTTCGGGCGCATCGGCGTCCTGGTCAACAACGCCGGCTACGGCTACCTCGCCGCCATCGAGGAAGGCGAAGACGCCGCTGTCCGGGACCTGTACGACACCAACGTGCACGGCGTGGTCACGGTCCTGAAGGCGGTGCTGCCCGGCATGCGGGCCCGTCGTTCGGGGCGGATCGTGAACATCTCCTCGTTCGGCGGTCTCGCGGCTTTCGCCGCGACCGGGTACTACCACGCCACCAAGTTCGCCCTTGAAGGGCTGTCCGAGTCGCTGGCCGCGGAAGTCGCCCCCCTCGGCATCGCGGTCACCATCGCCGAGCCCGGCGGCCTGCGCACCCAGTGGGCCGGAACCTCGATGCGGCAGTCGAAGACGCGGCTGCCGGACTACGAGGAGACGGCGGGCAAGCGCCGGTCCTCCACCCTGGCGGTCTCCGGCCGCCAACCCGGCGACCCCGTCCGCGCCGCAGCAGCGATCGCCGCCGTCGTGGATACCGAGAGGCCGCCGCTGCGGCTCCTCCTCGGCTCGGATGCGCTCGCCGGCGCCCGCGCTCGCCTGGACCGGTTGCGAGGCGAGATCGATGCCAACGAGACACTGACCAGAAGCGCGGACCTGGAGCAGGCGTGAAGGCCGACAGCGAGACCAGGGGATGAGAACACCGCTGGGCCCAAGAGAGCCCAGCGCGAGCAGTTCAGCTCGCGCGGGAGCACTGTCCTGGCACGGTCCGGACCGTCGTCGGCTCAGTGCGAGTCGGCGGGGACGGGCGAGAGCCGGTAGGCGCCCTGATGGGTGACGACATGGCCGGCTGTGGGCGGTGCGAAATGGGTGCCCAGGACGAGAGTGTCCGTGTCGGCGAGTGAGGCGAGCAGTGTGCGACGCGAGGTCTTGGACTGTTGCGGGTCGATGTCGACGCAGGCACCGATGGCGGGGTGGGCGAGCTGGACGGGGTGGTGGATGCAGTCGCCGGTGATCAGAGCCGTCCGGCCGTGGCTGGTCAGCTCGACGGCGATGTGGCCGGGAGTGTGGCCGGGGGTGGGGAGCAGGCGCAGGCCCGGGGCGACGTCGGCGCCCCGGGCGGGGACGTCGAGAAGATCGAGCAGCCCTGCCTCCTCCACCGGGATCACGGAGTCCCGGAACATCTGCGCGCGTGCCTCCTCCATGTCGTACCCGGCCCAGAACTCCCGCTCGGTGCGGGAGGTCAGGTAACGGGCCTTGGGGAAGGTGGGAACCCACTCACCGTTCACCTGCTGCGTGTTCCAGCCGACATGGTCGGCGTGCAGATGGGTGAGGATCACGAGGTCGACCGAGTCCGGGGGGAATCCGGCGGCGGTGAGACGCTGAAGGTAGTCGGTGTCCAGGTCGTGCCAGGCGGGGTTGGCGCGCTGCTTGCCGTTGCCGATGCCGGTGTCCACCAGGACGCGCAGCCCGCCGACGGTGAACGCGAAACTGTGACTGTCGAGGCGCAGGACGCCCTCGTCGTCGGCGAAGTGGGGGCGCAGCCAGTCCTGTTCGGCGACGAGGCCCGGGGTGGCGCCGGGCAGCAGCCACGCTCCGGTCGCGGGCGGCAGGAGAACCTCGTCGATGCGGTGGACAGTGATGCCGCCCACGGTCCAGGAGGGGATGGCGGTGGGGTCGGTGGCCGGTGGAGTGCTCATGATCAGTCGTCTTTCCTGGTCTCGTTACGGAAGGTCGTTGTGTGTGCTGTGGGCTGCTCTGCGCCGCGACGCGGCCAGTGCTGCCAGAGCCGCGACGGCGAGCAGGGCGGCGGCCATGGCGTAGGCGTGGGCGGTCGTGCGCAGCCCGTAGTGCTGGGTGGCGGCGCCCGCGGCGATGGCGGGCAGGCTCATGGAGAGGTAGCTGAGGATGTAGTAGGCGGCCAGGGTCGCGGCACGGTCCTGCGCGTGGAGTGAGGCGAGTGTCATGCGCAGCGCCGCTTGGGAGACGGCGCCGAAGGCGATTCCGGCCAGGGCGGCGCCGCCGTAGACGGCGGGCAGGCCTGCTCCGTGCAGACCGCTCAGCGTCAAGGCCGTGGCCAGGATGACGGCCAGGCTTCCGCCGGTGGCGGCGACGTGCGGCGCAGTGCGCCTCAGTGTCCACACCGTGAGTGCCGCCGCGGCGGTGAGCGTGAAGAAGACCATTCCGCCGACCGCCTGCGGGGCGCCGGGAGCCACGAGGCGCACGAGCGCCGGCCCGAGAGAGGAGTAGAAGCCGCCCAGGGCCCAGATGGCGACGACACCGGCGCCGGCCGCCAGCAGGGCGCGGCGTGCCGACAGTGGCACGGCGAGTGCGGGGCGCAGCGACCGCAGGGCACCGGCGTGCGGGCGGGCCGTCTCCGCGGTGAACGGGATCACGGCCGCCTGGACTGCGAAGAGGACCGCCAGCACGACGTACACAGTCACCGTGGGGGCGGGTGCGAAATGGACGAGGAGGGTGGAGGCCAGGACGCCGGCGGCCATGCCCGTCACTGGAGCAATGCTGTTCGTCAGGGCGGACCGGCCCGGGCGCCAGGGGTTCTCCAGGTCGAGGAGGGCCGCGCCCGCGGCGCTGGTGGCCGTGCCGGTGGCCGCTCCCTGCAGGACACGGGCGGCGATCAGCGCACCGGCGCCGTCCGCCGAGGCCAGCAGCACCATGGCGGCGGCCTCCACCAGCAGGGCGCCCACCAGTACGGGGCGTCGACCCAGGTGGTCGGAGAGCGCTCCGGTGGTGAGCAGGGCCAGCAGCAGGGTCAGGGAGTAGGCGCTGAAGACCACGGTGATGGTGAGCGCGGACAGGTCCCAGGCGTCCTGGTAGCGGGGGTAGAGCGGTGTGGGTGCGCTGGATGCCGCGAGGAGGGCGGCCAGGACCGAGGCGTTCAGGGCGAAGGGCGCCGCGCGGTTGGTCGTGCGGCTGTGGACGACTTGGCGGGGACATTGCGCGGGTGCTCGTGGTGTGGCGGTGGGCATGGAACTCCTTGGCGCTAAACGCAACGGGTTTGCTTTAAGTCACCGTAGGCCCTACAGTCGACTAACGCAAACTCTTAGCTTTTGACGTCATGGGTTTGCTTCGCCGCTCCAGCCCCGAGGAGAGAACGTCCATGTCCGCCGCAGAACTCACCACGTCAGAAGCGGCCCGCTGGGCTGCCCGCGCCGGGCTCCCGCTGCCTGCCGATCGCCACGCCTCGGTCGCGGCCGTTGCCAATCACATCCACTCCGTCGTCGCGGTCCTGCGGGAGCTGGACTTCGGGGACACCCCGCCCGCCTCCGCCTACCGCGCGGGAGAGGAGAAGCGCGATGCAGCCGTATGAACTGTCCCTGACCGCAGCCGCCGACGCGATCAGGGAACGGCAGTTGTCCTCCGTCGAGCTGACGGACTCCGTCCTTCAGTGCATTGCCCACCTGGAGCCACACCTTCAGGCCTACGTGACCGTCGTCGCCGAGCACGCCCGCCGGGCCGCCGAGGAAGCCGAACGCGACATCGCGGCCGGCCGCTACCGCGGTCCGCTGCACGGCATCCCCATGGGCCTGAAGGACCTGATCGACGTCGCCGGCACGGCGACCTCGGCAAGCTCCCGGGTCCGCGCCGGCCACCGCGCGCCGGCCGACAGCACCGTCGCCGCACGCCTGAGGGAGGCAGGGGCCGTCCTCGTCGGCAAGACCCACACCCACGAGTTCGCCTATGGACTGACCACCCCGCAGACCCGCAATGCCTGGGACCGGAGCAGGGTCGCCGGCGGTTCCAGCGGCGGATCAGCCGTCGCTGTCGCCTCGGGCATGGCGACCTTCGCCCTGGGCACGGACACGGGCGGATCGATCCGGGTACCCACCGCGCTCAACGGGGTCGTCGGCCTCAAGCCGACCTACGGCCTCGTACCCCGCCACGGCGTCACGTCCCTGTCCTGGTCGCTGGACCACGTCGGCCCGATCACCCGCACCGTCGAGGACGCAGGTGTGGTCCTGACCGCCCTGGCCGGACACGACCCGCGCGATCCCGCCTCCCTGCCCACATCCGCCACGGACTACCGGCCGATCGCCGACACGGACCTGACAGGGCTGCGGGTCGGCGTGCCGCGCACCTACTACTTCGACCACATCGACCCGGAGATCGAAGCCGCCGTCCGACGTGCCATCGACCGCCTCCAGGCCCTCGGCGCACGCCTCGTCGAGGTCGAGGTTCCCATGGCCCGCTACATCCAGGCCACCCAGTGGGGCCTGATGGTGCCCGAGGCCACCGCCTACCATCAGGGCACCCTGCGCACGGTCCCCGAGCTCTACCAGGACGACGTCCGCATCCTCCTCGAGGCCGGCGAACTGATGCCCGCCGGTGACTACCTTCGCGCCCAGCGCTCCCGCGCCCTCATGCGGCAGGAATGGGCCCGCATGCTGCAGGAGGTCGACGTGATCGCCGCACCCACCGTCCCCGCGACCGCCGTCGAAGCCGGCCAGGACACCATCACCTGGGCCGACGGCACCATCGAGGGCGTCTCCGACGCCTATGTGCGCCTGTCGTCCCCCGCCAACATCACCGGAGTGCCGTCCCTGTCCCTGCCGGTCGGTCACGACGCGGCCGGCCTGCCGATCGGCATGCAACTCCTCGGAATGCCCTTCGGCGAGAGCGTGCTCCTGCGGGTCGGCCACGCCTACGAGCAGACCCAGCCCGCCCGTGACCTCGCGCGCGCGGCGTGAACGAATGACGGGAATGCGGCCGCATCACTCCGGCCGGGCCGAAGACGCCGCCCGGCTCCGCCTCGGCTCCCAAGAGTGCCCGAGCAGTGACGGCACCAAAGTCATGGAGCGGACAGACCGCACCGCAGATCTCGCCCCGCAGACGGGCGACCGGCCCGGCCAGTGGGTCACGCGGAGGTGGACGGATCGCTAGACGCAACGAATTTGCATTAAGGTGGGGTTCCATGAGCAGGCAGATGGTGCGCCCCGGCGGGCGCAGCGCCCGGGTCCAGGCCTCGGTGCACACCGCCGTACGCGAACTCGTCTCGGAAGTGGGCCGGGACGCCCTGACCGTACCTATGATCGCCCAACGCGCGGGCGTGACCCCCTCGACGATCTACCGCCGATGGGGAGACCTGCAGGAGCTGTTGTCGGACGTGGCGGTCGAGCGCCTGCGACCCGACACCGCGCCCAGGGACCACGGCGCCCTGACACCTGATCTGACGGCCTGGGCCGAGCAGTTCCTCGACGAGATGTCCTCTCCCGCCGGCCGCGCCTACATCCGGGACGCCCTGCTCGGCGACCCGGACGGCGGCAACGCCGGCCAGTGCTCCGCCTACGCCGCCGAACAGATCGACATCATCCTGACCCGCGCGACCGAACGCGGCGAGGAGACACCCGGCGTCGAGACGGTCATGGACCGCGTCGTCTCTCCGCTGATGTACCGCATCCTCTTCCGCCCGGACGGGCTCGACGCCGCGTACGCCCGCGGGCTCGTGGCAGGAATCCTCGGCCCGACCGGACGGTGACCTCGAGAAGCTGCATGATCGACGTCGGTCGCTCCCGGATGGCCGCCGCTTTCCGCACCACCTGATGCGTCGCTCTGATGCGCCGACGGCAGACCGGGTCATCCCACATCGCTTCCGTGATTGTTGGATCCGCTTGATGCGGACGACGCCGCAGCGGACAGCTGACTCTATTGGAAGGTCAGCCTTGCAAAGTGAACTTTGCAAGCTTAGCCTTCCAATATGGTTTCACGAGCATCGGACGTCCGCGCCGAAACCCTCGAGTCGAACCCCGCGCTGATCGGGGTTGCCACGCGGTTGCGGATCAGCATCAGCGCGTTCAGGCGCCGCAGTCACGAAGCGCTGAGCGAAGGAGACTTGACGGGCCCGCAGCTGACGGCCCTCTCGCGGCTCGAACGGCTGGGTCCGGTCACCACTGCGGAACTGGCCAGGCGTGAGCAGATCACTCCCCAGGCGATAGGTGCCACGGTCGCGGTTCTGGAAGGCCGTGGGCTGGTGGCCCGTACCGCTGATCCCGCTGACGGGCGTCGCTGGCTGCTCACGGTCACCGATGGCGGCCGGGCCGTGCTGAGTTCCGAGCGCAGCGCCGTCGCCGACAGGATGGCCGCGGCGATGGCGGCGTCCTTCACTTCCGAAGAAGTCGCGACTCTCGAAGCGGCGGCGCCGCTGATCGAGCGGCTGGCCGACCTGTTCTGATCGGCGACCGTGATCATCGAGCCCGGCCCGAAGGGACGGAGGGTGTGCCATGCCTGAGCCGGAGTCCGACGTCGTCGCAAGTGCCCGGAGCGAGGCGGGCGGTGCTGCGCGTCCGTTCTCTTGGCGGTTCACTGCGCCGTTGTTGATCGGCTCTGCGCTGAACCCGATCAACAGCTCACTGATCGCTACCGCGCTGGTACCGATCGCCGCCGGTCTGCACGTCCGAGTCGGGCAGACCGCAGCCTTGGTGACCGGACTGTATCTGGCCAGCGCCATCGCCCAGCCCACGGCCGGCAAGGCGGCCCAGGTGTTCGGTCCGCGACGGGTCTTTCTGACCGGAATTGCGCTGGTGGCCGTCGGCGGCACTGTGGGCGGCCTCGCGCAGGACCTGACCACCCTGCTCCTCAGCAGAGTCCTGATCGGGCTCGGCACTTCCTGTGCTTACCCGACAGCGATGGTGCTGATCCGCGGCCGAGCCCACGACGCCGGCCTCGACGAACCACCGGGCAACGTCCTCGGCGCACTGCAGATAGCCGGCACCGCCACGGCGTCGCTGGGACTACCCGTCGGCGGCGTCCTGGTCGGCGCATTGACCTGGCGATCGGTGTTCTTCCTCAACGTGCCGGTAGCACTGATCGCCCTGGCCTCGACACTGGCCTGGATCCCCCGTGACAACCTCGTCGAGCGTGGCCGCACCCCGCGTGGCGTCGCCTCCGCCCTCGACGTGACGGGCATCCTCGGTTTCGGTGCGACGATGATCGCACTGCTGGTGTTCCTCTACGACCTGCCCGTCGTGCACTGGTACCTGCTGGGCGTCGCGGTGGCAGCGGGAGCGGCGCTCGCCCTGTGGGAGTTGCGTGCCGCCACCCCATTCCTCGACGTGCGCCTGCTCGCGGCCAACCGGGCTCTGACCCGAACCTATCTGCGTTTCGGCCTGGTGATGCTGTGCGTCTACATCGTGCTCTACGGACTCACGCAATGGACTGAGGCCGTACGCGGCCTGTCCGAGACCGAATCCGGGCTGCTCCTGCTGCCCATGACCCTGGTGTCCGCGGTGGTCATCTCGCCGGTGTCGCGACGCAATCTCGTACGAGGACCGCTGATCGCCGCCGCGCTGACGTGCGTGGCGGGGTCGGCGGGCGCTCTCCTGTTGACCTCATCGACCTGGATCGGCCTGGTCGTTGTCCTGACCGTTGTGTTCGGCATCTCGATGGGCGCCGCTTCGGCCGGCAACCAGACCGTCCTGTACGACCAGGCTCCCCATCAACAACTCGGCACCGCCTCGGGTCTGCTGCGTACCTTCGCCTACATGGGCTCCATCGCCTCCTCGGCCATCACTGGCATCGTGTTCCACACGCACGTCACCGATCACGGCCTCCACCTGATGGCCTGGATCATGGTCGGCATCAGCGCCGCCCTGATCACCGTGACTGTCGCCGATCGCTCGCTGCACCCGCGCGCCCGACGCTGACACCGGCCACCTGCACCACCTGCCTCGCCGAAGCCGGCAAAGCTCGGAGAACCCGGGTTCGGCGACATCGTCGCGAACACGGCGGCACTGGCCGGGGCACTAGCGGACGGCTGCCTTCAGCGCTGCCTCAATCGCGTTGGTCAGCGTTTCCAGATACTCGTCGTCACTGAGGCCCTGTATGACCAGTACGCGGAATGCGAGCGGTGCGATCAGCAGGTCCGTGCCGAGATCCAGATCCAACGCCGGGGGGAGTTCGCCGCGGTCCATCGCGCCCTGCAGTATCGCGCGAGCCGCCGCCCGCCGCGGTGCGGTCACTCCGGTGTAGAGCCCCTCCGCCAGAGCACCGTCGTGACTGGCTTCGGCGAGCAGTCCGGCCGCGATCCGGGCGAGCAGCGGATGAGCCAGTTGGTCACGGAAGGTGGCGAGCAGCTCGCGCAGGTCGGTGTGCAGGGCGCCGGTGGCCGGTGTGGGCGGGAGCGCGTCGGTGACCTTGCTGCGGACCAGCTCGGTGACCATCGCCTGCTTCGAGGGCCAGCGCCGGTAGAGCGCGGCCTTGCCCACGCCGGCGCGCCGGGCCACCGACTCCATCGACATCCGCGCGTACCCGGCCTCGGCGAGTTCGGCGAAGGCTGCGTCGGTGATCGCCTCGGTCACCTGCTGCCGCAGGACCGCCCCGCCGGTCGCCGACCGGCCCTTCTTCTCCTGCACTGTCATGCTCCCGAGCATAACGAACGGAACGGTCCCGTTCCATGTGTTAGCTTTGAGCGAGACGGAACGTTACCGTTCCGTTCCATTGATGGAAGGGAGCCGATCATGAAATTCCTCTACGACGACGAATCCTTCTCCTTCGAGGCACTGCGCGCCGCGGGCTACGCCGCCTACGGCGGCGCCGACCTCGGCGAGGTCCTGGTCACCTGCCGGCAGATCCCGGAGGCGGACGAGGAGGCCTGGTCGGCCCAGTGGGCCGCGACGGCGGCGCGCATCGAACGCATCGGCCGGGACGCACTGGCCGCCGGTCACCGAGTCAGCGCCCGGGAGGCGCTGCTGCGCGCGTCCAACTACTACCGCACCGCCGACTTCTACCGCCGCGAGAATCCCGCAGCCGACGCCGAGTCGGCGCGGCTCGCCAAGGCCTCCCAGCAGACCTTCGCCGACGCCGCCGCCCTGCTCGACACTCCGGCCCGCGCCCTGCGCATCCCCTACGAGGACACCACGCTTCCTGGCTACCTTTTCCTCGTCGACGATTCGGGCACCCCGCGCCCGACCCTGCTCTACCACGGCGGATACGACTCCACACTGGAGGAGAACTACCTGGCGCTGGCCGCAGGTGCGCTGCGCCGCGGCTACAACGTCATCGCCTTCGACGGCCCCGGCCAGGGCAGCACCGTCCGTGAACAGGGCCTGCACTTCAGGCCGGACTGGGAGGCCGTGGTCACCCCCGTCGTCGACTTCGCCCTCACCCTGCCCGAGGCGGATTCCGAGCGGCTCGTGCTGGTCGGCACGAGCCTGGGCGGCTACCTCGCCGCGAGGGCGGCCGCCTTCGAGCACCGCCTGGCTGCGTGCGTGCTGCACGACGGCATCTGGGACTTCCACGAGGTCATCGCCGCACTCGCCAGTCGCGCAGCCTCGATGCCCGGCGGTATCGAGGCGTTGATGGCGCACAACACCCAGGTGCGGTGGATCGTGCGCAACGGCCGCTGGACCCTCGGCGTGTCCGGTCTCGACGAGATGGTCAAGGCGACCGAGGCGTACACCATGGCGGGTGTCGCCGACCACATCACCTGTCCGACACTCGTACTCGACGCCGAGAACGACCAGTTCTTCAAGGGGCAGCCGCAGCGCCTGTTCGACGAGCTGACCTGCCAGAAGGAGCTGATCACCTTCCGGGAGGACGAGGGCGCGGGCGAGCACTGCCACGAGGGCGCGCTCTCCCTGTTCCACCAGCGCACCTTCGACTGGCTCGACACCCTGCTCGCAGGCTGACTTGTGCCCATGAGCTGTCGTGGCCAGGTGCACCGTCGGCGGTGACTGGAAATCCTCACTGACCATCCTCCGTCGTCGGGCGCCGCCCGTTCAGATCAGCGGGGTGATCTGGTCCTCGATACCGAGCAGGGCCCGGCCGTACATCTCGGTGGCGATGGCGGGGTTGACCATGGCATGCCGCGTACCAGTCTCCAGATCCCGCCAGATGCGCTGCAGTGGACTGTCGTCGGCGAAACCCCGGGCCCCTTGAGCGCTCAGGAGCAGGTCCAGTGCATCTCGTGAGCAGCGGGCGACTGTGCCGATATCCATGCGCGCCCGGGTCCGGTTGACCACGGGCATGCACTGGCCGCTCGCCGCCCAGCTGTCGACATCGTCCGCGGCACGCATCAGGTGCAGGGTGGCAGTGTCGATCAATGATGCTGCCTCGGCGAGCTGCATCTGGGTGGAGGGTGCCTGGCGCGCCTGTGTGTAGTGCGTATGCGAAATGCCCCGGCCCGTGGCGAGGGAGGCCAGCACCAGCTCCATCGCGCCGCGGGCCAGGCCCAGCAGCGGGCCGGCGAGCGACAGGGCGAGCGTGGGGACGAACGCCGCGCGGTACAGGGTCTCGTCCTTGAACTCGGTCGCATAAGTGCCCTGGAGCGCATGGGTGACCGACAGAATGCGGTGGGCCGGAACAAACACGCCGTCTGCGATGAGGGTGTTGCTGCCGGTACCGCGCATCCCGGCGACGTGCCAGGTGTCCTCGATCGTCAGCTCGTCCACCGGGACCAGGGCCAGTGCCTGGTCCAGGCGGTCGCCTCGCTCGCCCGTGACTGTCATGCCGAGCAGCGCCCATCGGGCGTGGAGACAGCCGGAGGCGAAGCCCCACCGTCCGGTGACGATGCTGCCTGCGTCGGCTGTCTCGCCGGTGCCATGGGGTGGCAGGACCGCACAGGCGCGCGTGCCGGGATCCTGCGCGTAGACCTCACGCTGCGCGCGTTGGGGATAGAGACCGATGAGCCAGCCCGAGATGTTGATCAAGCTGGTGGTCCAGGCAGTCGATCCGCAGCCTCGGCCGAGTTCGGAACTCACTTCGACCAGCGTGCGGATGCTCTCCTGGTGGCCGCCGAGCCGCCGGGGAACGGCGAGGCTGAACAGGCCGGCCTCATCGAGTGCCGTGATGTTCTCCGCAGCGACACAGCGGTCCTGTTCGGTGCGGGCGGCATTGCGCCGAAGTAACTCGACCAGGGCTGCGGCCCGTCCGGGCAGTGTGGCCTGCTCGTTGTCCGGGGCAGGTTCCGCGGCACCCATCGTCATGAGAGGTCCTCCTTCGCACGTGAACCGGCCGGACGAGAGGCCGGCGGCCGGTCCCGGCACCGTACCCGTAGGCCTGCCGGTGCACCCCTGGCGCGGGCGGCCACCTGCTGTACGGAGTCGTGAGCGTCGGGGAGGTCGTCGTGGCCGCCGGTTCTGTGGCGTTCTCGTCAGATCCAGTCTTTGCGCTTGAAGACCCAGTAGAGCAGCGCGGATGCGACGACCATGACACCGGTGGAAGTAAGGAAGCCGACTTGGGTGTTGACACCCGGATACGGAACATTTTGTCCGTAGAAACCGGTGACGGCCGTGGGTACGGCCACGATCGATGCCCAGCTGGTGACCTTCTTCATGATCAGGTTCATACGATTGCCCTGAACGGTGAGATTGGTCTCCATGATGGACGTGACCATGTCCCGCAGTGACTCGGTCCACTCGGTGGCCCTGAGGACGTGGTCGTACACGTCCTGGTAATAGGGGAGCAAGGGCTCGGCGACGACGTGCAGGTCCCGCCGGAGAAGGCTGTTGACGACCTCCCGCATCGGCAACACCACGCGGCGCAGCCTGGTCAGGTTCTTGCGTAGCGCGTAGGAGTCCCTCTGGACGGAGTCCATCTGCTCGCGCCCCTCGTCGAAGAGCAGGTCCTCCACCGCTTCGATACGATCGTCGAGGTCCTGCACTGCGGCGAAGTGCCCGTCGACTATGTGGTCGAGCAGTCCGTGCAGCAGGAATCCCACTCCGTACTTGGCGAGATCGCTGTTGTTGTCCCAGCGTTCGACGACCTTCTCGATGTCGAACCGGTGATCGGGGCGGATGGTTATCAATGCCGTAGGTGTGATGAATACCGACAATTCGCTTGTGGTGAACTGTCCGCTGGTCGTGTCCGTGCTGATGGCGTAGGCGCTGAGGAAGGCGTGGGTTCGGTAGCGGTCCAGCTTGGGCCGCTGGTGCTCATGACGCGCGTCCTCCACCGCGAGTTCATGGAGACCGAACTCCTCGCTGATCATCGCGAAGTCGGCGGAGCACGGATCGCACAGGTCGAGCCAGACAGCAACGTCCGGATCGTTCACGTATTCCGAGATGTCGGCGGTCGGAAAGTCCTCCAGGACCAGGGAGCCGTTGCGGTACAGCCGTGTGCGAGTCATGGCAGCGCACCATAGGGCGCCTTGGTAAGAAGCCCGGGTCCACCACCTTGCCCCGGCAGGTGAACGCGGACACGGCGCACCATGCCGATGTGCGCGGCGGTGCAGTGGCGGTCAGGTCGATGGCGTCAGGGTGAAGGAGGCGGTGAACGCTGCGATCGGCCCCGCAGGGGCGAGGCGGAGGGGCGGTAGGCGTCCTCATCGTGTGACGAAGCACAGTTCGCCTCATCACGGGCAGACATGACCTCCCGAACCTTAGGGCGTGTGTCGAGAGTGGATCTTGAACGTGAGGTGACCTCGATTCGGCGCACGTGGAGATCTGACGGACGCCCAATCGGCGGTTCTGGAACCGCTGTTGCCGAAGGGCGAGAAGCCCGGACGGCCGTCGACGTGGGCCAGGCGGCAGCTGATCAGGCTTCGCGCGCGGCGCCTCACCCCGATCCCGGTGTGCGTCCGGGAGTCGGCGCCGGCCGTCGGCTCATCACCGAGGCGAATTCGCCCTATGGTTCGATCACCGAGCAACAGTGCCGTACTCTCTGCTAGTCCTATCGCCTGCGTGGCGGAGAGCCACGCCAAGTGGGGGGAATTCAGCCCAAAAGTGAGCAGAACTGCCGGGCACCGCGCGAGTCGACGCGGTGCCCTTCTCGTGGCCGCCGTCGGCGCGATCACCGCGCTGGCCGGAACTCTCGTCGTCTCGGTCGATACGGCAGGCGCCACGAACGCCCCTCCGGCGTACACGTCCGCGATACCGGACACCGCCCCGCGTGCCCCAGCGGCCGCGCCGCACTGGACAGCCCTTGCGGCCAAGCGGTTCTGGACCGCGCAGCGCATGGCAGAAGCAAAGCCGCTTCCGGACGCCAAACCGCGGACCGCGGGCAAGGCCGCCCACCCCACGCTCCAGGGGCTCCCCAAGCCGCCGGTGTCCGGTGGCCTGAACGCCCAGGACCTGCGCGAGGGCCCGATGGACGCCACGCCGACCGACACCGCCGGCCCGACGGACACACCCACCGGCACCTTGAGCCCCGACCCCTCCGCCACCGCCACGGACACCCCGACCGCCGCGCCGACGGACACCTCGTCCGCCTCCCCGAGTACCTCTCCCAGCGCGTCGGACTCGGCGAGCCCCACCGCCTCGCCCAGCCCGTCCCCCTCGAGCACGGGCGGGACAGGTCCCGTCAGTTCCTACTTCGGCGGGCTGCCGATGGTCGGCCGGATGTACATGCAGACCAGCAGCGGCTCGTACTTCTGCACCGCGAGCGTCATCAACAGCCCGCACCACAACATCGTGCTCACCGCCGGGCACTGCATGGACGGGCGGGCAGGCGGCGGCTCGCTCGCGTTCGTCCCCCAGTGGACCGCGGCCAATCCCCAGCCGTACGGTGTCTTCCCCGTCGCCACTGACTCCGAAGGCCGCAGCCGGGTCTGGATCGATCCCCGCTACTACGACCGCGGACATGTCCAGGGCGCCCCGTGGGACGTGGCGTTCGCCCAGGTCGGCACGCGCAGCGACGGCAAGCAGGTGCAGGACGTGGTGGGCGGCAACAACCTGGCCACCGGTCGCGGCTACACCTTCCCCAGCATTCGGCTGGTCGGCTACCCTGGCACCGCCACGCAGCCCCTGACCTGCGACAACAACACCACGCAGTACACCCCGACCGACGGCACCCCCGGCTCGTACCTCCGGATCGCCTGCAACGGCTTCGCGTCCGGCACCAGCGGCAGCCCGTTCCTGGAGAACTTCGACCCGACCACCGGCACCGGCGATGTGGTCGGCAGCATCGGCGGCTGGGACACCGGCGGACCGACCGACGACGTCTCCTACAGCTCCGCCTACGGCTCCGACGTCCAGAACCTGTACAACGCAGCGGTCGCCGGCTCCGCCCCCGCGCGTCCCAACGTGCTGCCCGGCGCCTCCACGCTCACCCATGCCTCCCTCGTCACCTCCGGCTCCTTCACGCCCTCGCCTTCGCCCGATCCGGACAAGAGCGATCTGATCGTGCGCTGGTCGGACGGCGAGCTGACGCTGTACCGGGGTGGGGGCAACGGACGGTTCGACAAGGAAATACGGCTCGTCGCGGCCAACACCACCTGGACGAAGGCCGTCTCCATCACGGCCGGCGACTTCACGGGCACCAACACCTACGACCTGCTGGTGCGCTGGAGCGACGGCAGCCTCACCCTCTTCCCCGACGTCGACGCGCGCGGCCTGCACAGCCAGATCACACTCGTCAAGCCGGGCACGCTGTGGCAGCACGAGGTCGCCATGACCGCGGGCCGCTACACCACCGACGACCACTGGCCCGACGACCTGATCGTGCGCTGGTCCGACGGCGAGACCACTCTCTACAAGAACCTCAACTCCACCGGCATCCACAGCGAGGTCCGGCTCAACCCTGCCAACTCCACCTGGATGCACGCCACATCCCTCACGTCCGCCGACCTCGCCGGAACCAACGAGTCGGACCTCGTGGTCCGCTGGTCCGACGGCGAACTGACCCAGTACCCGGACATCGACCAGTACGGCTTCCACGGAGAGGTGCGCATGCGGGCCCCGAGCACGCTGTGGACCCACGCCACGCTCACCACGGCGGGCAACTTCACCAGCACCGACAGTCGGTCCAACGACTACCTCGTGCGCTGGTCCGACGGCCAACTGTCCATGTACCAGGACAGCGGCAACAGCCTCGGCACGGAA
The DNA here is from genome assembly GCF_001636945.3 of Streptomyces sp. FXJ1.172. NCBI lineage: Bacteria > Bacillati > Actinomycetota > Actinomycetes > Kitasatosporales > Streptomycetaceae > Streptomyces > Streptomyces sp. FXJ1.172. The sequence continues at coordinate 864,047 of NZ_CP119133.2, read as the reverse complement.
GCCGTACTCGCGACCGCGTCCGGCTCGTCGCTGCCGTACTACCGGCGCTGACCACGAAGTCCCCTGGGCCCCGGCCCAGGGGACTCCTGGCGGTGGTTCGTTGACAACAATGCCGCGTCCCAGAGGCCTGCAAATCCCACTCCTCGTCCACCTCACGGCCGGCTCGAAGGCAGTCACCGTGTGGCAGTACCTCCACACGGGACCGTGTCGGGGACGGGACGTCAGATCACCGCGTCGGCGAACATGAAGGCGGCAACCGCCAGCAGCACCACGGCGAAGACCTGCCGCAGGGTCCCGCCCTTCACCTTCGCCCCCAGCCGTCTGCCGTCCCACGCCCCGAGGATCGCGGCGCCGGCGAAGGGACCGGCGACCGCCCAGTCGAGGTGGTCCATGGTGCCGCCGCGCAGGCCGAGCGCAGCCAGGGAGTTGACGGTTATGACCAACAGGCTGGTGCCCACGGCCTCACGCATGCGCAGGCCGAGCACTCCCACGAGCGCCGGTACGGCGAGGAAGCCTCCGCCGACCCCGAGGACACCGGTCACCGCGCCGAGCCCGGCGCCGACCGCCGCCGCGCGCCCGGGCCGTACCTCCCGTACGGCGCCGTCCTCCGCCCGGGGCCGTAGCATGCGCACCGCCGCGGCGGCCGCGACCAGCGCGAAGCCGGCCGACAGGGCACCTGTTGGGAGGTGTCCGGCGAGCGCGGAGCCCAGCATCGCCGGGCCGATGCCCGCTGCCGCGAAGAGCAGCCCCGTGCCCCAGCGGACATGACCGTCCCGGGCGTGCGCGGTCAGTGCGGTGCCCGAGGTCAGGGCCACGATCACCAGTGCGGCGGTGGTGGCCGCCACCGGAGTGAAGCCGAGCAGGTAGATCAGGGCGGGTACGGCCAGGACACTGCCACCGCCGCCGAGCGCACCCAGGGCCAGCCCGATCACGGCACCGGCCACGACGGCGAGGATCAGGGCGCTCATGCGACCGTGCCACGCAGGCCCCGCGCGTCCACGACCGGAAGGCCGGCCTCCGCCCAGGCCCGCATGCCGCCGATCACGTCGACGGCCTCGACGCCGTGGGCGCCCAGCAGTTCGGCGGCCCGCCGGGAGCGGTTGCCCGAGCGGCAGATGACGATCAGGCACCGTCCCTGGACCTCGAACGGCAGCGGCATGCCTTCGTAGAGTGTGGCGAGGGACAGGTGGACGGCTCCGGGGACGTGGCCCGCGTTCCATTCGTCCGGTTCCCGGACGTCCAGCAGGACGGGCGCGCCGGCTGTGCCGCTCGCCGTGTCCCGCGCGGCGTGTCCGGTGCGTTCGGCCGCTTCCTGCACGGTGATCCGGCCTGTACCGGAAGGGGATGACTCCATGGGCGCTCCTCGCCTCTCGTGCGGATCGGGATGCCGGGCGGACTCAGGCGGTGCGGACGGGGAGCCCGCTCGCCTCGGCCGCGGCGAAGGTGTCGTCGACCGCGACGACGGCCCGGCCCGCCGCGTCGAGCAGCGAGGCGGCGATGGCGGCGCGCATGCCGCCCGCGCAGTGCACCCAGACCTCGCCGGCCGGCACCTCGCCGAGGCGGCGGTGCAGGGTGTGCAGCGGGATGTGGACCGAGCCCTCGATGAATCCGGCGGCCCGTTCCCGGTCACGGCGGACGTCCAGTACGACCATGCCCTCGGCCGGCTGCCGTTCGGCGAGGTCCGCGAAGCCGGCGCGGGGGAAGGCGGCCAGGGCCTCGTCCCCGGTCGTCCAGGCGGACGGGTCTCCGGTGGCGGCGGCGGCCGGGCGGTCGATGCCGACGCGCACCAACTCGCGCTGGGCGCAGGCCAGTTGCTCGGGCGACTCCGCCAGGAGCGTGACCGGCCTGCCCCAAGGGATCAACCAGGCCAGGTAGGTGGCGAGTTGGCCCTCGGCCTCGAAGTTGTAGGTGCCGGTGACATGCCCTTCGGCGAACGCGACGCGGTTGCGCAGATCGACCACCCACTCACCGGCGGCCAGCCGTGCCGCGATCTCCCCGGCGTCGGCGACGGCGGGCGGGGTGAGGTCGACGGGTGCCGGTCCGGCGGAGTTGGCGGGGCCCATGTGCACGTAGTACGCGGGGACGTCGTCGAGCCCCGCGAGCATGCGGGAGACGAAGGTGTCGGCGCCCTCGGTGAGTGCCTCGTTGGACGCCTTTTCCTTGCCGATGGTGGTCTCCGTCCCCTCGGCCCGGCCGGCGGAGCAGAAGCTGCCGAATCCGTGTGTCGGCAACACAGCGGTGCTGTCGGGCAGTTCGGCGGCGAGGCGGTGGGCGGAGGCGTGCTGGGCGCGGGCCAGTTGCTCGGTGAGGCGGGGCTCGACCAGGTCGGGACGGCCGACGGTGCCGATCAGCAGCGAGCCTCCCGTGAACACCGCGACCGCCGTGCCGCGTTCCTCGAGGACGTAGGCGGTGTGGTGAGGGGTGTGTCCCGGGGTCGCGAGGGCCCGCAGGGTGAGGTCTGTGTCGAGGACCGCACGGTCGCCGTCCTGCACGGGTATGCGCGAGAAGGACACACCGGCCCCAGCGGGCACGAGATAGGCGGCGCCGGTGAGCCGGGCGAGTTGCAGGCCGCCGGAGACGTAGTCGTTGTGGAGGTGGGTCTCGACCACATGGGAGATCCGCACGCCCCTGCGGGCCGCGGCCGCCAGCACACGGTCGGCGTCGCGCGGCGGGTCGACGGCCACGGCCATGCGCCGGCCGCCCGCCAGATAGCTGCGGTTGCCGAGTCCGGCCACCTCGATCGTGTCGACGAAGTACACGTCAGGCACTCCCTCCAGTCGGACACAGCTTCCGCAGGGTCGCGGCGACGGCGGATCCGCCGCGCGGCACGGTCCGGTCACCGCACCGCATCGCGTCGCCGTACGCTCCGGGCCGGGCGGGTGAACCGGGATCCCGCCGGGTCGAGGCGGTAGCCTGCCCGGGCGTCGAACTGCGCGAGGACGCTGAAGCGGTCGGCGCGGATCAGCGTGGTGCGCCACTCGACGGTGCGGCCGTGGGTGCGGCCGAGCCGCTGGATGGAGAACGCGGCCACGCCCTCGGGAAGATCGAGCAGCCGCCGCTCGGCGGGAGTCGGGACGACCGCGTGGATGTGCTCCTCGCCGCCGACGAGTCGGATGCCGCACCGGTCGGCGAGTTCGTCGTAGAGCCCCGTGTGTCCGAAGTCGGTGTCGAGGAGCGCGCGGGCGTCCGAGGCGAGCAGCCAGACCTTGTCGTGGGCCAGCGGTTCCCCGTCGGCGAGGCGGATGCGTTCCAGGTAGAGCAGGGGCGTCGACTCCTCCATGCCCAGCCGCACCGCCACATGGGCGTCGGCGCGGATGTCGAGGGTGCGGACGATGCTGCGCTGATCGAGCCCGGCCGCCTCGACGGAGGCGAACAGGCTGTAGAGGGCACCGAGGGGCTGCTCGATGCCGGCCTCGCCCACCGGTCGCTGCCGTCGTCCTCGCGCGGCGGTGACCAGGCCTTCCTCCCGCAGCTCGCGCAGCGCCGCGCGAATGGTGTGCCGGCTCACCCCGTACCGCGCGGCCAGCTCGTTCTCGCCGGGGAAGGAGTCGACGAACTCCCCTTGCGCCAGGCGGCCCCGGAGGTCGTCCCGAACATGCCGCCACAGCGGAGTCCCGCCCCGGCCCGCCCGGGCGTCCGCACTCCGGCCCCCCGAGAGAGTGGGTTCCTCACTCATGCCCCTCACCCGCGATCATTCTTGTGTACGTACATTTGGAAAGCTAATGTGCGTACATTAACTCGGATGGACGCGAGGGGGAAGGCGCACATGACGATCGACGCTCACCACAGGGTCCTGATCGTGGGCGGCGGAAGCGCCGGCATCAGCGTCGCGGCCCGCCTGCGACGCAGCGGCATCGGCGGCATCGGGCTCGTCGAGCCGTCGGCGACGCACTACTACCAGCCCCTGTGGACACTGGTCGGCGGCGGCCGGGCGGGCGCCCGGGCGAGCGCCCGCCCGCAGCGGTCCGTGCTGCCGCGAGGCGTCTCCTGGATCCGCGACCGCGTGGAGAGTGTGGATCCCGGGGAGCGGACGATCGGCACCGCCGACGGCAGGACCCTCGGCTACGACCGGCTCGTCGTCTGCCCCGGCATCCAGCTCGACTGGGACCGGGTGCCCGGCATGGCCGAGGCCGTCACCGCACAACACACCTCCAGCAACTACACCTTTGAACTGGCGCCCAAGACCTGGGAGTTGATTCGCTCGATGCGCTCGGGCACCGCCGTGTTCACTATGCCGGCGGGCTCGATCAAGTGTGGCGGAGCGCCGCAGAAGATCGCCTACCTCGCCGCGGACCACTGGCGCGAGCAGGGGGTCCTGAAGGACATACGGGTGGTGCTCGTGCTGCCCACGCCGGGCATGTTCGGGGTTCCCGTGTTCGCGAAGGAGCTGGAGCGGGTCGCGGCCCGCTACGGCATCGAGGTGCGCACGAACAGCGAACTGGTCGAGGTGGATCCGGACAGCCGGGCCGCCGTCGTCGTCGACCACGCCTCCGGCGCCAAGGACTCGATCCGGTTCGACATGATGCACCTGGTGCCGCCGCAGTCGGCGCCCGACTGGCTCAAGGCGACGCCGCTGGCCGATCCGGCCGATCCCGCGGGCTACGTGGAGATCGACAAGCACACCATGCGCCATGTGCGCCACCCCGAGATCTTCGCCCTCGGTGACGCCGGTTCCTCGCCCAACTCCAAGACCGGGGCCGCCATCCGCAAGCAGGCGCCGGTCGTCGCGCGCAACATCGCCGTGAGCCTGGCGGGCACCGGCCCGCTGCCCGCGTCGTACGACGGATACTCGTCCTGCCCGATCACCACGTCACGGCACAGCATGCTGCTCGCCGAGTTCGACTACACCCTGCGGCCCCGCCCCACCTTCCCCCTCCTCGACACGACCCATGAGCGCCGGTACATGTGGTACCTCAAGCGGTACGGGCTGCCGTTCCTCTACTGGAACCTCATGCTGCGCGGCCTCGCCTGACAGTGAGGACTGACCATGGCGTCGCCCGGCACCAGGTCGCAGCCGAGCCTGTCCGGCAGAGGCGGATCGGGACACGCGTGGCCGGCTTCGCAAACCACGCCAGGGGCCAAGACCAGCCCCGAATCCCCTCGTGGACCCAGTTCTGCCCAGCTCAGCGCGGCCCGGCTGCGGGTGCTACGACCGCCGTCAGCAGGCGGTTGGCCAGCGGGGTCTTCGTCCCGAAGTCGAGGCTCAGGTTGGAGACCGAGTAGATGCCGCGCAGGGACAGGTCGCGGGTCGCGAACATGCCGTTGGCGTAGCCGAAGTCGTGGCCGGTCTTGCCCCAGAGCACGCCCCCGCCGGGCAGCGGGGTCGACATCAGGGCGGCGCCGAAGCAAGCCACCTTGTTGCAACTGGTGCCGATGAACGGGACGAGCCTTGCCTCGTTGTCCCTGGGCAGGGTGAACATCTCTTCGAGCTGAGCGGGGGGCAGCAGGCGGCCCTGGAACAGGGCAGTGATGAAGCGGTCCAGGTCGGCCGGGGTGGAGATCATGTTGGAGGGATCACCGCCCTGCTCGCTGACGTCCACCGCCTGGCCGTGACTGTCGGTCACGTATCCGTGGAGGTAGGGCCGGGGCATTACGGCGTCGTCCTCGGGCACCGAGGTCTGTTCGAGTTGCAGAGGCTTCAGGATGCGTTCGGTGACCTCCTCCTTGAACGAGTGGCCGGTGATCTGCTCGATGAGTCTGCCCGCGATCCGGAAACCGAGGGAGTTGTACTCCTGCTCGGTCCCTGGCGCGAAGTGCGGACCGGGCCAAAGGCGGTCGGCGGGGCGCAGGGTGGTCCTGATGATGTCGTCGAAGGTGCGGTACTCGTAGCGGTTGGCGATCGTCTCGTCGGCTCCCTGCGCGGGTTTGCCCTCGTCCACGTCCGGAAGCCCGCTGGTGTAGTTGATGAGTTCGCGGATGGTGATCGGCTGGAAGGTGTCCGGGAGCAGACCGGGCATGTACTGCTGAACGGTCCGGTCGAGGTTGATCCGGCCCTCGGCGGCGAGTTGCAGGACGACGGTGGTCTCGAAGACTTTCGAGATGCTGCCGATGTGGAAGTGCGCGTTCGTCGGGATCTTCCGTCCGGTCTGGCTGTCGACGGTGGACCCCTTCCACAACTGGCCCGGCTCGCCGACCCGGGCGATCGCGCCGGAGGCACCGTCGGTTGGCCGGCTCTCGATGGCGGATTGGAGCGCGGCCGGGTCCAGCCGCGGGAAGACCTTCGCAGCGCCGGGACGGGCGTCACCCACGGCGAAGGCCTGCGCGGCCGAACCGGCACCCATGCCGATGACAGCGGAGCCGACGAGGCCGAGGGCGGCGACGTGGCGGGCCAGCGATTTCATATGAGACTCCCCGAGATGCGTTGTGTGAAGGGTCTGTATCCACGTGATCAATCCTGCTCGGCAACCGACCGGCCAGGCATCGGGACCAACCCTGATCCGACCCCGAACTCACCCCGAGCCGACCCCGGGCGCACCGTACGCCGCCGGCTGCCACCACAAGCCGACCTTGTGCACACATTGGCGGCAGCGAGTGCCGCCGCCTGCCGAACGGGCGCCGTTCGCTGCCTCCGCATCCGAAGCACACACGGTCCCGGGCAGCGGTGGCGGCTCCGTGCCGCAGGACCCCAATGTGCGGGTCGTCCGGCTCGTTGCGCCCTCACCCCGCCCGTCTCGGATGCGGCCTGGGACCAGTCGTCATCCCGCGACCGGCCGACCAGCCGACCAGATGGGCCACCGCCTGCGGCGCGGTCACCGATGCGATTCTTGTTACCGAATGCGGACAGACCCGGGTGAACGATGCCCGCCTCGGCGTCATCTCATGGGGTGCAGTGAAACAGCCGATGCGGTCGGTCGCTCTGCGGGAGCAGGGGGAGGTGCCGCCTGACAGTCCATGGGGGAGTTTTCATCATGACCGCGCACCGTGCCTGCCGTACTGCCCGTACTGCCCGTTGTGCCGGCCTGGTGGCCGTCGCCGCCGCGGCGGCACTGTCGTTGACCGCGTGCCAGAGCGGGGGCAAGGACGCCGCCGCCGGCTCGGGGAAGAAGGTCTCCGTCTCCGCGTCCGCATCCACAGGTGACGGTGGCGGGCTCTCCGGGGCCAAAGCCGGCGAGGACAGGGCCAAGGCCAGCGGGGACAGGGCCCGGACCGGCATGCAGACGCAGACGACCGCCGTGCACCGCACCACCTCTCCTGCCACCGCACCCAAGACGACATCCCCTGTCCGCACCCAGACCCTGCCCGACGGCAGCAAGGCCGAGATCTACAAGGTCGGTGGCCAGCACTACTTCCTCAAGATCGTCCACCGCGGTGACGTCCTGGGCACCATGGACGCGAACCACCGGGCCGCCGGGCTCGACGCCAACGACATGTTCATCGTGCTCACGCAGGACGGCCGGGTCCAGTCCTGGATGGGCGGAGGACACCAGGGACCGGGCACCTTCAAGCTCATGGGCGGCTGGACGACCAAGGTCACCAAGGTCGGTGAGGACCACTGCCGCGCGCGGATCCTCGGCGATGCAGGCGGCGTGTCCGCCACGCTGGACGCGAACGGGCACGACGCCGGTGTCGAACTCGACCGCGTCTACATCGTGCTCAGCGCCGGCGGCGTGATCAGCGCCCATGCGTAGCCTCGGACCGGGGGCAGCGAGGGCACGAGCCTCGGCCCCCCATCAGCCTCATCATGTGTTCCTGGAGAGGCCGGCGAAGTGGCGCGGCACTTCGCTCGGTTCGGCCAGGTCGAGGGCGCGTAGTGCGAGCCACTGGTCATGGATGGCGCTGGGGGATCGTAGGAGCGAGCGTTTGAGCAGTGCTTCGCTGCGTGTCAGGCGCTTGCGTACGGCGGATGTCGAGATGGACATTGCGGTCGCGGTGGGGCCGATGCGTGCGTCGAGGCGCAGCCATGTGGTGAGGGTCTCCGCGATGCATGCAGGGACGTCGGGCGAGGTGACAGGGCGGAACTGTTGTTGGGCCCACACCGCGACGCGGGGCAGCGACAGGAGTTCGTCCAAGGTGGGCAACATGTTCCCCGCCCGTGCGCTGTCCGCCTCTGGCGGGGGCGGCATGTCTGCGGCGACGGTGCGCAGAGCGAGTGCCAGCGCGGCTTGGTCGGCCAGCCGATGCAGGTCTAAGCCGAGCAGTTCTTGGATGCATGTCAGGCGCGCGCTCAGGGTGTTGCGGTGGATATCCAGGTGGGCCGTCGCACGGGAGGAGAAGCTGAGCCATGACGCGGCGGTGGCCAGCAGTTCCGCGCTGTCGGGGTCCTGGGCCCGCCTGGCGCGGTGGGTACGGATCGGTGAGAGGAAAGCCTCGGCCCAGGCCGCCGCGGCAGGCCCGATGGTCGGTGCCAGCTCGGGGTTGGCCGCGAACGAGGCCTTCCGTTCGGGGCGGCCGCGTGCGGCGGCGAGAGCGTGGAAGGCCTGGGCGTAGCCGGTGGCGGTTTCCCGCAGGGGCACGGCACTGCTCTCTCCGATACAGCAGGTGGCTGCCAGCTCGGAGGACCAGACCCGTGCCGGGGCGCCGTCATCGGGCGTAAGCATGAAGAGGTGGTCGACGTACACCGGGCACGTCACGATCCATGCGTCTTCGGCCGCATCGGTCAGGTCCCTGAGCAGTTGGCCGCGAGCCCTCGGCGAGCCCTCGATGACGTACACCCGCACCATCGCGGGCAGGGCCGGGCGCAACGCCCTCGCGATCTGGCGCGCAGTGGACGTATGGCCGTTGAGGAGCAATTGCAGGACTGCTTCGCGCGTCCCGGCTTCGGCGATCCTCAGGCGATGCTGCTTGCGCCGGGTGTGTTCCGCCAGCCAGCTCAGACTCAGCACGGACGTGGCATCCGCAAGCAGGAGCGGAAGTTCATGTGGTGCCGGCCGGGGCACGACGGCAGCGAGAAGGGGCGCGGCGGCACCCCGCGATCCGTCGAGGGGAAGGACGATGCAGGTGAGTCCGTCCTGGTCGATGGCAACGGATCCCAGGCGCCGCTCAGCCAACTCTCGTGCACCGCGCAGGGCGAGATCGCGCTCGGCGTCGCCGAGGGGAGCGTGAGGCGGGTAGGGCAGGTGGGCCGGAGTACCCGCAGAGTCCATCAGAAAGACGGTGGCGCCGATGCGGTCCGCCAGCCAGCGAAGCACCGGCCTGGTGCCGCCCTTGCGGGCGGCACGCTGCATATCCAGCACGTCGTCGGCCCGTTGAATCCGTCCGGCAGCCGCCGTGCCCGCACGCAGATCACCGTGCATATCGCCCCTCGAGAGACTCGCAAGTCGGTTCGGTCGCAGAGTAGGCAGCTGCTGGCAGGGGCACAACAAGGCTCGCTGTGGAGACCGACACCGGAGGGACCGCTGCACGGTGCATACAGGTCCTTCGCGCCGCCCGGAGCCGTCACAGAACGAGCACGAGTGCCTCGGCGAGCTGTGCGAACGCAGTCCCGCCCTGGCCACGACCACCGAATACGCCCGACACCTGGCCGCGATGGTGCGCGAGCGCCGCAGCGAGCACCTGGCCCTCGAGGTCTGGCTCGCCGATGTCCGCCCCGACGGACAACGAGAACCGCGCACCCTGGCCGCCGGCATACGGGGCGACCGCGCAGCAGTTCTCGCTGCCCTGAACAGCAGCCGAGGCCGCCCCTGTTCGGGGGCGGCCTCGGCGGTACGGCTGGTGAGGGTCAGTTGACGGTGTAGCTGTAGGGGATCGCCGCCAGCACCGAACCGGTGGTGCCGATCTGGTTGTTGGCGGTGGCCACGCCACCCGGAGCGGTCACCAGATACAGCACGCCGCGCACGGTGCTGCCCTTCGCGCCGCGCGGGGTGATGGTGACCTCGAGCGAGCCGGTGGCGCCCGGCTTGACGGTGACCGGGCTGAGCGTCGGAGCCGAGGCGTTCACCGCGTGCGCGAACGGGTCGTTGGTGCTGGAGGTCAGCGCTGGGTCGAATGCCTGGGTGTGGGCGCTGGTGGTGATGGTCGACGTACCGGCCGGAGCACCGGCGGCCGGGAACGGGCCGATCTGCTGGACGTAGCTGCTCCAGAAGCCCGGGACCACCGGCTGCGCGGCGCTGCCCTGTGCGTTGACGACCGAGACGGTGGAACCGTGCTGCGCCTGCCTCAGGTCACCGAAGGAGTCCGGGGAACCGGCGGTGGCGCTCAACTCCAGTTGCGCGGGCGTCGAGGAGGCCGCGACCGAGGTCAGCCTGTCGGTGCCCGGGGGCACCAGGAAGCCGGGGGTGGTCGACGTCGGGTGCAGCGGCAGCGCGACAGTGGCCGAGGCGCCCTGCGGCACCAGCGGGACGTCCACCATCTTGGTGAGCCGACCGTCGGCCTGCACCAACTGGGTGGCCGCGGTGTTGTTCGTGTACGTCACGCGCATCGTGGTGGGCTTGTCCGCCGCCAGCTTGGCGCTGGTGCTGTTCGGCAGGCCGGTGGCGGTCGCGCGGTCCAGGTCCAGGCCGACGGTGCCGCGGAACGGCTCGTTCAGCTCGGCGCCGCTGACCGGGTTGAGGACGTTCAGCACGAACCGCCAGCGCCCGGCCGCCGGGTTGACCGCGGTGGCCGACACGCCGGGCGCGGTACCGGCCGGCGCACCGGAGGTGCCGAGCAGCGCATTGCTCTCGATGTCGACCGGAGTGCCGTCGGGGCTGATCAGCGCTCCCTGCACCAGCACGTTCGGGTCGCTGAGGGTCACCCCGGCGCGGATGTCGCGGTGACCGGACGGGACGTCGAAAGCGTAGCTGAACGACTGCGCGGGCGAGGCGTCACGGGCGTTGCCGCCGGTGATGGTGCCAGTGAAGGCACCGCCCCGGCCGGAGAGCGGGACCACGCTGCGCAGGATCACCGGAACGCTGGTCGTGTGGCCGTTGGACCCGGCCACGGTGATCGACTCGGCGCTGTCACCGCTGGTCTTCGGGGTGGTGAGGCGGACGTGCAAGGTGGTGCTGCGCCCCGGCGCCAGCCTGGTCACCTGCGGGCTGACCGAACCGGCCTGCACCGCGCGCTGGGTGGCGGTATCCAGCAGCACCGGACCGGTGAAGCCGTTGCTGCCGGCCGGGGTGTACAGGATGCCGGTCCACTGGCCCGCAACCGGGTGCGGTACGTCCACGATGCCGAAGTCGGCGGACACCGGGCCCCCTTGCGGGCGGGTGTTGGTCTCCAGCCGCCCGGACGGATCGAGCAGGGTGAGCCGGACCACCGGGGTCACGGTGGCCGAGCCCGACTTCTGCGGTTTGCCCTGCCATGCGATCGAGGCGGCCAGCCGGTCGGCGCCCGGCGGCACCGTGAACTTCACCTCGTGGTGCGCCCAGGCCGCGCCGTTGGTGGCGTACGCGAACTGCGGGTCGGTGGAGGAGTTCAGCCGCACGGTCTGCCGGGAGTTCGCCAGTGGCGCGAAGGTGCGGGTGGCGCCGGTCACCGTCTGGGTGGTGTGGCCGGTGTTGACCACGGTGACGTTGGCGGTGTGGCTGGATCCCGGGTTGCCGGAGATGTCCTGCTGGCCGGTGGTGACAGCGAGGGTGTCGCTCTGCGTGGCGCCCGAGGGGCTGTGGTAGCCGCGGGCGGCCTCCACCGCGCCGCGCACGTTCAGCAGACCGGCGCCCTGCTCCTGGGCGGGCAGGCCGAGGTCCTGGGCGCTGCCGGTCAGGAACTGCTTCACCAGCGCGGGAGTTGGCGACTGGCCGTGGTGGCTGTCCCGGTACGCCTGGATCACCAGGGCGGCCGCACCGGCGGTCAGCGGAGCGGCCTGGCTGGTGCCGCCGAACGGCTGGACCGGGCTGCCGGTGCCGTTGTAGTTGGTGCACTCGGTGTACTCGCTGGTCTTCGGCGAGCACAGTGCCCAGTCCGCCTCACCCGGCGCGACCAGGTCGACGGTGCGTCCGGCCTGGGTGAAGCCGCCGGAGGACAGCGCCGAGATGCGGTTGTCGGCCCAGGTGCCGTTGGAGAACTGGGATGCTGCGTAGCCGGTTTGCAGATAGCTCTGGTTGTCCGTCGAGGCGCCCGTGGAGATCACGTGCGGGTCGGTGGACGGGGTGCCGATGGTGCTGTTGATGCCGGCGTCACCGCTGGAGACGGTCACCGTGACACCGGCGGCCACCGCCTCGTCGTTGAACAGCGAGATGGTGTCGTGGGCACCGCTGTCCGGGGTGACGTTGCTGCCGAACGATTCGTTGAGCACGTCGACATGGGCGACCGAGACGGCGTAGTCGATGGACTGGAGGATCGCCGAGTTGGGGAACGTGGTGCCACCGGCCTTGAGCGCGACCAGGGACGCGTCGGGCGCGAAACCCTCGATCCGGATGTTGCATCCGGCGGGCAGCGGGTGGGTGGGGTTGACGAACTTCGACAGGTCGTAGCTCTGCCGGCCCTGCGCAATCATCGCCGAGGCGTCACCGAACGCCTCCGCGGCGCCGCTCGGCGCGTCCCAGCCGTCGCCCGAGAAGTCCTGATGGTCCACGACCGCGTGTGTGCCGTCGGGGCGTATGAAGTCCGGGTTGTCGGGGTCGAGGCCGTCCGCGATGTAGGCGACCTTCACTCCCTTGCCGGTGGCGATCTGATGGGCGCCGGGCGAACCCGGGGTGCCCTCGACGTGCGTCGAGTAGAGCGCCTCGGGCTCCAGCAGCGGCTTGGACGGGTCGCTGGGGCAGATGGCGTACGGGTTCTTCCCGTTGCCGTCGCCGCGGGCGCTGGGCGTGACGGACTTCGGTCCCTTGGCACCGCCCTGCGTGCCGGGTTCGGTGGCGACCGGCGGGGTCACGCGCACCGTCTCGTCCGGGACGACCGAGGCGACCGCGGGGTCGGCGGTCAGGGCCGCGCGCAGCGCCGGACTTACCGTTGCTGCGAAGGCGTTGCCGACCACGAAGCTTTTGATGTGCGTGCCGCCGTTCGCCCTGACCTTCGCCAGCAGCGGGGCCTGGGCGGCGGTGGCCGCCTTGGCCCGGGCCTTCAAGTGCCCGGAGTCGGCGGGGGTGGTGGGTATCTGGTCCTTGAGAACAACGATCACAGGTGCCGGCGCTCTGGTGTCCGAGAGCGCCTGTGCGTTCGGTGCAGAAGTCAACGGTGTGCCGTTCGCGGTGGTCCCGAAGGCCAGGACCATGGACGCGGCGGCCAGTGTGACGCCTGCCAGCTGCGGATTCCGCCAGCCGAACATCGACATCCTTTCGTCTGGTAAGACGTCAGGGGGCGCACCAGACACACGCGTTCGGTTGCCGGACACGTGCATGCTGCTGGAACACCCGTCCCGACAAGCTCACGCATTCCAGCGCATCGCCGCCTTCCCGACAAGGGCGTAATCACGCAGTTGCACCGCAACCGGTTCGTGGCCTGCTGTCGCTCAGCCGAACTGGGCCGCGTTTTCGTTGCTGAGGGGAAGTCTTGCGGGGCCGAGGGGACAGCGGGTGGTGTGTGTGGGCTGAGCCGGCTGAATGTGTTGCGCAGTGAGCTGAGCGGCATGGTGGCTTTCGCATAGGGTGGTTGGCGCGTTGTAGGTACCGGGGCGGTTCGTCACCGGCCACTGGTTTGACGAACGCCTTCAGCCGCGACCAGGGACCAGATCAGCGGCGCACCGGCCTGCCCGCCGCGGCCTGGCGGACTCTCCACTCGGTGGCCGGAACGCACTCGTGCACCGTGTAGGCCCAATCCTCGAACTTCGCGAAGAACGGGCGGGAGGTCACAGTCGCGGTAGTAGACAGTGACAGCGGTCGACCAGCTCGGCGCGGCGGCCGCCCGGAAGCCGGCCCGACGCGTCAGGGCGGGGTGCCTCGGCTCGGTCTGGAGCACAGTGCATGTGCATCACCAGGCAGGTGCCGATGCAGACGCCGCCGCGGACATCATGCTCGCAGCCGTGCGGCATCAACTGCGATTTCGCCGACCGAGAAAGCGGCCGACCACTCGACCGCAGGGCACCGGTGCTGACCGCGGCTGACCCCTGCAGCTGGCACGGTTGTGGCACGAACCTCAGCCGACGACAGTCCGCTACGACGGCCGGCATCTGATGACGGTGCCTGAGCCCTTGGCTTGGGAAGCTTCGTCGTGCTTTCCCGCAGGATCTGGCACGTGAATGGCACGACCCACTTGCCCCGAGGACCTTGGGCGGAGGCTCAGTCTTGGAGATCTGAGTGCCCGCCGAGCGGGTCAGTGCCAGCCGGAGCAGTCTCCTCGTCCGGCCTTGGGCCCGTACAAGGTGCAGGCCCTGATCCAAACGGGGTGGCTGAAGTGGAACGAGCCAGTGACGAAGTGCGTTGAAGTACCCGCGCCCTTGCGGTCGCAGCGGGTGATTTGGGACGTGGTGTTGTGAATGATGAGGACGCAGGCGCTGTGCCTGTCGGCTTTGGTGTCGTAGATCTGTCCGGCGGCTTTGGCTGTGTGGCCGCTCCAGCAGATAGATGCGTACACCGTGGCTCCGGTCATGGATGCGCTGGTGTCACGGCACTTCCAGCTCTGCGGGGCCATGGCGTTGGAATCGGGGCCGGCTGCGGCGTTTGCGGGGACTGTCAGTCCCAGGCCCGCGAGTCCGGTGAGGGCGGCGGTCACTGCCAGCGCGCCGATGCGCTTATGGATGGTCATCGTCTGGTTTCTCCCCGTGCTATTGGTGGCGCCGATTGCCGCGGCGCCTCAACCCGAGTAGGCCACAGTCGGCTTCCCGCCCGACTGCCTGGGTTGCTCTGTCGGTGTGCCACTGACGATCACCGATTACGCCTGGGCCGTGGTCTTCTGCTTGAGGCGTTCGTAGGGGGTCTGGCCGCCGAGGCCGCCGTGGGGGCGATGGTAGTTGTAGTAGTCCTCCCACTCGCGCAGTTTGTCGTTGAAGACCTCGGCGTCGTCGATGACGACACCGTCGAGGAGCCGGTAGAACTCCTAGGCGTCGATGCGGTGGGAGCGTTCGACCTTCCCGTTCAGCCGCGGAGTACGCGGCTTGATGTACGTGTGGGCGATGCCCTTGTCGAGCACGTGCCAGTGGAACGCCGACTGGAACTCGGCGCCGTTGTCGGTCTGGATCACTTCCACCTGGAACGGCAGGCGTTGGATCACGTAGTCGAGGAACTGGATGGCGGTGGCCTGGTTCAGCTGGGGGTAGATCCGTAGGACGCGCAGGCGGGTGCAGTCGTCGATCGCGGTGAACTGGAAGTACTTGTTGCGGCCGCCGCGGCGGCCCTGTGGCATCGAGGCGAGCGGCTCGATGAACTTCACGTCGATCTGCACGCGGTGGCCGGGCAGCTGCTTCTCGTATCGCTTCCATCTGCGGTCGTGGCGCTTGTAACGCTGGGAGGCCGGCAGGCGGCCCATGTCGAGACGGTTGAGGATGCGCCAGACGCCGGACTTGCTGATGGTGACGTCGTGGTACCGCTTGAGGTACATGGCGATCTTCTCGGGCCCGAAGTGGTAGTTCTGCCGGAGATGGATGATCTTTCCGACTACCTCGACGTGGGTCGCGTTCGGGGACGTTTTCGGGGCTTTGGACCGGGTCCGCAGGCCTTTGATGCCCTTGGCTTGGTAGCGGCGGTACCAGGTGTAGTAGGCCTGCCGGCTGATCCCGAAGTACCGGCAGGACATTGCGACGTTCCCGGTGACCTCTTCGACGTGGCGTATCACCGCCAGGCGCCGCCTGGCCTCGCGGGGTGGACTTCGGCATGTGGATCTCCGTAGTGATCGGAGACCCAGGTGTCAACGATGAACGTCAGTTTTAGAGCGTGATCTCCGCCGCGGTCAGACTGGCATCCATGCGTACCCCGCTGCACTCGCTGGCGCCCCTACCGGGCCCGCGCCGGTTCTGAGAATTCCACGGTAGCGCCGAGCGACGGTACGCTCCAGCTCCAGCTCCAGCTCCAGCTCCATCGCCTCGCACACGCTCCGTGTCCGCAGCGGATGGTCGGGTTCGGCGAACACGGCCATGATCTGCCTGTAGGCCGGATTCCGCGCCAGTGTCGGGCAGTTCCAGGAGCCGCGCCGGGCCGGGGTCGAGGTGCCGGTCAGCCGACGGGCCATCACATCGGTGATGGCCCTGTGCATCGGTGATTCGGCGGTGGCGGGGTGGTCCTCGACGGACACCCAGGTAGTACGCTCTACTTCGGTGCCTGGAAGCCGCCGATCTTCTGCTCAAGCAGTTCGGCCAGCCGCAGCGGGGTGCGGTCCTCGAACATCGGACCGATGAGTTGCACTCCCACCGGCAGACCCTCGGGCGACCGGCCCGCTGGTATAGCGGTGGCGGGCAGGCCGGGCATAGTGGCCAGACCGGCCCAGACGAGCTGGTCGAAGTACGGGTACTCGACGCCGTCGATGTCGATCCGGCGCTCCCTCGGATCGGGGTTGTGGTCGTGCGGGAACGCGGGAGTGGGCGTGATGGGACACACCACCGCGTCGAACTCGGCGAAGAGCTGCCGCCAGCCGTGGCGGTGGCGCTCGCGACGGCTGTTCGCCTCGACCCAGTCGCGGTGGCTGAACACCATGCCGCGCAGCAGTGCCGCATCGAGGCTCTGGTCGTCCGCGCTCAGTCCGGCGGCGCGGGCCTGCAGCTGCTCGTATGCTTCGACGGGAAAACGCGCAACGGAGCCCGAAAACAGCAACTGCCTGTAGAGCATCGCGGCTTCGGTCAGATCGGGCAGCAGCGGACTGTCCCGCTCGACGCGGGCACCGCCGTCGACAAGCGCGTCGGCCACCCGGCCCACGCCCGCCCGCACGGCGGACCCGGTCGGAATGAGCGGATGCTCGTCGAGGACCAGGACCCGGAAGTCACGGAGCCGTTCGTGGCGCGCGGGCGGCAGCGTCAAGTGGTACGCCACACCGAGCGTCAGGGGGTCGGGTCCGGCCATGACGTCGAGCAGGAGCGTGAGGTCGCGAGCGGTGCGCGCCATCGGACCGACGACGGCGAGGTCGTGCTCGACCGGCAGGGCCGGACCGGGCGGCGGGACCATGCCGCGGATCGCCGCCAGCCCGAGTGTCGGCTTGTGCGCGTAGATGCCGCAGAAATGCGCGGGGGTGCGCAACGAACCGGCGATGTCGGAGCCGATGGACAGCGCGCCGAATCCGCACGCCAGGGCCGCCGCTGAGCCGCCGGAGGATCCGCCCGACGTACGACGGTGGTCCCAGGGGTTGTTGGTGGTGCCGTAGATCTCGTTGAAGCTCTGTATATCTTGCAGCCCCAAGGGCACATTGGTCTTACCGAGCACCACCGCGCCTGCGGCCTTGAGCCGCGATACCTGCACCGCGTCCTCGGCCGGCATGTAGTCCCGGTGCGGCGGCATACCCCAAGTCGTTGGCAGTCCGGCGATGTTGTAGGACTCTTTGACCGTCACTGGAATGCCGAGCAGCGGCCGGTCCTCACCGCGGGCACGCGCCTGGTCGGCATCGCGCGCGGCGGCCCGTGCACGGTCGAAGTCCGGCACACAGATCGCGTTGACCGCATCGTCGTGCTGCTTGATACGGGCGATCGCCTCGTCGGTCAGCTCCGCCGAGGTCACGTCACCGGCACGCAAGGCAGCCGCGAGTTGTTCGGCCGTCGGAAAGTTCCACTCCATGAATCCGACCATATGGGCCTGTCGAAGAGGGCACGAAATGCCGCTTCGCACAACGGGGTGGATGTCTCCATGCTCATCTGCCTGGCGGTCCTCGACCCGATGGTCGTAGTGCTGGCGCACTCGTCCGGTCCGCGGGTGTCCGGCTGGCTACAGGTGCGCGCGCAACGTCTGCGAGAGCGCGTTGACGGTCACGTCCACTACGGCCAGGAGCTGTGCTGGACTCGCCCCGGCTCTGCTCATGACGGCGAGAGACTGGTTCACGGCTGCCACGTGCACGGCGAAAGCCTCGGCGTCCTGGTCGGTCAATCGGCCGGCCTTCAGCGCGGCGCGCAGGCGCATGAGCTGGAAGCCGAGCGCCTCTTTGGCGTGCGCCGCGACGGCCGGGCTCAGCACCGGAATCGCCATGGCCGACTGGGCGATCAGACAGCCATCGGGCAGGTCGGGATCGGCGATGCGCTCAAGGGTGACATCGAAGAACGCGCGGACAGCGGCAAGGGGCTCGGAGGCCGCACACGATAGGGCGGCGTCGTACTTTTCGCCGTAGCGCGCGGCATAGCGATCCAGGCAGCGCAGGAACAGCGTGTCCTTGTCGCCGAGCGAGGAGTAGATGGAGCTGCGGTTCAGGCCGGTTGCCCGGGACAAGTCGTCGATGGAGGTGTCGGCGTAGCCGGCGCGCCAGAACTGGGTCATCGCGGCATCGAGCGCCTTGTCCATGTCGAACTGCTTCTTGCCTGCCACGTGGCACTTCCTTGCCGATGTGTCGGTGTTCCGGATGCTGCCCATCATTCTATCCTGAACTGATCAGTTCAAGATGTGCTAGCCTTCGGGCATGATCAAGGCCAGGCGTCCCCCTGACATCGACACGTCGCGGCAGGCGCACCACGCAGCCCCGGCCACCGCCGTCGTGCTCGTCTACACCGTCGTCATGGCCGGCGGGAACCTCACCATCCCGCTTTACGACCTGTGGGCGTCGCAGTTCGGCTTCGGGCTCGTCACCACCACCCTCGTCTTCATCGCCTACGTGATAGGAGTCGCCGGCACGCTGCTCGTGGCCGGCTCGCTGTCCGACGCGATCGGGCGCCGTCCCGTCCTCGCGCTGGCGCTCGCGCTCGCAGCGCTCAGCACCCTCGGATTCGCGCTCGCCGACGGCCTGGCCGTCCTGCTGGCCTCACGGGTCCTCAGCGGCACGGCAACCGGCCTCATCACCGCAGCAGCGACCTCCTCAATCGCGGAAATCGTGCCCGGCCGCAAGGCCGCATCCGTGCTGGCCACGGCCGCCAACGTCGGCGGCCTGAGCCTCGGCATCATCGCTGCGGGTCTGCTCGCGCAGTTCGCCCCCGGCACCGACCCGCACCGTGTTCTGGTGCTACCTGGCCGTCTGTGCCGCGGCCGGCATTGCCTGGCTGAAAGTGCCGGAGACTTCAGTCCGAAGGACCCGCTGGCAGCCTCGGGTTCGTCGGCCGGCACTTCCCCGCGGCGCGGGCCGGGCCCGCTCGTTTCTCGCCAGCGGCGTGCTCGCCGCTGCCGCCTCCGGCGTGAACGGCTTCTTCTCGTCTCTGGCCCCCGCGTTCCTACGCGACGACCTGAACATATCGAACCTGGCCGTCATCGGCGCAGGCGTCGGAATCCTGTTCATCAGCGCACTGCTGGCTCAGGTCGTCGCACCGCCGGCCATCCTGCGACGCAGCACCGGGACAGCCCTGCTGGCCATCGGAATGATCGTCATCGAGGCGGCGCTCTGGATCCGCTCCGCGCCGGTCTTCATCGTGGGCACCGTCTTCGCCGGGGCAGCTGTCGGGACTCTGTTCCGCCACGGCCTGGGCGTCACGGACGCACTCTGCGATCCCGGCAACCGCGCTGAGTTCAGCGCCACGTATTTCCTGTTCATCTATTCCGGGCTCGTCGTCCCCGTCCTGCTACTGGGCCTTGTCGATCAGGCCGTCGGGACCCGGATCTCGAGCACCACGCTGGCTGCCCTCGTCATCTGCATCGCCCTCGCGGGCCTGGCCCTCGGGCGAACCGCCGGACCAGCACACCCCAACACCGATGGAGGATCCCATGGCTGACTCCGAAAGTAACCCCGTCCGCGACCTGCCCTTGCACGACCTGGCCGGATTCACCCACTGCTGGGTCGGCGCAGACGGCGTCCGCCTGCATGCCGTCGAAGGCGGACAGCCGGACGGCCCGGCTGTCGTCCTGCTCGCCGGGTTCCCGCAAACCTGGCGGGCCTGGCGAAAGGTCATGCCCAGCCTCGCCGGCCGGTTCCGCGTCATCGCGATCGACCTGCCGGGCCAGGGCCACTCCGAGCGCCCGGAGATCAGCTACGACACCCACACGGTCGCCGCCCACGTCCACGCCGCCGTGAACGCTCTCGGAGTGCCGGCCTACTGGCTGGCCGCCCACGACATCGGCGCCTGGGTCGCCTTCTCGCTCGCCCTCAACTACGAAAGCCATCTGCGCGGGGTCGCCCTGCTCGACGCCGGAATTCCCGGCATCACCCTCCCGGAAACGATTCCCACCGACCCGGACCGGGCGTGGAAGACCTGGCATTTCGCGTTCCACCTCGTGCCCGGCCTGCCCGAGACGCTGCTGGCCGGCCGCGAACGGGAGTACGTCGGCTGGTTCCTGAAGGCGAAAACCCTCGCTCCCGGAGCATTCGACGATGCCGACCTCGACCACTACGCAGCGGCCCTCGCCGCCGACGGCGGCCTCCGCGCCTCCCTCGCCTACTACCGAGACGCCGCCGAGTCGGCGCGCAAGAACCACCAGGCGCTCGAGCGGCAGCACCTGACCGTGCCCATCCTCGGGATCTCCAGCAGCCACGGCTCCATCCCGGACATGGCGGCCTCCATCAGCCCGTGGGCCGACAACACCACCGGAGTCATCGTGCCCGACGCCGGGCACTTCATCCCCGATGAGCAGCCCGAAGCCGTCGCTGCCGCCATAGCCGGCTTCATCGCCGGCGGCGACTGACGCCGCTCAGAATTGGCTTGGCCCCCGTCCCGTCCAGTCTGTCGTGGGGTGTGACCCGACGCCGTGCTGGTGGCCGGATGAGAGAAGGTACGCGGCCATTGGTACGCCCCTCGGCCTGAAGCGGCGCTGCGCGTGACGTCCGTCGGTGCAGGTGGTGGTGGCGGGCGTCGGACGACCGCAGACCCCGTGCCAGCAGCATGCCGGTGGACAGTGCTGTCACGTGGCCGACGGGGGTGACTGCCAGCGTGGTCAGGCCGCTCGTGATGTGCGGTGCGCGCACCGTGAGCGCGGCGAGCGCGGTCCGCCGGTGCCACCGCCGGGCCCCTGCTGCCACCACGGCGGCCAGGGCCGAGACGATCACGTAGGACGGGCCGACGTCCAGCGTCGCACGCAGCGCCGGGTCTGCTTGGCCCGCCGCGATCCGCGCTGCCAGCAGCCCTTCGCTCACCAGTGTGCCGAGGAGTTGGCCGGCCGCGATCAGCGCGAGGGCCCGCATGTTGGCCGTAGGTCCGCTTCACGTGGGTGCGGCATCCTCCTTGTCCGAGTGCGCGATCACCAGCACCCCGTCGAGGTCCACGGGCACCGTCCCGCCCGCATCAGGCGCTTCCCGGTCGGCCAACCGCCAGACACGCTGGCGGACTTCAGCCCGCGCGGCACGGATGGCCCGCAGGGCCTTCTCCCCGGAGGCTGCGAGTGTGTCGATGAGGCGGGAGACCGTAGGGTCGGCCGGTCGGCACGCAGGGCCGTGGCCAGCGCGGTCATCTCCAGCGCAGTCAGCAGCAGGACGCCGAGAAAGGCGGCGCCCTCTCCGGTCTGCGGGAGGGGCAGGTGCCTCATCGCCGTCTCCCTCCTTGCTCCGTCTTCCATCGTGGTCTGTGCACGGGCCGCGTGTCCTGGGGCCGACCGTCCCCTTACGGAATCCGTACGCGCTCCGGCCCAGGTGATCAGGCCAGTGCCCGGCGCCGGTCGTGCTCGGTTTCCTCGTCCTCCAGGTGCCAGTGCAGGTCACGCACTCCCGGCTCCAGTGACAGCCGGGCGATGACCTGCTCCAGCGCGGGGGGCGACCTGGCCGCTGATGGTGACGGTGGCGCGCAGGCTGGTGGCCTGGTCGTCGTCCTCGCGGCGGGCGCGCAGCCCGGTTGGTGCCAGGGCGCTGGTGGTGAGGGCCTGCAGCAGCTGGGCCCGCACGTGGGTCTCGGACTGCCGCTCGCACACCACGTGCACAGTGGCCCGTACGGCGGCGTCGGGGATTCGTTGATCCGGGCACGTCGTTTGACGGACGGTCTACGTTCCGCTCTGGTCTCGCAGCATATTGCGGTCAGGGCCGAAGAGGGCCCAGCGCGGAGTCACCATGCCGGACAGCCGTATGTTGAGGGGCATGAGCGGCTCCGCTCTCTCGTCGGAAGTGATGAGGGGCTCACGGCCGGACGAACTGGGTCTCGGCGGCGCTGACGTCGACGGCCGGGACGGGCGGGGGCCGGCGGGCCGTGTCGCTGACCTTGATCAGAACGGCGACCAGCAGCCAGTTGGCGACCATGGACGAGCCGCCCTGGGCGAGGAAGGGCAGGGCCTTGCCGGTGAGTGGGATGAGCCCGGTGACTCCGCCTACGACGACGAAGACCTGGAGGACGAGCGCCGAGGCCAGGCCGCCGGCGAGCAGCTTGCCGAACGGGTCGGTGACGGTGAGGGCCGTCCGTAGTCCACGCTCGGCGAGCAGCGCGTAGAGCAGGATGACGAGCGTCACCCCGGTCAGGCCGAGTTCCTCGCCGACCGTGGTGAGGATGAAGTCGCTGCGCCCGGCGAAGCCGATGAGTTCCGGGTGGCCCTCGCCGAGGCCGCTGCCGAAGATGCCGCCCGAGCCGAAACTGAACAGGGCCTGCGCGGCCTGGTCCGAGACCAGCCCAGGCGGCCGTTTGTCGGGCGGGAGGAAGATGTCCATGGGGTGCAGCCAGGCGACGACACGGCCGTGGACGTGCGGTTCGAACGAGCCGACGACGAAGGCTCCGACGGCGAACATCACGACGCCGAACACCACCCAGCTGGTCCGCTCGGTGGCGACGTACAGCATGATCACGAACAGGCCGAAGAAGATCAGCGAGGTACCGAGGTCCCGCTCGAAGATCAGGACGAGCAGGCTCAGGATCCACACGGCCGCGACCGGGCCCAACTGCCGCCCGCGCGGCAGATACATGCCCATGAGCCGCCGTCCGGCGAGAGCGAGGGCGTCCCTGCGCATCGTCAGATACCCGGCGAAGAAGACCACGATGACGATCTTCACGAACTCTCCGGGCTGGAAGGACAGCGGGCCGATGAAGATCCACCGCTTGGCGCCGTAGACGTCACCGGGGTAGAACGCCGGCGCCATCAGCAGGACCATGCCCACGGCGATCGTGACGTACGGATACCGCTGCAGCCTGCGGTGGTCCCGCAGCAGCACCACCGCTGCGGCGAACACCACCACGGCTATCCCGCACCACATCAACTGCCCCGGTGCCGCGGGCGTCGAGTGGTGGTAGTGCGTCCCGTACGCGATGTCCAGCCGGTGGATGAGGACGAGCCCCAGACCACTGAGCAGCGTGGCCAGCGGCAGGATCAGCGGATCGGCCTGCGGCGCGAACCGGCGTACGACGACGTGGCACACCAGCGGCAGTACGGCCGCCCCCGCGCACGTCGTCGCCATGCCCGGCGGCAGATTCCCGGCGACGGCGAGGGACGTCTCGGCATAGCCGTATATGCAGATGAGGATGGCGCCTATCAGCAGGACCAGTTCTAGCCCCCGGTCGCTAAGGCGCCCTGACCGGTCCGGCCGCACGATCAGTTTCGCCGGTCCATGCCGACCCCTCATGCCTTCCCCCTCGATCGGGTCCATCGCCTTGAATCCCGATTAGGGACACGGCCAACAGAGTTATATGGTTGCGCAACAATGCAAACGAACTGTAGCCGAGGCCAGGTAAGAGGAGGGTCGGCGTGGCGGCACGCAGGTGGGGGCGTCGCAAGGCGTGGCCGGTGGTGATCGGGCTGGGTGTGGTGCTCTCGCTCGTGAGCTATCTCGCTGTTCGCTACATCCACTCGCCGACTCCCGACGAGTGTAGGGCGAACGGCCCGGACGGTACGACGGTCACGCTCGATCCGGACCAGGCATCCCACGCCGCGACCATCGCCGCAGTGGCCCACGCGCGCGGCTTGCCGGAGCGTGCCGTCACCATCGGCCTGGCGACCGCGATCCAGGAGTCCAAGCTCCGCAATCTCTCCTACGGTGACCGGGATTCCCTAGGTCTGTTCCAGCAGCGCCCGTCCCAGGGCTGGGGAAGCCCCGCCCAGATCACTGACCCCGTCTACGCGTCGGGCCGGTTCTTCGACGCGCTGGTCAAGGTGCCGGACTATCTCGGTCTTCCGGTCACCGTAGCCGCACAGAAGGTCCAGCACAGCGACTACCCGGAGGCGTACGCCCAGCACGAGGACATGGCGGCGACGCTGGCCGACGTGCTGACGGGGCGGGACGGGCCGGCGCTGAGCTGCACGGTGAGCGGGGCGATGGCGGACGGAGCTACGGCGGCCGGAACCGAATCGAGTGCCTCGAGCGAGGAGAGCGCCCCCGCTGGGGGGAACGGCGCGGCTGGTTCGGTGGACGCGGGGGGCTCGGTGCCGCAGGGCCACGCCGGTGTCGCGGCGGCCGTCCGGCGCGAGTTCGGCCGGGTGCCGGCTGCCCTGCCCGCGACCGGCGGCGGCAATGTGAGCTACCCGATCGCGGCCGATCGGACGGCCACGGGCTGGTCCCTCGCCCTGTGGCTGGTCTGCCACGCCACCGAACTGCACGCCACCTCCGTGACGTTCGCCGGCCGGCGCTGGAGCAGCACCGCGTCAGACCAGGGCTGGACACACACCGCATCCGCGTCCGCAGTCGTGTCCTCGTCCGGGGAAGCATCGACGCTGGCGGTGACCCTGAGCTGACGGGCGCGGTCATCGGCATCCCGCAGCCAGTACACGGTGCGGGAGCAAGCGACCGCGTACGCGCACGGACAACCACCACAGATGGTGTGCTCTCGGCTATGGGGGGTAAGCGCCGGACAAGGGCCGACGGGAGACTGTGCCGGGGCCGAGGACGACCAGGGAGGGCTTGTGACGGCGACAGGCGCCAGTGCGACCACGGAGACCGCCATGGAGCTGCCCCGGATCAGCGAGCCACAGAAGGTCGCACCTGAGGATGCCAGGCAACTGTCCAAGGCGTTCTTCGACAAGCTCGCGGTCCTCGAAGAGGGCACCGAGGAGCACCAGTACGTCCGCAACACCCTCATCGAGATGAACATGTCGCTGGTGCGCTACGCGGCCAGCCGCTTCCGCACCGCCAACGGCCAGTCGATGGAGGACATCGTCCAGGTCGGCATCATCGGCCTGATCAAGGCCATCGATCGCTTCGAGATCGCACGTGAGGTCCAGTTCACCAGCTTCGCGGTGCCGTACATCGTAGGGGAGATCAAGCGGTTCTTCCGCGACACCACTTGGGCGGTACACGTCCCACGCCGGCTTCAGGAAGCACGGGCCGAACTCTCGAAGGCCACGGAGGAACTCGCGAGTCGGCTGGGTCGCTCACCCAAGGTCTCCGAACTCGCGGCCTTGATGAACCTCACCGAGGAGGAGGTCGTCGAGGCCCAGATCGCCGCGAACGGCTACACGTCGGCGTCGCTCGATGCTCCCCTCAGCTCCTCGGACGAGGACAACGAGGCGGCGCTGTCCGAAGTCATCGGCCTTGAGGATCAGGCCCTGGAACTCGTGGAGGACTTCCGCTCTCTCGCTCCCCTTCTCGCCGATCTCAGCGAGCGGGAGCGCCTGATCATTCATCTGCGGTTCGTCGAGGAGCGGACACAGGCCGAGATCGGCAAGCGGCTCAGCATCTCCCAGATGCACGTGTCCCGCCTGCTCTCCCGACTTCTGGCCCGCCTACGTAGCGGCATGCTCTCTACCACCTGACGGTGCGCCTGTCCGGAGGCGGTCAAGATGGCTGGCGACGTCGGTCCTGCGCCTCTCCCGATGAGCAGCCGGTGGCGCCCGCCTG
Organism: Streptomyces sp. FXJ1.172; assembly: GCF_001636945.3. NCBI lineage: Bacteria > Bacillati > Actinomycetota > Actinomycetes > Kitasatosporales > Streptomycetaceae > Streptomyces > Streptomyces sp. FXJ1.172. The sequence goes on along the minus strand of NZ_CP119133.2, from coordinate 838,532 downwards.
TCGTCGGCTGCCTCCGCGGGCGCCACCAGCGTCGCAGAGCACATCGCGCCTCAGCCTTCAAGACAAGGCAGACACCTCTCCATGGTTCTCGCCATGAGGTGCGTCGTGTTCGGCACGGGGACCTGGGAGTTCAACCTGACACTGCTCTTGGGCGAAGGCGCGCTTGTCGACGGCGTCGCCCGCAGTGGGCACGATGGCCAGCAACTCGTGCAGGCCAGTGATCTCGATGACGCGGAGCACGGGCGCGGTGACAGCGGCCAGGGTGAGACTCCCGTTGGCTTCACGGGTTCCGTGCCATAGCCGGACCAGGGCGTTCAACCCGGCAGAGACACAGAAGCCGACCCCCGACAGGGCCAGGACCAGGTGACATCGCCCATCCCGCATGAGCGTAGCCGCGTACGCGTCCAGACCGGCCGAGCTGAAGCAGCCCAGGTCTTCCGTGACACGGATGAGCGCGAGAGACCCGCAGGCGTACGGGGTGGCGAGAGGCGAATCGTCGTGCGCCCGGCGGATGCTGGCCGCCGCTTTGGAGGCGGAAGTCAACCAGTACATAGCCGAGTTGGCTGGCGAGCGGGACGAGCGCGGACGCCGCCTGGTGGTCCGCAACGGCCACCACCGGCCCCGCACCGTCGCGACCGCTGCCGGGCCGGTCGAGGTCACCGCGCCCCGGGTGAACGACCGCCGCATGGATGAGGCCACCGGGGAGCGCAAGCGGTTCTCCTCTCGGATCCTGGCCCCGTGGTGCCGCAAGTCCCCGAAGGTCTCCGAGGTCCTGCCCCTGCCCTACCTGCACGGACTGTCCTCGGGTGACTTCGTGCCCGCGCTGGAGCAGTTCCTCGGATCGGCTGCTGGGCTGTCGCCGGCCACGGTGCCCCGGCTGACCAGGCAATGGCAGGACGACCACGCCGCCTTCCAGCAACGCGACCTGTCGGACCGCGACTTCGTCTACGTATGGGCTGGCAGCGTGCACCCTAAGGTCCGCCTCGGACAGGCCCACTCCTGCCTGCTGGTGCTGCTCGGGGTCCGACTGGACGGCACCAAGGAGCTGATCGCGCTCGCGGAAGGACTGCGGGAGTCCACCGACTCCTGGGCCGACCTGCTGCACGGCTGCCGCCGCCGAGGCATGCGCGACCCCGAACTGGTGGTCGGCGACGGCGCGATGGGCCTTTGGAAGGCACACGGAGGCTCTTCTCGGCGTCGTCGGGGTCCTGTCCAGCTGGGCGCGTCGCCCACACGAACAACCATCCTTCGGCCGGATCGACCCTCGGCGCCGCCCGGTTCGACGGGGCGCAGTTCTCCAGCGCCTGGTTCGGCGGGGCGCAGTTCTCCGACGCCGCCCGGTTCGACGGGGCGCGGTTTGAGGGTGTGTCGGTGTTGGGGCCGTTGGTATGCGCGGAGTGGGTGACGCTATCTGGGGCGGTCTTTGTGATGCCGGTGACGTTGGAGATAGCGGCGCGGAGGCTGGCGTGTCAGCGGACGCGGTGGAAATCGACGGCGATCCTGACGGTGCGATACGCGGCCGTGGACCTCAGTCATGCGGTCCTGACCGCCCCCGCCGCGGTCCACACCCACCCCACCCCCTTTATCCACAACAACACGGCGATGAGTGAGGACCCTCTAGTAGGGCTTGGTCAGGTTCGTATTGGGGTGGGTATGTCTCGGTGGCAGGTGGGGCAGGTGCCGGCCCAGAGGGCGAGGAGTGTCTGCAGCTCGCGGACTGCTTGGTAGAGGCTCAGTCCTGCGCCGTGTCTTTTGGGGCGCCTGCCAGGCGTCGGAGGGTGCAGAAGGCGTGGGCGGCGGAGACGAGGGTGACGTGGTGGTGCCAGCCGTTCCAGGTGCGGCCCTCGAAGTGGGCAAGTCCCAGGGCCTGTTTCATCTCGCGGTAGTCGTGTTCGATGCGCCAGCGGAGCTTGGCCAGCCGCACCAGTGTGGCCAGGGGCATGCCGGAAGGCAGGCTGGACAGCCAGAACTGCACCGGCTCCGGCTCGGTGGCGGGCCATTCGGCCAGCAGCCAGCGCTCGGACAGTTCCGCACCCTTGGTGGCCTGGCGGATCTCGCGTCCGGCGGGCCGGATGCGCAGGGCGACGAAACGCGAGTACATGCGCTTGAAGCCGCTGCGGCCCGTTCCCGGCCGGGAGCCCTCGCGCCAGGACACCGGCCGGGCCGCCTGCTGGCCAGCCTGGATGACCAGTTCCTTCACCGTCATCGGCTTGTCCGGATACGTCGCCACCGGCGGGCGGCCAATGCCCTGGTAGGCGGGGTGATCGGCCGCGCATGTCCGGGATGAGCGGTGAGCCGGGAGGAGATACCGACGGCGTAGGCCAGCTTCCGTTCCTCCAACCCCAGGCGGAAGGCGGTGGCGTCGCCGTATCCGGCGTCCGCGACGACCAAGGGGACGTCGACGCCCCAGCTGCGGGCCTCGTCGATCATGTCCAGGGCCAGCTGCCACTTCTCCACATGACCGGCCTCGGCGGGGATCTGGCACCGTTTACGGCGGGCGACCTTGGCCGCATCCGCCTCCGGCGAGGCCGGATCCCAGGAAGCGGGCACAAACAGCCGCCAGTCGATCGCGGCCGAGGCACGGTCGGTAGCCAGGTGCAGCGACACTCCCACCTGGCAGTTGGTGACCTTGCCCGCGGTCCCGGTGTACTGCCGCGACACACACGCCGAGGCGTCCCCGTCCTTGAGGAAACCGGTGTCGTCGACGATCAGCGCTTCCGGCCTGATCGCGTCCTGCATCTTCCAGGCCAGGCGGGCCCGCACGTGCGCCGGATTCCATGGGCTCGTTGTCACGAAGTGGGCCAGTGCCTGCCGGTTGCCGTCCTCGCCCAGCCGGGCCGCCATCGGCTCCACCGACTTGCGCCGCCCGTCCAGCAGCAGCCCGCGCACATACACCTGCCCCCACCGCCGCTGGTCAGCACGGAAGAACCCGTCGAACAACTCCGCCGTGAACGCCTCCAGGTCCTCCCGGACCTCGGCCATCTCCCCAGGTGTCACACCACCACAACGACACCCGAGCCCAACAGACACGCCACTCACGAATGAAGCTGACCAAGCCCTACTAGTGACGCGCGGGGTGCGGATGGCAGACTTCGAGATCCGGCTCGGCCTGGTGGATCCGGGTCGGATCGGGGCCGTGCTCTTCCGGTCGGTCACCGCGACGGCTCGGGTCGAGGCAGATCCAGCCCCCCGGCGGCCCAAGAACTCGGCGAGGCCCCCCGGTGCCCGTAGGTGCCAGAGCCGAGGAGGGCTCCGGGCCGAAACCTCGATGCCTCGGGAGATGTACGCGGCCGGCACCCTTTCGGTCGAGTGGCGCATTGCCGTCCAGGCTCCAGCCGGTCAGGTGGGATCCGAACACGACGCTATCCGAACAGGCGCCGCTGGATCTCCCGCCGGTAGTCCTCGAGTGTCCTGTCCAGATGTGCCGCCGTAGCCTCGGCCGCCTCGTCCGGCCGGCCGTCGCGAATGGCGCGGTAGATCACCTCGTGCTCAAGGACCGCGGACTCGGTGCCATCGCCGAGCATGTCATGGATCCCGATCGCGCTGGACTGCCGCTGCAGACGTCGGGCGTCACGCACGGCGCTGACGAGGAAGGCGTTGTGCGAGGCCGTAGCCACGGCCTCGTGGAAGTCGTCGTCCGCCTGGTTGAACTCGTCGACCCGGCCGTGGACGAATCCGTGCCGGCACTGCTCCACGGCCACCTCGATGGTTCGCAGCTCGGCGGGCGTGGCACGGGTGGCGGCCAGACTGCTCGCGGCCATCTCCTGAACCCTGCGGAACTCGAAGAGCATGAGTACATGGTCGAGGTCGACGGGGCGGAAGAATCCGCCCCAGCGGCTGGTGATGAGCATGCCCTCGTCGTCCGCGACGAACAGTCCACGCCCCTTGTGCGCCCTAACCCGGCCGAGCGCCGAAAGGATCTTCACGGCCTCCCGTACGACGGCCCTGCTGGTGTTCAGCCTCTGGGCCAGGTCGTTCTCCGTGGGCAGGCGATCGCCCGCCGCCAGACGGGCCTCGGCGATGAACTCGAGAATGCGCTCCGCCACGACTTCGTAGCCGGGGCGGTAGTCACGCCGCTCGTATGAGCCGTTCACCGCTGTTGCCGCAGTGGGAGAGGCCTGCGCCGGCAAGGCGTCATCGGTCGCGGGCGTGTCGTTCATCTGTCCTGCCTTCGGGATGACTGCTACGAGGGCGGTTGATCGCTGTGGAACTGCGCTCATCGTACGCCCAGGTCACCTCTCAACCCCTAATGAGTCGTACTCATCAGGTGGAATATCTACGTCGAGGAGTTGTGGTCGCAATGACCTAAATGGGAAGTTTATGTGGATTTCACGCCCATTAATTGCAGGGCGCTCATCGCAGATCGTGGCCATAAAGACTGCTTACACCCTTGACGGATCCTTCGATAAGGCGCCTAATTTCTTCCGCGACGGCAAGCGGGATGGCCGTTCGCGGTCCCCGACGCCCGGGCTGGAACGGCCTGGCGTCGCCCATCCTCGCGCCACCTGCCCATCTGCTCGGGGGGCCTTGTGAAACCAGAGGAGTGGCACATGACCGTCGACAAGCCTTCGTCCGGCCGGGAGAGAGCGCCCCGCAAGAGGTGTGCGGTGTCGTTGGCCGGCTGCGCGGCCACCGTGGCGTTGACCCTGACCGCCTGCGGCGGCGGCGTCACGGGTACGACGACCAAGGACGGCTTCGCTCAGGTGCCTCAGAAGGACGGTGCGTTGACGGTCTGGGTGGACGCGACCCGCGTGGAGGCCGCGAAGCTGTACCAGCGGCAGCACCCGGACGCGAAGATGGACATCGTCACCTACGACGGCGATGCCAACGGCTCGAACTACCTCCAGACCAAGGTCCAGCTGTTCAACCGCACTGGCAAGGGCTGGCCGGACGTCGTGTTCAGTTCCCAGAACAACGAGGTGACCTGGGCGGTCGACGTGGGCTTCGCCGCTCCGCTCAACAAGGGCCTGATCCCCACCGCGACCCTGACCGGCTTCGCCGGCGGCGCCAACGACGTCTGCACGGCGGACGGCACCGTCTACTGTCTGCGCAACGACCTCTCCCAGGCGGTGCTCTGGTACAACGCGCCGCTGTTGAAGAAGTTCGGCTACACGGTGCCCACCACATGGGAGGAGTACCAGCAGCTCGGCGAGAAGGTGGCCAAGGAGCACCCCGGCTACCTGGTGGGCGACGCGGGCGACTCCTTCACCCCTGAGATCTACCTGTGGGCGAGCAAGTGCGGCGCCAACCACGTCACCGGCCCGAAGGCTGTGTCGGTGAACACCTCCAGCGAGGCCTGCACCAAGATGGGCAGGCTCATGGACGTGCTGATCAAGAACAAGTCCATGTCCATCAGCGGTGTCTTCAGCACTGACTTCGGCAAGAACGAGGCCGACAAGGTCCTGCTCATGCCGGGTCCGGCCTGGTACGGCGGCGCGTTGTTCGAGGGCACCTTCAAGACGCCGGCCAAGCAGATCGCGGCGGCGCCCATCCCGCAGTGGAAGGGGGATACCTCGCCGTCCACCGGTAACGTCGGCGGCGGCACCTGGCTGCTGTCCCAGCACTCCGCACACATCAAGGCCGCCACCGACTTCCTGAAGTGGGTCACCACCGACAACGCCTACCAGGGCGAGAAGGCGCCGGGCTTTCCCGCGTACGCGCCCGCCGCCGACACCTGGCTGAAGAGGCAGGACGCCTCCGGCTACTTCAACGGTGACCTGAGTGTCCTCAAGGCAGCCTCCTCCCAGGTCTGGCCCGGCTGGGGGTCGGGACAGTTCAGCCAGGAGGCGATCTGGGCCGCCACCGTGAAGCCCGGTCTGATCCAGGGCAAGAGTGTCGTCGCGATGCTGCCGGCCTGGCAGGACTCCATCGTCAAGTACGCCAAGTCCAACGGATACAAGGTCTCCCAGTGACCCTCAACCACTCACCGGCAGGCTATGCCGCCCGGCGCCGTCGCGGCACCGCCCGGCAGAGCCGGGCCGGTATGGCCTTCGTCGCCGTCTACGTGGTCCTGCTGGTCGCCTTCGGCGTCCTTCCGACCGCTTACGCGGTCTACTTCGCCTTCACCGACGCCGGGGGCACGGTCACCGGCTTCGCCAACTTCACCATCACGGCGCGGGACTTCCGCTTCCTGGACGCCGTGAGCCATGTCGCCGTCTATCTCGCTTTCTGGCTCGCGTCCCTGGTGATGTTCGTGGTGGCCCTGGCGCTGCTGCTGCACCGCCTGGCCTCGGGATCCGCCAGCAGGGCGTTGCGCTTCCTCTACTACATCCCCGGAGCGCTCGCCGGCGCCGCGAGTGTGCTGGTGTGGCTGTTCATGCTCGACCCGACCGTCAGCCCGGTCAGTTCGTTGCTGGGTGCGCTGGGATACCACACCTTCGGTGAGGTGATCGCACCCGGCAACCTCCCCCTGCTGTTCACGATCATCGCGTTCTGGACCGGCGCGGGCGGCTGGATCGTCGTCATGAACGGCGCACTCAACAACATCCCCACGGACGTGATGGAGGCCGCGCGCATCGATGGCGCGGGTGCTTGGCAGACCGCCTGGCACGTGCAGGTCCCGATGCTCCGCAAGTGGATCGTGTACATGGTGATCCTGGCTTTCGCGGGCGGCGCCCAGCTCTTCGTCGAGCCGCAGTTGCTCTCCCTCGCCAGCGTGGGCGTGGCCGGACGCGACTACTCACTCAACCAGTTGACGTACGACTTCGCCTTCCAGATGAACAACGTGAACGGCGCCGCCGCGGTCTCCGTGGAACTCCTGGTCGTCAGCGTGTCCGCCGCCGCCGTCTTCGTCGCACGGTCGGGGTTCTTCGATGCCGAATGAGCCCATTGCCATCCCGGTCGCCGCCGCTCCGCACGCGGAAGGGGAACCAAGCGTCATGAGCCGAACGCGGCACCGGGCTCCGCAGCGACGGCGTCCCCGTCCCCAGCGGCACATGGCGTCACAACTGCTGACCGGCACCGTACTGGCCGCGTTCCTCGCCTTCTTCGTGCTGCCGGTGCTGTGGCTCGTCCTCGCGGCGACCAAGACCGACCAGCAGCTGGTCCACGACAACCCGCTCTCCTTCGGGTCGTGGCACGCGCTGAACGCCAACTGGCAGGCGCTCACGGCGTTCCAGGACAACGCCGTCATGCATTGGCTGGGCAACTCGGCCCTCTACGCGGTGATCTCGCTGGTCATCACCCTGGGTGTCGCCATTCCCGCGGGTTACGCCCTGGCCATGACCGAGTTCCGCGGGCGGCACACCCTGCTGGTCGCGACGCTGGTCGTGATGCTCATGCCGAACGCCACCCTGGTGGTGCCGCTGTTCCTGGAGATCAACGCGGTGCACCTGATCGGCACGATGTGGTCGATCATCCTGCCGTACTCGTTCTACCCCTTCGGCGTGTACCTGACCTACATCTACTTCACCACCTCCGTACCGAAGGACCTACTGGCGGCGGCACGGATGGACGGCTGCTCGGAGTTCCGCGTCTTCTGGCACGTAGCGCTGCCGCTGGCGACCCCGGTCATTGCGCTCGTGGGCTTCTTCAGCTTCGTCGCCAACTGGACCAACTACTTCCTGCCCTACGTCATGCTCCCCGAGAGCGACCAGATGCCCATCCAGGTGGGGGTCGCAACCCTGCTCAGCAACGTGCCGTCGTTCAACCCGACCGTCGGCGACCTGGCGATCCAGCGGCCGCAGCTGGCCCTGGCGACGCTCGTGGCCATCACCCCCGTGCTGATCGTCTTCCTCTTCGCCCAGCGCTTCCTGGTCAGCGGGATGCTCGCCGGCGCCACCAAGGAATAGCGGCCCGTCCCGACCGCGCGGCCGTCGTCCCCGGCGTGCGCCGTTCCGCCCCCGCCCCGAACGGAGATCCCCATGTCCTCCAGCCCTGCCGGCCGCACCCCGGCCGAGGACGCCCCCTGCGACCACCCGGACGCGTCACCCGAGATCGAGGCGAGGGTTCCGCTGCTCGAACCGCCCGGCTGGGCCGTGGCCCAGCGGTCGCTGTTCGACCTCCTCGACCAGGCCTGGCGCCGCTTCGCCCGCGATTTCACCGGCCCGGACGGACGGCTGAAGTACACCGGCCAGCTGACCACCCGTGACGGCGTGGACGACTTCTACGAGGCGTTCTTCAACTGGCCCCAGCTGTTCCTTCTCGGCGGCGCCGACGACCTGCTGCCCGCCAGTGAGAAGCACTGGGAGGGCGTGACCCGGCAGCTCACCGAACTCGGCATGCTCCATGACGAGTTCGAGCGCGGCTACGACTGGTTCCACCAGGGCGAGAGCCTGCTGCTGCTCTACTTCCTGTGCATGGCCGCTCCCGACCGCTGGTCCGAACGCGCCCTGCGCTTCGCCGAGTTGTACGTCGACCCGGCCAAGGGCAACTACGACTCCGAGCACCGCGTCATCACCCGTCCCCACAACGGCAGCGACCCCGACCGCACGGGTCTGTTCGACGGTGACGTCTATCCCTGGCTGCTCAAGGAAGCGCAGACCTACGGCTTCCCGCTCGACTGGATCCCCGAGGCCGACGGCGGCCCCTACCCGCTCTCCGCGGACCCGCGTCTCGGCGCGCAGATGCGGGACCGGACGGGCGTCGGCGACACCGCGGTCAACCTCGCCGCGGCCGGGCTGGTCCTCAACGCCTGGCTCCTTTCCGGCGAGGAGCGCTACCGCGACTGGATCGTCGAGTACGTCGACGCGTGGCGGGAGCGCACCGAGGCGAACGGCGGTCTCGTCCCGGACAACGCCGGCCCGGACGGCGTCGTCGGCAGCCTCCTGGAAGGCCGCTGGTACGGCGGTCACTACGGCTGGTCCTGGCCGCACGGCTGGCACAGCGTGGGCCACGCTGCCTGTGTGGCGGCACTCGCGGCAGCCACGGTCACCGGGGACGACGACTACCTCTCGATGATCGCTACCTCCCTCGACACCCTCATCGGCCACGGGAAGGTGATGCCCCACACGGAGGCGGACTCCAGCCTCCCCTCCAAGTGGGCGGTCGAACTCGGCCCCGACATCGACATGCCGACGCTCCACCTTCCGTTCCGCCACAACGACTCGGGCTGGTTCGACTACAATCCGGCCACCTCGCCGGTCCCGGTGGCCCTGTGGCACCACACGGCCTCCGACACCGACCGAGCCCGGCTGGAGAAGCTGCGCGAAGCCGACGGCGTCGACTGGCGCACCGTCCGGCCGTTCCGCGCCAAGGAGGAGTCCGGACACGAGAAGGCCTGGTTCGCCTTCCTCGTCGGCGACGACCCCGACTACCCCGAGCGGATCCTCGCCGCCGCCCAGGCCCAGGTCCGCCACCGCCTGCGGCGCATCGACCGCTACCGCGACCTGGACGTGGCCGAGGCCGACATCCACGTCTGGCAGCAGTGCAACCCCGTGGTCACCGAAGCCCTCGTCCAGCTGACTTGGGGTGGCCCCCAGGTGCTCTACAACGGCGGCCTGCAGCAGGCCCGGCTGCGCTACCACGACACCGAGGCCCGCCGTGCCGGCCTGCCGCCGGACGTGGCCGCGCTGATCACCTCCATCGACCCCGAGGAGACCACCGTCGAGCTGGTGAACCTCTCTCCCGAGGCCGAGCGCACGGTGATCGTCCAGGCGGGAGCCTTCGCCGAGCACACCATCACCGGCGTCCGGTACACCACCTGCCATGACGACGGATGGGTCGGCGACATGTACGACTACGGCCACACGGAGCCGGTCGTCACCGAGTCGGAGCAGGTCTGCGACAGCACCTTCCTGACGGTCCGGCTGCCCGCCTCCACCCGCATCCGGCTCGCCCTGTGCCTCCGGCTGCGCGCCAACACCCCCAGCTACCGGACGCCCTTCACCTCTCCGGAGGGTGCGTGATGAAACGCATCGCCCAGACCATCAGGCTCCGACCCGAGCACCGCGAGGAGTACCTCGAACTTCACTCGGCCGTCTGGCCCGGCGTCGAAGCCGCCCTGCACCAGTCGAGCATCCACAACTACAGCATCTTCCTCCACGGCGAGGTGCTGTTCGCCTACTTCGAGTACCACGGCGACGACTTCCAGGCCGACATGGCCGTCCTCGAAGCCGACCCCGAAACCCGGGAGTGGTGGAAGCTCACCGACCCCTGCCAGCAGCCGTGGCCCGACCGGGGTGACGCGCGCCAGTGGACGGAACTCACCGAGATCTGGCACCTGAGTCCGCTCGGCGACGACGCCGCGGCCTGACCCGCCCGCACCGGACCGACCCGACTTGGATCCCCCAGTGACCTCAGATCTGCCCCTCGTCGACGCCCACCACCACCTGTGGGACCTCGACGAGCGTCCGCAACCCTGGCTCGACGACCCCGCCCTGACAACGATCCGCCGCACCTTCACCCCCGACGACCTGCGTACCACCGCCACCCGGACCGTCGCGGGCCGCCGTCTGCACAGCACGGTGGCCGTGCAGTGCATACCGGACGTGCCTGAGACGGAGGACCTGCTCGCGCTCGCGGAGCGGGAACCGCTGATCGGGGCCGTGGTCGGCTGGGCCGACCTGACGTCGCCGACGATCGGCGAGGTGCTGGACCGACTGCTCGCCGGGCCGGGCGGGACACATCTGCGGTCCCTGCGTCATCTCGTCCAGGGGGAGACGGACCCGGACTGGCTGCAACGCCCCGACGTCGAACGCGGGTTGGCGGCCATGCGGGACCGCGGGCTCCGCTACGACGTGCTCGTCCGCAGCCACCAGCTCGGCCAGGCGATCCGGCTGGCCGAACGCTTCCCCGACCTGCCCCAGGTACTCGACCACGCAGGCAAGCCGCCGATCGCCGACGGTGACCTGGCCGACTGGGAACGCCAGATGTCTCTGCTGGCCGCACACCCGCACGTGGTCTGCAAGGTGTCGGGGCTGATCACCGAGGCGGACCACGAGAGGTGGACCACCGCCGACATCCGCCCGGTCTGGGACATCCTGCTCACTGCCTTCGGCCCCGACCGCCTGATGTTCGGATCCGACTGGCCGGTCGCGAACCTCGCGGGCGGCTGGAACGGCTGGGCCGCCACCGTGGACGAACTGCTCGACGGCTGTTCCGCCAACGAGATCCACGCGGTCCTCGCCGGCACCGCGACCGCCTTCTACCGCCTTCCCGCCTGCAGCTGACCGTCGGCGCTCGTGCTGAAGGCCGTGTCAACCGCACCGACAACAACCCCGGAGCCGCCGCATGAACGCAATCCGGACCGTCCGCAGCAGCAGGAGGGGCAGACGATGAAGCCCGTCACCTCCACCATCCGCACGGTGTCAGCAGTGCTTTCGGTGGCTCTGTCCGCGCTGCTGCCGACATCCCTCACGACGCCGGCCCCAGCCTCCGCCGCGACCCAGGCGACCTACTACGTGGCCCCCGACGGCGACGACGCCAACGCCGGGACGATCACCGCGCCGTTCAGGACCCTGCAGCACGCACGGGACGTCGTGCGCACGGTCGACAGCAACATGACCGGAGACATCAACGTCTATCTCCGCGGCGGCAACTACCCGGTGAGCAGCACCATCGACTTCACGCCGGCCGACTCCGGAACGAACGGCCACCATGTCGTGTACGCCGCCTACCAGAACGAGAAGCCGGTGCTGGACGGAGGCGTTCAGGTGACCGGCTGGACACAGCACAGCGGAAACATCTGGAAGGCCACACTCAACCGCAACATCAAGCTCCGCTCGCTCTACGTCAACGGCAAGCGCGCCAAGATGGCCTCCAAGACGATCAACTCGGCGGGATGCTACGGGTCCTACGCCGTTACGGCCGGCCAGGCTTCCTGGGCGTGGGAGTCGGGTTCGCAGTGCGACGGGACCAAGTACAGCCTCTCCGATCTGCCCGCCATCGCCTCCAACCAGGACGACGTGGAGATCCAGTCGGCGACGACCTGGACCACGGCCATCGTGGGCGTCCGCCAGATCACCACGAGTTCGGACGGCGCCAACCGGGTGGCCCTGTTCCAGGAGCCGGGCGCGGCCATCGCCCAGGGACCGCCGAACGGCAACTTCAAAGCCGGCAGCGGCAGCCACACCATCATGAACGCTTACGAATTCCTGGATCAGCCCGGCGAGTTCTACTTCGACAAGACGAGCCACACGCTCTACTACTACAAGTCCGGCTCCGAAGACATGACGTCGGCGCAGGTCTTCGCGCCGAACAACGTGTCCACCCTCATCAGGATCGCCGGTACGTCCACAACCGACCACGCGCGGAACATCACGTTCTCCGGGCTCACGGTCGAGCACTCCGACTGGAACCTGGTCAATGTCGCGGGCTCCGTCGTCCGGCAGGGACAACAGGGCAACGCCGGCTCGACCGTGTACGCGAGGCAGAACTTCCACGCGTACACCTACCGCAACGTCGACCTGCCGCCGGCTGCCATCCAGATCCAGAACGCCGACGGGATCGTCCTGCAGCGCAACACGGTGCAGCACACCGGCGCCGACGGAATCACCATGGCCAACGACGTGACGAACTCGCAGTTGACCGGCAACGTCACGAACGACATAGCCGGATCGGCCATCACCGTGGGGCACCCGCAGCACGTGTACATCGGGGACTACACCTCGACCAACCACGAGAAGTATCCGGTGGACGTCGAGGGTCTCTGCAAGAACATCTCGATCACGGACAACTACCTCTACGACAGTGCGGTGTTGTTCCAGGGGTCCAGCCCCGTGTCGGCGTACTTCACCGACACGCTGTCCGTGCAGCACAACCGGATCGAGAAGTCCCCGTGGGCGGGCATCACCCTCGGCTGGGGATGGTGGAACTTCGACGGTTCGGCGAACTCCATCAACCCCGGGACACCGACCACCACGGCGAAGAACAACACCATCAGCTACAACCAGATCGTCGACACGATGCAGGTGCTGGGCGACTCCGCTCCCATCTACGACCTGGGGAGCCAGCCGGGCACCGTGATCAGCAACAACTACATCCAGGGCGTGCCGGCCGGCCACAAGTACGGACTGCACCCCGATGAGGGGTCCGCCTACCTCGACTTCCACGACAACGTGCTCGACATCGACCCGGGCGTCGCCTACACCATCAACTCCGGCACATGGGGCCGCCAGCACGACCTCAGCATCACCAACACCTACAGCACGATCAACAAGATCTTCAGCAAGAGCGTCCCGAACAGCACCATCCAGGACGTACACGCGTACGCGGACGACGTGTGGCCGTCGCAGGCGTACAGCATCGCCGTGAACTCCGGTCTGGAGGACGCCTACAAAGACCTCGTCCCCCAGAGCAACCTGGCCCTGCAGGACTACGCCCTGCCCGCGAGCACCTTCACCGGCAAGGGCGTGTCGTCCATCCCCGTCCGCAGCCTCGGCGACGCGACGAAGACGCTCTGGCTGGCTCCTTCGGGTACGACGACGTTCGCCGCTGGCCCCACCATGACCAAGGCGTCCGGCACGGCGACGACCATCAGTGTCCCGCCGACGGTCGGCGACTACCGCCTCTACGTCGTGGACGCCCAGGGGAACGCGTCCGCCGCGTCAAAGTCCCTCGTACGGCAGCGATGGGCCTACGTCGACGACAAGGACTCGGGTCTGACCTACTCCTCCACCTGGTCGAACTGGAACGACTCGAAGGACTTCAACGGATCCGAGAGGTACACCAACAAGACCGGCGACTACGCCCAGTACTCGCTCACCGGCTCGGGCGTCCGGTATCTCAGCATGAAGCAGCCGAACATGGGGAAGGTCGACGTCTACATCGACGGCACCCTGGCGCAGTCGGGCATCGACGCCTACGCCCCGACGGTGACGAAACAGGTGCCGCTGTTCGAGAAGACGGATCTCCCCGCGGGTCCGCACACCATCAAGGTCGTCTGCGACGGAACGAAGAACGCGGCCTCGTCCAACACCGTCTGCGCCCTGGACGCGTTCGCCTCCATCCCCTTCCCCGCCAAGAACGCGTTCTACAAGGTTCTCAACAAGAGCAGCGGCAAGGCGGCCGACGTCTCGGGCGCATCGTTGACCGCCGGGGCGAACGTCATCCAGTGGGACGACACCGGCGCGCAGAACCAGGGCTGGCGGTTCGTCGCGGTGGGTGACGGCAGCTACGAGATCGTCAACCAGAACAGCGGCCTGCTGCTGGATGTCACCAGCGCATCCACCGCGGACGGCGCGACCGTAATCCAGCAGGCCGACGACAACGCTGACAGCCAGCACTGGAAACTGACCGCTGCCGGAAACGGCTACTACAAGATCAAGAATGTGAACAGCGGCATGCTGCTCGCGGTGTCCGGCTCGTCGACTCAGCTTGTGCAGACGACGGACACGAACGTCGACAGCCAGCTGTGGCAGGCGGTGAACGTGGACTGACCTGCCGGCCGCCGGGATCGGCACACCTCGCTCAGCCCCTCAACGCTCGCCGCGTTCGGCACCGGGGCGTTCCTGCTGCCGGGCTTGCTGCCCCCCCCAGCACGGCGGCGGCAGCCACACCTTTCGCCGGTACGTGGGGCGATCAGGGCGACGGCACCTACGTCAACCCCGTCCTCCCGGGCGACTTCAGCGACTGGGACTGCATCCGGGTCGGCGCCGACTACTACGGCATCACCAGCACGTTCGGGTACTCGCCCGGCGTGGCCGTTCTGCACTTGAAGGGCCTGGTCAACTGGCGCCACTGGGCGGCGCGATGGGTGATCTCACCAGCATCGGACCAGCGCTGAACTGGGACCAGATGAACCGCTACGGCCGCGGTGTGTGGGCCGGCGCCATCCGTTACCATGCGGGCCGGTACTGGGTGTACTTCAACAGCCCGACGAGGGTTTCTTCATGACGTCGGCCCCCTCGCCGAGCGGGCCGTGGGATCCGCTGACGGCGTGTGGCGGACCTCCGGCCAGGACGACCCGTGCCCCTTCTGGGACGACGACGGCCAGGGCTACCTGGTCACCACGCACTACGCGGGCGGCTACAAGATCCACCTGTTCAAGCTGTCCGAGGACGGCAAGTCGCTGGTCGGCCCGTCCACGGTCATCCACCAGTCGCCGGGCAGCGAGGCCAACTAGCTGTACAAGATCAACGGTCTCTACTACCAGCTGTACAGCGAGGTGAAGTCCGAGGGCCGGGTACTGATGATGAACCGCGGCTCCAGCCTCACCGGCCCCTTCGAGACCGTCACCCAACGGGTGCTGCGCACGGCGGGCGGCGCGACGGTGACCGTCCGCCTCGTGCTGGCCGGCCTCGCCGACGGCCACCACGCAGGGCTGTGCCACTACGCGGCCACCTACGCCGGACTGGGCGTGCGGCGCTCCGGCACCAACCACCACGATCGCCTACAGCGTCGGCGGCAGCTTGACCTACGGTCCGGCGATCAATCAGAACGCCGTGTGGCTGCGCACCTCATGGGATGTGAACGGGGTCAGCCGCTTCTCCTACAGCCCCGACGGAAGCCCGTTCACCTCGTTCGGCGGCACCTACCAGCTCACCTGGGGCGGTTACCGCGGTGACCGGGTCGGCCTCTACACCTACAACCCCAACGGCGCCGGTTACGTCGACGTGGACTCGGTGCAGTACACCATCGCGCCCACCAGGGCCTACACGTGCGTCAGCGTGCGCAGTGGCAAGGTCGCCCACGTCTCCGGCGCCTCGTTCGCGGACGGCGCCACCGTGCTGCAGTGGCCCGACACCGGCAGACCGAACCAGCACTGGGCCTTTCAGTCCACAGCGGACGGCTACTACACCATCACCTGCCTGCGCAGCGGCAAGGTGCTCGACGTCGGCGGAGGCACTACGGCCGACGGCGCCGCGCTCATCCAGTACCGCGACACCGGCGGCTCCAACCAGCGGTGGACCTTCCACCGCGACACCGGCTAGTCGCGCGCAGCCACCCGGCCGGACCGCCGGCCAGGCCGGGTGGCTGCGCGCGCCGGTTTGCTCGTCAGCTCCAGGGAGATGGGGTGAGCCAGCTGGTGTCCTGGGCCCACGACGACGTGGAGTCCCAGGCGTTGGAGCCGCCATTACTGGCTATGTAGGCCGTGAAGTTGTAGTGGCGAATGTACTTGGTCGGGAAGTTGACGGACCGGAAGGACTTGCCGACCCCGCTGTTGCCCGCGGTGGGGCAGAAGGTGGCGTCCTGCGCGAACGAGCTGCCGCCGTTGTCGGTGTTCAGGTAGAGCTGGTAGTTGAAGTGGCGCAGGAACTGGCCGGGGTTGTTGGCGGACTCGAAGGACAGGCAGGAGGTGTTGGCCAGGCCGGCGCGGACGATCCAGGTGGCGTCGGCCTTGTCGGTTGCCGGGCTGGAGGAGTTGATGGAGGAGATGACGACCTTGGTGTCGGCGTCGTCGTGGCGGAGGTAGTGCGAGGTGCAGCAGGGGGCGGTGGTGGCCTGCAGGGAGATCCGGGAGCCGGGGGTGAGGGTTCCGGTGCTGGTCGAGCCGCTGTTGTAGCCGGCGGCGGTGATGTTGGCCTGGACGGCGTTCTCGGTGGCGTCCGAGGGGTAGCCGGAGGTCATGACGCCTTCGTAGAAGGTGCCTTGGGCGCCCTTGCTGTTGTCACCGCCGATGCCCAGGATGATCGCGCCTTCCTTGTGCATCGGGTTGTAGCCGGAGACGTTGGGGCGCACGCCGCTGTAGTAGGTGGACAGGCTGCCCGACTGCGCGTCACCGCCGCGGATGGCCCACTGGTTCGGGCCGCCCTTCACGATGGCGGTCAGGAACCGGTTGTTGACGGTGGGGTCGCCCGCGTTGAGGTGCTGGTTCACGCCGGAGAACAGGCCGTTCTCCAGGTCGGCCATGACCCAGGGGCCGTTGCCGCTGCCGGAGCCCCAGATCTTGTTGTTGCCGAAGTAGATGGCCTCCATGTGGCCGTTGCCGGTGTCGTGGCTGTTGGTCTCGGCGTTGCCGTAGTCGAAGCAGCAGCCGCCGTTGAAGTGCGTGCCGTCGAAGATCGCGTACATGCCCTCCGGCTGGTCGCCGGTGGCGATGCCGTTGGTGTTGTTGTTCCGGTAGCCGGTGCCGGGGGCGACGTAGACGCCGTATGCCTCGTGCCCGCCGACGGTGACCGGCGCTTCGAAGGCGTTGGCGAGGCTGTCCGGCCCGCTTGCGGCTCCGCCCGCCGGTGCCTGGGTGAGGTTGTTGCCCTTGCCGGACTGGTCGTAGAGGACGGTGATGACGCAGCTGGTGCCGGCGCAGAAGGAGTCCTGTGCGGCGGCGTTGGCGTATCCGCCGGCGCTCAGCAGACCGATGTCCTTGGTCGCGTTGTCGGAGGCACGCTTGATCTGGTACAGCGGGCCGTTGTACGTCGCGTACAGGGCGCGGGTGGTGCTGTGTGCGGCAACGCAGGGAGTGCCGCCCGCCGCGTAGATGTCGCATGGCTGCCGGGTGGCCGCCTGCGAGGTCGTGGGCGTGGCGGTGAGCAGGCCGGCGGCGAGCGCGGCGGTGGCACCGGCCGAGAGGAGCGCGCGTCTGACGCTGCGTATCCACGGTGGCTTGATCATGAAATGCTCCTTCACGAGATGGGTTGTGCGGTGATGTATCGAAGAACCCCCGGTGTTCGGCTTTTCGGACACTGTCCGCCTCTGTGAACAGAGTGGGGTGCGTCGACACGTTCGTTGTTCGTCAGCTCCAGGGGGCTGCGGCGAGCCAGCTGGTGTCCTGGGCCCACGACGACGTGGCGTCCCAGGCGTTGGGGCCGCCGTTGCTTGCCACGTAGCCGGTGAATCGGTAGTGGCGGATGTACTTGGCCGGATAGTTGAAGGACTGCAGGGAGTAACCGGTGCCGCTGTTGCCCGGCTTGGAGCAGAAGGTGGCATCGGCGGCGAACTGGCTGGAGCCGTCATTGGGCTGCAGGTGAAGCTGGAAGGCGTAGTGCCTGAGGTACTTGCCGGAAGCGTTGGCCGACTCGAAGGAGACGCAGTTGCTGTCGGCCAGGCCGGCGCGGACGATCCAGGTGGCGTTGCCCTTGTCGGTGACGGAGCTGCTCGAGGTCACCGGCGCGATCACGACCTTGTCGTCGCTCGTGTCGTGCTGCAGGTAGTCCCCGGTGCAGCAGGAGGTGGTGGCCTGCAGTGACACCTTCGCGCCCGGGGCGAAGGGGCTGGAGGTGCCGGTGCTGTAGCCGGCCGCGGCGATATTGGCCTGGACGGCGGCGTCGGTGGCCTCGGAGGGGTAGCCCTTGACCATGGCGCCCTCGTAGAAGGTGCCCGCGCTCGCGTTGTGGTTGGTCTGGCAGCAGTCGCCGCCGCTGCCGAGGATGATGGCCCCCTGCTTGTGCATCGGGTTCCATCCGCTGGGCAGTGCGCCGCTGTAGAGCTGGGTCAGGCTCCCGGACTGGGCGTTCGCGCCCTTGAGCGCCATCTGGGTGGTGCCGTTGTTCTTGAGCATCGCGGTGACGAAGCGGCTGGTCTCGGAGACCTGGTTGGGGTTCCACGCCTTGCCGCCGCCGGTGAACAGGCCGTTCTCCAGGTCCGCCTGCACCCACGGCCCTGTTCCGCTGCAGCCGCCGAACCAGCATTCCGTGCCGAAGTTGATCGCATCCATGGCGCCGTTGCCGTCGGCCTTGTGGTCAATCTCCGTGTTGCCGTAGTCGAAGCAGCACCCGTTGTTGGCGTGGGTGCCGCTGGTGACCATGTACTCGCCTTCGGGCGAGCTGCCGGTCGGCACGCCCCCGGCGGAGTTGTACGCGAAGTAGCTGTTGCCGGGGTTGACGTAGAGCGCGTACGCCTTCTGGCCGCCCACGCCGATCGCTTCGGTGGTCGCGGTGGCCGCGGTGTCGACGCCGCCGGTACCGCCGGGGCCCTGGTAGACCAGGGTGTTGCCGCCGCCGGTCTGGTCATAGAGGCGGGTGATGGTGCAGGTGGTGCCCGCGCAGAACGAGTCCTGGGCCGCTGCGTTGGCAACGCCCCCGGCGGACAGCACCCCGATGTTCTGCAACGTGTTGTCCGAAGCCCGCTGCACCTGGTAGAGCGGGCCGTTGTAGGAGGCGAGCAGCGCGCGGGTGGTGCTGTGCGCCGCGACGCACGGCGTGCCGCCCGCCGCATAGATGTCGCAGGGCCCTTGTGCAGCGGCCTGTGAGGCGCCGGTGAAGGCGACAAGGCCGGTGAGGGCGAGCGCCACCGCAGCCAGGCAGACAGCCACCCCCCGGCGCAGTCTTCGGAAGATGAGCAGTTCAGGCACCATGTACTCCCTTGTTCATCGTTACGGGGACAGCGAGCCGCGCCCCCAACCGGGTTCGTCGTGGGGCTGGGGGCGGGTTGAGGGGTGGTGACGGCGGGCGGATGCGTCCGGGCGAGCGGATCCGCCGACGCGTCGGGCCACCCTGTCACTGGATCGTCCAGGCCTGGTTGGACTGGTTCAGCGGCATCCACTGACTGATGGCGGCTCCGTCGGCCGTCGATCCGCCGCCGACCTCCAGGACCTGCCTGCTCTCGAAGTTGCGGATGACGTACCCACCGCTGGTCGGCTCGACCGTTGTACGCCTGGTAGACGACCGTGTGGCCGTTTGTGCCCGAGTCGCTGGTGCCGAAGGTGATCGGGGTGGTGAGGGGGTAGGTGCCTCCGCGCAGGTTCACGACGATGTCGTCGGACATGTTCGCGTTGACGGCCCGGGCCGCGGTCTGGGCGGCCTGGATGGTCTTGAAGGCTGAGACGGTGCTGGTTCCTGAGTTGCTGTCACTGCCGTTGACGGGGTCCACGTAGAAGTTGGTCGTGGCCGCGTAGGCGGGCTGAGCGGGCAGTACGGCCGCGAAGCCCCGTCACGACAGGTGACGTACGCGACCCAGGCCCGGAACACCTCCACCCGGGCCCGGCAGCCCGATCTGTTCATGGGTGGTGGGGGAGAGCTGGGGCCGAGACGAACCATCCCCGGTCCCGGCCGCTCATCCATGGCTCAGGACGACTGCCTGGCCGCCCGCGGGGGCCATCGCGACGTTCAGAGTGGTCGACGAGGTCACGGTCTGTGTGCTCACCGCGACGGGGGTCTGGTAGGGGCTGCTTCCCGGTGTTCCGTCGGCGTAGATCGTCGCGGTGTAGGTGCCGCCGCCGAGGAAGGACAGCGGGATCGAAAGGGTGCGGGCGGTCTCGTTGGTCATCGCCCCCAGGTACCAGGTGGTGCCGCTGCGCCGGGCGACGGCGACGTACTCGCCGATCGAACCGGCGAGGGTCCTGCTCCGGTCCCAGACGGTGGGGATGGCGTCGAACCAGGGCAGCCCGGGCCACTTGGACGGGGTGGAGTACATCGAGGGGGTTCCGTACCAGTACAGGAAGTCCAGGGGCTGGTAGTACACCGCGGCCATCGCCATCTGGTGGGCGTTGGTCGTCCGGTCGCGGGACTGGCCGTAGCAGATGGTGTAGTCCATCGGGCCCCCGATGTTGCGGGTGAAGGGAAGGGTGACGTTGTGGGTGGCGGTCGGGAAGTGCTCGTTGCCCCGCACGCCCTCCAGGCTGATCCAGTTGGGGTAGGTGCGCTCATAGCCGAACGGCCGTACGTCGTCGTGCGTGTCCAGCAGCAGCCTGTGCCTGGCCGCTGTCCTGGCCCAGGCGGTGATCTGGTTCGTCATGGCCTGTGTGCCGTCGTTGATGAAGCCCAGCTTGACCCCGGCGACGCCCCATCTCCGGTACCGGGCGAACAGGCTGTCCGGACTGCTCAGGGCCATGGGGTTGACGTAGAGGAGGACGCCGATCCCCTTGCCGGTGGCGTAGGAGATGACCTTGGGCAGGTCGATGGCGGAGATCGGCTGAGTTGCGTCGGTCGAGGTGTGCTCCGGGCCGTACCACCCCGAGTCGTACTCGATGTACTGCAGGCCGCGGGCGGCGGCGAAGTCGGCGCCCGCCAGCCCGTCCGCGGTGGTCAGATTGCACCGGAAGACCTTGCCCGGCTTGATCCACGACGTGTCGGTGAGGGCGCCGGCCGGGGCCAGGTTGAGCACCAGCTCCGCGTTGTCGATCAGTTCGGCGTGAGTGGACCCGATGACAACCGCGCGCCAGGGGGTGGCGAACGGCGTCGTGACGGTGGAGGTCGTCTGGACTGATCCAGATCCGCGAGCCGTGTGCCGCATGAGGTACGCCGCGAGGGCGTTGGGCTGTCCCGGGACCGAACTGAGCATCATGCGCGGGTAGTTGACGCGGCCCGACTCGCAGACGCATGCGATGAGCTCGCCGTTGTATGTCGCGGTGAGAGGGAGGTCGGTCAGAGGTCCGCTGTCGGTGGAGGAGGTCCCGGTAAGCGGGATGGAGCCGGGCGCCACCGGGTGGTAGTCGTCTTCGTCACGCGCGCTGTAGACGAGTGTGCCGTCCGGGAAGACGAACGTCGTCAGTTCGCCGGCGATGGCGGCGGTTCCCGGGTCCAGCAGGACGTAGCGGAACGCGACGCCGGTCGCGTAGGCGCGGATCTGGACACCGAAGTTGATGGAGGTGCGGTTGTCCCGGAGGTTCCAGCGCATCTCCTGGTAGGTGTCCAGGACGGTCGCGTTGCGGCCGTACACCGGCTGCCATGCGCTGTCGACGTGCCAGTGCTGGTGGTTCGTGAGAACGGCGTCGGTGCCGAGGGTGGTTCCGTCGCTCAGCCGTAGGCCCATGGCCGAGCCGGCGAAGGCTGTCGCGCCGTTGCGACGGGCCGACCACTGGAGCGAGCCACCCGTCAGCGACATGGTGATGCTGGTGGTGCCGTCGAGCGACGTCGCGGTGACCGAGGCGTCGGAGGCCTCGGCCGGATATGTGCCGCCGATGCCCAGAGCGGCCGTTGCGGCGGCGACAGCCGCGCCCTTGAGCACCCTACGGCGAGAGGGTTCCTGGCGCTCCGTCATATTCACAGTCGGCCCACCTCGCTGGGTATGGTTTCCAACAAACTCAACCATCAAGTAACAGATTCTGACTGTCGCAAGGATTTCTACGCCCGCCCCGTTCCACGGGTCAACCCCTCGTGTCCGCCACTCGCATGTCCGAAATCCCGGACAGTCCCGCCTACTTGCGACCCTGATGAGCCCAACTGGGTGCATCGCAAGCCGGTCAAGATTAAACAAATTCGAACGCCATTCTTGACGCCGCGAACATGTCACGACTCTCATTGGTCCCCGTCGGCATCAAGGGATCGTCAACCTCGACAGAGAGGGACGCACATGTTCAAGGGAGTTCCTCGGACGCCTGCCAGCCGATGGCGGCGCAGAGCCGCTGCGTTCCTGACCCTGCTGGGAGCCCTTGCGACGTTTCTGCTTCCGGCGACCGAGGCGCACGCGGCCTCGGTGTCGTTCACCACGGGCGCCGTACGCACCGACCAGAACGGGAACGCGCTCCAACTGCACGGCCTCGGCATCATCAAGGTGGGCGGCACCTGGTACGGCTTCGGGGAGGACAAGACCGGCGAGACATCGTCGGACACGTCGTTCCAGGACATCCCGTGCTACACCTCGACCGACCTGGCCAACTGGACCTACCGGGGCGTCGCCCTGGCCAGGCAGAGCAGCGGCGACCTGGGGCCGAGCCGCGTCGTGGAGCGGCCCAAGGTCATCTACAACGCCTCGACCAGCACCTACGTGATGTACATGCACATCGACAGCACCAACTACTCGGAGGCCAAGGTCGGTGTGGCGACCAGCAGTACTCCGTGCGGTCCCTACACCTACCGGGGAAGCTTCCGGCCGCTGGGCAACCTCAGCCGTGACCTCGGCCTGTTCCAGGACACCGACGGCACCGCCTATCTGCTGAGCGAGGACCGCAACAACGGCCTGCGCATCGACAAGCTGTCCGCCGACTACCTGTCCGTGGACAGCGCTGTGGCGGTGCTCGGCAGCAGCGGCAGCAGCGGCAGCGTCGAGGCGCCCGCCATGGTCAAGGTGGGCGGCACCTACTACGTCTTCGGCTCGCACCTGACGGGCTGGGGCCTCAACGACAACATCTACGCCACCGCCACGTCACTGGGCGGCCCCTGGTCGTCGTTCCGTGACCTGGCCGCGCCCGGCACCCACACCTACGGCAGCCAGACGGCGAACGTCATCACCGTCCAGGGCTCCTCCGGGACCACCTACATCTACGCCGGCGACCGCTGGAACACCTCCGACCTCGGCGCGTCGAAACTGATCTGGCTGCCCCTGACCATCAGGGGAACGACCGTGAACCTCGGCCAGTACCCCACCTGGTCACTCGACACCGCAGCGGGAACCTGGACAGCCGGCAGCGGGATCCCCGCTGAGGGCGTCCACACCCTGAAGAACGTCAGCAGCTCCATGCTGATGGACGTGTCGAGCGGCTCCCCGGCGGACGGTGCCAGGATCATCCAGTGGCCGTCCAACGGCGGCACGAACCAGCAGTGGACGCTCACCCGGGTGGCGGACAACATCTACACGCTGAAGAGCGTGAAGAGCGGGCTGTGCCTGGACGTGCCGAACCAGTCGACCGCCGCCGGCCTGCAACTGGAGCAGTGGACCTGCAACGGCGGGACCAACCAGGAATGGTTCCTCGACCTCGTCGGTAGCTACACCGGCAGCACCTACATGCTCGCCGGCGTGGGCAGCGACCTCGACGTCGGTGTCGCGAGCGCCTCGGCCACCAGCGGGGCGGCCGTGGACCAGGAAGCGGGCACCGGTTCGACGAGCCAGCAGTGGAGTCTTTCCTGACGGGTGCCGCCCCCCACCGCGGGTGGTCACCGAGGTGCTCATCGGGCGTTCCGTGGCCCCGTTGTAGGCAGTGGTCGTGGTCCGCCCGTCGCCGCGGGCGCTCCTGGCGAGTGGTGCGACGTCCCGTCGAGCCGCAGGCAGGTCGGCCCGGAGCGTCTGCTC
The DNA here is from genome assembly GCF_001636945.3 of Streptomyces sp. FXJ1.172. Taxonomy (NCBI): domain Bacteria; kingdom Bacillati; phylum Actinomycetota; class Actinomycetes; order Kitasatosporales; family Streptomycetaceae; genus Streptomyces; species Streptomyces sp. FXJ1.172. The sequence goes on along the minus strand of NZ_CP119133.2, from coordinate 814,829 downwards.
CGGACCGACCCGCCCATGCGGCGTCAACGTGTGGCGGGGACGGGGGCGCGGGTTGGTTCGGGCATCTTCGCGTCGGGTGCGGGCGTCTGCTTCGGATCGGGCTCGACTGCCACTGAAGAGGGAGCGGAGGCAGGGGCGTAGGGAATGTCGCCGCGCAGGACGGCCTTGGCGCGCTCCTCGTCCAGCTCGCCCTCCCAGCGCGCGACGGCCAGGGTGGCGACGCCGTTGCCGACCAGGCTGGTCAGGGCGCGGGCTTCGGACATGAACCGGTCGACGCCGAAGATCAACGCGAGGGCGGCGGCCGGGACGTGCGGGACGGCGCTGAGTGTGGCGGCCAGGGCGATGAAGCCGGAGCCGGTGACGCCTGCGGCGCCCTTGGACGTGAGCAGCATGACAGCGAGCATGGTCAGCTGCTGGGTGAGGCTGAGGTCGATGCCGAGGGCCTGGGCGAGGAAGACCGAGCCCATGGTGAGGTAGATGGCCGTGCCGTCGAGGTTGAAGGAATACCCGGCGGGCAGCGTGATGCCGACGACCGGTTTCGAGGCCCCCGCGTGCTGGAGCTTGGCCATCATGCGCGGCAGGACGGACTCGGTGGAGGAGGTGCCCAGGACGATCAGCAGTTCCTCCTTGATGTAGCGCAAGAAGGGCAGCAGCCGCAGTCCGTTCAGGCGCATCACGGTCCCGAGGACGACCAGGACGAAGAAGAGGGCGGTCAGCCAGAACGAGCCGACCAGAAGCGACAGGTGGCGCAGGGTACCCAGGCCGTAGTTGCCGATGGTGAAGGCCATCGAGCCGAACGCGCCGATGGGGGCCAGCCGCATGATCCAGCGGATGAGCGTGAACAGGACAGCGGAGACCTTCTCGATGCCCCGGGCGATGCCCAGGCCGGCCTCTCCGCTGGCGTGCAGGCCGAAGCCGAACAGCACGGACACCAGCAGCACCGGCAGGATCTCGTTGCCGGTCAGGGCGCTGACCAAGGTGGCCGGGATGATGGCGAGGAGGAAGGCGGCGAAGCCCCCGTGGGTCGTGGTCGCCTCCGGCGGCAGGCCCTTGGCGGACAGGGTCGAAAGGTCGATGTGCAGACCGCTGCCCGGCTGGACGACGTTGACGACGACCAGGCCGATCACCATGGCCACGGTGGTCAGCACCTCGAAGTAGACCAGGGCCTTCAGGCTCACGCGGCCGACCGCTCGGGCGTTGCCCATGGAGGCGATGCCGTGGACGACCGTGCAGAAGATGATCGGCGCGACGAACATCTTCACCAGCGCGATGAAGCCGTCGCCGAGCGGCTTGAGGTCAGCGCCGACGGACGGCCACAGCCCGCCCACAGCGGCGCCGAGGAGGACGGCGATCAGGCACTGGACATAGAGGTGGGACAGCATCCGGCGGATGCGGCCCGGTGGCGCGGTGACGGTACCCGGGGCGGCGTCGTTGCGGCTCATGCGGGGCGTCCTTCCAGGACGGGAACGAGGAGTTCGGCTCGGGCGATACGCCGGGCGGCGCGGTGCAGCAGCACCGTGGGGGACGCGCTGTCCGGTACGGGGACGGCTTGGGTGGTGACCACGCCGGCGGGGGTGCCCAGGCGCAGCGTGCCGTCGGCGGTCTGCCGGGCGACGCGGTGGGCGAGGGTGCCAGGGGTGGCGGCGGCCGTGGCCAGGGCCACGGCGGAGGTCAGGCCGATCGCCGGGTGCGGCGCGTGCATGGAGACCATGCGCACGGCCAGGTCGTACTCGTCCTGGTCGACGAGGACGCCCTGTGTGGTGCGATAGGGGGCGGGGCGGGCCACGATGCCGACTTTCGGCACCGCGTGGCTGACCGGATCGCCCTCGCGGGCCAGGCCCATGGCCAGCGCTGCCTGGCGGCGCAGCAGCGTCAGCGCGGGCACCGCGGCGGCGAACGCGGTGGGGGATTCCGTGCCGTCGAGGCCGAACGCCTTGGCCTCGAACAAAGCGGCCGGCGCGCCGGCGTCGACCAGGGACGCCTCGACGGGGCCGTCCGGGCCGGTCAGCTCGTCCAGTGCCCGGCCGGTCGGCAGAGCGCGGCCGGTCGTCGAGCCCGCAGGGTCCTGGAACCCGAGCAGGACCGGCACGCCAGGTGCCGAGGTACCCGGCACCATGGCCGTGCCCTCCTCCGGGGCCACGCCCGCGGGGGTGGGGATCGTGCCGGTGAGGCGGGCCCCGGTGTTGATGTTGAGCATGCGGACGGTGGTGGTGTCCGGCGCGATCGGCACGAGAGAGTGGTGGACGGCGTACAGGGCCACGGCGGTGGCGCAGTTGCCGCAGTTGCTGGCCCACTCCACGCGCTCGTCGCCGATTCCGACCTGCGCGAAGGCGTACTCGACATCCACACCGGGTTCGGTCGACGCCTGTACGACGGCGGCCTTGGAGGTGGTGGAGGAGGCGCCGCCCACGCCGTCGATCTGACGGGGGTCGGCGGCGTTGAAGGCGGCGAGCAGCAGGGCGTCGACGTCCACGCCCGTGGCGGCCACGTCGCGGTGGTCGAAGATCCAGCACTTGCTGGTCCCTCCGCGGATCATCTCGCCTTGCAGACGCAGCACAACTGACTCCTCACAGCCATGGAAGGGGAAGCCCACCGACGGTCTCGCCGTGCGTGGTGTCCTCCACGGTGGGTTACGGCAGCGTGAAGTACAATCTCGAAAATCTGCATGGCTATTAAGCTGAAGTGAACGCTGGAGGTGGCGGCATGCTCGACGTCCGGCGCATCCTGCTGTTCACGGAGGTCGCCCGGCGCGGCTCGGTGACGGCGACGGCCCGCGCCCTCAACTACACCCCGTCAGCGGTATCGCAGCAGATCAGCCGCCTGGAAACGGAGGCAGGCCAGCCCCTGCTGGAACGCCACGCCCGGGGCGTCACCCTCACCGACGCCGGACGGGCGCTGGCCGAACGAGGGCAACGGATCGAACGCGAACTGCAGGCCGCGGAAAACGAACTCGCCGACTACGCCGGCCTGCGCGCGGGCACACTGCGCATCGGCACTTTCCCCACCGTCGGCGCCTCGCTCCTCCCGCAGGCCGTGATCGCCTTCCGCGACGCCCACCCCGACGTACGGCTGACCGTCCGCAGCGCCCGCATCGCCGGACTCTGGACCATGCTGGAGAACCGGGAGATCGAGATGTCGCTCATGTGGGACTACGACTGGAACCGGATCGACCGGGAGGACATCGTCGTCACCCCACTCCTCGACGACCCGCCGGCCCTTCTCGTCAGCGACCACCATCCACTCGCCGGCCGCGACGCCGCCTCACTCGCCGACTTCGCACACGACCCCTGGATCACCCGCGCCGACCACCACCCGGTGGCCGAAGCCCTCGTCCGCGGCTGCCGCGCCGTCGGCTTCGAACCCCACATCGCCTACGAGGCCCACGACTACCAGGAAGCCCAGGCCATGGTCGCCGCCGGCATCGGCGTCGCCCTCGCTCCCACCCTGGCCCTGGAGGGCATTCGACCCGGCGTCCATGTACTGCCGCTCCAGCCGCCGGCCCCCGTCCGCCGCATCCTCCTGGTCCGCATGGCCGACCACCCTCTCACCCCCGCCGCCCTGACTTTCGCCGGACTCCTCCGCGACAGCGCCGCAGCCCGAACACCCTGACTCTGACTCTGGCGCTGCAGAGCCCCTTGGGGTGTGCTGGTGTCGCGAACGGCTACCGAGATGGGGGACCGACGACGGCTCGTGGCGGCAGGCGGCCCGGGCGCTGGCCGTCGCCGTCCGGCCGACGGCGATGCCGGCAGGGTGCACGGGCCGATCCGGCGTGACGCCGACGACGCTGTCCTCGGGATGGGTGGTGCGGTCGATGCCGGTGATCGTCACCCGGCCGTCGCCGCCGGCCGAGTACGCCAGGGCGGCACCGGTGCGCACATCGAAGGCCCGCACGATCCTGGCGTCGCCGAGCGGCGGTGTGGTGAACGAGGTTCCGCCGTAGCCGGGCAGCAGGTGCACGAAGAACGTGTCGTCCTTGCAGGTGAAGCCGTACTGGCCGTCGACCGGGTGTCATGGGCCGCCGCGAATCCCGTAGACCGACCGGCCGCAGGACGCCATGAAGGTGCCGATCCGCCGCAGCAGCCCGGCCCGGGCGTCGGACACCGTGCCGTGCCGGTCCGGGCCGACGTTGACCATCGCGGTCATGTTCCGCACCCAGCAGTTGACCAGGATGTCCATGGCGGTGACGTAACCCATCGCAGTGGCACCGGAGTTGTATCCCCAGGTGCCGTCGACGGTGAACACCTTCTCGACGAGGCCGGTGCGGATCGCCCCGCTCGGGACAGAAGGGCCATCGTCGCTGGCGGAGTCGCCCGTCCAGCCCGAGGGTGAGGTGGCGACGATGCCGGGCTGGTGCTTGCGGACCATGCCCATCAACCCGGCAGCGGCAGCGGTGCGTCGGGCGCGGCATACGCGGGTGCCGTCACCGTGATGGGACCGACCGCGGTGGCCACCGTCATGGCCGCCATGGTGGCGAGTACCGATCTGCGTGACGTGGATTCCGGCAACGTAGTCCCTCCTTTTCGGTCGTTCTTCCGGGACATCGGATGAATCAACGGACGTCACCCGGCGCTGGGGCGGGCAACCAGGGCTCAGGGCAGGGCGGCCAGGCTCCCGGGCCCGCGACTGCGGTGGTGTGCGGGAGGCGTATCTCCGTCACCCGTCGTTGCTTTCGGCGGGCGGTCGGGTCGGTCGGCTGACCCGGAACACCACGGTGGAGGGCGTGGTGGTCGGGGTGAGGTCGCCGGGGTCCGGGTGCCGGGTGGTGGTGGCCCGGCTGGTGCAGGGAGAGCGGGTCCGCGCGGACATGTGCGGCGCGCAGGTGCGGGAGGCGGAGGGCCGCGGGGTGTCTGTGGCCGCCGGCTTCGCCGCCGCGCCGGCCAGAGCGGCCGGAACCCCCGCGGCGGTCGACGCCTCGGATGTGCCCAGCATCAGCCTGTGTCCACGCCGGCGCTGTCGCGCGGCCTGCCTCGCTGCCATGGTCTTTGTCGTCATGCCGGTCCGTTCGAGGATGGAGCCGATGGCGCACTGCTCAGTGGCCGCGGGAAGCGAAAGCGTTGCCGTCGAGTTTTCACCAGTCCTGTCTCCGATTCGCGCCGTTGCTCGGCTCTCACCGCCCGTCGCTGTGCCTCCCACGTCGGCAGCTCGGCCGCAGGCCGCCCCGTACCCCCGTTCACCCGCCGTGATCCCGTACGCGAGCAGCACGAGCAGCCGATTCCCACCTACGCCGGCTCGGTGACCGGCGACTCGGAGAGGAAGCGGGCTCGGCGGTCCGGCGCGTACGGGGCGTCCGACCGGGCTCAGTGGTCGAACGTCAGGCGCGGCACCGCGTTGCGGGCCAGTGCGTGGGCCTGGTCGGGCCACCAGGCACCGGCCGGCGGGTCGACGATGCCGTACTCGGGGTCGATCGCGCCGCCGGTGCTGCGCGTGCAGCTGCCGTCGGATTCACCGGGCGTCTTGATCCACAGATAGGCGTCGACGAGCGGGATTCCGGTGTCGGCCGTGGGGCGTGGGCCGAGACCGCGGCCGGGCGCGTTGCACCAGACCTCCGGGTCCCCGCCGTACTTGCCCGGTGGCGGGGTCCAGGCGCCCCGGCCGTTGCGGCTGGTGTCGATCACGAAGTGACGCAGCTCGGCGGCCGGCGGGTTGCCCACGTTCTGGTCGAACCAGGCGTCGGTCCACCGCCAGGTGGTGGGGTCCATGGGGGAGACGGCGTCGCCGGGGGCGCCGTCGTTGGGGGCGGCGGACGAGTAGTACTGGCTGGCGCACCAGTCGGTGTGCCCGCGGGCCTGCTCGGGGCCTTCGGTGGCGTACCAGAGACACTTGGCGATCCAGGTGCCGTATCTGGCGTTGTGGTCGGTGGGGTGGTTGTTGGACACGTTCAGGGCGAATCCGTCGCCGTACTGCACCCCGGCGTCCTGCAGCCGCTGGGCGATGTCACCGACGGACCGCCACTGTACGTTGCCGGCGTCCAGGTAGACCGCGGTGCGCGGTCGGAGTTTCAGGGTCTTGACGGCGTAGGCGAGGTCGGCGATGCGGGCGGCGGTGAGTTCGCCGGTCGGGTCGGTGGTGGGCCCGCAGTCCCTGGGAAGGTTGGCCAGGCCGTCGGGTTCGACGACGATCACCGCCTTGTCGTCGCCGACGCCGGCGGCGAAGGCGTCGATCCACTGGCGGTAGGCGGCGGAGGATGCGGCTCCGCCGCTCGAGTACTGGGAACAGTCCCGGCCGGGTATGTCGTAGGCGACCAGGACGGGGGTCCGTCCGACGGCCCGGGCCCGGTGGACGAGCTTGTGCACCTTGACGCGTACCGCGTCGGGCGTACCCTCGGTGAACCATTCGGCCTGCGGCCAGCTCGCGAGTCTGGCCATGTTCGTGGCGTCCTCGATGTCGCCGTTCCTGAAGTCGACGAGTGCTTGCTTCGCCGCCTTGCTGTGCGGATCCACATAGAACTTCGTGGCCGGGGTGATCACGTCCTGCCTGGACGTGGACGTGGGCGTGGCCTGAGCCTGCGTCGCGGTGAGGGCGGCGCAGACGGTGAGCGCCGCGATGGCGGAGGCCGCGCGGCGCCGTGGGCTGCGTGGTGTCATGACTGCTCCTGGGCGGTGGATGGACGAGGGCAGGTCTGCCCCGGGACGGTCCCTGGGCCGCCTGTGCGGAAGACGACGAGCGGTGGCCCGGCGGGGCTGTGGCGGAGGCTGCCCGTGGCCCGGTGGCGGGGCAGGAGCGCGCCAGGTCGGTCGCGTGGATCCGGGGTCAGTAGCCGTAGATCATCTTGTAGGCGACCTCAGGGAGGAACTGTCCGGCCGAGGAGCCGGTTCCGACGCCGCAGTTGCCGTCGGACTCGCCGGGGGTCTTGATCCACAGGAGCATCTCGGCACCTCCGCCCTGCTGGGTCGGGGTGCCGATGCGGCGGCTCGAGGGGTTGCACCACTGGCCGTTGGAGCCGTTGCCGTTGCGGCTGGTGTCCACGACGAACGGCTTGGTGTAGCCGTAGCGGGTCCGCAACTCGCTGTTGACGGCGTTGCCGTAGGCGATGTTCTCGGCCGTGGTGTAGTAGTTCGAGATGTTGAGCGAGAAGCCGTGGGCCTGGCGGAGGCCGGTTTCGTGGAGGCGCTGGGCCATGGTCGCCGGGCTCGCCCAGCCCGGATTGCCGGCGTCGAGGTAGACCCAAGTGTCGGGCGCCTGGCGGTTGAACTGCGTGAGGGCGCCGGTGATCATGCCTTCGCGTTCGGATATCTGAGCCTGGGTCATGCAGCCGTAGTCCGCGAGGGAGTCCGGTTCGAGGAGGACGACTGCCGGGCGGTCGGCGATACCGCCCGCGAATTGGGCTATCCAGCTCGCGTAGGCGGACGGCGAGGCGGCTCCGCCGGCGGAGTGCCCGCCGCAGTAGTCGCGGTTGTAGATGTTGTACGCGACGAGGAGGGGCAGCTTGTGCTGGGAGGCCGCCGCGCCCGCGTAGGCGCTCGTGGCGGTGCCGATGGTGCCGCTCCAGGAGCCGAACCAGTGGGCCATCGGAGTGTCGGCGATGGAGGCGTTGATCGCGGACGCTCGGCCGTCGCCGGGGTTGGCGGCGACCCACCGTTTCGCGCTGGAATCGGGGTCCACATAGAACCCGCTGGTCATGGTGGTCGGGCCGGCGGCGTGGGCGGACGGTGCGACGGCGAGCACCAGCGGCAGGGCGAAGAACGCGGCCACGGAGGCGCGGAGTCTGCGGCGCATGGCTGTACCTCGGCTTTCCTGGCAGGGATGCGCCGCTCGCTCTCGTCCGGAACGTGCGACGCGCTGAGGAAGTGCGGTGGTATCTATGGGAGCGCTCCCATTTGGAAGCGCTCCCAACTGCTCGGAGGAGTTGGGATGTGGCCGGTATCGTGTGATGAGCTGTTCCTGCTGTCAAGGGAGTGGTGCAATCCTCCCTTCACATGGCGGAAAAGAGGCTCTGAGTCTCATAACTGGCAGCGGCACCAGTCCACTTGCCATTCCGGCCGAGAGGGAGTGGCACACGGTTCATGGCAGGAGATGCGCCACGCCGGCAGTCGACGCTCGACGAGGTGGCGGAACTTGCCGGCGTCTCCCGCTCGGTGGCCTCCCGCGTCCTCAACAACGCCCCGCATGTCAGCCGCGCCAAACGCGAGTCGGTCGAACGGGCCGTCCGGCAGCTCGGTTACGTACGCAATCCGACCGCCCGCGCGCTGGCCACCCGCCGGACGGGAGCGGCCGCCCTGGTCGTCGCGGGGGAGGAGCCGTCCATCTTCGCGGATCCGTTCTTCGCCCAGGTGATCGTGGGGGCGTCGGCCGCTCTGGAGGAGGCCGACCTGCACCTGATGCTGTGCCTGACGGCCTCCGACCGGGGCCGCAAGCGGGTGGAGGGCCTCCTTCGGTCCAAGGGAGCCGACGGCGTCATGCTGATGGCAATGCGCGAGGACGATCCGCTGGCCCGTATGGCCGAGGAGGCGGAGATGCCCGTCGTCTTCGGTGGACGCCCGGTCGGTTCGGCTCCCCGGTGGTACGTCGACGTCGACCACGTCGGCGGAGCGCGCGAGGCCACCGAGCACCTGCTCTCGCTTGGCCGGACTCGTGTGGCGGCGGTCTGCGGGCGTCTGGACACCGAGGTCGGGCGCGCCCGGTACCGCGGATACCGGGACGCCGTGCCGGCGGCCGGCCTGGACCCGTACCCGCCGCGTGAAGGGGACTTCACCGAGCCCGGTGGAGCCGCCGCCATGGCCGCGATGCTGGCCGAACATCCTGAAGCGGACGGAGTGTTCGCCGCCAACGACAACATGGGGGCGGGAGCGCCGCGCGCCTTGCGCGGCCGGGCGGCTGGTCCCCGACGACGTCGTGGTGGTCGGCTTCGGCGACCTGGCCGTAGCCCAGGTCGCCGATCCGCCGCTCACCACCTGCGTGGGGGTGGAGTTGCGGCCGGTGCTGTGGCCGTCGGGGATCGCTGTCGGCTCTTCGATCAGCCGAGGCCCGCGCTACCGCACCGCGGATGTGCTGGCGCGGTCGTCATCCGAGCATCCATGGGTGGTTGGATCCGCCGTTGCAGGACCACAGTTGTACGAGGCTGCCGGTGGCGGTGGCGGCGCCCGTCACGTCCAGGCACAGGCCGGACGGGGCGCTGGTGACGGTGCCATTCGCGTTGAGGTCCCACTCGTCCCCTTCACCCTGGCGCGGGCGGTTGCCTCACAGCCGTCCGGGCATCGTGAAGGCACAGGTGGACGAAGACTGTCCGAGTGCCATGAGCCCGCGGGGAATGACGTCGGGCCGGGGCCGTCCCGTGGTTACGCGTTTCACGTCTTGCGCAGGCTGTGTGCGAACCGGTTCCACGCAAGCGCTTCGACGAAGGAGACTACGACCGGAGGAGTACGGGGTCAATGGCGTGCCGCGAGGCGATGCCGCGTGCCGACGGCGGAGCGGCGCTGCGCCGCTTCGGCCGGTCCTGCCGGAGCCGGTCGCCCGGCATCCGAGTCTGTTGGCCGCGTTCCTGTTCACCGACGGTATGGCAGGTCATCTGGGACCGTTGGCGGGGGTACCCGCGCGCCCCTCCTGCCCGCGCGGCCCACGGACACGCCACCGCCTGCCGGCCACGATACGGAGCGCGCGCGGACGCGTCGGCCTACCCTGACCCGCTGGAATCCAGCCGTCGAATCGATTCCGCGACAAGGTTTGTGAGAGAGGCTCCAACACGCTTGACAGCGCCGCGAGGTCGGGAGCACCGTCTCCCCCCGAAACCTCTCTGCAATCTCGCTGCAAAGACAGCACATTCAAGCGCTTCCGGATTCGCCGACGCCACCAGCACCAAACCTGACCGGGTTGCGTCGGCACGGTGGGGAGATCAGATGGGCACCGTACGTGCAAGACGTCAGCTGCTGTCCGGCCGTGGTGGCGTCCGGCTGTTACTCGCGGCGGTACGACGCCGTGGCAGGCCGGAGGGCGTGCCGGACCAGGCACACGTCCCTGCGCCCGCAGGCTCGCCCCGCTCTCGACGCCCTCGGCGGACCATGGTCGCCCGGGTGGGGGCCGCGGCCGCGCTCGTCGCCGGAACGCTGGTCGGCGCCACAGCCGCGGCTGGCACAGCGCGCGCCGCCACCTCCGGGCCGTGCGACATCTACGCGGCGGGCGGCACGCCCTGTGTGGCGGCACACAGCACGACGCGAGCGCTGTACGCCTCGTACGACGGGCCGCTTTACCAGGTCCGGCGCGGCTCGGACAACACCACCCGGGACATCGGCGTCCTGAGCGCGGGCGGGTATGCCGACGCCGCTGCCCAGGACTCGTTCTGCTCGGGGACGACGTGCCTGATCACGATCGTCTACGACCAGTCCGGCCGCGGCAACAACCTCACGCAGGCGCCCGCGGGCGGCGCCGCGGGCGGGCCCGACAACCTCGCGAACGCGACCGCCGCGCCCACCACGGTGGGCGGCCACAAGGCCTACGGCGTCTTCGTGGCGCCCGGCACCGGTTACCGGAACAACCACACCAACGGCATCGCCACCGGGGACAGCCCCGAGGGCATGTACGCGATCTTCGACGGCACGCACTACAACGGCGGCTGCTGCTTCGACTACGGCAACGCCGAGACGAACAGCAACGACGACGGCAACGGCACCATGGAGGCCATCTACTTCGGCAACATCAGGGTGTGGGGCTACGGTTCCGGCAACGGCCCGTGGATCATGGCCGACCTGGAGAACGGGCTGTTCTCCGGAGTCAACCAGCACTACAACGCGGGCGATCCGACCATCAACCACCGGTACACGACCGCCATCATCAAGGGCGGGGCGAACCACTGGGCGATCCGTGGCGGCAACGCGCAGTCCGGGGGGCTGTCCACCTTCTACGACGGGCCCCGTCCCAACGTCTCGGGCTACAACCCGATGCGCAAGCAGGGGGCCATCATCCTGGGCACCGGCGGCGACAACAGCAAGGGTGCCCAAGGTACCTTCTACGAAGGGGTGATGACCTCCGGCTACCCGTCGGACGCGACCGAGAACGCCGTCCAGGCCAACATCACCGCGGCCGGATACAGCGATTCGTCTTCCGGAGGCGGGACGAGCACCGGCGCGCTGCACGCGGTGGGCGCGGGCAAGTGCCTGGACGTGCCGAATTCGTCCACCGCGGCCGGCACACAGCTGCAGATCTGGGACTGCAGCGGTGGCACCAACCAGGCCTGGACCCGCACCTCGTCCAACCAGCTGACCGTCTACAGCGGCAGCAGCCAAATGTGCCTGGACGCGTACGACAACCAGACGTCCGCCGGCACCAAGGTGGAGACCTGGCCCTGCAACGGCGGCGCCAACCAGCAATGGCAGCTGAACTCCGACGGCTCTGTCACCGGCACCCAGTCCGGACTCTGCCTCGACGTCACCGGTGCCTCCACGGCCAACGGCGCCCTCGCGGAACTGTGGCCGTGCAACGGCGGATCCAACCAGCGATGGAACCTCAACTGACCTGACGGCTCCGGTTTCGTGGCCGGCTCACCGCCGGTCACGAACCGCTCGCCACCAGGCCTCGACACCACGGGACAACACCGGCCGGCACCGGAGGATGAGCATGTCCAGAGCCAGAGCGCTCCGTGGCCTGTGGGCAGCCCCTGCAGCTCTGCTCGCCCTACTGGCCGGCAGTCCCGCCGTGGCCGGGGTCAGCTACGGGGGGCCGGTGGAGCGCCGAGCGGCGGCCGCCGACCTGTACGTGGCGCCCGATGCGGCCCCCGGCGGGAAGGGCACGGCCGAGCAGCCGTACGCCTCTATCGACCAGGCGCAGCAGCCCGCGCACCGGCTCTCGGCCGACTCGAACGTCGTCGTCCATCTCACCGGCGGCACGTACCGGCTGTCCAAGCCACTGACCTTCGGCTCCGGCGACGGCGGCCAGAACGGCCACTCCATCACCTACGAGGCCGCGTCCGGTCAGCAGCCGGTCGTGTCCGGCGCCCAACAGATATCGGGTTGGCAGGTGCATGATCGGAGCAAGGGCATCTGGTCGGTCCACGTCGGCACCGGCGTGAACACGCGCCAGTTGTACGTGAACGGCAAGGAAGCGCCACGGGCGGCGATTCAGGTGCCCCGTTCCGGCTTCACCTTCACCCAGACCGGCCTGAACATCACGGATTCCTCCCTCGACTACCTGGCCGGCCTTTCGGACCAGAACCACATCGAAGTCGAGAGCATCAATTCCTTCACCGACCGCTACGCGCCGGTCCGGTCGATCAGCGGCAGGACCATCACCATGCAGCAGCCCGCGTGGAACAACAACTCCTGGGGCTACGACACCATCAACGCGCCGTTCGCTGGTGGGACGATGTACCTGGAGAACAACTACGCGTTCCTGCAGCAGGCCGGACAGTGGTATCTCGACTCCTCCACCGGCGACCTGTACTACCGGGCCCAGCCGGGGCAGAACCCGAACAGCCTCGACGTCGAACTGCCCCGGCTGCAGAGCCTGCTCGGCATCAGTGGGAGCTACGGCTCACCGGCTGCCGGTCTGGGCTTCACCGGCATCCGCTTCACGGGAACCTCCTGGCTCGGCCCGAGCGGACCCGACGGCTACGCGGACCAGCAGAGCGGCGCGCACATCACCGGTACCTACGCGATGCCCGCCAACTGGCTGAGCACCTGCAAGTCCGGATGCACACAGTTCGAGGCCACCCGTAACCACTGGGCTCAGATGCCCGCAGCCGTCCAGGTCTCCGCCGCCACCGACGTCGCCTTCGCCGGTGATGCGTTCTCCCAACTCGGCCAGGCCGGACTGGGTGTGGGCAACGACGGCGCCGCCACGGCCTCCGGCACGGGGCTCGGCGCGGACGGCATCACCATCACCGGCAACACCTTCAACGACGATGCCGGCAGCGGCATCCAGGTCGGCGGGATCCAGCCGGACGCGCACCACCCCGGCAACCCGCAGATGACCAACCAGAACATCACCGTCAGCAACAACAAGGTCAGCGGGGTGGGTGACGACTACAAGGAAACCCCGGCCATTCTGTCCACCTATGTCACCAACGCGACGATCACCCACAACCAGTGCGACCACCTGCCCTACGACGGGATCGACATCGGCTGGGGCTGGGGCGTCAACGACCCGGGAGGCAGCCAGGACTACGTCAACCGGGGCACGTACACCTATCAGCCCGTCTACAGCACCCCCACGACGCTGAAGAACAACACCGTCGCGCACAACCTGATCTACGACACCAAGAACGCGATGTTCGACGGCGGCAGCATCTACAACCTGTCCGCGAGTCCCGGCTCGGTGATCTCCGACAACTACATGTACGACAACAACCACACCACCGCGCTCTACCTCGACGAGGGCTCCCGGTACCTGACGGTGTCGGACAACGTGGTGCAGGATGCCGGTACCTGGGCGTTCACCAACGCCAACGCGAACAACCGCACCGACGACAGCACCTTCTCGGGCAACTGGTACGACGGCGGCAACACATACGTGGCCACCGGGCCTCCGCACAACAACGTGCTCACCGGCAACGTCCAGGTAAGCGCCACCCATTGGCCGCATGGCGCGAGGCAGGTCATCCAGCAGGCAGGCGTCCAGCCGTCGGGCGGTGACGGCCTCCCGGCCGATCCCCACCAGTTGGTGATCGGCAGCGGCAGCCTGTGCCTGGACGTGCACGGCGACTGCGGCAGCGCGACGCCGCGACCGACCAGTGGACCTGCAACGAGCAGAGCAACCAGCAGTTCCAGTTCGTGCGGGCCGCGGGAGGCCACGGGCAGTTGCGGGCGCGGAACTCCGGGCAGCTGGTTGCCTTGTCGGGCAGCTCCACCGCCGCCGGCACCCCCGAGATCGTGCAGCAGGCTCCGGGCGGAGCGGCCAACAGTCTGCGGCTGCCGCTGCAGCAGTCCGACGGCTCGTACGCCATCCGGAACCAGGGCAGCGGCTTGTGTCTGGACGTCCACGGCGGCGGCCGCGACCCCGGCCGGCAGCTCGACGAGTGGCCCCGCAAGGACGCCGCCGGGACCAACCGGAACTTCGTTCCCCGCTGACTGCAGCAACCGGCAGCTTGTTCAACCCCCCGCTATTTCCCCCACTCGTGAGGAACGCACATGAAGAAGTACTCGGTAGCTCTGGCCGCAGTGCTGACGGCCGCGCTCGGCGTGAGCGCCGCAGTGCCCGCCGCGGCTGCCACCGACACCGGGGCGCCGCCGTCCGCCGTAACGGCTGCCGCGCCCGCCCCCTTGCGGCTGATGCCGTTGGGCGACTCGATCACCTGGGGCGTCGGCAGCCCGTCCGGGGACGGCTACCGAGGCTTCCTGTGGAACCGGCTGGCGGCCGAGGGGCATGCCCTGGACTTCGTGGGGTCGGGCCGTAACGGCACGATGTCCGACCCGGACAACGAAGGTCACTCCGGCTGGCACATCGACCAGATAGCCGGCATCGCGGACTCCGTGCTCGCCCGGTACCGGCCCAACGTGATCACACTGGAGATCGGCACCAATGATCTGAACGGCGGCTCTCAGGCTGAGCCCGCCGCCGAACGGCTCCACGCGCTCATCGACCAGATCACGGCCGACGCCCCTGACGCGACCGTCCTCGTCGGCACCGTGATCGTCTCCACCAACAGCACTGAGGAAGCCACCCGCCCCGCGTTCAACGCCAAGCTGCCCGGCATCGTCCAGGCCGAGCAGGACGCCGGCAGGCATGTGCGCCTGGTGGACATGGGCGCGCTGACCACCGCGGACCTGTCCGACCCATTGCACCCCAACGACAACGGCTACACCAAGATGGCGGACGCCTTCAACGCCGGGGTCCAGGCCGCGGACGCGGCAGGCTGGATCAAGCCGCCGGTCGCCGCGGGCGGGCCTGTGCACTCCGGGGTCGCGGGGAAGTGCCTGGACGTCAACGGCGGCAACAGCGCCAACGGGACCGCCGCGCAGATCTGGTCCTGCAACGGCGCCGACGCGCAGTGGTGGTCCGCGCACTCGGACGGCACCTTGCGGGCGCTCGGGAAGTGCCTCGACGCCACGGGCGGTGGTACCGCCAACGGGACGAAGATCGAGATCTGGGACTGCAACGGCGGCACCAACCAGCAATGGCAGGCGTACAACGGCGGTTACCGCAACCCGGTCTCCGGCCGCTGCCTCGACGACCCCGGTGCGTCCGTGACCGACGGTACGCAACTGATCCTGTGGGACTGCAACGGCAGTGCCAACCAGCGGTGGACCGCTCTGCCGGTCTCCTGAGCCTCGTGAACCGACTCCACAAGTCGCTGTGTCGTGATCGGCGTCTTCCCCCACACGAGGAGATCGATCCATCATGTCCTGGTTCAACGAAGGGCCCCGTCTGGGCAAAGTCCTGGCCTCGGTCACCGGAGTCCCACTTCGGCACCGGCGGACCGCCCGCCGGCTTCCAGACCACGTTGTCGAACTTCGCCTCGCTCGGCGTGGACGTACAGATCACCGAACTGGACATCGCGCAGGCGTCGCCCACGCAGGTCTGGGACTCCAGCGGCGGCGCCAACCAGCACTGGACCCTCAGGTGACGTAGTCGGCGCCCAGCGCGCACCTGCTCCCCGGGCTGCTGAGAAGCACACCGGTCGGGACCTTGGGCACGAACATCCGCGTCCGGCACGGCGGCCGTATCCGGACGCGGGTTTCGGCATGCCGTCCTTGCGGCCTCATCGGAGGCTAGACATGGGATGTATGGGCTTTCAATCGCTAAGTTGCTTCTATTGACAGGGCGTTGTCTCCTGTGGGATCACTATGTGACATGGGATGTCTGAGTGTTCCCTGTGCAGGCTCTCGGCCACGCTGGCGGGAGCGCTCGGCGCCCATCGGAGCCCTTTCCGACAGGCTCGGCACTCTCCGTCCCCTTCCCCCGCATATCCGAGCACACAGAATGCAGCCTCCATCCGCTCCGCCGTCCTGGGCGGCGGCGACGGCTGCAGGACCGGCGGCGGCGCCGACCTGAGCGCCGGCACCTTCTACGAGGGAGTCGTCGTCGGCCACCCCTCCGACGCGACCGACAACGCGGTCCAGGCCGACGGCACTTCCGCTGACTCCCGCTGAGCTTACGTCAGCTTTCCAACTCGCCACAGGAGCCGATGTCTTATGCCCACGACCATCATGACAGCCAGGCGCCTGCGGCCGCTGCCCCAACTGCTGTCCCTGCGCAGAACCCTGGCACTCACGTTCTCGGCCGTGCTGCTCACGGCGGCCACCCCCCTGCTCTCGCTCGGTACGGCGCATCCCGCCGCAGCGCTCGGCAACGGGCTCGCGGCGACCCCGCAGATGGGCTTCAATGACTGGAACGCGTACGGCTGCGACGTCTCCGAGTCGCTGATCAAGTCCACCGCGCAGGCGATGCACACCAATGGCATGCAGGCGGCGGGCTACTCGTACGTCAACATCGACGACTGCTGGATGACCCACAGCCGCGACTCCGGGGGCCACCTGGTGCCGGACCCGGCCAAGTTCCCCGACGGCATCAAGGGCACCGCGGACTACGTGCACGCGCTGGGGCTGAAGCTCGGGATCTACGAGGATGCGGGCACCGAGACCTGCGCGGGATACCCGGGCAGCCTGGGGCACGAGACCACGGACGCGCAGTCGTTCGCGTCGTGGGGTGTGGACTACCTGAAGTACGACAACTGCAACAACACCGGTGCACCGGCGCAGAACCGGTACACCGCAATGCGGGACGCCCTGGCGGCCACCGGCCGGCCGATCCTGTTCAGTCTGTGCAACTGGGGCCAGGAGAACGTGTGGACCTGGGGCGCGGGGGTGGGCAACAGCTGGCGCACCACCGGGGACATCACCCCCACGTACTCCAGCATGCTGTCGATCTTCCACAGCAACGTGGGACTTGCCTCCTACGCGGGCCCCGGCCACTGGAACGACCCGGACATGCTGGAGGTCGGCAACGGCTCGCTGACGGCCACCGAGAGCCGCAGCGAGTTCAGTCTGTGGGCGGAGATGGCCGCGCCGCTGATCGCGGGCACCAACATAGCCTCGGCCAGTGCGGACACCCTGTCCACGCTGACCAACTCCCGCGTGATCGCGGTCGACCAGGACCCCCTCGGCAAGCAGGGGACCATGGTGTCGTCCTCGGGCGGCCTGGACGTGCTGGCCAAGCCGCTGGCGGGCGGGGACGTGTCGGTGGCGCTGTTCAACGAGACGGACTCGACGGCGACCATCACCACCACCGCGGCCACGGTCGGGAAGACCGGGGCGTCCACCTACACCCTGACCGACCTGTGGTCGGGCGCGTCCTCGACCACCTCCGGCACGATCAGCGCCTCGGTACCCGCGCACGGCACGGTGATGTACCGGGTCGCGGGCGGCACCAGCGGCGGTGGCACCGGCGCGACCGGTGAGCTGCACGCGGTGGGTGCGGGCAAGTGCCTGGACGTACCGAACTCCACCACGACCGCAGGTACCCAGGTGGAGATCTGGAGCTGCAATGGCGGCGCGAACCAGACCTGGACGCATACCGCCTCCGACCAGCTCACCGTCTACTCCGGCAGCGGCCAGATGTGCCTGGACGCCTACGACAACCAGTCCGCGCCGGGGACCAAGGTGGAGATCTGGCCGTGCAACGGCCAGACCAACCAGCAGTGGTCGCTCAACTCCAACGGCACGATCACCGGCGTCCAGTCCGGCCTGTGCCTGGACGTCACCGGAGGGGCCTCGGCTGACGGAACCCTCGCCCAGCTGTGGACCTGCAACGGCGGCAGCAACCAGAAGTGGACGTTCAACTGATCCGGTGACGGCCGAGTATCCCACCCTGTCGACGACGTTGAGAGGCTTCGCATGACTTCCTCACCTCTCCCGATCAGCCGGCGCCGGCTGCTGGCGGCGGCCGGCGCGGCCACAGCCTTCGGCATGCTGCGCTTCGCCCCCGAGGCCGCCGCGACCGACGGCCCCGCGAGCTACACCGCGAGCTGGTCCTCCGTGGACCAGCACCCCCCCGCCCCGGCCTGGTTCCAGGACGCCAAGTTCGGCATCTACTACCACTGGGGCGTCTTCAGCGTCCCCGCGTTCGGCAACGAGTGGTATCCGCGCAACATGTACATCAGCGGCTCGGCCGAGAACCAGCACCACATCGCCACCTACGGCGACCCCTCGGTATGGCCGTACAACAACTTCATCGACGGAGCCCGCGACAAGGCCGGCAACCACGTGCAGTTCGCGCCCAAACTCGCCTCCCGGGGCGGCAACTGGGACCCCGACGCCTGGGCGCAGCTGTTCAAGGCCGCGGGCGCGAGGTTCGCCGGCCCGGTCGCCGAGCACCACGACGGCTTCTCCATGTGGAACAGCCGCTCCAACCCGTGGAACTCGGTTCGGCACGGCCCCATGCTCGACCTCGTGGGGCTGCACGCGCAGGCCATCCGCGGGCAGGGACTGAAGTTCATGGCCTCCCTCCACCACGCCTACCACTTCAACGGCTACTACGACCATGTGCCGAACCAGTCGGACCCGACACTGCGCATCCTCTTCGGCCAGCAGGGCTCGGCCGCCGAGAACCAGCTCTGGTACGACAAGCTGGCCGAGGTCGTCGACGGCTACCAACCGGACCTGATCTGGCAGGACTTCGACCTCAACCTGGTGCAGGAATCGGACCGGCTCCAGTTCCTCGCGTACTACTACAACCGGGCCGTCTCCTGGAACAAGGACGTCGTCGCGACCTACAAGGACGGATTCGACAACAAGGGCGAGGTGTTCGACTTCGAGCGCGGCGGCCCGGCAGGACTGCTCACCCCCTACTGGCTGACCGACGACAGCATCTCGTCCTCCAGCTGGTGCTACACGGTGGGCATTGGCTACTACTCCACCCAGGCACTGCTCCACTCACTGATCGACCGGGTCAGCAAGGGCGGCACCATGCTGCTGAACATCGCCCCGATGGCCGACGGCACCATCCCCTCCGGGCAGCGGTCCATACTGCTCGGCATGGGCGACTGGCTCGGCCGCTTCGGAGAGGCGGTCTACGGCACCCGCTCCTGGACGAGTTACGGGGAGGGCCCCACCAAGATGGGGGGAGGCGCGTTCAGCGGACCGGTGGCCGGCAAACCGCAGGACATCCGGTTCACCCGAAGCCAGGACAACAAGGTCCTCTACGTCACCGCGCTGGGATGGCAGGGCGGCACCATGACGGTCACCACGCTGAACTCGAACCAGATCAACCTCAGCAGCCTGGCAGGCGCCCGACTGCTCGACAACGCCGCCGGCACCTACGTCGACCTGCCCGCACCGACCCAGGACGCCTCCGGTCTGCACCTGGCCATGCCGTCGTCGAACCCACCGTTCAGCGCCCTGGCGTACACGGTCAAACTGACCTTCTCCGGTGAGATTCCCGTCCTGGGCGCACCGGGCGGCTCCACGACCTGGGTGAAGATCGCCAACGTGACCAGCGGACTGGTGCTCGACGGCGGAGGCGACGTCGCCTCCGGCTCCAACCTCAAGCAGTGGAACTACGACGGCAGCGCCAACCTGCCATGGCAGCTGATCGACCTCGGCAATGGTTACTACCGCATCATGAACCGCACCAACGGCATGGCCGCCGACAGCTGGGGCGACTCCGCCAACGGCGCCCCCGCCCGGCAGGCGGCCTGGAACGGCGGCAACAACCAGCAGTGGTCGCTGAGCAGCCTCGGGGGCAACCGCTACCAGATCGTCAACCGCGGCACCGGCACCGCCCTCGACGGCAGCGGCAGCACCACGGTGGGCTCGACGACGGTGATGTGGACTCCGAACTCCAGCACCAACAACGAGTGGCTGATCGCTGGCGTGTGACCCCCGGCGACCGACGCTCCGTCCCCATCCCTCGACCAGGGAAGAAGGAGTGCATGAAACGCAAACCGCTCTTGACGTCCATTGCGGCCGCGATACTTCTCGTCCTGTCAGCTGCGGGCACCTCGTTCGGTAGCGGCCTCGGCGCGCCCGCGTCGGCCACCATCGGCGTCGCCCGGGCGACCGCTGGCTGCGGCAAGGCCCCGACACTGACAAGTGGTACACACACGATTCTGCGCGGCGGCCAGACTCGGAGTTACATACTGCGGGTCCCCGCCGGCTACGACAGCAACCACCCCTACCGGCTGATCTTCGGCTTCCACTGGCGGGGCGGCACGGCGGGCGACGTCGACTCGGGCGGAACGGACGGATACAACTGGTCCTACTACGGCCTCCGGCGCCTGGCGGACAATGCGAACAACGGTACGATCTTCGTCGCTCCCCAGGGCATCGGCAACGGCTGGGCCAACTCCGGCGGCCAGGACGTGGCCTTCGTCGACGCCATGGTCAGCCAGATCGAAACAGGTCTGTGCGTCGACACCACCCAGGTGTTCTCCGCCGGCTTCAGCTACGGCGGAGCGATGTCGTACGCCCTCGCCTGCTCCCGGGCGACGGTCTTCCGCGCGGTCGCCGTGTACTCCGGCGCGAACCTCAGCGGATGCAACGGCGGCAACCAGCCCATCGCCTACATGGGTCTGCACGGCATCAGGGACAACGTGCTGCCCATCTCGTCAGGACGGGAACTGCGCGACACCTTTGTCCGGACGAACGGCTGCACCCCGCAGAACCCGCCCGAGCCGGCGTACGGAAGCCTGACGCACATCATCACCACCTACTCCGGATGCAAGTCCGGATACCCGGTGGTCTGGGCCGCGTTCGACGGGGCGGGCCACGACCCCGGTCCGATCGACGGGTCAACCGGTGACGGCTGGCGCACCTGGACGTCGGCAGCAGTGTGGCAGTTCTTCACCCGGTTCGGCTCGAATCCGTCGCCGCCACCCTCCGGCAACCAGGAGATCGTCGGTCAGCAGTCGGGGCGCTGCCTGGACCCCAACGGCCAGGGGACCGCGCACGGGACGAAAGCCCAGCTGTGGAATTGCACGGGCGGTGCGAACCAGCACTGGCACCTGGAGAACTGACATGCCGGGGGTTGCGGGCGCTCTCGCGGGAGCTGGTGCACCGGGGGCGTTCCGGATACGGCTGACAGCGGCGGGGTGGTGAGTGCGGCGAGGCCGTCCGACGGCGGGGTCGCGGAGTGCGTCGGCGACTTCCTTTGACGGGACGCAGGTGTCGCACGTGGCCGAAGGCCGAGCGTCAAGCGGGGGGCTCCGATGCCGGGATGTACTCGAACCAGTCGAAGGCGACCGCGCCCTCGATGGCGTACATGCCGATAACGCGGCCGGTGAAGCCGCAGGCGACCTCGGTGGACAGGTAGCGCCCGTCCAGTTCGACGAGTGGCTGGGCGTCCGGGGCGTCGGGGTCGCCGAGCCAGAAGGCGACGGTGTCAGGGCCGGTGGGCCCGGCACCGGTGAGTTCGGGCGACGCGGGCACGAGGTCGGACGTGCGGATCGCGATGGTGAGGGTCAGCGGTCCGGACGGGACCGGTCGGCTGGTCACGGTCTGACGCAGCGGACCGATCCGGGCGACGACGCCGGCCTGTCCGTCCCCGACCTCCAGTTCGTAGTGGTGGGCTTCGTCCATGCGTACACTGAGGCCGCCGCGTCCCGTACCCGGGTCGATCGCAGCGGTGACGCGGCAGTCGTGGTGTTGCTGGCGGCGGCCGACGAAGGTGTACCCGGGGCGGTCGAGGGTGGTGCCGGTGGCTCTGAGGGTCAGCCAACCAGGGCGCTCGGTCAGCGACCAGGAGCCCTCTGGGCGGGTGAATGGCGAGATCCAGTGCGGGGCGAGAGCGGACTTGTCGAAGTCGTCGCGGGCGGGCAGGGTCGGAACGGGGCGCCAGACCCCGCCCGGGGCCGTGTGGCTCTCGGGAACGGGCGCGACGACGGGCCAGCCGTCCTCGTCCCACTCCACGGGGGTCAGGAACGTCTCGCGACCGAGCACGTGCACGTCGGGCGTGAAGCCGCGGGGCCGGACGCCGAGCAGCACCATCCACCAACTGCCGTCGGTAGCCTCCACCAGGTCGGCGTGGCCGGTGTTCTGGATGGAGCGGCCGGTACCGCTGTGGGACAGCAGGGGGTTGGTGGGTGCGCCTTCCCAGGGGCCGCGCGGCGAGCGGCCGCGGGCGATGGACACGCTGTGGCCGCGTTCGGTGCCGCCTTCCGCGATCAGCAGGTACCACCAGTCGCCGATGCGGTAGAGGTGTGGCGCCTCGGGGTACTTGAGACCGCTGCCCGACCACGTGGCAAAGGGCCCCTCCAGCACCTCCCCCTTGGCCGGGTCGATCCTCGCCAAGTTGATGCCGCCTTCGGGCCCGGAGAAGGCGCACCAGCAGGTGCCGTCCTCCTCCCAGGCCAGATCGGGGTCGATCCCGGTCAGGTCGATCCACACCGGGTCGCTCCACGGCCCCTCGGGCCGCTCGGCCGAGACGACGAAGTTGCCGCCGCCGTCGATGTTGGTGTTGATGACCCAGTAACGGCCGTCGTGGTGACGGATCGTGGGGGCGTAGAGGCCGCCGGACGCCTTCGCACCCGGGAGAGGCAGCGGCAGTTGCTCGGGCCGGTCGAGCACGTTGCCGATGCGCTCCCAGTGCACGAGGTCCTTGCTGTGGAAGAGCGGCAGCCCGGGGAAGTACTCGAAGCTGGAGCACACCAGGTAGTAGTCGTCACCGACCCGACACACGCTCGGATCGGGGTGGAACCCGCTGATCACAGGGTTGTCGTACGTAGGCACAGAATATGTTCCTTTCGGGCCGCCTGGCGTCGTGGAGCGAGTCCAGGAGGTGCTGTGACTGGTGGGCGTACTCGGCGGCCCCCCGAGCGGGTTCTCCAGCACATGCCCTCGTCCACGGCCATAACCGACGTACGCGCGGCCTCTCGTTGCGTCAGAGGCTCTCGACGGTGACCACGGGGTGCAGCATGCGGGTGTGGTCGACCTCCCGGACCGGGCCGGTCAGGTGCAGCGGGACCCTGATGCGGTGGTCGGTGCTGCTGGCGGAGATCCGCAGCTCCAGCTCGCCTGGCTCGACGATGCGACGGCCCCCGCGGCCGGTGAAGGAGGCCAGGTCCGCGGGCAGTTCCAGGAGGACCCGGCAGACTTCCCCGGATTCGAGCGGTAGGCGCCGGTAGCCGACGAGGCGCTGCACCGGCTGGACCACCGAGGCCACCGGGTCGTGCAGGTAGAACTGCACCACCTCGCAGCCTGAGCGTCCGCCGGTGTTGAGGACCTCGAAGGCGATGCGGAAGCTGCCGTCGGTGCCGGTCTCCGCGACGCCGACGTCGAGCGCGGACCACTCGAATTCCGTGTAGCCGAGCCCGTGGCCGAACGCGTAGGCAGCGCTGGTACTGGTGCTGGACACGTCGCTGTCCTGGGCCAGCCGGGCGGCCAGGTAGGTGGAGGGCTGGACGCCCTTGTGCCGCGGCACACTCACGGGCAACCGTCCCGAGGGGTTCACCCGCCCGCTGAGCACGCCGGCGATCGCCTCGGTGCCCGCCTCCCCGGGGAAGAAGGACTGCAGGATCGCCGCCGCCTCCGTCTCGGCGCGCCCCAGTGTGTAGGGGCGGCCCGCCAGCATGACGAGCACCACAGGTGTGCCGGCATCCAGCAGGACGTCGAGCAGCTGCTCCTGCACGCCGGGCAGTTGCATCGACTCGACATCACATCCCTCGCCGCTGGTGCCGCGGCCGAACAGGCCGGCGCGGTCCCCGAGGGCGAGCACCACGACGTCGGCCGCACGGGCCGCCGTGACCGCCTCGGTGAAGCCGGCCGTGCTGTCGCCGTCGACTGCCGCACCGGGTGCGGAGAAGATCTCGGCGTCGGGGAACTCGGCCGCCAAGGTCTCGCGCAGGGTGGGCAGCGCGATACCGGTCGGAACCTCGGGGTGTTGTGAGCCGACGTGCACAGGGAAGGAGTAGCAGCCCAGCACGGCCGTCGGGGTGTCGGCGTTGGGGCCGATCAGCGCGATCCGGCGGGGGCGGCCGAGCGGCAGCGTGCCGTCGTTGCGCAGCAGCACGACGGCCTGCTCCGCCAGCTCGCGTGCCAGCCGCCGGTTGGCCGGGGGGTCGAGGTCGACGCTGCCGCGCAGCGCTTCGGGAACGGCGGGATTCGCCCCGGAGATCGCCTGCGGAATCGGGTTCCAGTCAGGGTCGAGCAGGCCGAGCTGTGCCTTCTGGACGAGGACCCGGCGCAGGGCACGATCGATCAGTTCCTCGGGGACGGTGCCGGCCTCGACCGCGTCGAGCAGCGGCTGTCCGAACGTCTTGACCGTCGGCAGCTCGACGTCGACGCCGCTGGCGAGGGCGAGCCCGGCCGCCTCGTCCCAGCTTCCGGCGACGCCGTGCAGGAGCTTGAGGAAGGCGATGCCGAAGTAGTCCGCCACCACCGTCCCGTCGAAGCCCCAGGTGTCCCGGAGCAGACCGGTGAGCAGTTCCTGGTCGGCGGCCGAGGGGATGCCGTCGGTGTCGGTGTAGGCGTGCATGACCGAGCGTGGTCGGCCCTCGCGCAGCGCCATCTCGAACGGGGGAAGGATGACGTCGGCACGCTCGCGGGCGCCCATCGTGACCGGCGCGAGGTTGCGGCCGGCCCGCGAGGCGGAGTAGCCGGCGAAGTGCTTGAGCGTGGCGACGATCCCGGCGGACTCCAGGCCCTGCACATAGGCGGTGGCGATGGTGCCGACCAGGTACGGGTCCTCGCCGATGGTCTCCTCGACGCGGCCCCAGCGGGCGTCGCGCACCACGTCGAGTACGGGGGCGAGGCCCTGGTGGACGCCGACGGCGCGCATGTCGGTCCCGATGGCGGTGGCCATGGTGCGCACCAGCTCGGGGTTGAAGGTCGCTCCCCAGGACAGTGGGACCGGGTAGGCGGTCGCCCCCCAGGCCGCGAACCCGGCCAGGCATTCGTCGTGGGCGATCGCCGGGATGCCGAAGCGGTTGGCGGCGGCGATGCGCTGCTGGGAGCGGGCGAGCGAGAGCGCACCGACGGCGGCGTCCACGGGAACGGTGCCGAACGGCCGGGTCAGCTGGCCCAGACCGTGCGGCAGCAACTCGTCCAGGTCCGGCGGCTCCTCCATCTCGTGCTGGTGCGGGGCGACCTCGCCGCCCTCGTCGGAGGCGCCCACCCAGACGCCGACCAGCTGCGCTGTCTTCTCCCGCAGGGTCATCGCCGCGATCAGGGCGTCGGCCCTGATCGCGGGGTCGAGCGAGACGTCCCGCCACGCGGGGGTGGCGAGTTCGGCGGCGGGGTTCATGTTGCCGGTCACTTTCCTCCGACCCCCATGAGCCCCTGGACCAGGGCGCGGCGGGCGAACAGGTAGACGACGAAGATGGGGAGCATGGACAGCACCACGGCACTGAGCAGTCCGGGGACGTCGACGCCGTGTTCGGTCTGGAAGTTGTACAGACCGAGGGTGATCACCTTGGTCGAGTCCGACTGGGTGAGGATCAGCGGGAAGAGGAAGCCGTTCCAGGCCTGCAGGGCCGAGAAGACGACGATGGAGGAGAGCCCGCCTTTCGACAGCGGCAGGACCAGCTGCCTGAAGACCCGCCGCGGGGAGGCTCCGTCCATCGCCATGGCTTCGTACAGGTCGGGGGTGATGTCGCGCATCGCCCCGGTCAGTACCAGGGTGCATACCGGCAGCGAGAACGCGGCGGTGGGCAGGATGACGCCGATCAGGTGGTCATAGAGCCCGGCCTGGCTGATCACGTAGAACATCGGAACGATCACCGCCTGCGCGGGGATCGCGAGTCCCAGCAGGAAGAACCGGAAGACGACGGTGATGGTCCGGCCCTGGGCGCGCACGATGGCGTAGGCGAGCGGCGGCACCACCACCAGCACGATGCCGACGACGCTGACGGTGACGATCAGGGTGTTGAGGAAGTCCTGGCCGAAGCCGTTGGAGAACGCGTTGAAATAGTTGCTCAGGGTCAGCTGCGACGGAAAGCTCAGCGGGCCCTGGCTGGAGTAGTTGGAGGTGGTGCGCAGGGTCGCGATCAGCAGCACGTAGAGCGGCAGACCGACCAGGGCGAGCCATATCAGGGAGCCCAGCCCCGCAAGGTAGTTGGGGCGCTGTCGCATCAGATCCCCTCCGCCGTGCTGCGCATCTTGTCGTAGCCGGAGAGCCGGACCACGGCCAGGGAGATGAGGGTGGCGACCACGACCAGGACCAGTGCGATGGCCGAGCCGGCGCCGAAGTCGTATTCCTTGAAGCCTTGCTCGTACATGTAGTAGGCGCTGACCGTGGTGTCCGTGCCGGGGCCGCCCTGGGTGAGGATCAGGACCGTGTCGAAGGTGGTGAGCCCGCCGACGACCATGAGGATCATCGAGGTGATCATGGTGTTGCGCAGTTGCGGCAGGGTGATGTGGAAGAACTGCCGCACGGTGCCGGCCCCGTCGATCGCCGCGGCCTGGTAGAGCACCTGCGGAACCGCGCGGGCGCCGCCCTGGTAGAGCAGTGCGTGCAGGGGGGTGAACTGCCACATTCCGACGAAGGTCAGCACCGCGATCGAACCGGACTGGCTGCCGAGCAGGTTGCCGTTGCCGAACAGGGAGGGAAGCTGGCCCGGGATGCCGAAGTTGGGGTCGAGCAGGGCGCGCCACAGGACTGAAACCGCGGTCGCCGAGAGCAGCAGGGGGACGAAGAAGATCGCGGACAGCACGGCCCGGTTGCGCTGGGGTCCGGCCGCCCAGACGCCCAGCAGGATGCTGATGGGCGTCTGCGTCACGATCCCGAGCACGGTGAGCACGAGGGTGAGCCAGACGCTCTGGGTCATCACCGGGTCGTGGATCAGCTTGGTCCAGTTCGCAAGGCCGTTGAAGTGCGGCGCGGTGACGCCGTCCCAGCTGGTGAAGGACAGCACCGCGACCAGCACCAGCGGGAGGATCGCGAACAGCAGGAAGAAGAGGGTCGCGGGTATCGCCCAGGCGAAGCCCGGGCGGGTCACCCCGACGCCGGCCGGGCGTGCCTTGAAGCGG
Source organism: Streptomyces sp. FXJ1.172 (assembly GCF_001636945.3). Lineage (NCBI taxonomy): Bacteria > Bacillati > Actinomycetota > Actinomycetes > Kitasatosporales > Streptomycetaceae > Streptomyces > Streptomyces sp. FXJ1.172. The sequence continues at coordinate 788,004 of NZ_CP119133.2, read as the reverse complement.
CGGCCGGACACGGCTGCGAGAGAAAGTGAACTCATCGGTCCTACTCAGGAATTGGACAGCGACTGCATCGCCTGGATGAAGCCGTTGGCGTCGCTCTTGCCGTCGAAGAACTTCTGAACGGCCGTGTGGAGCGGCGTGGCCGCCGCCGGCGGGTAGGCCTGGTCCCAGGACAGCTGGAACGACGGTGCCGCCTTGACCAGGTCGAACTGGAACTGCGAGTAGTCCGGGCTGGCCGAGGTGGACAGGAAGTTGGCCGTGTTGGTGGTGGTCGGCAGGTTGCCTATGCCGAGCTGTGCCTTCACGAACTCGTCGGAGTACATGAGCTTGAGGAAGGCCGCCACGGCATCGGGGTGCCGGGTCTTCTTCACGACGGAATAGAAGTTGTTGGTGTTGCCGACGACGTCCTTCGGGTCGCCCTTGCCGCCGCTGACTGTCGGGAAGGCGCTGTAGCCGAGGTCGTTCTTGGCGAAGTCGGGGTTGTTGGACTGCTGGGTGGAGTACTCCCAGGAGCCCATCAGCTCGAAGGCGGCCTTGCCCTTGGCCAGCAGCGCCGGGGACCCGCCGTCGGTGAACTTCACCGAGTCGAAGTGGTTCCCGAATGCGCCGGCGTCGATCAGCTGCTTCAGCATGCCCAGAGCCTTCTGGCTGTCCGGGCCGGCCCACGCGCTCTTGTCACCTGCGAGCGCCTTCTGGAACAGGCCCGGTCCGGCGACCCGGTCGAAGACGTACTCGAACCACATGAGACTGGGCCACTGGTCGCCGCCGCCGAGCGCGATCGGAGTCAGGCCCTTGGCCTTGAGCACCTTGACGTCGTTGATCAGGTCGTCCCAGGTCCGCGGAACGCTCAGGCCGGCGCTCGCCAGGACCTTCTTGTTGTTGAAGAGCAGCACGGGCTGCGTTCCCCGCATCGGGACACCGTAGGACTTGCCGTCGACCACCGCGGTGTTGAACACCGAGGGGAGGAAGTTGGACTTGAGCCCCGGGTCCTTGGCGATCATGTCGTCCAGGGGGAGCAGGAGGTTCTTCTTGGCGAAGGGCGCGATGCTGCCGCCGCCCCAGTTGAAGAAGACGTCCGGGGCCTGCGGGGTGTTGATGATCGTGTTGAGCTTCTGCTGGTAGTCGGCGCCCGGGATGGTGTCCAGCACCGCCTTGACCTTCGAGGTCTTGTTGAACGTGTCGACGATCTGCTTCTCGACCTTGTTCGCGGCGTCCCCGTAGACGAGGACGTGGATCGTCCCGGAGTTGGAGCCGCCGCTGGACCCGCACGCGGCGGTCAGACCGAGCACCAGCGCGGTCGCTGCCGCTACCGCGGCGAATCTGTTCCGGGTTGCACTGTTGTGAACGGTCACGCGAAGAGAACCCATGTGCTCGCCATCCGTCGATAGTTTCGAAGCAAGTTCCGAATGATGCGGGAAACCTAGGCGTCACATCGACCGCCGTCAAGGAGCTGGCAGGCCCATCTCGATACGGGCGTAACGGCGATGCCCTGACCAGCTGGCATTCGTCCCGTACAGTCGCAAGGACTTCGTACGTCGCGCACCAGGGCAGCACAGGAGGGATCGTGACCAGAGCGGCGACACTCGCCGAAATCGCGCGCGAGGCGGGAGTGTCCACACCGACTGTTTCGAAAGTCCTCAACGGCCGCCCGGACGTCGCCTCCTCCACCCGGGAGCGGGTGGAGGAACTGCTGCACCAGTACGGCTACCAGCGGCGCCGCGGCAACAGCGCCCCGTCCAGCCCATTGCTGGAGCTGGTGTTCCACGAGCTGGAGAGTGCCTGGGCGATGGAAGTCATCCGCGGGGTCGAGAACGTCGTCCGCGAGGAGGGAATGAGCGTCGTCCTGTCGGAGTCTTCGGGCCAGCTCAGCCTTGGGCAGCCCTGGCTGGACGGGGTGCTCGCCCGCCGCCCCACGGGCGTGCTCCTGGTGCTGTCCGGGCTCGACAAGGCCCAGCAAGCGCAACTGACCAGTCGTGACATCCCGTTCGTGGTGATGGACCCGGCAGGGGATCCCGGTCAGGGCATGCCGGCGGTCGGGACGACCAACTGGAACGGCGGCCTCGCCGCCACCCGCCACCTGCTCGACCTGGGCCACCGGCGCATCGGCATGGTCGCCGGACCACGGCGGATGATGTGCAGCCGCGCCCGGATCGACGGCTATCGGGCCGCGCTGGAGACGACCGGCGTCGCCTTCGATCCCGCACTGATCCGCGAGGGCGACTTCCACCACGAAACCGGCTACCGGGAGGGCCTGGAGCTGCTGCGCCGCAAGGACCGGCCCACAGCGATCTTCACCGGCAACGACCTGCAGGCGCTCGGCCTCTACGAGGCCGCACGGGAGCTGGGCCTACGAATCCCGGAGGATCTCAGCGTGGTCGGCTTCGACGACCTGCCCATCGCCCGCTGGGTCGGCCCACCCCTGACCACCGTCCGCCAGCCGCTGACCGAGATGGCCGAAGTCGCCGCGCGCATGGTGATCGACCTCGCCCGCGGCAACCCACCGTCCGCGCTGCGTGTGGACCTGGCCACCAGCCTGGTCGAGCGCAGCAGCACAGCCCGGCCCCCCGCCACTGAGCGTCGGCGCCTTCGAAATTTCGAAAGCACGTGACGCATCGCTCCGGTCGCGTAGCGCGAGCCCTGGGGCCATTGCGACTCTGTGACGGAGTGTGTCTTGAACACGACGAGCAGCAAAATGGGTGTGGTGCACGTGTGGAAGCGGATGGGCGGCAGGCACTGGGGCGCTCACGGGGCGGGCTGACCAGCAAGATCCACCTGTTGTCAGACGATCGCGCCCACTGGCTGACCTGGCAGACTGCGCCGGTACCAGTACTGCGCCTCCGGCGATGCCGAGGTGCCACCGGTGAGGGTCCCAACTCCGCGGTGTCGGCGGCTCCTTCGACGGCGGCGTCGTCGAGGTCGCACCTGCCTGGGCGACTCGTGTAGTTCTGGCCGGGGAACGGCGGGGACCGTCTTCGGCTGGGTAGGGAGTCCACAGGTGGGCCCCTGGGGGTTCCTCACTCCTCGCGATGACGGGCCTTCGCCGGAGCACCCCGTCGACGTCCCGCTGAGCCGGTGACGGGTGACTCCGAGGAGCGCAGGTGTTTCCGCAGCCACTGCTCTGTGTTGTTGACGTGCAGGAGGGCGGCTGCCTGGCTCATGAAGGCGTCGCGGGCCGCGAGGGCGGTGAAGATCGACTCGTGTTCGCCGAGCGTGCGGCCCGCGGCCTGATCGTCGACCAGCCCGCGCCAGATCCGGGCACGCAGCATACGGCCCGATATGCCTTCCAGGAGCGTGAGCAGCGAGCTGTTGCCCGTCGCGGAGATCACGGCCCGGTGGAAGGCCGCGTCGTGGGCGTTGAGCTGCTCGACGTCGTCGCGGGCCTCGCGCATGGCGTCCAGGTGTTGCTTGACCTCGGCAAGCTGCTCGTCGGAGATCCGGGTGGCGGCCAGCGCGGTCGCCGCCGGCTCCAGCAGCCTGCGGACCTCCATCAAGTCCAGCAGCGCGGCCGAGTCGCTCTGGAGGAGTTCCACGGCTCCGACGAGGCCCTCGAACAGCAGGCTGGGCTCCAGACTGGTCACGTACGTTCCGTCGCCTCGCCGGACGTCCAGCACGCGTGCGACGGCCAGTGCCTTGACGGCCTCGCGGGCGAGGTTGCGGGACAGACCCAGCTGGGCGGCGAGGTCCGCCTCCGGTGGCAGCTTCGAACCCGGAGGCAGCGCACCGCTGCGGATCAGCTCACGGATGTGTTCGATGGCCTTGTCGGTCAAAGACACCGCGCACTCCTCCCGCGACCGGCCCGCGCCGGTACATCCATCAGGCCCCGAGCGCGAAGGTCGACCCACAGACCGGTGGAACGGGCCGAGGGTGAAGTTGCACGCTTCGTTCGACCTGTTCGTGCTTTCGCATGCTCAGGGGACGTTGATGATACTGGGATGCGTGCTGGGGGAGGCCACGGCCACGGCGGTCAGGCGCGTCCCGTGTTCCTTCGGCGGGCCTGTCGGGGGAGAGCAGCCCGGAATTCCGGAGGCCGCCGAGGAAAGGCGAGGTGCCTGGAGCCGATCAGTGGCCGCGAACCAGTCCAGGGCTTGGGACACGTGGGTCGCCGTACCGGTCGGAGCTGACGTTCGTCCGACTCGACAGAACCCCTGTCCTCCCCGGTGCACCAGTCGGCCGTGGCCTTGTCCCGTACCGCGCCATGGGAGAGCGTTCTGTCCGGCCGCCGGACGCACCTCCTCGTCCGCACGGCGTGCGGGTCGCCGCCGTCGACCAGCCCCGGTGGATCGCCCTCGTCGAAGAGGACTTCCACGTCGCCTGTGTGCGGTCGCCGGAGTCCCGGTAAGACGGTTGGAGGCGGACGCCGATCACGAAAACTGGACGGGCCGCACAAGAAAAGTACAGGCTGGCGATCATCCCTTCTGTGCCGCGATCAGCGCCCTGTACCAGTGGTAGCTGTCCTTGGGAGTGCGCCGCTGCGTGTCGTAGTCGGCGCGGACGATCCCGAAGCGCCCCAGTCGAGGAACAGCCGCCTGCGCCCGCCGTCGACCGGACGTAGGATCTCGACGTCCCCGCTGAAGCACACCTTGCCGGTGACGTCGGGCGGCACGAGGTCGAGGTCGGGGATCGCGCGGTTGGTGGCTGCCTTCGGGTCCACGGCGTAGTGGGCGGTGGTGGTGAGCACTTCGTACGCCCCGGTGCCGGGGAAGCGGTGGCCTGCGGCGAACGGCTCGCGGGTGTGCACCTCGAGCCGGACCGGGCGCTCCGGGACAGGACTCACCGGCCCGCCTTGTGAACCGTCGGGGAAGCGGAGCGCCAGCCCAACTCCGGTGCGATCAGGTGGCGTACGTCGTGCAGGATCTGTTCGTACTCCTCGCGATGGAACTCGTAGGGCAGCTCCAAGCGCAGCTCGGACACCTGCGTGAGGACGGGATCGGCCGCCAGCTGTTCCAGGATCTGTTCCGCGGTGCCGACCACGTCCGGGGCGAACAGGAACCGCTTCGGGCCCAGTGGCGCCAGGGTCTGCGGTTTCAGGGTGCGCTCGTGCCGACTGGCCGCGTAGTCCCGGTAACGGGCCCGGGTGGCCGCGTCGGCGCTGTCGAACGGCACGATCACCCGTCCGAGCGCTAGGCGCGCCGTCGGCCGGTCGTCGCCCAGGCCGCGCCGGTACTCGGAGAGCAGGTTCAGCTGGGCGGTGGTGAAGTCGTCGGTGTTCTCGCCGGAGACGATGTTGCCGGAGAGCAGGTTGAGACCGTTCTCGGCGGCCCAGCGGACCGAGCGCACGCTGCCTCCGCCGTACCAGACCCGCTCCACCAGACCCGGGTTGTGCGGCTGCAGCCGCGGCCGCTGGATGTTGCCCGGCGAGTGGATCACCGTGTCCGGGCCGCCGAGATAGTCGCCGCGCAGGTTGTCGACGAGGCGGGCGATCCTGCCGTACGACAGGTCGAAGCCTCGCCAGTCGCCGTCGTACACCAGGTCGCCGAGCAGTTCGGCGTGTGGCATGCCGGTGCTGAAGCCGACCTGGAGGCGGCCGCGGGACAGGACATCGGCAAGCGCCAGGTCTTCGGCCAGGCGGAAGGGGCTCTCGTAGCCGATCGGGATGACCGCGGTGCCCAGCTCGATCCGCTCGGTGCGCTGTCCGGCCGCGGCGAGGAATACGGCAGCTGAGCCGACGCCGTGTTCGAGGTGGCGCTGGCGGATCCAGGCGCCGTCGTAGCCGAGCCGTTCGCCGTACTCGAAGAGCTGGAGTGTCTCCTCCAGGCCGATGTACGGGTCGTCGTCGGCGAAGTTGCCCGGGGTGAGAAGGGCTAGTGAGGTGATGGTGGGTGTGCTCATGCGACCTTGGTCCTCAGCTCGTGGTGGTCTCGGCGCCGGGGGTGGGGACGCGGCCGCCGGGGATGGCCGCGAGCAGCTGTCGGGTGTACTCGTGGCGGGGGCTGGTGAACAGTTTCTCCGGCGGGCCTGTCTCGACGACGCGGCCGGCCCGCATGACGGCGACCTGGTGTGCGATCTGCCGTACGACGGCCAGGTCGTGCGAGATGAACAGGTACGCCACGCCCTGCGGCACGAGTACGGCTTCGACAAGCCGGTGCTATGTCCGGGTCGCCACGGGTGACGTTCCCCCAGGCCGCGTCGCAGACGCCGGACTGGAGCGTCGGCGCCAGCTGGGTGACCTGGAGCTGCTTGAGGGACACGTCGACACCGACGGCCTTGAGCTGCTGCTGGATCAGTTCCAACGCGGGCTGGTTGGTGGCCGAGTTGGGTATCCAGTCGATGGTCAGGCTCAGCTTCTTGCCGTCCTTGGTGCGGATGCCGTCGCTGCCGGTCTTCCAGCCGGCCGCGTCCAGCAGCGACTTGGCTTTGGCCGCGTCGGACGCCAGGTCGGAGGCGAGGCTGGTGTAGTCGGGTGTGGTGTGGGCGAGGACGCTGGTCGCCGGCTGGGTGCCGGTCGGGAACACGGTGTCCGCGATCTGCTGCCGGTCGACGGCGTACAGGGTCGCCTGGCGCACTCGCGCGTCCTTCAGGACCGGCCGTGAGTTGTTGAGGCCGAGACCGAACACGACGCCGGGGTTGGCCCGTCGCTGCAGGGTGACCTGACCGCCCTTGAGCGCCGTCTCGTTGGCCTTGCCGACGCTGCTGATCGCGTCGACCTGGCCGGACTGGAGGCCTCCGGCCCGTACGCTGCGGGGTCTCCCTCACGCTCGCCGACGACTCGATCCCCAGCGAATGGGTCGAAGTGGCCTGCAGGAACTGGGAGTTGGGCTGGCTGAACGTCACCTTGACGGTGAGCGGGTCGACTGCCGTGGTGCTCTTGACGCCGCTCAGGTAGCCCTCGGCGAGAGTCCCCAGGGCGCCGAGCTTCGGCACCGCGTCGAAGTTGTCCTTGACGGCCTGCGCGGTCAGCTTCGAGCCGTCGCTGAAGGTGACACCCGACCTCAGATGGAACGTGAACGTCGTGGCGTCGGAACTGACCTTCCAGCTCTTCGCCAGCCACGGCACGATCTTGGCGGTCTTCGGGTCCTGGTCCGTCAGGGAGTCCACGATCTGGCGCACCGAGTAGATGGTCTCGTTGCTGGCGACCTGCTGCGGATCCACGCAGCCGGCGTCCGAACCCACCGCGAAGGTCAGGGTGCCGCCGGACTTGGGCTGCCCGGCGCCGCTGCCGGAACCGCCGCCGCCGGAGCCGCAGGCGGTCAGCAGAACACTGGTGGTCACGACGGCGGTCAGTGCCGCCCACCGGGAGGTTCTGACATCGGAAAGTGCAGTCACGGAGGGCTTCTCCTGCTCGTGTCACCAGGCACGGATGTGGTGCAGGGCACGGCCGTGCGTGGGCGTGCGGCCCCGGCCGGCGCGACGCCGGTGCCGGGGGAGCGCTGTGCAGAGGGGGGATCAGAGCGAAAGGGGGGATCAAAGACAGACGGAGATCAGGCGCAGGCGGGTGCGGCGACGACAGGTGCCGTACTGCGACCAGCGGCGGGAAGGCCCGTCAGGCCTGACAGAGACAGCTCGTCGAGCGCTTGAGGTCGATGTGACGCCGGCGCGAGAGCCGGGAGAACACGGTGGTGCCGGCGAAGCGGGCGCTGAGGTCACCACCGTGCCGCATATCGGTCCTCCATATATCCGGCCCCGGTCACGGGTCACGCGCTTGCGGACATCATCGGTGATCCCGCCGGGCTTTCACCTGGAGCACCCCACCGCGTGGGAGGGTTGCCGGTCAGCGAGCCAGGGCTTGACGCTGACACTCAATGCCGTTCGTGATCGTACGGAGCGGTCTTGTCGGTACGTCAATGGCGCAAAAGGACGCCTTGTACGGGGAGTCGGGGCGAGAGTGCGCCCAGCTCAGGAGCCGCCGCGCTCGCGGGGGATCTTCTGGCCGGCTTCGATCGCCACCGGCAGCCGGTTCTCGGCTGGGGGCAGCGGGCAGGTGGCCAGGTCCGTGTAGGCGCACGGCAGGTTGGTGGCACGGTTGAAGTCCAGGACGACCGTACCGTCGGCGGCGGGCGGATCGAGGGCCAGGGCCCGGTTGGCGGCGTAGGTGGTGACCCCGGAGGTCTCGTCGGTGAACAGCACCATCAGCCGTCCCGCACCGTGGCCGGGGAACACGGTCAGCGACAGCGGGCGCCCGTCGAGTTCGAACTCGACTCTGCCCGGGGCGTCGTAGACATGCTCAAGGCCCTCGACCGCAGCGCCCACGGTGGTCGGCCGCGGAGTGTCGAAGGGGATGTAGCGGCCCGTCACGGCCCAGCGCGGGTCGGGGGCGTAGGCAGGCGTTCCGGTGAAAGCCGTGCGCAGCGGCGCGTCCGGGTGCCGGGGGCGCACGATGTCCTGGCCGCCGCGCCTGGCGACCTCGATGACGGCGTCTCCCCAGAGGGCGTCGACGCCGCCGCGCTCGGGAAGCACGCCGAAGCGGTGCTCGCCGCGCACCGGCGCCCCGTCGACGACCAATTCCTCGGCGTCGTCGAGGTCTACGACGACGCCTTCGGGGCCGGTGCGCCACGCGCCGGGCGCGTCCGGGAAGCGCTGGGGTCGGTCGTCGAGCCAGTGCAGGCCGGTGATCGCCAGGAACCCGTGAGGGGCGGCGAGCCGGGCCTCCTGGGCTCGGTACCACTCCAGCCAGGTCTCGGTGAAGGCGTGGAGGTCCGTGGTGGCGGCCTCGGTGGTCATGGGGAATCTCCTTTGTGCCGGGGGGCCTTCGGGCAGGGGATACAGGGGGTTGTCGAGCGGACGGGTGTACTCAGCCGGCCAGTTCGCCGAGGAGTCGCCAGGTGCGTCGGCGATCGGCTTCTCCCGCGATCTCGGTGCCCGAGAACACGACCTCGGTGGCGCCGGCGTCGCGGTAACGGCGTACCTCGGCCTCGACCGTCTTCTCGTCGCCGATCACGGCCAGGTCGGCGGCCCGCCCGCCGCCGGAGAGTTCGATGACTCGCGCGTAGGAGGGGATCTGTTCGTAGAAGGCGAGGTTCTGGGTGGCCTTGGCCCGCACCGCGTCGACATCGTCCGTGACCACGCCGGGCACCAGGGCCACGATCCTGGGCGCGGGGCGGCCTGCGGCCTCGGCCGCGGCGTTCAGGGCGGGCACGATGTGGTCCGCCAGGGCGCGCGGTCCTGCCAGATAGGGCAGGATTCCGTCGGCAAGCTCGCCGCTGGCCCGCAGAGCCTGCGGCCCCATCGCGGCGACGAGCAGGGGGACGCCGTTCTCGGCACCTGGTACCCGCGCCGGGATCGGTGTGGTGGCGGTGAGCAGCTCGCCGTGGAAGTCGGCCGTACCGGTCTTGGTCAACTGCCGCAGGGCGGTGAGGAATTCGCGCAGCCGGGCGATGGGTCGTTCGAAAGGCAGGCCGAAGCCCGTCTCCGTCAGCAGTTTCGTGCCCAGAGCCAGACCGAGGTGATAGCGGCCGTGGGTCGCGGCCTGGGCGGTCTGGGCCTGGCTGGAGACGAGCAGCGGGTGTCGACCGAAGACGGGGATAGCGGAGGTGCCGACCTGCAGTCCGGGCACCTCGCGCCCGACGATCCCCGCGAGCTGGGGTGAGTCCGCGCCGAAGGTCTGCCCGAACCAGGCCGACGTGACACCGAACTCGGCGGCTTCCCGGGCCAGTTGGACGGTGGCGTCGACCTGGTTCGGCGCGTCGGACGCGTTGAGCGCTACTCCAACAGTCATGTCAGTCAGAACGGGCGTCGTCCGAACCCGCATTCCGGTCGGCGTGTGACAGCTTCTTGTCAGTCATGTGTACAAGGGCCGGCTCGGAGGCTCAGCCCGCCTGTCGTCGGTCCGGTGCGGACCTGTGGGTGAGGGGTGCGCGCAGGCCGAGGTGCTCGCGCAGGGTGGTGCCGCTGTACTCGGTGCGGTAGATCCCGCGGTCCTGCAGCTCCGGGACGAGCAGGTCGACGATGTCGTCGAGGCCGTCTGGGATGAGGTAGGGCGTGACGTTGAAGCCGTCGATCGCGCCGTGCCGCACGAAGTGGGCGAACTTGTCGGCCAGGCCGGACGGGGTGCCGACGTGCCCGCGCTGTGGGCCGAGCGCGATGACGGTCTCGCGCAGCGACCAGCCGTGCGCCTCCGCCTTCGCCCGCCATTCGGCCACAACCGCGCGCGGGTCGGTGATGCGCCGGGCGCCGAAGGAGCCGTCGTTCTCGGTGACGACCGGATCCTCGTTGGGCAGCGGGCCGTCGGCGTCGCGGTCGGACAGGTCGATGCCCCACAGCAGTCCGGCGATCCCCAGCGCCGTGGCGGGTGTGACCTGCTGGAGCCGGATCCAGCGCTTCTTCTCCTGGGCCTCCTCCTCGGTGGCGCCGATGATGATCTCGGTGCCGGGCAGGATCCGCAGGTCGTCGTCGGGTCGGCCGACGGCGCGCAGACGGGTGCGTATGTCCTCGGCAAAGGCGAGTGCGTCGTCGAAGACGTTGCCGTGCGCGGAGAAGATGACGTCGGCGTTGCGGGCGGCGAAGTCGCGTCCCTCGCCGGAGTCACCGGCCTGGAAGATCACCGGGTGGCCCTGGGCGCTGCGCGGCAGGGTCGGGGCGAGGTCGACGTCGAACTGCGCTCCGCGGTGCCGTACTCGGTGTACGGCACCGGGCACCGACCATTCCCGTGCACCCGCGGAGTCGGCGATTGCTCCGTCCCCCCAGCCGTCCCACAACGCGCGGGCGACGGTGAGGAACTCCTCGGCGCGCCGATAGCGGTCGGCGTGGTCGAGGTAGCCGCCGCGGCGGAAGTTCGCGCCGGTCCAGGCGTTGTCCGTGGTCACCACGTTCCAGCCGGCGCGGCCCTCGGAGAGCAGGTCGAGTCCGGAGAGGCGGCGGGCCAGATCGGCGGGTTCGTTGAAGGTGGAGTTGGAGGTGGAGACCAGGCCGATCTGGTGGGTGACCGCGGCCAGCGCCGCGAGCTGGGTGATGGCGTCCGGCCGTCCGGCCACGTCGAGGTCATGGATTCTGCCGTCGACCTCGCGCAGCCGCAGTCCCTCGCCGAGGAAGAACGCGTCGAACAGGCCCCGTTCGGCGGTCTGGGCGACCCGGCGGAAGGAGGCAGGGTCGATCTGGGAGCCGCTGTCGGGGGCGGACCAGATGGTCCAGTGGTTGACGCCCTGGAAGAACACTCCGAAGTGCAGCTGGGCGTGTGGCCGGGGGACGTCGAGGGGGTCGGTGCGGGTCATCGGGCATCCTCCTGGGCGGCCGCGGCCATGGCTGCGAAGCGATTGGCGGGGCGCTCCAGACCCAGGGTCGAGCGCAGGGACGTACCGGGCAGCGGGCGGGCGACGAGGCGTCGCTCGGACAGGGCCGGCAGGACGAGGCGGGAGAGGACGGGCAGGTCCTCGTCCAGCACCAGCGGGTGCAGCCGTACGCCGTCGACGTGACGGCTCAACTCAGCCAGCAGTGAGACCAATTGGTCCGCCGAGCCGACGTGACGCAGCCACCTCCGGTCGGTCCACGACGCGTGCCGTTCCAGGTCGGCGACGCGCTCGGCGGCCGAGGCCTGCGGGGTGTCCAGCGCCACGTCGACCTCGGCGAAGACGCGGGGCGTACCGGCGGCGGCAGCGGCCGCGGCGACTTCCGCGAGTTCGCGCCCTTCGACGAGAGCGACGTCGAGCTGTGCGGCGGGAACCCGGTCCGGCCTGCCCAGGACGACAAGCTGCCCCTGAGGCGGGCGCGGCACGATCGCCGGGCCCTTGACGGCATACGCCTCGCCCGTGAAGTCGATGTAGTGCAGCCGCTCGCGGTCGAGGTAGCGGCTGGTGGCCACGGACCGGATGACCGCGTCGTCCTCCCACGAGTCCCACAGGGCGCGGGCCACCTCCACGCCGTCACGGGACTCCCGGGCCCGTGCGGCGGCGTCGGCGATCAGCTGCCGCCCCCAGGCACGCGCCGCCTCGGCACGCTCCTCCTCCGTCACCACCCACCCGGCGCGACCGGCGGAAATGTGGTCCAGGGACGCCAGCTGGCCGGAGACATGGAAGGGTTCGGCATACGTGACCGGGACGACGGGCGCGATCCCGATGGTGCTCGTGGACGCCGCGATGAAGGCTGCCCGCTCCACCGCGCCGATACGGCCCACCGGATCCGGTGAGGCGCCGGGCGGCAGCACGCCGTCGTCCAGCGTGATCAGCGTGAACCCGGCGTTCTCGGCGATGGTGGCGACCTGGGCCACGCGGCGCGGTGTGAGCAGTTGATCGGGGGAGTGGGCGGCGCGGCGCCAGGCCGCGGGGTGGGCGCCGTCGCCGTCGATCTCGACGGCGAGGTGCAGGGCAGGGCCGGACAATGGGAGTTCCTTCCGGGAAACACGAGAAACCCGCGGCCACAGGGCCACGACGAGACAGCCGACGGGACGGCCGGCAGGGGTCAGGCGTGTACGGAAGGACAGGCGGCGGAGGAGGTACGGCAGTAGTCGACATGCCGCCGGGTGATGAGCCGCGCACCGGTGCACGCACCGCGCGGTGCCGCGCCCAGTACGTGCATCAAAGCCTCCACCTGTCAGGAACTTTCCCCTTCAACGTACGTCGCCCGCCCCTGTGAGTGTCAAGGTCGACCATGGCGGAGGGGCATCTCATGCGCTGGGACGCGTGGTGGACGCACCTCTCCCGTTGTGCTTTTATCCGGCCATGACGACCACTGGCCCGGCGCACACGGTGCTGCTCGACCCGTTCTGGGTGAGCCGCCGCGCCGATCAGTTCGACGAGGTCTGTTGCTGATCGCGGTTCGACGGCTCGCGATCAAGCTCTTCTTCTCTCTGCCTGCAGCTTTCTCTTGCCCTCAGACAGCCGCTCTCCGGGCGCAGTTGTGGGGCGCACGCGTCCGCCCTGCCGCGAATGAAACCCCCATGGCCCAGTCCACAGCCCTGTCTGTCATCGACATCTCTCGCTTCCACGCCCCGGACGCCGACCGCGACGCCTTCCGCGCCGAACTCCGCTCCGCCGCACATGAGGTGGGCTTGTCCTACGTCACCGGGAACGGCGTCCCCGCAGCACTGCGGGAGGAGGTGCTGAGCGCGGCACGCCACTTCTTCACGCTGCCGGAGCTGAAGGACATCGTGTCGCGCTGGCAGGCGCAAGCGCTGCGGGTGAGCCGTGAGGTGCTGCGGGCGCTCGCGGCGGCCCTCGGACAGGACGAGGGCTGCTTCGACCAGTGGTTCGACGACGAGGCGGCCGTGCCCGTGAAGATCGTGTCACCGGACACCACCACCGAGCCGTAGCCCAGTTCGGTGCGCAGCCGCTCGGCCTTGGCCGGGGAGCGGGTACTGCCGATGACCTTCCCGGCGCCCAGCAGCCCGGCGACCGGACCGGTCAGGGTCCCGACCGCGCCCGCCGCCCCCGTGACCAGGACGGTGTCGCCGGGACGGACGTCGGCGAGCCGGGTGAGCGCACCGTAGGCGGCCGACCCGACGACAGGTGGGCGACCGCCTCCGACAGCACATCGCCGACCGGGGCGCAGTCGCCTGCGGCCACCAGCGCGTGCTCGCGCCACCCGAGCAGGTGCGTGACGGTGTCTCCCGGCTGCAGCGGACTGCCCGGGCCCGCGCCGACGACCTCGCCGACAGCGGGGCCGAAAAGCACGTCACCGGCGTTGACCGGCGGCAGCGGTACTCCCTCGAGTGCGCCTCCGATCAGGGTGCGCAGCACAGGGAATACAGGGTGCGCAGCACAGGGAATACAAGGAAGTACCGGTTGAGGACGAGGACTTGACCGGGGCCGGGCGTGGGCAGTGGCTGTGACGACGGCGAAATGCTCGGGGCCGGGCAGCCCCTCAGGGGCAGTGACAAGCCGGATCTCGCGGGTGGCGGACGGCAGGGGAGTGGCCATGGGGGGCTCCTGTTCGGGAGAAGTGAAGCGGTCCGAGCGGGACGACCGGCCGGTGCGGGCGCGCAGACGATAGCCCCTGAGGTGCGCGTCAAAGGCAAGTACGGCTGCCCGCAGCGTTCACGCCGGTCCCGTGTCCGCTATGCAAGACCTGTCCGGAAAGTTATTGACCAACGTGGTGGACCTCTGCTGAACTCCCGTGCCGTGAACCCGCGCGTGGAGCTCACTCGGCGGCGCCACATCGATCTGGCGCACGTCTCCAGCGCGTTTTGTTGTCGCTGACCCGGTAAGTGGTCCCCGGCGGGAACCGGTGCGCACCGACGGTGCGCGTCGTGCGGAGGCGGTCCGAAACCGCCCGTAATGCAGCGCCGTCCTGTGGGATCGCGGTGTCCGCCTCCTGAGCGACCGCTCCTCCAGCCTCACCTCTTCCGCGCGCTCCGCACAGACTGAGGTTCGGTCTCCCCTGCGTTGCCATCGCGCCGACTGCCCGATCTCCCGTCGATCGGCTCGCGCGTCGGCCGTTCACTCACGCTCTCCGCTCTCCGATCGCCGCACGGAGCACCCAGCTCTCAGCTGTGCGCCCACTTCCTCCCGAGAAGGACTCCCTCATGCCTGTGTCCATCCGTAAGCTCACCGGCCGCATCGGCGCGGTCGTGGAGGGCGTCGACCTCACGGCGACCCCCGATCTCTCGACGGTCACGGCGCTCCGTGACTCCCTCAACGAGCGCAAGGCGATCGATCGTCTTCGATGACGTCAACCTCGACAACGCCGGCCAGGAGCGCGTGGGCCGGTGGTTCGGCGAACTCACCACCGCCCACCCCAACGTGCCGGCCGCCGACGGCACGACGAACGTGCTCGCCGTCGACAGCGAGACGTCCAAGGCCAACGAGTGGCACACGGACGTCACCTTCGTGGTCAACCCGCCTCAGCTCACCACGCTCCGGTCGATCGTGACCACGCCGTACGGCGGCGAGACGCTCATCGCCAACGCCGCCGCGGCCTACCGCGACCTGCCCGAACCGCTGCGCGCCCTCGGGGACACGCTGCGCGTCGTGCACACCAACCAGTACGACTACGCCCGCTCTTCGGCCACGACGGCACAACGGCAGGAGTACGACCGCATCTTCGTGTCGACGCCGTACGAGGCGGAGCACTCCGTCGTGCGGGTGCATCCGCTGACGGGCGAACGCGGGCTGTTCATCGGCGGGTTCGCGAAGCGGATCGTCGGCCTGTCGAGCGGCGAGTCGGTCGATCTGCTGCGCCTCCTCCAGTCGTACGTGACGCGTCCGGAGAACATCCTGCGCTGGACCTGGTCCCCGAACCAGCTGCTGATCTTCGACAACCGGATCACCCAGCACTACGGGGTGGACAACTACGACGACCACCCGCGCCGCCTCAACCGGGTGACGGTCGCCGGAGAGGTGCCGGCCGGTGTCGACGGCCGCTGCAGCGAGCAGCTCGTCGGCGATGCCTCGCACTACAGCAGCGTACTGGCGGTGGCCGCATGACGGAACTCAGCCTCAAAGCGCCTGCCGTCACCAAAGGCCCCGACGCCGAGACGGTGCCGGGCGGGCCACCCATGACGATGAGCACAGGATCACCCCTCCGTCAGCCGTCGCGAAGAAGCGCCGTGCGCCTGAGCGTTGCGCACGAAGAGTTCGTGCAGGTCGCGGACCGCCCGCGGAACGGAGCCGGAATGGCGGCGCTGCAGTACCAGCAGTACGTCGGTCGCATCCCCCGCGAGTGGCCGCACAGTGATCGCGCCCCGTCGTTCCAGCGGGTCGCCGACGACGCTGAAGTCCGGCAGCACTGTGGCCCCCAGCCCCTCGGCCACCATCAGTTTGCCCATCTCCGCGCCGTCGGTGGAGTACGAGAAGGACGGAGTCCGGCCGCGCAGCAGCCGGTGCACGAAACGGTGCATCACATAGCCGGACCGCATCACGACCAGCGGCTCGGCCAGGAGACTGTCCGCGTCCACCGCATCCATGGCCGCCAGCGGACTGTCCGGACGCACGCACACCACCGGCCGGCCGCAGAGCAACTCCGTCGTCTCGAAGCCGGGCGGCATGTCGTCGCCCCGGAGGTAGTTCACCAGTCCCAGGTCGAATGCGCCCTCCAACAGCCCGAGGTGGATGTCGGCCTGCTGCGCGCCGACCAACTCCACCTGGGTGACCGGGTGCGAGGCCCGGAACTCGCGCACGGTCGGGATGACCAGCGGGACGGTGGCTGTGTTCACCGTCCCGAGCCGGACCATGCGGCTGATGCGGTGCTGGTCGCCGGCAGCGCCGCGCAGCCGGTCGACCGCGTCCAGCACGCTCATGATGTGCGGCAGCAGCTCGCGTCCCTCGTCGCTCATCTTCGCGCCGGACCGCTTGCGCTCCAGCAGGTCCACGCCGAGTTCGCGCTCCAGATTGCGTACGGTCTCGCTGAGCGCCGGCTGGGACAGGTGCAGTTCCTCGGCGGCACGCCGCAGCGAACCGAGCCGTGTGACGGCAGCGATGTATTCGAGCTGTTCGATACGCACGAACAGGAGACTGCGCCCTCCCGGGACCGGGTTCAAGGGAATCCCTGTCACAACCTCGTGAATACCGACTCTCACCATGTGGAATCACATCCGGGCATTCTTGACCGGCCGGACTCCCACCTGGTTCGATCGGTGGCATGAAGCGACAGGACCTCACGCGGCGGCGCCACGTCGACCTTGCGCGTGTTTCCAGCGCCTTCTGTCGCTGTCGGGTCTGAGCGCACCCGAGGGAAACCCTCCCACTCGCTCCCTCTGTGGCTTCCTTCCGGGAATTCCGGTCCCGGCTCATTTCCGTCGTGACGACGGCTTTCTCGTAAACGCCGCTCCAGCGTGCCTGAATTCCGCGGAGTTCGTTCGTCCTGCCCGCGCAGCATTCCCTGCCAGGAGTTCCCATGCCCGCATCCTCCGCATACCCCGGATCCGATCCCGTCCGCTTCGCCTACTGGGTGCCGAACGTCAGCGGCGGTCTGGTCACCAGCAAGATCGAGCAGCGCACCGACTGGGGCTACGACTACAACCGCGAACTCGCCGTCCTCGCCGAGAACAACGGCTTCGACTACGCGCTCAGCCAGGTCCGCTACATGGCCAGCTACGGCGCCGAGTACCAGCACGAGTCGACCACTTTCAGTCTGGCCCTGCTGCTCGCCACCCAGCGGCTCAAGGTCATCGCCGCCGTGCATCCAGGCCTGTGGCACCCGGGCGTCCTCGCCAAGCTCGGCGCCACCGCCGACCACTTGTCGCACGGCCGCTTCGCCGTCAACGTGGTCAGTGGCTGGTTCAAGGGCGAGTTCACCGCTCTTGGCGAGCCCTGGCTGGAGCACGACGAGCGCTACCGGCGCTCCGAGGAGTTCATCCGCGCTCTGCGCAAGATCTGGACCGAGGACCACGCCGAACTCGCCGGTGACTTCTACCGGTTGCGCGACTTCTCCCTCAAGCCCAAGCCGCTGAACACCCCCGAGCGCCCGCACCCGGAGGTCTTCCAGGGCGGCAACTCCACCGCCGCCCGTGCCATGGCCGGCCGCGTCTCCGACTGGTACTTCTCCAACGGCAGGGACTTCGACGGCGTCACCGAGCAGATCCAGGACGTCCGTGCCTCCGCCGCCCAAGCGGGCCGTACCCCGCCGAAGTTCGGCCTCAACGGCTTCCTCATCGCTCGCGACACCGAGGCCGAGGCCCGTGAGACTCTCCGCGAAATCGTGGCCAAGGCCGACACCCAGGCCGTGCACGGCTTCCGCGACGCCGTCCAGCAGGCCGGTCCGTCCACCGGCGACGGCAAGGGCATGTGGCAGGACTCCACGTTCGAGGACCTCGTCCAGTACAACGACGGCTTCCGCACGGGTCTGATCGGCACCCCCGAGCAGATCGCCGAGCGGATCGTCGCCTACAAGCGGCTGGGCGTCGACCTCTTCCTCCTCGGCTTCCTGCACTACCTGGAGGAGGTCGAGTACTTCGGCAGGCGGGTGCTGCCCCTGGTGCGCGAACTGGAGGCACAGGAAGCCGAGTCCGAGCCCGCCGCCGCCCACGCCTGACCGTGGCCCGCACACGAAACGACGAACCGAAAGGTCCTCCCATGGCCACCATCCTGTCCGTCTCCGGAAGCCCCTCCGCCACCTCCCGCACCGCTCGGCTGCTGCGCCACCTGGACGAGCGGCTCATCGCGCAGGGACACGAGGTGATCGCGCTGGACGTTCGTACCCTGCCTGCCGAGGCGCTGCTCGGGGCCGACTTCGGTCACCCGGCGATCGTCCGGGCCACCGCCCTGTTCGAGCAGGCGGACGGGGTGGTGATCGGTACTCCCGTCTACAAGGCCGCCTACTCCGGGCTGCTGAAGTCCCTGCTCGACCTGCTGCCGCAGTACGCCCTGGCGGGCAAGACGGTCCTGCCGCTGGCCACCGGCGGCACCACCGCCCACGTCCTGGCCATCGACTACGCCCTGCGTCCGGTCCTGTCCTCCATGGGGCCTGCGCACATCACGCCGGGCTGGTTCACCCTCGACAAGGACGTCACGGTGGGCGAGGACGGCACGCTGACCGTCGCGCCGGGATCGGCCGAGGCGCTGGCGCAGGTCACGGACCAGTTCTCGGCCGCGCTGGGCGGCCGGACGACACTGCTGGCGGCCGCCGGATGAGCGCCGCGCACGTCATCGCGGACGACGCCGAGGCCCTCGCCGTGGCCGCGGAGCTGGCCGGGGACTTCCGCAAGGGCGCCGCCGAGCGGGACGCGCGGCGCAGGCTCCCGCACGCGGAGCTGGAGCGGCTGTCCGCCTCCGGGCTGCTCGCCGTGACCGTGCCCACCCGGTTCGGCGGCGCGGACATCCGTGCGGACACGCTCGCCGAGATCTTCCGACTGCTGGCCGCCGCCGACGCCAGCCTGGCCCAGATCCCGCAGAGCCACTTCGTGTACGTGGGCGTGCTGCGCCGGCAGGGAACCGACGAACAGCAGGAGTTCTTCTTCGGCGAGGTCCTGGCGGGCAGGCGGTTCGGCAACGCCCAGTCCGAGGCGGGCACCCAACACGTCCAGGACATCCGCACCCGCCTCGCCCGGCGCCCGGACGGGTCGTACGTCCTCGACGGCGTCAAGCATTACTCCACGGGCGCGCTGTTCGCCCACTGGATCCCCGTCCTCGCCCGCACCGAGGACGACACCCTGCAGGTGGCGTACGTACCGCGCGACGCGCCCGGCCTCACGGTCGTGGACGACTGGGACGGCATGGGACAGCGCACCACCGCCAGCGGAACCGTCCGCCTGGAGTCGGTGCCCGTGCCCGCCGACCGCGTGGTGCCCCACCACCTCACCTTCCAAGGACCCCAACTCCACGGTGCGGTAGCTCAGTTGCTGCACGCGGCCATCGATGCCGGGATCACCTCCGGGGCGCTGGCCGAGGCGGTGGAGTTCGTCCGTACGAAGAGCCGCCCCTGGTTCGAGAGCGCCGCCGAAGGGCACGCGACCGCCGCGGAGGATCCGCTGCTGATCCAGCGGTTCGGCGAACTGGCGATCAGACAACGGGCTGCCCAAGCGTTGCTCCGCGAGGCCGCCCGCGCGGTGGACGACGCCCGCGCCGATTTGACCGACGACTCGGCCGCCGAGGCCTCGATCGCGGTGGCCACCGCGAAAGTGACGGCGGCCGAGGCCGCCGTGGAGGTCGCCAGCGCCCTGTTCGAGGTCTCCGGCACCCGCTCGGCGCTCGACTCCCTGGGCCTGCACCGCCATTGGCGCGACGCGCGCACCCACACCCTGCACGACCCGGCCCGCTGGAAGGTCCAGCACATCGGCCGCTATGTGCTGGGCGGCACCAGGCCGCCCCGCCACGGCCTCCTCTGACGAACGCTGACGAAATCCGATCGGAGCCCCCACGTGTCCCTCACCTTCCACTGGTTCCTGCCCACCAACGGCGACAGCCGCCACGTCGTCGGCGGCGGCCACGGCACCCCCGCCACGGAGTCCGGGCGGGACCGGCCGCCGACGGTCGCCTACCTGAGCCAGATCGCCCGCGCCGCCGAAGACCTGGGTTTCGTCGGCGCGCTCACGCCGACCGGCGCGTGGTGCGAGGACGCGTGGCTGACCACCGCCATGGTCAGCCAGAACACCGAGCGCCTGAAGTTCCTCGTCGCCTTCCGCCCCGGCTTCGTCTCGCCGACGCTCGCGGCCCAGATGGCCTCCACCTTCCAGCGGCAGACCGGCGGACGGCTCCTGCTCAACGTCGTAACCGGCGGCGAGAGCCACGAACAGCGGGCCTACGGCGACTTCCTGGACAAGGACGCGCGGTATCGCCGTACCGGCGAATTCCTGGAAATCGTCCGGGGGCTGTGGCAGGGCAAGACCGTCGATCTGCACGGCGAGCACCTCCAGGTCGAGGACGCCAGGCTCGCCCGGCTGCCCGACCCCGTTCCCGAGGTGTACTTCGGGGGCTCCTCGCCCATCGCGGGAGAGGTCGCCGCCAGGCATGTCGACGTCTACCTCACCTGGGGCGAGCCGCCGGCCCAGGTCGCCGAGAAGATCGCCTGGATCAGAAAGCTCGCCGCGCAGGAGGGTCGCAGCGTCCGCTTCGGCATCCGGCTGCACGTCATCACCCGCGATACCTCCGAGCAGGCCTGGGCCGAGGCGGAGCGGCTGCTGGCGGGCTTCGACGCGGAGACCGTGCGGCAGGTCCAGGCCGGGCTTGCCCGCAGTGAGTCGGAGGGCCAGCAGCGGATGCTGGCCCTGCACGGGGGCGGGAGCGGGGACGGGCTGGAGATCCACCCCAACTTGTGGGCGGGCATCGGCCTGGTGCGCGGCGGCGCGGGCACGGCTCTGGTCGGCAGCCACGAGGAGGTCGCCGAGCGGATCAAGGAGTACGCGGCCCTGGGCATCGAGGAGTTCATCTTCTCCGGGTATCCGCATCTGGAGGAGGCGTACTGGTTCGGCGAGGGCGTGCTGCCGAAGCTTCAGGCGCAGGGTCTGTGGCGGCACCCGTACGGGCAGCAGGTGGCCCCCGCCGCCGAGGTCCCCTTCGCCGGTGCTGGGACCGCGTGATGACCTAGGTGATCGCCGACGATGCCGAGGTTCGACGGCTTCAATTCGCCTACACCGCCACCCTCGGCACCTTCGCCGACTTCCTCGACCTCGTCGTCCCGGCGCAGCCGCGGCAGGATCCCGGCTCCGTCCGGCGGCGTCACGCTCCGCGAACGCCTCCACGGTCCGGTCGGCAGCCCCCGGGGTCAAGGACGACCACCCGGCCGCCCGCCATCGCGAACTCGCCATCCGGGAGCGCGAATCAGCCGGAAGACCCCGGGCTTTCCTAGTTTTCCTATCGAATTACTAGGAAAGTGTTGACGGTGGTCGAAGAGGAGCGTGAGGATGATGAAGCCGACGCGTCACTGCGCACCGCTGTACTCCCAGATCGCCTCGCCGGGCACCGCGTCGTCCTCGGTCCCCTGAAGGAAGACGCCATGACCACAGCACTGAGCTGTAGCGACGGTCGCAGTCGCATGAAGCGGGTGAGGGCATGACGGTGACGGCGGGTGAGGCGACCGACGCGGGAGCCGGGCAGGCCGACTGGCTGCACATAGCCCGTGAGTTGGCCGACGACCTGGCCACGGACGCCGTCGAGCGCGAACAGGCCGGCAAGGCACCGCTCGACGAGGTGGAGCGGTTGCGTGAATCGGGACTGCTGACACTGCCGGCCCCGGCCGAACTCGGGGGCGGCGGCGGGGACTGGCGCACGGCCTACGCGGTCATCCGGACCGTCGCCGCGGCCGACGGTGCCATCGGCCACCTGCTGGGCAACCACTACTTCCTGTCCTGCAGCGCCCGGTTCTTCGCCGACCGCACGCGTGCCGCCCGCATCGAGCGGGAGTCGACGGCGGGCCAGTGGTTCTGGGGAGGCGGTATCGCCTCACATGAACCACCACTCATCCTGACCCCCACGTCGCGCGGCTATCTCCTCAACGGCTACCAGAGGTATGCCACCGGGGTCGGGATCGCCGACCGGCTGGTGGTTCGAGCCGCCAAGTACGGCACCGGTGAGCCGTGGGCCGTCCTGGTCGACCCCGCCCGCTCGGGCGTCGTGAGCGGCAGCAGCGGGGACGCCTTCGGCCAGCGGCTGGCGGCCGGTGGCGGCGTGGAGTTCGATTCCGTGCCGGTCGCGGCCGGCGATGTGCTCGGCTCCCTCTCGCCGGACGAGAGCGTCCTGTCACCGTTCGCCTCTCTGGCCGCGCCGACCGCGCGTCTGGTCTCCGTCCAGTTCTGTCTTGGCGTGGCAGAGGGCCTGCTGGCCGAGGTTCGCGAGTGCGGAAGGGGCATGAGGTCCCCCCGGCAGCCCTTGTCGCCTCAGCCCTGGCCGGACAGCCCGTCGCAAGGTCCGTACGCGCTGACCGTGTACGGCGAGCTCACCGTCGTCGCACGTGCCGCGTCCGCCCTGGCCGAGCAGGCGGTGGATGCCCTGGTGCGCGGCCTCGTACAGGGCGAGGATGTCGACGACGAGGAGTGCGCGGAGATCGCCGTCCTCGCCAGCGTGGCCGAGTCCGCCGCCTCCCGGGCCGCGCAGGAGATCACCACCCGTGCCCTGGACGTCATCGGCGCCGACGCCGCCTCCGCGCGGCACGGCTTCGACCGCTTCTGGCGCAACGCCCGGACACACACCCTGCGCGAGCCGGTCGCCCACAGACTGCGCGAGGTGGGCGACTACTTCCTCAACGGCGCGCACCCACCCTTCGTCCTCCCCGCCTGATGGGGAAGGCGACCCGTGCAGGGGGCCGATACGACACTGATGGATAATCTCGGCATGCGTATCTCGG
The DNA here is from genome assembly GCF_001636945.3 of Streptomyces sp. FXJ1.172. NCBI lineage: Bacteria > Bacillati > Actinomycetota > Actinomycetes > Kitasatosporales > Streptomycetaceae > Streptomyces > Streptomyces sp. FXJ1.172. Next base: position 765,426 of record NZ_CP119133.2, on the reverse strand, counting down.
CGCGGGCGGACTATGCGGTGCGGGCGGCACTGGAGCTGGCTGCAGCAGGAAGCGAGGCCTCGCTCAAGGCCGAGGCGATCGCCGCGGCGCAGGGCATCCCGCACAAATTCCTTGAGGGCATCCTCGGCGACCTGCGCCGGGGCGGTCTTGTGGTCAGTCAGCGGGGCGGCAAGGGCGGCTACCGGCTCGCCCGCCCGGCGGAGTCGATCGCCATCGCAGACGTCATCCGCGTCGCGGACGGCCCCCTGGTCTCGGTGCGGGGAGTGCGCCCACCCGAACTCTCGTACTGCGGTCCCGCGGAGTCGCTGCTGCCGCTGTGGATCGCCGTACGCGCCAACGTCCGCAAGATCCTCGGCGAGGTCACCCTGGCCCACGTGGCCGCGGCCAAGCTGCCCGACGAGGTTGTGAGCCTTGCGGAGGACCCCGAGGCCTGGACGAATCCCTGACCGACACCACCCAAGCTGCAGGCGGCGTCGAGTTGTCGTAGGAGCGCAAGGGTCTGACGGCCCATGGCCTCTTCAACCAGCGGAAGTTGGCGCATCTGCGGGGCGCGGAGCGCGGTCTGGAGCCGTTCCGCCTCGGCGTCGATGGTATTCCTGCGGCCGGCCTTTCTCAGCAGCGACCGCAGCTGGGTGCGGGTCAGCCGGGTGGCCTGAGCGGAGGTGGGTGCGGCGGCCAGCATGACGCGGGCGATGGGGTGGCTGACGCCTTCGCGCCGTGCGCCGACGGCGGCCTGTTATGCCCTGCATAGGGATCATCAAGGCGATTTGCGCGGCGCCTGCCACCGCGCCCGCGTACGCCGCGACACGCGCGGGTCGGGCGACCGCCACCCCGTACACCAGCAAAGCAGTCGCCACCACCCCCGTCAGGCTGAGCCCGCCGTCGGTAGCCATCACCACCGACCCCACCGCCAGCGCAGGCAGTGGCAGCAACCGCCGGACGGCGACGGCCACGCCCAACGAGCACGTCAGCACGGTCTGCCATGCCGGCCAGCCCTCGCGGCGCGTGTCAAGCGTCCACCACAACACGTTCGACGCCATCAGGACCACGGCCAAAAGCACATCCAGCCCGACCAGCTGAATCAGTGTCAGCCTCCGGGCAAAGGACGCCGCGTCATGCCTCACCCTCATGACTCGCACGCATCCGACCCTAGCCAGTGAGGGCGATCATCCGCCTCTGTCCAGAGACAGAGATCAGCGGGTCATTCCGTGGCCAGATCCGCAGGCCGGGCACCCTCTGCCAGGGTCGGCCACATGGATCTGTCCCGGACCCCCGCCCGCCGATGGCTTTCCCCCGTGCCCTGGGGCTTCGCCCTGCTCGCCGCCGCGGCGTCCCTGACGTACGGCGGTGATCACGCGGTGAACGCCTGGGCATAGACCAACCTGGCCAATATGGGAGATCACCCTGCGGAGTCACTCATCGCCTCCGCCCTCCTGTTCGGCGCCGATCCCTGGGCCTGTCTGCGCAGCATCGCCCTGGCCGGGGCCATACTGGCGCTTCTCGTCATCCGGTTCGGCAACATGCGGGCCCTCGCGCTGATCGCGGCCGGCCAACTCCTCGGCACACTGGTGAGCGAAGGGCTGCTGGCAGCGCGGATCGCGGCGGGCCAAGCAGACCCGGCGCTGCGTGCGACGCTGGACGTCGGCCCGTCCTACGTGATCGTCTCGGCCCTGGCCGCCGTGGTGGCAGCAGGGGCCCGGCGGTGGCACCGGTGGACCGCGCTCGCCGCGCTCACGGCGCGCGCACCGCACATCACGAGCGGCCTGACCACGCTGGCAGTCACCCCCGTCGGCCACGTGACAGCACTGTCCACCGGCATGCTGCTGGCACGGGGTCTGCGGTCGTCCGACGCCCGCCACCACCACCTGCACCGACGGACGTCACGCGCAGCGCCGCTTCAGAGACTGGACGGGACGGGGTCAGGCTAAGTATCCCGTTCGGGCTACTGCCACCGCGTGATGCTGGATGCGATCCGGTACGTCACCGACAACGGCATCAAGTGGCGTTCTATGCCCGCCGACTTCCCTGCCTGGGACCGGGTGTATGCCTTCTTCCGCACGGACTGCTTGGGCCTGCTGCTGATGGTGCTGGTGTATGCCGCCGACGTCACCGACCGCCAGGCCGCCCGCGTCATGCTGCCCCGCCTGCGGGCACAGTTCCACAAGATCACGCTGGTGTGGGCCGACGGCGGCTACACCGGTTGCCTGGTCACCTGGACGAAGGAGAAACTCCAGCTCATTTCTGGCACCAGTGGAAGCTGAACCACCTTCCGCCGGACGCCAGGCCACTGCCCTCGGTGACGCCCTACGACCAGTTGCTCCGACGCCGTCGCGTCAGCGGCGGTGACCACCGAGAGGCTTCGGATAGGGCGCACCGCGCCAGGGGACCACCCTCGCGGGCGCGGGGACCACCGGATCCTCCCGACCACTTCGACGTGGGTCGCGTTCGGGGACGTCTCCGGGGCCTTGGAGCGGGTGCGCAGGCCCTCGATGCCCTCGGCCTGGTAGCGGCGGTAGCAGGTGTAGTACGCCTGCCGGCTGATCCCGAAGTACCGGCAGGACATCGCGACGTTCCCGCTGACCTCTTCGACGTGGCGTATGACGGCCAGGCGCCGCTTGGCCTCACGGTCAAGCGGCGGGGTGATGGGCGTGGACTTCGGCATGGGCATCTCCGTGGTGATCGGAGACCCAGGTGTCAACGATGATCGTCAGTTTTGGAGGCGAGTCGGGGAATGCGACACGCGCACCTTCCGGCCGCGCCGGAAGCCGTGTGGTGACGGCGCTTTGATCTCGCCCGGCGAGGGGGCCGTCGTCGTCAACCTGCTGCCAGCCTTGAATATCGACCGCGCAGGTGAGAGGCCCTTTCCTGGGGTAGCCGGAGGTTCTGCGCGGTGGTCACGTTGCTGGTGAGGCGGCGGACCGTGGGCCGGCCTGTCACCTCGCCCCGGGATCGGCTGTGCCGCCAGGCTCAGCGTGTGCCCGCCCGGCGGGGGTTCAACCCAGGACAGCACTCTTCCGGGTGTATCTGGAGTAGAACTCCATGCATGGACTTGCAAGAAAATCTGTCGTGGCAATAGTAGACATTGGCTCGTCGCGGGGTTACCGTATTGCCGTACCCCGGAAGTCGATGAGGGTGCGGCAGACACGAACTGCCGTGCATACAGGTCAAGCAGGACGCGGCCCGCAGGGGTCGCGGGCAGTACCCGCGGTATCCAGCAGTACAACCAAGTAACCGAAGGTAAGGAGCAGAGCGCCATCAGGATCGCCCGGGCGAGGAAGAAGTCGGCCCGGGTACTGCAGGCCCCGGATTGGAAGGTGGTCCCCGGTCACGCATCACGATCCCCGCAGCCCCGCCCTCCCAGGCGGAACCTGCGGACAAAGAAGGCCGGCACGAGTTGCCGGTAGATGGTGTTGAAAGCTCGGGGCCCGGGCGCCGGTACTGGCGCCCGGGCCCCCCGACGCGTCCCCTGAAAGAAGAGGTCTATGCCCCCTGGCAGTTCCCGTCCCGTCGACAATCTCGATGACGACGACTACCCCGCCTACACGATGGGCCGGGCCGCCGAGATGCTCGGCACCACCCCCGCCTTTCTCCGCACCCTGGGCGAACACCGCTTGATCACCCCGCTGCGCTCCGAAGGCGGGCACCGCCGCTATTCCCGCTACCAGTTGCGCATCGCCGCCCGTGCCCGCGAACTCGTCGACCAGGGCACTCCCGTCGAGGCCGCCTGCCGCATCGTCATCCTCGAAGACCAGCTCGAAGAAGCCCGGCGCATCAACGAGCAGCTGCGCGCACAGAGCGGCGAATCACAGCCGAAGACCACGGCCTGATCGCAACGCCGGTCGGCAGGCGGACAACACTGACCGCCGGCGAGGGAAGCCGACCGGCATCAAGGCTTCGAGGCGCGTGTTCAGGCTGCCTGGGTGAGTTCGGCGCGGCCGAACAACAGCGCGTAGCCGGTGGGGAGTTGGCGCAGGATGCGGGTGAGTAGTTCGGGGCCGAACGAGGCGGCGACGGCGGCGAGGACGGAGCCGGTGTCCCAGCGGGTGGTGGCCAGGCTGGCGCCGCTGCGGGCGGCGAGGTCCTTGACGAAGGCCCAGCCGGTCAGTGGCTGGGTGTCGGGGATCTGTTCGGCGAGGATGCGTGCGGCCTCCCGGGGCAGGCGTGCGGCCAGTTCGACGCGTTCCTCGCCGGTCAGCTGGCGTCCGAGTCCGGAAACGACGAGACGTACGGCTTCCTCGGCCTGTTCCCGGGTGGGGTAGGCGCCTTCGTGGCGGACCTTGTCTTCGGCTTCTGTGCTGCGGTGTGTGCGGAGGGCGGGAGTGGGGGGATGCCCGCCCTCCGCTGCTGATCGGCCTCTGTCGCCTGCGGTCAGCCGGAGATCTCCTTGCGGCCGGATCCGAGGCCGATGGAGATCTTGCGGGGCTTGGCGCGCTCGGCGATCGGGATGCGCAGGGTGAGCACTCCGGCGTCGTAGTCGGCCGTGATGTGCTCGGTGTCGAGGGTGTCGGCGAGCACGATCTGGCGGGAGAAGACGCCCAGGGGCCGCTCGGAGAGTTCCATCTGCACGTCGTCGCCCTTGGCGACGGGGCGGCGCTCGGCCTTGACGGTCAGCATGTTCCGCTCGACGTCGATGTCGATCGCCTCGGGGCTGACGCCCGGCAGGTCGAAGGCCACCACGTACTGGTCACCTTCGCGGTAGGCGTCCATCGCCATCGCGGACGGCCGTGACCAGGTGCCCGGACCCATCATCTGCTGAGCCAGCCGGTCGAGCTCACGGAAGGGATCGGTGCGCATCAACATCGTGAAACACCTCCAGAAGGTTCGGGCAGTTGCTGCCAATGCGCCTCACTGAACCGTTGTAACATGTCATCCAATGGATGACAAACACGATGTCATCGAACGGACGACACGCTGAAGGGGGTGCCCATGGCAGCAGCCGACCACCCGGCCTCTTCCGGCACCGACGGCCGCAGCCCGGCCTCGTTCCTCGCCGCCGCCGCGGCCCTGCACGCCATAGACGACGCTCTGCACGCTGCCCGGCAAGAGACCCGCGACGCCCCGGACGCCGGCCCCGGCCCGGAGCAGGCCCTGGCCTCGCTGCTGCTGCTGCGGCAGATTCGCGAGCAGCTCGCCGGCTGGGAGACCGGCCTGATCGAAACCGCCCGCGACGCGGGAGCCAGCTGGGCCGACCTCGCCCACCCGCTCGGCGTCGCCAGCCGCCAGGCCGCCGAACGCCGCTACCTGCGAGGCCGGCCCGGCCCCATCGGCGCCACCGGCGAACAACGCGTCCAGGCCACCCGCGAACGCCGCGCCGCCGACCGCGCCCTCACCGCCTGGGCCCGGAACAACGCCGCCGACCTGCGCCGCATCGCCGGCCAGATCACCGCCCTCACCCAGCTCCCCGCCGCCGCCCGCGGCCCCGTCAGCCAGCTCGACGCGGCCCTCGCCCAGGACGATCCCGCCGCCCTCGTCCGCCCGCTGAACGCCACTCGCCCCTACCTGACCCACCTCCACCCCGACCTCGCCGCCCGGCTCGACGCCCTCACCGACACCGCCTCCGCCGCCGCCGACTGACCCGGTGCTTTGACCGGTACAGCTGTCGGCGCCGAGAGGGATCTGCTGCCGGGAGGCGCTGTCAGGATGTCCGGGCACGGCGCCGACGACGGTGACCGGCCGACTGCGGCACGCCGGCTCCGCACTACCAGTTCTCCAAACAGCCCATGGGCGCTCACCTGGGCAGGTCACGTACCACGGCGGACACCACCGCGAGGATCACGGTGGCCACCGTGATGGCGGCTATCACCGGGCGTCCGTTCCACGACGACGGCCGCTTCGCCGTGCGTTCATGCATGTCGGCACTGCCGCAAAGGGCTCCGCACCAGCGTTGTGAGCATCCACGCACCGCCGACGAATGATCCGACTCGTAGGCTTCGGCCATGACAGAGATCAAGACCCCGACGCCCCGTGACGCCTTCGAGCTGCTGCTGGCCGGTAACCAGCGCTTCGTCGCGGGCTCCCCCGAGCACCCGAACCAGGACGCTACCCGCCGCGCCGAGATTGCACCGTCCCAGCAGCCCTTCGCCGTGCTGTTCGGATGCTCCGACTCCCGGCTGGCCGCCGAGATCATCTTCGACCGCGGACTGGGCGACCTGTTCGTGGTGCGCACCGCCGGCCACGTCATGGGCCCGGAGGTGCTGGGCAGCATCGAGTTCGGCGTGGACGTGCTGGGCTGCCCGCTGGTCGTGGTCCTCGGTCACGACTCGTGCGGCGCGGTCGGCGCGGCGTGCGCCGCGCTGGAGGACGGCATGACACCGGCCGGATATGTCCGGGACGTCGTGGAGCGAGTGACCCCCAGCGTGCTGGCCGCACGGGCCGCCGGACAGGTCGAGCCCGATCAGATCCTCGCCGAGCACATAAGGCACACCGCCGACCTGCTGCTGGACCGCTCCCGAGTCCTCGCCGACAAGGTCACCGCCGGGCAGGCCGCCGTGGTGGGCCTGCACTACCGCCTGGCCGACGGCAGCGCACAACTCGTCGCAGCCCGCGGCCTCGACGCAACGGTCCCTGCCGCATCGTGACCACCCCGGCCGGAGCCGGTCCGTACGGTGCCGGTGCTGGTCACACCGTGGACCGGGGCCCCGCAGCGCGGCGGAGCCGGTTGGCGATCGCCAGCCCCAGCCCCTCCTCCACCGGCAAGGAGGCGACGATGAGGTCGCACCCCTGCTGGTCGAACTCGCGCAGGAACCCATACAGCCCGCGCGCGTAGGCGGCGAGAGAGTCGGGAACCGGCACCACGGCATGCGCCTTCACCGCAGTGCCGACGAAGGCGGGAGGAAGGAACACACCCACCCGGTGCCCCAACTCCTGCGCACCTTCTGCTTCGGCGAAGACCTTCTCCGGCTCGACCAGGACGACCCGCGCCCGCGGCGCGTAGTGCGACGGATGCTGGCCCGGCACCCGGACCCGGCTCGTCGAAGGAACCGCAAGCGGGCACCCCAGTACCGCTTCGAGGTCCTCGCGCGTCACGCCGCCCGGCCGCAGAACGCTCGGGACCTCGCCCGTGACGTCGACGATGGTCGACTCCACTCCGACCTCGCAGGAGCCGCCGTCCAGCACGAAGTCGACAGCATCGCCAAGCTCGGTACGGACGTGGTCTGCCTTGGTGGGGCTGACCGAGCCGAAGCGGTTGGCGGACGGCGCCGTGACACCCCCGCCGAAGGCCGACAGCAGCGCAAGTGCAACAGGGTGGTCGGGCACGCGCACGGCGACCGTCTCCAAGCCACCCGTCGCTTCCAGAGGCACGCGGGGACCGCGCCGCAGGACTAGCGTGAGCGGGCCCGGCCAGAAGTGTTCGGCCAGCACGCGCGCGGTTCCGGGCACGTCCTGGACCCAGTCGTCCAGATACTCCGCGCCGCCGATGTGGACGATCAGCGGGTGGGAGGGCGGACGTCCCTTGACCTGGAAGATGCGCGAGACCGCGGCGGGATCCTCGGCGTTGGCGCCCAGACCGTAAACGGTCTCGGTCGGGAGGGGCCACCAGCCCTCCGGCACGCAGCACCCCGACCGCCTTCTCGATGTCACTGGTTCTCGCCGTCACCCCTGCAATGCTAGTGCCGTGACCGGGATGGTTCACCGTGATCGGAAGGCGGCTCGCGGGACGAGCGCACGCGAAACAGCTGGTATTACTGGGGGCATGCAGGAAGAGATTGCACGCTCCGCGATCGACACGTTCATCTCCGCGTTCAACGCCTCGGACGACAGCTATGTGACTGCTCTGCTCTCCCAGGCTCTGACCTCAGACGTGGTCTTCTGGGGGCCGTTGGGTCGCAGCGAAGGAATCGCGGCGGTCGAGCGGTTCGTGCTGGACATCCGGCGCCACCCGGCGGGGACCGGCACGATGGTGCGCTGCTCAGCGGTCGACATGCCTGACGAGTGGGCCCGGTACCAGTGGGTCTTCACCACGCCGGATGGAGGTCCCCGCCTGGCAGGAACGGACGTCGTCCATCTGCGGCGGAGCCTCATCGACCAGGTCATCGTCTTTGCGGGGGAGATCGAACCGTCCGCCTCCTGAGTCGTCCTTCTGTCGCTGTCCTTCTCCTGAATTTGCTCCCTTCGGCGTTCGGGGGCTGCGGTTCGCGGTTGGTCAGGCCGCGGTGTTGAGGGGGTGTCCGCCCCAGCGGATGCCCTTCTCGCTACGGACGCGGGCGCGTTCCTTGCGTTGGGCGGTGAGTACGTCGGGGTGGCGGTCGTTGGTATCGCGCCGGCGCAGGTAGCGGTGCAGTGCCTGGGTTTGCGCGGGGTGGCTGCGGTGGTGGGAGTTGGCCAGGTGGGCAGGGGTGTAGGGAGTCGCCTGCAGCGGGTGGTACACGCGGCCGTCGGTCCGCACCGGGTCACCGTGACGATGCCGTTGTCCGTCTTGGCCAGCCGGCCCAGCCACTGCCGGCCCACGTGCGCGGTTACGTGGCCGTCCTTGCGGTCCCCGGAGTCGTCGATCACGATGACCCCACCGTCGTGCGGAGCCGTCGCCGGCTGCTCGCGCAGCAGCTCGAGCCGCCGGTCGTTGACCTGCTCGACCTCGCAGGGCGACTCGGACAGGAAGAACTGCAGCCGCTGCACCCCCGGCGTCCCCGCACCGGCCACCGGTTCCGTCCCAGCGGGACAGGTGATCGTCTTGTTCCGCTCCCGCGGCGCCAGCAGCCCGGTCGGATACTCGCGAAAGCCCCGCCGCTGGGCGAGACTTAAGAAGTGGTCGTCGAACCGGGCCGCGTAGTCCTCCAATGGCCCCGGCGCAGGCGGACACGGACGGTGAGCGGTCATCCTCAGCCCCCAGCAAGGTAGTTGACTCCTGCCACCGGCCCACGACCAACCGACCTGCCCGTCAACCCACACCACCGCCGGATTTAACGAACTACAGGTAGAAGTACTCGCAGCCCTTCGCGGTGGACGGTGCTTCGAGTGACGGCATTCCCAGCCCATCCAGGACCCGCCTGTAAGTGGCCCGGTTCCGGCACGTCAATGCTGCTGGAGCTGGGTCAGAAACTCCTCTGGGCTGCAGTGCGGCGAAATGGAAGTTCACGACGAACTTGCCCTCGTCGGCTACCTCACGCATGGTGCCGAGGAGGCTGTCGGCCATTCGGTGGCTCGCCCGGTCGCGCAATTCGAGGAACACGTGGAGCGCGTGCCGGGTTTCCGGGTTCCCGTAATAGAGTGTGGTGCCGTGGGCGCCCGTGGTATTTCTCGGAGTCGTGGTCATAGCCTCAGCTTCGCACAGACGACATGGGCGGGCGCGGTGAATGCCGGCCTGTCGCCGACCGGGTTTGGATCCGTCCCCGAACGGCAACGGCGCGGACACGGAGGCTCGCAGGCGAAGCCGATGCTCACCGCGAGAGGATACCCGCGACCAGGTTGATCGCGGTTGCCAGAATGCTGGTGCCGAAAACGTAGGAGAGGAGACAGTGCCGCAACACCATGGCGCGGATCACCGAACGCGAGATGTTGGTGTCCGAGACCTGGTACGTCATGCCGAGGTTGTAGCTGAAATAGAAGAAGTCCCGGTACGAGGGCGGGATCTCGGAATTGAAATCGATCCCGCCCTCGGAGGTCCGGTAGTAAAGGTACGCATAGCGCGTGGCGTACATCAGATGCAGTGCCGACCAGGCCATGAACACGCCGCAGAGCGCCGTCGCGGCATGACCGGGGTCCGAGTTGCTCAGCACCAGCACCACGATGCCGAGCAGTCCGCAGCAGGCGGCCGCGATCACGACGAGTTCCTCGGCCACGGGCCGCAGGTCCTCGCGCCGGGCATGGTGGTGTGTCGCGGTCGCATCCATCGGCCACAGCACCATCCAGCCCACCACCACGAAAAAGGTTTCCATCGCAGCGATGCCCGACAGGACGCCCATCGGGATGTCGGTCGGAAAGGCGACGGTAGTGCCGATCACCGCACCCACGATCACCGCGCAAGCAAGCCGCGGGATTCCGGAGCGCGGCAAGCAGGTGCTCATGCGCCATCACACTAGCGGCATTCCCTCCGCTCAGCGCGGGGCTCCGCCCCTATTCGGACCATTGGGCCCATACGGCGATTACGGAAGGGCGGAGGAGGGGATATACACGGGCTATGCCGCTTTCGCGTAGGGGTTTCCCCGTCGTCATCAGGGGTGGCCGGCCACGTTCGCTCGCCGGGGTCACGCGGGTGCTCTCCCCGCGCGGTGCACTGGCCGTGCACCAGGTGGACGGAGCCTTTCTCTTCGCCCTGCGCGCGGCTCTGGCCATGGCCATCGTCGCGCTGCCGATCGTGCTGGCCGGGCGGCCCGATCTGGCGGTGTACGCCATGCTGGGCTCCTTCACCACCACGTTCGGGCGCAATCTGCCGTACGGGCGCCGTGCTCGGGTGCTCTCGCTGGTCGCGGTGGCCATGACGGCGTGCGTGGGATTCGGTGCGGCCCTGGGCGCGCTGGCCCAGCCACGGGCGGGCGGAGCCGGTGCCGTCGCGGTGGGGGCGGCGACGGCCGTGGTCGCCGGGCTGGCCAAGTTCGCCTGCGATGCCACCCGGCTGGGCGGACTGGGCGCGGTGCTGCTGCTCTTCTCCTTCGCGGTGGCCGCCAACACCTCCACCGCTCTCGCCGATGTCCTCCCGAGAACCGGGCTGGCCGCGGCGGCGTCGGCGGTGGCCTGGGTGCTGGCCGTGGCGGGCTGGCTCGTCCATCCGGACCGCCCCCAGCGCATCGCCGTCGCCGCGGCACTGCGCGCGCTCGCAGACCTGCTGCACGGGGCCGGCACCAAGGCCACGGGACGGTTGCGGCACCGGGCGACGGTGGCCGTGCTGCATGCGTACCACTCCCTCGGCCTCGCACCGCCGATGGAGCTGCGGCACAGCGGGCACGAGGAGATCTGCGCGCGTCTGACGGACATGTCGTGGTTCCTGCTGATCGGCTCCGTACGGCGGACGCCCGACGACCTTCCCGTGGCGCCGGAGCACCTACGCCGGCAGGCCCTTCTGCTCGCGGACCGACGCCGCCGGGCGGTGCCGCTGCTGCCCGAGCTGGAGTCCTGTGCGGCTTCGGGTGACCGGGACCGCAGCGCCCTGGGGCCGGCCGCGCTGCATGCGGACACGGCCGTCCGGCGCGCCTCCGAGCTGATGCTGGGTCGGCGCCTCGCCGGGTCCGGCCACAACTCGGTCCGGGTGATTCCGGCGCTGCGGATGACCGTGGGCACCGGGGTGGCCGGTGGACTGGCACTTCTGCTGGGCCTGGGGCACGGCTACTGGGCGGCGATCTCGGCGGCCGCCGTCGTCGACGTTGTGGAGCAGCTCCCGGTCGCGGGTGGCGCAGGCGGCTTGGCCGAGCAGTGCCCAGGTGACGTCGACGAGGCTGACGAGCTGGTAGAGGTCCAGCAGGTCACGCAGCAGACCGGCCGGGCCGGTTCTGGCCGAGGTGAGTCCTTGGGCGTGCGGGTGCGGGTGCGTCCGGCGGTCCGAGGCGGGCGAGGACGGGCCGCAGTGCCTCGGAGTGCGCGGCGCACTGGCGGGCGGAGCGGGCGGTGGTCCAGTGCACGTCCGCGTCGGCGGCGTGACCGTCCGAGACCAGGTGGTAGCTGCGGCCAAGGGTGTCTTCCGCTGTCCGGAGGAATCCACATAGGGGACCAGGTGCATGGCGTCCTCACTCATGCCCGGTGCTGCCGAGGGGCCGTACCGGCGAGGAGGCCGTGGTCGTGGGGGCCGGGGCGGGCCCGTGGCCGGGTCCGACGCGTTCGACCGAGACTTCGGCCCGGCCCCGCACCCCGACCATCCGACCGTCACGGACCGCGACCTCCAGTCCGCATCCGTTCGAGCACAGCAGACAGGCGTCCCGCACCCAGGCCTGAACTTCCGCTTCGGTGGTTGCGTCGGCCAGGAACTGATCGACCTGCCGGGGCCACGGTGTGCCGCCGGAGTGCGGGGTGTGAGGGCCCCAGAGGTCCGCGATGCGGTCGGTGTGCGTCATGGCGCATGGTCCTTTCTGCCTGTTTACTCCGGCCAGGTGCGCGGTGGCCGGGGCTCCGGCCGCATGGGACCATGAATGCATCGAATGCCCACGATGCCACTCGTCGTGTCCGTCTGCTCCCTGTGTGACGAAGAGGGCGTCGGTGTCAACAGGAGCGCGATGACGAAACAATTCGCTGTCGGAAATCATGTGCGATGGAATTCCGAAGCCGTATATGTCGGGGGAGTCATCATCAGGAGACACACCCGCGATGTGGAGTTCAAAGGACATGTCCGTCACTGCACGGAAAATGGCCCGCAATACGAGATCAAGAGCGACAAGGCGGATCACGTCACGATGCATAAGGGCGGGGCGCTGACGAAAATCTAGACTTGCCCAGCGTATTGACGAAGGGGCTGTCATGGCTGGAGTGATCGGATACCGCAGGATTTACGAAGACGCCTCGCCGCAGGACGGCAAGCGGGTACTCGTAGACCGGTTGTGGCCGCGCGGCGTGAGCAAAGAGGAAGCCCATCTGGACGAGTGGCTGCGGGATGTCGCGCCGTCGACCGAGCTGCGGCACTGGTACCACCACGACCCCGGACTCTTCGATGAGTTCCGGCGCCGTTACACAGCAGAGCTGAACGACCGCGATCACCGGCCGGCCGTCGAGCTTCTGCACCACCTGGCGGCGCACGGCAAGGTCACGCTCCTCACGGCGACCAAGGACGTCGACCACAGCGAAGCCGCCGTCCTCGCCGACTGGCTGAACCACAGCGAAGAGCAGCATGCCTGACCATGCGCTCTTCGTACTGCTTCATTCCACTGATCCGTCACGTTCCGCACAACCAGGAGAGGCAGGCCCTGTGGTCGAGTCGCAGACCGTGATCGCCCCGCCGGCCAAGTCCGCCGTGTTCCTCGTCTTCACCATCGCGTCCGGGGGCGAGGCCGTCGTACGCGACCTGCTTCCGGACCTGGCGGGACTGCGGCGGTCGGTGGGGTTCCGCTCTCCAGACGCCGGCCTCACGTGCGTCGCCGGGATCGGCTCCACCGCCTGGGACCGGCTCTTCGCCGGGCCGCGCCCGCGCGACCTGCACACCTTCGTGCCGCTGACGGGCACCCGCCACCACGCGCCGTCCACCCCGGGCGATCTCCTGTTCCATCTGCGGGCCCGCCGCATGGACCTCTGCTTCGAGCTGGCCCAGCTGATCGCCGAACGGCTGCGCGGGGCGGCCACCGTGGTCGACGAGGTGCACGGGTTCAAGTCCTTCGACGAACGCGACCTCCTCGGCTTCGTCGACGGCACCGAGAACCCCGAGGGCCGACTCGCCGACGACGCGGTGTTCGTCGGCGACGAGGACCCGGAGTTCGCCGGTGGCAGCTACGTCATCGTGCAGAAGTACCTGCACGATCTCACCGCCTGGAAGGCGTTGCCGATCGAGGAACAGGAGAGGGTCATCGGCCGGACGAAGCTGAACAACGTGGAGCTGCCCGACGACGTCAAACCTGCCGACTCCCATGTCGCCCTCAACACGGTCACCGACGAGGACGGCAACGAGCGCAAGATCGTGCGGGACAACATGCCGTTCGGCCGCATCGGGGACGGGGAGTTCGGCACGTACTTCATCGGCTACGCCCGCACGCCCGAGGTGATCGAGCACATGCTGCGCAACATGTTCCTCGGCGACCGCCCGAACGTCCACGACCGGATCCTGGACTTCTCCACCGCGGTCACCGGCTCCCTCTTCCACGTGCCGACCGCCGACTTCCTCGACGATCCGCCCGGCCCGCCCGTGAGCACCCGCGTGGTGGAGGGTTCGCTGGGCATCGGCAGCCTCAAAGGAGCCTGATCACATGTCCACGCCCACCGAGAGCAACAACCTGCACCGCGATCTCGCCCCGATCACGCCTGCGGCGTGGGAGCAGATCGAGGACGAGGCCCGTCGCACCTTCCTGCGCAATCTGGGGGGCCGTCGTGTCGTGGACGTGACGGGGCCCGACGGACCCGCGCTGGCGGCGGTGGGCACCGGTCACCTCACCGGCATCGACCCTCCCGCGCAGGGTGTCACCGCGCGGCTGCGCCAGGTGCAGCCGCTGGTCGAGCTGCGGGTGCCGTTCAAGGTCGGCCGGGACGCGGTGGACGACGTGGAGCGCGGCGCGCAGGACTCGGACTGGCAGCCCGTGAAGGACGCGGCGCGCACCATGGCGTTCGCCGAAGACCGAGCCGTCTTCGGGGGATACGCGGCAGCGGGCATCGACGGACTGCGCGGGCGCACCTCCAACCCGGTGATAGCCCTGCCGCCGGAGCCACGCGACTATCCGGACGCGGTCAGCCGGGCCCTGACGACGCTGCGGCTGGCCGGAGTGGCCGGCCCGTACGCGCTGCTGCTGGGCGCCGACGCGTACACCGCGGTGAGCGAGACGTCCGACCACGGGTATCCCCTCGCGGAACATCTCGGCCGGCTGCTGGACGGGCCGCCGATCTGGGCGCCCGCACTCGACGGCGCCTTCCTGCTCTCCACCCGGGGCGGCGACTTCGAGCTGCGTCTGGGCGAGGATCTCGCGATCGGCTACACCGCGCACGACGCGAACGAGATCGAGCTGTACTTCCGGCAGACGCTGACGTTTCTGGTGTACACCGACGAGGCCGTGGTCGCCCTCACCTCGTGAGCACATCTCTTTCTCACCGCGTGAGCAGGCCACGTTCAGGCCGCCCCGGTCACGACCGGCCGGCGTTCAGGCGCACCGCCTGTGCCGCGGTCGCCAGTTCGGCGAGGGGGGAGCGGCTCGTTCAGCGACCGGCCGGTCAGCTCCCGGATCCGGTTCAGCCGGTACCGGACCGTGTTGGGATGGCAGTGCAGGATGCGCGCGGCACGGTCGGCCGAGCCGCCGTGGTGCAGGAACGCGTCGAGGGTGTCCAGCAGCGCGTCGCGGTCCTCCGGCGGCAGGTCGACCACCGTGCCGAGCACCTGCTGCGCCAACCGCCGTCCCTCGCCCGGGTCGTGGGCTATGAGGGCGGCCAGCGGGCTGGGGCTGAACACGCGTACGTCGGCCTTGCCGGCCGGGATCTCGGCGAGCGCCGTCCGGGCCAGATGCAGGGCACGCGGTGTCTCGGTGAGCGAGACGTACGAGGGGCTCATGCCGGTCCGCGCGCCGGGCGCGGCGCGAATGACCTCCAGCACGGTGGCGCTCTGCTCGTCGCGCATCGCCACGATGCCGGCCTGTGTGGTGGGGGTGAGCTGCCACGCTGACACGATGCCGCGCTCGGCGAGGAGCCGCTCCACCCCGATCAGGCTCTCCTCGGCCAGACCACAGGTCTCCGCGGCCACCACGACCAGCTTGGAGTCCAGGGGCAGACCGAGCAGCTTGCCCACTTCCCACGGCCCGGCCTCCCCCGCCGGCCGGCCGGTGAACAGGGCCTCCACCAGTGCCGAGCGCCGCCGTTGCTGCACGGCCATGAGTTCGGCGGTCGCCGGCCGGTAGGCCTCCATGAGCACCAGCGCCTGCTCGTCCGCGAGCCGCCACAGTGTGCTTGCCGCGTCCAGCAGCGCATCCATGGGGTCCGGCCTGCCGTCGTGGCGTGCGTGTGCCACGAGCGCGTCGAAGAGCATCGAGCAACCGATCCGGTAGACCTGCAGCACCTCGGGCAGCGGTGCCCGCTGGTGCGCCCGGCGCGGGCCGGTCTCCGAGGGTGCGGCCAGGTCCGGTGTGACATGCGGATCGCCGAGGCCGCTGATCATGAACCTCAGGTTGAGGGCGATCGAGCGGTGCAGGTCGTCGCGCGGTACGACGTCGTCCTCGCGGTAGAGATCGATGCGTTCGCACACGGCCGCTCACACGTCGTCGATCAGCTCGGGCAGCTGCTGTCCGGCCCAGGCGACCAGTCCGGTGAGCGCGGCGCGGCGTGCCCGGCCGGTCCCGTCTGTGCGGCTTCGATCACCCATGACCATTCCCGTCCGGCCTCTGACATGCTACGCGCGGCGGCAGGCCGGTGCCGGGCGCCCGGTCAGCGCGGGGTGGTGCTCGGCCGTGGTGCCGTGGGTTCCAGGCGGACCACGACGCCCTTGGACGTCGGTTGGTTGCTGATGTCGGCCACGCTGTCCAGGGGCACCAGGACCTGGGTCTCCGGATAGTACGCGGCGGCGCAGCCCCGGCTGGTCGGGTACGGGACCACCTCGAAGTCCTCGGCGCGGCGCTCGGCCTCGTCGCTCCACACGCCGACCAGGTCGACGTGCTGTCCTTCGATCAGGCCGAGTTCGCCGAGGTCGGCGGGGTTGACGAGCACCACCCGGCGGCCGCCGTGGATGCCCCGGTAACGGTCGTTGGGCGTGTAGGGGATGGTGTTCCACTGGTCGTGGGAGCGCAGCGTCTGCAGCAGCAGGTGCCCCTCGGGAAGGTGCGGCGCCTCGCAGGCGTTCCGGGTGAACAGCGCCTTGCCCACGGCGGTGGGGAACACGCCCTCGTTGACGGGGTTCGGCAACTGGATGCCGCCGGGGCGGGCCACGCGCCGGTTGAAGTCGTGCAGTCCCGGCACGATGCGGGAGATCCGGTCACGGATCGTGCCGTAGTCGGCCTCGAACTGCTCCCAGGGGATGTCGGGCTTGCCGTTCAGGGTGCGGCGGGCCAGCCGGCACAGGATGGCGACTTCGCTGAGCAGGAGCTTGGAAGCCGGCCTCAGCCGCCCACGGGAGGTGTGCACCTCGCTCATCGAGTTCTCCACGGTCACGAACTGCTCCCCGCCCGCTTGGACGTCCCGTTCGGTGCGGCCGAGCGTGGGGAGGATCAGTGCGGTCCGCCCGCAGACGGTGTGGGACCTGTTCAGTTTGGTGGAAATGTGCGCGGTCAGGCGGCAGTTGCGCATGGCGGCCTCGGTGACCTCGCTGTCGGGCGCGGCCCGCACGAAATTGCCGGCCAGCGCGAGGAAGAACTTGACACGGCCCTCACGCATCGCCCTGATCGAGTTCACAGAGTCCAGTCCGTGGGCGCGCGGCGGGTCGAAGCCGAACTCCCGCTGCAGCGCGTCCAGGAAGGAGTCGGGCATCTGCTCCCAGATGCCCATGGTGCGGTCGCCCTGCACATTGCTGTGGCCGCGCACCGGGCACGCGCCGGTTCCGGCCCTGCCGAGGTTTCCGCGCAGCATCAGGAAGTTGACGATCTCCCGGATGGTGGGGACACCGTGCTTGTGCTGCGTGACTCCCATGGCCCAGCAGACAACGACCCGTTCGCTGCGCAGTACGTCGTCACGGACCTTCTCGATCTCCCTCCGCGTCAGCCCGGTCGCCGCGAGCACGTCGTCCCAGGACAGCGCTCGGACGTGGGCGGCGAAGCCTTCGAAGCCGCTGGTGTTGGAGCGGATGAAGTCGTGGTCCAGGACCTGCCCGGGCCGGGCGTCCTCGGCCTCCAGCAGCAGCCTGTTGAGTGCCTGGAACAGCGCCAGGTCGCCCCCGGCGCGGATGTGCAGGAACCGGTCGGCGATCTGCACTCCGCGCCCGATCACCCCGCGCGCCTTCTGCGGGTTCTTGAACCTCAGCAGCCCGGCTTCGGGCAGGGTGTTCACGGCGATGATGCGAGCGCCGTTGAGCTTGGCCTGTTCCAGCGCGGACAGCTGCCGCGGGTGATTGGTTCCGGGGTTCTGCCCCACCAGGAAGATCACGTCGGCGTGGTGCAGGTCGTGCAGGCTGACGGTGCCCTTTCCCGTGCCCAGCGTCTCGTACAGGGCGAAGCCGCTGGACTCGTGACACATGTTGCTGCAGTCGGGCAGGTTGTTGGTGCCCAGCGCCCTGGCGAAGAGCTGCAGCACGAACGCGGCCTCGTTACTGGCCCGCCCCGAGGTGTAGA
This sequence comes from Streptomyces sp. FXJ1.172, assembly GCF_001636945.3. Lineage (NCBI taxonomy): Bacteria > Bacillati > Actinomycetota > Actinomycetes > Kitasatosporales > Streptomycetaceae > Streptomyces > Streptomyces sp. FXJ1.172. The sequence goes on along the minus strand of NZ_CP119133.2, from coordinate 747,628 downwards.
AGACGGCCTCGTCGGGGGTGTCCAGGGAGGTCAGCTCGGCGGAGAGCAGTCCGAAGGCGTCGCTCCAGCTGATCGGCTCGTAGTGGTCGGACCCGGGCCGCTTCACCATCGGTTCCGTGAGCCGTCCTTGATGGTTCAACCACATGTCGGACTGCCGGCTCAGGTACGAGACGCTGTGCTCGCGGAAGAAGTCCGCAGTGACGCGGCGCGTCGTGGCCTCGTCGTTGATGTGCTTGGCGCCGTTCTCGCAGTACTCGTTGCGATGGCGGTGCCCCGGAGAGGGGTCCGCCCAGGCACAGCCGGGGCAGTCGATGCCATCCACCTGGTTCATGGTCAGCAGGTCCACCCCCGTCTTCAGCGGGGAGGTCTGCTGCAGGGAGTACTCCAGAGCGTGCACCACGGCGGGTACGCCCGCGGCCCATTTCTTGGGCGGCGTTACGGTGAGTTCGTCCTTCGGCCGTTCGCCGGGGGGCTTGGTCATCGGGTTGCCTCTCGCTCGTCGTCGTCCCGCACGAAGTCAGCCGACCGGCCAGCAGGGCACCCGGCTCCTCGGCGGTTCCGGCTCCACGGGCCGTACACGTCCGTTGCGGATCGTTCCCCGCCAGGACCCGCCCGCCTCCCCGAGACCCTCGATGTACTCCTTGAAGTGTCCGAGCTGCGTTCGCACGACGCGTCTGGTCAGCGCGGGTACGACGAGGAGCGCGCCGGCCACGCCGCCCGGCTCGACCTCCAGCCGCACGCTGACCGACGTGCGCCCCTCCTCGGTGGACCGGAACGACACCTCTCCGCGGTGGGAGGGACGCCGCTCCAGGCTGCGCCAGGCGAGATGGGAGTCGGGCTCCTGCTCGACGATCTCCGCCTCGAACTCACGGCACACCGGTCCCATGCCGACGACCCACGTGGTGACGTTGGGCTTGACCTGCTGGACCCGTTTCACCACGGTCATGAACCGCGGAAAGCTCTTGAACTGCGTCCACTGGTCGTACGCGGTGCGCACTGGCACCGCGATCTCGATCGTTTCCTCGATGGTATGCATGGCCCACCCATCTCCAGGCGCCGTGGTCTCCCAGTCTCTCCGCCCGGCAGGTGGGCTGCCACGCGAAGGGCAGGCCGTCCGCGTCCGTGCCGCTGTCACCCGGCGCCGACGGCGATCTCGCCGGGACCGCAGGCGGACGCCTCGGCCCGGCTCGGGTGCTCCTCTATTCCGTGGGCTTGCCCGGGCCGGGGACGGGCCCGAGCAGCACCGGTGCCCAGGGGTGGCCGGCACCCCACCAGTTACTCGCCGCCATCTCGGATCCCGAGGAGCGCTGGGCAGCGATCAAGAACCCCCCGCTGGACGTGCGGACTGGCAAGCGGCGGTGGACGCCGGAGACGGCCCGGCAAAGGGTGGGGGCCACCACGGGCCGGGACCCGGACGGTGCAGGAGAAGATCGAGGCCGTGCACGACCTGGTCGTTGACGAGCAGGTCGCGGCCCAGGTGGCGACCGACCTTCTGCGACGTCCCTCGGTCGCCTTCAAGGCCATGACCGACCACACGGCTCGGCATCAGGTCAACCACGCCCAGGTCGAGCAGGCGCGCCGGCTACGTGAGGCGGACGAGCAGCAACTCACCGGCCCGGTGGGCCCGTTCGAACCTGACGTGCGGCGGATCAACCACGCGCTGGAGTTCTTGGACCTGGCCGGGGCCTGTCAGCGGTTCGTCGCGGCCGCGGGCCGGATCATGCCGTCGCTGCGGGAGCGGCGGTTGTCCGAGGACGAGCGGGAAGCCGTGCACCGCAACGTCGACCGCGTACGGGCCACCTGTGAGTGGATCACCACGGCCGTGGACACGGGCGAGGTCGACGTGGACGAGGAACTGGCGAAACTGCTGCGAGGCGAGTAGCCGTGCCCCGGTCCCAGCGCCGGGGCGATGCGGCACGCGATCACGCGGAAGCGATCTGGCGAGTGCACGTGCTGCTCACCGAGGGCCGCCGCCTGATCACCGGCACCGGCACCGTCGCCCCGCCCGCCGCCCTGGACCCGGACGACAAACGCCTGCGCCCATTCCCCGCCGGTGGCCCCCTGACGGGGAGCCGTCTGGCTGCGCCTCCGTCACCTTCCGTGATCAATGGATCGGGGGTCAACACTGGAGGGAAGCACCGACCAGGGCCTGCTTCGCCTGTCACTGCAGTTGGTTGAATGCCTCGTCGGCGTCGGCCACGGCCTCAGGGTGAACGTCGCTGGCAGTCCGCCCTTCAGCGATCTTCTGCCAGTTGGCCCGGGCGAGCACCCGCTGTATCGCGAGCACCTGAGCGGCCCGCACGTGTGCCTGGATGCCTTCGCCGAGGACGGCCGCCAGAGCCTCTTCGTCCTCGAGCTGGTACCGCGTGAGTCGTCCCGCCAGGCTCGGCGTGGTGAACACCAGCCGATGGAACGCCACCACCTGTGGATGGTCGTTGAGACCGGTGACGGGGTCGTAGCGGTCGAGGGCGGCCCGGAAGTGCCTGTGCAGCGCCGTCACCGGCTTGATACCGGCCTCGCGGTCACGTACGACCCGCGCCGCCTCGCCCTGGTGGTCCGTGAACCGGTGCAGTACCAGGTCTTCCTTGGCGGGGAAGTACCTAAAGAGGGTCGGCTTGGAGATCTCGGCTGCCGCGGCGATGTCGTTGACCGAGACGCGGTCGAAGCCGTGCTCCAGGAACAGCGATACGGCCGCGTCGGCAATGGCGTCGCGCGTCCGCTCCTTCTTGCGGGCCCTCAGTCCCGTCGGCTCGCTCATCTGACTACCGTAACATCAATCATTACCAGGTTGCTTTTTTAACCGAGTAACGTTTTTATGGGCGGCATGAGTCAGACAGACAGTCCTCCCGTGCTCGTGACCGGAGCGACGGGCCGGATCGGCCGCGCCGTCATCGACCAACTCCTGGACGCGGGCGTGCCGGTCCGCGCCCTCGCCCGTCGTCCTGAGGAGGCGGCTGCGACGCTGCCGGCGACGGCCGAGGTCTTCACCGGCGACCTCACCGCGCCCGATTCGCTCGACGCGGCATTGAACGGCGCCGGTGCGGTCTTCCTCGTCTGGACCGCTCCGCCCCAGACCTGTGCCGACGTCGTGGCGCGCCTGGCAGCCCACGTGCCTCGGGTCGTCTTCCTCTCCTCCCCGCACCGGACCCCGCACCCCTTCTTCCAGCAGCCCAATCCAATGGCGGCCCTGCACGCCGATATCGAGCGGCTCATCGCGGCAACCGGACTCGAGTCGACGATCATCCGGCCGGGGATGCTCGCCTCGAACTCGCTGGCCTGGTGGGCCCCCGCGATCCGCGCGGGCGAAGCCGTCCGTTGGCCCTACGGCGCTGCCGAGACGGCACCGGTCGATGACCGCGACGTCGCAGCCGTCGTGGCACGGACGCTCTGTCAGGACGGGTACATCGCAGGGGACTACGTCCTGACGGGGCCGGAATCCCTGACCCAGGCCGCGCAGGTGGGCGTCATCGGCGACGCCCTGGGACGCCGGATCGCATTCGAGGAGATGACACCAGACGAGTTCCGTGATCTGTCGCAGGGCACGGCGCCCAGCTCGGTCGTCGACATGCTGCTCGCCGCTTGGAGCGCGGCGGTCGGACAGCCCGCCTACGTCACCACCGCGGTGCGCGACATCCTCGGGACGGCGCCGCGAACGTTTCGCCAGTGGGCCGGCGACCATGCCAGCGCGTTCACGAAGGATTCATAAGCTCGTCGGCGCGACGTCCGTCCCGGGCCTCCGCCTCCGCGGCATGCCGGGCGCGCAAGGCAAGCTCGTACCGATCGGAAGCGACACACCCCGTACCAGCAAATCGAGCCCGAGCCGGTGACGTCACGATCTGTGACACAGCTTCCCCGTGTGCCCATTGAACTGGTCGTTCATGGGGAGCGGTAACTGGCCGTACTCGGGGAAAGGATCTTGGCCGCTGACAAACCCGGCAATCAGTCACGTCAGCCACATGGTACCCAACCTCAGGCGCGACCGAGCGAGCCCTGCCGCCCGCCGTCGGCGTTGATCACAGCGGGCTACGGCACGTCTTCCGGCGTGTTCGGGATGCCCGCCGTGGCGACGCGTCGCAGGGGCATCAGCCTCGCGAGGACGAATGGACGGAAGAGCGTGATGGGGAGCAACCTCACCGGTGACGCTTCCCCAAGGCCGGGTAGTTAGCGTTTTTGCAGCTCACGCAAAGGGCGTCGTTTCCTGTATGACCGCCGCGTAGCATCCCGTGCAGACCCATCAAGACCTTTGCCCTCAGATCCGCTGGCACATCGTCGTGGCCGCAGGCACGATTGACCAGCCGCTTCACCTGCTGCTCCAGTCCATACTTGTATGCGGGGTGGTGGTTGTGCGCTGGCAGCATCCGCTGGCCGTCGTCGGCGTCGTTGCGGCCGCCGTTCTAGGGCCTGTGTCGAAAGTGGCTGGCCGTGACTCTGTGGCCTGTGTTTCTATTCCGGAGTGAACATCGAGAGCTCCGGGGTGCCTGATGAGAGGCCGAGCCTCTGCGTCCGGCAGAGGGCTGATGGTGATGTTGAGGAGTGTGTGCGGGTCCTCGCGGAGGTCCATCAGCTTGACGGCTATCCGGTGAACTGGCCTGATCGGCCGGGCGAGTGGCTGTCACGCGGTCCCGTGCTGGGCTCCTGGGTTGCCGAGTTCGCAGGCCGCCTGATTGGGCATGTCAGTTTGTCGCAAGGCGGCGAAGGTGATCTGGCCCCGATGTTGTGGAGTGAGCGGAACGGGGCGACGCGGGGTATGACCGCCGTGGTCGGCAGACTGTTCGTTGCCCCGCAGGCGAGGGGACATGGGATCGGTGCGCTGCTGATCGGCCGAGCAGTGGAGGAAGCGCGGCGTCGTGGCCTGCATCCGGTGCTCGACGTCGTCGCATCCGATACTGCCGCGGCAGCCCTGTATGAGCGGCTGGGCTGGAAGCTGATGGCTACAGTCGAGCAGCAGTGGAGCCCGCACCAGACTGTGGCCATCCTCTGTTACGCAGCGCCATCGTGACGTGGCCGGTCATAGCCACTCGTTGATGGCAGCGACGAGGACGGTCGCTTCGTAGCGGACCGCGAGCTTGTCGTACCGGGTGGCCACGGCGCGGTGCCTCTTGAGACGATTGATGCCACACTCGACCGCGTGCCGGGCCTTGTAGTCCTGCGGGTCGAACTTCGGCGGCCGGCCGCCGCGGAAGCCGAGTTTCTTGCGGTTACGGGCCTGGTCGGCCTTGTCCGGGATGGTGCAGAGGATCCCGCGCCGCCTCAGGTAAGCGCGGTTCTTCCGGGATGCGTACGCTTTGTCGGCGCGCACCCGATCGGGCCGGGTGCGCGGCCTGCCCGGTCCGGGACGCGGGACACGGACCTTGTTCAGGACGGGCTCGAACTGCGGGGAGTCGCCCCGCTGCCCGGCCGTGATCACGATGGACATGGGCTTCTGACCCTGTTCGACGGCCAGGTGCAGTTTCGTGGTCAGGCCGCCGCGCGAGCGCCCGAGACCATGGTCGTCCGGTTCGATGCTGACGCCGCCAGGTGGCTCCTTCTGCAGCTCCCCTTTTTCCTCGCGCCGGCGGCGTGCTGGTGGGCCCGGCACACCGTGGAGTCGACGTTGATGTCCCAGGTGATCAGCTCTTTCGCGTCGGCCCGGGCCTGGAGCGCCGTGAAGATTCGATGCCAGGTGCCGTCCCGTTGCCACCGGCGGAACAGGTCGTAAGCCCGGCTCCACGGCCCGTACTCGGCGGGCAGGTCCCGCCACGGGATGCCGGTGCGGACCCGGAACCGTATGCCGTCGATCAGCTGCCTCCTGGCCCACGCCGGCGGCCGTCCGGGCTTCTTGCCTTTCGGCAACAGCGGTTCCAGTACTGCCCATTGCGCGTCCGTCAGATCTCCACGTGCCACGAACCAAGATCATCGCACCATCAAGATCCACTTTCGACACAGGCCCTAATCGCCGTGATCTGATGGGCCCTGACCGGCCTGCCCCTGAGCAATGCGATCTGGGGGGGGGCGGCCCAGGCGAGTCACGACATGACCTGGTGCGCCTTCCTGCGCCCTGATGGGCCGGTGCGGCGGGACGGCCCGCTCGACCAGGACAACGAGTTCATGATCGGGCAGATGCAGCGGGTCGAAGACCGCGTCCACGAGTTCATCCGCGAATCGGACCTGGAGCACGTCTCGCTGGCTGTGACCGGCGGCCGGATCGGCCTGTGGCACCAAGCAGCCTCGACCCGCTCAGGACGCAGCGGGCACGTGGCCCTCGGGTACTTCTGGCTGTGGCCCGACCGCAGCACCGCTCTGCCCTACACCTTGGAACACGAACTCGCCCATCTGCGCCAGAATGACGCGCGGACTCACCTGGGCATCACGACGTTCCGCGCGGCCCTGCTCGTACTGTGCGCCGGGCTCCTCACGCTCGCTCACGCTGTCCTCGCCCTGGCCGTCTTCGCCGCGGTCGGCATCGGCTACCAATGGTGGGTTGAGCTGGCCTGTGATCGCGACGCCGCACGGTACTGCGGCCGCCATGTCGCGGTCACTTCCTGGAAGCAAGATCTGGCCGACAGTCACGAGATCCCTCTGCCCCGACGAGTCTTGGGTGCTTTCCTGGCGCTACGGAGCCATCCGCCGACGGCGCTGCGCCTGTGGTGGGCCCGCCACGTCCCGTACCAAAGCGCCTGATGATCCTGCCGGTGCCTCTCATCTGGCCGGGCGGCGGGGTGGCACCGTTCGCTGCGGTGGCTTCCCGGATCGCTTCGGGCAGCTTGAATCGTCCGACGGCATCGGCGAGCCGGTCGTCGTGGGTGAAGACCACCACCTGGCGGGTGGCGGCGACCTCGTCGAGGACGCGGGCCAGACCTTCCGCCCGACCTCGGCGGCGTCAACGCCGAGGTCGGGCGGACGGTATTCGGCCAGCCTGGACCTCCGCCCCCGCGACGAAAGATTCGGGTCAACGCCGATAGGTGAGATAGACGAGGTCTTCGATGGTGTCGGTTGCAGCGAGGTGCCAGTGTTTGGCGTCGGCGGTGTCGCTGAAGAGGTGGGTACCTTGGCCGATTACCAGCGGAAAGACGACCAGGCGAAGCTCGTCGATCAGGTCGTGCTCGACCAGTTCACGCACCAGCAGGGAGCTGGCCCAGATCATGATCGTTCCGTCGACGTTGGCCTTGAGCTTGGCCACTTCGGTGGCGGCGCTACCGTTCAGCACGGTGGTGTTGGTCCAGGACGGGTCGGTCAATGTGCTGGACAGGACGTACTTCGGGATGCTCCTGGTGAGTTCCGCGACGGGGGTGGTGCCGTCGGCGTAGCGGGGGGCAAAGAATTCGTAGGTGCGGCGGCCGAACAGCAATGCCTGCACGCCACGCGTGTCGTGGACGATGCGTTGGATCCATTCTTCGTTGGCGGCCGCCGACAGGTTGTTGCGCCAGTCGAAGGCGCTGACGCTCTCTTCGCCGATCGGGTCCTGCATGACACCGTCGAGAGTGATGTTTTCGAAGACGGCGATCTGTCCCATTGGGTGCTCCTATTGTTCGAGGTCACCGAGGTAGATCCGGGTCGCGGCGAAAACTGGGCGGTGCGCGCCGCCCAGTTTCTCCGGGGCGCGGGGTCGGTTTGGTTGACGGCTTGTCCGGCCGGATCCGCTAGCCGAAACCCTCGGCGCTCGACCGGCCCGAGGAGAGGACGATGCGGTGACCGCAGAGCTGATCGCCCGGTGCCGGGCCGGCGACGCCGACGCGTTTCGCGAACTCGTTGAACCGTTCCGCCGGGAGCTGCTGGTGCACTGCTACCGGTTCCTCGGTTCGATGCACGACGCCGAGGACGCCCTGCAGGAGACGTTGTTCGACGCCTGGCGGGGGCTCAGCGCGTTCGAGGCGCGGTCGGCGGTACGAACCTGGCTTTACCGCGTCGCGACGAACCGCTGCCTCAAGGTGTTGCGGGCCGCCAGCAGGAGGCCGCGAATGGCGATCCCCGGTACCAGCGCAGCTGGGTTGGAGCTGCCCGAGCCGTCTGCCCACGGCGAGGTGGTCTGGCTCGAGCCCTATCCCGACATGCTGCTCGACGGGGTTCCCGACAGCGCGCCCGGACCCGAGGCGCGCTACGAATCGAAACAGGCGATATCGCTGGCGTTCGTGACCGCCGTCCAGCTGCTGCCACCGCGTCAGCGCGCCGTGCTCATCCTGCGGGACGTACTCGGCTACCGTGCCGCCGAGGTCGCCGAATTCCTTGTCACCACTGAAGAATCCGTCACCAGTGCCCTCAAACGGGCCCGCGCCGGCGTCCGAGCACAGACGTCCCGATTCGGCGCCACGCAACCACCACCTCCGCCCGACTCGCCATGTGAGCGGCAGCTCGTTGACGGCCTCACCCGGGCCTTCGAATCCGGCGACGTCGACGGCGTGGTCGCGCTACTCGCCGACGACGTCCGCCTCACGATGCCGCCGCTGCCGGTCGAATACCTCGGCCGCGAAGCGGTCGCCCGTCTACTGGCCGCCGTCTTCCACCGGATCACCAGTTACCGCCTGGTCGCGACCCGGGCCAACAGTCAGCCGGCCTTCGGCGTTTACCTGCTGGACCGCCAGACGGTCACTTGGCGCGCCACCGGCTTGCTGGTCCTCACCCTCGCGGCAGAGCGCATCTCCGCAGTGACCCGCTTCGAAAACAGCCACCTACCCCGCTTCGGCCTACCCCGCACCCTGCCATCCGACCACTACTGACCTTTGCGGCGTGTTGTCGTTGGGGGCTGACGATGTGTGATCGTCGCGGTATGCCGGTTGTGTGAGATATCCGCAGGGTGGTGGGCTGACGCCTGAACGGCAGGCGTTTCGCGAGCGGATCCGGCTGGAGGCTGCGGAGCGGTTCGCTGCGGGTGCCTCCAACGCCGAGGTCGCCAAGGACTTACGGGTGAGTGTGCGCTCGGTGCAGCGCTGGCGCCGAGCCTGGCACGACGTCGGGACCGAGGGGCTGCGCTCTGCCGGGCCCGTGTCACGGCCCAAGCTGAGTGAAGCCCTGGTCACCATGCTCGAGCAGGAGCTCGCCAAGGGGCCGGTCGCACACGGTTGGCCGGACCAGACGTGGACGCTGGCGCGGATCAAGACGCTGATCGGGCGCCGCTTCCACAAGGGCATGACGCTGTCGGCGATCGCGCGGATGCTGCACCGGCACGGCTTCAGCCACCAGGTCCCGGCCCGCCGGGCCACCGAGCGCGACGAGGAGGCCGTGGCGGGCTGGGTGAAGGAGACCTGGCCGCAGGTGGAAGGTCCGTGGCGGCGCTCGACGCCTGGCTGTGCTTCGAAGACGAAGCCGGCTTCTCGATGACGCCGCCCACCGCACGGACCTGGGCCCGGCGCGGACGCACACCCCTCACCCGGGTGAGGGGACGCTCCCAGCGCCGCTTCTCCATCGCTGCTCTGGCCTGCTACAAGCAGGGTGAACGCTCACGGCTGATCTACCGGCCCAAGCGGCATGTCGATCACAAGCGGGGCGGCAGACGCAGTTTCACCTGGACCGACTACCGCGACCTGCTCATCGCCGCACACCAGCAGCTCGGCGCACCCATTGTGCTCGTGTGGGACAACCTCAACGTCCACAAGGACCGCCGACTGCGGGAGTTCATCCACACCCGCGACTGGATCACCTGCTATTTCCTGCCGGCCTACGCACCGGACCTCAACCCTGTCGAGGGCATCTGGTCACTGCTGCGGCGCAGCAGCCAGGTGAACATCGCCTTCACCGACCCCGACCACCTCATCAGCACGCTCCGACGTGGTCTCCGCCAGATCCAGTACCGCAGCAACCTCATCGATGGATGTCTCGCCGGAACCGGACTCACGTTGACGACATCACGACAACAACGTCAGTAACAAGGCCGAGCTGTTCCGCTCGGCCGCCGGGGGAGGAGCCCACGTTGCATGCAACACAACTGGCAACGGTGTCCCGGTGTGGTGCCCTGGCCTGGCCAAACACTATGCCAGGGAGTGGAGTTGATGCCTGCAACATGGTGCTGCGGGTGCTGCACTGCGGATCACGGTGTGCAACGCCCCATGCTTTGTGTCCCGGGCGGCAAGCCGCCGTTGTGCCGATGACAGGCTTCCTCGCTCTGAGCGGGGAGACCAAAGCGGGGGAGACCAGGGACAAGCCCTTGTCAACAGCTCGATCTGCTCTCGTGCTCCTGTTCGCCGGTGGCGTCGCGACGGCTCTGTCCCTGTCGGCCAGCGAGGGCACAGCCCGTAGTGCCCTCGCGGGGCTGGGGGCTGCCGCACTGGCGGTGCCGTTCTTCAACCGGCTAATCGAGCACGAGCCGGTGCGTTCCTGCCGGCACGTGCCGGAGCGGGAAGAAGGAGGAGAGCGACGTGGGTGAGTTCAGGCCGCTCGGCAATGATCTACCCGCGGCTTCGCGTGCCCTCACCCAGGCCCTCAGGGAGCTGTTCGAGGGATTGGACATCTCGGTTCGCCGCTACGCCGCCCGCCGGCAGTGGGATCGCGGCATTCTCTCCCGGTACCTCAACGGCAACCGGATCCCACCGTGGAAGTCCGTGCAGGAGCTGCTGGCCGATCTCGGGGAGCACTGGGGCGCGGCGGTCACGCCAGATGCGGTCGGGATGGTCCGCGCGCTGTACCGGGCCGCAGTCGACTGCGGCTCCTCGCAGCATCACGCGATGGAAGTGATCGAGGAGTAGCTCGCTCACGCGGACCGCCGATCCCGGCGCTCCAGCGTGCAGGGTGACGTCCTGGGTGATGCGCTGCTGGAGCGGACGAACGGGATCCACGACCTGGAAGTCCGCCTGTCGCAGCTGGAGGCGGACTGGAAGGCCGAACGCGGCCGCGAGGACGAACTCGCCGCCGCACACCCCAACGCCTCCCAGCTCCTTGAGGAGCGCGATCTGCTCCAGCAGCAGGTCACCAGGCTGGGGGCGGAACTGCGTAACATGCCTTGGTGTGCTTGGCGGTGTGGGAGGAGCCGTTGTCGAGCACGACGTGGATCGCCTTGCCAGGAGCGATCGCCTGGTCGAGCTGGTCCAGGAAGGCGGTGAAGGTCGCCGCGTTGTTGCGGGCGATCACCTCTGTGAGGACCTCACCGGTGCGCACGTCGAGAGCGGCGACGAGGGAGGCGGTGCCGTGACGCCGGTACTCGAACTCCTGCCGGGCGGGTTCACCGGGGCGTGGGGGACGACCAGGATGGCGGCGTGAACGGGCGGCGATCGCGGTCTTCTCGTCGATGGAGAGCACCACCGCTCCCTCCGGCGGATCAAGGTAGAGGGCGCACACCGCGGACGCTCGCTGCCAGAAGTCGGGGGTGTCCCGGCGGGTGAGCCAGCCACGGACCTTGTGCGGCTTCAGGCCCAGACCGGCCAGGATCCGGCCGACCTGGGAGGCGGAGACCGACACCAGGCAGGCACCGGCCACGTGCTGGGCGACGGCACGGTGCGACCAGGTCGCCTCCGGATGCCGCGGCATGCTGGCTGCTGTGGCCACGATCGCCACGCGGACCTCGGGCCCGTAGATCTTCGGCCGCCCCGACCGTTCGGCGTCCCGCAAGCCGTCCGGGCCCAGTGCGGCGAACCGCCCGCGCCACTTGCGTACCGTGTTCACGCTGACCTCGAGTTCCCTGGCGATCGCACCATTGGCGATTCCGTCCGCCGCCGCGAGGACGATCCGGGCCCGCAGCACCGCCCGCACCTCGGACTTCGCCGAGGCCACCGTCCGCACCAGCCGCTCGCGGACCCGCGAATCGATCGCCACCGCCACCGCTGTCCCCGCCCGTCGCCCACCCTCCACGGCCAACGATCATGGCGGGTCGCTGCCGCACCCGGCAGGATGGGCCCGTGCCGAAGAACCCCCCCGGAATCGATGCAGCACCACCTGCGCCAGCGCCTGAACCGCCACGCCCGCGCATGCTGGCCCCACGTGGACGCCATCACGGTCCGCTTCCGCACCGGATTCGCCTACGTAGCAGCCGAGTTGCCCGGCGAAATGAGCCTGCCGCTGTGCCGACTGCGTTTCACCGGCGTACTGCATACCTGGGGCTTCGCCCTCTATCTGGCCAGCAACGACAGCCCGGCGCACAAGCCATCCTCATCACCTGCGCACACGGCTCCGGAGGCGTCGGTCCCATCAGCCATGGGCGCTGGCCGGCGGCGCATCCTGTGGAAGTCTTCCTATGCTTGGCCGCCCATAGGCAGGACTCAACCTACGGCGTCATAGCCGGAGTCCCCGCTCCGGGTGGCAGATGACGCGTCGCTGCGGTGGCTGGTCGGGCCAAGTACCTCGTCGGCGCTGCGCGGTTCTGTGCGCGGTTGCTGGTTGAACTTGTGGCGCAGATAAGGCTTGCGTCCAGGCCCCGCTCGTACGGCACTGCTACAGCCCCTCCGCTACAGGCGGTAACAGATCACCGGATCGCATGGAAGCGCGGAGGGACCAGGTCGCGATGCCGCTCGTCGGTATCAGGACGCGTGAGGTCCCTGCAGCCCCTGGAGAAGGAGAGCGATCAAGCGTCGGGGGTCGTAGCGGGGGTCGTTGTCGCGTCCGATGCAGAGGTTGCCGATGCCGCGCATCAACTCATACGGCTGCGTACCGGGCCTGATGTCACCGGCCTCGACCGCAGCGTCGAGCAGTTGGGCGCAGACGGGCAGCAGACGGTCGAGGAAGTAGGCGTGCAGCGCGGCGAAGCGGTCGTGGTCGGACTGCAGGGCGTCGGCGAGCCCATGCTTGGTGACGAGGAAGTCGACGAAAAGGTCAATCCACCGGCGCAGCGCGTCGAGCGGGGATTCGGCACTGGCCAGCAGGTTCGGGCCGGCCTCGGCGCATGCCTCGATCTGATGGCGGTAGACGGCCGTGACGAGATCCGCCCGGGTCGGGAAGTGGCGATAGATCGTGCCCATCCCGACGCCCGCCTGGGCCGCGATCTGGCGGATCGGTGCGTCGACGCCGGAGGTGACGAACACCTCGGCGGCGGCAGTGAGCACCGCCTGCCGGTTGCGCTGTGCGTCGGCCCGCTTGCCTCGGGACGGCGACTGCCCTGCGGGGTTGTCGGTGGCCATCGCGCACTCCTTCCACACCGATTGACAAAACGGAGCGTCGCTCCGGATACTAAGTGGAGCGATGCTCCGCTTCAGGTTAGCCGAAGCAGGATGCTCCTGCCCACCTTGTCCGTCGTCGGTCGCAGGAGACCGGCGGACAGCAGGTTGCCACCGAGAGGGAACCCACACCGTGAGCACATCCACTGTCACCAGCGCCGACCCCTTCGGCACACCCGTCCCGGTCTTGTCCTTCAGCCCCGTAGTCCTCTCCGTGCCCGGACGTCCCGTGGACCTCCAGGTATGCGTCTCCGCACCCGCGAGCGGAACCGGCCTTGCCGTCATCCTCCTCTCTCACGGCCACGGCCCCTCGAACAACCTCTCCTCGCTCAACGGCTACGCGCCGCTCGCCAACTTCTGGGCGGCCCACGGATTCGTGGTCATCCAGCCAACCCACCTCTCCTCCAGGACGCTGAGTCACCTGGTCGCCGACGCCCCCGGGGCGCCGTTCTTCTGGCGCTCGCGCTCCGAGGACATGTCGCACATCCTCGATCGACTCGACATGATCGAGAAGGCCGTGCCGTGGCTCTCCGGGCGGATCGACCACACCAAGGTCGCCGTTGCCGGGCACTCGTTCGGCGGCTTCACCTCCAGCCTCCTGCTCGGTGCCCGGGTCACCGACCCCGACGAGGGGGAAGTGGTGAGCCTTCTCGAACCGCGGATCAAGGCGGGCGTGCTGCTCGCCGCGCCCGGCAGGGGTGACGTCCTCAACGGACCGATGGCCGACGCGCTGCCGGTCCTGCGGACCATCGACTTCTCCACCATGACCACACCCACGCTGGTCGTCGCCGGCGACGAGGACGACTCCCGGCACTTCACGGACATGGGGCCGGACTGGCACGCCGACCCCTACACCCTCGCTCCCGGACCCAAGACCCTGCTCACCCTGTTCGGCGCGGAGCACGGGCTCGGCGGGATCGCCGGATACGACGCCGCCGAGACCACCGACGAGAACCCCGAACGAGTCGCCGCCCTCGCCCGGCTCACCGCGGCCTACCTCCACACCCGGCTTCGCCCGAGTGCCCCCACGTGGCAGGCCGAGTGCGAGGCACTGACGACCGACCCCGATCCGATAGGACGACTCGAATCCAAGTAAGCCCCCGCCCCGCGGCCACGTCCCTCCTCGGACGGTCCGCGCCGTCGGGCGCATGGAGTCAGTCAGCAGGCTGGTACTCAAGAACGGTGTCCAGGCAGCAAGCCGCCACGGTGTGAGTGCCTCGGCACCAGGACCCTCAGTCGTCATCGGCTGCCGCGACGCAGCCCAGACTCCTGCACTGTTCGAATCGCAGCCCACCGCGGACGCTGCTCAAACCAGTGAACGAGGGGCTGTGGCTATGTGCAGCAGTTTCGGTTCTGGCAAAACTTCTGTGGAGCTACGCCGACCCGGCTCGTGTCTGCGTCAGAACAAGCCGCTGACCCGCCGGTTCCCGGCGTGCTCCGACCTCGGGCACTGAGAGTCGGCTCGACACCACAGAAGTTGCGCCAGAACCGGAAGACGTGAACAGAGCCAATCCGCAGTCGAAGCAGATCCAGGAGTCCTCTTTCGGTGAGTTGGCCATCGGGGTGCTGATCACGGGGACGAGCGGCAGCTGTCGCAGCCGGTGAGCACCACCTCCTTGCATGACGTCTCTCTGCCCATACCGGTCAGGAGTGGATGAGAGTCAACGCTTTGTCAGCCCGCTCAGTCAGGTTGAGCATCGGTTCGGCCGAAGTCATCCGGCAGTGATCGAGTCACACCGCTGTACCGGGATCGATGGGACGGTTGCGCAGTGCCGTCCCGGGCGGGGGTCTGACTCGTGAGATCTATGACCAAAGTGTCCAGTCACAGGCTTGTCGACTGTCGTTGCGGGATGGCGACTGCCGGTACCGAGCCACAGGGCGTGTCCCCATAGCGCCTCTGTGTGTCAAGCGGCCTGAGCGAGGCGGTTCCGTTGATCGCGTTTCATGATCCGGTAGACCACGTTGGACAGCCGCCGTTTCAGGGCGCTGCGGGCTTCCGCAGGCGTCGTGCCTTCCGCGATCTTGCGCAGGTAGTACTCCTGTCCGCGTCCGCCGCCGTCACGGATCTGGCAGACGGCGATGACATGCAGTACGGAGTTCAGCGCGCGGTTGCCGCCGGTGTTGAGCCGGTGGCGGACGTTGTTGCTGCTGGAGGCGTCCAGGGGCGCGCTGCCGGTGTAGCTGGCGAAGTGGTGTTCGGTGGGGAAGCGGGTGATGTCGCCGACGTGGCCGATGGTCTTGGCGGCCAGGACGGTGCCCAGGCCCGGCAGGGTGGTGAGTGTGGTGTGGGTCGCGGCGAGGGCGTCACGCATCTCGGCTTCGTTGTCCTTGACCTGCCGGTCCAGGCGGCGCAGGTCGGCGAGCAGGTCGCGTGCTATGTCCCGGCGGCAGGCATCGGTGGCGGTCAGGGGGCGGATGCCCTTCATGGCGGCGGCGGCCTTGTCGGCGGACAGCCCCGTGGGGGCACCTCCAGGCAGGAGGTCGCGCAGGACGGCGTGCAGTCGGTTCAGGACGCGGGTGCGTTCGTGGACCAGGTCGTCGTGCCGTTCGGTCAGCAGCCGCAGGATCGTGGTCTGGTCCTCGGGTTCGACGGGCCGCAAGTCCTGTCGGAACAGTGCGACTTGGGCCACGTGGCGGGCGTCGTTGGCGTCGGTCTTGCGGTCGCCTCCGGTGGCCAGCAGCCGAGCCCGGGCAGAGAGAGTGGAGGGCACGTCGACTACGTTCTCGCCCGTGGCTGCCAGCTGCTGGGCGAGGGTTCGACCCAGGCCGCGGGCGCCTTCGATGGCGAAGCGGCGTTCGGGCCACTGCTCGCACCAGCGCATCAGCTGGCGGAAGGTTCCGGCGTTGACGACGAACCGGCGCTGGGCCACGTGGTGGCCTGCGGCGTCGACGGCGACGGCAGTGTGGGACGACTTGTGGGGATCGACACCGATAAGGATCACAGGCTGGCCTCGCACTCGCTGAGATCGGGAAGGGAGTGCGGTGGGCATCCTGACTTGAAGTCACCGTGTCACCGTCATGCCTCTGTCGAGCCACACCGCGCGGGTGCCGGCCGGCGGCGGCACGCTATCGGTGAGCCAGCCCGCGAAGGGGCGGCAAGGAGCCTGCGGGCCCGTGCCGACCGGCACCCTGGACACTACGGCTGCAGACCGTGCGTCTGGAGTCGATTCAACAAGTCAGGGGCCTGCCGATCGTTGTGGCGTCCTCACGATTCTGACCATGTCCAGCACGCCGCCTGCTGTGCAGACCCGCCGTCACCGCCCTGCGGGGGAGATGGTTTTGGGAGTGGACACGCACCGGGATGCCCATGTGGGTGCGGTGCTCTCCGTGATGGGGACGGTGCTGGCCACCGGCGAGTTCCCGGCCACCGCGGCGGGATACCGCGATCTGCTGAAGTGTGCCATGAAGTCGGAGCCGTCAGGCGAGCCGGAGTGGAAGGGACCGGCTCTTACGGGGCGTCTTTGTCGCGCTGTCTGCTGGCCCAGGGCGTGGACGTGTTTGACGTGAATTGGATGGACCGGGCAGATCGCCGTCGGCGCGGCAAGTCGGATCCGCTCGATGCCCAGAACGCGGCGCGAGCCGTACTGAGCGGGCGGGCGAGTGCCCGGGCCAAGGCGGGCGACGGGCCGGTGCAGATCGCGAGAATGTACAAGCTCGCGAAGGCGTCGGCGGTCAAAGCCCGTACCCAGGCCATCAATCAGCTCAAGTCCGTCCTCGATACGGCTGATCCCGGTTGCCTTCGGAGCCGGCCCCGCGGACCGGGACGAGGAGGGTGAACGTGGCCGGAGCCCTTCTGGTGAGGGAGAGTCGGCCGCCGATGGATTGGGCCAGTTCGGAAGCGAGGGCGAGTCCGATGCCTGTCCCCTGGCCGCCGCCGGTGTGTCCCCGGTCGAACAGCTGCGCCGGCTCGCCCTCCGCGGCTCCCTCGTCGCTCACGTCGAAGGCGAGGGCGTCGTTCAGGTCCCGCACCACCAGTCGCGCGGTTCCGCGTCCGTGCACCCGTGCATTGTCCAGCAGGACGCCGAGCACCTCCGAAACGGGGCCGCTGGGGACCAGGACATCCGCGGGTGCGTCATGTGTGCCGCACTCCAGGCGTCTGCCGTCGGCGGCGAACAGGCCGTGCCAGTGCTCCTGCGTCTCCAGAAGGAGGTGTGCCACCGCGATGTCCCCGGCGGCCGGGCGGGGCCGGTCCGGGGAGCGGGACAGGCGTAGCACTTCCTCCACGGTGTGGTGGAGGCGATGGGTGGTGTCCAGTGCCTCGGTCAGCACGGGGCGTAGTCGGGTGTCGTCGTCCTGGGCGAGCCCCGCCTCCAGAGTGAGTTGCAGGCCGGTGAGCGGGGTGCGCAGCTGGTGGGAGGCGTTGGTGGCGAAGTCGCGTTCGCGGCGCAGAAGTTCGGACAGGCTGCGAAGCATCGCGTTGTGCGTGCGGGCCACCTGATCGATCTCGGCGATGCTGCTGGGGGCCGCCCTTGCGTTCAGGTCCCCTTCGGCGACGGCCCGGCAGTGGCGGGAGAGGTCCTCCAGCGGGGCGGCCAGCGCCCGAGCCTGCCGGCGGGCGACCAGTACCGCGATGGTCAGCGCGACTACGGTCACGCCGAGTAGTACGCCCCACGCGGCCAGGACCCGGTCGCGTACGGCGCCGGCGGGGGAGGACGCGCGGACCACGCCGATCACCCGCTCGGCGTGGGAGACCGGTACGGCGGCGACCAGATCACCGCCCGACTGCCCCCGGACCACCTCTCCGCCAAAGGCGCGGTGGACCGGCGCGTCCGCCGTCCCAGGGCCGCTGCCCGCCCGCTTGGCCTGCTGCGGGTCGTACAGGCCCAGATGCCCCCCTGTCGGCGCCCTGGGCAGTTCCACCGGGTCACCGGTCGCATAGTCCGGACTCACCCGTACGGCCGCGGCGAGGGCCGCGCGTTCCAGGGTGTCCCGCTGCCCGGCGTACAGGGAGGACCTGATGGCCAGGGCCAGGGGGACGGCGAGCAGGACCACGGCGACCAACGCGGCGGTGAGGGCGACTCGCACCACGCGCTGTCTCATGCCCTCATCATGCGGCGGTTCGGCGGGGCGCGCGGGACTGAACTCACGCTTTTGCCGTCGTCTAACCCTCGGCGAGCAGGGCGTTAACCTGCCGCTTCCTAGCGTGGGTGCCATGACCGTCCGGTCCGGGGGATCCCTTGGAGGGCAGTGGTGATGGCAGCACACGCACGGAGGTCCGCGACAGTCGGGCTGGTGCTCGTCGCAGTGGTGACCGCGGGCTGTTCCGGCTCCGGCTCGCACTCCGGTTCTGGTTCGACGACGTCGTCACCGCCGGCTTCCTCGGCGCGTGTCGGAAACGGGCAGAACAACCCGGCACCCGCTCCCACCGAGTCCAATCCGCCCGGTGACATCCCTGACAACCAGGTGTACGTCGTCTATCGGCCGGCCGGTGGGTCCTTCTCCGGATTCACGGTGAAGGTGCCTGAGGGCTGGGCCCGTACCGAGCAGGGCGGCAGCACGGTGTTCACCGACAAGCTGAACACCGTGAGGATCGCGGCCGTCTCGGCGTCCACCGCCCCCACGGTCGACTCGGTCACCAAGACGGTAGTCCCCAAGCTGCGCTCCCAGGTGCCGAAGTTCGCCGCGCCGAAGGTGTCGGAGGTGTCTCGGCACGCGGGCCGTGTCGTCCGGGTGACCTATCAGGGTGACTCGGCGAAGGACCCGGTCACGGGCAAGGTGGTGCGCGACGGGTTCGAGCGGTACGCCTTCTACAAGTCGGGCCACGAGGTGGATCTGACCTTGTCCGGCCCGGTCAACGCCGACAACGTCGACCCGTGGCGGATCATCAGCGACTCCTTCGCCTGGCGGTGAGCACCATGGCGTCCGAGCCGGTGCTGGCTGCCCGTGAGCTGTACCGCTTCTACCGGGCCGGCGAGGAGGAGACGCTCGCGTTGCGCGGGGTGTCACTGCGGGTCGGGCGAGGCGAGACGGTGGCGGTCGTGGGTCCCTCGGGATCCGGCAAGTCCACCCTGCTGGCCTGTCTGGCCGGGCTCGACGAGCCCTCCGGTGGGGAGGTCCGCGTGGACGGCGTGCGCATCAGCCACCGGCCCGAGACCGAGAGGGCACGGCTGCGCGCCCGGCACATCGGCGTGCTGCTGCAGACCCGCAATCTGCTGCCCCATCTGAGCGTGCGGGACAACGTCCGCCTGCCGCAGCGCGCCGCGGGCCGTAAGCCGGCCGCCTCGGCCAGGGAACTGCTGACCCAGGTGGGTCTCGGTGAACGGATGCACGCGCTGCCCCGGCAGCTGTCCGGAGGGGAGCTGGCGCGGGCCGGGCTGGCCGTGGCGCTGGCCAACGCGCCCGCTGTCCTGCTGGCCGACGAGCCGACCGGCGAACTCGACGGAGAGACCGAGCGGGTGGTCCTCGCCATGCTGCGGGAGCGGGCCGCACAGGGGTGCGCGGTGCTGATCGTGACGCACAGCGCGGAAGTCGTCCGGAGCGCGGACCGGGTGATCACGCTGGAGGACGGCAGGGCAACCGACGCCTCCTGTCCTGCGGCGCAGGGGGTGCCCGATGTCACGGGATGAAGCGCTCGTGACCTGCACCGACGCGGCTCTCACCTTCGGCAGGGGCACAGCGGCGGTCGTGGCCGTACACGGTGCCGACCTGGAGATCGGGTCCGGCGATCGGCTCGCCGTCGTCGGCCCCTCCGGGTCGGGCAAGAGCTCGCTGCTACACCTGTTGGCCGGGCTCGAACAGGCCACCAGCGGCACCGTGCGGCGGGCCACCTTTCTGGGGCCGTACGACATCGGGCTGGTCTTCCAGGGCGACAGTCTGATCCCGGCCCTGAACGTCGTCGAGAACACCGCTCTCCCGCTGGTCCTCGCCGACCGCCCGGAAAGCGAGGCCCAACAGGCCGCCCTCGCGGCGCTCACGCTGGTCGACGCGGCCGACCTGGCGGACCGGCTGCCCGAGGAGATCTCCGGTGGTCAGGCCCAGCGGGTGGCCGTCGCCCGGGTACTGGCCCAGTCCCCGCGCCTGATCCTCGCCGACGAGCCCACCGGCCGCCTCGACCACGCCACCGGCGGCCGTGTCCTCGACGCCCTCCTCACCGCCGCCGACGACACGGGTGCGGCCCTCGTCGTCACCACCCACGATCCCGCCGTGGCCGCCCGCCTCACCACCCGGCGCGCCATGCGCGACGGCCGGCTGCTCGCACCCGAGGAGGTGCCGTGATCGGCTCGTGGACGGCCGGCCTGGCCCGCCACCGCACCGGACGCCTGCTGGCCGCGCTGGCAGGGATCGCCCTCGCGGTCGCCCTGGTCGCCGCGCTGGGCTCGTTCCTCACGGCGTCGAAGGCGACGATGACCCAGCGTGCCGTGCGCTCGGTCGCCGTCGACTGGCAGGTCCAGGTACAGCCAGGCGCCGACCCCGGCGCGGTGATGTCCCTGGTCCGCAAGGCGCCGGGAACCCGCGCCGCCCTGCCCGTCGGTTTCGCCCACACCTCCGGCTTCACCGCGCGCGTCCAGGGCAGCACCCAGACCACAGGCCCCGGCATGGCCCTCGGCCTGCCTGACGGCTACCGCGCCCTCTTCCCCGACGCCATCCGCACCCTCTCCGGCTCCCCGACCGGCGTCCTGCTGGCCCAGCAGACCGCCTCGAACCTGCACGCCGCTCCCGGCGACACCATCGGCGTCCAGTTTCCCGGCATCGGAGTGCGACAGGTGAAGGTGGACGGCGTGATCGACCTGCCCCAGGCCGACTCCCTCTTCCAGACCGTCGGCGCACCCAGCCAGTCCCAGCCGACCGCACCCCCGGACAACGTCGTCCTGCTGCCCGCCGCCAGGTTCGCCGCGCTGACTCGGGGCGCCTCTGCGGTCACCACCCAGATCCACGTGGCGCGCGACGACGCCCGCCTGCCCTCCGATCCGGCTGCCGCCTACACCGCCGTCACCGGCGCCGCTCACAACCTGGAGGCCCGCTCCGCGGGCGCCGCACTGGTCGGCAACAACATCGGCGCCGCCGTCGACTCCGCCCGCCAGGACGCCCTGTACGCCCAGATCCTCTTCCTCTTCCTCGGCGTCCCCGGCGCGGTCCTGGCCGCCGCCCTGACCGCCGCGGTCGCCTCGGCCGGCAGCGAACGGCGCCGCCAGGAGCAGGGCCTGCTGCGGCTGCGCGGCCTGCGCCCGCGCCAGATCACCGCCCTCGCCGGGCTGGAAGCGGCGCTGATCGGTCTCCTCGGCGGCCTGGCCGGACTGGGCGTCGCCGCGCTGAGCGGCCGCCTCGCCTTCGGTGCCGCTTCCTTCGGAGCGGGCGCGGGTACCTGGGCCGCCTGGTACGGCATCGCATTCGTCCTCGGCGCCGCCGTCGCCGCGGGAGCCGTCCTCGTCCCGGCCCTGCGTGACCTGCGCACGGTGACCGTCGCGGAAACCCGCAAGGAGTCCGGTGCCCGCAGCACCAGGAACCCGTGGTGGATGCGGTACGGCCTGGACTTCGCCCTCCTGATCGGCTCCTGGCTGGTCTTCCGCGCCTCCTCCGGCAACCAGTACGCCCTCGTCCTCGCCCCGGAGGGCGTGCCCAGCATCTCCGTGTCGTACTGGGCCTTCCTCGGCCCCGCTCTGCTGTGGATCGGCGCCGCCCTGTTGCTGTGGCGGCTCACGCTCCTCGCCCTCACCCACGGCCGCCCCGCCCTGGCCCGGCTGGCCCGCCCGCTGACCGCGACCCTCGCCGGCACCACCGCCGCCACCCTCTCCCGGCGCCGCCGCCCCCTGGCCCGCTCGGTGGTGCTGCTCGCCCTCGCCGTGTCCTTCGCGCTCTCCACCGCCGTCTTCAACGCCACCTACCGGCAGCAGGCCGAGGTCGATGCCCGCCTGACCAACGGCGCCGACGTCACCGTCACCGAACCACCCGGCGCCCGAGTCTCACCCAGTGCAGCCGGATCGCTGAAAGTCTCCGGCGTACGGCACGTCGAACCCCTCCAGCACCGCTTCGCCTACGTCGGCTCCGACCTGCAGGACCTCTACGGCGTCCGCCCCGACACCATCGCCCAGGCCACCTCACTCCAGGACGCCTACTTCGCCGGCGGTACCACCCAGCAGCTCATGCACAAGCTGGCCCAGCGCCCGGACAACCTGCTGGTCAGCGTCGAAACCGTCAACGACTTCCAGCTCGCGCCCGGCGACACCGTCAACCTGCGCATCCAGGACGCCCGCACCAAGGCCCTGCGCACCGTCCCCTTCCACTACGCGGGCATCGCCAAGGAGTTCCCCACGGCACCGAAGGACAGCTTCTTCGTCGCCAACGCCTCATACATCGCCAAGGCGACCGGCAGCGACGCGGTCGGCGCCTTCCTCCTCGACACCGGCGGCACCCACCAGAAGCAGATCGCCACGCGCCTGCGCTCGCAGCTCGGCACCAGCGCCACCGTCAGCGACCTCACCCAGACCCGCGGCACCGTCGGCACCAGCCTGACCTCCGTCGACCTGGCCGGACTCACCCGCATCGAACTCGCCTTCGCCGTCCTGCTCGCAGCCGGAGCCGGAGGACTGGTCCTCGCCCTTGGCCTCGCCGAACGCCGCCGGACCTTCGCCATCGCCACCGTCCTCGGCGCACGCACACGCCAGCTGCGCGGCATGGTCCTCACCGAGGCCCTCCTGCTGGCCGCAGGCGGCCTGGCCGGGGGTGCCGTCATCGGATGGGCGCTGTCGGAGATGCTGGTCAAGGTACTTACCGGCGTGTTCGACCCGCTGCCCGCCGCCCTGGCGGTGCCCGGCGTCTACCTGACCCTGACCGGACTGGCGGCCTTGATCGCCGTACTGGCCGCAGCCCTGAACGGCATCCGCGGTGCCCGGCGCCCCGCGGTGGAGGAACTCCGCGACCTGTGAGCACGTCTGCAGGGAAGCGGCCTGCCTACTCTGTTGCCATGGGCACGCCTGCCGCACCGGACCGCAACCATCTGCGCATCCTGGTCGTCGAGGACGACGACACCATCGGTCGCCACCTGGAGACCGGCCTGCGTGTCAACGGCTACGCCCCCACCTGGAGCCGCACCGGCGCCTCGGCCCTGGAGGAGACGGACCGCACCGCCTACGACGCCGTTCTCCTGGATCTCGGCCTGCCCGACCTCGACGGACTGGACCTCGCCCGCACCCTGCGCGCCCGCTTCCCCGACCAGCTGATCGTCATCCTCACCGCCCGTACCGACGACATCGACGTCATCGCCGGCCTGGATGCAGGCGCCGACGACTACCTGGTCAAGCCTTTCAGCCTCACCGTCCTGCTGGCCCGTCTCCGCGCCCACCTGCGCCGCCAGACCATCACGTCGCAGCCGCAGCCGCCACTACGGCTCGGCGACCTGGTCATCGACACCACGTCCCGCCGCTGCACCCTTCACGACACGGAGATCGCCTTGCGGCCGAAGGAGTTCGACCTCCTCGCCCTGCTCGCCAGGAACCCCGGCACCGCCGTCTCGCGAGAAACGCTGATGGCACAGGTGTGGGACGAGAACTGGTTCGGCCCCACCAAGACCCTCGACGTCACCATGGCCGGCCTGCGCCGACGTCTCACCCAGGCCGCCGAGGAGTCCGCCCGCCCGTGCCGGTTGCCTCACATCACCACGCTCCGGGGGCATGGCTATCGCCTCGAGCGCCGCGGCTGGAGTGATGGGGCCGGGACGAAGAGTTGACTGGCCCGCGCCTGTTCGCGCGGTAGGGTCTGAACTCATTCGGTCGACGCTATCCGGTCAGCGACCGCCCCACGGGAGTCTGCGGACATGCCGGAGCTGCCGCAGGGGGCCCCGTCCGAAGCAGCACCAGCCGCCGGTTGGCCTGCGGGGCGCCGTCACGCCTTTGACAGCGTCCGTTCCAACGGCGGCGTCCCGCACCCGTGACAGGGACTCACCTCACACCGTGTGGTGGTGCGGTTCGGAACTGACGCCGTAGCGCTTTGGGCCGGGGCCGTTCACGGTGTGCGCCAGACCCACGTCCGTGAAGGTCTCCAGAGTCCGGTAGACGGTCGCGCGATCGAACGGCAAGCCCAGTTGCCGCAGCTCAGCGCAGGACTCGCAATAACGTCGGAGGGCGTTGGACATGGCGCTTTACACGCTCCCGGAACTTCCGTAAGACTACTCGGCGTTCGCCCCGGTCATCAGCCCGGAGATCATCGAGCTGCACCACGACAAGCACCACGCGGCGTACGTGAAGGGTGCGAACGACACCCTGGAGCAGCTGGCCGAGGCACGGGACAAGGGGTCGTGGGGCTCGATCAACGGCCTGGAGAAGAACCTGGCCTTCCACCTCTCCAGCCACATCCTGCACAGCATCTACTGGCAGAACATGACCGGCCCGAAGGACGGCGGCGGCGAGCCCTTGGCCCAGGACGGCGTAGGTGACCTGGCGGACGCGATCACCGAGTCGTTCGGCTCCTTCGCGGGCTTCAAGGCCCAGCTGTCCAAGGCGGCGGCCACCGCGCAGGGCTCCGGCTGGGGCGTGCTCGCCTACGAGCCGCTGAGCGCACGGCTGATCGTGGAGCAGGTCTACGACCACCAGGGCAACGTCGGCCGGGGCTCCACCCCGATCCTGGTCTTCGACGCCTGGGAGCACGCCTTCTACCTGCAGTACAAGAACCAGAAGGTCGACTTCATGGAGGCCATGTGGGCCGTCGTCAACTGGCAGGACGTGGCCAGGCGCTACGCCGCCGCCAAGGAGCGCGGCGACAGCCTGCTGCTCAACCCGTGACGGCGTAGGCAACCCGAGCGTCCTGCCTCGTGATCGTCTTCTCGCCCTTCACGTCGGCAGGCGGTACAACGAAAGGCTCCCGCAAGGCAGATCCTTGCGGGAGCCTTTCTGCTGGGCGGCGCTCGTACTCGCGGTGGCGCCGGCGCTGGCCCGGTGCGGCGCTTTCGGGAAGGGCGCGCCCACGCCGGTTGCGACGGGCCCGGTGACCATGCCCAATCTGGTCGGGAAGAACGCCGAGAACGCCGAGGACGCCGAGGACCAGCCGGAGAAGCTCGGTGTGCCGAGGAGCCGCATCGAGCTGCAGCCGGATGACGGAGATCATGTGGTGGTGCTGGTGGCATCGAACTGGCACGTGAACGCCCAGTCGGTGAAGGCGGGTGCGCGGCTCGGAGTGAAGCAGGAGCTGGTGCTCGGCGTGGACAGGCTGACGTGGCGCGAGCGTCATCACGGCCACCTGCTGTGGAGTTCGTCCCGTTTGGGTGTGAGCTGTCGGTAGCAGGCCAGTGCCCTGGTAGCCGCCATCGGCGATCTCCGCTTCAGACCCGGTCGACGCCGAACTCGGTGAAGGCCCGGCAGTCGTTGCGGCTGCGGGAAGAGGCACGCCGATGGCCACGACCAGGCGGCTGTTGGCGTCGATGACAACCCCAAGGTTGGTCGACTGCCGCTACGTCTTGCTCGAAGCGGCGATGCTGCGATCGCGGGTGGGCACCAGTGTGCTGTCGACGATCTACACGGTGTCCTTGCGCGGTCGGTGGCACGGCGAGATGGCCAAGAGCGTGCGAGGTGATCGAGGATGCGGTCGGCCGCAGACCGCGAGACTCCGAACACCGGTGTCACCTGCAGCGACGTAAGGTTCGTGCGCCAGTACTTCGCTACCAGCAGCACCCGGTCCTGCAGCGGCAGTAGCCAGGGGCGGCCGCTGAACGGCGTTGCCACGGCGCCGTACCATCGCCACTAGCCTGGCGAACTGCACCTCGGACAGCCGGTCACGGAACTTCCAGGTGCGCAGGACGCCGGTACATCACGGACCCCGATGTCGAGGCGGCGATCGAGGAGACGGCACCACCGGACTCGTCCCTCTGCAGTCTACGATCGCCAGGATCAGCCAGAGGAAGATCCACGCCCCGCTGCCAGGCTGCTTTGGGCGGTGCGGCGACGGGCGCGGCCTGCGAAGTCGGCGTCGGCAGAAGTGGGTAGGAGTTCCCGGTGAGTGCGGCTCTCGGCGCATTGGAGGCGCACGACGGCATCGAGCCCACCGCCGGCGGCCGCCTCAAGGGTGACCTCGCCACCGCAGGCGCGGGTGAGTTGGCGGACCATCGGCAGACCGAGGCCGGTGCCGTCGTGGTCGGCATCAGGGCCCCGCCAGAACCGGTCGAAGGCTCTGCGCCGTTCGGCCTCGGTCATACCGGGTCCCTGGTCGATCACATGCAACTCGACCAAGGGTGGCGTGCGGCTGCCTTCCCTGAGGGTGGTCATGATCGCCAGCGTGATAGCGGTTCTTGGCGGGGACACGCGCAGCGCATTGGAGAGCAGGTTGTCAATGATCTGCTCCAAGGCGCCCGGGACCGCCCAGACCCTGGAGGATGCGGCTCCGGAGACCATGATGTCGACCTGCTGTTCGTCGGCGAAGGCCGTCCAGATGGCCGAGCGATCGGCGACGACGGCGTTCAGGTCGGCCGCCTCCGGCTTGATCGCGGAGTTCTCCAGCCTGGCGAGCGCGAGCAGCCCCTGCACCATACGATCGAGCCGCTCCAGCTCCCCGAGTGCCTTGTCGAGACTGTCCTGGGCACAGGGGGCCAGGTGCGGCTCGAAATTCTCCAGCCGCAGGCGCAGTGAGGTCAGGGGAGTCTTCAACTGGTGGGACGCTTCGGAGGCGAACGCCTGCTGAGCCTGGAGCAGGTGCTGGAGGCGGGTCGCGGTGCGCGTGAACGACGCGGCGAGCCGACGTAGTTCCGGCGGCCCGTGATCGGTGGCCGGCGGGTCGGTGATCCGGCCTTCGGCGAGTTGCGCGGTGGCGCGTTCCAGGGCCTGGACGGGACGGGTGATCGAATGGGCGAGTGCGAAGCCGATCAGGGAGACGGCGGCCAGGACCCCGAGCCCGACGACGGCGAGGACCAGCCAGGTGGCGTGGACCTTGGACTTCAGTGGGCCCAGTGCATACACCGTTCGCACCACGCAGGCGACGGTGGCGTTGGAGCCGCCCGGCACGGTGACGAAGAGGACTTCGTCGCCTGTGGACGGGTCGCTGTCGGCGCCTACGGAGGGGCGGTCGCGGAGCGCGGTCGCGATGTCCGGCTCGGCGGACAGGTCTCTCCCGACCAGGGAACGGGCAGCGGTGTCGGTGAGGACGGTGCCCTTCCGGGTTGCGACGATTACGCGGCTGTCGGTGCGCTGCCCGTATGCGCGGGCCAGTTCGGGCAGGTCGGCCGTCAGCCCGTTCTCCATCTTGTCCTCGCAGACCTCGGCGAGCGTCATCGCTCCTTGCTGCGCAGCATGGGAGAAGCGGGACAGCTCGCTGCGGGCGTAGAAGATGCCGAACGGCACCTCGAGTGCGAGCAGGACGAGCAGCATGAGGCTCAGATGGCTGAGCAGGATGCGACGTGTCACCGGGTCCCTCCGCCGCGCGCCGACGCTGCGGTGGACGTGGTAGCGAAGGGTGCTGGGACTACGAGGCGGAAGCCAATTCCGCGGATGTTCTCGATCCAGGAGGAGTCGCCGAGTTTGCGGCGCAGCGCGGCGATGTGCACGTCGAGCGTCTTTGTGGGGCCGAAGAAGTTCGGTTCCCAAGCGGTGTCGAGAATCTGCCGGCGGGAGCACACGGCTCCGGGGTCTTCGGCGAGGCAGGCGAGCAGATCGAACTCCTTGGGCGCGAGGGCGATGGGCGCCTGCTGCAGATGCACCTGCCGGGTGCGTCGGTCGATGGTCAGCGGGCCGATTCGCTGGACGTCGGCCCCCGCAGGTTGTGCCGGGTCATCCGAGGTGTCCGGCTCCATGCATGGCGTGTCCAGCACTGCGGGGCGGGCGCGGCGGGTGACGGCACGGATCCGGGCGACGAGTTCCCGCACACCGAACGGCTTGGAGACGTAGTCGTCCGCGCCCAGCTCAAGACCAAGCACCCGGTCGACCTCGTCGTCTCTGGCAGTGATCATGATGATCGGCACGGACGAGCGGGACCGGATGGCCCGGCAGACGTCGATGCCGTCCATGTCGGGCAGCCCGAGGTCCAGCAGCACCATCGCCGCCTCCGGCGCGGCGAGTCCGTCGGCCCCGGTTCTGGCGTGCTCCACGGTGAACCCGAAACGGTGCAACCCCTCCGTCAATGGGCCGGCCACCCGGTCGTCGTCCTCGATCAGCAGTACACGCATGGCGAAAGGCTCACAGACCTCCGCCCGGGGACGTGGCGCAAACGCCGCAGCCTCCCCCGAGCCGGTGATCTTCCACGGTCGGCGTAACCCCGTAGGTGCGGTGCGATGGCGAGATCCAGGAGATTGACAGCGTGGAGTAAGCCCAGAGTTAAGACCGAGGGCGCTGGTGTTCCATCCCCCCAGGTGACGGGCCGGAACCTGCTTGGAGGCCAGGCCGCGTGTCATGAAGACCCTCCCGGCGGAATCGGCTGGAGAGGAGGGGAGGAAAAACGCTTCATCCGAAGAATCCCGGATCCCTGCTGTATCTGCTCTGGCAATCCGCTTGATCGTCTTCCCGTAGCTTCGGTCGCACGGCCGGTGCCACTGAAGCACCGCGTGTCAAGCGCCCCCACAAGCACCTGGGATGCCCCATGCCCCTTGATGAACTACGCCGCACGCGCCCGGACCTGGTGGAGCCCTTCACGACCGCGTTCCCGGGAGCACGAGCCACCGTACTGGGCCGACTGTGGGGAGCCTTCGTACGAGAACCTCTGCCCGGCGTGACCGGGCACCGCCGGGAGTCCGACACGCTGGTGGTCGAGTTGCAGCGGGGCGGCGCACTCTCGGCGCCCCAGTCCTGCGCGCAGCCGTTCGCCGAGGTGCCCGACGACTTCTCCGTATCCGGGCCGCAGGGGCCGATCAGCGGGCCGGCACACCTCCTGGCGCAACTGGCTCTGCGTACCCCCGCTGCGGAGCGACTGGCGGCCGAGCTGGACAACAGCGTGGCCAATCTGGCTCTGGCCAGGGCCGCGAACGCAGGCCGGGCGGTCCCGCCGAACGACTCGGCGGACGCCGAGCAGGCGGTCATCGACGGTCACCCGCAGCATCCCTGCTGCCGGACACGTACCGGCATGTCGATCGCCGACGTACTCGCCTACGCCCCCGAGCACCACCCCGTCGTGCAGCTGGCGCTGCTCCGTGTCCCGGCCGACCGCTGGCAGGAGGCCGGCGACTGGCCGCGGCGACTGCGTGACGGCGACACGATCCTCCTCCCGCTGCACCCCTGGCAGCGTGACCACGTGCTTGCGCACCACCCGGACCTGGCCGTCGTAGAGGAGACGATCCCGGCCCGGCCGCTGCTGTCGATGCGCACCCTCGCACCGATGGGCGTCCTTGCGGGCTGCCACATCAAGACCGCCCTCGACGTGCAGGTCACCAACTACCGACGCACCATCTCCCCAGCTGAGATCGCCGACGGGCCCCCGCTGTCCGACCTGGTCGCGGCCGTCATCGACAAGGCCGGATACAGCGGCAGCCTGCGCGTCCTGCGGGAGCTGGGCGGCGGCGCCGTGTGCGTGGACGGACAGCCCTCCGCGAGCCTCGCGGCAATGATCCGGGAGTCCACCGAGTGTTACCTCGACGCCGGGGAGATCGCGGTTCCCCTGACCGCCGTCCATGCGACCGGAGCCGCTGTGGTGTCGGGTGACCCGGTGCGCTGGCTGGCGGAGTTCGCCCAGCTCGTGCTGCCGCCCGCGCTGACGCTGCTGTCCATGGGGGTGGCGCTGGAGGCTCATGGCCAGAACACCCTGGTCGTGCTGCGGGACGGGCGGCCGGTGCGGGTGCTGTACCGGGACCTGGACGGCGTACGCGTCAGCCCGCGCCGCCTGGCTCAATGCGGCTTCACGCTGCCACCGCTGCTCGGCACCCGCGCGGGAGACGACGTGGGGGCGCTGCACACCAAGCTGTTCGGCGGTCTGATCAGCGGAGTCTTCAGCGAGCTGGTCGCCGCCCTCAGCCAGACGCATCAGGCTGATCCCCGCGCGTTGTGGGGTGCGGTGGCCGAGGTCGGCCGCCGGGTGTACGCCGGCCTGCCGAACGAGGAGGACGCGGCGGCGTTCTTCGGCGAAACGATGCCGCTGAAGGCAACCGTCGCCATGCGCCTGGCCGAGAACCCGGGCAAAGCGCAATGGACTTCCATTCCCAGCCCGTTGGCCCTGTGCCGCTGACATCCGACACCGATCGTTGTCCCACTGGAGTGACCGTATGACCACCGGCACCGCCCCCCACACCCGCCTCCCCGCCGCGACCGTCACCGCATGGCCCGCCGAACCGAGGCGGGCAGCCGACGCCGTCACAGCTCACACGCTGCTCAACTGCATGATCCGCGAGGTGTCCGCTCCCGAGCACCAGGTGACGGTCGACGATGACCACCTCCTGCTACGTCTGCCACGCCGGGGCCTCCTGCTGCGTGCCCGGCTGCGCCGGGCCTCGCTGATCGGAGCGCACCGCTTCCAGGGCCCGGTGCAGCGGCTCGAAAACGACGCCTGGGTGGCGGTGGGCTGGAACGAGCTGGCCGGTTACATCCACGACGAACTGGCACTGCGCACAGGTGTCGTCAACGAGGAGTTCCTCACCCAGGTCGCCGACAGCCGGGAGACGATCCGCACGGCGCTGGAAGAGCGGGCGGGCGCCTCGCCGCATGCGGACCCGTACCTGGTGTCGGAGCAGTCCCTGGTGTTCGGTCATCGCTTCCACCCCACTCCCAAGTCCCGCTCCGGCGATCCGGCGGACTGGCTGGCGTACGGACCGGAGACCGGCGCACGCTTCCCCCTGCCCTACCTGGCCGTGCGCCGGCACCTCGTGCGTGAAGAGGGCGAGCTGGATGAGATGGAGGCCCTGTGCCCGACGGCTGATCCCGGATTCGCCATACTGCCGGTGCATCCGTGGCAGTACCGGCTGCTCCAGGGCCATGACCGGCTCCGCCAGGCGATGGCTGCCGGCGATGTCGTCGACACGGGGGTGAGTGGACCGGAGCTGGTGCCGACCGCATCGGTGCGCACGCTGTATCACCCCGACACCGATACGTTCCTGAAGTTCAGCCTGAACGTCCGTCTCACCAACTGTGTGCGCAGACACGCCAGTTACGAACTACCCGGCGCCGTCGCCCTCAACCGGCTGCTCCAGCCTGTCTTCGCCGAGTTCGCCGGCCGCTTCCCTGGATGCGCGCTCCTGGCTGAGCCCGGCTATCGCACCCTCGACACCGCCGGCGACACCGCCCTCCTGGAGGGCCTCGGCGTCATCGTCCGCTCCGGCCTGCGCCAGCACCTGCGTCCCGGGGTGACGCCCCTGCTCGCCGCCGCGGTCGCGGACGAGTACCCCATCAGCACAGCCCACGTCTCCTACCTGCTAGCCCGGGGCGACGGGGACGTCCTGGCCTGGTGGGACGCGTACCTGCGGCTGCTGGTGCCGCCGGTGCTGGCTGCCTACTTCGAACACGGCGTCGTCCTGGAACCGCACCTGCAGAACGTCGTCGTCGGTGTGAACGCCGACGGCACGCCGGCACAGGTGCTCTTCCGCGATCTGGAGGGCACCAAGCTCTTGCCTGGCCATCACCAGCGCACCCTCGCCGATCTGCCCGAGGACGTCCGCGGTCCCCTCACCTATGATCCCGAACGCGGCTGGAACCGGGTCGCGTACTGCCTCCTGGTCAACCACGCCGCCGAAGTGCTCAGCGCCCTGGCCGACCTCAACCCGACCCTGGAACCCGCCCTGTGGGGCCTGGTCCGCGATCACCTCGACGCCTATGCCCGCACCGCCGGCCATCCGCCGCGGCTGCGCGCCCTTCTGTCCGGCGTCCCGCTGCCCGCGAAGGCCAACCTCCTGCTGCGCTGGTCCCGCAAGGCCGACCGGCACGCCACGTACGTCCCCCTGCCCAGCCCGCTCGGCGCGGACTTCCCCCGCGAGGTGATCAGGTGAGGCCGGCACTGTTCGACCTCGTCGGCCGGCTGACCGACGACGACCTGCCCGCGTACGTCTACGACCTCCCGGCCCTGCGCGAGCACGTCCACGCCATCCGGGCCGCACTACCGGACCGCGTCGAGTTGCTGTACGCGGCCAAGGCCAACTCCGAGCCCCGGATCCTGCGGACACTGGCCGGGCACGTCGACGGCTTCGAGGTGGCCTCAGGCGGCGAACTGAGTCACGTCCGGGGCCTCGCCCTCGATGCGCCGCTCGCCTTCGGAGGCCCGGGCAAGACTCCGCCAGAGCTGGCCCGGGCACTGGATGCCGAGGTGGAGCGCCTGCACATCGAAAGCGAACACGAACTGCTGCTGCTCACCAGCTTGTTGGGCGACCGGACGGTCAATGTCCTCCTACGCGTCAACCTCCCCGTCGACCTCGGCCAGGTCGCCCTCGCCATGGGTGGGCACCCCAGCCCCTTCGGGATGGACCCCGCGCAACTGGACCACTGCCTGGACCTGATCGCCGCCAACGCACGCATCCGACTGCGCGGACTCCACCTCCACCTGGCCAGCGGCCTTACGGCCCCGGCCCAACTGGCGCTCATCGAGGAGGTCCTGACCTGGGCCGAGGACTGGGCGTACCATCGCGGCATCAACCTGCCGGAGGTGAACGTCGGCGGGGGCATGGGCGTCGACTACACCCACCCCCACAAGATGTTCGACTGGGCCGCCTTCGGCGCCGGACTCCGCCCGCTCCTGGCCCGCCACCCGCACCTCACGCTGCGGATCGAACCCGGCCGCTCGATCACCGCCTACTGCGGCTGGTACATCACCCAGGTGCTGGACATCAAGGTCAGCCGCGGCCAGGCGTTCGCCGTACTGCGGGGAGGCACCCACCATCTGCGCACTCCGGCCGCGAAACAGCACGATCAGCCCTTCGAGGTGATCCCCGACGACAACTGGCCGTGGCCCTGGGACCGACCGGAGGCCCGCGACGAGCCTGTGACGCTGGTCGGACAGCTGTGCACGCCCAAGGACGTCCTGGCACGCCGCGTCATGGTGAAACGGCTGCGCGTCGGCGACCGGGTCGCCTTCGCCATGGCCGGCGCCTACGCCTGGAACATCTCCCACCACGCCTTCCTCATGCACCCCCACCCGACCTTCCACCACGTCGACGACGCCGAGGTGTCCGTCACCGGCGACGCGTGCGCCTATCAGCTGTCATGAGCGAGGGCTCCCGCATGCCGGTGAAGGCCGTGCTCACCGTCCGGAACTTCCGTCGATACCTGCTCGGGCAGCTGGCCTCCAACATCGGCACGTGGATGCAGCGCGCCGCCCAGGACCTGCTCGTCCTCCACCTCACCGGCAACAGCGGCAGTGCGGTCGGCATCGTGACCGCACTGCAGTTCCTGCCGCAGACCCTGTTCGGCCTGACCGGAGGCATCCTCGCCGACCGGTATCCCAAGCGACGGATCCTGCTTCTGACCCAGACGGCCATGGGAGTGCAGTCACTCCTGCTTGGACTGCTGACCGTCACCGGCGCGGTGAACCTGTGGGCCGTCTACGCGCTGGCCTTCGCCCTCGGCACCGCCACCGCCGTCGACAGCCCCGCCCGCAACGCCTACATCTCCGAACTCGTCGCCCGCGATCGCGTGGCCACCGCGGTCAGCCTGAACTCCGCCCAGTTCAACGTGGCCCGCACCCTCGGCCCCGCCCTCGCCGGCCTGACCGTCGCCGCCTTCGGCACGGGACCGGTGTTCCTCGTGAACGCGACCTCGTACCTGGCCGTCCTCTATGGCCTGATCACCATCCATACAGACGGCCTGCCGGACCCTGGCCGGCCCCGACCGGGCCGTACGCGACTGAGCGACGCCTTCCGCCACATCGCCACCACCCCTGAACTGCTCCTGCCGATCAGCCTCATCGCCTTCGTCGGCACCTTCGGCCTCAACTTCCAGGTCACCATCTCCCTCGTGGCCATCACGGCCTTCCACACGGGCGCCGCCGCCTTCGGCTACCTCTCCGCCGCATACGCCCTGGGCAGCCTCATCGGCGCGATCCACGGGGCGAGCCGCGGCAAGCCCCCCACCGCACGTCGTCTGATCACCACCACGGTCGTCTTCGGGACACTGGAAGCAGCGCAGAGCCTGATGCCCGGCTACGGCACGTTCATGGGCCTGCTGATTCCCACCGGATTCGCCGCGGTGATCGTGACCACCACCGCCAACGCGCTAACGCAGCTCCACGCCGACCAACACCTGCGGGGCCGCGTCATGTCCGTCTACTTCCTGGTCCTCCTCGGCGGCACCCCCGTCGGAGCCCCGCTGGTCGGCTTGCTGTCGGACGCCTTCGGCGCCCGCTCCACCTTGCTCCTGGGCGGCGTCATCTCGGCGTCCTCCGCGCTCGCGCTCTCCGCCTTGATCACCGGCCGAGTCGAACGACGTACCCGCATCACAGCAGCGGCCTCCGTAACCAGCACACCCCTCGCGTCAGCCCAGCCGACAGGGGACCGGTCGACCGACCCCTGACGCATACGCGACGGCAGCTATCCCTCGAAGCCGTGCGCGCCCTCGCCCTCGAGCGCCGCCGACTCGAACGCGGCCAGCGTCGCAGCAGCACGATCCAGCTCAGCGCGCACCTGCTCGCCCAGCGGCCCCCGGAAGTAGTCCCGGGCCTCGATCTTCGCCACCCAGGACCGGAACCGCTCCAGATCGGCCTCCGACTCCTCCACCTCCGCGAAGACCGCCCGGCCGCGCCCGGACTCCATCTCCAGCTCGGCGAAGAACGACGGAAGCCGCTCAAGCACCTCCGCCTACTCCTCATCGACGGCTGCGGTCATCTCCTCGGCGAGTTCCCGGCGCTCCTCCTCGTCGCCGACCTCGACGTGCACGACCCGCATTCGCCCACCGTCCGTACGCACACGTTCCCGCGGCTCGTCCAAGGCAGTGGCTACGGCGGGCGGGTCCGGCAACAAACACACGGACTGCTGCAGACAGCGCCCCCAGCCCCTTCAGCTTCCGCCACACCTGCATTCGCAAGGACGATGCGGCCCCGGCCGTCGTCACCGACACCAGCAGCCACCGCGTATCCACTTCACTCACCACAGTGAGGCCGTAACGGCTTCCGGCACACGCTGCCCGGGTGAGGCGCATCTGCAGGCCGAGCCCGGCTGTCCGTCTTCGATCTCCGCGACCTCCCGCACGACACGAAACGCACCCACATCCACGACCGCTACGCCCCCACCCCGGAGGCTCTCCGCGCCGAGACCCGCACCGACGACCAGGCACTCGCCCTCTACCGGGGCATCACAACAACACCATCGCGCGAGCCGTGTTGAGCGGGCGAGCCCGCGCCCGGGCCAAAACGGGCGACGGGCCGGTGCAGATCGCGAGAATGTACAAACTCACGAAGACGTCGGCCGTCAAAGCCCGCACGCAGGCCATCAACCAGCTCAAGTCCGTCCTCATTACTGCTGACCCCGCCTTGCGGGAGGAACTGTCGGGTCTGGGCAATGCAGAACTCTGCCGTACCTGTGCGCGGTTCGCGCAAGTGAGCGGTCACGAGGAGGCCGGTGAGAAGTCGGTGCTGCAGGCGACTCGGATCACGTTGGGCTGGCCGGCTCACCGGATCGGTCAGGGGATCGGTCCGGACACGGCGGTCACGTTGCTGATCACGGTGGGGGACAACCCGGAACGCCTGGACACTGAGGCGTCCTTCGCTGCTCTGTGCGGGGCCAGTCCTGTCGAGCGCTCCTCGGGACGCCGGCAGTTCCGGCGCCTCAACCGCGGCGGCGACCGGCAAGCGAACGCGGCCCTGCACCGGATCGTGCAGACCCGACTGCGCGTCGACCCGCGCACCCAGGACTACTACGAACGCCGCAGCAAGGAGGGCAAGACCCGGCGCGAGATAGTCCGCAGCCTCAAGCGCTACGCGGCCCGGGAGGTCTTCCACCTCGTCAGACCTGTGCAGCCGCAACCCTCGTCACAGGGGCAGTGTGATAGGCGGGTGATACGGCGAGGCCCCGCCGGGGTCCTTCCTGTCGGGACTCTCCGCGGAGCCCTGAGACGGCGCAGGCGCACCGGATCGGTCCGGTGCGCCTGCGCCGTGAGATCGGCTGCGCTGGCGCGGACGATGCAGTCGGCGCCTCACGCAGTCTGGGTTTCTGCGACGATCTGGGAATGCCTGATTTGTGATCGCACCCGCCACTCGTCCGTAATGATCAGCGGCCGGAGCGCGTCTACACCTCGATGAGCGAACCCATGATGACCGTGCGGTCGCGGGGGAGGCCGAAGTACTCGGCGGCGTCGGCCGTGATGTAGGAGGTGGCGATGAACAGCCGCTTGCGCCAGGGCGCCATCGTCGGTGACTTGCCGCGCCGGAGATCGATCTTCGACAGGAAGTAGGACGCCTGGTCGAGCTGCAACGGTCCTTCGGTCTGCGCCGGGGTGAGCATGGCCAGGGTGCTGGGTACGTCCGGGGTCTCCATGTAGCCGAACCGGGCGGTGACGTGGATGATCCCGTCGTCGGTGTAGCCGAGGTCGTCGACGACGAGTCGCTGGTCGGCCGGGACGCGGGGCACGGGCTCTGTCTCGAGCGAGAGGATCACGACCTGGTCGTGGCGCACGTGGTTGTGCTCCACGTTGGCCCGCATGGCCAGGGGCGCGGTCTGCTTGCCCCGGTTGAGGAACACGGCCGTGCCCGGGATCCGGAGCGTAGACACCTTCTCCGATCGGAGGTCTTCGATGAACTCGGGGAGCGGTCCCTCGAGTTGCGCCCGTTCAGCGGTGACGATCTCGCGGCCGCGTTGCCAGGTCGTCATGACGGTGAACGCGGTGATGCCGATCAGCAGCGGCAGCCACGCGCCGTGGACGAGCTTGGTCATGTTGGCCGCCACGAACAGCAGGTCCACGAAGAGCAATACGGTGGCGCCGGTGGCGACCAGCCACCTGGGAGTGCCCCATTTCGCGCGGGCGACGTAGAAGAACAGCAGGGTGGTGATGGTGATGGTGCCGGTGACCGCCATGCCGAACGCGAAGGCCAGGGCCGCGGAGCTGCGGAAGGCGAAGACCAGGGTGAGGACCGAGACCATCAGCAGCCAGTTGATCCAGGGGACGTAGATCTGTCCGATGGTGGATTCGGAGGTGTGCGCGATGCGCAGCCTCGGCAAGTAGCCGAGCTGGGCGGCCTGGGAGGTGACCGAGTACGCGCCGGTGATCACGGCCTGGGAGGCGATCACGGTGGCAGCCGTGGCCAGCACGACCATCGGTAGCCGTCCCCAGCCGGGTGTGAGCAGGAAGAACGGGCTGCTGGTGTTGTGCGGGTCGGCGAGGATCAGCGCGCCCTGCCCGAGGTAGCTCAGGATGCAGGCGGGGAAGACGAGGAACATCCAGGCGCGGGTGATCGCCCGGCGGCCGAAGTGCCCCATGTCGGCGTACAGCGCCTCGGCGCCGGTGACCGCCAGCACGACCGCGGCCAGGGCGAAGAAGGCCGTGCCGAAATGGCCGAACAGGAAGCCCAGGGCGTAGGTCGGCGACAGCGCCCTGAGGATGGCCGGATGGTCGGCGATGCCGGCGATGCCGCAGGCGCCGATGGCGGTGAACCAGGCGATCATGACGGGGCCGAACACCCGGCCCACCGCCGCTGTTCCCCTGCGTTGGACGAGGAACAGCAGGACGATGATGACCGCGGTGATGGGCACGACCGCGCTTTCCAGCGAGGGCTGGACGACCTTGAGTCCCTCGACCGCGGACAGCACCGAGATCGCCGGGGTGATCATGCTGTCGCCGAAGAACAGGGACGCGCCGAAGATGCCCAGCGCGGCCAGTACGGCAGCGGTCCGTCCGGCCGGCCGCGAGGTCCATCGCCGTACCAGGGTGATCAGTGCCATGATGCCGCCCTCGCCGTCGTTGTCGGCGCGCATCGCCAGCAGCACATAGGTGACCAGGACGATGATCACGACCGACCAGAACACCAGCGACACCACGCCGTACACGTTCTGTGTGGTGACCGGGACGGGGTGCGGGTCGCTCGGGTTGAACACGGTCTGGAGGGTGTAGATCGGGCTGGTCCCGATGTCACCGAAGACCACCCCCAGGGCGCCGATCACCAGTGCGAGACGTGCCGCGTCCTGAGCGCTCGCGCGACGAGCCTCCGGCGACTGCGATGGGACCCCGTCGTCCGGTGCGGCACCCTGCCGGTGATCGGCCATCTGGTCCTCCTCCTCGCGGGCCGCTGTGCTGAAGGCCATGCGCGTGGGACGATACCGATCATCAGCGCGAATACCGGTAGGTGGGGCCGGGTCGCTTCGACTCAAGGGTGTCTGCGTGTGGGCTTCCACGGTGGCTCGTGGTCCTGGGGCCGGCCGAGGCCCCTGCCTCGTCCCGATCCGCGTGATGCTCTTGGGCCCGACCGATGCCGTGCCCTTCCGTTCCAGTGGTCGTCGCAACAACCGGGAGTCTCCACTGGGACGGCCTTGCTACCTGTCGCCGCGGGTATGACGCCGCACGGTCTGGCATGACCGGGCCCTGCGCTCGCGTGAGGTCAAGTAAGCCCCGACGCCCGGAGCACCGCCTGCACCGTCTCCTGGTCGATGTCGTGGCCGAGCCGCTCGAGGACCTCCGCCCCCTGACGCAGCGTGCCATGCTCCAGTGAGCGGTGGACGCCTGTTTCGAGTTCGTGCCACAGCAGGGGATTGGCGGTGAGGATGCGTGGGTCGAGTTCCAGGCGGTGGCCGTAGACGTCGCGTAGGACAAGGTGTGAGGAGGGGCCGTCGTACTGACGTACGGCTGCCAGTGCGTCCGTGCGGACCAAGTGCCGACGCCAAGGTGTGCGGACCGCGAGCCAGCCAGGCCCCGCGCTCACCCGGTGGGGAAGCAGGACGGTGCCCACCGCAGCCGAGAGGGTGATCCAGAGCAGGGCGCGCAGGGGGTCCAGGCTTCCCGCGTCCCAATCGACGAGAAGGCTCAGGACGCAGAACAGCAGAGCGCAGCTCAGCGCGAGCCGAGCGCTGCCACTCCAGTGGCGGTCGCCGGCCGAGCCTGGCGGTCCGCTCCGTCGCATGACGCCGACGCTAGGCGGCCGTGCGGGGTGCGACGACCGCTGCTTACGGGCTCCTAGCGCCGAACGGGTGGATCCTGACGGATTCCTAACGCGGGCGGCGGACTGGCCGCGTTCTCAGCCGGTGTGTACGCGGGGGCGTCGGGCGCGGTTCGGTTCCGCCTCGCGCAGGACCTCTCGGGTGACCGGGGCAACCTCGCCCTGGCCGAAGAGGAAGAAGCGCAGGAAGTTGGCGAAGGGGCCGCCCTCGGTCCATTCGAAGTAGATGTGCGGCGTGCAGCCCGTCATGTCGCGGGCGTGCAGGAGGAGGGCCGCCAGGGCGTTGGGGATGGAGGCGGACTCCAGGGTCAGTACCCGGTAGCGGCCGTGCAGCACCTCGCCGCGCACGGTCAGGCCCGCCTCGAACTCGGAGGGGTCGGTGACGGTGACCTCGACGAAGACGAAGTCCTCCTGTTCCGGCATGTCGTTGTCGGCGCGGATCTGCTCGATCTTGTCGCGGTACTGGGCCTTGTCGCGGTGCCCGGGCTCGTTGGCGATGAAGCGCATCTTGCGGCTGGCCATGTCGCGGATGAATCGTTCTGCCAAGGGGTCGAGCGTCACGCTGGTCACGCGCAGTTCGAAGGCGCGGGCGAGGCGGGACAGCAGCGAGACGAGGATGATGCCGGCGATGAAGCAGGCGCCGATCTTCACACCGTCCGGGCGCTCGATGACGTTCACGACCGTGGTGTAGAGGAACACCACGGAGATCACGCCGAAGCCGATGGTCCAGTTGCGCTGCCCGGCCTTGCGCGCCGCGATCGTCACCGCGATCGCCGCGGAACTGATCAGCACCAGCACGCCGGTGGCGTAGGCGCCGCCCTGCGCGTCGACGTTGGCGTCGAACAGCCAGGTGACCAGGAAGGCGATGAGCGTGAAGACGATGACCATGGGGCGCACGGCGCGGGCCCAGTGCGGGGCCATGCCGTAGCGGGGCAGGTAGCGCGGCATCAGGTTCAGCAGGCCGGCCATCGCGGAGGCGCCGGCGAACCACAGGATGGCGATGGTCGAGATGTCGTAGACGGTGCCGAAGGCGCCGCCCAGGTACTGGTGCGCGAGGTAGGCGAGGGCACGTCCGTTGGCTGGGCCGCCGGTCTTGAAGTCGTTCTCCGGGATGAGCAGTGTGGTGATGAAGCTGGACGTGATCAGGAAGCCGCTCATGATGATCGCGGCCGTGGTGAGCAGCTTCTTGGTGTCCCGGATGCGGCCGGTCGGCTTCTCCTCGGTGTCGTCCGGGTCGCCCTGGACGTGGGGCATGACGGCGACGCCGGTCTCGAAGCCGGACAGGCCGAGGGCGAGTTTGGGGAAGACGATCAGCGCCAGGCCGATCATGACGAAGATGTTGCCGTGCTGCGCGGTCAGCGCGCTGGACCAGTCGGTGATCACATGGCCTGCGGTGATCACGTGGTACAGGCCGACGATCACCACGACGACGTTAAGGGCCAGGTAGATGCCGACCAGTGCCGTCGCGACGCCGATCGCCTCCAGGAAGCCTTTGAGGAAGACCGCGCCGAGCAGCGCCACCAGTATCAGGGTGATCAGCATCTGCTGGCCGTGCAAAGCGTTCGTCAGATGCGGGTTCTCCACCAGGTGGGTGGAGGCGTCGGCGGCCGAGAGGGTGATGGTGATCAGGAAGTCGGTGGCCGCGAAGCCGAGCAGGGTGAGCACGAAGAGTTTGCCCTGCCAGAAGGACAGCAGCCGCTCCAGCATGGCGATCGATCCCTCGCCGTGCGGGCTCTCCACTGCGACCCGGCGGTACACGGGAAGCGCGCCGGCCAGGGTGACGATGACGAGGACGATGGTCGCGATCGGCCCGAGCAGGCCGGCCGCGAGCGCCGCGATGCCCGGCTGGTAGCCGAGGGTGGAGAAGTAGTCGACACCCGTCAGGCACATCACCCGCCACCAGCGCTGCCCCTGGTGGGGGCGTTC
Organism: Streptomyces sp. FXJ1.172; assembly: GCF_001636945.3. Taxonomy (NCBI): domain Bacteria; kingdom Bacillati; phylum Actinomycetota; class Actinomycetes; order Kitasatosporales; family Streptomycetaceae; genus Streptomyces; species Streptomyces sp. FXJ1.172. The sequence goes on along the minus strand of NZ_CP119133.2, from coordinate 706,757 downwards.
GGGTTGGGCGTGGGGCCCCGGGTGGCCGCCGTTCTTGCCCATGTCGGACAGGCCCTCCAGCATCCACGTCCGCAGGCGGCTGGTACTGGGAGGGTGTTCGGTGGTGGCCATCGACGCGCTCTCCTGATGTGCGGCTCAGCGTGGGGTTTCGGCCATCACACGGACGGCCGCACCAGCGTAAGCGGAGAGTGACAGCTGAGCCCACGGATCATCTTGCCGGAGGGCGTCAATCTTCCGTTAAGACCGGTGGGGTGAACGCTGCCCGCACATCAAGGTCTGAGGCTGCCCCTTGCCCGGAGAGCGACTTCGCCCTATAGGGGAGGGGGCACGTTAGGCGCTGAGGTTGCGCCTGCTCCCCACTGGGTTGCCGACGGCGTAGTGGGCGGATCATGCGCTCCCACGGGGTGAGCCGGTCGAAGGCGGCCCCGAGGGCGGGCAGGAAGCGGGCCGGAGCCTGCACCCGGTTGCCGGCGGGCGGGGCGAGGAGGTCCGGCGTCAGCTCCTGAGGAGTGCCCCGCAGCACGGCGTGGCCCGCGCACTTGTGGGCGACCGCGCTCGGCTGCACCGGCCGGTCGCCCCACCAGCGCCCGATGCCCGTCGCCAGCACGTGTTCGCCGATCGTGGCGAAGCCGGGTGAGCCGGTCGGAATCCAGCGGGCGAGCGCCCTGGGGTCCGGCGGCGATATCTGGATCATCAATGCCTCGCAGGTAGGGGATGGGACGGGGACCGGGTGGGCGGCCAAGGGGGCACTGCTCCCGGTCACCCCCCTCGCTGGTGGCTGGTTCAGCTCTGGCCGGCCTTGTGGCCGTGGTTGACCTTCTTCGTGCGGCGGGTCTTCTTCTTGCGGGCGCGCTTGGACATGGACAATTCCCTCTACGCTGAGCGTTCTTCAGGCGGCGCGGCGGACCAGCAGGTCAGCCAGCTTGTTGAGGCGGTTGATCGTGCGGCCCTCGGTGGCGGCCGGGGCCGGTTCGACGCACTCGTCGCGGTCGAAGTAGGCACCGTTGACGACCTCGACGGCCGGGTCGCACAGTCGGACCACATGCGCGGCGCCCTCGGCGGCGGAGACGCCCGCGTAGGCGTAGAGCGGCAGCAGGGCGGTGTCGCAGACGCCCGGGTGGACGGAGACAGCGGTGACGCGCGGGTCGGCCGCGAACACGGTCAGCGCCAGCTGGGACTGGGCGTAGGCGGCGAGGCGGGAATAGCGGCGGGCGCGATGGGGGTCGGCCCACTGGATCGACCCGGTCCGGTGCAGGGAGGAGGAGACGTTGACGACCCGTCCGCCCGGCTCGCTGGTGAGCGACGGCTCCAGCAGGCAGGTCAGCAGGTAGTGGGCGAGGAAGTTGACCTGGAAGGCGATCTCGTTGCCGTCGGCGGTGACGGTGTGCCGTTCCGGGGCGGCCATGCCGGCGTTGTTGACGAGAACGTCGAGGTGCGGGCGCTCGGCGACCACCGTGCGGGCGAGTGACTCGACCTCCTCCAATCGGGAGAAGTCCGCTCCGTACGGCCGCAGTTGGGCGGGCTGGATGCCTGACGTGGCGACCAGGCGGTCTGCCGCCGCCTGCGCCTCCTCGGCGGTACGGCCGTGCAGCAGCACGGTGGCGCCACGCTCGGCGAGCTGCCGGGCCGTCTCGTGCCCGATGCCGGAGGTGGCGCCGGTGACCAGGACGGTACGAGAGGAAAGAGCTGAGTCGGACATGATCCCATCCGGGGTTGCGGGCACGCCGACGCCGCCCGGCGAAGGGCGGTGGGCATGCGGTGAGGAAGGTGGAACGAGGGGCGCCGGAGCCGGTCACGGCGCCCCTCGAGTCACGGCAAGCGGCGTCGGCGGGACGCGGCGTCAGCGCGGCATGGCGTCGGCGGGACGCGATGCCGGCGTGGCGCGGGCGCTTCCGGTCAGCGCTGCTCGCGACGCGACGGCCGAGCGGGACTCGGCGGCCGGTCGAAGAGGAGCCAGGCGCTGTTCACGAGGTCCATGGAAGCCGTCCCGCACATCCTGGGCAAGCCGGAACCGCGTTCTCTGACGGGGCTCTGACGTGCGCATACGGGACCTTGACGGGCGAGCCAGGACACCGGAGGCGGCTCACCCAAGGCCGGGCACCTCCGAGATCAGCAGGTCGATCAGCTTGATGCCCACGAAGGGCAGTACGAGGCCGCCGAGGCCGTAGAGGAGCAGGTTGCGGCGGAGCAGGTCGTGGGCCGAGGCAGGGGTGTAGCGCACGCCGCGCAGGGCGAGCGGGATCAGGGCGACGATGATCAGGGCGTTGAAGATGATCGCGGAGGTGATCGCGGAGGTCGGGCTGTGCAGGCCCATGACGTTCAGCGATCCCAGGCCCGGGTACGTACCCGCGAACATCGCCGGGATGATCGCGAAGTACTTCGCGACGTCGTTGGTGATGGAGAACGTCGTCAATGCGCCGCGAGTGATGAGCAGTTGCTTGCCGATCTCGACAATCTCGATGAGCTTGGTCGGGTTGGAGTCGAGGTCGACCATGTTGCCGGCCTCCTTGGCGGCCGACGTAGCGGTGTTCATCGCCACGCCGACGTCTGCCTGTGCCAGCGCGGGCGCGTCGTTGGTGCCGTCGCCGGTCATCGCGACCAGCTTGCCGCCCTCCTGCTCACGTTTGATCAGCGCAAGCTTGTCCTCGGGCGTCGCCTCAGCCAAGTAGTCATCCACGCCCGCCTCTTCGGCGATGGCCTTGGCGGTCAGTGGGTTGTCTCCGGTGATCATCACTGTGCGGATGCCCATGCGGCGCAGTTCTGCGAAGCGTTCGCGGATGCCGTCCTTGACGACGTCCTTGAGATGGATCAGGCCGAGGACTCGCGGTCCGTCCCAGTCGTGGACTGCGACCAGCAGCGGTGTTCCTCCGGAGGCGGCCACGGCATCGGCGTGCCGCCGAGCCTCGGACGGCACGTGGCCGCCGTACATCTGTACCCACTCGATCACCTGCTGGGCGGCGCCCTTGCGGATGGCGCACACAGCGCCGTTCGGCCAGCGCAGGTCGACCCCGCTCATCCGGGTCTGCGCGCTGAAGGCGACCCAGCGGGCGTTCGCCAACTCGCCGTCCGCCGGCGCCCGTAGCCCGTACCGGTTCTTGGCGAGGACGACGACGGAGCGGCCCTCCGGTGTCTCGTCGGCCAGGGACGACAGCTGGGCCGCGTCGGCGAGTTGCCGTTCATCGATGCCGGGCAGTGGGACGAAGGCGGCGGCTTCCCGGTTGCCGAGGGTGATGGTGCCGGTCTTGTCGAGCAGCAGGGTGTTCACGTCGCCCGCCGCCTCCACAGCACGGCCGGACATGGCGAGCACGTTGCGCTGGACCAGCCGGTCCATGCCGGCGATGCCGATCGCGGACAGCAGGGCGCCGATGGTGGTAGGGATGAGCGTGACGAGGAGCGCGACCAGCACGGTCGTGGACTGGGCGGCGCCCGCGTACTCGCCCATCGGCTGCAGGGTCACCACGACCAGCAGAAAGATGATCGTGAGCGAGGCCAGCAGGATGTTCAGCGCTATCTCGTTCGGGGTCTTCTGCCGGGAGGCGCCCTCCACGAGCGCGATCATCCGGTCCAGGAAGCTGTGCCCGGGGCGTGCGCTGACCCGGACGACGATCCGGTCGGACAGGACCGTGGTGCCGCCCGTGACCCCGCTGCGGTCCCCGCCCGCGTCCCGGATCACAGGCGCCGACTCACCTGTCACAGCGGACTCGTCCACGGTGGCGACCCCGTCGATGACATCGCCGTCCGCCGGGATCATCTCGCCCGCCTCCACCACCACGACGTCCAGCGGCTTCAGTTCGGTGGCGGCGACGGCCTCGGTGCGGGCGGCGGCGAGGTTCGTGCCGTAGCTCCAGTGCTCCAGCCGCAGCGCCACCGTGTCCGTTCGGGCCCTGCGCAGCGACTCGGCCTGCGCCTTGCCACGGCCCTCGGCGACCGCCTCGGCCAGGTTGGCGAAGACGACCGTCAGCCACAGCCAGAGACTGATGACCCAGGTGAAGACCGCCGGGTGCAGTAACGCCGACAGCGTGGTCAGGACCGCGCCCACGGACACGACGAACAGCACCGGGTTCTTCACCAGGACGCGCGGATGCAGTTTGCGCAGTGCCTCCGGGAAGGAACGGAGGAGCTGGGCGGGCTCGAACAGCCCGCTCGGGGCGCGCCGCCTCGGCCTTCGCGCCGGTCCGGTCCGGGCTCCGCGCTCGGGGTGTGACGGTGGGGCCTTCTCGGGGGCAGCGGGAAGCATGGACACCTTCGTGTCTCGACGGGGGACAGGGACAACGCGGCGGCGGGGACGGGGCCATGGGACCGTGCGGTGCCGAGGCCCCGGCACCGCACGGCGGCGCACGGACGCCGGCGATGGGACGACGACAGACGCCGTGCGCGGGTGCTTGCCCCTCGGACACGCACCGGACCGCCTTCGCGCCGCTTCGGAGTGGGGACTCCTTCAGTCGTGGCGGCCGCTGACGTCCGCGGCCCCCGTCGGCGGCCGACAGCGAATCTAGCCCCGTTCCCCGTCGCCACCGCCCTGCTCGGCGAGGAATTTGCGGCACTCATACGGCCCGTGCGGCGGCGCCGTCAAAGTGCCGTCAAACAAAGCCGAGAAACCATCAGGGACCCGTCAACGTCAGCCGTCGATGGCCGAATCCCGCCGCAGACTGATCACCAACGGGGGACGGGCGACCGTCCGTGGCAGTGACGTTGGAGGGACCGTGACTCTCACGGCCGGATCAGCGCAGGGTCCTCGGACCGAGCAAGGAGCACCGCCACGGAAAGAGGTGGTCGTCCAGCCCGGGGGCAGCCCCGGACCGGGCCAGCGAGGGGGTTCGCGGACGGCCGGACCGGGTCCGGGGCTGCGCCTGTGGCAGCGGACCGAGGCCGCGCGGGCCGCTCTGCGCCGCCGCTACTGGGCCACCGTGCCCGCACGGCTGCGCCTTCTGCGCGCGGCCACGGTCCTGCTCACCGCCGGCCTCGCCACACTCCTGCTGGTTGCCGGGCTCGCCGCCCTCGGCACCTGGAGCAGCGTGACCGACCGCGACGCGCCCCGCACCACCAGCGCCGCCGACCTCGACCTGGCCATGAACGACATGGACGCCCAGGCCGCCAATATCCTGCTGTCGAACGGCGACGCGGGGAAGGGGCGGCTGCAGACGCCGTACACCAAGGCCGTCGGCTTCTACGGCGACGCCCGACGCGAGATCGGCCATGATCTGCGCGCCCTCGCCGTCGCCGCGCAGGGCAGCAAGGCCGACGAGAAGACCGTGGAGTCGCTGACAGACGACTTCGCCGAGTACCAGGAGCTGATCGGCCGGGCCCTGGAGAACGACGGCCACCACGGCGGCAAACCGGCCGCCCTCGCCGACTACCGGCGCGCCACGGACCTGCTGCGCACCCAACTCCTGCCAGCTGCAAGCAGTTTGGTGTCCTCCAACGATGCGGCCTTCGAAGCCGAGTACTCCTCGGCGCGCTCCACCCTCTCCGCGCAGCTCGCCGCCGTGCTCGCCCTGGGTGTGCTGCTGCTGGCCGTGCTCGGCGTCCTGCAGTGGTACCTCGCGCGCAGCTTCCGGCGCATCCTCAACCCCGGTGTGCTGGCCGCCACCGTCTGTACCCTGCTCGCGGTGGCACTCGGCTCCAAGGTGCTGTCCGCCTCCGCCGATCACCTGCGCGCGGCCAGGCACGACGCCTTCGACTCCGTCGTCGCCCTCTCCCGCGCCCGCGCCATCGCCTACGACGCCAACGCCGACGAGAGCCGCTACCTGCTCGACCCGCAGCGCCGCATCCAGTACGAGGACTCGTTCCTCGCCAAGTCCCAAGCGCTGTACGGTCTGAAGGGCGCCACGCTGTCCACGTACGACGACGAACTGGCCACCACCTGGCGGGCGTACCGGGCCGACCACCACGACCTGCGCTTCACCGGCGAGTTCCGCCGCGAGCTGGACAACATCACCTTCCCCGGCGAGCGGGCCGCCGCTGAGAAGACGGTGGACACCTACGCCGTCTACCAGCGCGACGACCGGAAGATCCGCGCGCTGCTCGCGGCCGGCAAGGAGCGCGAGGCGGTCGAGTTCTGCATGGACTGGGCGCCGGGCTCGTCCAACGCCCACTTCGGCGCGTGGATGGCTGCCCTGGACCGGGTGGCGGGCATCAACCGGGCCCACTTCACGTCCTCCGTCGACGGGGGCCGCTCAGCGCTGAACGGCCTGCTGCTCTGGGCGGGCGGCCTGCTGGGCGCGGCGAGGCTCCTGGCCGTGCTGGGGCTGCGGCCACGGCTGGCCGAGTTCCGCTGAGCTGTCATAGGGCAGCTGCCCTCACCCCATCGGGCCAGGGCACGTCAAGGCGGTGTCAAGGTCCCCGGCACCGCCGCCAAGAAATCGCTAACACTCACGCCGAACGCTCCGTGAAGCGGCTTTCTTGGAGGAGGAACTTTCCCGAGAAGGGGAGTTGGATCAGTGAGCGGAGCGCGTCGACGGCGATGAGTGACGTACGGCCCGGGCGGCTGAAGGTCTACCTCGGGGCGGCCCCGGGCGTCGGCAAGACCTACCGGATGCTCGATGAGGGGCGGCGCCGCGCCGCCCGCGGTGCGGACGTGGTGGTGGGCTTCGTGGAGTGCCACGGGCGCCCGCACACGCAGGCGATGGTCGACGGCCTTGAGGTCGTCCCTCGCACGTCCTGCACCTACCGCGGCGGAGACTTCCAGGAGATGGACCTGGCCGCGGTCCTGGGCCGCCGCCCGCAGGTGGCGATCGTGGACGAGTTCGCCCACAGCAACGTCCCCGGCGACGGCCGCAACGCCAAGCGCTGGCAGGACATCGAGGCCCTGCTCGACTCCGGGATCGACGTGATCACCGCGGTGAACATCCAGCATCTGGAGTCCCTGAACGACGTGGTCGAGAAGATCACCGGGGTGCCGCAGCACGAGACCGTGCCGGACGAGGTGGTCCGGCGGGCCTGGCAGATCGAGCTGGTGGACATGCCTCCCGAGGGCCTGCGCCGCCGCATGGCACACGGCAACATCTACGCCCCCGAGAAGATCGACGCCGCGCTCGCCAACTACTTCCGGCCCGGCAACCTCACCGCCTTGCGGCAGCTCGCGCTGCTGTGGGTGGCCGACCGGGTGGACGAGGCCCTGCAGGAGTACCGCTCGCAGCACGGCATCGGCGGGGTGTGGGAGACCCGGGAGCGGGTCGTCGTCGCCCTGACCGGTGGCCCGGAGGGGGACACCCTGGTCCGGCGGGCCGCCCGCATCGCCGACCGGTCGGCGGGCGGAGACCTGCTCGCCGTGCACGTGGCCCGCAGCGACGGCCTGGCCGGTGGGGTTTCGGCGGCCTCGCTGGCCCGGCAGCGCCGGCTGGTGGAGGACCTCGGCGGCAGCTACCACTCCGTGGTCGGCGACGACGTGGCCACCACCCTCGTCGAGTTCGCGCGCGCCGAGAACGCCACCCAGCTGGTGCTCGGCACCAGCAGACGGGGACGCCTGGCGCGGTTCCTGACCGGGCCCGGCACGGGGGAGACAGTGACCGAGTTGTCCGGGGACATCGACGTGCACCGGGTCACCCACGAGCGGGCCGGGCGCGGCACCCTGCTGCCGTCCCGCCGTCGCACGCTGTCGACGGCCCGGCTGATCGCGGGCCCGGTGGCCGGACTGGTGCTGCCGGTCCTCCTCACCACGGTCCTGGCTCAATTGCGGGGCACGCTGAACCTGACCAGTGAGGCCCTGCTGTTCCTGCTGGCCGTGGTAGGCGTGGCCTGCATAGGCGGGGTCGCTTCCGCGGTGATCGCGTCGGTGACGGCGTCCCTGCTGCTCAACTACTGGTTCATCCCGCCCATCGGCGCCTTCACGCTGGACGATCCGAACGCATTGCTGGCCCTGGCGGTGTTCGCGGTCGTCGCGGCCACTGTCGCCGCGGTCGTCGACCGTTCCCTGCGCCTGGGCCGCCGTTCCGCCCGGGCGACCGCCGAGGCTGAGACCATGTCGTCCCTGGCCGGCAGCATCGTGCGCGGGGAAGCGACCATCCCGGCCCTGCTGGAGCGGACCCGCGAGACCTTCGGCATGGAATCGGCGGACCTGGTGGACGAGCCACCGGACGCGACGGCCGGGGTGATGGCCGTACCAGCGGGCCCCGGCGCGTACCTGGTGTTGCGCGGCCGTACCCTCTCCGCCTCCGAGCGGCGGGTGCTGGCCGCGTTCGCCGCGCACGTCGGCTCCGCGGTGGAGCGGGCCCGCCTCGCTGAGGCGGCGGCTGAGGTGGAGCCGGTCAGGGCCGCCGACCGGCTGCGTACGGCCCTGCTGCGGGCCGTCGGCCACGACCTGCGCACCCCGCTCGCCGCCGGCTGGGCCGCGGTCACCTCCCTGCGGAGCCGGGACGTCGAGTTCTCCCTGGAGGACCGTGAGGAACTTCTTGCCACCGCCGACGAGTCCATGGCCAAGCTCAACCGGCTGGTGGAGAACCTTCTCGACCTCAGTCGGCTGGAGGCCGGCGCCCTTACGCTGAACCTGCGAGAGACCTCCTTGGAGGAGGTGCTGCCGATGGCGCTGGCGGATGTGTCGGATGTCGAGGTGGCGGACGTGGAGTACATCCCGGCGGTGCTGGCCGACCCGCCGCTGCTGGAGCGGGTGATCGCCAACCTGGTCGGCAACGCCGCCCGCCACAGCCCGCCCGGGAAGAGGGTGCTGGTCACCGCCAGTGCCCTGGCGGGCCGGGTGGAGCTGCGGGTGGTGGACCGGGGGCCGGGGCTTCCGCCCGAGGGCCGGGAGCGGCTCTTCGAGCCCTTCCAGCGACTCGGCGACACCGACAACACCACAGGACTCGGCCTTGGGCTGGCCCTCGCGCGGGGACTGACCGAGGCGATGAACGGCACCCTGAGCCCCGAGGACACCCCTGGCGGCGGCCTGACCATGGTCGTCTCGCTGCCGTTCGCGGCACGGACGGCGGGTGCCGAACCGACCGAGCAGAGCGTAGGAGGTGCGTGATGAGCACTGTGCCCGGCACCTGGAAGATGCACCGCACGCGAGGAAGCCAGTCTGCGCGGCCCTTGCCGCTCCGGGACCGGCTCGCCCTGACGGCCGGCCTGGCCGCCCCGTTCCTCGTGGCCCTGGCGCTCGTCCCGTTCCGTACGAGCCTCACGCACACGAACGCTGCCCTTGTCCTCGTCGTCTTGGTCGTCGCCGTGGCTGCCCTGGGCAGCCGTACGGCGGGTGCGGTCGCGGCACTGTCGGCGGCGGCCTGGTTCGACTTCTTCCTCACCCGGCCGTACGAGACCTTCGACATCACCGCCTCAGCGGATATCGAAACGGCGGTGCTGTTGCTGGTCGTCGGCGTGATCGTCGCCCAGCTCGCGGCCTGGGCCCGTCGGCTGGAGGTCATGACGGTGACCGACGCGGACCACCTCGCGCGGATCCATCGGACGGCCGACCTCGTGCAGTCCGCCAACTCGGCGGACATCGTGGTTGACCACGTCCGCGGCGAGCTGACCGGCCTGCTCGGACTGCGCGGCTGCCGCTTCGAGTACGGCGCGCTCCTGGGCCGCCCGCCGCGTCTGGAGAAGGACGGCGGCGTGACGGTGGGCCGCCGCACCTGGAACCCGGACACCGACGGGTGGCCGGAGGGCGAGATCGAGCTGCGCGCGTACGGCAACGGCCACTACCTCGGCCGCTTCATGCTTACCCCCGGCCCGGGACCGGTGCCCCCGCTCCAGGCCCGGCTGGTCGCCGTCACCCTGGCCGACCAGACGGGTGCCGCACTGGACACGGCGGGACCAGTACGCGGTGGATGAGGCCGGACATCGCGGAAACAGTACGGAGGCGATGAAGCCGGGCGCGCCGGATTGCCTGACCCATGACGGGCGGACAGCCGCATACGGCAAACCGCAGGGACTGAGTCGTCCTAGTCCAGGCCGGACGCCTTGAACACGGCCCGTGCCGTCTCGCGGTCCATGCGGATCGAAAGGCGGCGCAGCGCGGTCTGGCCGCACAGCAGCAGTCCGTCGTCCGCCGCCATCCGCGCGCCCTCGTTCGCGACGATGCTGTTGCTGGCGCTCTCCGCGAACACCTCGTTCGGCGGGCTGCCGGTGCTGCTGAAGCTGATGGCCCGTGACAATTACGCGCGTCTTCGTCGGCTTCACGATCGCCCAGGTGGGCATGGTCCGGCACTGGCGGCTCGAGCGGAGCCCCGGCTGGCGCGGGAAGGCGCTGCTGAACGGCTTCGGGGCCGTGCTCACGGGTGTCGCGACCGTCGTCGTCACCGCGAGTAAATTCATGGACGGCGCCTGGCTGATAGTCATCGCTCTGCCGCTGCTGGTGGCCGCTTTCGAGATCGTGCACCGCGCCTACTGCAGGATCGGCGAGCGGCTCGGCCTCGGCCGTGTCCCGGAGGTCCCGCACCGCCAGCGGTCGCTGGTGGTCGTCCCGGTGTCCACGCTGTCCCTGCTGACCTCGGAGGCGCTGACCGCGGCTGCCTCCCTCGGGGACGAGGTCCGCGCGGTGACCGTGTGCTATCCGGACCCCGAGGACCGGTCGCAGCTACACGTCCTGGAGCGTTCCTGGGCGGAGTGGGAGCCGGGTGTGGAGCTGGTGCGGCTGGCGTGCGAGCGGCGCAGTCTCGGCCGTCCCATAGCCGCCTACGTCCGTGAGGTCACCGCCGCAGAACCGGCCACCCGGGTCACGGTGCTGATCCCGGAGGCCGAGCCGGAGCGGTTGTGGCAGCGGCTGCTGCAGAACCAGCGGGGCGCCGTCGTCGCGCACGCCGTGCGCCGGGAGACGGACGCCGTGATCTGCCGACTGCGCTTCCGACTGTGAGCCAGGTCACCGACTGTCACAACCGCCTACTGACCGGTACGAGTCAGGAGCCGTAAGAGTCCCGTCAAAGGTGCCGGGCCCGCCGTAAGAGGGCCGTCAACGGGCGACCAGAACCGGCCAGAGAGGCGCTTTCCTCTAAGCGTCCGTTTCAACCGAACCTCACTCCAGGAGTTCACGATGGCCGATCTGGCCTTCGTCGTCGCCGTGCTCGCGGGTTTCGCGCTGGTGGCTCTCGTCGCCAAGGGGGTGACGAAGCTGTGACCGTCGAGAACATTGTCGGCCTGGTCGTGGCCGTCGCCCTGCTGGGCTATCTCGTCCTCGCCCTGATCTTCCCGGAGAGGTTCTGAGAACAGACATGGGTCCCGTACTCGCAGCCGTGCTCCAGTTGCTCGCCCTGATAGGCGCGCTGGCGCTCGTCTACGTCCCCGTCGGCAACTACATGGCCAGGGTCTACGAATCGCGCACGCACCTGCGCGTCGAGAAGTGGATCTACAAGGCCATCGGTGCCGACCCCGACGCCGAGATGACCTGGCCCGCGTATCTGCGCGGCATCCTCGCCTTCTCCGCGGTCAGCGTCCTCTTCCTCTACCTGCTCCAGCGGCTGCAGGGTGTGCTGCCGGGTTCGCTGCACTTCTCGTCGGTCAACCCGGCGCAGTCGTTCAACACGGCCGTGTCCTTCGTGACCAACACGAACTGGCAGTCGTACTACGGCGAGCAGACCATGGGGCACGTCGTGCAGACCGCCGGTCTGGCCGTGCAGAACTTCGTCTCCGCCGCCGTGGGCATCGCCGTCGCCGTGGCGCTCGTGCGCGGTTTCGCGCGCTCGCGCACCGGTGAGCTGGGCAACTTCTGGGCCGACCTGGTGCGTGGCACGCTGCGGATCCTGGTGCCGCTGTCGGTCGTCGCCGCGGTGATCCTGGTCGCCTGCGGTGCGATCCAGAACTTCTCCGGCATCCACGAGGTCGGTCAGTTCATGGGCGGCTCGCAGCAGTGGAACGGCGGCGCGGTCGCCTCCCAGGAGGCCATCAAGGAGCTGGGGACGAACGGCGGCGGCTACTTCAACGCCAACTCCGCCCACCCCTTCGAGAACCCGACGCCCTTCACGAACCTCTTCGAGATCTTCCTGCTCCTGGTGATCCCGTTCTCGCTGACCCGCACGTTCGGTGTGATGGTCGGGAACGTGAAGCAGGGGTACGCGATCCTCGCCACGATGTTCACCATCTGGTTCGGCTTCGTCCTCCTGATGATGTGGAGCGAGTTCGCGCACCACGGCGCGGCGCTGCAGGCCGCGGGCGGGGCGATGGAGGGCAAGGAGGTCCGCTTCGGGGTCGGCTCGTCGTCTATCTTCGCGGTGTCGACCACGCTCACCTCGACCGGTGCGGTGGACTCCTTCCACTCCTCCTTCACCGGCCTCGGCGGCGGCATCACCATGCTGAGCATGATGCTGGGCGAGATCGCGCCCGGCGGCACCGGCTCCGGCCTCTACGGCATGCTGATCATGGCCGTGATCGCGGTGTTCATCGCGGGTCTGATGGTCGGCCGAACCCCGGAGTACCTGGGCAAGAAGATCGGCGGCCGCGAGATGAAGCTCGCCGCCTGCTACATCCTGATCACCCCCGCCCTGGTGCTGGTCTTCACGGCGGCCTCGATGGCGCTGCCGACCCCGCCGCACTCGATGCTGAACTCCGGCGCGCACGGGTTCTCCGAGGTGCTGTACGCGTTCACCTCGGCGTCGAACAACAACGGCTCGGCCTTCGCCGGCCTGAACGCGAACACCGACTGGTACAACACCATGACCGGGCTCGCGATGCTCCTCGGCCGCTTCCTGCCCATGATCTTCGTCCTGGCGCTGGCCGGCTCGCTCGCCGAGCAGACGCCGGTCCCGGTCACCGCGGGCACCCTGCGCACCGAGAAGCCGCTGTTCACCGGCCTGCTGGTGGGCGCGATCCTGATCATCACCGGTCTGACCTACTTCCCGGCCCTGGCCCTGGGTCCGCTCGCGGAGGGACTGGCGTCATGACCACTGGCATAGACAAGCAAGAGGACTCGATGTCCACAGCCACTCCCACCCGGGCGCCGCACAGCGACGTCCCCACCGGGCACCAGCCCGCCGAGGGCCGTGTCGGCGCGGGCCTCTTCGACCCCAAGGCACTGGTCAAGTCCTTGCCGGAGGCGATCCGCAAGCTCGATCCGCGGGTGATGGTCAAGTCGCCCGTGATGTTCGTGGTGTGGGTCGGCTCGATCCTGACCACGGTCTTCTCCTTCCAGCACCCGGGCGACTGGTTCGGCTGGACCATCAGCGCCTGGCTGTGGCTGACCGTGCTGTTCGCCAACCTGGCGGAGGCGGTCGCCGAGGGCCGTGGCAAGGCGCAGGCCGACACCCTGCGCAAGGCCAAGTCCGACACCGTCGCGCGCCGGCTGCTCGCGGACGGCACCGGTGAGGAGGAGGTTCCGGGCACCGCGCTGACCATCGGGGACCTGGTGGTCTGCGAGGCCGGGGACGTCATCCCCGGTGACGGAGACGTCGTCGAGGGCGTCGCCTCGGTGGACGAGTCGGCGATCACCGGTGAGTCCGCTCCGGTGATCCGCGAGTCCGGCGGTGACCGGTGCGCCGTCACGGGCGGTACGAAGGTGCTGTCCGACCGGATCGTCATCAAGATCACGACGAAGCCGGGCGAGACCTTCATCGACCGGATGATCAGCCTGGTCGAGGGCGCCGCCCGGCAGAAGACGCCGAACGAGATCGCGCTGAACATCCTGCTGGCCTCGCTGACCATCGTCTTCCTGCTGGCCTGCGCCACGCTCCCGCCGTTCGCCACGTACGCGGGCACCCACCTGACCATGGTCGTGCTGGTCGCCCTGCTGGTCTGCCTCATCCCCACCACGATCGGCGCGCTGCTGTCCGCGATCGGTATCGCCGGTATGGACCGGCTGGTGCAGCGCAACGTGCTGGCGATGTCGGGCCGCGCGGTCGAGGCCGCCGGTGACGTCTCCACGCTGCTGCTGGACAAGACCGGCACCATCACCCTCGGCAACCGGCAGGCCGCCGAGTTCGCGCCGGTCAGGGGCACCACCGAGGCCGAGGTCGCGGACGCGGCCCAGCTGTCCTCGCTGGCCGACGAGACCCCCGAGGGCCGCTCCGTCGTCGTCCTCGCCAAGGAGAAGTACGGGCTGCGCGAGCGGCACCAGGGCGAGCTGACCGGCGCGGAGTGGATCGAGTTCACCGCCCAGACCCGGATGTCGGGCGTGGACGTCGACGGCCGCAAGATCCGCAAGGGTGCCACCGCCTCGGTGATCGCCTGGGTCGAGGAGCAGGGCGGCACCGTCGCCGAGGACGCCGACGCCATCGCCAACCGGATCTCCGAGGCGGGCGGCACCCCGCTGCTCGTCGCGGTCAAGGACGAGCAGGGCGCCCGGGTGCTGGGCGTCATCCACCTGAAGGACGTCGTCAAGGAGGGCATGCGGGAGCGGTTCGAGGAGCTGCGCCGCATGGGCATCAAGACGGTCATGATCACGGGTGACAACCCGCTGACCGCGAAGGCGATCGCCGAGGAGGCGGGCGTCGACGACTTCCTCGCCGAGGCCACTCCCGAGGACAAGATGGCCCTCATCAAGCGGGAGCAGGCCGGCGGCAAGCTCGTCGCCATGACGGGTGACGGTACGAACGACGCGCCCGCGCTCGCCCAGGCGGACGTCGGCGTGGCGATGAACACCGGTACGTCGGCCGCCAAGGAGGCCGGCAACATGGTCGACCTCGACTCCAACCCGACCAAGCTGATCGAGATCGTCGAGATCGGCAAGCAACTCCTCATCACCCGGGGCGCGTTGACGACGTTCTCCATCGCCAACGACGTCGCGAAGTACTTCGCGATCATCCCGGCGCTGTTCGCGGCGGTCTACCCGGGCCTGGACAAGCTGAACATCATGCACCTGGCCTCGCCGAACTCCGCGATCCTGTCGGCCGTCATCTTCAACGCGCTGATCATCATCGCGCTGGTGCCGCTGTCCCTGAAGGGCGTGCGCTACCGGCCGATGAGCGCCGACAAGATGCTCCGCCGCAACCTCGGGATCTACGGCATCGGCGGCCTGATCGCGCCGTTCATCGGCATCAAGCTCATCGACCTGCTCATCTCCCTCATCCCCGGAATCGGCTGATCGCCATGAACAACTCGGTTACCAACACCGTCCGGTTGCTCGGGGCGGGCCTGCGCGCCCTGCTCGTGCTGTCCCTGGTGACGGGCGTCGTCTACCCGCTGGTCGTCACCGGTGTCGCCCAGGCCCTGTTCAGCAACAAGGCGAACGGCTCGGAGATCAAGGCGGACGGCAGGGTCGTCGGGTCGTCCCTGATCGGGCAGTCGTACAACCTGCCGCTGAAGAAGGGGCAGACCAGCGCGGACCCGGACCTGAAGTGGTTCCAGGGCCGCCCGCAGAACGGCCTCGGCCCGAACACCGTCAACACGCGGTACTCGTTGATCCTGTCCGGCGCCACCAACCTGTCCGCGGACAGCGGCGCGGTGAAGGGCGTCTGCCCGGCCCAGCCGGCGGACAAGACGCTCTGCGCCCAGGTGCTCGCCGCCAGGGACGCCGTGGTCAAGGACAACTCGGTCCCCGGCTACACGGTCAGGCCGGCCGACGTCCCCGCCGACGCCGTCACCTCGTCCGGCTCCGGACTGGACCCGGCCATCTCCCCGGAGTACGCCGAACTCCAGGTCCACCGGGTCGCCGCGAAGAACGGACTGTCCGTCGCCGCGGTGGACAAGCTCGTCAAGGACCACACCCAGGGACGCACCCTCGGCTTCATCGGTGAGCCGCAGGTGAACGTCCTCGAACTCAACATCGCGCTCAAGGACCTCGTGGCCAAGAAGTGACGGCCTTACGCGATTCACACGGGAGTCGGCGGCCCGGGAGGCATCCCGGTTCCGCCGGCTCCCGCAGCCGTGAAGTCGGCCGCCCTGCTTCCCGCGCCCACGGCTCGACGCATGACAGGAGAGGCACACACCCATGACCAGGGTGCTCGTGGTGGAGGACGACCCGCAGCTCGTACGGGCCCTCGTCATCAACTTGCAGGCACGCCACTACGGCGTGGACGCCGCCCCCGACGGTGCCACGGCCCTCCGGCTCGCCGCCGCGCGCCAGCCCGATGTCGTCCTGCTCGACCTCGGCCTGCCCGACATGGACGGCGTCGACGTCATCAAGGCGCTGCGCGGCTGGACCCGCGTGCCGATCATGGTCCTGTCCGCCCGCCAGGCGTCCGACGAGAAGGTCGCCGCCCTCGATGCCGGCGCCGACGACTACGTCACCAAGCCGTTCAGCATGGACGAGCTCCTGGCCCGGCTGCGGGCCGCCGTACGCCGTACCGAGGACACCCCGCTCGTCCCCGAGACGACGTTGGTCGAGACGGAGCACTTCAGCATCGACCTTCTCGCCAAGAAGGTCCTCCGGGACGGGAAGGACATCCGGCTGACGCCGACCGAATGGCACCTGCTGGAGATCCTGGTGACCAACCCCGGTCGGCTCATCACGCAGAAGCAGCTGTTGCAGGAGGTCTGGGGCGTCTCGCAGCGCAACAAGACCAACTACCTGCGCGTCTACATGGCCCAACTCCGCCGCAAATTGGAGACGGACCCCTCCCACCCCCGCTATCTGATCACCGAGCCCGGCATGGGCTATCGCTTCGAAGGATGACATGGCACGCGGCAAGCTCCGGATCTACCTCGGCGCGGCACCCGGCGTCGGCAAGACCTACGCGATGCTGTCGGAGGCACACCGCCGTATCGAGCGGGGCACCGACTGTGTCGTGGCCTTCGTGGAACATCATCACCGGCCGCGCACCGAGGTGATGCTGCACGGCCTGGAACAGATCCCGCGCAAGGAGATCGAGTACCGGGACGCCGTCTTCACCGAGATGGACGTCGACGCCGTACTGCGGCGCGCCCCGGCCGTCGTCCTCGTGGACGAACTGGCGCACACCAACATCCCCGGCTCGCGCAATGCCAAGCGCTGGCAGGACATCGAGGAACTGCTCGCCGCCGGCATCGACGTCATCTCCACGGTCAACATCCAGCACCTGGAGTCACTGGGCGACGTGGTCGAGTCGATCACCGGCATCCGCCAGCAGGAGACCGTTCCGGACGAAGTCGTACGGCGCGCCGACCAGATCGAACTGGTCGACATGTCCCCGCAGGCCCTGCGCCGCCGCATGGCGCACGGAAACATCTACAAGTCGGACAAGGTCGACGCGGCCCTGTCCAACTACTTCCGGCCCGGCAATCTGACGGCGCTGCGGGAGCTGGCCCTGCTCTGGGTGGCCGACCGGGTCGACGAGTATCTGAACGAGTACCGCCGTGAGCACCGCGTCTCGACCATCTGGGGTTCGCGCGAGCGGATCGTGGTCGGGCTGACCGGCGGCCCCGAGGGGCGCACCCTGATACGGCGTGCGGCCCGGCTCGCCGAGAAGGGCGCCGGCGGCGAGGTGCTCGCCGTCTACATCTCCCGCAGCGACGGCCTCACCGCAGCCTCACCGAAGGAACTCGCCGACCAGCGCACCCTCGTCGAGGACCTCGGCGGCACCTTCCACCACGTCGTCGGCGACGACATACCCGTCGCGCTGCTGGACTTCGCGCGCGGCGTCAACGCCACCCAGATCGTCCTCGGCGTCTCCCGCCGCCGCAGCTGGCAGTACGTCTTCGGACCCGGCGTCGGCGCCACCGTCGCCCGGGACTCCGGCCCCGACCTCGACGTCCACCTCATCACCCACGACGAGGCGGGCAAGGGACGGGGACTGCCGGTGGCGCGCGGCGCCCGGCTCGGACGCTCCCGAGTCATCTGGGGCTGGGCTGTCGGCGTGCTCGGCCCAGCCTTGCTCACTTGGCTGCTCACCAGCGCCACCCCTGACGTCGGCCTCGCCAACGACATGCTGCTGTTCCTCACCCTGACGGTGGCGGCGGCCCTGCTCGGCGGCCTCTTCCCGGCGCTGGCCTCGGCGGTCGTGGGCTCCCTCCTCCTCAACTGGTACTTCACCCCGCCCGTCCACACCCTGACGATCGCCGACCCGAAGAACATCGTCGCCATCGCAATCTTCGTCGGGGTCGCGGTGTCCGTGGCCTCGGTGGTGGACCTTGCCGCCCGGCGCACCCACCAGGCATCCCGGCTGCGCGCCGAGTCCGAGATCCTCTCCTTCCTCGCGGGCAACGTCCTGCGCGGCGAGACCACTCTGGAGGCGCTGCTGGAAAGGGTCCGCGAGACCTTCGGCATGGAGTCGGTGGCCCTGCTGGAGCGCTCCGGCGAGACCGCTCCCTGGACCTGCGCGGGCAGCGTGGGACCGAGGCCGGCCGAGGTCCCGGAGGACGCGGACGTCGACGTCCCCGTGGGCGATCACATGGCGCTGTCCCTGCGCGGCCGGGTGCTGCCCGCCGCCGACCGCAGGGTGCTCGCCGCGTTCGCCGCACAGGCCGCCGTGGTCCTGGACCGCCAGCGCCTGCAGAGCGAGGCCGACCGGGCCAAGGAGCTCGCCGAGGGCAACCGCATCCGCACGGCCCTGCTCGCCGCCGTCAGCCACGACCTGCGTACGCCGCTCGCCGGCATCAAGGCCGCGGTGACCTCGCTCAGGTCCGACGACGTCGAATGGTCCGAACAGGACCGTGCGGAACTGCTGGAGGCCATCGAGGAGGGCTCCGACCGTCTCGACCACCTGGTCGGCAACCTGCTCGACATGTCCCGTCTGCAGACCGGCACGGTCACTCCGATCATCCGCGAGACCGACCTCGACGAGGTAATACCCATGGCGCTCGGCGGGGTCCCCAACCCGGAGGAGTGCGTGGAACTGGACATCCCCGAGACCCTGCCCATGGTCCACGTCGACCGGGGACTGCTGGAGCGGGCCGTCGCCAACGTCGTCGAGAACGCCGTCAAGTACAGCCCACCGGACGAGCGGGTCCTGATCTCCGCGAGCGCCCTCGCCGACCGGGTCGAAGTACGGGTCGTCGACCGCGGCCCCGGCGTCCCGGACGAGGCCAAGGACCGCATCTTCGAACCCTTCCAGCGGTACGGCGACGCGCCCCGCGGGGTCGGCGTCGGCCTCGGTCTCGCGGTCGCCCGCGGCTTCACCGAAGCCCTCGGCGGCACGCTGCACGCCGAGGACACACCCGGCGGCGGCCTCACCATGGTGCTCGTCCTACCGACGGCAACGGAGCCACGACCGGAACGGCCGGGCCTGCCGGCCACCGCTGCCCATTGAGGAGATCAGGCGTCGGGCGGCACCGTCTCGAACTCCCTGCGCATGTCCCTGGTGTCCAGCCGCAGCCGCCAGATGTTGCGGCGGTGCACGGCCGCCAGCGCGGCCTGCAGCGGGGACGGCGGCACCGCCAGGACAGGACAGGCGGCGCGGGCCAGGCAGTAGCGGCCGACCGACGGCCACAGCGCCCGGTGCAGCCGACCCCGCCGTCCGGCACCGACCACCAGGAGGTCGTCCTCCCGGTCGGCGATCCGCACGAGCACCGGCCCCGGGGCGCCCCGCGCGACGAACGCCTGACCGGGCAGACCGGTGTCCACGCCGCCGAACACCTCACGCAGCGCCCCCACGAGCCTCTCCCGCGCCAGCCGTTCCCATTCCGGAACCATGGCGGTCGCGGCCGGTGACCTGAGGGTGGCCGGGTCCCCGCCCGGCGGCTCCCACGCCAGCACCGGCCACAGCTCGGCCTCTCGGCGCCGGGCCTCCCCGGCCGCCCGGCTCAGCGCGGTGAGACTGCCCAGCGAGCCGCTCACTCCCACCACGACGCGGGCGGCTGAGGACGGGCGGTACTCGGACATCTCTCTCACCGTTCTACACACGCCGACGGAAGGTCTCACGGCCGGCGATCCTCCTTCGAACCGCTTCCATCTCACCCTGGCACCGGCGATTCGAACAGTCCGTACGCCAGTTCCTGACGCCCTTCTGACGACCCTTTCCGCGCCCTCTGACCTGGGACATCAGCATTGCGTCAAGGTCGCACCGATCGTCGTCAGCGTCCCGTCAGGGCATGCCCAGGACCCGCGGGCACCGGGCATAACGTCGAGGGCGAGTCGCGGTCCGCCTTCCCGCGTCCGCGGTAATCACATCCCTCACTCCCTGCCTTTCGGGAGGCACCCCATGGCACAACTTCTGTACGGCGAAGACCCCGAGCCCTCCGATCGCTTCCCGGCCGGGCCCCTGTACGTCCCGGTCCGGCCGGGTCTCCGCGGATGTGCTGCCCGGCTCTTCCGAACCCCACTCGGCGAGCGGACCGCTGTCGGCTTCACCTCCGAGTGCCAGCTGACCGCCACTCTCGGCCCCGATCAGGCGTGGATCCGGCTCGCCGAGCCCGCCCTCCGTGCCCTGACCGTCCCACTCGGTGTCACCACCGTCACGGTGGACCCGCAGTTCACCGCCCCGGCCCCCACGCCGGTCGCCCACGAGATTCCCGCGCTGCGGATCGCAAGGATCGCCTGAGAGAGAAAGCCACGATGACCACGGTTCACGAACCCACCGCGACCAGCAGGTTCACCGATCTGTCGGTGTGGCCCGCCTCGACCACCGAGTCCGCCCACGGCGACCTCACCGTCGGCGGCGTACCGCTCGCCGAACTGGCCGACCGCTTCGGTACGCCCGTCTACGTCCTGGACGAGGCCGAGGTCCGCGACCGCTGCCGCACCTACCAGGACGCGTTCCCCGACGCCGAAGTCGTATACGCGGCCAAGGCGTTCATGTGCCGGTCCATGGCCCGCTGGATGGATGAGGAGGGCCTCGGCCTCGACGTCTGCTCCGCCGGCGAACTCGAACTCGCCGTCACCGCCGGCTTCCCGCCCGAGCGGATCGTGCTGCACGGCAACGCCAAGTCACCGCGCGACCTGGACACCGCCCTGCGCCTGGGCGTCGGCCGGATCGTCATCGACAGCCCCTCGGAGATCGCGCGGCTGGCCGCCGCCGTCGGCTCTGACGGGCACCAGAAGGTGATGGTCCGGGTGGTGCCCGGTATGAGCGCGGGCGGTCACGAGAAGGTCCGCACCGGCACGGACGACCAGAAGTTCGGCCTGTCCATCTCCGACGGCTACGCCCAGCACGCCATCATCCGCATCCTCGACCAGCCGCAGCTTGAACTCACTGGCCTGCACTGCCATTTGGGTTCCCAGATCACCAGCGTCAAGCCGTACCTGGTCGCCGTACGCCGCATGGTCGGCCTGATGGCCCGTCTGCACGAGCAGCACGGCCTGGTCCTGCCGGAACTCGACCTCGGCGGCGGCCACGGCATCGCTTACCGCCCCGGCGAGGACGCCCTGGACCTGACGGCACTGGCCCGCAAGGTCCGCGCGGAACTCGCCGACGCCTGCTCCACCGCAGGACTTCCGGTACCGCGCCTGATCATCGAACCGGGCCGGGCATCGTGGGCCCAGCAGGGGTCGCCCTGTACCGCGTCCTGCCCGTGAAGCACACGGGCGACCACGTCTTCGTAGCCGTCGATGGCGGCATGAGCGACAACCCGCGCCCGGCCCTGTACGGCGTCCGATACGCGCCCAGACTGGTGGGCCACAGCGCCGCGGACACTGCCCCGGTCACTGTGGTCGGCCGGCACTGCGAGGCGGGCGACGTGCTGGCCGCACATGTAGCACTTCCCGCTGACGTCCGCCTCGGTGATCTGCTCGCCGTACCGGTGTCCGGCGCCTACCACCTGTCCATGGCCTCCGGTTACAACCTGGTCGGCCGCCCGCCGGTGGTCGCCGTGCGCGACGGATCCGCCCGCCTTCTCGTACGCCGCGAATCCCTGGAGGACATCCGCAGCCGCGACGTGTGCCTGTAGCCCAGATGACTCCCGGGCGGGTCGGTCTTCCCTCACCATGCCGACCGCGCCGCCCGGGCCGTGCAGGGAAGCGCTCGCCTACCTCCCGGTACACGCTGACCGGAACGCACGACCGGCCCTGCTGAGGTCCCGATGGTGTTCGGCCTGGTACGTCGCGAGCTGCACCCCGGCGGCGGCCTTGTGCGGTACGTCCGGCCTGGCATGGCAGCGGCATGAGGATCACTGAAATGACGCTTACTTGACGCGCGTTCTGACAGGGCATCACCTGGCTGGTCGCCCAGGTCATGCCAGGTGAGGGACGCACCCCCGCAGGCTGTCCTTGCGGGAGCTGAAGGAGAAGCAGCCGGGTTCCGGCGCCGCTGAGGGCGGTGGCTGTCGCGCCGATACTTCGGCGGGCCGGACGCTTTCGTGGAGCGGGCGTTCAGTAGGTGGGGCCGTAGGGGCTCCAGTGCCCGAGGAAGGGTTTCAGGTCGTCGGCCCGTGGGTTAGGAATGTCGGGCAGCCGGGGCGGTGTGTTCAATGGGTCGAGGCGCTCCACGTTGGCTGCTGCCCAGCTGATCCATTCCTCGGCTTCGGTTCTGGCCTGGCCCGGAGGCATGGCCTCGACTCGCGTGCGTACGGCGCTCACGTATTGGGTCAGTCGGGTGGCGTGGCGCCATGCCGCTTCCTGAGCTTCTAGGTGACGGACGCGGTACGCCTCCGCGTACTGGATGCGGGCTTGTTCCATGGCGGTTTCCCAGCGGATGCGCTTCTGGCGTGCCGCTTCGGCCTCGTCCTGGCGTCTGCGTTCGGCGGCTTCGCCGCGAAGCGTGACCTCCTGTGCGATCTCGGCGAGCTGCTCTTCGAGGGCGCGGCCGGGAACGTCGGCCCATTCGCTCGCCCGGTGTGGCTGGCCGCCGCTGAGGACGATACGGAGGCGTTCGGACGGGGTGTAGTCGAAGCGGGGGATTCTGCCCCAGGAGTTCTTCTTGGCGTCGGCGAGTTCCTTCTCGGTGGCGACGTGCTCGGTGCGGTCCTGTTCCTGGAGGACGAGAAATCCCACTGGCTGGCCCTGTGCGGTGATGGTGAAGTGGGGATGTGCCCTGCGGCGGCGATGAGACGGGGGTGCGAAGCCGCTTTGCCCGGCCGAGCAGGTGTGTCCTTCGGCCTCGGCGGTGGTGATCAGTGCCTGGATGAGGCGGAGAGCGCGTCCTTGGACGGGTTTGGTCAGGCCGAGCGGCTGGCGTTCGTTCTGCATGGCCCGGATAACGGCGTGCGGCTGAGTGAGCCGCGAGGGCACGGGGACGGGGTCGAGGACGGCAAGGCGCCAGGCGGGGATGTCGACGAGCTTGATCTCGTACCCGCCGCTGCACCAGTTTCCGTACAACTCCTTCGTTGCCGGAATCCTTCCGGATCTGCGTGCGGCGGCGACGCGGGACGGCCACTTCTCCAAGTCGGGACCGCTGCCACTCTTGACGATCCCGCCGCCGGCCTTCGCGAGTTCCTGTAACAGCTGCTCTGTGAACGTTACGCGAGGCTGTGAGGGAGGGCTTGGCTTCCGCTGGGTGGCCGACTTTTCCTGCGCTCGGGTGGACCGGGGTTGTGGAGCGGTGGCTTGGGTCTCCCGCGGGCGTGATCCGTGGGAAGGGTAAGTGCCGTGTGCCAGGTAGTGCCGACCGGCGCTTGTCAGGGCGACGCTCCACTGCCCGCTCTTCCGGGAGACCGCCACCAGGCCACGGTTGTGGAGTGCCTGGCAGGTGGTCTTGTAGGAGCTGGTGTCCCATACGCCCGCAGGGCACCCGGCTCCCACCCACTGCAACACCGACAGCTGCCGCTCATTGACCCGCCGTTCCAATGGTCCGCCTTCGACTCGAAGTGACGCACGACGGCGGCAGGGTGCCAGTTCCGGTGGTAGACGACCGGTGCTTCGAGTCAATTCGCTCGAACGAGCGGGCTGACGTGGCTGGAGGCCGGTTGGGCCGAGAACCGTAGGTGGGTGCCTGTCCTACGGCGGGGTCTGACTCCTGAGATCTCTGACCGAGGTGTCCTGATCACACCGTGTCGACCGCCGGCCAGGGGACAGTGCACTGTTGATCTCGGGTTGATGGACGTGTCTCGATAGGGGCTTGCCGGAATGGCGTCATCACGATTCTGACCGTCCGCACGGCCCGCGCCGGCTAGGGGACAAGCCGTCGGGTCTGAAAGGGAACGAGCATGACCGGCACGTCCTCCGCTTCGCGTCCTCGTCGGCGTCGGCCGCCGGGGGAGGTGGTCCTATGGTCCGGTGGGCCGGAGTGGAAGGTACCGGTTCCTTCGGGGCAGCCCTGTCCCGCTACCTGCTGGCCCAGGGTGTGGACGTTTTCGATGTGAACCGGTTCGACCGGGCCGACCGCCGGCGGCGCGGCAAGTCGGACCCACTCGATGCCGAGAACAGGCTCGGGCAGTGCTGGCGTTGGTGTTGGCGAGGGCGTTGAGCATGGCGAAGTCGTGGAAGATGCCGGGGTAGCGGACGGTGGTGATGTCGTTACCCGCGGCGCGGAGCTTGGCGGCGTACGCCTCGCCCTCGTCCCGCAGGACGTCGGCTTCGTCGGTGATGAGCAGGGCCTTGGGCAGGTCCTTGAGCTGGTTGAGGCTCGCGCGCAGCGGGGAGGCCAGGATCTGCTTGCGGTCCTTGGCATTGGGGGCGTAGGCGTCCCAGAACCACTTCATGGCCTTGCGGGTTCATGGCCTTGCGGGTCAGCCAGGGGCCGTCGGCGAACTGCCGGTAGGAGGCGGTTTCGAAGTTGGCGTCGGTGACGGGGTAGAAGAGCACCTGCTCGCGCAGGGCGGGGCCGCCGCGCTGCTTGGCCATGAGGGTGACGGCGGCCGTCATGTTGCCGCCGACGCTGTCGCCGGCGACGGCGATGCGGGAGCCGTCGACGTTGATCTCGTCACCGTGCTCGGCGACCCACTTGGTGGCCGCGTACGCCTGCTCGATGGCGATGGGGTAGCGGGCCTCGGGGGAGGGCGTGTAGTCGACGAAGATGACCGCGGCACGGGCGCCGTTGGCGATCTGGCGCACCAGCCGGTCATGGGTGTTCTCGTTGCCGAGGACCCAGCCGCCGCCGTGGAAGTACATGACGGCCGGGAGCTTGCCGCTCACACCGGCGGGGCGGACGATCCGAATGGTCACCTCACCGGTGGGTCCCACCTTGAGCGTGCGGTGACTGACATCGGCCGGCAGCTTGTCGACGGGCCCGGACTGCGCGCTGTCGAGCGCCTTCCGGGCGTCGTTGTAGGACAGCGTGTAGATCGGCGGGTTCTTCGCCGCCGCGGCGGCGAACGTCCGGGCGTCCTTCTCCAGGATCGGGGCGGTCGTGGTGGCGGAGGGCGCGGCGGGGGAGGCCGAGGCGTCGGCGTCGGCGGCGGCGATCGTCGCACCGGCGACGAGGGCGACGGCCGCGGCGACGGCGATCTTGCGGTTGATGCGGACGGGGACGGTGCGCATGGGGAAGCTCCTGGCCCGGTGGCGCCTGGTACGCGCTACCAGATCGCTGAGGTGAGGTGAGGTGAGGTGAGAGGGGGGGGGCGGACTGAATGCGGGTGCGGTGAGGTGAGCGCGCTCAGACGGTGCCGAAGGCGGTGCGCAGGGTGGCGACGGCCTGGCTGATGGCGCCTTCGGCCGCGTGGGTCTCGCGCAGGGCGTTGAGCATCACGAAGTCGTGGATGATGCCCTGGTAGCGAACGGCGGTGACGGGGACACCGGCCTGGCGCAGCTTGTTCGCGTACGCCTCGCCCTCGTCCCGCAGGACGTCGGCCTCGCCGGTGATGACCAGGGCCGGGGGCAGGCCGGTGAGCTGCTCGGTGGTGGCACGCAGCGGGGAGGCCGTGATCTCGGCGCGCTGCCGCTCGTCGGTCGTGTACTGGTCCCAGAACCACTGCATGGCATCCCGGCGCAGGAAGTAGCCGGTGGCGAACTGGTGGTACGAGGGCGTGTCGAAGGCGGCGTCGGTGACCGGGTAGAAGAGCACCTGCTGCACCAGGGGGACGTCGCCACGCTCCTTGGCCATCAGGGTCAGCGCGGCGGACATGTTGCCGCCGACCGAGTCGCCGGCCACCGCGATGCGGCCGGCGTCCAGGCCCTTGGAGGCGCCGTCGGTGACGATCCAGCGGGCGACGGCGTAGTTCTGCTCGATGGCGACCGGGTAGCGGGCCTCGGGGAGAGGTCGTACTCGGGGAAGACGACGGCCGCGCGGGCGCCGACGGCCAGTTCGCGTACCAGGCGGTCGTGGGTGTGGGCGTTGCCGAAGACCCAGCCGGCGCCGTGCAGGTAGACGATCACCGGCAGCGTCCGTCGGCGTCGGCCGGGCGGACGATGCGGGCCCGCACTGATCCGGTGGGGCCGCCCTGGACGGTCACCCACTCCTCGGTGATCTCCGGCTTGCCGATCTCACCGGACTGGACCTGGTGACGGCCACCGAGCCCGGCTTGCCGCCCTGGATCTTCGCGACGACCTTGGGCAGGTTCTTCTCGACATAGGCGCGCGCCGCTTCGCCGGCCTGCGCGGACTTGTCGTAGATCCGGACGAGCCCGCCGCGATCGGCGAACATCAGCGCGATCCTGCGGCCGAGGGTGCCTGCGCCGATCACCGCGACCGGACGGCTCTCGATGTTCGTGGGGAGCGCGAAGGACATGCTGGTTCCTGCTCTCGTGGCGGCAGCTGCGATTGCTGCGATGGTGAATCGCCTCGGAACCTCAGTCTCAGCGCGCGCCATGCAGTCGGAAACCGGGGAAGACCGTTCGAGGCAGAGTTCAGCTGCGGCCGGACTCGGTGGCATACAGCCTCTCCCGTGTCATCCATCCGTTCCGCCGATCGGCCCATCTGCAGTCGCACCGCCGGGCGGAGCCCACTGCCATGGAAGGCACGCCCGCTGGCCATGCCGAGAGACACGAGGAGAGCCAGGTGTGGGACGAACTGCTGGCCCTGACGGCCGTACCGGGGAGCGTGCTGCGGGTCGGCATCGCGGACGGCCAGGTGGAAACCCTGGTCCAGGACGCGGGTTCCGCCCCGGACGGGATCGTCGTCGAGGCCGGTGTCGTCTACTGGACCACCATGGGCACGGCGACGCACGATCCGGCCAAGGGCTCGGGGGAGGCGGCCCAGGACTTCTCCAGGCGCAACGGCGGCGTACACGCGGTACGTCTGGACGGCAGCGGCCGCCGGGACGTGGTCGAGCCCGGAGCGATCACCACCGGTAAGCAACTGGCGTCGGACGGCGCCGGGTTCCTGTACTGGGGCGACCGTGAGGGCTGCCGGGTGAGCCGAGTCCAGACGGACGGCAGCGGCCTGTCCGACCTGGTGGTCAACCCGCCCGGTGACATCTCGCAGGAATGCGTGGGCGTGGCCGTGGACCCCGTACGCGGGCACCTCTACTGGACGCAAAAGGGCCCGGCCAAGGGCGGCCAGGGCCGAATCTTCCGCTGCGGCCTCGAGCTCCTCGCCGGGGAGAGCCCCGAGCGGCGCAGCGACATCGAAGTGCTCTGGACGGGCCTGCCCGAGCCGATCGACCTGCACCTCGACGGCGACTGGCTCTACTGGACCGACCGCGGCGCTCCGCCGGCCGGCAACACCCTCAACCGGGCACCGGTTCCGGCCGCGGGCGCCCCCGGCGGTACACCGCAGATCCTGGCGAGCGGGTTCGCCGAGACGATCGGCCTGGCCGTCGACGCCGACGCGGACACCGCCTACGTGTCCGACCTCGGTGGACACATCCGCGCCGTCCCGCTGCCCGGCGGACCGGCCGACGGGCGAGGGGAACGCGACATCGTGTCCCTCCCCCACCCGCTGACCGGCATCGTCGGCATCAGTTGACCGCACACCCACATGGCCGACCGGACGGCCACCGATCTAAGGGGGCCGCGCAGGTAGGCGGCCGGTCATGGTTGGTGTTGTGGGCGTGTGTCCCGGCGGTGGGTGGTCCAGACCCGGCCGATCAGGCTACAGATGGTGATGATCGTGTCGGCGAGGCCGAAGAAGGCGTCGATCACCGTGTAAGACCGTCGGCGCCGGACAGAGCCGTCGCATCACTCGGAAGCCCCATCCAGGATCCGCCGCGCCCTGCGCTCGACGAGGATCGGAACGAAGTCACGTACAGGCCGGTCCCTGAACGCGGCACAGGCACCGGCCACGACGGCTTCATTGTCGCGGTCCACCACCGTGACGCGGCGGAAATTGCACACCGCGGGCGGTGCGTCCACGAACGGACACACCGCCTGATGGGCCTGCAGCGCGATGCTGACGAGGCTCATCAGCAGGACGACATCGCAGTCACAGCCGAGGTGCTCGGTCACCCCCCCGCGAACCGGGCACATGCCGAACAGCCGTCGTCTCCCTGAGGTCTTCCGAGAAGCGCTGGATGACACGCGTCGTGAGGTGCAGGTCCACGTCGGGCCTTCAGTACAGCGGCCCGCACGGAGGAATGCCACCGAGGCCGATCGTCGGCATGGGACAGCGCCGTATGCGCCGCAGCATGGGCCGGACGTCCCAGGTGCACATCCGCCCGTCGGGCTTGTGGACGCATCCCGTGGGGGCACCCCGGGCCATGCGCCGGGTGGGCGCGGCCTCGGACGAGGTGATCGGTCCCGGTGCCTCGGTTGTGTCCCTTGTCGTGGTGTAGCCGATCAATCGGCGGTTGTGTTGGTGGTGTTGGGTAGCTCGGGGGCGCTTTCGGGGAGCTCGGCGGGGTAGATCTGGTCCATGCTGCCCTCGGGGAGATAGCGGCGGGGGAAGGCGATCCACTCGTCGTGCATCTCGAAGAGCACGGCGGTGACCAGCCGCAGCAGCGCGTCGTCGTTGGGGAAGACCTGGACGACATCGATGCGACGCTTGATCTCTCGGTTGACCCGCTCCAGCGGGTTCGTGGACTGGATCTTCTTCCAATGTCGTTCGGGGAAGGCTGCGAATGCCGTCAGGTCGTCCTTGGCTTCCAGGAGCATCTGTTTGACCTGCGGGAACTGCGCGCCGAGCATGTCGGCGACCGTGTCGAGCTGGCGGCGAACGGCGGCCTGGTCGGGCTGGGCGAAGATGGTGCGGATGGTGGCGGCGACCATCTCGGCGGCGTCCTTGGGGATCACGCCGAAGACGTTGCGCAGGAAGTGCACCCTGCACCGCTGGTAGGCCGCACCGATGATCACCTTGCGGATCGCCTTGACCAGGCCCGAGTGGTGGTCGCCGAGCACGAGCCGGACCCCGTTCAGGCCGCGTTCGCGCAAGGAGCGAAGGAACTGGGTCCAGAACACCTCGGTCTCGCTGTCGCCGACCATCACTCCCAGCACCTCGCGGCCGCCGTCCTCGGTGATACCGGTGGCGATCACCACGGCCCGGGAGACGATCTGGTGGGCGACCCTGGCCTTGCAGTACGTCGCATCCAGATACATGTAGGGGAAGCGGACATGGTCCAGCGACCGGGTGCGGAACGCGGTCAGCTGGGTGTCCAGGTCGGCACAGATCCGCGAGACCTCGCTCTTGGAGATCCCGCTGTCCGCACCGAGGGCCTTGACCAGCTCGTCGACCGAGCGGGTGGACACCCCGTGGACGTACGCCTCCATCACGACGGCGAACAGGGCCTGGTCGATGCGCCGGCGGCGCTCCAGCAGGCTGGGGAAGAAGCTGCCCGAGCGCAGCTTGGGTATGCCCAGGTCCAGGTCGCCGGCCTGCGTGGTCAGTGTCTTGTCCCGGTGCCCGTTGCGCAGCGCGGTGCGGGTGTCGGTGTGTTCGTTCCACTCCGCGCCGATCCTCGCGCTCGCCTCGGCCTCGATCAATTCCTGGAGCATCCGCTCGGCCACCGAACGGACGAGTTCGAGCCCGTCCGCCGAACGTAGTGACTCCAGCAGGCGGAGTAGGTCAGACTGAGACAGGGCCACCGTGCACCTCCCGGGTTGAACTGGCCGTTCACCAAGGAGAGTTGCAGGTGGCCCGCCTGCTGGGCAGGGAGCGGAATCCCCATCACCACACGCCCCGGGGCGTACGCCCTAGCCTTGATCGGCTACACCACAAAGTGGGACGCCATCGGTGCCTCACCGGGTAGGCGACCGCCAGATGCGAATGGGAGTCTCAGGAACCTGCGAACGAGAACCCCATGGACGGGTTCGGCGCCCGAATGCCCCGCCGGGACGTGCTGCGCGCGGCCGTGGCGGGCGAGGTGTCACGCTGACCGGTGCCGTGACACCTCGTGGCGGGTCACCGAGCGCCACGCCCGCCCCGGCGTCCGAAGGCGTCGGCGCCGTCCAGTGGGTGCCCCGCTCGTAGGGGCTCACCAGGACGTTCACGCGGGTTGGCACTGCTCCTGGTGCACGGCTGGCCCGAGACCTCGAGACTTGGTACGTCTGGCGCCCAATGATGCCGACGCTGGCCAGGCACTTTATGGTCCTCGCCGTCGACCAGCCCGGTCACCGGCTGTCCAACAAGCTCAGGGACGGCTACGACACCCGTACCGCCCAGTCGTTCTTCGAGCCTCTCGGAGGCCAACTGTCCGACAGCCCTGCTGAACCGTTCGGTCACCTTCCCACGCCTCGAAAGCTGGTAGATGCGAGCCGTGTACCTCAGCTCGAGCAGTACGGAGGCTCCAGCGAACCCGGCCAGGACCATCTGACGCACAGCGTTCAGCGCGTCGGCCCGGTCCTTGCCGTGAAGGTCCTCCACCGTGTCACCAGCGCAGTGGTCCCAGAACCACAAAGATGCTGACGACAACGACAGCCACCCCCCCTGCCAACCCGACGGATGCGCGGTGACGACGCATCAGGTGAACAGAGCGCGATCCGATTCTTGCGAGAGGGGGATTGGCCGTAGGGTCTATTCCACCGCACGATGTCCTGCCAGTCGATCTACTCCACAGGTTCCCGCCCGCGATCAGCGCGAGCACCTCGAAAGCCGGTCATGCCAGACCTTTGACCTGCGACTTCGAGTTGGCGGCAGCTTACTGAACATGCTCGACACGACGATGGCAGGGATCGGGGAAATGTGGGATTTCAACGCGCTCTCCACCGTAGCCGGTCTGCGTCGCATCAAGGTGAACACCGCAGGTGCCTTCCGTCCGCGAAGCGGTTCCCGCAGCCTGACGCGCTGGACAGCACGTCCGCCCCGGCGAGCCGGCTGCCCAAGCCCGATCACTAGATTCGTTGTGCTTGGCGCCCCGCAGGCGCTGTTGGGATTCCACCGCGAGGCTTGCTGGTGGATCACGCGTCGGCGCGGACCCAGTGCGGCCGTGCATCTGCCTCGTAACGCTCTTCAGTAACACGAGTGAGTGGGCTCGAACGGGAAACCCGCGTGCATGTGTTCGGCGCAGGCTGAACCGCCGGGTCACGGCCGTCGCCGCAAGGCCGAGGGGCTTAGGTCTGCGATCATGGGGTAGCCGTCGACCGCCATGAGGAGGTCAGCCTCCGCAAGGAGGGAACGCAACACGTGAACGATGCCGTCCTCGCCTCCCAGCGCCAAACCGTAGACATAGGGCCGCCCCACCGCTACCGCTCGCGCGCCCAGCGCCAGGGCTTTCACCACATGGTCGCCGGAACGCACACCCGAATCGAAGATCACCGGAGTTTCGCCTGCCGCATTGACGACGTCCGGCAGCATGTCGAGTGAGGCGAGGCCACCGTTGGCCTGGCGTCCACCGTGGTTCGAGCAGTAGATCGCATCGACACCGCCGTCGACGGCCCGTTGGACGTCCTCGGGATGCATGATTCCCTTGAGGATCAGCGGCAGGTCGGTCATGGAACGGAACCAGGCGAGATCGTCCCACGTCAGGTGCGGGTCGCCGAAGGTCGTCGCCCAGGCTCCCACTGCGGCCTGGAGGTCCTCTTCCGGGGGCTTGGCCAACCGGGACCTGAAGACCGGGTCGCTGAAGTAGTTCTCCAGGGCCAGCCCTCGCAGCTGGGGAAAGTTCGAGCGGCTGAGGTCGCGAGGCCGCCACCCCGGGATCCAGGTGTCCAGTGTGACGACGATCCCCTTGAAACCCGCCTGCTCAGCCCGGTGCACCAGGCTTTCGGCTAGCTCCCGGTCGTTCGGGGTGTACAGCTGGAAAAAGCCCGGGGTGTCACCGAACCGCGCGGCGACCTCCTCCATCGGATCGACCGAGAGAGTGGAGGCGATCATCGGCACGCCGGTCCTCGCCGAGGCTCGTGCCACAGCCAGGTCGCCGTGGCCGTCCTGTGCGCACAGGCCGATCACACCCACGGGCGCCATCAACAGCGGGGACGGAAGGGACAGCCCACACAGCTCGACGGACAGGTCGCGCTGGGCCCCGTCGACGAGCATCCTCGGGATGAGCCCCCAGTCGTCGAACACCGAGACGTTGAGGTCCTGGGTGCGTTCGTCGCCGGCCCCGCCGGCGACGTAGGACAGGAGCCCGGGGTCCAACGCCTTGGATCCTCGCTCCTCCAACTCTGCGAAGGTCATCGGCAACTTCGGCATGATGCCGGAGAGTCCGTTGAGGTAGATATCGAACTGGTAGTCGCCAAAGTTCGACACGTGATTTTCCACCTGCTCCCGGTCGGTTGTGGCCCGGCGGGCCGGTCTGGCTCGGTCGGCAGCCTCAGCCGAACAGGTCCGGCGAGGATGCGATGATCTGGTCCCACAGCGGACGGAACTGGAACCAGCCTGCGAGCGGCCCGCCGATCTGCGTGCGGACCTGCTCCGCGGTCTCCCGGTCGATCTCGTGCGGGGTGCCCGCGGCCATGGCCAGAAGCTGTGCCTGGCACGATCGTTCCATCGTGATGAACCACCACGCGGCGGCGGCAACCGACTGTCCGACGGTCAGCAGGCCGTGGTTCTTCAGGATGACGGCCTTCGACGAGCCGAGCGCCTCGCCGATGCGGCGCCCCTCGTCGGAGTCGCTCACGACTCCGCGATAGTCGGCGTAGAGGCCCTGGTCCTCGAAGAAGGCGCAGGCGTCCTGGGTGAGTGGTGCCAGCGGGATCCCGAGTGCTGAGAACGCCTTGCCGTGGAGGGAGTGCGCGTGTGCGGCCGCGACGGCGTCGGGGCGGGCCTTGTGTACCTCGGCGTGGATGCAGAGGGCGGCACGGTTCACCGGGCGCTTGCCGTGCAGCAGATTGCCTTCGTGGTCGACCCGGACCAGGTCGGAGACCTTGATCTGATGGAAACTCATCCCGAACGGGTTGACCCAGAACGTGTCGGGGAATTCGGGGTCACGGGCAGTGATGTGCCCGGCGACTCCCTCGGAGAAGCCCAGCTTCCCGAAGACCCGGAAGGCGGCGGCGAGTTCCTGCTTGCGTACGTCGCGCTCCTCCTCGACCGAAAGCCCCGTGGGCGGGAGCGGGAGATCGAAGTCGTCGGGGATCGGGCCGATGTTGGCTCGGATCAGGTCAAGCATCTCGGGGGCGTGGCGCTGCGTGAGCGTCATTGTCCTTTTGGTCCTCTCGATGTGTGCAGACGTGGTCGAGCCGTGAGCGTGGTGACAGGGGCCGTGCGGACTTCAGCCGCTTCCCCCCGTGGTGAGGATCAGTGAGGCGACACGTTGCGGCGTCTCCAGCAGGGGCCAGTGGCCGACGTCCGCAAGGGCGTGGAGTGTCGCGTTCGGCATGCGTTCGGCGATCCGCTCGGCGATGTGGGCACCCGAGATGGGGTCAAGCAGGCCCCAGATGAACGTCTTGGGCAGATCGCTGGTCTCCATGGCTTCCACCCATCGGTCGCGGTGGGCAGTGCGGTCGGTGATGTAGTGGATCAGCCGGTGGGAGTTCAGATGGCCGTCACCGTGGCTCATGCACTTCCACATCGCGGCTGTGTCGGCGCTTGAGTCGTAGTGCTCGGCGAAGGTCGGTGCGAGGGCGGTGGCCATGAGTTCGCCGGTCAGCGATGCGCTGAGCCGGGGGCCGATCTCCGGGTCGAGCAGCGCTGTCTGGGCCGCTTCCGGCCGGTGGAGTTCCGGGTAGATGCCGCCGTTCAGCAGCGTCAGGCTCGTGATCCGACTCCTCAATGACCCGTCGGCGCTGCGCGCGAGCAGCTCCTGCGCCACGGTGGCCCCATAGTCGTGTGCCACCAGATGCGTCGAGGTCACCGCCTCGTGCTGCCACAACGCGACCACCAGGTCGGCCTGCTCGTGGATCGAGTAGTCGTGATCGGCCGGCTTCTCGCTCGCGCCGAAGCCGAGGAAGTCCGGTATGAGGAGAGTGTGTCGAGCGGCGAGAGCAGGTACCGCCCGGGCCCAGTCGTGCGACGAACTGGGGAACCCGTGGAGCAGGGTCATCACGGGGCCGCTGCCGATGCGGCGGACGAACACCTGGCGCGGGACTCCCGCGACGGTGAGCGGGAGCAGTTCGCCTTCGGACCACCATTGCTCGATACTGACCGTCATCGGAGCCCTCCGAACAGTGCGGGCAGGAACCGGCGTTCCAGCTCGCCGTGCGGGAGCGCTGCCGGTTCCACCAGGCTTTGGGCCAGTCCGCCTTCCCGGACGGCGACGACGAGGCGCAGCAGCATGTCGAGATCCGTCTCGGTCACCTGGCGCTGTGTGGTCGCGAGGAGTGGTGCGAGCAGCTCCGCGATTGCCGCCCGGATCGCCGCGTCGTGGCGGGCGAGGGCTTGGGCCGCCTCGGGGTTGCGGATGGCGTGGAGAGTGAACTCGGTGGAGATGAGGAACCAGGTTCGCGTCTGCTCGTCCACGACGCTCGCCAGCTCGATGAACGTGGCGACCGGTTGCTCGGAGACGAGGGCTTGGTCCACCGCCTCACTCAGCTGTTTCAGGACGATCTCGGAGCGTCGAGTGAACAGCGCGAGGAAGAGTTCGTCCTTGGAGTCGTAGTTCGAATAGAACGCGCCGGTCGTGTAGCCGGCCCGTGCGCACAGCTCCGCGATCGAGACACCCTGAAACCCGCACTCGGCGAACGCCTGCTCGGCCGCGTCGAGCAGGCGCTCGTTCGTCTCACGTCGTCTCTTGGTCACGCGCTGTGTCATGCATCCCACCTGTTTTTGTCAAGGCGCTTGACGATGCCGGAAGCCAGATAGGTGTCCCTATCGGATATGGATTCCTATCTGATAGGGACCATTATCGAGTGAGACTGGCGTTGACGCAAGGCCCGCGACGGCGGTATCCACGCCCGGGGACGCTCTTCGAACCGAGCAGGCTGCATCGAGCAAGTTGCGGCCGGGTTCCGACTCGCTGCTCAGGCCGTCGTGGGGCCGCCCGGCGGCGCCACGACGGGCACTTCATGGCCACGGGCGTCGCAGATGAGGCCAATGTGCCCGGAGAGTCCGGACGAGCGTTGTCAGCGTAGGACGGTGGGTCCGGATGGACGCGGGCGGTGGTGGTCCCGCCGGCCGACCGAACCCCGGGTGGGAGGCTGCCCAGAGTCCGGCTGGGACGGGTTACGGCGATCTCGGAGAGGTGCCGTCCCGGCTGTGGTTTCCACGCCGCCCGGCGTGCTCACTCATGCCGGACTTTCGCCGGCTTCGGTGAGGGCCAGGTCCCGCTCTGGGCCCTGTGTCGCAGGCGTCAGCTCCGGTTGCTCTCTGCGACCTGCTTGCCGAGGTCGAGTTCGATGCCGTCCGGCTTCTGCAGGCCTCCTTCGAAGCGGCGCCGGACGCGGTGTTCGTTCACGGGCCGTCCTACCGTTTGGAAGTAGGTGGTCAGGGCGGATCCGAACTCTTCATCCAAAATCGGGATGCTCTCGTCGATGAGGGCCTTGGTTCCGGCCACGGCGACCTTGTCGAACCCTGCGATACGGTGGGCGAAGGCGTCGGCGAAATCATCCAGTTCGTCCTCGGGGAGGACGCGGTTGACGTAGCCGTATTCTGCCGCCAGTTTCGCTGGGAAGTCGTCGGCCCCCAGCAGGATCTCCATCGCGCGGCCCCGGCCCACCAGCCTGCCCAGGTGTCCCGTCGCGTTGCCGCCGGGCACGGCCCCGACACCGAACTGCCCCAGGACCGCGCGGAGTCCGGCGAAACGGATGTCCGTGGCCAGCGCGAACTCACTTCCCGCTCCGCGGGTGCGGCCCTTGAGTGCGGAGATCGTGACGGCTGGGACCCTGCCGAGGCGGATGAAGTTGTCCGAGTAGGGGTGGAGCCCTGTGGGGCCGGGCTTCATGGCGGCTATGTGTCCGCGTACAAGTGAACGTGCACCACCTCGTACGGATGAGAGTGCACCGTTCTTGATGCGGTGAGGGGCAAGGGTCGCGAGTCTGCTGCTGTCGGTTAGGGGTGGCAGAGGGGCGGCTGACGGTGGTCTTGGATCCGCATCGCTGGCTGGAGCTTCGGCGGTTTCGCGGTTTGTATGAGTCCGGCGCGATGAGCCTGCGGGAGATCGCGAAGGAGACCGGGCTGAACCGCCGCACGGTCGCGAAGTACCTGTCGGGTGAGGTGTCGGCTGCGCCGCCGCAGCGGGAGCCGAACGGACGGCCACGGCGGCGGGTGGTGGACGAGGTTGCCCCGCTGATCGACGCGATGCTCAGGGCGGAGATCCTGCTCAAAGGGGCGGTGATCCACGAGCGCCTGGTCCAGGAGTACGGGGTCACGATCAACTACCAGCGGGTGAAGCTCTACCTGCAGGAGGCCAGGCCCCGGATCGCCGAGGAACTCGGGATCAGCCCGGGTGAACTGGCCGGTCTGCACCGCCGGTTCGAGGTGGTGCCTGGGGCTCAGGCTCAGGTGGACTGGGGTGATGAGGGCAAGGTCCTCGCTCATGTCGGCATTCCGAAGGTCTACTCGTTCCACATGACGTTGTCGTACTCGCGCGACCCGTTCTGCTGCTTCACCACCAGCCAGGACCTGGCGACCTTCTTCGACTGCCACCGGCAGGCGTTCGTGCACTTCGGCGGGGTGCCGATGACGATCGTCTACGACCGGACCAAGACCGTCGTGCGCCGGCACGTCGCCCCGGGCGAGGCGGTCCCGCTGCATCCGGAGGCGGTCGCGTTCGCCGGGCACTACGACTTCGATATCGACGTGCTGGCCGCCTACCGGCCGCAGGGCAAGGGTCGCGTCGAGCGGCAGGTCGGCATCGTCCGCGATCACGTGCTGGCCGGACGGGCCTTTGCGTCCATCGAGGAGATGAACGCCGCTTTCGCGGCCTGGGTGCCGCTGCGGCGTGCGAAGGTGCATGGCACTCATGGCGAGGTCATCGGCCATCGGGCGGTGCGTGACCACATGGCTCTGCGTCCGTTGCCCGAGACTCCGTATGTGGTCGCCCAACGGCATCTGCGGCACGTTGGCAAGGATTGCCTGGTCGCTTTCGACGCGAACCTCTACTCGGTGCCCGCCCGCAGGGTCCGCCCCGCCAGCTGGTCGAGATCCGTGCCACGAAGTCCCAGGTCACGCTGCACTCGACGGTTCCCGGCTCGGACGGTGAGACTCTGCTGGCCGCCCATCCGAGGGCTGTGGGCCGCGGCGCCCGCATCGTCGACGACAGGCACTGGGACGGTCTGCCTACCGGCGCCGGCCGCCGCGTCACCACCGGCGACAGCCCGCCTTCGCCCCGCCGAGAGCTCTCATCTGGGCCGGAGGCCGGCCCGCTGCAGGCCCTGCTGAGCCGGGCCGCTGCTGCCCGCGTCGAGGTCGGCCGCCGTCCGCTGTCGGTCTATGACGAGCTGACCGGCACCCGCCCGTTCAAGTCCAACACTTCGACGAAGGAAGCCCGTTGAGCGAGCTGACCGGCACCCGCATCCGCACCACGGCCGTCAAGCTCGGCCTGCCTCACCTGGCCGATGTCCTGAACCAGTACATCCAGCGGGCTGACGAGGACAAGATGGGCTATCTCGACTTCCTCGACCTGGTGCTGTCCGAGGAACTCGCCGTCAAGGACGACCGGCGTTTTCGTCAGGGCCTGCGGCTGTCGAAGCTGCCGCACCACAAGACGCTGGACGACTACGACTTCTCCTTCCAGCCCGAGCTCGACCCCCGCAAGGTCAAGGACCTCGCCAGCCTCTCCTTCGTCGAGGAGAAGGCCAATGTTGCCCTGCTCGGCCCGCCCGGCGTCGGTAAGACGCACATCGCCGTCGCCCTGGCCGTCGCGGCCTGTCGGGCCGGCTACTCGATCTACTTCACCAGCCTCGACGACATGGTCCGCAACCTCAAAGCCGCCGAGGCGGCAGGTCGGCTGACCAGCAAGCTCGGCACGTATCTGCGGCCGGGCGTGCTCGTGGTCGATGAGGTGGGATACCAGCCCCTCGAGCGAGCGGAGGCGAACCTGGTCTTCCAGGTGATCTCCAAGCGTTACGAGAAGGGCTCGATCATCCTGACCTCGAACAAGGCCTTCAGCGAGTGGGGTCAGGTCTTCGGCGACGAGGTCCTCGCCACCGCCATCCTCGACCGCCTCCTGCACCACTGCGAGGTCGTTCCCATCAACGGCAACAGCTACCGGCTCAAGAACCGGCTCCAGGCCATCGAGCGTGACACCGACGTGGCCTGAGTGGTGCACGTATCCCCGTACTTGGCGGTGCACTCACACGAGTACGGGGACACTATGCGCGATTTATCCGCCAGGAAGTCGAAGTGCGCCATGAAGAAGTCGGGGTTGTCGCTCCGGAAGACGACCACGGTCAGGTCGGGAGCCTGCTCCATGCGGTCCACCAGGTCGGCGAGCTGCTCGATGGTGTCCACGTCCATGAGGTTGATCGGGCCGTTGGAGAAGGTCACGTTCCAGTAGGACGACGACACTTCGGACACGTGGAACTGCGGTGCGCTTGGCATGCGCCGCAGAGTGGCTGGCTATAATTCTGAAGGTCAATCCTTGTGGGTTACGTGCTCATGAGGCCTCGATGCCGCCCGCCGCCGTTGACTGATCGGTCGAACTGTCCACCTGGCGGCCGCGATACGGCACTTGCGTGGCTGCTTCTGGTCCCATCGGCCGCATCGTGCGGACGTGGCCTGTCGGCGTCGGCATGGCGGAACGAAACCCCGGCCTGGCCGAATGGGGGAGGCGGGGTTGCCTTCCCTGTATGCCGTCATGCCTGGTCGAGCAGTCTGACTTATAAAGTGCAAGTCTGCCGTGCATGCTTCCCTCCAGCCCCAGAGGCGGCGTTCACCCGATCGCGTCCTGCATGCAGGCCTAGTCATCTGGCGGCCGAGGCAACCGCTGTCATCAGGTCCCCCGTCGTACCGGAGGTCACTTTGAATCAGTCCCCGCTCCCTTGCCGCTCGCCACCGACGGGTATCTGGCCACCCTGCGTGAGGAGGCGGCGGCGCTCGAGCAGCTGCTGCGCATCGCGGACCCGGCCACCCCGGTGGCCACCTGTGGCAGTTGGAGCATGTACGACCTGGGCATCCATCTGGGCCAGGCGTCCCGCTTCGCGGCAGCCCTGCTGCAGACCGGGCAGGTGCCCCGCGAGCACTTCGCCCCGACGGCCGGGCAGGAGATTGCCGACTGGTACGCCGGGGGCGCGGCCGCAATCCTGGCCACCCTGGAGGAGACCGACCCCACCACACCGACCTGGGCGTTCGGCTACGAAGGCGCGGTGGCGGCGCTCTGGTTCCGCCGCGTGGCCCAGGACACCGCGGTCCACCTGGTCGATGCCCAACTGGCCACCGGGGCCGACGTGCATGTCGATCCGCTGATCGCGGCTGACGGCGTGGACGAGGTGTTCGCCGTGATGGTCCCCAGGGTCTGGCAGAACGGCGAGCAGAAGCCGCTGCCGGCGCCCGTGGCACTTCACACCACCGACACCGGACACAGCTGGCTGATCCAGCCGGGCGACATGCCGCAGGCCTTGCCGGTTGACTCGGAGGCCGCGGCGGCCACGGTGCAGGCCCCCGCCGCCGAGTTGCTGCTCGCCCTGTGGAAGCGGCAGCCCGCAAACCCGGAATGGATCAGCGGTGACATCGCCGCGGCCAACGCCCTGCTGACGGCCACGTTGACGCTCTGACCGGCTCCCTCTTCTATCGCCGGCGCCCCCGGCTGTCCCGCGAAAACGGGAGCACCAAGATCTACTGTGTCTGACATGATTCCGTCGCATTCTCGGCGGAAGTTCCTCGCCACGTCGGCCGCAGCGGCGGCTGCAGTGACCGCCGGATCCCTCGGTGTGCTCCACGCCCAGTCGGCCGTAGCAGCCGAAGGAGGAACCGGCCGCGGACCGCTGGCGGGCGCGAGTGCGGAAGGCTTCGGCACCGTCTCCCAGGCGCCGCACCTGCCCGCAGGGTTCACCGAGACGTTCACCAGCCGGTTCGTCCACGCCAATGGACTGCGCCAGCACGTGGTCGTCGGCGGCAGCGGGCCGGCGCTGCTGCTCGTGCACGGCTGGCCCGAGACCTGGTACGCCTGGCGCCTGCTGATGCCCACCCTGGCCAAGGACTTCACCGTCATCGCCGTCGACCAACGCGGCATCGGCCTGACCGACAAGCCCCAGGACGGCTACGACACGGCCACCCTCGCCGACGACCTGGCCGCCCTGATGGACGAGCTCGGCCACCAGCGGTTCGCCGTCGTCGGCCACGACACCGGAATGCCGATCGCCTACGCCCTTGCCGCCGACCACCCGGGGCGGGTCGACCGCCTGGTCGTCGCCGAGGCGCCCCTCCCGGGCATCAGCATCTCGCCGCCGGCCTTCGGCCCCGAGTGGCTCAACGACCGGATCTGGCACATCGGCTTCAACCGCCTCGCCACGATAAACGAGCTGCTCGTCAGAGGACGGGAAGGGATCTTCTTCGGCTTCGAGTTCGACATCAACGCTGCGAAGAAGCTACCCGACTACGCCGTCGACTACTACATCAGCACTGCCTCCGACCGCGACGCGCTGCGCGGCAGCTTCAGCTTCTACCGCGCGTTCGACACCACGCTCGCGCAGAACCTGGAACGCCAGAAGTCCGGCTTGCTCACCATGCCCGTCCTGGCAATCGGCGGAGCGCTCAGCATTGCCGACGGAGCCGGGGTCACCATGAAGGCTGCTGCACACGACGTGCAGACCGTGGTCATCCCCGACACCGGCCATTGGGTCGCCGAAGAGGCACCCGAGCAGATGCTGGCGGCGCTGACCCCGTTTCTGGTCCCCTACCGCGCAGCGCACACCGCCGCCTGATCCGGGGTAAAGGACCGGTTCGGGCCCCTCTGCACATGACCCCGTCCAGCGGGGCCGAGCGGGGCGCGCCCTCGACCCGCTCGGCCCCGCCGGCCACGTGCACTTCCCCGGCCCGGGCACCTCGGACGTCCCGATCGCAACCGCGTGCGACCTGAACCCCAAGGCTTTTGTCCGTAACCAACTTTCAACCCGCAGCAGAGCAAGACACGTCTTAAGCGAAATGCTCCCACAGTCCCGCAGTCGCGTGCGTTCGATGAAACGCAGGTGCTATTCCATGACGGGTACCGGCAGGGCCCGCGCTACTCGTTGCGGGCTAACCGCAGTGAACTCTGCCGACCAGCTCGTCGCCTGTTTTCCTTGGGCCGCGAGTATTCCAACAGGAATGACTGAAATGACTGACCAGCACAGTGAACCGGATGCCGGCGCACCCATAGCCAGACGCGTGATGCTCGCGACGTTCGGTATCGGCGCAGCCGGCATCGCCGCCGCGCCCTCCCTTCAAAGGGGCTGGGACAGCGCGCTCGGTGCGGCATCGCAGTACGACCCCACCAAACTCACCGAACTGCTGCTCAGCCCGGGCGGCTTCCGCTACTACAGCGTCGCCGACTCGGTGCCGCACAAGGACGCGACGAACTACCGGTTGACCGTCGACGGCGTCGTCGACCGCCCCAGAATCTACGCACTTGACGAGCTGCAGGCCCTTCCGCACACCAGGGTGGTGCACGACGTGCAGTGCACCGACGGCTGGGGGTGCCCGACACCCCCTGGGAAGCCCCCAGCTCTCCCCCATCCTTGACGCTGCCGGGGTTCGTGCCGAAGGCAAGGCGATCCGCTTCACCTGCTTCGACGGTGTGTACAGCGAAAGCCTCACCCTTGAACAGGCACGCCGTCCTGATGTGCTCGTGGCACTGAAGATGCAGGATATGCCCGTCACCTACGAGCATGGTGGTCCGGTACGCCTCTACGTTGCCCCGATGTACTTCTACAAGTCCGCGAAGTGGCTCTCCAAAATCACCGTCGCCGACCGGGTGATACCCGGCTACTGGGAGGTGAACGGATATGACGTCGACGGCTGGCTCCCCGGAGCCGACAAGAGAAGCGGCGCATCCACGGTCTGAGCCCCCTGGCCGCATCCACCGGTTCGGTCGTGCGCAGCGTCTGGCCCACCGCGCTACCAGCTGGCTGATGCTGCTCTGCGTGGCAACCGCAGCCTGTCTGTACTTCCCGCCCCTCTCCGAACTCGTCGGGCGCCCGCTCCCGCCCGGCCGGCAAGTTCAACGCCGGGCAGAAGCTCTACGCCGGGTGGATCGCCGGGGCCGTACCGGTCATGATGATCATCGGCCTGCTGATGTGGTTCACCAACCTCCTGCCACCGATCCCGCGCACAAACGCGATCTTCGTACACGACTGGGTGGCGTTGACGATTGGTCTCGTCGTGGTCGGGCACATGCGACTGGCGTGCAGAGACCCGGAGGCACGGCGCGGCATGCGGACGGGGTACGTCGACCTCGCCTGGGCAGCGAGGCACCAGCCCAAGTGGGTGGGCAGAGACTGACGGCGTCCACGAACTCGGGCCGAAGGGCCGGGAGGCGGTCGCAGGGCGCCGCCTGTCAGGACCGGAAATTCCGGCGACGCTCATGGGCCGGGGTGGGTGTTGGTGAGCAGTCGTGTCTCTGCGGTCCCTCGTTCCCTCTGCCGCCAGGTTCCGGGTGGTTCTCCGTGGTGGCGGCGGAAGGCGGCGGCGAAGGCGAAGGGTGAGCCGTAGCCGACGGCGTCGGCGATCTGGGGCAGTGTGAGATCGTCGGCGCGCAGGTGGTCGCGGGCGATGGTCATGCGCCATTCGGTCAGGTACTGCATGGGGGCCTGACCGAGTGCCTCCCGGAACACCCGCGCGAAGGCGGCGCGGGACAGGCCGCTGATCGCGGCCAGTTCGGGGACCGTCCACGGGTGGGCCGCATTCTCGTGCATGGCCTGTAGCGCGGCGGCAAGGCGGGGGTCCGCGGATGCCCGGTACCAGCGGGGCGCGGTCGTGCTGCGGCGGAATTCGCTGCGTATGGCCAGGACGAGAAGCAGGTCCAGGAGGCGATCCAGGACGATCTGCTGGGCGAGTTCGGTCCGGACCAGTTCGCGGGACAGCAAAGTGATCACGTCCCGCAGGGGATCGTCGTCGGCCGCCGATAGGGTCAGAACCTGGGGCAGTGCGTCCAGCAGCCCGCTGCCGACCTCGCCGGAGAACTGGTACGCGCCGCACAGGAACACCGTGGCCTGTGGGTTGTCCTCGGGGCTCGTCCGGGCGTGACGGGCCCGGAACTCCTCCGGCTCCAGGCATGTGGCGCCCGGCTCATTCCCGATGTAGTGGTGCGGCCCGCCGCGCACCAGCGTGACGCTTCCCGGTATGAGTTCCACGGCGCTGCCGGGGGTGTCCAGCCAGAGGTAGCCGCGGCCACGGACGACGGTGTGCACCGACAGCTGTGTCGAACCGCCAAGATGCAGTCCCCACGGTGGTTCGGTGACCGTCCGCGCGAACACCGCGCCGGTGGCGCGCGCCCGCACCAGGTGGTCAGACAGCAGGTCCATGGGGTCAGCTTGGCCAGTAGGAGTATCAGGGTCAAGACGCGAGAGCATCAAGTAAAGAATCGAGCGGAACGCGCATGGAGTGTCTTGCTCAGGACTTCTAGCGTGGAGTCATGAACAACGAAACACGCCCCACCGCACTCGTTCTGGGCGGTACGGGCCGGACTGGTTCGCTGCTGGCCGAGGGCCTCGCCCAGCGAGGGGTCGCTCCCCGTACCGCGGCACGCACCGGAGCGGACGTTCGGTTCGACTGGGACGACCCGGCCACCCACTCCGGCGCCCTGGTCGGCGTCGACCGCCTGTACCTGGTGACACCTACCATGCGAGTCAGCTACGCCGACCAGGTCGGCGCCTTCCTGGACCTCGCCGAGGCGGCCGGCGTGCGCCACGTCACCTATCTGAGCGTTCACAACGCCGACCAGGCGCCGGCCGGGATCGACATCGCGGCCGTCGAGGCCGACCTGGCCTCCCGGCCTGGCATCACCCACACGGTCCTGCGCCCCGCATGGGTGATGCAGAACTTCACCGACGACCACCTCCCGGTCATCGGCGGAGTGATCACGGCCCCGAGCACCGGCGGCAGGGAGGCCTTCGTCGATGCGGCCGACATCGCGGCGGTCGCGGCCGAGACGCTGTTGGCACCCGAAACCCACGCCGGCGCCACCTACTCGCTCACCGGCCCGCAGGCCCTCACCTTCCGCGAGGTCGCGGGCACTATTGCTGCCGTGAGTGGCCACCCCGTCGTCTACCACGACATTGACCAGGAGGCATGGATCTCCGGTGCGCTCGCCGCGGGTGTCCCCGCCGACTTCGCGGTGATGATGCGCTGGCTCACCGGCGCCATCATCGCGGGCAGCGGAGCCACGCCCACCGGCGACATCGAGAAGGTCACGGGGTGGCCGGCCACCACGTTCCGCGAGTTCGCCGAGCGCAACGCCGACGTCTGGATCTCGCAAGGGCCCGGCGCCGCCCCGGTGGCACGAGAGACGAAGCAAGCCCGCTGACTGCGGGACGCATCCGAAGGAGACACCACAATGATTGATCACGTGTACATCGCGGTGAGCGATCTCAAGCGCTCAAGCGCTTTCTATCTCGCGGCGCTCAAGCCGCTTGGGTGGAAAGAGATCGGTTCCTACGAATCGGACACTCCGGGTGTCCCCAGCCTCTTCGGACTCTGCGATCAAGTCTATGGATCGGGTAAAGCTGTCGGTGCCAGCATCTGGCTGCGTGAGCGGCAGCCAGGTGAGACCGGCCTCTACCTCGGCCTCGTCGCCGACAGTCCGGCCGAAGTAGACGCTGCGTATTCTGCCGCCCT
The DNA here is from genome assembly GCF_001636945.3 of Streptomyces sp. FXJ1.172. Taxonomy (NCBI): domain Bacteria; kingdom Bacillati; phylum Actinomycetota; class Actinomycetes; order Kitasatosporales; family Streptomycetaceae; genus Streptomyces; species Streptomyces sp. FXJ1.172. The sequence continues at coordinate 662,296 of NZ_CP119133.2, read as the reverse complement.
GGCCGCCGGCGGCCAGGATGACGGTGGAGCGGGTCCGCGTCCGCACTTCGGACCCGGATACTACGCCGCGAATGTCACTGACCTCGACGGCAACCGACTTGAGATCGTCAACAAGACCATCAATCCAAAGCGCCCAGCCTGATAGGTAGTTGCCTCCTCACCTTGCGCGAGAAGTGCAGCCGGATGAAATGCGCCGACTTGCTCGACCTCCGGCTGCACTTCCGAGTGCCCCAGCTGCGAAGGCCACGCGAGTACGGCGAGAAGCACATCCAGTCGGCCGTGTTGGTGACCGTGCGTAAGCGTGGCGCTGGAGAAGTGGCCGGGTGCGGCGTGGTCAGGCCGCCTGGCCACAGTCGTTCGCGCCGGGACCGTCGCCGCGCAGCGGGCTGAAGTCGACATCTAGTGACGGGTCGTACGCCTCGGGTGGGATGCCGAGTAGGTGGGTGGAGTACTCGCCGAAGCGGCGGATGCGGTCGGTCGGGTAGGCGAGATGTGGTCCAGATACTCACGTACTCACGCCGTTCGAGTGCGACGTGCTGAGGGTCGCACGAACCGTTCGAAGTGCACCGCTGGGCCCCGTTCAGGCCCTTGCTGACCTACCCGACCTGCCCCCACGCGCCGACGCGGTGAACCTGGCCACGCCCCTCACGCTTTCCTGGCACGCATGTGGAACGGCAGCCTGCTGGTGAACATCGCGCGCGGCCGCGTCGTCGACACCGAGGCGTTGCTCATCGAGCCGAAGCTGGACGGCTGCGTGCAGCGGTAGACGTCACCGACCCCGAACCGGTGCCCGCGGGCCACCCGCTATGTCATGCTCCGGGGGCGCTCATCAGCCCCCACATGGGCAACAAGACCTCCGCCTTCCTGCCGAGAGTAAAGCGGCTGCTGTGTTCCCAGATTGGCCGCTTCGCCGACGGAGGGCTACTGGAGAACGTTGTAACGCAGCACTGAGCCACAGCCGGCGGGTGCCTCTGAATCTGGTGGAAGACTTGTCTGGCCGTGTACGAGGAGGTCCATGTGGGGCCGCATGGAGTCTCGCGCCGGTATTGCATCGACACGCTGTTGTGACGGCTCAGACAGTGCGTCGCTAGTGGATCACGCCCTTGTCGGGGTCGCCGAGGGGGACGCTTTGCACCGGCCAGATCTCGCTGGGTTCGGTCAGTAGGGGCTTTGTCGCGTCCCTGATCCGCTGAAGATTCGAGCTGGCCAGGTGCGCCTGGAAGTCCTCGGAGGTGAGCCAGTGCTCGACGATGAAGACGTCCTTGCCATCGGTATGTAGTGCGAAGAGCTTGCATCCCGGTTCCTGATGGACCAGCGGGGCGAGCTCGCGGTACACGTCGAGCACCTCTTGGGTCTTGCCCGGCGCGGGGATCAGGCGGGCGATGACAACGGAGATGCGTGCAAAACCTCTCGGGACGGTCTCCCGCGCCGTAAACGTGGGATTCGGGGTGAAGCCGCACTCCCATGATGCGCACCGGTCGCTACGCCACTGGTGGCGGCACGGTAGCGTGCCACAACCGTTGGCGCCGCCAACAGCCTTGATCATAGGTCGCTCGTGAGTCAGCCGTCCGTCACCGGGGCGAGTACAGCGCGGCGATGTCGTTGGGCAGCGCGGACTTGATCTGGCGGCTGAATTCGTCGACGAGCACTTCCTCCTGGCCGGTGAGGAGTCCCCTGATCGCGGCTCGTGCGACCTCCTCGGGACTGATCTTGGGCTGGTCGACATTGGCGGACAGGTCGGTGTCGACATACCCGGCGTGCACACCGAGCACGCGGGTGCCCTGCGAGCGCAGGGCCAACCGCATCGCGTTGGACAGCGACCACTGCGCTGCCTTGCTCGCTGCATATCCGGGCGCCTACTCCAGGGCCAGCCAGGATGCGGCGGACAGCATGTTGATGACGGCGCCGCCGCCGTTGTGGGACAGCGTCGGAGCGAAGGCCTGGGTCACAGCCCAGGTGCCGAGGTAGTTGACCTCCAACTCGCGCCTGGCGTCGTCCAGCGACGCGGTGAGCGGCGACGCCGCGAAGGCGGTGCCGGCGTTGTTGACCAGGATGGAGAGGTCGCCGATCTCCTCGACCGCGCTGGCGATGGTGGCAGGGTCCGTGACGTCCAGTTGGATCGGCACCACCCCGGGATCGGTGATCTGTTCGGGGCGGCGTGCGGCGGCGTAGACCGTGGCGCCGTGCTCGGCGAGCACTCGGGCGAACGCCTGGCCGATCCCCCGGTTGGCGCCCGTCACCAAGGCGGCCTTGCCTTGAATCTGCATGTCTATGTCCTATCCGTTCGGTGTTGCACGTGGGCCGAGGTCTGGCGTCGGCGGTAGCAATTCCACCTGACTTTTCTTCTTAAAGTCAAGGATGCTTCCCGCGGTCCGGCGAGATGGTTGTCCAGCAGGCCGGCGTCCGTCGCCACGGGCTTCAGCCGCCCTTGCCGACGGGGCGGCCGACGGCGACACACGGGCCTGTTTCTGCGGAGTTCTGCACCCCGGATGTGCGGCGTTGCCTGACGGAATGGACCGTCAGGGACAGCGCTTCGACGGCGAGGAAGGCCATTTTCTCCCAGACCATCACTGTCCAGCCGTGTGCTTCGAGGAGCGCCAAGCCGATGCTGGAGCCGATCGCGCCGCTGGCGAACAAGGCGAAGATGTAGACGGTGTTGAGCCTGGCGCGTAGGGCGGCGGGCCCGGTGAAGATCCGGGTCTGGTTGACTATCTGCGCACTGGTGGTGCCGTAGCCAAGCAGGTTGCAACCGATCACGAGGGCCACCACGGAGTCGCCGGCGAACACGAAGACGACGAAGGCGATGCCGGCGGACGCCAAGCCGACGATGTTGACGGTGTCGGGGCCGTAGCGGTCGGTGAGCCGACCGGAGTAGCGGGCGGCCAGTGCGCCGGGCACGCTGCCGAGACTGAAAAGGCCTGCCGCGGCCGGTCCGAGTTCGATGGGCTTCTAGGACAGATGGAAGGCCAGCGTCGCCCAGAACGCGGAAAGGCAGCGAATCCCGTCGGGCCGAGGACTGCGGACAGGCGCAGGGAAGCATGCCCGACGATGGGCCGCGGCAGGGACGCCAGCAGCTTCAGGTAGCTGATCCTGTCCTGGCCGCCGTGCGGGCTCTGTTCCGGCATGTACCGGGGCAGGACGAGCAAGAGCAGGGCGGTGGCGGCCGCGGCGGCGAAGTAGCCGGCGCGCCACGTCCCGGTTGCTTCGGCGAGGGCCCCGGAGACGGTACGGGAGAGCAGCGCTCCCAGGGGCAGGCCGGTACCGACGGCTCCCAGGGCCCGGCCCGCCTGGCCGCGCGCGGCCATCGAGGAGACGGTCGGCATGATGAGCTGCGGGAGCACGGTGGTGACCGACAGGACGAAGGTCGCCGTACTCAGCACCGCTATCGAGGGGGCCAGTGCTCCTGCGAGCAGCGCCAGTGCGGTGATGGCGGCAGAACGCTCGAGATCCTGCGCAGTCGTGCGCGGTCGGCGAGAGGGACGATCATGACGCCCAGCGCGTAGCCGACCTGCCCCGCCGTGGCGACGATGCCCGCCGCAGCGGAGGAGGCGCCCAGCCCCTGTGCGATCCATTCGAGAGGCGGCTGGGTGAAGTAGATGTTGGAGACGGTGATGGCGGTGGCGGTGGCGAAGACGGTGATGGTGCCGCGCTTCACGCCCGAGGTCGTGGACAATGCGGTCATTGCGCCTCCTCGCACAGCCAGGAGGGCAGGGGCGGGCGTATCGGGAAGGCGAGGGGGTTGGCTTCACCGGGCCGTCGCCTGGTCGGCATCAGGCTCACGACTGTGCGTCCTGGAACGCGGTGACGAGTGCGTCACGAGCGACGTTCCGTATGTGGTGAGGTGTCCCGCTCGGTGACGGCAGCGGGGCGCCCCCGGTCCCGCGGGGGAGGTGGCCACCGGCCGCGTGGGCCGCGATCATTGTGCGGGCGGAGCCGGACTCACCCTGCGCGTCGTCCCGCCGTCACGCCGGTCTCAGGCCAGTGGTTGTTCTGGACACTCAAGCGGCATACTGGATAGTGATCCGATACTCAGGTGTACAATTCGGTCATGCCATGCGGTCGCGTGGCATGCGTGAGGATCCGGCAGAGATGTGGAAGGTGGGGTGGCAGTGCCATCGATGAGGAAGGTGTCCGGTCCCACGGACGATTCGCCGGCCTGCTCCATCGAGCGCAGCCTGCAAGTGCTTGGCGAGCGTTGGACTCTGCTGGTCCTACGCGACATCTTCGCGGGCAAGCACAGGTTCGCCGAAATCCAGTCGTCCCTCGGCATCGCGCCGAACCTGCTCAGTGACAGGCTCAAGCTTCTCAGCGAGGCCGGTGTGTTGCGCACGCGGACGTACCAGGAGCCGGGCAGTCGGCATCGGCTGAGCTACCACCTGACTCCGGCTGGGCAGGAGCTGCAACTCGTGCTGGCGGCTCTCCAGCAGTGGGGCGACCACCACCGCCCTCGCCCGTCTGGACCCTCCTCTCTGCGGCGAATGCGTTCCACGGGTCAGGCCGTGCGGGTCGGGTTCCTCGACGACGACGGCCACGAGTTGCCCGCCGAAGGCGTGACGTTCGTGATGAATACGGGGCCCGGGGCCTGATGGCGTAGGACTTGGTTGCCCAATTCTGCCCGGCTGCAAGGTGGTTAGGGAATGATCTCTGTCGCGGCCGAGGTGCGGAACCCCATTCTGCCGTTGTTCACGGTTGCGGCTTGGAAGCACTTGGGATCGGTGACTCCGCGTCGGCGGACCATGGCGCGGAGTTTCAACGTTGCAGTCGGCGCGCGCGGACCAGTGATGCGCGCCTTCCTCCGAACCGTCCCGTGTCGATCAGGTCCACAGACTGCCCGATGCGCCGGAAGCCCACGGGCCGTGATCACCCGGTTCGGAGGCGAGTGGCGGTCCCTGATGCAGGAGAACACCACCGTTGCGCCGGACACCTCCACGGCCCTCACGCGGCGGTCAGGTGCTGCTCGCCGGTTCCATTACGGGCAGTGTGCGGGACCGCCGGGCGAGCAGGGAGGCTGCCACCGCCGCGGTGATGAAGGCGACAAGACTGTAGATCGCGGGTGTCACCGCGGCGCCCGGCATGTTCAGCAATGCGGGGCTGAGGGCGATGGTGACGGCGAGCGCACCGTTATGGATGCCGATCTCCATGGACGAGGCGACTGCCTGGGTCCGCTCGACGCGCGCCAGGCGGGGAACCCAGTAGCCGATGACCAGGTTCAGGACGCTGAACGCCGCCGTGAGCGGAAGGACGGAGCCGAGGGACCGGCCCAGCTGCTCGGCGTTCTGCAGGATCGCACCGACGACGACCACCACCAACACGATGAGCGAGACGATCCGTACCGCCTGGCCGAGAGTCCGCGCAAGGCCCGGGCGCAGGCGCCGCAGCGCCATTCCCAGAGCCACCGGCAGCACGACGGTGGCGATCAGTGTGACGACGCCCTGCGGTTGCAGTCCGATGTTGTGGGCGTGGCCGACGTAGTGGCGGGTCACGCCCCACATGACGAGCGGCAGTGTGACGACGGAGATCAGCGAGTTGACCGCGGTGAGGGTGATGTTCAGCGCGATGTCACCGCGGGCGAGGTGGCTGTAGACGGCTGCGAGCGTTCCGCCGGGTGATGCGGCCAGGAGCAGCATCCCGACCGCGGTGTCGGGGTCGGCTCCGGTCAGGGCAAGCAGCGCCAGACAGAGCGCGGGCATCAACACCAGCTGGCAGGCCAGTGCCGTGCCCACTGCGCGCGGCGCACCGATCACGCGGGCGAAGTCGGCGAAGGTGAGAGAAAGACCCAGGCCGAGCATGATGACCGCCAGGGCGATCGGCAGCAGCACGGTGGTCAGGACAGAGCTGTGCAACGTCACTCCTCAGGATCAGTGCCGGTGGTATTCGCCGACCGACCGGCCGAAGAAGGCCCGCAGTGCCTCCTTGTGGTCGTCCTTCATGAACAACTCGGCCAGCTCGTCGACCTGTCGCTGGCGCGCCTCGTCCCGGCTCATCTCCAGGGCGTCGTTCACGCACCGCTTGGTGGCCTCGACCGACAGGGGGGCGCGGGTCGCGATCCGCTCCGCCTTCGCCAGCGCTACGTGCATGAGCGCCTCGGGTGCGCATACCTCGGTGACCAGTCCCCAGGCCGCGGCCCGCTCGGCTCCGTAGCGCTCGCCGGTGAGGAGGATCTCCTTGGCCGGTCCGAGTCCCACTATCCTGGCGAGGCGCCAGAAGTTGGCCATCAGGCCCACGTTGACACCGGCCGCGACGAAGGACGCCTCGCTCGACGCGACACGAATGTCGCAGGCCAAGGCCAGCTCGAACCCGCCGCCGACGGCCGGGCCGTTGACTGCGGCGATCACTGGAGCGCGGAACCTCTCCAGGCCGTCGACGATCCGCTCGAAGTCCGCCACGAGAGCGGGCAGTTCGGTCCGGGTCATCCGCTGGTCCTGGGCCAGGTCCGCGCCTGCGGTGAACACACCTCCGGCCCCGGTGAGGACGACCGCACGAATCTCCGGCTCTTCCTCCAGCCGGTCGATGGCCGTCTTCAGGTGCGCCCGACTCTCCCATGAGAGCGTGTTGACGGGCGGATTGCTGAGCGTGATCACCACGATGTGCGGGGTGTGGTGCCTCAGCTGGACTGCGCTCACTTCTCCTCCTTGGCCACGCCCGCGGCGAGCAGGGTCTCGATCTCGGATGGGCCGAAGCCGGCTTCGGTCAGCACGTCGGTGGTGTGCTCGCCCAGCAGCGGGGCCGGACGATCGATGACGGCCGGAGTGCGGGAGAACTTGACGGGCACGCCGATGTGCTTCACCAACCCCGCCGTGGGGTGTCCCACCTCGACGAGCATCCGCCTGGCCCGGACCTGGGGGTCGGAATAGACCTGAGCGATGTCGTACACAGGTCCGGCGGGGATGCCGTGCGGGAGGAGGATGTCCATCCACTGCTCGGTGGTGTGCTGCAGGAACCTCTTCTGTAGTTCCTCAGTCAGCGACGGGCGGTTGGTCATGCGGGACATGGGATCGGCAAACCGCGGATCCGTCCCCAGCCCCGGCCATGCCAAGGCCTCCACGAGACGTTCCCACATCCGCTGATTGGGTGTGCCGACGGTCAGCCAGCCGTCGGCAGTCCGGAACGCCTCGTAGGGGGCCGCGAGCCGCATCTGCGAGCCGAGCGGGCCGGCTACCTGCCCGGTGGCGAACAGGACGGCGCTCTCCCAGACCATCAGGGAGATACCGGCCTCCAGCAGAGATGTGTCCACGTACTGTCCCTCGCCGGTACGCAGACGGTGGACATAGGCGGCGAGTACACCGTTGGCGGCCAGGAGCCCCGCGGTGAGGTCACAGATCGGCACGCCCGCCTTGACCAGCGCGCCACCGGGCTCCCCGGTGACGCTCATGATCCCGGACATGCCCTGGGCGACGAGGTCGTACCCGCCCCGGCCGGCCAGCGGGCCGTCCTGGCCGAATCCCGAGATCGAGCAGTAGACCAGCGCCGGGTTCCGTGTGGCGAGTCTGGGATAGTCGCAGCCGAGCCGCTCCATGGCGCCCGGCCTGAAGTTCTCGACGAGGACGTCGACTCCCGCGCTGAGTCTGCGCAGCGCGGCGGCTCCCCGCTCGTCCCGCAAGTCCAGGGCGATCCCGCGCTTGTTCCGATTCACCGCCATGTATGCCGGCGACTGGCCGCCGGGGAAGTGGGCTCCCCAGCCACGTAGCTCGTCGCCGACCGGACGTTCGACTTTGATCACATCGGCGCCCACGTCGGCGAGGAGCGCCGCGCAATAGGCACCAGCCATCACTTGGCTGACATCCAGAACCCGCACGCCGTCGAGGGGGCCCGCCATCGCATCTCCTGAGGACTCGCCGTGAATTTGTGCCGCATTACGGCACGCCTGTGCTACTATGCGACACAAAAGTAGGTGGGCAGTCAGGAGGCGTCAACGGATGCGTAGCGTTTTCACGACTTTCTCCGTGCTCGAAGCGCTCGCCGAGGCTCAGCCGGTCGGTGTGGGCGCACTGGCACGGGAGCTGGACCTGCCCAAGAGCACCGTGCAACGGAGTCTGACCACGCTGGCCGAGGTGGGGTGGATCCGCCCGCTGGACAGCAGCGGCCACACACGGTGGATACTGACGGCCAGGCCCCTGAAGTTGGCCGGGCACGTACTGCGCCACGAGCGCCTACTCCGTGAGGCCGCAGCGCCCGCGATGGCGGACCTCGCCCGGCAGACCCGCGAAACGATCCACCTGACGATCGTGGACGGTGACAGCGTGATCCTGCTGGACAAGATCGACAGCACGCACACCGTCCGCAACGTCTCCTGGGTCGGCGGTCGCGCTCCCCTCCACGCGTCGGCCTCCGGGCTGGCGATCCTCGCCCACCTGCCGGCGGACGCGATCACCCGCCACCCGCTGACCAAGTACACCAGGCAGACCGTGACGGATGCCGAGGCGCTGGGTGCCACTCTCGCCACGGTCCGCAAGCGCGGTTACGCCATCAACACCGGGATGTGGCGCGACGATGTGAGCGCCGTCGCTGCGGCGATCCTGGATCCGACCGGGGTGCCGGCCGCATCCCTCAGCATCTCTGTGCCGACCTACCGGCTCTCCGACGAACTCCGCGATCAGTACGGCATCCTGGTCCGCGACGCCGCCGCGCGCGTAACGTCCCTGTGGGATGGGCAGGACCCCGAAAACAGTCCCATGGCGGAACAGCATCGCCCACCAGTTCCCGTGGGGGATCCCACAAGCGGCGGACGTCGTCGCTGACGCCTTCCTGCGCGGCCTGACCCTGCCCCTGTGCTTCGCCAGCGCAACGCGCCGGCCCGGGCCAGTCGGCAGGCCCACCACCCAATCCAACGTTGATGTGGAGATGGGGCGGGGCGATCTGACAGATGCCAAGTGGGAACGGCTGCGGCCGTTCCTGCCGGTCAGCAACGGGCGTTGTGGCCGGTGGCGGGATCACCGGCAGGTGATCGACGGGATTCTGCACCGGGTGCGGACCGGGGTGCAGTGGCGTGACCTGCCCGAACGGTTCGGCCCATGGAAAACCACCTGGGAACGTCTGCTCCAGCAGGTCCAGGCCGCAGCCGACAAGGCGGGCGAGATCGACTGGGACGTCTCGGTCGACTCCACTATCGTCCGCGCGCACCAACATGCGGCCGGCGCCCGTACGGATCCACCGCCGGCACCCGCATCAAAGGGGGCCGAAGAAAGGGAACACCAGGGCGAGACACCGTGGCAGAGCCTGGTCGCCCGCCTGGTGGTGCTGGAGGTGAGGGCCTGGGCCGTTCGCGGGGCGGGTTCACCAGCAGGCTCCACCTGAGTGCGGACGGCCATTGCCGCCCCCTGTCCCTGATCGTCACCCCAGGTCAGCGGGCGGACTGCACCCAGTTCATCGCCGTGTTGGAGAAGATCCGTGTCCCCCGATCCGGGCCAGGAAGGCCACGCGTGAAGCCCGACAGCCTCGCGGCCGCTAAGGCATACAGCAACGGTCCCGTTCGTGAATACCTCAGACGGCGGAGTATCCGCCGCACGATCCCGGAAAGGACCGACAGCCAGGCCGCCCGCCTGCGGAAAGGCTCACGCGGCGGACGGCCGCCCGGGTTCGACGCGGACCGCTACAAGAAACGCGACACCGTCGAACGGGCGATCAACCAGCTGAAACAGTCCCGGTCGGTTGCCGCGCGCTACGACAAGCGCGGCTACGTCTTCCTCGGCACCGTGACCGCGGCGTCCATCGCCATCTGGCTCCGAACGTGAATCACTATGCGAACCAGCAGTAGACGTCTTGGCCCTGGCGTCGGGCGCTGCTGACGAGAGCGGCCAGATCACTCACGATCACTTCGGCGATCTCCGTGTCGACGACCTCGCCGCCGTCCTCCGCCCGCTGCAAGGACCACCCGGAAGCGGCATCCTTCAAATCGGACCGCTTGGCCTCGGCGAGTGCGGCGGACAGGCGAGGCGAGATCGCGAACACGACGCCCCCGTGATCGTCCTGGCCAGCGACGAGACGAGGCTCACCAGCTTCGACGAGTTCCTCTTAGCTGCCGCCGGCAAGCAGGCACTCCCACTTGACCACAGCTTCTTCGGGATCGAAGTTGCCGAAGGAGAGCGACTCGAATGCGCGTCGCGGCCCTGTCTGAAGAGCCAGAGCTGCTGACGTGTCACCCGGAGCAGCGAAGAACTCGGTCAGCGGCACCGACGACCGCCTCGCCGGCCGCGGCGGCATCACCCCGTGCCCCGCGACTCCGGCGAGATCAGTGGCACCGTGCGGTGCCCGCAGGTCCACCGGCCTGGCTGACGGTACGTTTCTGATGGCCTGGACCCGCGACCAGATCGCCGCCCGAGCCGTCATGTGTGCGCTGGGTGAGCTTCCACCCGTCCCCGCTCGATAGGAGACTCTGCCGACGATCTTGCCGTTGCAGCGTGTCTTTGCGCCACCACAGGGACCTGCGTACGAGACCGCCCGCAACTCCCTGGTCGATCCGCCCGTGAGAGGGAGCACGAATGCGCACAGAGGCGCGCAAAATGGATATGAGCCGCTCCCGCTCCCGGCGGAGACGATATCGGCGATTCGGAGGCACAGGTGATGTCCACCAGCCCGAGCCGATGGATGACGATCGGCGACTTCCTGCTCCGGCGTCTGAAGGAGGCCGGCGTCGGCCACCTCTTCGGCGTCCCTGGTGACTTCAACCTCGAACTGCTGCAGCAGCTCCAGGACGCGGGCACGCTGAAATGGGTCGGTAACTGCAGTGAGCTGAACGCGTCGTACGCAGCGGACGGCTATGCCCGGCTGAACGGCATGGGCGCGCTCCTCGTGACGAACGCCGTCGGCGCCCTGAGCGCGATCAACGGGGTCGCCGGCTCCTACAGCGAGCACGTGCCGGTGATCTGTATCTGCGGGTCGATACCGCTCAAGTCCATCGATCGCGGCCTGGGGATGCACCACACGATGGCCGACGGCACCTGGGACCGCTTCCTCGGCGCCTACGCACAGGTGACCGCCGCGCAGGCGCGACTGACCCCGCACAACGCGGTCACCGAGATCGACAGGCTGATCCTCACCGCGTGGCGGGAAAAGCTCCCGGTGTATCTGGAACTGCCTTCCGACATCGCCTATCTCGACATCGAGGTTCCCGAGGCCCCGCTGGTGCTCGCGCAGCCGCCCAGCGACCCGGAACGGCTGCGGTCGTGCATCACCGCAATCGCAGACCACCTGTCCGCCGCCAAGTCACCGGCGGTCCTGGTGGATCTGGACGCGGACCGCTTCAGCGTGGCAGCCGACGTCATGGGTCTGGCCGAGAAGATGCGGCTCCCCGTAGCAGTGATCAGCACAGCCAAGGCGGTCATCGACGAGACTTTTCCTTATTACGTCGGCATCTACAACGGCCGGGCAAGCGAGCCGCACGTGCGCGCGGCGATCGAGACCAGCGACTGTCTGCTCTCCATCGGCTACCGGCCGATCGAGGTGACGACGGGCGACTTCACGGCTTCGCTGCCCGCCGACACGATCCGAGCCCGCAGCCACTCGGTGGACATCGGCGATGACAACTATCAGGCGGTGACGCTCCAGGAAGTCATCCGCGGCGTACTGGACGCCGTTCCGGACGTCACGAGCCGCGCTGCACCACAGCGGGGGGCTACAGAGCGAGGGGCTACGGCGACAGGAGCCCCCGCAGGCGGCTCCACCAACCTGACGCAGGCCGCGTACTGGCAGGCAGTCCAGGGCTACCTCCGGTCCGGGGACGTGCTCCTCCTCGACAACGGCACCTCGTACGCCCTCCTCGGCCTGCAGCTGCCACCGGACTGCACCTTCGTCGGATCCATCAACTGGGGCTCGATCGGCTACTCGGTCGCAGCCCTGCTCGGCACGCTGACCGCAGCGCCAGACCGTCGCCACCTGCTGTTCCTGGGCGACGGCTCATTTCAGCTGACCGCGCAGGAGCTGTCGACCATCCTGCGGCACGACCACAAGCCGGTGATCTTCCTGATCAACAACGGCGGATACACCATCGAACGCGGTTACCTCGGCAAAACCGAGCAGTACAACGACATCGCGACCTGGGCCTACGCGGATCTACCGAGAGTGCTCCGCCCGGACACCACGGCGCGATCGTTCGTCGTCAAGACCACCGCGGACCTGGCGGAGGCCCTCAGCGCGCCCAACGACACGCTGATCTTCATCGAAGCGGTCATGGATCCCTACGACGCTCCCGCCGCGGTCATGACCAGCAGCAACACCGGCGCGGACATCGACTACGGGCCTCGCGGCCCCCAGCACCGCAACAACGCACAGCTCAGGCCGGCCTGACTTTCCAGCGACGCGAAACTGCGGAGGCCGGTAGTTCAGCCGGGGGCGACAGGAAGGGTATAAAGGGCCCTGACGATGTCGACCTGATCCTTGTCTTCGAAGGCGTCGAGGAGTTCGGTGACGACCTTGGCAAGCTCTGCGCGCAGGCCGTAGATGAATCTGGGACTGTGCGGGGGACCGAACGGACCGTTGCTCGTGTCGTTCCTCAGCCACATGCCGTTCGCCAGGCTCCACACCTCATAGTAGGCCCGGCCAAAGGCTGGAGTAGCCGGCGACGGGTGGGCTTGGCGGGTGCGGGTAGCCCGGCATCTCAATGGCGCGGTCCGGCGGGAACTCCGGGCGGGCGCGGAGTGATGCGCCTCGTGACAAACCTATGCCCGCTGTTGGGGGCGGGCCGTGGTTGCGGGCGGGAGAGTCTGCTCGGCCCAGACGGTCTTGCCGTCGAGCGTGTAGCGGACACCCCAGTTCTGTGCGAGTTGGGCGATGATGAACAAGCCGCGCCCGCCTTCGTCGATCGTCTTCGCGTGGCGCAGCCGTGGCGCGAGGGAATTGCTGTCGTGGACTTCGCAGGTGAGTGTGCGGTCCTTGATGAGCCGCAACCGGACAGGCGGGGTGCCGTAGCGGACGGCGTTGGTGACCAGTTCGCTGACGATCATCTCGGTGGTGTAGGTGGTTTCCTCATCGGCTCTCCAAAGGACGAGCTGGTGGCGGGCGTGGGCGCGGGCCGTGGCGACGGTTTTGGGGTCGTCGTCGAGATGCCACGTGGCGACCTGGTCGGCGGGGAACGGGTGGGTGCGGGCGAGGAGGAGGATCACGTCGCCGTGGCGGATGTCGTTCCGCAGCCGGTAGAGCACGTCATCGCACAGATCCTGAAGTGGCCGCTCAGGATGGGCCAGCACCCGTTGGAGGGTGTCCGGAGACGCTGAGGAGTGCAACAGGGACGCGGTGTAGAAGGCGAGGACGCTGCCGTCGGTGACGGAGATCGTGGTGGCGGCGAAAGGAAGTCCCTCTGCAGTGCCCAGAGGAGGTCCGGCAGGCAGGTCGGGGATCTCGGTGGTCCCGTCGGGATGGGTGATGACGGGTGGGGGATGGCCGGCCAGGGCGAGGGTGCAGGTCTGGGCGAGCGGGTCGTAGACCGCGTACGCGCAGCTCCCCGTGAGCGGCATGGGGTCGTCGGGCGGCAGGGCTGCGCGTTCCTGGGCCAGGCTGATGGCGGTGTCGTTGAGGCGGGCGAGTAGTTCGTCGGGCTCCAGGTCGAGGGCGGCCAGGGAGTGGATGGCGGTCCGTATCTGTCCCATGGTGGTGGCCGCGTAGATGCCTTGGCCGGCGACTTCGCCGACCACCAGTGCGGTGCGGGCGCCGGGCAGGGCGAGAGTGTCGAACCCGCCGCCTCCGCCCACCAGGGCGGGCACGTGCACGTGCGCTGTTTCAACGGTGGTCCGGGGCGCAGGGTGTGGAGGCAGCAGGTGGCGCTGGACGGTCGAGGCGATGGCGTGTTCGCGGGTGTAGCGGCGGGCGTTGTCGATGCACAGCGCGGTGTGTGCGGCCACTGCGAGGGCGAGGGCGACATCGTCCTCGTCGTAGGCGTCGGCCTGGTCGGTGCGGTACAGGCTCAGCAGCCCGAGCACGGTTCCCCGCAGCGTCAAGGGTGCTGTGATGAGAAAGCGGGCACCGGATGCACGGATCGCCTCGGCGCGGGGCGGGTTGGCTGCCAGCCACGGCGCGTCGGGGCTCAGGGCGACGAGGCGGGGCTTGAGGTCGGTCAGCGTCTGTGCGTAAGGCGTCGGAAAGGGCAGAGCGCGCACATCGCCCACGGGATGCGCCTGAATCTGATCGCCGCCGTCGCGGTGGCCGTAGGCGGCACGGCGCAGGGGCACCGGTCCCAGAGGGCTCAGCGGAGGTTCCTCGCCACGTACCACTGCGTCCACGACTTCCACCACGGCGATGTCAGCGAGGTCCGGCACCACTGCCTGCACCAGTTCCTCACAAGTGGCCACCACGTCGAGGGTCTGTCCCACGTGCTCGCGCACGGAGCCGAGGACACGCAGGCGGGCGTCCAACCTTTCGCGTTCGGTGACATCCAGCATCTCCGTCAGCAGCCCCAAGATCCTCCCCTGCGCGTCCTCCAGGCGAGATGCCGAGACGGAGAACAGGTACTCCGGCCCCGGTGCGCCGCCCTTCGGGCGCACCCCCACAAGGCGCCCCCGCGCGGGTGCGCCGTTCTCCAGCACGCCGTACAGCATCGCCTCCACCTCACCGGGCGCGGAAAGGTCATACACCTCGGTGACGTGTCGGCCCATGATCTGTTCAGGGGGCGCGGCGTGCAGAACCGGCCTGGTGATGTTGATCCGTAGGATTCGCAGCTCCGTGTCCAGGATCAGCAGCCCTGTAGGGGACTGGTGGAACAGTGCTTCCAGTACCGCGGCACCCTCGACGGGCGAGATGGCTTCGTCTTGCGCCATGGCAACCCACCTCCACCATCCAGCCTGCTCCCGGCGTCTGTGTGGCGCTCCCTCACATTGCGAGAGTTGTCGGACGTGCTGCCGCCGTGCGGCCTCGGCCCGCTGTTGTCGAGCGCTCTGGCTCACCAGAGTGAAAGGAGGCGGGGCGTTGCCGGTCGGGCGCGACATCACCCAGCCGCAGAAGGCCCACGATCAGATGACGGCGGATGGTCTCGACACGGACTGCCGAGTTGGGGTCGCACACCGGACGCACAGCCAGCGAGGGACGGCCCGCCTCCCACCCTCCGTGGTGCTTATGGCGAGGCAGTGCCCTGCGCGCCTACGGGGTGGCGACGCTGCACCAGGCGGGTGCACAGCCACAGCAGAAGTTTTGGCGCGGGGCACAGGTCGGGTGCGGCGAAGTAGATCTCGTTCTGATAGTCGGCGAACGCCATGATCCGGTCCTCCCGCTCCCGCCCGCCAGATGCGAGCTCATTGGCCCACAGTGCGAGACTGGTCAGCAGGAACAAGGAGAACGCAGGATTCTCGCCATGAGGCCAGTGCTGATGCAGGAAGATGGCAAGCTGCTGAGCGAGGACGACCTCGCGCTGATCCACGCGCTGCAACTCCGGCCGAGGGCCTCGTGGTCCGAGCTCGGCCGGGTCCTCGGGGTGGATCCGGTCACCGTCGCCCGTCGCTTCAACCGCCTCGCTGAGCACGGCACGGCCTGGGTCGGCCTGTCACCAGGCCCCCGCATGTTCGACCAGATGTGCCTCTCCTTCGCCCAGATCGACTGTGCCCCCGGCGCGACCGCCTCCGTCGCCCAGGCCCTCAGCGGTCATCCGCACATGCTCACCATCGAACGCTCCGCCGGTGGGCACGACATCCTCGCCACCGTCGCCACCATCGACCTTCCCGCGCTGTCCCGCTACACCCTCGACCTGCTCCCGCACGTTCCCGGCATCACCGCCGTCGACGTCCGGATCGTCACCCACATGTTCACCGAGGGCGGCCGATGGCGCATCGCGGCGCTCGCTCCCGACCAACGCGCTCAGCTCACCGCACCGGCCGCGCCCCAGCCGGCCCGGCACGGCGGCGGAGACATCACCGCCTTCGACCGCGCTCTTCTCGCCCGCCTGGCACACGATGGCCGCGCCTCCTACCAGGCCCTGTCCACCGACCTGGGCGTCAGCCTGTCCACCGCCAAGCGCCGCGTCGAGCAACTGACCAGGCTCGACGTCCTGCGTTTCCGTTGTGACTTCGCCCGCCCCCTCGGGGGCTGGCCCGTCGCCATCACCTTCTGGGCCAAGGTGCCGCCCGCCGACCTGCCCACCGTCGGACACGTCCTGATCCGCCTGCCCGAAACACGCAACTGCGCCGCCGTCACCGGCCCCCACAACCTCATCGTGCAGGCCAGCCTGCACTCCGTGGACGACGCCCTACGCCTTGAGACCCAGCTCGCCACCACCCACCCCGGCCTCGACATCGTCGACTGTGTGATCACCCTGCGCCACGACAAGCTCCTCGGCCGCCTGCTCGACCCCTACGGCCGCTCCACGGGCGTCGTCACGCCCGACATCTGGGCCGAACCACAGAACTGACACCACGTCGTCGCAGAGGTCCACCACACCGGATTCCACGCTCCCGTTCCGCGTCCTCTCCGACCGGACGCGGCGCCTGCCGTGCCCCCGAGGAGCAGCTGCCGGGGAACGCGGCGGCGGACCGCTCCGCGCCCTCGACTACGAATTCCTGTAGGCCGTGCCGGCGAATCGGGCCCCTTCGCACGTCATCATCGAAATCCGGTCCTGATCCGCATCGAGTCGCTGCGCGGCAATTCGCGGAGACGGACCGCAACGCATCGGTAGGCGACCGCACGCGGCACTTCCGCACAGGCATCGGCTCGCACGGACGTCGCTCAGGCCGCGCCGTAAACCGAGCCGCAGACCGTCATTCAGGTCTCGTCCCGCAGCTCCACCTGGAACCCGAAAGGCACCCGACACCCATGAGGATCAATGTTCCCGGCGTGCCGAAGGCCACCGCCCGACATCTGCTGCGCCGACCGAACCTCTGGTACTTCCCGACGCTCGTCATGATCGCGGTCAGCGTGGTGGTGTCGCTGTCCTACATCGGAGGCATCATCAACCCCACGGGCAACCTCCACCACCTCCCGATCGCGATCGTCGACGAGGACCAGGCGGTGCACGTCGACGGCCGGAAGGTGCACCTCGGTCCGCAGATCGTCCGGGGCATCACGACCGCGTCGGATTCCCGCCAACGTGTGGAATGGCGGACGCTGAGTCTGCGCGAGGCAGAAGCCGAGATGGACAAAGACGCAGTCTACGGTGCCTTGATCATTCCGGCGGATTTCAGCAGCGGCGTCCTGTCCTTGACCGGCCCCGTCGCGCCCCATGTGACGGCTCCGCGGCAGCCGAGTGTCCACCTGCTCACCAACCCCCGTTCCGGCAGTGTGGCCACCTCCTCGGTTCAAGCCGTCGGAGAGCGAACGACCCACACCGTATCGAGTCGTATCGCCGCGACGCTGGCTGCGCACCTGAAGGCCGCGCACCACACGAGCCGCCGGGCGATCCCGACCGCCGAGAGGATGTTGCTGGCCGACCCCGTCACGTTGCACACGAGCGAGCATCGCCCTCTCGGCAACCATTCCGGATTCGGCCTCAGCGCTTTTTACGTCAGCCTCGTCCTCACTCTTGGTGCCTATCTGGGTGCGGGTGTCGTCAGCAGTTCGGTCGATTTTGCTCTGGGATATCAGTCAGCCGAGCGCGGACGTCGCTGGTCCAGCAAACTGCCCGTCCCGATCACCCGCACCCAAACACTGGTGGCCAAGACCGCCATGTCGGCCGTCCTGTCACCGGTCACCGCGACAGCAATTTTGCTCACGTGTAAATTCGTCCTTCACATGGATACACCCCACTTCGGTCAGCTATGGATCTACTCCGTATGCGCCTCGATCGCCGTCGGGGTGACGGCTCAGACCATCATTTCGCTGGTCGGAGGACTCGGGTCGCTGGTGGGCATGCTCTTCTTCGTCGCTTTGGCGGTGCCCTCGTCCGGGGGGAGCTTCCCCCTCCAGACCGTTCCCAGCCCCTACCGGTGGCTCGCCCAGTTCGAACCCATGCGGCAGATCGACGACGGCGTTCGCGCAATCCTCTACTTCGACGCCCGGGGCGATGCCGGCCTGACGCGTGGCTGGATCATGATCGCCGTGGGGTGTTTCGTCGGCCTGGCCCTGGGCCTGATCGTCGCGTGGATCCGTGATCACGGCGGTCACCAGCGGCTCACGAGCCATCAGATCACCGCCGCACATGCACACTTCCGCTCCACGGCCTCCCTCGTGGCCCCAGCCGGCGGTACGCAGCACGAATCCGGTGGAAAGCCCGCTCCCAGAGCCGCTGCGCCCGACCGGCGCAACGCCACCGAGCCGACCCCTCCCTCGCAGGCAGCACCCCGCGTCTTCGGCCGGGTACGGAACTCCTACGGAGACGTTGTGCCCCTGGCCACCGTCACCCTTCTCTCGCTGAACGGGAGCCAACTGGGCCGGATCGGCACGCAATCCGATGGCTCTTACGAAATTGATGCGCCGGCATCCGGAGCCTGCCTCCTTCTTGCTACGGCGGACGACCACCAGCCCCACGCCGCCATCGTTCAGATCGGCGACAGGTCGCGATGCCACGACGTCGTACTGAGCGGACTGAGCGGGACGGTTCCGGCATGACGAGCGATGGTCCGGCGCCTCCGCCGTTTCGCTCGGTCAGAGTGGGCGGCGCCGCCAGACGTCACTTGCCTTCTTCGGAGCCGGGGGGCCAGGACGTGGGGCTCAGAATTCCGAGGACATACGCCTTGGCGACCAGTGCGGTCCTGTTCGGCACTTTCAGCAGGCGGCACATCCGGGAGAGATGGTAGTTGACGCCGTCCGCCGTGAGGCCGACCGCCCGGGCGATCAACGCGGAGGTGGCTCCGGACGCGACCAACGCCAGGATGCGTTCTTCTTTCGGTGACAACTCCTGCACCAGATTTGGTTCTGCCCCGTGCGCCGTCGGGTCGACGTGCAGGAACACCATGAGCAGCGTCGGAGTGATGACTTCGTCGCTGACCGGTTCCACGGTGAGTTGGCCGGTTCTCGTCACGCCCATGGCGTCCCACTCGACTCGAATCGGGTAGCGGAAACGACGCCCGAATCGAAGCCCCTCCGAGATCTTGAGCAGTGACTCCTCGTCCGGGGAGACCAGCAGATCGAGCAGGTTGAGATCACGCATATGTCCCGGCGTCAGGCCCCACAGGGCAGAAAATGCGGGATTGGTGATCACCAGCAATCCATCGGGCCGGCTGATCGCAGTGGGTGCCGGCGACCGGTCGAGCAGCCGCAGGAACCGGTTCCGCCAGACTGCCATCTCCTGTCGGAGGCCGGTCCATTCCTCCGGTTCATTGATCATGGACCAGTCGCCTCCTGTAACGCGATACGCGATCAATAGCGCTTGTCCTCATGTGCCGAGATCACTCGCTCCGGCGCCTCCAGCGACGGCCAATGGCCCACGTCCGGCAGCTCGAGCAGCCGTGCCCCGGGCACGCAGTCGCGGATCCGCTCGGCGATGTGCGCGCCGGAGACCGGGTCCTGAAGACCCCACACGAACTGAAGCGGAAGGTCTGTCCCCTCGAGCGCCTCGACCCAGCGATCGCGGTACGTCTCACGGTCGCGGACATAACGCAGCAGCAGATGGGAGTTCAGATGTCCGTCGTCACGGCTGTACGTCCGCCACATATCCACGCTGTCGGTCAGCGCGTCGTAGGCGGTTGCGAACGTGACGGCGAGGTCGGTGATGAATCGGTCCAGGTCGACCTGCGCGCTCAGCACGGGGCCGAACTGGGGGTCCAGGAGCCGGCTTTGCGCGTCGGTACGCCGGTGCAGTTCGGGGTAGATGCCGCCGTTCATCAGAGTCATGTCGACCAGGGCCACAGACAGCGAGCCCTCCGAACGTCGTGCGAGCAGCTCCTGCCCGACCGAGCTGCCGTAGTCGTGAGCGACGACCCGGGTGGCACTCAAGCCGTCGTGCGCCCACAGTGCCTCCACCAGATCGGCCTGCTCCATCAGGGAGTAGTCGTGCTCGTGCGGCTTGGCGGACGCGCCGAAGCCGAGGAAGTCCGGCATCACCAGGGTGTGGTTGCGGGCCAGCTCGGGTGCGATCTTGGCCCACTGGTGCGACGACGCCGGGTATCCGTGCAGGAGTGTGAGCGGGGGCCCGCTGCCCATCCGGCGTACGAAGATCATGTGCTCGACGCCGCGCAGGCGGAGAGAGACGTACTCGCCCCCTGACCACCAGGCTTCGACGCCATCGGTTGACCCAGCAGCTGACATTGCGCGCCTCGCTCTCGGCTCACGTGACATGTCTACTCTCCGTGTCTCACGACAGATGCTCACGACAGACGTTCGAGACATATGCTCGATCCGATCGTCGACTCAGTACGCCACGAACGCTGACAACTTCAGCCGCATCTGCTTCTTCGGGTGGCTCTATGCCGTCCAGATCAGTGAGGAGTCGCTCCACGTCGGCGACGAGCGAACCGTAGACCTGCCACGCGTTCAGATCGGTCAGTGCGCCGCGCTCGAGCAGATCGGTCACCGTCGCATGCCAGGTCAGCATGCGATCGATCACTGTCCGCAACTGCCTCCGGGCATCGCCCTGACGTACGTCGGCCGCCACACCGAGAGCGGCATATGTGAGGAAGACCTGCCCTGCCAACTCGAGGGCCTCCCCGTATCGCACTGCGAATCCCTGCTTCAGGCCGTGGTCGGTGCTGTCCTGGTCGAGGCTGTCGGCCAGAGTCCTGGCGATGCCTCGCACCTGGAACGACGCCCTGTGGAGAGCTTCGAAGGTGTATTCGCAGACTGCGGACATGTGCTGTCGGTGCGCGGCTGCGCGGGCGTTCCAGCGCAGGCTCTCAGCAGCCTTCTGCACCTCGTCGCGAGCGTCCGAGACCTGCCGCTCCAGCTCTCCTGCCCTCTCCAGCCAGAGGTGCGCGTGACTCGCAGACCGTCCTTCCCTCACGTCACGGCCCATGTCCCGCAGCAACGTGCCCGTGCAGCGGGCCAGGCCGCGCACGGCGGCGTCGGACTGGCTGAGATACGTCGGTGGGAAGACCAAGGCATTGACCGCGACTCCCACCGTGGCGCCTGCAAGGGTGGAGACCGCGGGGACGACCACATGCCCGACCGGAGCCGCTGCGGCGGCCGTCAGGCTGATCACCGCAGTCGAAGCGACTTGAAGCCGGTCCTCACCGTTACGACGTCCACCGGTGAGCAGCACCACGATCAGGACGGCCACTATGGCTCCGGCGGTGGCCCCCAGCAACCAGGCGGCGGCGACAGCCAGGGAGACACCTGCCACCTGGATCGCCACCCGGCGCGCGGCATGGACCACCGAGCTGTACACCGTGGACGCATTGGCCATGACCAACGCCGTGCCGACGCCGAGGAACTGTTGCTGCCCCGGTAGCCACAAGGCGATGAGCTGCCACGCGAGCACCGCTGCGGCCAGGCTCTTCACGCCATGGCGCAGGACGTACTCACTCTCTCTCGCACGGACCGTACTGATCATTCGCAGCGCGGCCGTCCAGGCCCGCGGCATTACCGCCGTGCTTCCATGCCGCGTGCCGGGGAGAAAATGATCCATAGTGCTGTTTCCGCCGATGGGGTGTCTCGATGGTCGGTCTGGGTGTCATCGGTGTTCAGCGGCCCGCGTCGGCATCGTGGGCAGCGGCGAGCGCCTGCTCCGTGGCCCGCACGAGCACCTCCGGGACGTCCGACGGGGGCAGTACGGCCTCCAGCAGCACCAGGTCGGCCGGATCGGCGGCGCCGGCCAGTGCCGCGCTCAGCTCGGCCGGTGTACTCGCCCGCATGGTGGCCGCCGACTCGCCTCCCATGGCCGCCGGGAGCAGGCTCCAGTTCCATCGGGGAATGTCGTTGTAGCGACGCTCCCCACCGTGGAGTACGTTCTCGATGGTGTAGCGGCCGTTGTTGATCAGCAGCACGATCGGCGTGCAGCCTTCCCGCAGATGGGTGCCGAACTCCTGAGCGGTCACCTGTGCGGAGCCGTCCCCGATGAGCAGGACCGTGCGCCGCCCGGGCGCCGCGAGCTGTGCGCCGAGGGTCGCCGGGAGGGTGTACCCGATGGAGGCCCACAACGGCTGACCGATGAAAGTCGCCCCGGCCGGCAGCCGCATCGCCTGCGCTCCGAAGAGCGAGGTGCCCAGCTCGGCGACCACTATGTCGCCCGGCCTCAGGAAGCTCTGGATCGCCGGCCAGAACGTCGCGTGACGCAAGGCTTCCGCGCTGTCGGAGGGCGTCTCGTCGGCCAGGTCATCGGCTGAGGCCGGCGGAAGATCCGGGCGCGCCCACGACCGGCCCGACTCGGCCAGCACCACGGTCAGCGCACGCACGGCGTCGCGCATCGGCAGGGGAGCGAACACCCGGTCGCCGACGTGGGTGGCGCAGGGCTGTATGTCGATGGTCCGCTCCGCGTCGATACGGTGGCTGAATGCAGTGGTGCTGTCGCTGAACCGCACACCGACCGACAGCAGTACGTCGGCCTGCTCGATGGCGGCGAGCACAGACTTGTCGCTGGCGGCGCCGCAGTAGGTGCCGGTGAAGAAGGGGGCGCTCTCGTCGAGCACGCTTTTGCCCATGGACAGCGTCGCGTTCGGGATCCGGCCGGCAGCGGCCAGCTCGGCCACCTCGGCCCGGACACCGAACCGGTCGGCCAGGAAGTCGGCGAGAAGACCCAGTGTGTCGGCCTCGGCCAGCATGGTGCGTGCGGCGGCGGTGAACTCCTCCAGCACCCGGGCCGATGCCTCTGGCGCGGGTACGAGAAGCGGCTGCTTCGGCGGCTCGGCCGGGCTCGCGGCCACGTCGGTGGGCAGTACGAGGTAGCCAGGACGCCGTTCCCGTTGGCTGGTGGCCAGCACCCGGTCGATCTCGGCGGTCGCGTTGCCCTCGCTCAGGTAGGCCTGGGCCACGGTGACCTCGGCGTGTGCCCGGGCGAAGTGCCGGTAGTCGCCGTCACCGAGGGTGTGGTGGAGCAGCGCGCCGGCCTGTTGTGCCGCCGTGGACGGTGCGCCCACGATGTGGATGACCGGGACGTATTCGGCGTAGGCGCCGGCGATCCCGTTGATCGCGCTGAGCTCGCCCACACCGTAGGTGGTCAGCAAGGCGCCGGCCCCGTTGACGCGGGCGTAGCCGTCGGCTGCGTAGGCGGCGTTGAGCTCGTTGGCGTTGCCGACCCAGCTGATGCGGTCGTGCTCGACGATGCGATCGAGGAAGGCCATGTTGTAGTCGCCCGGCACGCCGAACACGTGCTGGACACCGATCTCGTCGAGCCTGGCAAGAAGGTGGTCGCCAACGGTGTAGTCGCCTGTCATGTCTGACCTCGGTTTCCGGCAGATGCGCCTGTTCCACGGGTTTTTCGCTAACGGTTCGAGCATTTCACTACATAACGGACAAAACTACGGCGAAAACCTGGAGATGCTGAGCCAGGATTTGTGGAATCCACGAGCCTGGGCGCTGTCGGGCCAACCGTTCGCCGCTCACCCTTCGACCTCACGGTTCCACGTGTCGGCACCTCCCCGCCGGCCGATCTTCTGTCCGAGATTTGAGATTTTCACCACTCGGCGCTCTGGATCTACGGTGAAAAGCCAGAAATGCTAGGGTCGAGTTCGTGGAATCCGAGAACCCGGCACTGTCGACGCCCCTCACGGGCGCGGCCCGGAACGCCGTTGCTCAGATCTGCGCGCACATCACCGACGACCTGCCGGCGATCAGTCTCGAGGTCGTCCGGCGAATCCGGGCCGAGATCCCCGACTACGCCGTCGTGCCTACGGAGGAACACCGGGACTTCGTGCTGTACCAGGGCCGCATGCTGTTCGCCGGCATCGCCGAGCAGCGGCCGCCGGGGGAGGAGCAGATTGCCCACGCCCGGGAGCTGGGGCGGCGGCGCGCCGAGCAGGGCCTGCCCATCGAACTCATGCTCGGGGCCTATCACGTCACCTTTCGCGAGGCGTGGAACTTGATCCTGCGGCGGGCCACGGCCGACCACCCCGAGCACGTCGGCGACCTGACGCATCTGGTCACGCTCATCTGGACCTGGATCCGGGTCCTCACCGGCAACGCATCCGAGGCCTACGGCGAGGAAGTCCGGCGCGCTCAGGTCACCCGGGTCACGCTCGCCCACCGGCTGTTCGCCGCGCTCACCGCCGACCCCGTCCAGGTGGAGGCGGCGGCCCCCCTGGCCCAAGCGCTCGGCTACCGAGTCGACGGCGAGTTCCAGGCGCTGTGCCTGCCCGCCGAGGACTGGCAGGACGACCGCACCGAACAGCTGCGCCTTCGGCTGACCGCCCTGACCGGCGAACTCCACTGCGCCACCGCCGGCGCCCGGCTCCTGGTCCTGGGGCAGCGGCACGACCCGGACGCCGTGGCCGCAGCCGCCGCGGCCATCCCGCCGCGGCGGGACGCCACCGCGATCGGCGTCGGCCTGTCCCGCCCCGGCCTGGCCGGGGCGGCGGACAGCATCACCGACGCGACCCAGGCGCTGTCCCGGACGGGCGAACAGTGCCGTGTCGTGTACTTCGCCGACGCCTGGCTCGCCGCCGGCCTCGGCGGGCAGGCCACCCGCTTGGCTCCGCTGTTCACCAAGGCCGTGGCCATGGCGCGCACGGACCCCCACCTGGCCCAGGCCGTGGTCGCATTCGCAGACCACGGCCTGTCGGTGGCCGCCGCGGCCCGCGGGTTGCACCTGCACCCGAACTCGCTGGCATACCGGCTCGGCCGATGGCACGAACTCACCGGATTCGATCCGCGCAGCGGCGACGGACTCGTCGCGTCCCTGGTCGCGCTCCGTCTCTATCAGACGTGACGGAGGATTCCTTCACCCCTGTCTGCCGTGGGGTGCGCGCCACATGTGGACCGAGACATGCGGGCGGACCGAGCGCACAGGTGCCGACCTGACAGCAGGTAATGCCCGCAGGGAACGCTCACGACAATCACGGCGAGGGTCAACGGCGGGTCGGCACGAATATTCCATCGAGCCGAACAGCCTCGCCCGCGCCCGGTCGCGGTAGCACTCTGACCGGAATGCGACTCCATGCCGATTGGCGTAAGCACTACGAGAATTTGTAGTCGAGCTTCGGTGCGTCGCGGTCACGCAAGCCTAGATTGGCAAATGCAGGCAATCGCCCCGCAGTCCGGCGAGGGCAGCCAACCATTCGAAATGGTGTGGACCTCGAAGACGCGGAGACGGTATGGCATGCGGCCTGACGGCCCGGCATACCGAGTCCCATCCACTGCCGCAGCAGAGCAGCACTTCACCGCCGAATTCCCAGAAGGAGCCGTTGTGTCCCGTCTTACCTACCCCGACCGGCAGGACTTTCCCAAGAAACTGCGTGAGTTCCTCGACCAGCTGCCGCAGCACGCGGCATTCGACATGCTGTCGCACTCGCAGGCCACCGTCGAGATCTTCCTTCGGCAGGGCCAGGCGCAGTTCACCCAGCTGGCGCTTTCCCCGCGAGACCGTGAACTGACCATCCTGACCACGGCCAGCGCCACGGACTGCGCATACGAGTTCACCCAGCACGTGCCGATCTCAGCGTCTGTCGGTGTGTCGGACGCCGTACGGGACGCGATCAAGCGCAAGGACTTCAACGCCCCGGAACTCCCCGGCGACGACCGCGCAATCATCCGCTTCGTGGCCGCGGTCATAGCCGCCCCGACCGTTTCCGACGAGATCTTCTCCGCGGTGAAGGAGCGCCTCACTCCACGCGAGATCCTCGAGATCATGCAGGTGACCGGGTTCTACTGGTCCTTCGGACGGGTCTGCACCGTTCTCGATGTCGAGGTCGAGAAAGACCATGGTGATGCCGTGATCGACGCGAGCCGGCGCATGCAGGTACCGGCGCAGTGACGTGACGGTGTCGGCCCGTACGGGGCCGACACCCCCGAGAAGCGCGAGAGGGGCAGGCGTGGAACTTGGAAAATTTCGCCATGCATACTTTGCCTGCGATTTCTCGGCAACACAGATCAAGCCCACCCTCAGTCAGCATGGCAGGCCCGCGGGCAGCCCTCAAACACTTCATGCAATGTCGCGGTGCGACGCTCACCACCCGTAAGGAATCGCACACCATGAACACTGCGAACGCGGAATCGTTCCGTAACGTCACCATCGTCGGCGCCGGCGTCATCGGCATGTCGTGGGCAGCCCTGTGCCTCGCCCACGGTTGTGAGGTCACCATCAGCGACCCGGCTCCCACGACGGAGAGCCAGGTCCGCGCAGGTCTGGCAGACATCGCCCCCACGCTGGAAGAGCTGGGCATGCGGACGGACGACCTGACGGCCCGGCTGCGTTTCGAGGCCGATCTGGCCGCCGCGGTGGCCCACGCCGACGTGGTGCAGGAAAACGGCCCGGAGCGCCTGGAGATCAAGCACCGGATGTGGGCCACCATCGAGGAGAACGCTCCTGCCCATGCGCTATTCGCCACCTCGACCTCGGGTCTTCCGGCCAGCGAGATCGCCACGGTCCTCAGGCAGCCCGAGCGCCTGATCGTCGGCCACCCCTTCAACCCGCCGCACCTGGTGCCTCTTGTCGAGATCGTTCCGGGCAGGCTCACCTCGGAGGAGACCGTTGAGCAGGCACGCGCCTTCTACAGCGCCCTGGGCAAGAAGCCCCAGGTCCTGCACAAGGAAGTTCCGGGTTTCGTCGCGAACCGCCTGCAGGCGGCCTTCTTCCGCGAGTGCGTCCATCTGGTGGCCGAGGGAGTGGTGACCGAGCAGGAACTCGACGAACTCGTCACTTCTTCGATCGGCCCGCGTTGGGCGGTTGCGGGGCCCTTCCAGAGTTTCCATCTCGGCGGCGGTTCCGGCGGATTTGCTCACTTCCTCTCGCATTTCGCTCCCGCGATGGAACAGAGTTGGAAGTTCCTGGGAAGCCCGACCTTCGACGAGGCCACCGTCAAACTCCTGAGCGAGCAGGCAGAGGCCTACCTCGGAGACCGACCCATCGAGGAACTCGCAACTCAGCGGGACCAGGCGCAGATCGCCCTCATGCGTGCGCTGGGTGAGCTTCCGCCCGCTCCCACCCGGTGAGGATCGATGACCTGCACCGGCTTCTGGACGTGGTGCTCGTCGAAGCGATGTGCCCAGGCGAGTAGACGCAGGTGGCCCGCGCTGGTGGTGCCGGTGGTGTGGCTGCCGAGTTCGCGCCCGCGTTCATCGATGGCGGCGAGTTGGTTCACACATGGTCCGGATCTTGGACCGTGTCCCGGCTGCCCGGCTACACGTACAACGCCTCGCTGACCGACGTCAACTGGCTCTCCGAGACTCCCGAGTCAGCCACCATCCGGCGTAAAGTCACAGCCAGCCGCGCTGGGCGGCGGTCAGCCCGGCCTGGAACCGGGTGTTCACCCCGAGTTGACTCATCAGCCGGTGGATGCGGCGTTGAGTGGTGCGTTCGCTCCAGCCCTGGGCTCGGGCGATCGCGGCGTCGGTGAGCCCTGCCGCGAGCAGCGACACCAGTGACCGGGTCTCCTGGTCGGGTTCGCCGGTGCCGCTCTCGAAGCCCCCTTCGGTAGCTGTGCGGTGCGTCAGGGGCAGGGGAACCGCCCGCTCCCACTCCACCTCGAAGAGCGCCTCCAGGGCCACCAGCATCGGTGAGCTCTTCACGAGATACGCCGCCAACTGACCGCCCGGCGCCGAACTGATGGGGATGATCGCGACCCGGCTGTCGCAGATCACGAGTTTGAGTGGCAGCTCGGTACGGACACGCGCCTGTTCACCGGCCCGGACACTGGGCAGGATGTCGTCTGCGAGGCGGCCCGGCCAGGCGACTGCGGCGCGGTCGTAGATCACGCGGTGGGCGACGCCCCGGCGCTGCCGCTTGATCTGCTCATCGAGGTTGCTGCCAGGCCGGTCGACGTAGGGGGGCCGGTCGAAGGCCCGTATCTCACGCTGTGCCTGGGTGGTCATGCACTGCACCGCGGTACTGACATCGGCGCGTTCGGTGAGGAGTTCCACCGCGAGGTCCGGGCTGCTGATCCGGGACGCCTCCCGGTGTGCCTCCATCAGCCGGTGCACCTGCGACCGGGCCTCATCGAGCTGCTTCTCACGGCGGCGGATCAGCGCGGTGACAGCGATGTCGGGGGCCACCGCGGTAAACCGGGGCGGTCGGCCGGTGGCCCGCGTCGCCAGGCCCTCCTTGACCAGATCGGCCAGCTGCCGCGTGGTGGAGGGAACCGACAGTTCACAGGCGCCGGCGAGCTCCGAAGCCGTCGCGTGGGGCGTATGGACCAGCACGGCGTAGACGCGCTCAGTCTCCTCTGCCAGTCCCAGCACGTTGAATGTCATGGCTTTTCCGCCTTCATGTCGCCTGCCCGCCGGCTGGCGGATGTCGGCCACCTTTGTTCCTGCGCCACAGCTGTCCCGTCGACATTTTCCATGTCGTCAAGGAGGGCCTGGTCCGGGGGCCAGGGGGCGTGGCCGGTTACCGTAAGGCCCGCGGGTCCGCGGGCGCTTTGGCGCCTGCGGACCCGGGTGTCGAGCAAGCGGATCGGTTCAGTAGGAGAACTGCTGGATCTGGCTTCCGTCGCCTGCGTACGTCCAGCCCGTCCGGGTCGCCGGGTCGAGCTGCATGACGCGCTCGCGGTGTGTTTCGAGCCGGCCGTTCCAGGAGCCGTACAGGGGGTACTCGACGCCGGTCACCGTACCCACCGTGTTGCCTGTCTTCAGGTCGACGACGGCCATGCGTCCGGTGGCGTTGTTGTCGGTGAAACCGTACTGCTGGAAGCCGCCCATGGGCCTCAGGTCCGGGAACCGGAAGGCGATCAACGCCAGCTGGTGCTCCCCGTCGACGGCGAGCGCGAGGGGCGTCTGAGCCGTTCCGACGTTCACTGGGTCACCGCCGCCGAGCTGCCCGAGGTATCCGGTGCCGGCGAAGTTGACGCTGTAGGAGTGGTACCACGTCTCGTAGAGGTTGCCCTTCTGGTCGGCGGCGAGGTCCCCGGCGCAGGGGATACCGCCTTGGCTCTGGGTGACCGTCCCGGTGTCCAGGTCGACCGCTGCCACCGTGCCGGAGCCGATCGATGCCACGCAGTTGACGGTGGTGCCAGTCTTCTGCGCGGAAAAGAGGCCGGTCGACTCGTCCACGTCCAGCAGGCCGTACGACGTTCTCCCGTCCGGAGTGGGATCGAGCTGGAGCGGTGTGCCCATTGCGCCGGTTGCCGTGTCCACGGGCAGGACGAAGCCTGCCCGGTCGCTCGAACGGTGGGCGAGTACCGCTGCGCGGTGGCGCTTGGCGTCCACCCGCCCGCCCGTCACGACGTACTGGTCATCGACCCGGACGGGGCTGCCGACCGCGTCGCCGGTGCTCGTGTCATACATCTCGAGCCACTGCTCGCCGGTGGTCGTCTGCTTGTGCAGGACCAACGCGTGGTGGGCGGAGTCGACGCCGAACACCTCGTAGATGGAGCCGTACGCGGCGTCGCTCGTCAGGTTGCGGCCATAGGTTCCGGTGGCGGCGTCGTAGTCGTACACCGAGCCTTCACCGGTGGGGCTTTCGACCGCCGCGACGGACGTGCCGCCGGGGACGATCGCGAAGTCGGTCAGGTTTGTGCCGTCTGGGGCAGTTCCGTCGTCGTAGGCCAGCAGGGACGTCGGCGAAGCCTGCCCGACTGTCTTGCCGTGCTGGTTGACGGCGAACACCCGCAGGTCGTAGGCGATCGAGGAAGGGAGCTTGAGCGCGAGGGCGTCGAGGTCCGCCGTGCCTCGCGTGCCCGTGAGTGAGCGGTCGAGCGTGGCCGGGCTGTCCACTCCGTTGTGGTCGAGGGTGGTGCCGTTCTGGTTGCTGACCATGTTGTAGGAGTTGTACATGTTCGGTCCGGGTGCGGAGAACTCCAGCAGCGTGCCGGTGGCGCCCTTGACCCGCGACACGTCGTAGCGCACCGAGAATCGCGGCGCAGCCCGGTTCACCTCCAGCAGGTGACCGAACTCCTGGGATCCCTTCGCAGCCAGGGGCGGCGCCGCCGGGCGTTGCGACGGGTCACCGCCGTCGACCCGGACCGAGGCGAACTCGCCGTACACCGGGCCGCGCTTGGCGCCACCTGCGGGGTTCTGGAGGACACCGATGCCGTAGATGCCGCCGCCGGCGGAGAAGGCGTCGGCCGGGACGGTGACGGTGCCGCGCAGTCCCGCCAGTGGAACGGTGTGGACGGCGGAGAAGATGGGTGCCGACGCGGGGTTCCAGTGGCCGACCTGCGACACGACCAGTTGGGGCGAGCTGACGTTCCGCACGCCGGTCAGGTCGTAGCGCACCTGTACGGAGTGCCCCGCCTCGACCACAGGCTGGACCACCGGGGCGAGTGCTTCGGCGTAGCCGCCGTCGGTGGGGCCGAAGGTCAGCTGGTGAGTGGTGGAGGCCAGCACCTCGTTGCCGTGGCGCACCTCGAAGGTGAGCGGGACCTGACGGTCCGTCGCGGAGACGACCGGAAGTCCGGCGGCGGCCAGCATCTGCGTGGGGGTGAGTCGGATCGCCGGCACAGCGGAGGTGAACACATGGTTCTTGATGCCCAGCGCGTAGCTCACGCCGTCCCGGTCACTCAGGCCGGTGACGTCGGCGCCGGTGGTCACCGGTCCCACCAGGCCCTCACCGGTGGCGCCGGCGCCCGTGCCCGGTCCGGCCAGGTCGATGTACCCGGGGTCGGTGGCCTCCAGGTAGGAGCCACCGAGCCCGCCGATGGTCTGGCGATGCGCCACGGAGAGCCGGACGATCCGGGGCGTGCCCGTGGTCACATGGCTGCCGTGCGCCTTCGCCAGGACCGCCTGCACCGCGGCGGTGACGTCGAGCTGCGGACCGACGTGCAGCGGCTGGTCGATCTGCGGCGCAGTCGGTACGGCCCGGCCGGTGTGCTCCAGCAGCGAGCGGACGTCCTGGGTCGACGGGTGCTGCCCGGTCAGCCGGGAGGCCTGCAGCACGACGGCCGCGGCAGCCGCGATCTCGGGTGCGGAGGCCGAAGTGCCTCCGCTGAGGACCTCCGTCACCGACTGCGCGGTCTGGCCTCGATGCTCGAAGGCGGGGATGCCGTCACTGGGCGCCGAGACGTCGATCCGGGTGCCGAATCCCGAGGAAAAGATCCCGGAGCCGTTGAGCCTGGTGGTCGCCCAGGTCCCGTTGCCCGACGCGGCTGCGCCGTTCTGCGGGGGCACGGCCAGTGTGTCGTCGGTCGTGGTGCCGCCCGCGGCGATCGCGCCGGAGTCCAGGACCTTGCTGGGTGTGGTTGACAGCTGGTCGTCGTCGATCCTGGTGGTGTCGGCGGCCTTGCGCGTCACGTCGGTCGGGGTGCTGCCGCCGTCGGGGCCGACGGCCGCGTTGGTGAACAGCCGGGTCCCGTCGTTCGACGAGACCACCATGGTGATGCCGTACTGCTGCACGATCGACGCGATCACGGACTGCTGGACCGGGTCGTCCTCCAGGTAGCGTCCGGCGAACCCGAAAGCGTCGGTGCCGTAGCCCAGGCTGGCGGTGATCACATCGGGCCGCGGCTGCTGCCGGGCGGCAGCCAGCAGAGCCACCGCGATCTGACTGAACGTCGGCTGCTGCGGGACGACGAGCCGGTAGTCGGCCCCCGGGGCGATGCCCAGCAGGTCCGAGTTCCCGCTGCCCTGCATGCCCGGACGCTGCAGGTCGTGCGGAAGCGGCGCCATCACGGAGAAGTCCAGCAGCACCTCACCCAGCGCTGAGTCCTGCCCCCGGGTCGAGCCGGTCGGGTCGAGCGCGCCGGTCGCGTCCGCGGTGTAGGTGGGGATCAAGGGCATCGTGGGGATGTCCAGGTATCGCCGGCCGTTCTGGACGACGGTTGTCGGCCCCGCGGGGCCGAGGTTCGGCGTCGACGCGTCTGTGAGGTCGCCCACCGAGACGTTGGTGATGGTCTCACCGGCGCCGGGCAGTTGCTGGAACTGCTGCTTCAGCAGGCTGTAGGCGCCTGTCGCGTCGACGCCGCCGGCGTTGAGGAAGCTCTGCAGCGAGGTGCCGAGAGCCGCGTTGCCGGGCACACCGTCGGTGCCGGTCGCACCGCTGTCCTGCTCCCTCGCCGACGAGTCGGCCTTCCCTGCGGTGGCGCCCACTGAGGAGGGAAGCGGCACGGCGCCGGTGTTCATGGGGGAGACGGTCCGGTCGGGCTCGGCGTAGACGACCCCGGGTGCGGCGGCCAGCGTATGAGCGGCAGCCGAGGCGTCGCCGCCGGCCAGCTGGACGACCTGGACCTTGGACAGGTCGATCGCCGCGGATCCCAGCTTCGCCCGGGCGGCTGAGTGCAGCTGCCGGGCCTGGGCGGCGGTGAGACCCGGCACCAGCGGCCGCATGGAGACGGCGTGAGTCCGGTGGAGTGCGGAGTTGACCGCGGTGTCCGAGGTCAGCGGGGTGCGGATCTGCAGACTGCGCTGCCTGCCCAGCGACTTGCCGGTCACGTGAGTGGCCGAGCCGAGCACCACAAGGACCTGGTGCGGGCCGTTCTTCGCCGACTGTGCGGGCATGGGCTGCTGGAACGAGCGCCACGGACCGAGCGCCGAGGACCCGGGTATGCCGGGCAACGCGCCCCTCGAAGCCGTACCTTTCGCACCGGAATCGATCGCAGAAGTCTTCGCTCCGGTGGCCGACGCGTACTGCTCGGGTGCGGCGAGCAGTACGGCCGCACTGGCTATGGCGAGGCCGCGAGCCAACGCTCGTCTCCGCCGTTTCATGGGCACTCCACTTCTTACAAGCGAACTCGGGGAAAGCAAAGACACGGCGCTGCCCCCGAACAGCGCCCACGCTGCGGGGAATCTTTCAACCTGGCAAAGCCGCCACAAGATGAGCAGGGTGGCGTACTTCTGCCAACCGGCAGGAAGTCGCCACCGAAACGGCGAAGCTGTACGGCATTTACCGGCTTTGAGTCTGTGTTGTCGACATGATGTCGGTAGCTGATGGCAGCCAGGGCGTTTCACTGCGCGCAGCCGGTGGTCGAGGCCCGTTGGCCCTCTTTTGTGTCACGACGCACCGTCCGGCGGTTGCACGCCCTGATCGTGCCCGCCGACGTTCGGCAGCCGCAGCCCGCCGCGGTCTCGGCCGGCCACCCCGGTTGCCGACGGCATCATCACGTTTTCCCATGCCGCAGAGCCGACCGGTCTGCGGGTGCTAGCGGTGGTTTGTTGACGGCGGGTGGGTGTGGGAGTAGGTCGTAGACAGGGGCCTCAACTACGCTCTGGGGGGCTTGAGATGACGAAGCGGTTGCCGTGTCCGCCCGCGCCGGGTCCGTTGGAAGCGTACGCCGCCCGCTTTGACGATCTTTTCTCCACGTTGGCTCAGCGCCGGGGGTTTCGCGAGTACCTGGCCGGGCTGCTGCTGCCGCGGGACCGGAACAAGACATTGACCTGCCTGGCAGGTACGGAACCCGTGGTCGGCGCCCAGCATGCGGCAGCCCAGCGGCTGCAGTTCTTCCTCTCCGAGTCGACCTGGGACCAGGACGCGGTCAACGCCCGTCGGCTGGAGCTGCTACTGGCCGACCCGGCCACTGCCCCGCACCCGGGCGGGGTGCTGGTCGTCGACGACTCCGGAGACCGCAAGGACGGCAGCGCGACCGCGCACGTGGGCAAGCAGTACCTCGGCTCGGTCGGGAAGATCGACCGCGGCGTGGTCACGGTGACCACCTGCTGGGCGGACGAGCGCGTCTACTACCCACTGCACGCCGTCCCCTACACCCCCGCCCACCACTTCCCGCACGGCGAGAGTGATCCCCAGTTCCATACGAAACTGCAGATCGGGGCAGTCCTGGCCCGTCAGGCCGCAGAGGCAGGGGTGTCTTTCAGAGCGGTGGCAGCCGACTGTGCCTACGGCGACCACGACAGCTTCCGCCGCGAACTGTCCGCCGCCCACCTGCCGTTCGTGATGGCCCTCAAACGAGGCCACGGCAGCTGGCAGTACAAAGACGCCTTCCGGCCGGTGGATGCCGCCCGCGAACTGGCCTGGTGGGGTCCCGAGCAGCCCGGCGACTGGCAGCCGGTCACCCGCGCTTTCCGCGACGGCCGCACCACCACCTGGTGGGCCGCCGATGCTTCCTTGGGCTGGTGGGGACCCGACGGCGCGATCCGGCTGGTCGTGGCCACCACCGACCCGGCCACCCTGCCCGAGAACTCCACCTGGTACCTGGCCACCAACCTGCCCCGCCCCGGCTCACCCCGCGAGCAGCGCAGCCGGCACCCGGCCGCCGACCTCACCGAAGTGGTGCGGATCTACGGGCTGCGGCACTGGGTCGAGCAGAGCTACAAACAAGTCAAGGACGAACTCGGCTGGGCCGACTTCCAAGTCCGCTCCGACACTGCGATCCGCCGCCACCAGGCCCTCGTGAACTGCGCGTTCAGCTTCTGCTGGAACACCTGGTTCGCTCCGCCCCCGCCCTCACCAACCCAGCAGCCACTCGGGCCTGACACCCTGCCAGGCCCGTTAGAGAGGGGGAGAACCCGAGTCCCAGCAGCCCCGGCCGGCCTGCTGGCCCCAGGCACTGCGAGCCGTCCGTGGCTGGCTGACGCCCTGGTCCACGCTGCAACGCTACTGGCGAGCATGGTCGGCGAAGCCCCCGCCCGCAGCACTCCAGGAACTGATCACCACCGTCGGCAGCGGCAGACCTCTTGACCTCTACTGCCCGAGCTAACAAACCACCGGTAGTCCCCGTCCTGGGACGGGACAGGCGTGGCCTGGTGGTAGTACATCCGCCAACCCATCTCCTTGCCCAGCCTGCGCCACAGCGAGTTCCGGAGCGCCCGCCGGCCCCCGATTGTGGTCTCGTACGTCAGGTGCACCACACCGGGAGCCAGCACGACACCCGTCATACCTGAAGGCACATACCGAGGACCCTCCTCGGAGTTGCCGGGCAGATCCGGCAACTCGGCCAGCATCTCCTCGTACGACCACCGCCGGCCCGAGGCGCCGACCCCCACGAACTCCGGGTCCAGCAGTTGCCTGGCCTCCGCCCGCGACGTTCGCACGCTGGGATCCATGGGCCGCAGCTCGCCCCTGACCGCCTCTTCCACCTCATCCGCTTCAGCACGCACCTCTGCATCATCGCCCCTCCCACCGGGCTCACCGCAACCACATCACCCAACGCTCAGTGCCCAAGCGGATGATCTGGCCGCGCTGGCCAACGTCCTTGCAGTAGATGGCACCGGGCGCCCTCAACCCAGCACCCAAGCACTGGAGGGTTCCAACCACCACAAAGATCATTTCGTTGGGAGTTCTAAGCTTGTCATTTTAGGTCCGGGGTCGAACGTGACTCGAACTTGATCAGCGTTTTCGCAGTTCAGCGGACATGAAGGCGGCCTCCGTCTGATCCTGTGCTCCGTCACAGAGGCAGAGGAACCAGCACGAAGGCCGTGGTCGTGAGTTTGGGGCATCAGGACGTCCTGCGGGATGCGTTCGCGGAAGTGTCACGCTTCCGGACGGAGTTGTACGGGTGTCTGACCGCGCGGGGCGACGCGCTGTTCGAGCTGTGCGACGCGCTGCTGTGTACGGATGGGCCGGTGCGAACGCTGGTCGATCTGGCACTCGCGCCGGAGCACCGCCGCGGGCACGGGGCCCTGTACGGCGGTCTCAATCGGGGCCGGATCGACGTGGCTCGGCTGCGTCGCGCGCTGGGCTCGATGCCGTTGCCGAGGGCGGCGGACGGTCGGATTGTGCTGGCTGCGGACGTCTCGCCATGGCTGCGGCCGGACGCCAACACTTGCCCTGACCGGGCCTTTTGTTACACGTTCGGCCGGGGCGAGGGTAAGCACCAGATGGTGCCCGGCTGGCCGTATTCGATCGTGGCCGCGCTGGAGACGGGCCGGACGTCGTGGACGGCAGTGCTGGACGCGGTCCGTCTGGAGCCCGGCGCGGACGTCGCCGCGGTGACCACGGTCCAGCTCCGCGAGGTCGTCGAGCGGCTCGTCGCGGCCGGCCAGTGGAAGCCAGGCGACCCGGAGGTCCTGGTGGTGCTGGACGCCGGATATGACGCACCACGCATCGCTCACCTGCTGGGTGACCTGCCCGTCGAGATCCTCGGCCGGCTCCGTTCCGATCGCGTGATGCGGCGACCGACACCGCCGCGGGTCTACGACCCCAGGGGCGGCCGACCGCCCAAGCATGGCGGCGAGTTCGTCTTCGGCGACCCCAGCACCTGGGGCACCGAGCAGGCCGTGACGGTCACGGACACCCGCCTCTACGGGAAGGCGACCGCGCAGGCGTGGGACCGGCTGCACCCGAGGCTGACCCGGCGGGCGGCCTGGATCGAGTACGACGGACCGCTGCCCATCATCGAGGGCACCGTCATCCGCCTGGCCGTGGAGAAGCTACCCTCCGGCGGGGTGAACAAGCCGGTCTGGCTGTGGTGGTCGGGCACCGGTGCCAGCACTGCGGACGTCGACCGCTGCTGGCAGTCCTTCCTCCGACGTTTCGACTTGGAACACACGTTTCGCCTGTTCAAGCAGACACTTGGGTGGACCAAGCCCCGGCTTCGCAGTTCGGAAGCGGCCGACCGGTGGACATGGCTGGTGATCGCCGCCTATGCCCAACTCCGGCTCGCCCGACCGCTGGCCACCGACCTCCGGCGCCCCTGGGAGAAGCCGGCTCCGCCGAACAGACTCACTCCCGCCCGCGTCCGGCTCGGGTTCAGGAACCTGCGCACGAAGACCGGCTCCCCGGCGGGCGCACCAAAACCATGCCGGCCCGGGCCCGGCCGACCGCCAGGTTCGATGAACCGTCGCACGGCCACCCGCCATGACGTGGGCAGAGTCCTCACCACCGGCGAGGCATACAGCCGCCCCGCCCACCACAAGAAGGGCACCAAGCCCAGGCGGACCGTCACTGGACTGTCAGATCAGACGTCTAAGGGCGCGTCGATACAGCAGTGATGCCGGACTCTCTCAGCTTGCGGGCCAGGCGTTCCATCTCCGGAAGCGTTCCTGAGTAGTCACCGTTCACCACGCGGCGCAGCACGGCCTTGGCGCTCGTCAGGTCGATACCGAGCTCAGCCCGCAGCACCCGCATGATGGCGACGCCCTTGGCCGACGGACTGCTCACCTGCAGCCTCGCGGGACCATGCTCGGAGAGCATCTGATCCCGCCGTTCCGCCGGCACGTCACCCCCGCACACGGCTACTGCATATCCACAGGCAGAACACGTTGACTCAACGTCCCACCGCAAGCGGCCATCCACGAGGGCCTGAGTCCCCCAACACTCCAGCGCTGCACCGCAGTCCTGACACACCGCGGAGTACCTGACAGATTCGAAAACCGCCTGCTCCATCCCCACCCCCAACGGAGACGAGGTTAAACGACAAGCTAAGAGGATGTTCCGTTTGAAGACAGGATAGTTCATTGGCTGTGCCAAGTTATGGGTGTTTCGCCGGTTGCTCGTTTCGCGAGGTTGGAGATCATAGCGAGGCGGATCATGCTCTCGGAGTGAGCGGGTTTGGTCTCGTAGTCACGGGCGAGGCGGCGGTGCATCATGATCCACCCGAAACTTCGCGACCGGACCATTCGACGTCGTGTCAAGGAGTGGTCTGCCAGGGGTTTTCGGAACAGGTCCACGCCCTCGCCCTGAAAGCGTGCGACCGTTTGGTCGGCCTCGGACTGTATGAGATCTTGGTGGATGGCTGCATCACCCAGGCCCCCACCGGCGGAGAGAAGGCGGGGTGATCGCCGGTCGACCGGGGTAAGCAGGGACGGAAGCGCTCCGTCGCCTCCGACGCCTACGGTATTCCGCTCGGAATCGTCTCCGACGGAGCCAACCGGAACGACTCACCCCTGCTCGGGCCAACCCTGCAAGCGGCGAAGGCGCAGCTCGGCCCGCTGCCGGAAACGGTCAATGTCAACCTCGACCCCGGATACGACAGTGCTAAGAGGTCATCTCATTTGGCGCATTCGATAGGCTCCGGGTGTGGGGATCGTTGAGCGGCTGGTGCCGGATGAGCTGTGGGAGTTGTTCCAGCGAGTGGTGCCGGAGGCGCCGAGTCGGCCTCAGGGAGGCGGCCGGCGCCGGCACGGTGACAGGGAGGTGCTGGCTGCGATCGTGTTCGTGGCCACGTCGGGCTGTACGTGGCAGCAGCTGCCGGCCGCCTCGTTCGGACCGTCGGGACCCACGGCTCACCGGCGTTTCACCGAGTGGTCGAAAGCCCGGGTGTGGGCGAAGCTCCATCGCCTGGTCCTCGACGAACTCGGCTCCCGGGGTGAACTGGACTGGTCTCGCTGTGCGATCGACTCGGTGAACGTGCGGGCCCTGAAAAGGGGGGCCTGACAGGTCCGAATCCAGTAGATCGAGGCAAGTACGGTTCGAAGATCCACTTGATCACCGAACGGACCGGATTGCCCATCTCCATCGGCATCTCCGGCGCCAACCTGCACGACAGCCAGGCCCTCGAACCGCTCGTTCGCGGCATCCCGCCCATCCGCTCCCGTCGCGGTCCGCGCCGACGACGGCCGGCCAAGCTCCACGGCGACAAGGGCTACGACTACGACCACCTGCGCCGATGGTTACGCCAGCGCGGCATCCGGCACCGCATCGCCCGTAAAGGCATCGAGTCCTCCCAGCGCCTGGGACGCCACCGCTGGACCATCGAACGCACCATGGCCTGGCTCGCCGGATGCCGCCGCCTGCACCGCCGCTATGAACGCAAGGCCGTCCACTTCTTGGCCTTCACCAGCATCGCCTGCACCCTGATCTGCTACCGCAGACTCACCAAATGAGATGACCTCTAAGACCCGTGCCCTGATAGCCGAGTTGGGGCTCACGGCCGAGATCGCGGGTAAGGGAGCGCCAGCCCCGATTCAGGCCAGCAAGCGCTGGGTCGTCGAGCGCACGCACTCGTGGATGAACGGCTACGGCAAGCTCCGGCGCTGCACAGGGGGGAAGAGCGGCAGCGTCGTGGACCTCTACGTCTACCTCGCCGCCGCTCTCATCACGCTCCGCATGCTGATCCGCCGGGCAACGAGCCGCTGCCGCTGGGACGGCCGCCCCACCCCCCGACGCCTCAGTGATCCAATTCCGGCCGGTCATACGTGGGCCTCCGCACAACGAGACACGTTCTACCAGGTGGAGGGAACCACCGGCCCCCGGGCGATCAGGACGTCGGCTTTGTGGTGCCAGCCGAGGGAAAGGTAGAGACGCTGTCCTTCCTCGCTGGCAATGAGAAGACCAGTACGGGCACCCTGGGACACGGCCGCCTCCGCCAGAGCGCTCATCATCGCGCGACCCAGGCCGCGTCGGCGGTGCGCTGTGTCCGTCTCGATGCGATCGGCGATCGCATCGCCGCCGACCACGGCAATGGAGCCGCGCGCTGCCACCTCTCCGGAGGGGGCATGGAGGGAGACGACCGTGACTGGTCCCTCCGTGCGCACCTCGCGCTCGTACGGCGCGGCAGGCGCGTGCTGCGGGTGCCCGATCAGATCGGTCGTCATGAACCACTCTGACCGCTTGAGCAACTCCAGTCCGGCGGCGCCGACGATGGCTTCGACTGTGCCTGGGCGCAGCGTAGGCACAGTGAGCCAGGTGATCTGCCGTGCGGCGGCGACGGCTGCCGCCAGCCGTGCTACGGACTCGGGTTCCTCGTCCGCACGCAGCGCGAACACCTCTACCTCGCGGCCCGGTTGGTCGCACTTGGACCGTAGGCCGTCCCCGGCGGGCTCGACAGGCTCGGCCTCGGGCAGAGAGCGGGCGACGGTCCAGCCGTCCAGCCAACGTCGTATTAGCCCTGATTCGATCTTCGTCATCCGGCGATTAAAGCATGACCGCAACCGGTGAGCCGGCGAACATCCGTCCCCCGTTGTTCGCCGCCGCCAAACGACGCGAGTAGTCGTCAAGACCTGTGGATCAGTTGATTGCTTCAGGCTGCGTGGGCGGCGCGGCCTGAAGGTGCTGGACGGCCTCGGCCGCGGTGTAGGGGGAGGCGAAGGTGAACGCGCGGGGGGACGGCCCGTGCGCCCGCAGGTCCGCCAGCCGCTCCAGGGCCTCGTCGACGGTCGGGAGGTGACCGGCGGGGACCCACCAGAGCACCAGGTGCGCCTCGACGTGCCGTTCAAACCATTCGCGGCGCCGCTGCATCGCCCCTAGGTGCCCGCTGCGGTAGGTGAAGTGCCATAGGGCTTCCTGGGTCTCCCACACCGACAGGGTGACGATGACGTTCTCGCCCGCGGGGCGCAGGCCGGTGGCGTCGGCCGCCCCCTCCTCCACGAGTCGCCACACGAAGCCGGGCGCGGCGTCGGCGGAGGCGTTGACCGGGCCGAGCATCTCGACGAACGGCGCCGTGCGCGGATCGTCGAGGGGGTGGCGGAGCGTGGCGACGTTGAGGTGGGCGAGATGGGCGGCATGCGTGGATGCGGTCATGGTCTCATCCCAGCACGGCCGACTTTTCTATGTCAATCGACATTGTTTTTAGAAGTCTCGACCACCACGCAGCAGTCACCCGGCCGGGCGTCCATGCGAGCGTGGACGGGACCGTCCATGCCGAGCAACCCCTCCAGCAGCGCGAGATTCATGCCGCAGACGAGCGGTGGGAAGCGTTCGGCGACTGCATGGAAGGGGCAGTTGCGCATACGGACAACGCGTGCGGCTGCCCCGGTCGCCCCCTCGGCGCCTTCCAGGCGCGGTTCGTAGCCGCGGGCGGCCAGTATCTCCACGGCCTGTTCGAGGCCGCCGCAGGGCGCAGCCGAGCCGCGCAGGGCCTCGCCCCGGCGCCGCGCTGCCGCGCAGAGTTCGGCGTCCAGCCCGGCTTGCTCGGCGGCCGCGGCCAGCAGCTCGGCGGCGGTGCGGTAATCGCGGGCGGGCAGCGAAACCGACCGCTCGGCCCGCGCCCGCGTATACACCTTGGCGGGACGGCCCGCCCCCGGCCCCGAGCGGCCCGTCAGGCGGCGGCTGCCGCTCTCCAGCAGCCCGGCCTCGGCCAGCCTGTCCAGATGGTGCGCAGCGAGCGTGCGCGCCACCCCGGCCGCCTCGGCGGCCTCGTTGCGGCCGACCTCGCGGCCCTGCGCCGCCACGTACTCGTACAGACGGCGCCGCACCGGATCCTGCAACGCCGCAATCGCGTCGATGTCCTCCACCCGGCCATTCTAGGAACAACACAGGTTGGAGATAGAACGGCGGGACGCGACCCCGGCCAGTGTGCCCGACTCCATCACGTACTGGCGCAGGCAGAACAAAGTCAGCGCCTCCAGCGGCCTGCCGAGCGAGGCGAGCGCGCGATGGAGGTCCGGCACCCACAGCTCGACGTGATGCAGCGTGCCGTGCGACGGCCGGCTCATGCGGCCCCCGCCTCGGCACGTTCGACGAGCCGGCCGCGTTCGAAGCGGGCTCCGGCCGGACGAGGGCGACGAGGTGGGGTGCGTTCACGGCCCGCCAGCGGGCCTGGGCAGACTCGACGAGCTTGAAGACCATCGCGAGCGCAGCGGCGCGGGAGCCGGCGCCGCGGGTGACGTCAGTCTCCTGGGTCGGACTTCTTGCGCGAGACGGAGTACCGGTCGCGGTACCGGGCCGCGGCCGGCGGGTTGATCGCGAACACCTTCCGCTTGCCGGTCCGCAGGACCGCGACCAGCAGCCCGCGAGATGTTTCGATCGCACCCCGGCTCCGCCACATGTACCTCGTTGATCGGTCCCATACCTCGCGCACCACGCGCCGATGTCGGGTGAGGTTCTGGGGCACCGACGAAACGCCTTCACCCACGGGTGTTGGTCTTTGGCGGCGGCGGGATTCCCACGTTGGTGGAGATCGTTGCGCGTGAGGAGCGGGTGAGTGGCGCGGGTGCTTGGCGTCTGGGTACCGGATCAGGTGATGCGGTGTCCTCCATCGACGTGCAGGACGGTTCCGGTGATGAATCCGTTGTGTATCACCGACAAGAATGCCTGGGCGATGTCGTCGGGGGTGCCGACGCGGCGGGCTGGGAGTCGCGCGGCCAGCTCGGTGAAGGCTGCCTGTTTGTCCATGCCGAGTTGGTCCCAGATGGGGGTGTCCACCCAGCCGGGGGAGATGACGTTGACTCGCACGGGCGCCAGTTCGATCGCCAGCCCGCACGCCAGTGACGCGAGCGCGCCGTTGGCCGCGGCCATGATGGTGTTCGACCCGTTCGGCCGGTACGCGTTGATGCCCGAGGTATAGGTGATCGAGCCGGTGACTCGCCCGGCCGCGTGCTTGCCGACCAGCCAGGCACCGAGCAACTTGGTATCCATGATGGCACGTGCGGTCGCGGTGGCGACGTCGGAGGTCCGGCCGTACACGCCGGTCGCGTCCGCAGCGGTGACCGCCACGTGCTCCACTCGCTCCACCTGTGCGAACAGTTCGGCCACCTCCTCCTCCCGCCCCATGTCGGCCGTGATCGTGCTGATCTTCCCGTGACCGGGACGTTCCAGTTCCGCCCGGGCTGTCGTGAGCCGGTCCGTGGATCGGCCGACGATCGTGACATTCATGTCCTCGGCGAGCAGAGTCCGGGCCAGGGCAAGGCCCATGCCGGAGCCGCCACCGATGATGATCGCGTCAGTCATGTTGCGAGGCTGCGCCGCCGGGCCGGTTCCGGGAAGGCCGTGTGATTCCTGGGTGTGACACGGCCACCCAGGAGCTAATCGGCCGGTGGCAGACTCGACGCCGTGAACGCGATGGCCGAGTTCCTTCGGATACGGCGCGGGCGGATCGGCCCGGCCGACGTCGGGCTGCCCACCGGGCCGGGCGCCCGGCGCACACCCGGACTGCGCCGCGAGGAGTTGGCCGCGCTGGCCGGCGTGAGCGTGGACTACTACATCCGGATCGAGCAGGGGCGGGAGACAGCGCCCAGCGACGCGGTACTGGGCGCGTTGGCCCGGGCCCTGCGGCTCACCACCGACGAGCACGCCCACCTGCTCGGCCTCGCCGACCAGGCCGCCGGGCGGACACCACGCCGCTGGCCAGCCGACCCGCGACCGGCCAGCCCTGGCTTGCGGCTGCTGCTGGAGTCGGTCCGGCCCAGCCCGGCGTATGTGTTCGACGACGTCAACGACGTGCTGGCCGCGAACCCGGAGGGCCTTGCGCTGATGCCCGGGCTCAGCGACTGGCCGCCCGCACGGCGCAACACGATCCGGTACACCTTCCTGCATGCGGCCGCGCGCGCCCTTTTCGCCGACTGGGACCGGGTGGCACG
Source organism: Streptomyces sp. FXJ1.172 (assembly GCF_001636945.3). NCBI lineage: Bacteria > Bacillati > Actinomycetota > Actinomycetes > Kitasatosporales > Streptomycetaceae > Streptomyces > Streptomyces sp. FXJ1.172. Next base: position 619,363 of record NZ_CP119133.2, on the reverse strand, counting down.
CAACAGCGTCGCGCACCTGCACACCCGAACTGACCGCCCCGGAGCGGACCGCCGCGCTGGTCGCCGAACTGGCAGCGGCCAGTGGCGAGTTCGCCGCTCTGTGGCGCCGGCACGAGGTATGGGTCAAGCGGGCCGGTGAGACCGCGTTCCGGCACCCGGTGATCGGCCCGATCACCCTCGCCAACGAGGTGCTCAGCCCCGCTGGCGGCGGCCAGCGCATGCTGATCTACCAGGCCCCGCCTGGCACGGCCGAGCATGATTCCCTGGTCCTGCTGGCAATGGCCACCGAGGGCGTGGGAACCCCGTGAACTGGCAGTCGAAGACGTGATCTGACGAGCAGCAGCCGCTGACACCGCGGCTGACCAGCCGTGTGACACCGCGAATGAGAACCAATCTCTGAGCCTTCGCCATCTTCGAACGCGCTGGTCGGAGGGGCTGGTGTGGCGTGCGTCGGGGTGCTCGAGCTGGTCGTAAGCAAGAGTCGGCAGTCTTGATCGTCTGACGGATGACAGCGGTGCGGCTTCGCCGGTTCCTCCGCGTCGCAAGCCCGGCTGCCGAGGTCGGGCGGCGAGGCCTTCTGCGTGCAGCGGTCAGCCGCCGGTGAAGTCGCCCGGTCCGTGCACTGCGGCAGGCTGGGCCAGGCTGACGGTGACGTCGCCGGGGGCTCGCTGGATGACGTGCGTGAACCCGAGCCCGGCGACCGCGAACCCGGCCAGCGCGACTGCGGCGACCATGCGCCGGAACAGCGTCGAATGCTTCATGACTATCCCGTTCTCTGGGGGCGAGGGCTCCAGTGTGCAGAATGGCTGGGGCGGACGAAACGGCTCCACCAACAGGATCCAACCGGAAGCCTTGGGGTGGCAGTTGGTGGCGGACAAGACTGGCATGTACCCCGGAGCAGGCGACAGCGCTTCGCGGCCCTGTGGCCCTGCGAACTCGACCGCATGAAGGGTTGCGCGCCTGTGCGCCCGGCCCTCGGGGAGTAGTCGGGTGCAGGGGTGGGGGAGCATTCGCTCAGCTGCTGCTCGTCCGTGAGGGGTCGTCATGAGTTCGTCGCGCCGTTCCGCTGGTGGTGCTGTCCTGCCTTGTGCTGGCGGGGGGTGTCCGTCGTCCAGGACGCATTCCGGTGGAGGGGCGGCGGGGAAGAACGGTGCGTCGGCCGTCAGCCGTCGGGCTCGGCTCCAGTGGCGAGTTCGGTGGGGGAGATCCCGGTGGGTGCGGGCCTCAGAAGACGTACACGGTGCAGGAGCAGCCGCCCGAGGGCAGCTGTCACTACCGGTTGTGAGACGTGAAGTCGCTTGTGAATCAGTGATGTAGAAAGGAGTTAACGCTGCATCCCCGGTCAGTGGGGTTTTCTCAGTGAAGATCATTTCCAGTGCCCGTTGAGAACGGGTGCGGCGCGGGCTATGTCGCCGATTCTGCCGGGGTTGAGGGTGACGTGCTTGAGGGTTCGCCAGCGTTCCTTGAGTTCCGCCGCGGTCCGCTCGCCGCGCGCTCTCACGTGTCTGAACAGCGCATTCGTGGCGCGGGTTCCTCGGTCCAAGGCGGTCTCGGAGTGGCCTCTGGGGCGGCGTACGGGGACGTGAATGCCGATGTGGCGCCGATGTAGCCCTTGTCGGTGAGCGTGGGAAGCCCGTCGGCGGCGGCTTTGTACAGCGCGGGCAACACGTGGGTACGGGCCGCGGTGATGTCCGGGGTGGAGCCCGGCTCGACATCGGAGACCCACAACGGGGTGCCGTCTGGTGCGGCCAGGAACTGAATGTTGCCGCCGAAGCTCTTGTGTTTCTGGGAGAACCACAGGTCGTTGCCGTTCTCCCGGACCCCGGCCAGCCGGTCGCAGGCGATCAGCGTGCCGTCCGGCACCACGTGTGTCCTCCCCTGGGCGCGGCAGAGGTCCAACACCTCGTGCAGATCAGGAGCTTCGGCGGCCAGCAACCGGGCGCGGAACTCCACGATGTGGCGTGGGACGTCGAGTACGGCAGCATAGGTAACCAACGTGAAGCCTCTGGTTCGAGCGGACATGATCTCGGTAAACCAGTCCTACCAGGGCTTCACGCCTGCCCTGCTTCGCGGCCTCACCCGAAGATCATTTCGCTGGCGACGCCTCAGTGGGTGAGAGCCACGCTGGGCTCAGCCCCAGGTCTTGCCGGCCGGTTCCTTGATGGTGCGGTTGATCCGGTTGAAGAAGTTGGTCAGCGCGATCTCCAGGTTGATCGCGCCGGCCGCTACAGCTTCGCCCTGCCAGTCGAGGTCCAGGGCGGACAGCTCCGATCCACCGCCAAGGCCGAGACGGCCCGCCACGATCCAGGAGGCCCCCGGCCGGCTCGTCCCTGCCCGCGCGCTGGGCGAGCCGGTAGCGGACCTTCTCATGCGACCGACCCACCTGGCCACCGATCTGCCGCAGCCCCCAGCCCTCCGCCTTCGCGGCGGCCGTCCCCTCATCCAGGGCCGCATCCGTCACCTCGTCCAGTGCGGCACGCAACTGGACGACCAGCCGCAGCCGGATCGCAGGGGCCAATTCATCCAGGCCGGCGCAGAACCGCGCCACGTCCGCCTTCAGGAAGCCGATCGTCGGGTCGTCACTCACCCGCCCTACCCTGGCAGCCCTGCTCGCACCCTGTCAGAAGTTTTGACAGCTACGCCGGTTCTCTGTTCCGTTCCTGCTGGGGCCCCAGGTTCCACGACGTGGGCCCCGCACATCCGGATGGCTGAATCTCGACGGCGGCGACGAGGCGGTCCTCCGCCCGGTGGCCGAATCGTCGGTCCATGGCAGCGGGCGAGTCCGGCCATCCGCGGACCACGGCCCCCGGCGCGCCGCACCGGGGATGGGCGGTGGCGCAGGCCGGAACGGGCGGCGGCCAGCGGCAGGTTTTTTCTCTCCAAGGGGGTTTGCGGCCCGGACTGCCGGGCACCCGCGGGGGCGGCGATCCGGCCGTGCCGTCAGGTGCGGGCGGCCTCCGCCGAGTTGCCGAAAATCGACGCCAGATCATCGCCAAGATACTCTGCGTTCAACTTCAGGGGGTTGCTATCAGGTGACTCACCGTGAAGACTGTCGGCCGAGTTCCATCGAAACGAAGGTGTTGGGGACCACGCATCAGGCCAATCGTGGGGCGGCATGGAGAGCTAATGCGTATTCTCACACCGCAGTTCAGACAGCCGGGAACCGGAATCCCGCTGTCCGTCAACGAGCCGGGAGGGGCCGTGAGATCGCCGCGCGGCCGGTGTCGCCAAAAGGGGGACGAGTGATGGCGGGGTTCGCCGACACGCCGGGATGTGCCGTGGGGTCGTGGCCGGACGCGCAGCCGCCGTGTCCTGTGGCGGAGACGCCGAGGAGTCTCCCGCCCGCTTCGGCCCGAGCCTGACAGTGGACGGCACACCCCGCCGGACGGCACCCGCGGCGATGGCCGCCGGCGGGCGGCGCGCCGCCCGCCGCACCAAGGGGAGCGCGTGCGACGGGTGTGTACCCCGCCCGACCGCGTTCCGGTGGTGCAGGTTGCGTGCCGGTGCGGTGCCGGTGACGTGCCCGGGGCCGCCCCGCCCGAGTCGACCGGACTGCCGTGCCTCCTTCCGCTTCCCGCCTCGCGTGCCCTGCCCACCGTTACCAAGGAGAACAGGTGATCAGTAAGGAACTGACGGGCGACCGGCTCCTGTTGGAGCAGTTACCCGACCACTGGCAGGAGCTGCGCGAGTCCGGGCCCGTCCGTTTCGACGACACGCAGAAGGTCTGGCAGGTCCTCGACCACGACACGGTCGGCGCCGTGCTCGCCGACCCGGCGACGTACTCCTCGGACCTCTCCGCGCTCGCCCCGACCCAGTCCGACTTCGAGACCTTCACCCGCGGCAACTTCGTGGCCATGGACCCGCCCGAACACCGCAAGCTGCGCACCCTGGTGAGCCAGGCGTTCACCCCGCGGGTCGTGCGGGGGCTGGAGCCCCGCATCGAGGCGGTCTGCGCACGGCTGCTGGACGAGGTGGCCGACCGCGACCGGTTCGACCTGGTCGACGCGCTCGCCTATCCGCTCCCGATCATCGTGATCGCCGAACTCCTCGGCATCCCGGCCGAGGAGCACCGGCTCTTCCAGGAGTGGGCGAGCGTCCTGTTCAGCGGGGACCAGCTCGGCGACGCGCCCGACATGGCCGATCTGGAGCGGGCGCTGGAGGCCATCGCCCCCACCGTGCGCGAGATGAACGGCTACATGCTGGAGCACATACGCACCCGCCGCTCCCGCCCCGGTGACGACCTCACCAGCAGACTCATCGCCGCGGAGGTCGACGGCGTGCGCCTCGCCGACCAGGAGATGGTCGGGTTCGTGGCCCTGCTGCTGGTCGCCGGGCACATCACCACCACCGCCCTGCTGGGCAACGCCGTCGTCACCTTCGACCGCCGCCCAGGCACGGACGCCGCGCTGCGCGCCGACCCGGCCGGGATCCCGGCTGCCGTCGAGGAGGTGCTGCGCTGGCTGCCCCCCTTCCCCGAACTGGGCCGCCGGGTCACCCACCCCGTGGTCCTCGGCGGACACGAACTCCCGCAGGACGCCCTGCTCATGGCTCACCTGGGGACCGCGAACCGGGACCCGGCGCGTTTCCCGGCGCCCGACGTCTTCGACGTGACGCGGTCCCCCAACCCGCACCTGACGTTCGGGCACGGCATCCACTTCTGTATCGGCGCACCGCTCGCCCGGCTGGAGGCCCGGATCGCCCTGCGGATGTTGCATAAACGATTCCGCTTGCTGGCCGTCCCGTCCTACGACGACGTGGTCTTCCAGAACCCGGCCGTGATCATCGGCGTACGGCACCTGCCCGTCGAGGTCACCCGGCCGTAACCGCGCACGGCGCTCGCACACCGACCGGCCCCCGTACCGCTCACCCACGGGCCGGACCGGCACACCCGCACGCGAGACCCACCCAACGGGAGTCCCCCAGCCATGCCGTACACCGTCCCCACCGCTCTGGCCCTTCCCTGGACGCCGGCGCAGTTGCACCGGGAACTACAGGACCGGCTCGACACCCTCGCCCGCACCCACCGGGTGCCCGGCGCCCAACTCGCACTGGCCACCGCCACCGAGACCCTCGGCCTGCACACCGGTACGGCCGACACGGCGACCGGTGCGCCCTTCACCCCCGAGACGGCCGTCCCCCTCGGGTCGCTCACCAAGCCCTACACGGCCGCGCTCGTCATGCTGCTGGCCGACGACGGCGACCTCGACCTCGACGAACCGGTCGCCGACCACCTGCCGGAGCTGAGCGCGTTACCAGAGCTGACGATGCGTCAGCTGCTCAGCCACACCGGGGGCCTGCCCACCGGCCCGGACTCCGACACCGCGGCCGCGACCACCGCCACCCGCTACCTCACGACCGTCTGCACCGCCCGCGACCTGCTGTTCGCGCCGGGCACCGACTTCTCCTACTCCAACGCCGGCTACGTCGCCGCCGGCCGGCTGGTGGAGACGGTGACCGGCATGCCGTGGCACGAGGCGGTCGATGCGCTGCTCCTGCACCCTCTCGGCGCGGGGCCGGCGTTCATCGGCGAGGCCACGCCCGCCCGGCCCGTCGCCGCCGGGCACGCCGTCAACACCGCCACCGGACAGGCCCGTCCGGCCCGGCAGAACCTGGCCCCGCTGGAGGCCCCGGCCGGCGCCCTGCTGGCGAGCGCCCTGGACCTGGCCGCGTTCGGGATCGCGCTGACCGGCCGGTCGGACGTCCTGCCGCCCGCCGTCGCCAAGGAGATGCGCCGCCCCGAGACCGCCGCCCGCCCGGGCGCGCTGGCCGACGGCTGGGGCGCCGGACTCGCCCTGTACCGTCAGGACGACCGCGTCTGGTGCGGTCACGACGGCAACGCCCAGGGCACCTCCTGCCACCTGCGCGCCGATCCGGAGAGCGGAACGGTGATCGCGTTCACGGGCAACGCCTCCGGCGCCACCGCGCTGTGGCGCGAGCTGACCGAGGAGATCGCCCGGCTCACCGGCGTCCGCGTGCCGGCCACCGCCCAGGATGCCGACCACGGCAGCCCCGTGCCGCTGCCCGAGTGCCTGGGTGTCTATCGCAACGGCACCACGACGTACCGCGTCGCACCCGGACCGGACGGCGCACCGCACCTGTCCGTCGACGGCGACCTGCCCATCCCGCTGGTCTGCTACGACGACCTGTCGTGCGCCCTGCGCGATCCGGCCACCGGCCGCCTGGAACCCGGCGGACGCTTCCACCGCGATCCGGCCACCGGCCGGTTCGACCGGCTGCAGATCTCCGGACGCACGGCACGCCGCACCGACGACGGCTGAGCCGCGGGCGCCGCCGGACCACCCGCCCGAGCCGTCCCCCGCGTCGCCGGCCGCGCCGCGCGACCGCGCTCCTGGGTGGTCCCGTCGCCCCGGCCCCGGCCCGGGGCCGTCATCCGTCCACCGGCACCGGCGCGCCCGCCCCGCGTCCGGCGCCGTTCCACCGCACCGCACCGCACCGCTCCCCGCCGAGCCGGAGGCTGCCGCGTCCGGCCACGCAGCACGCGCCCGTACCGCTCTCCAGAGGACTACACCCATGACGGACCTGCACGACAAGCCCGCACCGGCGCCCTCCCTACCGCAGGCCGGCCGCACCGGCGGCACGCCGGACGGCGCGGGCGCGCCGGCGCACCCGACGCTCGCGGAGCTGTTCGCCGCGTGGGTGGCCCGCACCCCCGACGCCCCCGCCCTGACCGACGGCCGACGGACCTGGACCTACCGCGAACTCGCCGCGCGCGCCGACCGGCTGGCACGGCACCTGGTGCGCCGGGGAGCGGGCCCGGACCGGGTGGTCGCGCTGGTCCTGCCGCGCTCCATGGAGCTGATCGCCGCGGAACTGGCCGTCGCCCGGGCGGGCGCCGCCTTCCTCCCCGTGGACCCCACCTACCCCGCCGAGCGCCGGGCGCTGATGCTCGCCGACGCCGCGCCCGCGGTCACCCTGGACGACCCCGAGCGGACCGCCCTGCTGCTCACCGGGACCGACGGCGCGGACGGCTTCCGGGCCACCGATGCCGGGAACCCCGGCGCGGCCGGTGACGACCACGCGGCCTACGTCATCTACACGTCCGGCTCCACCGGCACCCCCAAGGGCGTGACGGTCACCCACCGCGGCCTGGGCGGCTTCACCGCGGCCGCCGCCGAGCGCTACGCCGTCGGCCCCGGCGACCGGGTGCTGCAGTTCTCCTCGCCCAGCTTCGACGCCTCCGTGCTGGAGCTGTGCATCTCGGTGCTGTCCGGCGCCACGCTGGTCGTGCCGCCGCAGGGCCCGTGGCTCGGCGACGAACTCGCCGCCGTCCTGGAGGAGCAGCGCATCACCCACGCGCTCATCCCGCCGGCCGCGCTGGCCACCCTGCCCGACCCGCGGGAGGGGACCGCACGCCACCTGCGCACCCTGATCGTGGGCGCCGAGGCATGCCCGGCCGCGCTGGTCGACCGCTGGGCGCCCGGCCGCCGGATGATCAACTCCTACGGCCCGACCGAAGCCACCATCGTCGCCACCTGGACCGGGCCGCTCACCGCGGGCCGCGGCACCCCCACCATCGGCGCAGCCCTGCCGCACACCCGGGTGTACGTCCTGGACGCCGCGATGCGCCCGGTACCGCCCGGCGCGGACGGCGAGCTGTTCGTGGGCGGCGACGCGGTGGCCCGCGGCTACCTGGGCCGACCCGGCCTGACCGCCGCGCGCTTCGTGGCCGACCCCTTCGACCCGTCCGGCGCCCGGCTGTACCGCACCGGCGACCGGGCCCGGTGGACCGCCGACGGGGAACTGGAGTACCTGGGCCGCCTGGACCGCCAGGTGAAGATCCGCGGCTTCCGGGTCGAACCGGGCGAGATCGAGACGGCCCTGCGCCGCGCCGGTGCCGACGCGGTCGGCGAGGCCGTGGTCGTGGTCCGCGAGGACGAGCCCGGCCACCGCCGCCTGGTCGGCTACGTCACCCCGGCCGGCTCCGGCGCGGACGCGGGCGGACCCGGCCGCGCTCCCGACCCGGCCGCCCTGCGCACCGCCCTCGCCGCGGTGCTCCCCGCCCACATGGTGCCGGCCGCGATCGTGGTCCTGGACCGGATGCCGCTCACCCCGCAGCACAAGATCGACCGGCGGGCGCTGCCCGCCCCGGAACGGGTGTCCACGGCCGGCCGGGTGCCGCCGCGCACGCCCCGGGAACGGGCCCTCGCCGCGATCTGGGCGGAGGTCCTGGGCGACGACGCCGTCGGGGTCACGGACGACTTCTTCGACCTGGGCGGCGACTCCATCCTCGCCGCCCGGACCCTGTCCCGGATCCGGGACGAGTTCGGCGCACGGCTGACGGTCCGCGACGTGTTCACGGCACGCACGGTCGCCGCCCTGGCCGAGCTGCTCGGCGACCCCGGCGACGCCACCCCGGCCGAGCCCGTCGCACCCGCCCCGCGGACGGGTCCGCTCCCGCTGTCCAGCGCGCAGCGGCGGCTGTGGTTCCTGGACGACCTGACCGCAGGCGGCACCGAGTACAACACCGGCGTGTCGCTGCGGCTGCGCGGCACCCTCGACGAGGACGCGCTGCGCCGGGCCCTGCACCGGCTCGCGGCCCGCCACGACACGCTGCGTACCACGTTCCCCACGGTCGACGGCGAGGCCGTCCAGCACGTCGCCGCCGAACCCGACCTGCCGCTGCGCACGGCCGACCTCGGGGACGTGCCCGCGCCGCGCCGGGCCGCGGCCGCCGAGGACCTGCTCACCGAGGAACTGAGCCGCCCCTACGACCTGACGGCCGGCCCGCTCACCCGCGCCCTGCTGGTCCGGCTGGCCGCCGAGGACCACCTGCTGCTGCTGGCCCAGCACCACATCGTCACCGACGGCTGGTCGGTGGGCGTCCTGACCCGCGAACTCGCCGCCCTCTACCGCGCGGAGGCCACCGGCACGCCCGACGGCCTGCCCCGGCCCGCCGTGCAGTACCCCGACTTCGCGGTGTGGGAACGCGGACACCGCGACGCCGGCACCGACGCCGACGACCTGGCCTACTGGAAGCGGCACCTGAGCGGGATCCAGCACCTGGAACTGCCCACCGACCGGCCGCGCCCGGCGGTGCGCACCACCTCCGGCGCGGCCCACCGGCACCACCTGCCCGCGCCGCTGGTGACCCGGCTGCGGCACCTGGCCGCCGGGCGCGGCACGACCCTGTTCACCCTGTTCGCGGGGGCCTCCGCGCTGCTGTTCTCCCGGTACTCCGGCCAGCGGGAGGTGGCGTTCGGCACCGTCACCAACGGCCGCGCGCGCCGCGAGCTGGAGGACGTGCCCGGCTTCTTCGCCAACACCCTGGTGCTGCGCACCGAGGTGGACGAGCGCAGGAGCGTCGACCGCTTCGTGGAGGACGTGCGCACCACCGTCCTCGACGCCTTCTCCCACGACGGAGTGCCGTTCGACCGGGTGGTGGAGGAGCTGGCACCGCCCCGGGACCCCAGCCGCACCCCGCTGGTGCAGGCGCTCGTCGTCCAGCAGACCCCCCTCGGGGTGCCGCCGACCGCCGCCGGCCTGCGCCTGGAGGAGCACCCGCTGCCCCGGCCCGCCGCCCGGTTCGACCTCGTGCTGGAGTTCACCCCGGACGCGGACGGCGGCTGCGCGCTGACCGTCGAGTTCAACACCGACCTGTTCGAGGCGGCCACCGTGGCCCGCCTGACCGGCCACCTGCACCGCCTCCTGGAGGGCATGGCGGACGGTCCCGGCCGCCCCCTGGCCGAACTGCCCATGCTGTCCCCGGCGGAGCAGCGCGCGCTGGTGGACGCCGGGAACCCGCCCGCCCGCCGCGGCCGGGACACCGCGGCCGCCACGCTGCCCGCGCTGTTCCGGGACCAGACCGCCCGCACCCCCGACCGGACGGCCGTCGTCTGCGGGGACGTCCGGCTGGACTACGCCGAGGTGGCCCGGCGCGCCAACCGCCTGGCCCGGCAGTTCGCCGCACGCGGAGCGGGCCCGGAGACCCTGGTCGCGCTGTGCCTGCCGCGCACCGCCGACCTCCTGCCCGCGCTGTGGGGGGTGCTCACCGCGGGCGCGGCCTACCTGCCGGTGGACCCGGCCTACCCGGCCGAGCGGATCCGCCTCATGCTCGCCGACGCCCGGCCCGCCCTCGTCGTCGCCACCCGGGACACCGCCTCCGCCCTGCCCGCCGACTGCACCCCGCTGCTCCTGGAGGACTGCGCCGCCCCGGGCACGCCCGACACCGCCCTCACCGACGCCGACCGCCTGCGGCCGCTGCTCCCGGACCACCCCGCCTACGTGATCCACACCTCGGGATCCACCGGGCGTCCCAAGGGCGTCCTGGTCACCCACCGCAGCGTCGCCGCGCTCGCCGCCTGGGCCGGGGCGCACTTCCCGCCCGCCGGCCCGGACCGCCCGGTGATCGCCTCGACCTCCCTCAACTTCGACGTCTCGGTCTTCGAGCTGCTGTGCCCGCTGGTGACCGGGGGCACCGTCGAGGTCGTCGCCGACCTGCCGGCCCTCGCCGACGCTCCGGGACGGCAGGCCGGACTGCTCAGCGGGGTGCCGTCCGTTGTCTCCCGCCTCGTCGCGGGCGGCACGGCACCGCTCACCGCGGACACCGTCGTCCTGGCCGGCGAGGCCCTGCCCGCGCAGACGCTGCACGACGTGCGCGCCGCCCTGCCCGGATGCCGGGTCGCCAACCTCTACGGCCCCACCGAGGCCACCGTGTACGCCACCGCCTGGATCGCCGGCGATCCGCTGCCCGAGCAGGCCCCGCCCATCGGCGGTCCGGTCGCGCTCACGCGCGCCTACGTCCTGGACCGCGCCCTGCGGCCCCAGCCGCACGGGGTGACCGGCGAGCTGTACCTCGGCGGCGCCGGACTGGCCCGCGGCTACCTCGGCCGGCCGGGCCTGACCGCCTCCCGCTTCGTCGCCGACCCGTACGGCGCGCCGGGGGAGCGCATGTACCGCACCGGCGACCTGGTGCGCCGCCGCGCCGACGGGCAGCTGGAGTACATCGGCCGGGTCGACCAGCAGGTCAAGGTCCGCGGCTTCCGGATCGAGCTGGGCGAGGTCGAGGAGGCGCTGCGCCGCTGCCCGGGCGTGGCCGAGGCGGCGGCCACCGTCGCCGAGGACGACGGCCACCGCCGCCTGGTCGGATACGTCGTCCCGGCCCCCGCGGCGCGGCCGGTGCCCGAGACCGTGCGCCGGGAGATGGGCCGCACGCTGCCCGACTACATGGTCCCGTCGGCCGTCGTCGTGCTGGACGCCCTGCCGCTCAGCCCCAACGGCAAGATAGACCGCGGCCGCCTGCCCGACCCGGGCCCCGCCGTGCGCGCCGTGCGGCACGTCGCCCCGCGCACCCCCACCGAGCGAACCCTCGCCGCGATCTGGGCCGACGTGCTGCACGTGGAGCGGATCGGCGTCGACGACAACTTCTTCGAGCTCGGCGGCGACTCGATCCTGAGCATCCAGGTGGTGGCCCGCGCCCGGCAGGAGGGCCTGGGCCTGACCTCGCGGGACCTGTACGGGCACCAGACGGTCGCCGCCCTCGCCCGCTGCGCGGACGCCGCCGCCGTCCCGCACCCGGCCGCACCGCAGACCGGGCCGGCCACCGGCGAGACCCCCCTGACGCCCATCCAGCACTGGCTGTTCGACAGCGCCGGCGAGCGCGCCGGGCACTTCGCCCAGGCGCTGTCCGTCCGGCTGCCCGACGACCTGGACGTGGCGGCGCTCGAGGCCGCGCTGGGCGACCTGGTCGCCCACCACGACGCCCTGCGCTCCCGTTTCGCCACCGGCGGCCCGGCCGGCGAGGTCACCTGGTCCGTCCAGGACCGGGCGCCCCGGCCCACGCTCGCCCGGCACACCGGTCCGGACGGGGACACCCCCCACTTCGGCCCCTTCGACCTGTCGGAAGGGCTGCTGCTGCGGGCCGTCCTGCACGACCGCGGCCCCGGCCGGCCCCCCGTGCTGCACCTCGCCGTGCACCACCTGGTGGTCGACGGCGTCTCCTGGCGGGTGCTGCTGGAGGACCTCGACCGCGCCTACCGGGCCCGCCGCGCCGGCCGGGACGGCCGCAGCGCCCTGCCCGCCAAGTCCTCGCCCGTGCGCGCGTGGGCGCGCCGGCTGAACGCCTACGCGGCGGACGGCGGTTTCGACGACGAGCGGGAGTACTGGGCCCGCGCGGTGCCCGCCACCGGCGGCGCCCTGCCCGCCGACCCGCCCGACGGCGCCAACACCTACGCGTCGCAGTGCGCGGTCACCGTACGGCTGGACGCGCAGGACACCGCCGCGCTGCTGCGCACGCTGCCCGAGACCTACCGCACCCGGGCCAACGACGTGCTGCTGGGCGCCCTCGGGCGCGCGCTGTGCGCCGGGACCGGGCAGGAGCGGGTGGTGGTCGACGTCGAGGGGCACGGCCGCGAGGAGCTCTTCGCGGAGCTGGACCTCAGCCGCACCGTCGGCTGGTTCACCACCCGCCACCCCGTCGCCCTCGCCGTCTCCCATGACGCCGGCTGGGACGCCGTGCTGAAGCAGGTCAAGGAGCAGCTGCGCGCCGTACCCCGGCACGGCCTCGGCCACGACGCGCTGCGCCACCTGGCCGGACCGGACGCGGCACCGCGCACCGCCCCCGCGCAGATCAGCTTCAACTACCTGGGCCGGATGGGCCTCGCCGACGGCGAGGACGGCGCGGACGGCCTGTACCGGGGCACCGTACGGCCGCTGGAGCTGGACGCCGACCCGGCCGCCCGGCGCCCGCACGCCCTGGAGGTCGTCGGGCAGCTCGTCGACGACTGCCTGGAGTTCACCTGGTTCTACTCCGACCGGCTGCACCGGCGGGAGACGGTGCAGGCCCTGTCGGAGCGCTACCGGGACGCGCTCGCGGACCTCGCCCGATACGCCGCCCGGCCCGGTGCCGCCGGCCGCACCCCGTCCGACTTCCCGCTGGCCCGGCTCGACCAGGGCGCGGTGGACCGGATCACCGGCGCCGACCCGGCGGCGGTCGAGGACATCCTGCCGCTGACGCCGACCCAGGCGGGCATGCTGTTCCACGGCCTGTCCGAGGACGGCCGCGGTGCCTACTTCCAGCAGCTGACCTTCGTCCTGGACGGCGTGCCGGACCCGGAGACGCTCGCCGCGGCCTGGCAACACGTGACCGACCGCACGGACGTGCTGCGCGGCCGGGTCGTCTGGCAGGACGTGGCCGAACCGCTGCTGGTGGTGCAGCGCCGTGCGCCCGTGCCGGTCACCCACCTCGACTGGCGCGGCCTGACCGACGCCGAACGCCGGCAGCGCCTGGACGACGTCCTGGCCCGCGACCGCGCGGACGGCATCGACCTGGCCCGCGCCCCGCTTCAGCGCCTGCTGCTCGCCCGCGTCTCCGGCACCGCGGTGCGCGTGGTGTGGTCCTTCCACCACCTCCTGCTGGACGGCTGGAGCCTGTTCCAGGTGCTGTCCGACGTGTTCGCCTGCCACGCCGCCGCGGACCCGCGGGCCGTACCGGAGCGCCCGCCCTACCGCGACTACGTCGCCTGGCTGCGCACACGCGACACCGCCGAGGGCGAACGGCACTGGCGGCGGCGCCTGACCGGCCTCACCGAGGCCACGCCCCTGCCGTACGACCGGGAGCCGCGCGAGAGCCACCGCGCCGAGTCCACGCACGCCGTCCGGGTCACCGTTCCCGTGGGTACCACCCGGGCCCTGGAGGAGCTGGCGCGCGGCGCCGGCCTGACCCTGAACACCCTGGTGCAGGGCGCCTGGGCGATGCTGCTGGCCCGTCAGGCCTGCCGCGACGAGGTGGTGTTCGGCACGACGGTGTCCGGCCGGCCACCCGAGCTGCCCGGCGCCGACGCCATGACCGGCCTGTTCATCACCACCCTGCCCACCCGGGTCACCGTGCCCGCCCACGGCACCCTGCTCGACTGGCTGCGCACCCTCCAACGCGAGCAGAGCGAGGACCGGCGCTTCGACCACACGCCGCTCACCCGGATGCGCTCCTTCACCGATCTCCCCGAGCGCACCGGCCTGTTCGACAGCATCGTCGTCTTCGAGAACTACCCCGTGGACGACGACAGTGCCGCCGTGCACGGACTGCGCCTGAGCGGCCTCGACGGCGTGGAGACCACCAACTACCCGCTCAGTCTCACCGCCTACCCGGGTCCCGAGCTGGCCCTGCGCATCGGCTACGACCCCCAGCTGTTCGACGCCGCCACCGCCGAGCGGACCGCCGAGTACCTGACCGTCCTGCTCACGGGCATGGCCTCCGGTCCCGGACTGCCGCCCGCCCGGGTGCCGCTGCTCACCCCCGGCCGCCGCGCACAGGTGCTGCACGCCTGGAACGACACGCGCACCGAGCTGCCGGACACCACGGTGGCCGCGCTGTTCGCCGCCCAGGCCGCCCGCACCCCCGACGCCGTGGCCCTGGAGGCCGGCGGAGAACGCGTCAGCTACCGCGAACTGGACGACGGGTCGGCCCGGCTGGCCGCCCGGCTGGCCGGGCTCGGCATCGGGCCGGAACGACCGGTCGCCGTGCTGATGGACCGCTCCGTGCACCTGGTCGTCGCCCAGCTGGCCCTCGTCCGCACCGGCGGGGTGTACGTGCCGCTGGACGGCCGGGCACCGCGCGAGCGGTTGCACCGGATCCTCACCGAGGCCGGAGCGCGGCTGCTGCTGACCGACGCGGCCTGGGAGGAGACGGCCCGCGAACTCCTGCCCGGCGACGGCGTCCTGCGCGCCGACGCACCCCCGGCGGCCGGCACCGCACACCCCGACGCGGCCCCCGCCGACGCCGTCCGGGCCGACGCGGTCCACCCCGACCACGTCCAGTACCTGATGTTCACCTCCGGCTCCACCGGCGTCCCCAAGGGCGTCGCGGTGCGCCAGCGGGACGTCGTCGCCCTGGCGCTGGACCGGGCCTTCGCCGGGCACGACCGGGTGCTCGTGCACTCCCCGCACGCCTTCGACGCCGCCACCTACGAGGTGTGGGTGCCGCTGCTGCGCGGCGGCACCGCCGTCCTCGCCCCGCCGGCCGACCTGGACGCCGCCGCCGTACGCCGCGCCATCGGCGAGCAGGGCGTGCGCTGCCTGTGGCTGACCGCGGGTCTGTTCCGGCTGCTCGCCCAGGAGGACCCCGGCTGCCTGCGCGGTGCCCGCGAGGTGTGGACGGGCGGCGAGGCGGTGCCGGGCGCCGTCGTGCGCCGGGTGCTGGACGCCTGCCCCGGCCTGACCGTCGTCGACGGTTACGGCCCCACCGAGACCACCACGTTCGCCACCCGGCGCGTCTTCCGCGCCGGCGACCCGCTGCCCGCGGTCCTGCCCATCGGCCGCCCGCTGGACAACACGCGCGTCTACGTCCTGGACGCCGCGCTCCAGCCGCAGCCGCCGGGCATACCCGGCGAGCTGTACATCGCCGGCGCCGGGCTGGCCCGGGGGTACGCGGGCCGGCCGGGGGCGACCGCCGCCCGGTACGTCGCCGACCCGTTCGGCCCGCCCGGGCAACGGATGTACCGCACCGGCGACATCGTGCGCTGGAGCGCCGACGGGGAACTGCACTTCGTCGGGCGCGCGGACGACCAGATCAAGATCCGCGGCTTCCGGGTCGAGCCCGCCGAGATCGAGGCCCGCCTCACCGGCCACCCGGCCGTCGCCGAGGCCGTCGTCTCCCTCTACCAGGACGGCGGACGCAAGCGGCTCGCCGCGCACCTCGTGCCGGCCGGCGGCGCCACGGTGCCGCCCGCCGCCGAACTGCGCGCCCACCTGGCGGCCGGGCTGCCCGACTACATGCTGCCCGCCGCCTTCGTGGCCGTACCCGAACTGCCGCTCACCGGCAACGGAAAGGTCGACCGGCGCCGGCTGCCCGCCCCCGACTGGTCGGCCGGCGCCCAGCAGGCCCACCGGGCGCCGCGCACCGAGACCGAACGGCTGCTCGCCGACATCTGGGCCGAGCTGCTCGGCGTGGAACGCGTCGGCCTGGACGACAACTTCTTCATGCTGGGCGGCGACTCGATCCTCAGCATCCAGGTGGTCTCCCGGGCCCGCGCCGCGGGCCTCGCCCTCACCCCGCGCGACCTGTTCAAACACCCCACCGTGGCCGAGCTGGCCGCCGCGGGCGGCGCCGCGGCCGCCGTCGCCGGCACCGAACCGGTCAGCGGCGCCAGCGAACTCACCCCCATCCAGCACTGGTTCCTCGACCCGCAGCCCGAACACGCCGCCTTCTTCGACCAGTGCGTCGTCGTCGAGGCCGCCGGACCGGTGGACGAGGACGCCCTGCGCCGCGCCCTCGCCGCCCTGTGGACCCACCACGACGCCCTGCGCGCCCGGTTCACCCGCGACGCCGACGGTACCTGGCACCAGGACGTGCCGCCCGCCGACGGTCCGGTCCCCGAGCTGCTGACGGTCCACGGCCCGCAGGAGGAGGAGCAGGTCACGGCCGCGGCCCACGCCGGCTTCCGGCTTGACACCGGCCCGCTGCTCACCGCCCGCCTGTTCACCGCCGACGGCACCCGGCCCGCCCGGCTGCTGCTGGTCGTCC
The DNA here is from genome assembly GCF_001636945.3 of Streptomyces sp. FXJ1.172. Taxonomy (NCBI): domain Bacteria; kingdom Bacillati; phylum Actinomycetota; class Actinomycetes; order Kitasatosporales; family Streptomycetaceae; genus Streptomyces; species Streptomyces sp. FXJ1.172. The sequence goes on along the minus strand of NZ_CP119133.2, from coordinate 602,886 downwards.
ACCACCTCGTGGTCGACGGCGTGTCCTGGCGGATCCTGCTGGAGGACCTGGAGACCGCCTACCGGCAGGCCGTGACCCAGGAGCCCGTACGGCTGCCCGCCCGCACCACCTCCGTCCGGGAGTGGGCCCGCAGGCTCCGCGACCGCGCCGGCACCTTCGCGAGCGGGGGCGACCACTGGGCCGAGGCGGCCCGGGCGTGCGCCGTCCCGTTGCCGGTGGACGGCCCCGGCGGCACCACCACGGCCGACGTCCGCGGGGTCACCGTACGGCTGGACCGGGAGCGCACCGACAGCCTGCTGCGCACGGTCCCCGGCGTCTACCGCACCCGCATCGACGACGTCCTGCTCACCGCGCTCGGCCGGGTCCTCGCCGACTGGACCGGACGGGACACCGTCGCCGTCGGCCTGGAGGGCCACGGCCGCGAGGACGCGCTGTTCGACGACGTCGACCTCTCCCGCACGGTCGGCTGGTTCACCTCTCTCTTCCCGGTCGCCCTGCACGTCCCGGCGGGGGACTGGGGCACCGCCCTGAAGGCGGTGAAGGAGCAGCTGCGCGCCGTCCCCGACCGGGGCCTCGGCTACGGCGTCCTGCGCCACCTCGCCCGCGAGGAGGCGCTGACCGGCACCCCGATGCCCGGCATCAGCTTCAACTACCTGGGCCGCTTCGACTGGTCGCCCGGCGGCGGCACCCTGGTCGGCGCGGTGCCCGGCGGACTCGGCGGCGCGGAGGCACCCGGCACCGAACGGCCGCACCTGCTGGACGTCGTCGCCCGCGTCGAGGACGACGAACTGGAGATCACCTGGTACTACGGCGCCGGACGGCACCGCGAGGACACCGTCACCGCCCTCGCCGAGGGGATGCTCCGGGCGCTCGGCGACATCCTGGCCCACTGCGCGCGCCCGGACGCGGGCGGCCGGACCCCGACCGACTTCCCGCTGGCCCGCCTGGACCAGGCGGCGGTCGACCGGATCGCCGGCGACGGGCGCGAGGTGGCGGACGTGCTGCCGCTGACCCCGATGCAGGCGGGCATGCTCTTCCACAGCCTGCTCGACCCGGACGGCCGCACCTACGTCAACCAGGTCCAGCTGGTGCTGTCGGGCGTCACCGACCCGCAGGCCCTCGCCGAGGCGTGGCAGCACACCGCGGACGCCAACCCCGTCCTGCGCACCGGCCTGGTCTGGCAGGAGACCGCCGAACCGCTCCAGGTCGTCCGGCACCGGGCCACCGTGCCCGTCACCCACCACGACTGGACCGGCCGGCCCGACGACACGTGCGCGCCCGACCTCGAACGGCTGCTGGCCGAGGACCGGCAGCGGGGCATCGACCTGGGCACCGCGCCCCTGATGCGGCTGACCTTCATCCGGCTGTCCGCCGACCGCGTCCGCATGGTGTGGACGTTCCACCACGTGCTGCTCGACGGCTGGAGCGCCGCCCAGGTCTTCGACGAGGTGTGCGAGCGGTACGCGGCCCTGACCACCGGGCGCCGCCCGCAGGTGCCGCAGCGCAGGCCCTTCGCCGACTACCTGCGCCACCTGGCCGGGCAGGACACCGGCCGGGCGGAGCGGTACTGGCGCGAGATGCTCGCCGGCTTCCCCGCGCCCACCGAGCTGCCCCGCGACCGGCGGTCCGCCGAGGCCCACCGCAGCGCCTCCTCCGGCTCGGTGCGGGTGACCCTCGGCCGGGACGTCTCGGCCCGGCTGCGGGAGACGGCCCAGACTGCCGGGCTGACCGTCAACACCGTCCTCCAGGGCGCCTGGGCGCTGCTGCTGTCCCGCTACGGCGGCGGGGACGACGTGGTGTTCGGCACGACCGTCTCCGGGCGGCCCGCCGACCTGCCGGGCGTCACCTCGATGGTCGGCCTGTTCATCAACACCCTGCCCACCCGGGCCCGAGTCGACGGCCGGCGCCCGCTGCTGGACTGGCTGCGCGAACTCCAGGCCGCCCAGTCGGAGGCCCGGCGCCACGACTTCGTCTCGCTGGCCCAGGTGCAGTCCTGGAGCGAGGTGCCCGGCGGGACCAACCTGTTCGACTCCATCGTCGTGTTCGAGAACTACCCCTTCGACGAGGGGTCGCTGGCCCGCCACGGCCTGGCCATGGAGCAGGAACGGGACCTGGAGCCGACGAACTACCCCCTCAGCGTGGTCGTCGCGCCCGGCGACCGGCTCGCCGTCAACCTCGACTACGACCCGGCCGCGTTCGACGCCCCGACCGTGGAGGCGCTCGGCGAGAGCCTGCGCACCCTGCTCACCGCGATGGCGGCCGACCCGGACCGCCGCCTCGCCGACCTGCCGCTGCTGGACCCCGCCCAGGGCCGCGACCTGGTCGCCCGGTTCGGCGGGACCGGGGCACGGGCACCGCACGACACGCTGCCGGAGGCGTTCCGCCGGCAGGCCCTGCGCACGCCCGGTGCCACGGCCGTGCGAAGCGGCGACGACAGCCTGACCTACCGCGAACTCGACGCCCGTTCCAACCGGCTGGCGCGGCTGCTGGTGGCGGCCGGCGCCGGGCCCGAGCGCTTCGTCGCGCTGTGCCTGCCCCGCACCGCCGACCTCGTGGTGGCGCTGCTGGCGGTGCTCAAGAGCGGCGCCGCCTACCTCCCGGTCGACCCGCAGTACCCGGCCGAGCGCGTCGCGTTCCTGTTCGAGGACGTACGGCCGGACGCGGTGATCACCACCGCCGCGACCGCCGGCCGGCTGCCCGACGGCCCCTTCACACGCATCCTGCTGGACGAGGACCCCGCCGCCGGCCGGCCCGACACGCCCGTCGGCGACGACGAGCGGCACACCGCCCTGCTGCCCGGCCACCCGGCCTACGTCATCCACACCTCCGGCTCCACCGGCCGGCCCAAGGGCGTCGTCGTCAGCCACGCCTCGGTGCTGGCGCTGGCCGACTGGGCCGCCGCCGAGTTCGCCGGCCCGTCCCTGGCGCACGTGGTGGCCTCCACCTCGCTCAACTTCGACGTGTCGGTGTTCGAGATCTTCTCGCCGCTGCTGTCCGGCGGCTGCGTGGAGATCGTCCGCGACCTGCTCGCCCTGGCCGAGCGCCCCGGGCCCTGGCGGGCCGGACTGCTCAGCGCCGTGCCCTCGGCGCTGGACCGGCTCCTGGCCGAGGACGCCGTGCACGTCACCGCGGACACGGTCGTCCTCGCGGGGGAGGGGCTGCCCGCCCGCACCGTGCGCCAGGTCCGCGAGGCGATCCCCGGCTGCCGGGTCATGAACATCTACGGCCCCACCGAGGCCACCGTCTACGCCACCGCGTTCACCTGCGACCCCGCCGACCCCGACCGCGACCCGCCGATCGGACGCCCGCTCGGCGGCGCCCGTGCCTACGTGCTCGACCGGTCGATGCGCCCGGTCCCCATCGGCGCGCCCGGCGAGCTGTACCTGGCCGGAACCGGCGTGGCCCGCGGCTACCTGCGCCGCCCCGGCCTGACCGCCGCCCGCTTCCTGCCCGACCCGTTCGGGCCGCCCGGCACCCGTATGTACCGCACCGGCGACCTGGTCCGCTGGAGCGCCGACGGCGACCTCGTCTACCTCGGGCGCGGCGACGACCAGGTGAAGGTGCGCGGCTTCCGCATCGAACTCGGCGAGGTCGAGGCCGCGCTGGCCCGGCACCCGGCCGTGGCCGCGGCGGCGGCCCGGGTGGTGGACCACGCCGGCCACCGCCGGCTGGTCGGCTATGCGGTGCCCCGCGCCTCCGGTCTGCCCGACCCCGCGGAGCTGCGCGCCTTCCTCGCCCGCAGCCTCCCCGACCACCTGGTCCCCGCCCTCGTCGTACCGTTGGAGCGGCTCCCGCTGGGCGCCACCGGCAAACTGGACCGGCGGGCGCTGCCCGACCCCGAGTGGAGCGCGTCCGCCGGCGGCACGGCCGGGCGCGAGCCGCGCACCGAGGCCGAGCGGATCCTCGCGGCGATCTGGTGCGAGGTGCTGGGCGTGCCCGCAGCAGGCCCGGACGACAACTACTTCACCCTGGGCGGCGACTCCGTCCTCGGCATCCAGATCGTCTCGGCCGCCCGCCGGGCCGGTCTCGCCCTCACCCCCCGCCACCTGTTCACCCACCAGACCCTCGCGGACCTCGCGGCGGCCGCGAAGTCCGCCGCGGCGCCCACCGCCGCCCCCGAAGACGAGCCGGTGACCGGCGACGCCCCGATCACCCCCGTACAGCACTGGCTGTTCGACACCCTGGACGGCGACCCGGCCCACTTCAGCCAGACCGTGTCCTACGAGCTGGCTGCGGACCCCGACGAGGACCTGCTGCGGGCCGCGCTGGCCGCCGTACTCGACCACCACGACGCGCTCCGGCTGCGCTTCGGGCCGGACGGGGACGGCCGCCGGCGGCAGCACGGCACCGCGCCCGGCGACACCCCCGTGCACCTGGAGGTCCACGACGGCCCCGCCGGACCCGAGGTGGCCGACGCGCTCGGCGCCGGCTTCGACCTGGCGCACGGGCCGCTGCTGCGCGCCGCGCTGTGCCGCCCCGGCGGCGACGCGCGCCCGGTGCTGCTGCTGTCCGCCCACCACCTGGTCGTCGACGCCGTGTCCTGGCAGCTGCTGCTGGAGGACCTGGACACCGCCCACCGCGCCCTGAGCAGCGGCGAGCGGCCCGATCTCGGCGCGAAGAGCACCTCCTTCCGGACCTGGGCCCGGCGGCTGGCCGCGCACACCGCGGCGGGCGGCTTCGACGGCGAACTCGCCCACTGGAGCGCCCTGGACACCGGACCCGCCCTGCCGGCCGACCACCCCGGCGGCGCCAACACCACCGCCGCCGAGGAGACGGTGACCGTCCGGCTCTGCGCCGAGGAGACCCGCCGGCTCCTCCAGGACGTGCCGGACGTGTACCGCACCCGGGTCAACGACGTCCTGCTCACCGCGCTGGGCCGGGTCCTGGCCCGCTGGACGGGCCGGGACCGGGTGGCGGTGACCCTCGAAGGACACGGCCGCGAGGACCTGTTCGACGGCACCGACCTCGCCCGCACCGTCGGCTGGTTCACCACCATGTACCCGGTCGCCCTGGACGTCCCCCGGGACGCGGACACCGGCACCGTGCTGAAGTCCGTCAAGGAGAACCTGCGGGCCGTACCGCACGGCGGACTGGGTTACGGGGCCCTGCGCCACCTGCACCCGGGCGCCGGCCGGGAGCTGCCCGCGCTGCCGCAGATCTGCTTCAACTACCTAGGCCGGCAGGACCGGACGCCCACGCCGGGCGGCCTGCTGCACGCCCCGCACGGCGGCCTCACCGGCGGCATGGACCGCGCGGCCCGGCGGCCGTACCTCCTGGACGTGCTCGGGCGGGTCACCGACGGGCGGCTGGAGTTCACCTGGTCGTACTCCGGCGAGGTGCACCGGCGCGAGACCGTGGCCCGCCTGGCGGCCGAGCTGACCGACGAACTCCGCGCGATCGAGCGCCACTGCGCCGCACCCGGCGCCGGCGGCCGCACCCCCTCCGACTTCCCGCTGGCCGGCCTGGACCAGGCCGCCGTCGACCGGCTGGTCGGCACCGGGAGGGACGTCGTGGACGTGTACCCGCTCACGCCCACCCAGACCGGCATGGTGATGCACGGGCTGGACGAGGCCGAACACGGCCTGTACGTCGAGCAGATCACCTTCGTCGCCGACGGCGCCCGCGACCCGGGGCTGCTGGCCGACGCCTGGCGGTACGTCGTGGCGCGCACCCCGGTCCTGCGCACCTCCGTCGCCCTGACCGACGTGCCCGTACCGCTCCAGCTCGTCCACCGCGAGGTCACCCTGCCGGTCACCGAGCACGACTGGAGCACGCTGCCGGCCGACCGGCACCAGGGCGAGCTGGAACGGCTGCTCGCCGACGAGCGGGCCCGCGGCCTCGCCCTGGACCGGGCCCCGCTGCTGCGGCTGGCGCTGGTCCGGCTCGGACCGGACGCGGTGCGGGTCGTGTGGACCTTCCACCACGTCCTGCTGGACGGCTGGAGCGTCTTCCACGTGCTGTCCGACGTCATGGCCGCGCACGCCGCGCTGGCCGGCGGCGAGCAGCCGCGGCTGCCCGAGCGCCGGCCGTTCGCCGACTACGCCGCCTGGCTGGCCGGCCGCGACACCGGCCCGGCCGCGGAGCACTGGCGCACCGTCCTGGACGGCCTGACCGGTCCGACCCCGCTGCCGTACGACCGCAGGCCCGCGCCCGGTGCCACGGCCCGCTCCGGCACCTGGCTGTCGCAGCGGATCGGCGCCGGACGCACGCGGCGGCTGGCCGAGTTCGCCCGCCGCCACCGCCTCACCCTCAACACGCTGGTGCAGGGCGCCTGGGCGCTGCTGCTGGCCCGGTGGAGCGGGCAGGACGAGGTCTGTTTCGGCACCACCGTGTCCGGCCGCCCCGCCGATCTGCCCGGCGCCGACACCATCACCGGCCTGTTCATCACCACCCTGCCCGCCCGGATCGGCGTCGACGGCGGCGCCCCGTGCGCCGATTGGCTGCGGGCCGTGCAGGAGGCCCGCGCCGAGGACCGTCGGCACGACCACGTGCCCCTCAACGAGCTGCACGCCCTGACCGGACTGCCGTCGGGGACCGCCCTGTTCGACAGCCTGCTGGTGTTCGAGAACTACCCGGTCGGGGACGCGACGGCCGGTGCACACGGTCTGACCGTGCGGGACCTGGACGCCCGGGAGGCCACCAACTACCCGCTCACCGTCGTCGTCTCCCCCGGGGACGACCTCGCCGTCGAACTCGGCTACGACCCCCGGTACTTCGACGAGGCCACCGCCGAGTCGCTGGCCGGGCAGCTGCTGCACACCCTGGACGCCCTGGCCGGCACGGACGGCACCGTCCCCCTCGACGCCGTCGACGTGCTGCCGTCCGCGCTGCGGCACCGGCTGCTGCACGGCGCGGCCCGCCCGCAGCTCGGCCCGGTGCCGCCCGCCACCCTGCCCGCCCTCGTCGAGGCCGCCGTCGACCGGTGGCCCGACGCCCCCGCCCTCGCCGCACCGGGCACGCTGCTCAGCTACGCCGAGGCCGAGGCGCGGGCCAACCGGCTGGCGCACCGGCTCATCGCCCGCGGCGCCGGACCCGGCGACCTGGTCGCCCTGCTGCTGCCCCGCTCGGCGGACATGGTGCTCGCCCAGCTGGCCGTGGCGAAGACGGGCGCCGCGTTCCTGCCCGTCGACCCCGCCTACCCGGAGGAGCGGACCGCCCTGATGCTGCGCGACGCGGCCCCCGCCCTCACCCTCGACGCGAAAGAGGTGGCCGACCTGCTCGCCGCACCGCCGGACGGCGTGCCCGGCCGCCGGCCCACCGACGCGGACCGCACCCGGCCGCTCGACCTGGACGACCCGGCCTACGTCATCTACACGTCCGGCTCCACCGGCACCCCCAAGGGAGTCGTCGTCACCCACCGCGGCCTGGCCGCCTTCGCCGCCGCCGAGGCGGCCCAGTACCAGGTCACGGCGGGTGACCGGGTGCTGGCCTTCGCCACGCCCAGCTTCGACGCCTCCGTGCTCGAACTGTGCATGTCGCTGCCGCACGGCGCCCGGCTGGTCGTCCCCCCGCCCGGCCCGCTGCTCGGCAGCCACCTGGCCGGCGTGCTCCGCGACGAGCGCATCACCCACACCCTGCTGCCGCCGGCCGCGCTGGCCACCCTGCCGCCCGACACGCCCGGCACGCTGCCGGACCTGAAGACGCTGACCGTCGGCGCCGACGCCTGCGGCCCGGAACTCGTCGCCCGCTGGGCACCGCACCACCGCATGGTCAACTCCTACGGGCCCACCGAGGCCACTGTCGTCGCCACCTGGTCCGCCCCGCTGCGGCCGGACGGCGTGGCCCCGCCCATCGGCCGCCCGCTGCCCACCACCGGCGCCTACGTCCTCGACGCCCGGCTGCGCCCGGTCCCCGACGGCGTCCCCGGCGAACTGTGGCTCAGCGGACCGGCCCTGGCCCGCGGCTACCTCGGCCGGCCCGGGCTGACCGCGGCCCGGTTCGTTGCCGACCCGTTCGGGCCGCCCGGCACCCGCATGTACCGCACCGGCGACCTGGTGCGCCGCGACGCCCACGGCGAACTGCACTACCTGGGCCGCACCGACCACCAGCTCAAGCTGCACGGCCACCGCATCGAGGCGGGCGAGGTCGAGGCGGTCCTCGCACGGCACCCGGGCGTCCTGGACGCTGTGGTGAGCGTGCGCGAGGACGAGCCGGGGCTGCCCCGCCTGGTCGCCCACCTGCTCACCGCGCCCGGTGCCGAACCGCCCACCGCGGCGGACCTGCGCGCCCTGGCCGCCCGTTCGCTGCCCGGCTACATGGTCCCCTCGGCGTTCGTGCCGATGGACCGCTTCCCGCTGACCGAGAACGGCAAGACCGACCGGGCCGCCCTGCCCGCCCCGGCCCCCGACGCCCCCGGGGAACGCGAGCGGAGCGGCGAGCGGGCCGCGTACGTGGCACCGCGCACCCCCACCGAGGAGGCGGTGGCCGCGATCTGGGAGGAGACCCTGCACCAGAGGGTCGGCGCCGAGGACGACTACTTCCTGCTGGGCGGCGACTCCCTGCGCGCCCTGCTCATCGCCTCCCGCGCCAACGACGCGTTCGGCGTCACGCTCACCCCCCGCGACGTGCTGGTCGCGCGGACCGTGGCCGCCCTCGCCGAGCGCGTGGAGGAGCAGGTGCTGAGCGAACTGGAAGCCGCGGCACTCGCGGGCCACGACGAAGACGCCGCGCACGGCGGCCCCGACCACGACGAACGGTGAGGATCCGACGACCATGACGTCTTCGACCCCGTCGCACTCCGACGACCGCCCCGGCACCGGGTCCCCCACCCCGCGCGACCGCGCCCAGGCCCTGCCCGCCGACCTGCGCGAGGCGCTGCGCCGACGGCTGGCCGGACGCGCCGGTCCTGCGGCCGCCCCCGGGGCGCGCACCGGCATCCCGCGCGCCGACCGGGACCGCCCGCTGCCGCTGTCGTTCGCCCAGCAGCGCCTGTGGTTCCTGGACCGGCTGCGGCCGGGCGACCCCCGCTACAACAGCGCGGTCGCCGTCCGCTTCACCGGCGCACTGGACCGGCAGGTGCTGGCGCAGGCGCTGACCGCCGTCGTCGCCCGCCACGATGCCCTGCGCACCACGTTCGCCGAGCACGACGGCCGCCCCGTGCAGCAGGTCCACCCGGCCGGGCCGGTGCCGCTGCCGGTGCGCGACGTGCAGGACCTCGACGCGGCCCTGCGCGCGGAGTACGCCCGCCCGTTCGACCTGCGCCGGGGGCCGCTGCTGCGCGCCGTGCTGCTGAGAGAGTCCGGCACCGCGCACGTGCTGCTGCTCACCGCCCATCACATCGTCACCGACGGCTGGTCCATGGGCGTGGTCCTGGACGAACTGTGCACCGCCTACGACGCGCTGGCCCGGGGCGCGGCCCCGGACCTGCCCGCGGTGGCGGCCCAGTACCCGGACTTCGCGGTGTGGCAGCGCGAACGGCTCTCCGGCCCCGGCCTCGAACGCCAGCTGGCCCACTGGAAGGACCGGCTGTCCGGGGCGGTGGCACCCGGACTGCCGCTGGACCGGCCGCGCAGCGGCGAGGAGTCCGGCGCGGGCGCCGTGCACACCTTCACCGTGCCCGCCGCCGTCACGGACCGGCTGCGCGACCTCGCCAGGGAGCAGCACACCACCCTGTACACCGCCCTGGTCGCCGCCACGCAGGCCCTGCTGGCCCGCTGGTCCGGCCAGGACGACGTCACCGTCGGCTCCCTGACACCCGGCCGCTCCCGCACCGACCTGGAGCGCGCCGTCGGGTTCTTCGTGAACACGGTCGCGCTGCGCACCACGGTGGACACCTCCGCCTCCTTCCGGGACCTGCTCGCCGGGACCGCCGACACGGTCAACGACGCCTTCGCGTACGGCGACACGCCGTTCGAGCGGGTCGTCGAGGCGGCCGGCGCCGCCCGCGAGGCGGGCCGCAACCCGATGTTCGACGTGATGGTCCTGCTGCACCCCGAGCCGCCCGCCGCCCGCGCCCCGCACGGCCTGGGCACCGAGCCGGTCACCGTGCCCCGGCAGGCGGCCACCTTCGACCTGAGCGTGGAGTTCGTGCCCGACGGCGCGGGCCTGACCGGTCTGCTGGAGTACCGCACCGACCTGTTCGAGGCGGCCACGGCCGCCCGCCTCGCCGACCAGCTGCTGCGCCTGCTGCGGGCCGCCGCCGACACGCCCGACCGGCCCCTGGGCAGCGCACCCCTGCTGTCCGCCGAGGAGGCGCGGCAGGTCCTGCACGACTGGAACCCCGCCCCGCACCCGGTCCCCGACACCACCTACCCCGCCCTGTTCGAGGCCCGCGCCGCCCACACCCCCGACGCACTCGCCCTCGTCGCCGGCGGCGAACGGCTCGACTACGCGACCCTCAACGCCCGCGCCAACCGGCTCGCGCACCACCTCATCTCCCTCGGGGCCGGCCCCGAACGGCTGGTCGCCCTGCGCCTGCCGCGCACCGCCGACATGATCACGGCGATCCTCGCCACCTGGAAGTCCGGCGCCGGCTACCTCCCGCTGGACCGGGCCCTGCCCGAGGAACGCGTCCGCTACCTGCTGGACGACGCCCGCCCCGCGCTCGTCCTGGACGAGGCCGCCCTGCGCGCCGTGCCCGCCACCGCACCGGACACCGACCCCACCGACGCCGACCGGCGCGCCCCGCTGCACCCGCTGCACACCGCCTACGTCATCTACACCTCCGGGTCCACCGGCCGCCCCAAGGGCGTCGCCGTCGCCCACCGCTCCGCGGTGCACCTGCTGGCCGCGCACCGGGCGGGCTTCGTCGCCGAGGCCGGCGGCGGCCCGCTGCGGGTGGCCCTCACCGCGTCGTTCTCCTTCGACACCTCCCTCGAAGGCGTGCTGCTGATGGCCGACGGCCACCCGCTGCACCTGGTCGACGAGGTGACCCGGATGGACCCGGCCGCGCTGGTCGCCCACGTCGCCGAACACCGCATCGACTTCCTCGACGTCACCCCGTCCTACCTGCGGCAGCTGCTGCCCGCCGGACTGCTCACCGGCCCCGGGCACCGCCCCCGGGTCCTCATGCTCGGCGGCGAGGCGGTCGGCCCCGCCCTGTGGCGCGAGCTGGCCGCCCACCCCGACGTGACCGCGCACAACTTCTACGGCCCCACCGAGTGCACGGTCGACGCGCTGTCCTGCCGCATCGACGGCGGCGACCGCCCGCTGGTGGGCCGCCCGCTGCCCGGTGTCCGCGCCTACGTGCTGGACGGCCGGCTCCAGCCGGTGCCGCCCGGCGTCGGCGGCGAACTGTACCTCGCCGGCCCGCAACTGGCCCGCGGCTACACCGGCCGCCCGGGGCTGACCGCGGCCCGCTTCCTGCCCGACCCGTACGGGCCGCCCGGCACCCGGATGTACCGCACGGGCGACCTGGCCCGCTGGACGGCCGACGGCCGCCTGGACTACCTCGGGCGGGCCGACGACCAGATCAAGGTGCGCGGCCACCGCATCGAACCCGGGGAGATCGAGGCGGCCCTGCTGGACCTGCCCGCGATCGCCGCCGCCGCGGTCGTCGCCGTCCCCGACGCGCACGGCCACACCCGCCTGGCCGCCCACGTCGTGCCCGCGCCCGGCGCGGCCCGGCCGGCCCCCGCCGACCTGCGCGCGGCCCTGCGCCGCACCCTGCCCGACGCCCTGGTGCCGTCCTCCTTCACCGCCCTGGACGCCCTGCCGCTGACCACCAGCGGCAAACTGGACCGCCGCGCCCTGCCCGCGCCCGACACGGCCGAGGGCGACCGCGAGTTCACCGCCCCGCGCACCCCGGACGAGGAGACGCTCGCCGCCATCTGGGCCGAGGTGCTCGGCGTGGCCCGGGTCGGCGCCACGGACAACTTCTTCGAACTGGGCGGCGACTCGATCCTGAGCATCCAGGCCGTCTCCCGGGCCCGCGCGGCGGGCCTGCGGATCGGCTCCCAGGACGTCTTCCGGCACCAGACGGTCGCCGACCTCGCCGCCGCCGCGCGCCGCACCGCCGCCGTGCCCGCGCCCCGGCGCGCGCACGAGGACGGCCCCGCCCCGCTCACCCCGGTCCAGGAGTGGTTCTTCGCCACCCACGGGCCGCTGCGGCACTTCAGCATGCCGATGCTGCTCGACCTGCCGCACGACCTCGACGAGGCGGCCCTGGAACGGGCGCTGGCGGCCCTGACCGGCCACCACCCGGCGCTGCGCGCCCGCTTCACCCGCACGGACGACGGGACCTGGCGGCAGGAGCCCGGCACGGGCCCGGCCGGCGCACCGCTGACCCGCCACGCCCCTGACACCCCGCCCGCCGAGGCCGCCGACGCCGCCCGCGCGGCCCTGGACCCGGCCACCGGCGCGCTGCTGCGGGCGGCCCTGCTGACCGGCGGCGCACGGCCGCGGCTGTTCCTCGCCGTGCACCACCTGGCCGTCGACAGCGTCTCCTGGCGGGTCCTGCTCGCCGACCTGGAGCTGGCCTACCGGCAGGCCGCGGCCGGCGAGGAGCCCCGGCTGGAGCCCGAGCACACCCCGTTCGCCGACTGGGCGCGCCGGCTCGCCGAACGGGTGCGGGCCGGCGACCTGGACGACGACCTGCCGTACTGGACCGAGGAGACCGCACAGCCGCGCACCCCGCTCCCCGTCGACCTGCCCGGCACCCCGCTCGCCGGCTCCGTGCGCACCGTGCGCACCCGCGTGGACCGGACGACCACCGAGGCGCTGCTGCGGCGGGTGCCGGGCGTGTACCGCACCCAGGTCAACGACGTGCTGCTGAGCGCCCTGGGCCGGGTGCTCGCCGACTGGGCGGGCACCGACCGGGTCACCGTCGCCCTGGAGGGCCACGGCCGCGAGGAGGACCTCGCGGAGGGCGCCGACCTGTCCCGCACCGTCGGCTGGTTCACCACCCAGTACCCGGTCACCCTCCCCGTCGCGGACGCAGCGGACGGAGCCGACTGGGGCGCGACCCTGAAGGCCGTCAAGGAGCGGCTGCGGGCGGTGCCCCGCCGCGGCCTGAGCTACCAGGCCCTGGGCCACCTCGGCTCGCCCAGCCCGCAGGCGGCCGCGCTCGCCGGACTGCCGCTGCCCGAGGTCTGCTTCACCTACCACGGCCAGTGGGAGGCCGCCGCCGGCGGGGACTTCGCACCCGCCGCCGACGTGCCCGGCCGCGACACCGACCCCGCCCAGCCCCTGGACCACCTGCTCGACGTCTCCGCCGTGGTGTCCGACGGCGAGCTGGAGATCACCTGGCACTACAGCGAGCAGGTGCACCGGCCGTCCACCGTGCGGCGGCTGGCCGACGCGATGGTGGAGGCGCTCGGCGCCGTCGCCGACCACTGCGCCCGGCCCGGCGCGGGCGGCCGCACCCCCTCCGACTTCCCGCTCGCCCGGCTGGACCAGGCCGGTGTGGACCGGCTCGCCGGCGACGGCCGGGACGTGGCGGACCTGCTGCCGCTCACCCCGCTCCAGGAGGGCATGCTCTTCCACCGGCTGGTCGGCGGGAGCGACGACGTGTACGTCGACCAGGCCGCCCTGCTGCTGGAGGGCGTGAGCGACCCCACCGCGCTCGCCGTGGCCTGGCAGCGGGTCGCTGACCGCACCCCGGCCCTGCGCACCTCCGTCGTGTGGGAGGGCGTCCCGGTACCGCTCCAGGTCGTCCACCACCGCGTCACCGTCCCCGTCGAACAGCTCGACTGGCGCGACCTGGACGCCGGGGAGCGGGCCGAGCGCTGGGACCGGCTGCGCGCCGACGACCTCGCGCGCGGACTCGACCTCACCGCGGCGCCCCTGATGCGGCTGACGTTCGTCCGGCTCCCGGACGCCCGGCTGCACCTGCTGTGGACCTCCCACCACCTGATCCTGGACGGCTGGAGCCTGGCCCAGGTCCTCACCGAGGTGTTCGAGGAGTACCGGGCGCTCACCGCCGGCACCGAGTACCGGCCCCCGGCGCGGCGGCCGTTCGGCGACTACGTGCGCTGGCTGGCCGGCCAGGACGGCGAGGCGGCCCGCGCCCACTGGCGGGCCGTCCTCGACGGGTGGGCCACCCCCACCCCGCTGCCCGCCGACCGCGTCCGGCGCCCCGGGCACGAGACCCGCTCCGCGGCGGTGCACACGGCCGCCCTGTCCGAAGAGGTCTCCGCCCGGCTGGCCGCGACCGCACGGTCGGCCGGACTCACCCTGGGCACCGTGGTGCAGGGCGCCTGGGCGCTGCTGCTGGCCCGCTACAGCGGCGAACGGGAGGTGCTGTTCGGCACCACCGTCTCCGGCCGCCCCGACGACCTGCCCGGCGCCGAGTCCATGGTGGGCCTGTTCATCAACACCCTGCCCACCCGCATCCGGGTGGACGGCGGGCGCAGGGCCGCCGACTGGCTGCGCGAGCTTCAGGAGGCGCAGGCCGAGGCACGGCGGTTCGCCGCGGTGTCCCTGGCCGAGCTGACCGGGCTGAGCGACGTGCCCGCGGGCAGCCCCCTGTTCGACAGCATGGTCGCCTTCGAGAACTACCCCTTCGACGAAGCCCGTTCGGCCGCCACCGGCATCCGCCTCGCCGACGTCTCCTCCCGGGACGCCACCAACTACCCGCTGGTGCTGCGGGCGTACCAGGGCGCGCACGTCGGCTTCGACCTGGCCTACGACCCCGGCCTGTTCGACGCCGCCACCGCCGCGGACCTCGCCGGCCGGCTGTGCCTGCTGCTGACCGGGCTCGCCGACGACCCCGACCGCGCGCTGCGCGCCCTGCCCTGGACCACCGCCGCCGAACGGCACCGGATGCTGACCGAGTGGAACGGCACCGCCGAGGGCCGGCCCGCCGACACCCTGACCGGCCTGTTCGCCGCGCAGGCCGCCCGCACCCCGCACGCCGAGGCCGTCACCTGCGGCGACGACCGCCTCGACTACGCCACCCTGGACGCCCGGGCCGGCCGGCTCGCCCACCGCCTCGCCGAACTCGGCGCCCGCCCCGAGACGTTCGTGGCGCTCGCCCTGCCCCGCTCCACCGACCTCGTCGTGGCCGTCCTCGCCGTGCTGAAGACCGGCGCGGCCTACCTGCCCGTCGATCCCGCGCTGCCCGCCGAACGCGTCCGGCACCTGCTCGACGACGCCCGGCCGGTGGCGCTCGTGACCACCGCGGGCGCCACCGCGGGCACCGCGGCCGGCACCGCCGTGCCCGCTCTGCTGCTGGACGACCCGGACGTACGCGCCGACCTGGCCCGGCGCCCGGCCACCGGCCCCGCCGACCCCGCGCTGCCGGAGAGCCCCGCCTACGCCATCTACACCTCCGGCTCCACCGGCCGGCCCAAGGGCGTCGTCGTGCCGCACGCAGCCGTCGTCCGGCTGTTCACCCGCACCCGGCAGTGGTTCGGCTTCGGCCCCGACGACGTGTGGACACTGTTCCACTCCTACGCCTTCGACTTCTCGGTGTGGGAGCTGTGGGGCCCGCTGCTGCACGGCGGCCGGCTGGTGATCGTGCCCGAGGACACCGCACGCTCCCCGGAGGACTTCCTGCGCCTGCTCGCCGACGAACAGGTCACCGTCCTCAACCAGACGCCGTCCGCGTTCTACCCGCTCATCCGCGCGGACGCCGAACACCCCGGCGTCGGCGCACGGCTGGCCCTGCGCACGATCGTCTTCGGCGGCGAGGCACTGGACGTCACCCGGCTCGCCGACTGGTACGCCCGCCACCCGGACGACGCGCCCCGCCTGGTCAACATGTACGGCATCACCGAGACTACCGTGCACGTCACCTACGCCCCGCTGGACCGCGGCACGCGCGGCGGCACCGCGAGCCCCATCGGCACCGGCATCCCCGACCTGCGCGTCCACGTCCTCGACGACGCCCTGAACCCCGTACCGCCGGGCGCGGTGGGGGAGTTGTTCGTCGCCGGCGCGGGCCTGGCCCGCGGCTACCTGAACCGGCCCGGCCTCACCGCGACCCGCTTCCTCGCCGACCCGTTCGGACGCCCCGGCACCCGCATGTACCGCACGGGCGACCGGGCCCGCCGGCGGGCCGACGGCACCCTGGAGTACCTGGGCCGCGCCGATCAGCAGGTCAAGATCCGCGGCTACCGCATCGAGCCCGGCGAGATCGAGGCCGCGCTGCACACCCACCCGGACGTGGGCGCGGCCGCCGTCGGCGTGTACGAGGACTCCGCCGGCACCCGCAGGCTGGTGGCCCATGTCGTCGGTACCGGCACCGGAAACCGCGCCGCGCCCCCGCCCCCCGCCGCCGCCCTCCGCGCCCACCTCGAAGGACTGCTGCCCGCGCACATGGTGCCCGCGGCCTACGTCCCGATGGCCGCCCTGCCGCTGACCGTCAACGGCAAGCTGGACCGGCGCGCCCTGCCCGCGCCCGGACCCGACGGCTTCGCGGCCGACGGACCGCGCACCCCCCTGCGCACCGACGCCGAACGGCTCGTCGCCGCCGCCTGGATGGACGTCCTGGACACCGACGAGGTCGGCGCCGACGACAACTTCTTCGCACTCGGCGGCGACTCCATCCTCGCCGTCCGGGTCACCTCCCGGCTGCGCGCCGCCTTCGGCACCGACGTCTCGCCCCGGCTGCTGTTCACGCACCGCACGCTCTCCGCGCTCGCGGCCGCGCTCGGCGAGCCGCGGGAGGGGACCGGCGCCGGCCGCGGCGAGGCCGCCGACGCCATCCCGGCGACCGACCCGGACACGCCCGCACCGCTGTCGTACGCCCAGCAGCGGCTGTGGTTCCTCGACCGGTTCGAACCGGGCAGCACCGAGTACACCACCCTGTCCGTGCTGCGGCTGCGCGGACGGCTCGACCTCGCCGCCCTGCGCACCGCCCTGGACGGCCTGGTCGCCCGGCACGAGGCCCTGCGCACCACGTTCACCGAGGACGGCGGCGAGGCCCGGCAGGTCGTGCACCCGCCGCGGCCCGTCGACCTGCCGGTGGAGGACCTCCAGGACCGGGCCGCCCTGGACGCCCTGCTGGAGCGGGAGGCCGGCACCCCCTTCGACCTGGCCACCGGGCCGCTGCTGCGCGCCCGCCTGGCCCGGCAGGCTCCCGACGAGCACGTCCTCGTCCTGGCCGTGCACCACATCGTCACCGACGGCTGGTCCGTCGGCGTGCTCGGCCGGGACCTCGGCGAGCTGTACGCGGCGGCCCTCGACGGCCGCCGCCCCGACCTGCCCGGCCTGCCCGTCCGCTACGCCGACCACGCCGCCTGGCAGCGCGGCCGCGCCGACCGCGTCGAGGCCGGCCTCGCGTACTGGCGCCGCGCCCTGGACGGCGTACCCGCGCTGGAACTGCCCACCGACCGGCCGCGCCCGGCCGTGCGCACCCGCGACGGCGCCCTGGTCACCTTCACCCTGCCCGCCGCGCTGACCGAGCGGCTGCGCGAGCGCGGCCGGGAGTCCGACGCCACCTTGTACATGACCCTGGTGACGGCCTGCCAGGTGCTGCTCGCCCGCTGGGCCGGCCAGCAGGACCTCACCGTCGGCACCGTCACCGCCGGCCGCGACCGGCCCGAACTGCACGACGTGGTCGGCATGTTCGTCAACACCCTGGTGCTGCGCACCCGCGTCCGCCCCGAGCTGTCCTTCCACGCCCTGCTCACCGAGGTGCGGGGCACCGTCCTGGACGCCTTCGCCCACCAGGACGTGCCCTTCGAACGCGTGGTGGACGCCCTCCAGCCCGAGCGGGACACCAGCCGCACCCCGCTGTTCCAGGTCATGGTGGCCCTGCACAACCTCGGCGCCCGGGCACCCCGGCTGCCCGGGCTCACGGCCGAGCCGGTCACCCCGCCGGTCCGCAACGCCACCTTCGACCTCGCCTTCGACTTCGTCGAGACGGACGGCGGCCTCACCGGCCACCTGGAGTACAACACCGGGCTCTTCGACGCCGGCACCGCCGCATGGCTGGCCGAGCGGCTGCGCATCGTGCTGGAGGCCGCCGCCGCCGACCCGCGGCAGACCGTGGGCGCCCTGCCGATGATGACCGACGGTGAACGCCGGCAGGTGCTCGCCCAGGGCCGGGGCACCCCGTTGCCCGGGCCGGACACCACGTTCTGCGCCCTGTTCGAGGCCCAGGCCGCGCGCACCCCGCACGCGACCGCGCTGGTCGCCCGGGACACCACCCTCGACTTCGCCGCCCTCAACCGGCGGGCCAACCGGCTCGCCCACCACCTGATCGCCCAAGGCGCCGGCCCCGAGGACGTGGTCGCCGTACGGCTGCCCCGCACCTCCGGGCTGCCGGTGGCGCTGCTCGCGGTCCTCAAGGCGGGCGCCACCCTGCTCTGCCTCGACCCCGGACTCCCCGAGGACCGCGTGCGGTACCTCCTCGACGACGCCCGGCCGCACACCGTGCTGACCGGCCTCGACGACGTGCCCTGGGACCGGCTGCCCGACCACGACCCGTCCGACGCGGACCGCGTCCGGCCGCTGCTGCCCGGGCACACCGCCTACGTCGTCTACACCTCCGGTTCCACCGGCCGCCCCAAGGGCGTCGCCGTCGAGCACCGGCACCTGGTCAACCTCTGCCACGACCACCGCGAGAACCTGCTCGCCCCGCACACCGCGGACGGACGCCGGCTGCGGGCCGCGCTCAGCGCCTCGTTCTCCTTCGACACCTCCTGGGAGGGCGCCCTGCTCCTCGCCCGCGGCCACGAGGTCCACCTCGTCGACGAGGACGTGCGGCTCGACCCCGAGGCGTTCTGCGCCCAGGTCGCCGAGCACCGTCTCGACCTGGTCAACGTCACCCCGTCGTTTCTGCGCGAGCTCACCGCCGCCGGCCTGCTCGCCCCCGGCCGCCACCACCCGCGCCTGCTGCTCGTCGGCGGCGAGGCGGTGCCCACCGCCACCTGGCGCGAACTCGCCGCGGTGGAACGGGACCTGGGCATCGCCGTGTACAACATGTACGGGCCCACCGAGTGCACCGTCGACGCGGCCTACGCCCGCACCACCGACCGCCCCGACCGCCCGGTCATCGGCCGTCCCGGCGGCAACCTGCGGGCCTACGTGCTCGACGGCGCCCTGCGCCCGGTCCCGCCCGGCGTGCCCGGCGAGCTGTACCTCGCCGGAGCGCAGGTGGCCCGCGGCTATCTCGGCCGGCCCGGCCTGACCGCCACCCGCTTCCCGGCCGACCCGTTCGGCGCGCCGGGCGAGCGCATGTACCGCACCGGGGACCGGGCCCGCTGGGACCGGGGCGGGCTGCTGGAGTTCCTCGGCCGGGTGGACGAGCAGGTCAAGATACGCGGGTTCCGCATCGAACCCGGCGAGGTCGAGGCCGCCCTGCTTGCCCACCCCGACGTCGCCGACGCGGCGGTGACCGCACGCGAACACGCCGGCCGCCTCCTGCTCGTCGGCTACGTCGTGCCCGCCCCCGGCCGCAGCCCCGGCGCCGACGCACTGCGCGTCGCGCTGCGCCGCACCCTGCCCGACCACATGGTGCCCGCCGCGTTCGTGCCGCTGGCCCGCATCCCACGCACCACCAGCGGCAAGACCGACCGGAACGCCCTGCCCGCCCCGCCCGAGCAGCCCGACAGCGGCACCCCGTACGTCGCCCCGCGCAACGGCACCGAGGAACGCCTCGCCGCCATCTGGGCCGACGTCCTCGGCGTCGAACGGGTCGGCGCCCGGGACAACTTCTTCGCGCTCGGCGGCGACTCGATCCTCAGCATCCAGATCGTCTCCCGCGCCCGGCAGTGCGGCCTCGCACTCACCACCAAGGACGTCTTCCGCCACCAGACCGTCGCCGAACTCGCCCTGCAGGTCACCGAGTCGGCGCCACGCCCGGCGGCCGGCGACGCCACCGGGCCGGCCGAGGCACCCCTCACCCCGATCCAGCACTGGTACCTCGACGGCCGCGAACCCGGCGAGCGACTGCGGTTCACCATGACCCAGCGCCTCGAACTCGCCCCCGGCACCGACGCCTCCGCCTGGCGGCAGGCAGCCGACGCCCTCGTGCGCCGGCACCCGGCCCTGCGCACCCGCTTCCAGCGCACCGGCGAGACCTGGCGCCAGCAGGTGCTGCCCGAGGCGCCGGACACCGTCTTCACCCGCCACGACCTGACCGGCGCCGACGGCCCGGCGGCGGAGGCGGCGGTCCAGCGGTGCACCGAGCAGGCACAGGCCGGCCTCGACCCCACCGCGGGCCGGGTGGTGCGCGTCCTGCTCTTCGACCGCGGCCCGCAGCTGCCCGGCCAGCTCGTCGTCACCGCGCACCACCTGGTGATCGACGGCGTGTCCTGGCGCATCGTCCTGGCGGACCTGGAGAGCGCCTACCGGGCGGCCGCCGCCGGCCGCCCGGCCGAACCGCCGGCCGCGAGCACGCCGTACGGCCACTGGGCGGACCGGCTGGAGCGGCACACCCGCTCCGGCGCCTTGGACGCGGACCTGCCGTACTGGACGCGCACCGCCGCCGCCCCGGCCGCGCTGCCCGCGGGCCGGCCCGGCCTGAACACCCACGGCACGGCCGCCACGCTCACCGTCACGCTGGACGCCGCGACCACCGACGCCCTGCTGCGGCACGTCCCGGAGGTCTACCGCACCCAGGTCAACGACGTCCTGCTCAGCGCCCTCGGCCGCACCCTGGCCCGCTGGTGCGGCCGCGACACCGTCCTGCTCGGCGTGGAGGGCCACGGTCGCGAGGACCTCTTCGAGGCCGTGGACCTGTCGCGGACCGTGGGCTGGTTCACCGCCGAGTTCCCGCTCGCCCTGCGCGTCGCCCCGGACGCCGGCTGGCACGACACCCTCCGCTCGGTGAAGGAGCAGCTGCGCGCCGTGCCGCTGCACGGTCTCAGCCACGGCGCCCTGCGCCACCTGCGGCCCGGCAGCCCGCTCGCCGGCGCCCCGGCCCCGCAGATCGGCTTCAACTACCACGGGCAGTGGGACGCGGGCGCCCCCGACGGCGACGGCCCGGTCCGCGGCCCGCTGCCCCCGGCCGGCCGGGACACCGACCCCGACGCACCCCGCCCCTACCTCCTGGACGTCACCGGCGTGGTCCAGCAGGGACAGCTGGAACTGGGCTGGACCTACCCGCCGGGCGTCTACGACGAGGACACCGTCCGGCGGCTCGCGGACGACACGATCGCCGCCCTGCGCGACATCGTGCGGCACTGCGCGACGCCCACCGCCGGCGGCCGCACCCCGTCCGACTTCCCGCTGGCCGGCCTCGGCCAGGACCAGCTGGACCGGCTCGTCGGCGACGGCCGGCACGTCGCCGACGTGCTGCCGCTCACCCCGCTGCAGTCCGGCATGCTCTTCCACGGCCTGGTCGACACCGAGCACGCCTACTTCGACCGCACGGCCGTCCGGCTGTCCGGGGTGGCCGACCCGCGCGCCTTCGCCGTCGCCGGGCAGCAGGTCGCCGACCGCACCCCGGCGCTGCGCACCAGCGTCCACTGGCAGAACCTGCCCCACCCCGTCCAGGTCGTCCACCACCGCGCCGAACTGCCCGTCACCCACCTCGACTGGCGCACCCTCGCCCCGGCCGAGCGGGCCGCGGCCACCGAGCGGCTGCTCGCCGAGGACCGCGCGGCGGGCATGGACCTCACCACCGCGCCGCTGACCCGCCTCACCCTGGCCGCCCTGCCGGACGACGAGGTGCTGATGCTGTGGTCCACCCACCACATCGCGCTCGACGGCTGGAGCACCGGGCAGCTCCTCACCGAGGTCTGCGCACGCTACGCCGAGCTCACCGGCGGCCCGCACACCCCGCCGCCGGCACGGCGGCCCTTCGCCGACTTCCTGCACTGGCTGGCCACGCAGGACGAGACGGCGGCCGAACGGCACTGGGCCGACGCCCTGGACGGGGTCACCGCCCGCACCCCCCTGCCCTACGACCGCACCCCCGCCGAGGCGCACCGCACCCGGTCCGCCGCGGCCGTCCACCAGGAGCTGGACGCCCCCACTTCGCAGCGGCTGCGGGAGACCGCCGCCCGCGCCGGGCTCACCGTCAACACCGTGGTGGAGGGCGCCTGGGCGCTGCTGCTGGCCCGCACCAGCGGCCGGGACGACGTGGTGTTCGGCACCACCGTCTCCGGCCGCCCGGCCGAACTGCCCGGCGTCGAGGGCATGATCGGCATGTTCATCAACACCGTCCCCACCCGGGTGCGCATCCCGTCCGGGCCCGTGCTGCCCTGGCTGCGCGGCCTCCAGGAACGGCAGAGCGAGGCCCGCCGGTTCGACCACCTCGCGCTGCCGCGCATCCAGGCGGTCACCGGCGTCCCGGCCGGCGAGCCGCTGTTCGACAGCATGGTGGTCTTCGAGAACTACCCCGTGGACGAGGCCGCCACCGCCCGCACCGGCGTCCGCGTCGAGGAGGTCCGCGCCGACGACGCGACCACCTTCCCCTGGTGCCTGCGCGCCCACCTCGCCGACCGGCTCGCCTTCGACCTGGCCTACGACCCCGCCCTGTTCGACCCGGCCACCGTCGAGCGCGCCGCGGACCGCCTGACCGCCCTTCTCACCGCCCTCGCCGACGGGTTCGGCACCGGCCTGGACGAGCTGGACCTGCTCACCCACGCCGACCGTGAGCTGCTGGCCGCCTGGAACACCACCGCACGCCCGGCCCGGCCGCACAGCCCCGTCGCCCTGTTCGCCGCACAGGTGCGCCGCACCCCGGACGCGACCGCCGTGCGCGACGGCGACCGCGACCTGACCTACCGGGACCTGGCCGACTGGGCGGGGCGGCTCGCGGCGCGGCTGGTGGCGGACGGGCTCGCCGCCGAGGACCGGGTGGCGCTGCTGATGGACCGCTCGGCCGAACTCGTCGTCGCCCAGCTCGCGGTGCTCATGGCGGGCGGCGCCTACCTGCCCGTCGACACCCGGGCCCCCGGGGAACGCCGCCGCCTCCTGCTCGGCCAGGCCGGCGCCGCGGTCCGGCTCACCGCGGCCGACGTCGCCGCCGCCCGCACCGCCGGCGCGGACGGCCCGCTGCCGGCCGCCGACCCCGACCGGGCGGCGTACGTGATGTTCACCTCCGGCTCCACCGGCCGGCCCAAGGCGGTCGTCGTCCGCCACCGCGACGTGGCCGCCCTGGCCACCGACAGCCGGTTCACCGGCGGGGCGTGCGCACGGGTGCTGCTGCACTCGCCGGTCGCCTTCGACGCGGCCACCTTCGAGGTGTGGGCGCCCCTCCTCAACGGCGGCTGCGTCGTCGTCGCCCCCGCCGGCGGGGTGGACGCGGCCCTGCTGCGCCGGCTCGCCGCCGACGGCGGACTGACCGCGCTCTGGCTGACCGCGGGGCTGTTCCGGCTGCTCGCGCAGGACGCCCCCGACTGCTTCCGCGGCCTCGGCCAGGTGTGGACCGGCGGTGACGTCGTCCCCGCCCAGTCCGTGCGCCGGGTCCTGGCCGCCTGCCCCGGCCTGACCGTCGTGGACGGCTACGGTCCCACCGAGACCACCACGTTTGCCACCTCCTACGCCCTGACGGACCCGGCGGCCGTACCGGACACCATCCCCGTCGGCCACCCCCTGGACGACATGCGCGTCCAGGTCCTCGACGCCCGGCTGCGGTCCGTGCCGCCCGGCTGCGCGGGCGAGCTGTACTTGTCCGGGGAGGGCGTGGCCCGCGGCTACCTGGGCCGGCCGGGTGACACCGCGGCGCGGTTCCTCGCCGACCCCGCCGGCCCGCCCGGAGCCCGCATGTACCGCACCGGCGACCTCGCCCGGCGGCGGCCGGACGGCGCCGTGGAGTTCCTCGGCCGCGCCGACGACCAGGTGAAGATCCGCGGCTTCCGGGTGGAGCCCGGCGAGGTCGAGGCCGTCCTCGCCGCCCACCCGGGCGTCCTCGACGTGGCCGTGCTGGCCCGCGAGGACCGGCCGGGCGCCAAACGGCTCGTGGCCTACGTCGTCGGCCCGGCCGGCGAGGACGAGGAGGAACTGCGGGCCCGCGCCGCCCGCAGCCTGCCCGAGTACCTGGTGCCCACCGCCTTCGTCCCGCTCGCCGCCCTCCCGCTCAGCGGCAACGGCAAGGTCGACCGGGCCGCCCTGCCCGCGCCCCGGACGCCCGAACCGGCCGCGCGGGTGGCACCGCAGACCGAGGCGGAGCGCCGCACGGCGGAGGTCTTCGGCGAGGTGCTCGGCACCGAACCGCCCGGCGTGCAGGACGACTTCTTCCAGCTCGGCGGCGACTCGATCCTCAGCATCCGGCTCGCCGCCCGCCTCGCCGCGGCCTTCGACACCGACGTCACCCCGCGCGCGGTGTTCACCCACCCGACCCCGGCCGGGCTGGCCGCGCTGCTCGGCGCGCGCCAGGGCTCCGGCCGGCCGGAGATCGTCCCGGTCCGCCGCGACGGGCTCGCCCCGATGTCGTACGCCCAGCAACGCCTGTGGTTCCTGGAGGAGTTCGCGCCGGGCGGCGCCGAGTACGTCACCGCGCTCGCCCTGCGCCTGCGCGGCACGCTCGACCTGCGGGCCCTGCGCGCGGCCCTGGCCGCCGTCGTGGCCCGGCACGAGTCGCTGCGCACCACCTTCGACAGCGTCGACGGGCACGGCGTGCAGCGCGTCCACCCGCCGCAGGACGACATGCCGCTGGACGTCCGGGACCTGACCGGGGAGGCCGGGGACGAACAGCAGCGGGCACTGCGCCGCCTCCTCGCCGAGGAACGCACCCGCCCCTTCGACCTGCGCCGCGGACCGCTGCTGCGCACCCTGCTGGTCCGGCTGGCCGACGACGACCACGTGCTCGGCCTCACCCTGCACCACATCGTCACCGACGGCTGGTCCACCTCGGTCCTGCTCGGCGACCTCGCCCACTTCTACCGGGCCGAACACGGCGTCGTGCAGGAGGACCTGCCACCGCTGCCGGTCCAGTACACCGACTACGCGCACTGGCAGCGCGCCGCGGCCGGCGCCGGCGACGACGAGCACCTCGCCTACTGGAAGGAGCACCTGGCCGGCACCGCACCGCTGGACCTGCCCACCGCCCGGCCCCGGCCGCCGGTGCGCACCAGCGCCGGCGCGACCACCCGCGTGGTGGTGCCCGCCCGGACCGCCCGGCGGCTGACCCGGCTCGCCCGGGACCGGGGCACCACCCTGTTCACCACCCTCGTCGCCGCCGCCCAGGCCTACCTGGCCCGGCTGTCCGGCGCCGAGGACATCGCCGTCGGCACCGTCACCTCCGGCCGCGACCGCGCCGAGACGCAGGCCCTGGTCGGCTTCTTCGTCAACACTCTGGTGCTGCGCTCGACCGCGCGGACCGGACAGTCCTTCAGCGACTTCCTCACCACGGTCCGCCGCACGGTCCTCGACGCCTTCGCCCACCAGGACGTGCCGTTCGAGCGCGTCGTCGACGAGGTGCAGCCCGTCCGCGACACCAGCCGCAGCCCGCTCTTCCAGGTCATGGTCGTCCTCCAGAACACCCCGGCGAGCGGTCTCGACCTGCCCGGCCTCGACGTCACCGACGTGCCGCCGGAGTCGGAACAGGCCGCCTTCGACCTCACCTTCGAGTTCGCCGAGGCCGGCTCGGGGGCCCTGCACGGCCTGCTCACCTACAACACCGACCTGTTCGACGCGGCCACGGCCGAACGCATGGCCGGCCAGCTCGCCACCCTGCTGGGCGCGGTCGCCGAGGACCCCGACCGCCCGCTCGGCGCGCTGCCGCTGACCACCGACACCGAGCTGAAGGGCCTGCTCGACCAGGGCCGGGGAACCTTCCACCCGGTACCGGAGGAGACCCTGCCCGCCCTGTTCGAACGGCAGGCGGCCCGCACCCCGGACGCGGTGGCCCTCGCCGACGGCGACCGCGAGCTCACCTACGCCGAGGTCGACCGGGCGGCCAACCGGCTCGCCCACCGGCTGATCCGGGACGGCGCCGGGCCCGAGCAGGTGGTGGCCCTCGCCCTGCCCCGCTCGGCGGCGACCGTGGTGGCCCAGCTCGCCGTCGCCAAGGCCGGCGGCGCCTTCCTGCCCGTCGACCCCGACTACCCGCCGCAGCGGCGGGAGTTCATGCTCCGCGACGCCGGCGCCCGGCTGGTCGTCAGCGACCCGGCCGAGGTGTGGGCCGCCGACGGCCCGCAGACCGCCCCCACCGACGCCGACCGCACCGCGCCGCTCACCCCCGACCACCCCGCCTACGTCATCTACACCTCGGGATCCACCGGCACCCCCAAGGGCGTCACCGTCACCCACCGGGGCCTCGCCTCGTTCGCCGCGGCCGCCGCCGACCGGTACGCCGCCGGCCCCGGTGACCGGGTCCTCCAGTTCGCCTCGCCCAGCTTCGACGCCTCCGT
Organism: Streptomyces sp. FXJ1.172; assembly: GCF_001636945.3. NCBI lineage: Bacteria > Bacillati > Actinomycetota > Actinomycetes > Kitasatosporales > Streptomycetaceae > Streptomyces > Streptomyces sp. FXJ1.172. The sequence continues at coordinate 576,757 of NZ_CP119133.2, read as the reverse complement.
GCTGGAACTGTGCGTCTCCCTGCTGAGCGGCGCCACGCTGGTGACCGGCGAGGAAGGGCCGCTGATCGGGGAACGCCTTGCGGAGGTGCTCGCCGGACGGCGCATCAGCCACACGCTGATCCCGCCGGCCGCGCTGGCCACCGTCCCGCCGGAGACGGCCGCCGCCCTGCCCGCGCTGCGCACGCTCATCGTCGGCGCGGAGGCCTGCCCGGCCGACCTGGTGGCCACCTGGGCACCCGGCCGCCGGATGATCAACTCCTACGGGCCCACCGAGGCCACCGTGGTCGCCACCTGGACCGGCCCGCTCACCCCCGGCACCGGAGCCCCGCCCATCGGCCGCCCCGCCGGCCACACCCGCGTCCTCGTCCTGGACACCGCCCTGCGCCTCGTCCCGCCCGGCGTCACCGGCGAGCTGTACGTCGCCGGACCGGGACTGGCCCGCGGCTACCTCGGCCGGCCCGGACTCACCGCCCAGCGGTTCGTCGCCGACCCGTTCGGCGCGCCGGGGGAGCGGATGTACCGCACCGGCGACCTGGTCCGCTGGACCGCCGACGGCCTGCTCCGGTTCGCCGGACGCGCCGACGACCAGGTCAAGCTGCGCGGCTTTCGCATCGAGCCGGGGGAGATCGAGGGCGCGCTGCGCCGCAGCCCCCTGGTGCGGGACGCGGCCGTCGCCGTCCGCGAGGGCGCGGGCGAGGGCGCCCCGGCCCGGCTCGTCGCCTACGTCGTGCCCACCGGGCCGGCCGGGGGACCGCTGCCCGTCGGCGAGCTGCGGCTGCATCTGGCCGAGCTGCTGCCGCCGCACATGGTGCCGTCCGTCTTCGTGCCGCTCGACCGGTTGCCGCTCACCCCGAACGGCAAGCTGGACCGGCGGGCGCTGCCCGCACCCGGGCCGGCCCAGGCCGGGGACACGCCGCGCACCGCGCCGCGCACCGACACCGAGCGCCGCATCGCCCGCATCTGGGCCGACGTGCTGGGCATCGAGGAGGTCGGCGCCGACGACAACTTCTTCGCGCTGGGCGGTGACTCCATCCTGACCATGCAGGTCGTCTCCCGGCTGCGCCGCGACGGCCTGCACGTGGCCACCCGGGACCTGTTCACGCACCAGACCGTCGCCGAACTCGCCACCGTCGTGCGCAGCGCGCCCGAGCGGACGGGGGAGGGCCCGGTGACCGGCGAGGTGCCGCTCACGCCGATCCAGCAGTGGTTCCTCACCAGCCCGCGCGCCGCCCACCACCACTTCAACCAGTCGGCGCTGCTGGAACTCGACGGCACGCCTGACCAGCGGGCGCTGCGGGCCGCGCTCGACGCGCTGCTGGAGCACCACGACGCCCTGCGCATGCAGTTCACCCGGTCCGCCGGCACGGATGGCCACGGCACCGGCTGGCGCCAGTTCAACCCGCCGCCCGCCGCCCACGATGTCCTGGTGTGCCACGACCTCACCGGCCTGTCCGCCGAGGAGGCCGACACGGCCATGGAGAAGACCGCGGACGAACTGCACGCCGGGTTCGACCTGGCCCGCGGCCCCCAGCTGCGGGCGGCGCTGTTCACCGGGGGCCCGGACCGGCCGGCGTTCCTGCTGCTCGTCGCCCACCACCTCGTCGTGGACGCGGTCTCCTGGCGCATCCTGCGCGACGACCTGGAGACCGCGTACCGGCAGGCGCTCGAGGGCGGCCCGGTCAGCCTGGGCGAGCGCAGCACCAGCTTCCGCACCTGGTCGCGACGGCTGGCCGCGCACGTCGCCGAGGGCGGCCTCGACCACGAACTGCCGTACTGGGAGGAGGCGGTGCGCGCCGAGCCGGCCCCGGCCGCCCCCGCACCGCAGGCCGGGACGGCACCGGCCGCCGTGGTCGGCGTGGAACTGGACGAGGACGACACCGCCGCCCTGCTGCGGGCCGCGCCCACCGCCTACCGAACCCGCGTCGACGACGTCCTGCTCGCCGCCCTCACCCTGGCCCTGGCCCGCTGGACCGGCCACGACCGGGTCCGCCTGGACCTGGAGGGCCACGGCCGTGAGGACCTGCTCGACGGGGTGGACCTGTCCCGCACGGTCGGCTGGTTCACCACCGTCTACCCGGTCGCCGTCCAGGTCCCCGACCCCGGCGACCTGGGCCCCGACCGCGACTGGCGGGCCCTGGTGAAGTCCGTGCGCCGCCAGCTGCGCGCGGTGCCCGGCAACGGCATCGGCTTCGGCGCCCTGCGCACCTTCGGTCCGCCCGAGGTCCGCGAGCGCCTCGGTGGCAGCGCGCACAGCCAGGTGGTGTTCAACTACCTCGGCCAGTGGGACGCCCGTCCGGAGACCGCGGGCGGCGGGCTGGTCCGCGCCGAGCACGGTTCCTTCGGACAGGACCACGACCCGCGGGACCCCGGCTCGCACCCGGTGGAGGTGGTGGGCGCGGTCCAGCACGGCCGGCTCGCCTTCACATGGCACCACCGCCCCGGCGTCCACGACACGGCGGCCGTGCGCCGGGTGGCCGAGGAGTTCGCCGGGGCCCTGCGGCAGCTGGCCCGGCACGCCCGGGGAGGCCGGTGACGGCCCTGCCGGGCCGCGGGGCACCGTGCCGGGCCACCGCCCGGCACGGCCCGCACCCCTCCCGCGCCCCTCCGCGACAGGACGACCTCCACCCGACGACACCTGCACGACGACGCCCGTACTGACGACACCCACAGGACGAAGGAGCCCGACATGGACGAGAACACCCGTTACCAGGTGCTGCGCAACGACGAGGAGCAGTACTCCCTGTGGCCCGCCGACATCGAGGTGCCCGCCGGCTGGCAGCCCGTCGGCAAGGAGGGCACCGAGGCCGAGTGCTCCGCCTACGTAGACGAGGTCTGGACCGACATGCGGCCCAAGAGCCTGCGCGAGCGCATGGAGAACGCCGGCGCCTGACCGGCCCGCACCACGGCACGCCGGGCCGGCCCGCCGCCGGCCCGGCACCGTCGCCCCCCGACCGCACCACCTCCGGGCGCCCCACCGCCCTCGGCCACCCAGCACCGTGCCGCACCATCCCGAGGAGCCCGCCATGATCCCCGTACTCCACACCGAACGCCTGGAGTTTCTCCCCTACAGAGCCGAGGACGAGGACCACTTCGTCGCCCTCCTGCGCAACGAGGAGGTGTGCCGCTGGATGGGCCAGGATCTGGTGCCCGAAGTGGACCTGCGCACCCTGTTCCGCGCCATCCTCACCGACGTCTACCCCCAGCGCCGCTTCGACGTGTGGGGCCTGTGGCTGGCGGACACCTACGTCGGCCACGCCGAGATCAAGCCGACCGGCAACGTCGACGGCCACGAACTCGTCACCGCGCTCGCCCCCGCCCACTGGGGCCGCGGACTGGGGGCCGAGGTGGTGCGCGGCCTGCTCCGGCACGCCGCCGACGACCTCGGGCTCACCGAGGCGTACGGCATGGTCGGCGCCGACAACACCGCCAGCCTCGCCATGTGCCGCCGACTGGGCTTCCGGCACGTCCGGGACGTCGTCGACGAGGACGGCTCCGTGACGAAGATGCTGGTCGTACCCACCCTGCCCGCCGACGCCGGGTCGGGCACCGGGCCAGCGGACCGGGCGCCCTCCCGGGCCGTAGCGGCGGACCGTGCTCCGTTGGCCGCCGGAGCGGCGGATGCGGCTCCGGCCGCTACCGTGCCCGCCCCGGCCCCAGCCCGCCCCGAGCCCTCCGCCGGCCCGGTGCCCGGCTCCGAGCCGCCCGGCGGCAGCCCGGCGAGCGCCAAGAACCCGGTGTGAGCTGGCCGCCGCTCACCGAGGACGTGGCCGGGCCGACCGCTGACGGCTCACTCGACCTGTCGCGCAACCGCGACTTCAACCTGCTGGGGACCGGGCAGTGCCTGTCCGACCTGGGGGTCCGCCGCGCAGGCCGGGCTCGTCACCACCATGGTGTGCCGGTTGCCGGCCGGGGTCCTCGTGGACCGGTTCGACCGGCGCCGAGTGATGGTTCTGTGCGACGTGCTCAGGCTCGCCGGGTAGGCCCTGCTCGGCTGGGCCGTCGTGGCGGGCGCGGCGTCGCTGCCGGTGATCCTCGCAGTGGTCGTCTCCGGCGCCGCCGCCACGGCCGTGTTCAGCACCGCAGAGCACGCCGCGGTCCGCAACCTCGTATCGCTCGACCGGCTCACCACCGCCGTCGCCCGCAACGAGGCGCGCACCTATGGTGTGTCGCTGGCCGGACCGCCGCTGGGCGGCCTGCTGTTCGGGATCGGCCGGGCGCTGCCCTTCGCCGACAACGCGCTGAGCTTCCTGCTCTCCCTGGTGGCGGTCCTGTGCATCCGCCGGCCCCTCCAGCAGGACCGGCATAGGCCCAGTGTGTGGGGGTTCGGCCTCGGGATATCGGTACAGCGGCACTTGGTCCTGAGGCCACCGGGTCACCTCCCGACGGCACCCAGCTGAACGACCTGTAGGTTGCGCTGGCCAACGTCGCCGACAACAACGTCAACGCCCCCGTCACCACCCTGCGCAGCACGGACACCGAGGCACCCCTGCCGAACTGCCCCGCCCGGCGGATACGGCAGTGGGAGCTGCTCCAGCCGCTGGCCGACCAGGTCCGGGAGGTGACCCTTACCTTCGACTACGACGCCGTGGGGAGCCACGCCAAGGCGCTCGCCGTGGTGGAGCGCGAGGTACCGGCGGTCGTGCTCGGCCCCTGAGTTCCCGGCCGGCAGGGGGACAGCGACCGGGGCCTGGGGGCGAACGGTTACACGCGTACCGCATGGGCGGCAGATCCAGTGCCGGAAGAGGTGGTGCGTCCGGCCCCTTCAGAGTCGTGCGGACCGCCTCCGCGGGATAGCCCGTCCAAGGAGCGCGCGGTAAACCACGACGCGTCCATCCGCACGACGTCCTGCGCTTCTGTACGCCGCTTCGGTGGCCGGTCGAGGGCCTGGCGCACCCTTACCCCGACGACCAGGGCGAGAAAGGCTACGGCAAGCACGGCCGCGGCCACGCCAACACGATCGGCGGCCGGAAGTCTGGTCCAGATCGGCGACAGAAAAGCCACCGTGTGACTGCCGTACTGCGGGTAAGACAGATTCCGCATCACGGCCTCCCTCGTGCCGCTGCGCAGCCAAGCGAGTGCGGTAAGCGGCCGGATCGCCACAGTGCGCGCTACTACTGTCCAACCAAGGAGAGCACCGGAGACCTCTCACTGAAAGTAACCACTGAGTGGGACGAGTGCCAGGCACTGAACCAGTCCGCTGAAGTCCTCCCAGGGTGCGGACCGAACCGGCCCCCATCGCAGCGGGCAACGCCCCGGACCCGGTCGGAGAGTCGTCCGCCCGGAGGGTGGCGCGGCCGCCAACCGGCTCAGTCATGGTGGAAGGCCCTCCATCGATCTATACGGGTCCGATGCCAGTTTCTCCACCATCCGCGTCGACTCATAGTGCGGCCATAGGCCGTACGGGAAGCGTCATGGCCCGTTGGGCCCAGTCGATGCCGAATCCGCCGCACTGTTCTCCCGTCGTCGCACGGGTTCTGGAAGATCTTGCCGACAGACGCGGTGCTGGGCTCACTTCGGGGATGAGGACGGCACGGAAGCTCGCGATCGGGGCACCTTAGGGCGGCCGCCGCGTTAGGACCGGCACGCTGCCGGCTTCGGCGCCCGCCCCGGATCGGCCCTGCGTCGTCTCCTGTTCGACGGCGTGGTGCTGGGTAGCTGCGTGCGGTCAGGAGGCGGGAGGGACGGCGCGGGTCAGGGGTTCCAGGTCTCCGTACAGGGCGGCGTGGAGTGCGGCGGCGAGTTCGCGGGCCCGTTCTTCGCTTCCCACGCCGTGCATCATGAAATAGATCGGTCCCGTGTAGGCGTCCAGATCGACTTCGTGGCTCTGGATCAGACGGGTGATCGTGGTCCGGATCGCTTCGTTGACGGCGTCGGTGACAGCGTGGCCGGAGCCGACGGTGAGCGTGTCCGCCTTCACGGTCCACCGCTGACGTTTCTCGGATTCGATAGCGACGAATACGGCGTTGTGCGCCATGGCGTTCCGGTAGACGTCGTGGAAGGCGTCGGTGCCGGTGACGTCCGGGATGAGGTGGGCGGGGCAGGGAACCGGCAGCGGTTGCACCAGGGCATTGTGCCAGGAGGCGAGGTCTATACGCGTCCGTCGACGCGCGGGCGGGGCGGGGAGGTTGACGACTCCGTAACCACAGCCGGACGTACGAGTTGAGGCAGGTGACATGCGTCTATCGGAGGGTTCAGCGGTCCCATGTGCACTCCGGCGTTGGGCTGGGGCTGCTGGATTCGTGGTCCGGTGACGTGCTGTCATGGCAGACGGCCCCTGGCTCTTCCCCCTCGGAGGCCAGGGACCGTGGATGTCATGCACCCTTCGGCCTCGGTGCACTCGGAGGGCATCTCTCGCCTGATGGACCACAAGCCCGGGGACACCTAGCATCATGGCCAGCAGCAGGACGCCGCCGCCGATGCCGGAGAAGCTGCCGTAGGTGGCGCCGTTCGCGCCGTCGGCGGTGGCGGAGACGCCGAACAGGGTGCTGCCGGGGATCCCGATCCGGGTCTCGGTGCCCTCGAAGTTGCCGCGCACGGCGGTCGGGACGGTGCCGTGGGCGGTGTGCTGGGCGAGTGAGGCGGCGCCGAGCAGGAGGCGCAGGGGCCGCCCGGGCAATGGGCGGCCTCGGCTCACTCGGACCGAGCCGACGGCGGCTGTCTACTCTTGTGTCCTGGACACGGCCGGGAATCGGTGGCGCATGGGGAGAAGGAAGGCAGTCCGGTGGGAGCGGCCGGTATCGCGCCCGCCGGCATCGAGGTCAAGGTCCGGCGCGGCCCTTCAGGAGATCTCCTCGGTTACGCCGTCGGCCGCCCCGGCGACCTCAACGAGGACGATGAGCAGATCTTCCCCCCGGGAGGCAAGATCGCCGATCTCTCCCTGCCCAAGATCAGGGCTCGCCTTGAATCCGGCAGGTCCGAAGAGCACCCCGCCGCCCGCCGCGACCGCCCCAGCACCCGCTGGCATAAAGCCACCGACACGCTCGACATCCTCCACACCGACCTCGCCGACGAAACACACGTCCAGGCCCACGTCGCTGCCCTTGGCGAACTGCTCGAAGCCACCGCCCAGAAGGCCACTGGCAACCTGCGTGCCGAACTCCAAGCCGCATCCAAGGTGTTCGCCCGAGCCCAGCGCTCCCAGATCCGGACCGAAGACCGAGCCGCCCAGGCGCTGCGCAGCGCGGCCCGTGACACCGTCCACACCGCCACCGGCCCCGACGGCAGCGCGCTCGCCACTCTGCTCGCTGCCCTTGTCTGGGCTGCCGTCGTCGCCCGGCGCTGGCACGAAGAACCAGGCCCACCAGGCCGACGCCGCCCGTCAAGCCGTCCAGCACCTCCAGTCGGCCGCCGATCACGCCCTTGCCCCGACACTCACCGAACTCGCCGCTCGACCGCCCAGGGAGGAAGCCCGCCACCTTCTGGCCAGTGATGTGCGAGCAGCAGTCCCCGACCACGCCGATCAGATCCTCGCCGATCCGGCCTGGCCCGCGCTCGCCGCCGTCCTCGCCGACGCCGAAGCCCGCGGCCACCTACCCCACCGGCTCCTCGAGGAGGCCGCTGCACAGCGCGAGCTGGACACCGCTCGGCAACCTGCCCGTGTGCTGATCACCCGTATCCAGCACACCGGCCGAAACCCAGCACCCAACCGCCGCGCCGAAGCCGACCACCGACGCTCCACCATCGCAGCCCCGATCCTCCCCCAGCAGAACAGGAGGTCCCAGACCTCAGTGGCGGCGTCAACGCCCGCGGAACAGCAGCACCGAAAGCGCCGGTAGGCGCTCCGCGCTTCTGCGTGCGTTGCCCTTCTGCGCCGCCGCCAACCGGCTCCGCTCCTGGGTCGCCGCAGGACAGCTCACTTCGGCTGACGCCGCAGCGGGGCTGGACAGGAACAGACCCTGTCCAGCCCCGCTGCGGGTCCGAAAGCGCTGCGATCGGCTGCAGAACCGCTTCAGTTCACCGTCAGCTGACCTGCACGGTGACCGGCGAGGAGTGGAACGTGCCGGACTTGGTCGCCACCCGCACCCGCTCGGTGCCCTTGTTGGTGAACGTCCGCTTGATCGTGTAGGTGCCGTTCTTGTTGACGACCGCCGTGGTCTTCAGCGTGGTCCACTTGCCGTTGTGCATGTGCTGGAGCACCAGTGTGGAACCGGCCTTGATGCCCCTGACCCGGCCCGTGAACACCACGGTGTTGCCCACCTTGACGGCCTTGCGGTTGGCAGCGACGGTGATCGAGCCCATCGCTGTCGGCGTCCGCGTCGGCTTCGTGCTCGGCATGCCGGTACGGGTCGCGGAGGGCTTGGGGCTCGGCGTCCCGGTCGCGGCGACGGCTCCGGCCGTACCGGTCGACAGCAGGGCGGCGGACATGGCACCGGCGGCGAGCGCACGGGCGTGGCGCCTTCGGGTGATGCTCATTGTGGGTCTCCTGGATTCGTCGGAGTTGCTCCCTGGGAGCGAGTCGGCCATTCGGGCGGCTCGCGAATTCAGGCTGGCCCGAGAGCGGCGGAGCGGCATGTCGGGCGGGAGCCGTTGAAACGTCTGTCGCCTTCGACGAAGTCGCAGGTCGCGCCACGCGATCTCCCGCCAGCCGTGGCTGTCTCGCCCCTAGCGCTTGTCACTGAATTGGCGTAATTCCGTTACAGAGAGCGATCGGTGAGGGGTCGCCGGGACGGTCGACCTCCTGATCACGTAGTCCCAGATCGAAGCTTCGGCGTCTGCCAGTCCGCACCGCACGGACGGCGGCGTAGGGATTTGGAGCCGCTCGGTTGTGCACGGGACGACGCAGCTCAGTCCGCTCAGAGAAGCCCGCCACGGTTGCCCGGTCGTTCGCATTGCCCATGCCCGGATCAACGTCGAACCGTGCCCGGCGGCCCCCGCCGCGAGGGAACTCGTCATCCCTTCGGCGGCAGGTCGGTCAGTAGAATCGCCTACCCACGGTGCGTGCCGACTCCGGAGGCCACTCGTTCGGAGGTCTTCGCCGGGCGTGGGCCGGTCGATTCGGGTTTGTCTGGGGTGGTGTCCGGCCGGCAGGCAAGAGATCGGCCGGGCCCTATACGAGGAGAAACCGTGCCCCAGCACAGCATCAGGCAGTACAAGGACGCCCACACCGTCATCTACGGCGGCACCGTCCTGGACCGCAACGTCACCGAGGAGCAGGCCGGCCACGCGGCAGCCTGGGAAGCCACCCGGAAGCTGAAGGAGTCCGGGCAGCCGATCGATAGCCAGAACCTGACCAACACCCTGGAGGCGCTGGCGCGCCAGCAGGCCGACCGGCTCATGACCGACCTCGGCCTGGATTACCTGGACGACAAGCAGGTCAAGCGCCACGCGGCGGCCGCAGCGGCGCGTATCGCCCCTGACTTCGCCACCGCCTGACTCGGTGGCGGGGGCCTCCTGCGGGAGGCCCCCGCTGTTGACTCTGGCGTGTCCTGCCCGTCGTGGTGGCGTTGAAGGCTGCGACACGGCGCACGCGTGTCAGCGGCCCCTGACCGTGTACCGGCCTCGGGATCAGGGGCCGCGAGAAGGCGGGGGGCTCTGGGCCTGCCATGGCAGACGATCGAGTCCCAGAGTCTTGCGCCTGCCTGGGCTCGCTTCACCGCACGGCGTGAAGTCCGCAGGCAGCGGCCGGTTACAGCCGGTGCCGACGTGACATGTGAAGGGCGTCGACGATCTCGCGGCGGGGACGATTGTTCGGCCTGCCGCCTGTGGTGGTCTCGCAGGCGACCGTGGCAGCAGCGGTTCGTTCGAGGTCCACTCGGCGCTCCCGGTATCCGGGGGATAGCGGTGACGGCGGATGCGGGTGTCCTGGGACATGGCCGAAGCGGCCCGCCGACGGGGGGACAGCAGGCCGCTCGTGTGGCTGATTATGCACTGGCGAAGAGGCATATGGAACTGCTGCAGCACGGCGACCCACCCCGCATCCCCGAGCCGCACCCGGAGAACCAATTGGTGCTCTACCTTCGCGGCCCCGAAGCCGTCGAGGTCGCCACCCGGCGGCTCGCCGAGTTCGGGTACAGCCCGGTTCCCGCCGCGAACCCCTACTGGCCGGAACACAGCGCCGTTCTCTTGGAGGACCCGTATGGCTGGCAGGTCGTACTGGCGCCCTGGGTCTTCGGCGAAGAGCCTCAGCCCGGCCGGTTGAGTCAACCCTGGGTATTGGCCCCGGTGTCCCCTCGGCCATGACCCGGACGACCAGGTCCCGGTCGATCACCACTCCGCGCAGCCGGCCCTCGTCGACCACCAGCACGTCGCCGACGTCCCACGACGCATCAGCTGGGCGACGTCGACCACCGATGTCATGAGGCCCACCGTGACGATGCCCGTCGTCATGATCTCGCGAACCTGCTGGGTTTTCTCCCTCACGACAAGGACCGGGGGACGTCCGCTCCTATACCCCGCTTCGCGAGTACCCGCAGTCCGCCGCGCGAAGGGGCACCTGGCGCGTCGGCTTCAGCAGCGTGCCGGCGGCCGGCCCCAATGGCGGTGTGCCCCGATGGCGGCGACGAGCGCCCGTGCGAACTCGGCACTCGCGGGGTGCGGTCCGGCGTCGGTCACCACGCCCTGGTCGGCCACCAACTGATGGGACTGCGTGGACAGGCGGACGCCCTCCGGCTCCAGGACCGTCAGTACGTCCACTCCGTTGCCGAGCGCGGCCACCGGCTTGCCGTGGCGGTAGGCGTCCCGTACGAAACGCATCACGTCCTGATCGCCGGTGAGCGGTGAGGTGTCCATGGCATGGCCGGGGAGCACGACGGCGTCGTACAGCACGGAGGCCACGGTGGGCAGCGCACGGTCGACCGGGCACGGTTCGCCGTCGGCTGCCAGCACGGTGCCGTCTGTCGCGGCCAGCACCTCCACGATCGCGCCCTCGTGGCCCAGCGACTCACGTATCGAGGCGACCTGGCGGTCGTCCACTCCGTCGGCGGCCGGTACGGCGATCCGGCGGGTGCGGATCGACCCCTCCGTAGACAGCGCCTCGATGCTGAGGGCGGGTGAGGACTGCTTGGACGCCGCTCCGGTACCGTCCTGCGGCTCGGGCACCCCGATGCCCCGCGCAACCTGGCTCGCCAACTCGGCATCCACCTGGGACAGTTGACCGATGGTCCGGGCTCGCACGTTCTGTGGCCCGACCTTGCCGAGTTCGAACCGGAACGCCTGCACGATGTGCTGCTTCTCCCAGCCGGCCATGCTGTTCCAGAACAGCGACGGCTGGCTGTAGTGGTCCTGGAAGCTCGCACTGCGGCGGCGGACCTTGGCGCCGTCGATGCGCTCCGCGTAGTGCGTGTAGGCCGTGCTGTCCATGCCTGCCGGGGCCGGACAGCCGCCGCCGAGGGAGTTGGGGAAGTAACTCGTGCCGCGATGGATCGTGCTCTGGTGATAGCCGTCGCGCTGGTTGTTGTTCACGGGGACCACTGGGCGGTTCACCGGCAGCTCGCTGAAGTTGGGCCCGCCCAGCCGGATCAGCTGGGTGTCCAGATACGAGAAGTTGCGGGCCTGGAGCAGGGGGTCGTTGGTGAAGTCGATCCCGGGCACGAGATTGGCGGTGTGGAAGGCGACCTGCTCGGTCTCCGCGAAGAAGTTCTCCGGGTTGCGGTTCAGGGCCATACGGCCGATCGGCCGGACCGGGACCTGCTCCTCCGGGATGATCTTCGTGGCGTCCAGCAGGTCGAAGTCGAAGGCGAACTCGTCTTCCTCCGGCACGAGTTGGACTCCCAGCTCCCATTCCGGGTACGCCCCGGCCGCGATAGCCTCCCACAGGTCGCGCCGGTTGAAGTCCGGGTCACGGCCCTGGCACTCCTGCGCCTCGTCCCACACCAGCGAGTGCACGCCGAGCCGCGGCTTCCAGTGGAACTTCACGAACGTGCCACGACCCTCGGCGTTCACGAAGCGGAAGGTGTGCACCCCGAAGCCCTGCATCATGCGATAACTGCGCGGGATCGCCCGGTCCGACATCAGCCACATGACAGCGTGCAGGGATTCCGGCTGGAGTGAGACGAAGTCCCAGAAGGTGTCGTGGGCCGAGGCGCCGGTCGGGATCTCGTTCTGCGGTTCCGGTTTCACCGCGTGCACGAAGTCCGGGAACTTGATGCCGTCCTGGATGAAGAACACTGGGAAGTTGTTCCCGACGAGATCATAATTCCCCTCCGTCGTATAGAATTTAGTGGCGAAGCCACGTACATCGCGCACCGTGTCGGCGGAGCCACGGGGCCCCTGCACGGTCGAGAACCGTACGAAGACCGGCGTGCGCACGGAGGGGTCCTGGAGAAAGGCCGCGCGGGTGAACTCGGCGCAGGATTCGTACGGTTCGAAGTATCCGTACGCGCCCGCGCCGCGTGCGTGGACGACCCGCTCCGGGATCCGTTCATGGTCGAAGCGGGTGAGTTTCTCCCGGGCGTGGAAGTCCTCCATCAGCGTCGGCCCGCGTTCGCCGGCGGCCAGCGAGTCGTCCGTGTGGTCGACCTGCACGGCCTGGTCCGTGGTCAGCGGCCCGGAAGCGGGGTCGGGGGCGCGGAAGGCATCGAGCTGTTCGTCCTTGCGGTCGGGGGTCGCGCTCATCGGCTCGCTCCCTCCTGCTCGAACACGTCCAGACAGGCCGCGCAGAACGCCTTCAGGTCGTCCGGCTTCCGGCTGGTGACGAGCTTGTTGGGCCCGTGGCCGCAGATCTTCACCTGCTCGTCCCCCCAGGTGCCGCCGGCGTTACGGATGTCGGTGCGCAGGCTCGGCCACGAGGTCAGCTCCCGGCCCCGCACTACATCTGCCTCAATGAGCGTCCACGGCGCGTGACAGATCGCGGCGACCGGACGCCCCTGGTCGAAGAAGTCCTTCACGAACGCGATGGCCTTCTCGTTCATCCGCAAGAAGTCCGGATTGGCCACCCCGCCGGGCAGCACCAGGCCACCGAAGGACTCCGCGGACACATCACCGACGACCTCGTTCACGGTGAACGTGTCCGCCTTGTCGAGGTGGTGGAAGGCCTGGACCTGGCCGGGACCGGTCGACACCAGCACCGGATCGTGCCCGGCCGCAAGACACGCCTGCCAGGGCTCGGTCAGCTCCACCTGTTCGACGCCCTCGGGCGCTGTCAGAAACGCGATACGCATGATCGGTCGACTCTCCTTCCCGATGTCTCCCGTCCTCGTTCTTCGGTTGTCGCGATGGCGCCGTCACATGCTGGGTCCGGCACTGGCGTGGAGATTCGGCGTCGGCGCCACCGGAGGGTGCCGAGGGCGCCTCGACGGCAGCGTCATCGGCACGGACGAGACCCGCTGGTTCACCGTCGGCGATCACGGCCGCGTACCGCGCCGACCAGGCGCGCATCCTCCGCGCGGCGCGGTCGATGTCTTCGTCCACGTGGACCGTGACCGGCTCCTGGGATACCGCCTCGGCCACGGGCCCCCGCCGGGCGTCGGCTCCGTTCGCGAAGGCACCGACCAGATCGTAGTCGCTGACCAGGCCGATCAGCTCGCCGTCTGCCATCACCACATTGCGGCCCCCGTTCCAGGCCCGGGCCCGGCGCTGTCACCGCGCTCCCCGTCGGGTACCCCACCCCGCGCGCTTTACCGTGTGCCCCAGGTGCTCACACGGGGTGCGCCGTCGGCGCCCTCTGCCGCACGCGGGCTCCCGCCCTGGCCCTGCATGAACGCAACCCGCGGGGGCAGTCGGCGGAGGGAGGCGGACGTCGGACCCTGCCGAATCTCGCCGGATGCTCGCGGCGAAGGGGGCCCGAGATCCGCGCTCGGTCACCGTTATGGGATGCTTCCACCGCCGCATTTCATGATCCCCGGGAGGACGGAGGCCCACCGTCTGCAGCTGTCCGCGCCCTGAGTGGTCACCAGACCTTCACACGGGACGGCTGCTGGCCAGGGTATGGGTGGGAACCCGGTCAGGCGTTGCCGGCCGGAGGGATGCGCGCTGTGATCGCCGTCGCCGTGTTGTTGCTGCCCATGCTGGGCCTGCTGCTGTACGCAATGGACCGCATTGAGGAGGGGCTGCGGGGTCGGCCGCGGGTGGCGCACCATGCCCGGGGCGCTCATCTGCGTCTGGTCCACAGCATGGGCCGGCTGTCCGCCGACCGGGGTCCGGCCGGACGTGGTCCGCGGCACCTTGACTCGGCCTGAGCATGTCGACATGACAGCTGACCACCGGGCTACCCGCCATGTGCGGGGTTCGGAAGCCAGCCTCTCGAGTTCTCCGAGTCAGGCTCGGGGAGTTCAGCACGTTCCAGTCAATGTCCCGTGACGTTCCAGGGTCACGGGGTTGCGCACGGGGAAGCGGGGCAGGCGAACATGCGTCCCCCGCTCCGCTGACACTTACGGTGATACGCATAACTTCCGCCGCGGTCTCTGCCCGACAACCCGGCGCTCGTCCCCGCGTCGACGGCCTCGCGCAGGACGTCGTACAGCTGCGGGCGGAAAACGAGCAGCTGCAGCGGGCGGTCGTCTCCCACGCGGTTGTCGATCACGCCATCGGGGTCCTTGTGGCGATAGGGAGGATCAGTCCGCGTGCCGGATTCACCGTGCTGCGTGAGGTCTCACAGCACACGAACACCAAGCTGTCCTTGATCGCCGAGCAGATCATCACGTGCACGCAGGCTGCCGCCTTGCCCGGGATGATCCTGGCCGAACTCCACGCTGCCTTCGCCCGCAGAAGGTGACCAGGTCGGGCGTGCGGGACCAAGCCGGGGCGGGGTCAGGCGGGGCAGCGGCCGATCAGGCTGCCGCCCGACTGGTCCAGTAGTGCGATACGGGCGGTGATGCGTTTACCGACCGGCTCCCGTTGCGCCTCTGTCAATCCCGTCGAAGTGTGGAGAGTTTCTTTAGGCGGGGCCCTGGTGGGTTACCCGGGGGTTATGGCGAAGCTGCATCTGCCAGGGCGGAATGCGCACCACGGCAGCGATGAGGCCCGGGAACGCGAGGTGCCGGGGCCCGAGGAGGTCGGGCCCGGGCCTGAGGTGGAGCGTCGGGCACCGCACGCGCCGACGAAGCTGCCCAAAGGGGCCTGGGGTGCCGTGCTCAGGGGTGCGCTGCGGGAGTTCAAGGACGATGAGCTGACCGACCGCGCAGCGGCCCTGACCTACTACGGGGTGCTGTCGCTGTTCCCGGCGCTGCTGGTGCTCGTGTCGCTGCTGGGCATCACCGGCAAGTCGGCGACCGGCGCGGTGCTGGCCAACATCAAGAAGTTCGCTCCTGGCTCGGCCCGGGACATCATCACCCGGGCTGTGGAGCAGCTGCAGAGCAACGCCGGGGTCGGCTCCGTCATGGCGCTTGTCGGCATTGTGCTGGCGGTGTGGTCGGCCTCCGGCTATGTGGCGGCGTTCATCCGCGCGGCGAACGCCGTCTACGACATGCCGGAGGGCCGCCCGGTGTGGAAGATCCTTCCGGTGCGCATCGGCGTGACGGTCGTGCTGATGGTGCTCGCGGTGGTTAGTGCGCTGATCGTGGCGTTCACCGGCGGCCTGGCCCGTCACGCCGGTACCGCGCTCGGGATCGGGAACACGGCGCTGACGGTGTGGTCGATCGCCAAGTGGCCCGTCCTGGTCATCCTGGTCACCGTCATGATCGCGATCCTGTACTGGGCCAGTCCGAACGCCAGGGTGAACGGCTTTCGGTGGATCACCCCGGGCAGCTTCCTGGCCCTCGTGATCTG
This sequence comes from Streptomyces sp. FXJ1.172, assembly GCF_001636945.3. Taxonomy (NCBI): domain Bacteria; kingdom Bacillati; phylum Actinomycetota; class Actinomycetes; order Kitasatosporales; family Streptomycetaceae; genus Streptomyces; species Streptomyces sp. FXJ1.172. The sequence goes on along the minus strand of NZ_CP119133.2, from coordinate 561,115 downwards.
GATGTTCGCGTCCGCCGCCTTCGCGTTCTACGTGGCGAACTTCGCCTCGTACAACAAGACTTACGGCACCATGGCCGGCGTCATCGTCTTCCTCCTCTGGTTGTGGATCACCAACCTGGCCATCCTGATGGGCCTGGAATTCGACGCGGAGACCGTACGCCAGCGGGCCGTCACGGGCGGCCTGCCGCCCGAGGCGGAGCCGTACACCCAGCCCCGTGACACCCGGAAGTGGGACGAGGAGGACCGACGCCGCCTGGGCGACGTGTGACCCGCCCCCCGATGATCTCGGGTGTAGGGCGGTGACCTCGGGATACTTGCCTACCATGAGGCTTCTGGCACGTTGCGTGACGCTGATCGGTCGCTGACCGAACAGGCGGCCTCCCGCATCCCGCCGCGTCGGCCGCAGAGAGCACGAAGCTGTGGTGCCGCCGCCGCGGCCGCAATGGCATCGCTGGGAGGGTTGGGCGTCCGCAAGGCAGCGGCGGTCGGCCTGGCCTCCCTGGTCATGGCCCAGCTCATCTGCCACGGCCTGTGCAAACAGCTGGCCGACCGCCCCCGGCCGACGAAGAACTGGTTCCCCACGACGAGGTCGACGACCGCCCCGGCTCCTCCTTCTTCCCCTCCGGGCACACCGCCGCCGCGGTGGCCTTCACGCCGCCGTCGCACCCACGTGGCCAGCCGCCGGCGCTGCGTGTGCGCCGTCGGCCGCCATGGAGGCGCTCGAGCGGGTGCAAAGCGGCGCTCACTATCCCAGCGAGGTAGCCGCCGACGCCGAGGGCGTGAACGACGAAGAACGGCGCGGCACCTGACCGCGCCCACCTCGCAAGAGGCGCGCCGGCCCGCTCGGAACCTGCTCGAGCGGGCCGGCTGTGTGCCCGGCGGGCGAGCCGTCAGGCACACCGGGGACAAGCCGGACAGGCCGCCGCCGCAACCTGTCAGCCGCACCATGCGGCTAACCCATGCATCCGCGGTCAAACCCCGCAGGCCCACCTCCTGGCCGTTGCCGCAAGTGGGCCATAGCCGCCCTGAACTCGCCCGTTCGGGGTACTCGCGCGTTCATCGGATGGTCGGGCGCATGACGCAGGCCCGGCCTGCAGGATGTTGAGAGAGACGGGAGGTGACCGCCGTGTCGAGCACGCAGCCGCACTCTGCCGGATCCGGCCACAGCACGGGCCGCTTCGGCCAGGACCCGGTGGGCGAGCTGGTGCAGCGGGCCTCGCAGCAGCTGACCGAGCTGGTGCGCGGCGAACTGAGGCTGGCGCAGGCGGAGATGAAGGAAAAGGGCAAGCACTACGGCAGGGGCGGTGGCCTGTTCGGCGGTGCCGGTGTCGTCGGTTTCCTGATGCTGCAGGCGCTGGTAGCCACCGTGATCGCGGCGCTGGCGGTGCCGTTGCCGGTGTGGGCGGCGGCGCTGATCGTTACGGCGGTGCTGGGTGTGATCGCCGCGGTGATGGCCATGAGTGGAAAGAAGCAGGTCGGCCAGGCCGCGCCGCCCGCGCCGGAGCAGACGGTCGAGAACGTGAAGGCCGACGTGGCCGAGATCAAGGAGAGTGCGCACCGATGACCCAGCCGCCCCATGACGAGCCCACCGCCGCCAGCACCGAGGAATTGCGTGAGCAGGTCGAGCAGACTCGCGAGGAGCTCGGTGAGACGGTCGAGGCGATCGCGGCGAAGACCGATGTCAGGGCACGCGCCCACGAGAAGGCCGCTGAGGCCAAGGAACAGGCCGCCGCGAAAGCCGGCGAGCTGAAGGAGCAAGTTGCCCTGAAGGCGGGGGAGCTGAAGGCGAAGGGCGCCGATTTGGCCCACCAGGCGCAGGACCGGCTGCCCGACCCGGTCAAGGAGAAGGCCGCCCAGGCCGCCGAGCAGTCCCGGGCGAAGGCGGCTCAGGCCGGTCAGTTGTGGCAGGAGAAGGCGCCCGAGCCGGTGCGGCACAAGACGGCCCAGGGGGCGCAGCTGGCGCGGGACAACCGCAACCTGTTGCTGGCGGCAGCGGGCGTGGCCGTCGTGCTGTGGCTGGCCTGCCGCCACCGGAAGGGGTGAATTTGGTGAAGGCATCGAAAATCGCCTACAAACCGGTCGGGCTCGCGCTCGGCGCCGTCAGCGGCATGGCTGCGGGAGCGTTGTTCAAGCAGACATGGAAGGTGCTCGGCCATGATGATGACGCCCCGGACGCCACCGACGAAGAGCGCTCCTGGACTGAGGTGCTGCTGGCCGCCACGCTGCAAGGCGCGATCTTCGCCGCGGTCAAGGCGGCTGTCGACCGCGCCGGAGCCACCGCCACCCGTAATCTGACCGGAATCTGGCCCGGCTGACGCGCAAAAGGGAGTGGGAGGGCCGGCACGACACGGATTCCGGCCCTCTCATCACCCCCGACCGGTACCCCTGGAAGGACTCCTCACAGCCATGTCCAATGAGCACGCGGCTGCCGCGCTGACCGCTGCAGCGCGGGGAAACCCGTTCATCCTGGGCGGGCGGAGCCGGGGCTGATCGGCCGCCATCCTGGTCACGATGGTTTGCCCCCTGACGCAGTCGTACTGCCTGCGTGCGCAGCCGGCCTCAGAGGTCGATGACGACCTTGCCCTTCACGTGCCGGCCGGCCTGTAGCCCGACCGCGGCCTGGATCTGATCGATCGGGAAGGTCGCCGCGACGGGCACCCTCAGCCGGCCTTCCGCGACCAGGCGGGCGATCTCTTCCAGGGCGCCGGGGGCGGCGTTCGCGCCGTTGGCGGCCACCACTCCCTCGACCTGCGCGGCGATGGTGCAGATGCGACTGTCCGGGACCTCGAGTTCTCTCGCCACGTCTACTGTGTCGGTTCCGTGGAGGTCGATGGCGGCGGTGATGCCGTCAGGGGCGAGGGCTCGAACCCGCTCAGCCAGGCCGTCGCCGTAAGTGACCGGCTCAGCTCCGAGGTCACGCAGATGGTCGGCTGACGTCGCCGATCCCGTCCCGATCACGCGCGCTCCTGCGATGCGGGCCAGCTGGACGGCGAACACGCCGACCCCGCCGCCAGCGCCGCCGATCAGGATCGTGTCGTCCGGACCGGGGGAGACCGCGTCGAGGGCTGCGGATGCCGTGCGGCCCGCGATCGTGAGGGTGGCGGCGGTGCGGTCGTCGACACCGTCAGGCGTGTGGTGGGCCTCGTTCGCCGCGAACTTACCGGACGAGTCGACCACCACGAAGTCGGAAACCGCGCGAGACAGGGCACCGCCGAACACCCGGTCGCCGATCGCGAAGCCGCTCACTCCGTCGCCGATCTGGTCGATCACACCCGCGTAGTCGGTCCCGAACCCGGCCGGCAGCGTCAGGCCGAACGTGGCCGCGGTGTCTGCATCGGCGGTCATGACCCAGTCCATCGGGTTCAGACCGGCCGCAGTGACCCGCACTCGGACCTGCCCTGGCCCGGCCTGCGGTTCCAGGACGTTCCGGATGTCCAGGTTTTCAGGGCCGCCGAAGGAGTGCATCCGTACCGCCCTGCCACTGGCTGCGGGTGATGGGTCGTTCTGTGTCTGCATGGCACCTCTCTCCTCGACGGCGAAGGTAGCAACGAAGCGGACTATGCTCCGTTTGCATGAACGACCGTAACACAAACGGAGCATGTTCCGTTTCTGGCGAGATGGAAACCCGCACGCCACGGGCGGACGCAGCACGCAACCGCGACCAGCTGCTCTCGGTGGCGACCCGCGTGTTCATGTCGGCCGACGCTGAGCCCTCGATGCGCGCGATCGCCCGCGAGGCCGGGGTCGGCATCGGTACCCTCTACCGTCACTTCCCAACCCGCGAGTCGCTGGTCGACGCGGTCTACAAGGACCAGGTCGTGCGTCTGACGAGCGGCGCCCGCGAACTGCTCGACCATTTGCCCCCCGCGGCGTCGCTGCGGCGCTGGATGGATTTGTTCGGGGATTGGATAGCGGCCAAGAACGGCATGCTCGACACGCTGCGAGCGATGATCGACTCGGGCCAGGTCGCCCATGCGCAGACCCGGACCGAGCTACTGACGGCCATCTCCACCATTCTCGATGCAGGCCGTACGGAGGGCGACCTCCGCGCCGATATCGCGGCCGAAGACATCGCCGCCGCTCTCATCGGCACCTTCACCGTGGCCCCCCGGCCTGATCGGAAAGCCCAGGCCGATCGCCTGCTGAACCTGCTGATGGACGGACTCCGGCCCGTCCCCCGGCCGTCCTGAGGTCGATCCTGTTCCCCTACGGCGATCGATGAGGCGGGCGGGCCATGGCGGCTGGGTTGGCGATGCGGTCGAAGTCCTCGGCGCTGATGGAGCCGGAATCCAGTGCGACCTCACGCAGGGTGGTGCCCTCCTCGTCGGCCTAGTTCGCCCACCGGCCGGTGACACGTCGACTGGCAGGAGGTGCGCCGCAGTTGCGGGGACGAGCCGATGCCCGCCGCCTTCCTCTACCTTCTGGAGCGGCTGCACGTCATCGGCCCCGACCAGGAACAGGAGCAGCGATGAACCTCGAATACCGCGTGGCCCACGTCACCGAGCGGCTCGCGGAGGGGCCCTGCAGCGAGCTTGGGGTGCGGGCCGAGATCCGCGGCGAGACGGTCCTGCTGACGGGCACGGTGCCGTCCGCCAGATGCCGCGAGGACATCCGGCGCGTTGCCCACGAGGAACTGCCGGGTGTGCCGGTCCACTGCGACCTCGTCATCGCCGAGAGCCGCCCGCCCGACCACTGCGAGGAGCTGGCATGATCCGGGTCGCAGCCGTCGGTGACATCCACATGGGTCTCGACAGCCAGGGCGTGCTCCGCCCGGCTTTCGAGACCCTGCCCGACTGCGCCGACATCCTCCTGCTGGCCGGCGACCTCACCCGGCACGGCACGCCCGAGGAGGCCCGGGTGGTCGCACGAGAGATCAAGGACCTCGGCGTCCCGGTCGTCGCCGTGCTCGGTAACCACGACCATCACGACGGCCACCCAGACGAGGTCACGGCCATCTTGCGGGAGGGCGGAGCACACGTCCTGGAGGGCGAGGCGACCGTGGTGAGCCACGGCGGTCTACGGATCGGCGTGGCCGGCACCAAGGGGTTCGGCGGCGGGTTCGTGGGCCGGTGCGCCGGCGAGTTCGTCGAGCCCGTCATGAAGGAGTTCGTACGGTATTCACGCCATCGCGCCGACGGTCTGCGCGCGGCTCTGGAGGAACTCCACCGGTACGAGTGCGACGCGCGGATCGCCCTGACCCACTTCGCCCCCGTGGCCGACACTCTCGCCGGAGAACCGATGGAGATCTACCCGTTTCTCGGCAGCTACCTCCTCGCCGAGGCCATCGACACCGCCGGCGCCGACCTCGCCGTCCACGAACACGCGCACGCCGGCACGGAACACGGCATGACAGGCGGCGGCGTGAAGGTGCGCAACGTCGCACAGCCCGTCATCGGGCGGGCATTCCACATCTACTCCCTGGATTCGCGTCAGCCCGGCGAAGCACCGAGTGCCAGGGATACCCGGCCATCACCGACCGCACAGACCGGCGAACAGTGAGAAGGGGACCGCACTGGCCCAGCATGTGCGCGACATCATGACGAGCGACCTCGTGGCGTCGAACCGCAGGCGTCGGTGACCCATAAGCCCGGCTGATGCAGGACGAGGACGCCGGCGCCGTCCTGGTGACCGGAGGAAGGACGTCTGCGGCGCCTGGCGGGTGACCGCTAGCTGGTAGTGCGGGCTTCAGCCGGACAGCGCCGGTGTCGAGCACGTGGGCCGACGTCGGAGTGCACGCGATGACGCTGTGGCAATGGACTCGTCGACCGGTGCTGATCTCGGTGTCGGTGGTGTGCGGCCGCATCGCGGGAGCGTCGACGCGAGCAGTGAAGGACGCCACTACCCGGCCGAGCATGTCCCGGACGAAGCCGGTTGGCCACTGGGCAGGCGTGTAGTCGGCGTTCAGGTCGACGTGATGAATCAGCACCTCGCACAACCCTGCGGTACTCCATGGCGAACCGGGCGGCGGCACTACGCAGGTCGGCCACGAGTTCGGCGGTACTACGGCCCGCCCCTGCCTTCACTGGGTCACTCAGGCATCTTCCGTTGACAAAGGGGCGCTGATCATGGACTGCCGCCAGATGCACCACGAGCTACGGCCGCGTCCGGCGAACCGGTGCGCGCCTCACGCGCCGCGAGGCGGTGCACTGCCACGAGTACGTGCCGGAGTTCGGCGTGGCGCAGGCGGCGGTCGTGGAGCAGGCGGCGAGCACCGGGCAGAACGCCGTTGTCCCAGCAGGTGCCGACCGAGGCCGGGATCGTGCCCGAGCCGGTGCTGGTGGTGGGCAAGCCGTACGAGGAGCGTCGTGCGTACGCTGTTCCAGAAGGCGTGGCCCCGAGGTGGACGTGGTGTGTCATCGACATGAGGCGGGCGCGCTGCAGAGTGGGATGGAGTACCCCGGAGCAGGGCTTGATGATCCCGCAGGACGTCTCGGAGTTCGTGCGGCAGCCCCTGATCGGGTTGGCCGACGGCGGGTTCAGCAGTCGCCTGCTGCGCCGCTGACCTCGGCAAACAGGCCGGTGCCCGTGAAGGAGGCACTCCGCACGCTGGAGGACGACCGCACGTCTCCTGCCCCTTCCCGAGGCACACTGGAGTATCGGTACAGGTGGCGGCGGTCCGAGCGGTCCACGCCGGTGCGAACCCGGCCAGCGATCGCCCGGCCGACCGCTTGCGCTCACGAGCGTATGGCTCCACCCGCGAGGCCCTACGGTCGGAAAGGGGGGCGCCGTGAGGAACCAGCTGTTCCTGGATCCAGCGGGCGCTGCTGGGGCGTGCCCCACCCGCCTGCTGGTGAATGACCCCCGGCCTCTCGTCGTCGACCGTCGTGACAGGCGCCCGGCCACCACGGCATCGGGGCGGACCCGCCCTCCTGCCAGGCCGAGGCTGAACGCGGTCCGGCATCCGGCCGCGGCGGCGTCATGACCACAGCCGGGCCATTCCGCACCGCCGGGCTGATGGCGCTGACCGGCTGGCCGTTCCTGGCCCTGCTGTGCGCGCTCTCGATCGCACTGATCACCGTGACGATGGTGATGTGGAACCGCTGGCCGACGGGATGGGCTCCGGTGCTGCGACTGGGGTGCCTGTTGCTGCTGATGGCGGCGGGCGCCGTGGTGACGGCCGATGTCGTCAACCGCGAGTTTGGCTTCTACACCTCGTTCGATGACCTCCTCGGCCGGCTGCCGCCCGTCACCGCGACGCCCTGCTCCGCCGGCACCGGCGGGCCGCCCGTGGCGCCCGCGCACGGACGCATCGAGCACGTTCGGCTGACCGGTTCCGTCTCCGGCATCTCACGCGATGCGTTGGTCTACCTCCCGGCCGTCTACGCGTCACCGGCTGCGACCCACAGCCACTTCCCGGTGATCGAACTGTTCCACGGTTACCCGGGCGGACCAGGCGCCTGGCAGCACCACCTGGGCATGACCGCCGTGCTGGACCGGGAGATCGCCGCGCGCTGCATGCCGCCGGTGATCGTCGTCGTTCCGACGGACAGCGAGCCGGGCCACGACGGCGAGTGCGTGGACGCGGTGGACGGCCGACGCAACGAGACCTACCTGGCGGTGGACGTACCAGCGCAGCTCGCGGCACGCTACCGGGTCTCTACCGCGCCCCGCAGCTGGGCGGCGATGGGGTACTCCACCGGCGGGTTCTGTGCCGTCAACATCGCCTTCCACCACCCGGCACGGTACGCGGCCGCCGCTGCCCTGTCCGGATACTTCGCCCCGGTCACCGACGCCTCCACCGGCGACCTGTACCGGGGCAGGCACAGTGTGCGGCAGTGGAACAACCCGCAGTGGCAGGCCGCACACCGGCACGTCGGCCTGCCCCTGTACGTCGTGGCGGGACGGGCCGACCCCGAGGCACAGCGCGCCATCGACCATCTGAAGGCCGCTGCACGGGGCCGCGTGGCCATCACCACAGGTGAGTCCCCGGATGGCGGACACAACTTCACCGTGTGGTCCAAGGCATGCCCAGCCGCGTTCGACTGGCTCGCCGGCCACCTCCCGGTGTCCGTGCCCCTGCTCGCACCCCAACCCCAGGACTTGGGTGGGTGAGCCATGGGAACCACGCCAGGACTTCACGCCCGGACCTACGGCTTCGGGCTCGGCGCCGTCCTCGGGTTGATCGGCGCGCTCGCCTACAGCTCGTTCGTGCTGGAAGCCTTCCTCCACACGGGCATCAGCCCGCTGCGCTCCTACGTGCGAGGGTCGGGTGGCAGCGGCAGCGGGCCTGGATCGAGGTCTTCTCGTCGCTGGAGACCACGTATTCGTCTGGGCCGAGGGGTTCGCCCTCGTAGGTTCGGGCGTATAGGCCAAGGACGCGCTGGGCCTTGGCACGGAAGTCCGGGTCCCGGATGAAGATCCAGGACTGGTGCTGCCAGGGCTTGAGTGCGTCCTGACGAAGCCAGCGGCGCACGGTGGACGCCGAGACGGTGTCGGTGACGCCGCGTGCGGTCAGTTCGGCGGCCAGTTCCGGGCACGACCAGCGCGCCAGCGGCACCCCAGTCTCGGCCGGGAGCTGGCAGGCCAGGGCCTTGGCCTCGGCGACCTGCACGGGAGTCAAGCGGGCCGGGCGCCCGCCGCGCCTGCAGTCGGCCAGAGCCGGCAGGCCGCCGTCGGCGAACCGGCGCCGCCAGGTGCGCATGGTGTCCACGTGCACCCCCACCTCGACAGCGATCCGTGCGTTGGACCTGCCCCGACTCGCCATGAGCACGATCTGCGACCGGACCCTGGCTTGGTGCGGAGTCTTATGATCGTAGGCCGCCTTCTTCAGCCGTTGCCGCTCGGCGGCCGTCAGGGTTATGGGGAGGGCGGCAGGAACAGGCAAGGCAGACAGACCGATCAGCAGAAGTGGATCACAATGCCATGGGGGTCTTGCTCATGCCGTCTCGTGGTGGGGGGGCCAGGGCGGTGAGTTCTTCCTCCGACAGGCGCAGGAAGCCGACGGCGACGTTCTGGGCGAGGTGGTCGAGGTCGCCGGTGCCGGGGATGGCCAGGACGTGGGCGCCCTGGTGCAGCGTCCACGCCAGCCGGATCTGGGCTGCGCTGACGCCGTGGGCGCGGGCGATGGTGTGCACCTCCGGGTTGTGGTCGGTGCTCGCGCCGGCGGTGCGTCCGGTGCCGGCGATCGAGTAGAACGGCACGAACGCGATGCGCTGTTCACCGCAGAGGTCCAGGAACTCCTTCTGCTCGCGCGATGAGCCGATGCCGTACATGTTCTGGACGCAGACCACCGGCGCGATGGCCTGGGCCTCGGTGAGGTGGTGAAGGTGGACGTTGGACAGGCCCAGGTGACGGATGAGTCCGGCCTTGCGCAGTTCGGCGAGTGCGCCGAAGCGTTCGGCGATCGAGTCGGTGCCGACGATGCGCAGGTTCACCACGTCGAGGTGGTCACGGCCGAGCTGACGCAGGTTCTCCTCGACCTGGCCGCGCAGCTGCTCGGGAGTGGCGTGCGGCAGCCACTGACCCGAGGGATCGCGGCCCGGCCCGACCTTGGTGGTGATGACGAGGTCGTCCGGGTAGGGGGCCAGCGCCTGGTTGATCAGCTCGTTGGCCGAGCGCAGCGATGAGAAGTAGAACGCGGCGGTGTCGATGTGGTTCACACCGAGCTCGGCCGCGCGGCGAAGCACACGGACCGCCTGGTCGCGGTCGCGTGGGACGGCATCGTCCGCGAATGCCTCGCCGTGCTGCGGCAGGCGCATCGCGCCGAAACCGAGACGGTTGACCGTCAGGTCGCCGAGCTTCCAGGTGCCAGATGCCGCTGCGGTGATCGTCTGTGAGGTCATGGCGGGATGATCTCCGCACGGTAGGCTGGCCCGCCATTGATTCATACATGTCTGAATCGATTGAGGAGTGGTTGTCCTGGCGGAGCTGGCGTTCTCGACGAGCGATCTGGCGCAAGTGCGGTTCGCCGTCTCACCGATGTGGGAGGTCGCGCCCAGCTTCCGATTGCTGAGGTCCGGCACTACGCATCCGGTCCACCGGGCCTGGGCCGACCAGGTACGGCCGCGCCTGGTGGCCGCCGGGCTGGACCGGGGATGGCTCTGCGAGTTGATCCCGCCCACCGGCGGCTACGTCCCCGACTTCCTCAACACGGCCCCCGCCGGCCCGGCCCCCACCCTGGCGGCAGAGCGGGACGCGATCCGGGCCGCGCCCGCCGACCGGGTCCGCCAGGACCTCGACCACCTGGCCCGCCACCAGGGAACCCTCGGTCGCCGGCTACGAGCCCTGCACAACGACCCACAGGGCCTCCTGGCCAAGGTCACAGAGGAAATAGAAACCTACTGGGAACTGGCACTCGCCCCCTACTGGGCACGCGTTCGGGCAGTCCTGGACGCAGACATCCTCTACCGGGCCCGTCTGGCCGCCGAGCACGGCACCGGCCACCTCCTCAACGACCTGCACACGTCGCTGAGCTGGGACAACAACGTGCTGCGGATGGCCCGCCGAAAGCAGCCACTGACCCGCACGACGGCAGGCACGGGACTACTGCTGATCCCCTCGGCCTTCACCGGACCAGGGCTGCGCACCCGAACGACACCGCCGGATCCACCCCAACTCGCCTATCAGGCACGCGGTATCGGCTCACTCTGGCACACACGGCCCGTCACACGAGCCGACACCCTCTCCGCCATACTGGGCCGCTCACGCACCCTGCTGCTGACCGAGTTGGAGATCCCGGCCTCCACCACACAACTGGCCCACCGCACCGGACTCTCCCCAGCCGGGGTATCCCAATACCTCACCGCGCTACGCAACGCGGGCCTGGTCAGCGCCCACCGCGCCGGCCGCTCCGTCCTCTACGCCCGCACCACCGCAGCCGAAACTCTCCTCCAAGCGGCCTCCGCCTGACCTCATGTCAACCCCCGAAGGACTTTCGGAGCCGACCACTTAGCCAGGCGGGTGCGACGCAGCTCCACCGCGCCCAGCCTGCCTATCGAGTCGTGATCAACGAGTGGTCCGGGGATCCCATTGATCCAGATCATCGAGGCGCAGGCGCAGGCGGAGGCCGGCCCCTCGTTTCACTCCGTGCCGGGAGCGGCGGACGGACTTCATGACGGCCTCTCGGCAAGCAGGTAAGCCCCCTTGCCAGCGCGGGGGTTCACCGGATGTGAGCGGCCCGCCGGATCCGCGAGGCTCGTCCTCATGAAGCAGAGCAGAAGTCTACGAGCCGCCTGGCTCACCGTCTCCGCGGCGCTCCTCGGCCTCGCCACTCCGCTGAGCGTCGCCCCTCCCGCGACAGCGGTACCCTCTTCGCCCGCCCTCCAATGGACCCGGTGCGCGGGCGACGTGCTCGATGCGCGTCAGCAGTGCGCCTCGCTCAAGGTGCCGATGGACTACGCCGACCCCGGCGGCCGCACCATCGACATCGCCGTCTCCCGGATCCCCGCCGAGAAACCGGCCATCCGGCGCGGGGCGCTGCTACTGATTCCGGGCGGGCCGGGCAACACAAGCCTCACCGACCCTTCCGGGAAGGGTCAGAAGCTGCCGCAGGCCGTGCGGGACCAGTACGACCTGATCGGCTTCGCCCCGCGTGGGCTCGCTCCGTCCACCACCGTCAGCTGCGCCCTCCGGCACCCCGACCTTGCCACGTCGACGTTGCGGCCCTGGCCGGCCCCGGACGGTTCGATCAACGGGAACCTGGCCACCGCCCGCCGGCTGTCGCAGGCCTGTACACGCAACGGGGGCGAGCTGATCCAGCACATCAGCACCGTTGACGAGGTCTACGACATCGACCGCATCCGGGCCGCGCTCGGCGAGCACCGGCTCGCCGCCTGGGGCGTCTCGTACGGCACGTACGTGGGCGCTGTCTACAGCCAGCTGTTCCCGCAGCACACCGACCGCATCGTGCTGGACAGCAACGACGACCCGGATCCCGCCCTGGTCGAGCGCGGCTGGCTGCACGCCTACGAGAGCGGGGTGGAGGACACCTTCCCCGAGTTCGCCCGGTGGGCCGCGAGCGCCGGCAATCCGGACCGAGTGGCGACGACCGCAGACGAGGTACGGCCGCTGTTCCTACGCCTCGCCGCCCGCCTCGACCGGGTACCGCTGCCCTGGCCGGGCGCCAACCCCCCGGAGCTGAACGGCAACACGCTGCGCCAGACCATGCTGGACAGCCTCTACGCACCCAGCCGCTTCCCCGTCCTGGCCGAGCTGATGCTGGCCGCCCGGCACGGCACGGTGCCTCCCGCGCCGATGCAGCCGCCGGACCAGGCGCTGCAAAACCTCGCCGCGGTCAGCATCGGCACGATCTGCAACGACGTGGCCTGGCCGACGTCAACGGCCGACTACCGCAGGGCCGTAGCCGACAGCCGCCGCCTGCATCCGCTCACCGCGGGCATGCCCCGCAACGCGATGGTCTGCGCCGCCTGGCCGTACCCGCCGCCGCGGCAGCCGGTACGAATCACCGGCCAAGGGCCGTCCGGCATCCTGCTCGTGCAGAACGCCCGTGATGTGGCCACTCCGCTCAGCGGCGCCCTGAGACTCCGCCGGGCCCTCGGCGCACGCGCCGTCATGGTCACCGTCGACTCCACTGGACACAACGCCTACCTCGCCAACGGCAACGCCTGCGGCGACCGCGCCGTCTCCCGCTTCCTGGCCACCGGTCAACGACCCGACGGGGACATGTACTGCCCCTGATCCTGCCTCTTTCAGGTGCGGCGTGTGGCGCGGATTGAAATGGTGGCGGAGGGTGGCAGCGAGTGGTACCTCGGCGATCAGAACGACAGCGCGGTGTACAAGTCTGTTCCGGCGAGCGCGACATCATGTCGAACCAGGCGTCGACCGCGAAGAGTGCGGCGGTCGCACCAGCGACTGCGGGTAGGTGCGGTGTCCGGGTGCGCTAATGATTATCAGCGGCGGCCCCGCCTCCCACGAGACGGGGCGGAAGCGCCACCGGGTCGCACCTCTGGTCGCACTTCCGGTCGCGCGTCTGGGCGCGGCTCCGGTCACACCTCTGGTCCCGCCTCGGATCGCAGCGGACCGCCCTCCGGCACGACCGTACGCAGGGCTCTGACCCGCAAGACAAGGGGCTCTTCGGCGAACTCCCGGCACACCGACTACTTCCGTGGGAAGCCTTCTGCAACAGCACCACGACCAGTGTTCGGGGGACCGGAGCCGGCAGGCAATCTCCTTCATTCTCGGGGTAGCGGCCGGTGGGGTCGCCTGTCAGGCAGAACGTGGCAGGCGTGTGCCGGCGGGCGAGGGCACCGCGGATGCTGTCCAGGCCGGCGTCGTTCCAGGCCGCGTTGAACGTCACCGCGACCACCCGTTCGCGCGTACGGATCACACGGTTCTCCGACCCGAACAGCGCCCGCAGGCCGTCTGCTACTCCCGGGCGAATCGAAGCAGCCCTCGACGTCCCGGCCAGAGGCCCGGCCACCGCCCCCCACGCCCCGGCGAGCAGTCCGGCGGCCACCAGACGGCGGGAGACAGGACGGCGTGCGGCGAGAGAGCGCGCTTCCATGCCACCGTCATCGGCCGTCCGATACTCGCTCTTGAGCCTGTACCGCGGAAGACTTCCGTTACTGCTTGGTCGCCTGGTGGGAAATGATCGCGAAACGTAGGAGGGTTGGCGGTTGTTGAGACACGCCCCTAGCCGGTAGCCAGCCGGCGTCAGGCTGGGGCGGGGCTGCTCTCGGGGCTTGACCCGAGCCGCTGGTAGAGGACGTGGCGGGATCGGCGTGTGCGAGCGACGAGACCAGCGCGGTGCAGGATCTGCAAGTGGTAGGAGGCGGCGGGCGGTTCGGCGGCGCAGAAGACAGCCCGGTGGGTGAAGACGCTCGGCACCTTGCGGCCTCAGCGTCCAGATTCAGACGATGGGGGCTGCCGGGAGGGAGGTGGACGGTCAGTCCGGCATCGTGCCATTCCAGGTTCGGGCAAGATGGTTGAGGGTGTCTGCGATCCCGTGGTGTGCTGTCGCGGAGGCCCGGGCGGTGACGTCGGCCTCCAAACGGGCCCGGATGCCAGGCCAGGACGGTGCCAGTGCCGCGCGCCAGAACTGCGTCAACTCGTCGGCGAGACGTTGCACGAAGTGGTCCTCACCGCGTTCGGCCTGTAAGAGCTGTCGTGGCGGTCGGTGGGAGGACTGAACAGACGCTGGACAAGGGGTACTTCCTCGCGGTGGCCTCGGCTCGTGCGCAGATCCACGCATGGGCAGGAGGACCGCTGACCCAGCCCGCCCTGGGCGGCTGCCGGGCCGGCCGCACCTCTCGGTGCCCGGCGTGAGGGCCCGGGGCCGGGCGGGCTGGTCCGGGCCCTCACGAGGGCTCGCGCATCCGCGGGGGGTCGGATGTTCATGGCGCGACGCCGTACTCAACGACCCTCGACCACGCAGGTCACGCGCCCAGGACAGGCGCGTGAGCCCGGCTGATTTCGGGCATACGAAGGCAGCGCGCGTAGGTGAACCCGCGGCGGCACGGTGGCGACGACCGTGCCGCCGCCTGCATGAGCGGCAGGCCCGACCACGACGCGGGGCACCCCGACCACGACCCCGACCGCTGCAGGTCAGCGCGCTGCCTCGCAGCAGGGACAACCCCGGATCCTGGGGGCGGCCGCCCGTGGTCGCCCACCGTGCGGCTGGGCAAGCCATTGACCCCGGCGCGGGTGGTTTCGTCCGTACTGCCCGCGCTGCAAGCGGGCTGGCTCTGTACGCGCGAGTTGCTGCGACGTCGTTTGTCGATGAGAGTGGGAGGCACCCCCACGGCTGTGAAGTCGGTGTTCATGACCTGGGGAGTCACCCGCCGGCCTTACCGCAGGCGGCGGCAATGACCTGCGAGGTAGTCGCCTTCTTCCTCGCCCCCGGCTACGTTCTGGTCGGCGCCCCGCCCTGGGACGAACGGAACGAAGGAGCCCGACCATGTCCGCTTATGGCTTCGCCCATCTCCGTAGCCGCCGCCAGCACACCGACATCTTCGAGTATCTGGAGCGCATCCAGGCCACCCTCGACCCCTTCGCAGGCCGCTTCCTCATCCACGGTCCGCCGACCGAGGTGGTGGAGGGCACATGGCCCGGCACCATGGTGCTGATCGAGTTCCCCAGCCTGACCGAGGCCCGTGCCTGGTACGACTCGCCCGCTTACCGAGACATCCTGCGGCTGCGTACCGATCACATTGAGGGCGATCTGCTGCTGATCGAGGGCGTCGGACCGGACTACCACCCTGCCGAGCGGGCCGCCAAGCTGCGCGCCGAGGCCGGGCAGGCGGGGCAGCCAGCCGCATAGTCACAGGCCCCTCTCCGCCCGCCGGCTGCTGGCGTTACTGGGCGCGGTGAGCGACGGCCACACTCAGGCCACGAAGAAGCCCAGTGATCATGATCAGGCCCCGTGAAGTGAAGGTGAAGGACGCCGACGGCAGCGAGCGGCCGATGTGGCGCACCCGCTGGTGGGTGCCCGACGGACGGTACGGCGATCAGCCGCACCCGCCGCTGCTGCTCGTCTTCAACCGCGTCGGCCTCCGCAACCCCAACACCGTCATCGCGCAGCTGGCCGAACTGACCCATCAGCACTGGCAAGGCGAGGCGCACGACGGCTTCCACATGTACGACGGCAAGCTCCCCATCGTGGTCACCGGCATGAAGATGCTGAAGGAGCATGGCCCGGCCGGGGCGGTCTTCCGCACTTCGGCCGGCCGCACAACCAGATGCTCCTGGAGGCGATCGGCAACCCCCGCCGCGAAGCCCACGACGCCCGTCAGCAGGCCGAGTACGAAGCCCGCGAGCGGGAGTACAAGGAGCAGCTGCGCCGCGCGGCCGAGCAGCAGAGGGCCGAACGGGAGGCCCGCCGTCCCATGTGCGCTGGCTGTGGCACCAGGTTCACCGACGAACGGTGGAAGGCCATCGAGCCCGCCGGATGGGACGTCCCCCGGGAGACCCACCCGCACCTGTGCGACGACGACTGCAAGCGGCGCGCCATCACCGCCGAACGCCAAGCCGAGCACCCCGAGGCCGAGCAACCAGGACCAGGCTGTCCCCGAGCAGAAGGCCGGCGGCACCTGGCTTTCGCGCCTCCGCGGCTGACACGGGCAGGCCGACGCTGTCAGTGGTGGCTGCAAGGCTGAACGGATGGAGCGTGATGACGAGCAGCTGCTGCGGGGCCGGGTCTGCGCCGACTACGACCACCCGGGCCCGCGGCCAGACCGGTGCTACGCCGAGCGGGTCGGCGGGCCGCTGGATGGCCTGCTGCTCGACTTCACCGGCTGGACGCAGGACGAAGTCGACACTGGTGTCTCCCTGCAGACCGAGCTGGGACAGTTCGGCCCCGACGGGCCGACGCTGTACGACCCGCGCCCCGGCGACCCGACCCGCTGGGACTGGTGTGGCGACACTCCCTGACCGGCCGACTCGCCCCACGATCCTGTGAAGGGCGCGCTGGGAGGCGTGGCCAGCGCACCGATCATCGTGCATCGGCCCGCCGGAACGGGCGGCCGGAGAGTCACTGTGCACCGTCAGGGCCGGGACGAGATCCTCGGCATCGCCGACAGCGATCACGACCTGGTCGTGTTCCTCGAAGGCGCCGCCATCGCCGACCCCGAGGCCATCCTGGACGACCCGCAGTGGGTGGAATGGCGTGGCGGCCCCGCCCAGGCAACCTCACCCCCATGGGCCTGAAGGCCGCCTCCTACGAGCTGGGTAGGACGGTGGGGTTGGGAGATGGGCGGCCGGCCCGTGGCGCGGTCCGCAGCGGCGCCTCCCACCCGATGGCGGTCAACTGCCGTAGCCGCGCCGGTCGGAGCACAGCGCACGTGAGTGTGATCGTGTGAAGGTCTCGTGGGCGATGGCAACCCTGGCGTGGGAGGCGCGCCTTGCTGGGGCAGAAGTTCGACCAGTACTTCCCCGTGGTCTGCGCGGTGCGGCCAGTCGGGCAGTGGCATCGCGTGCTCGTCACCCCCGGCCGCACCGCGCAGCCAGTGCCCGGCCCGAAGAGGGGGGCAGTACGCAGGCTGCGGCCGCGGGGCTGCCCCCGGGACAGCGGCGCCTACCGCTGTCCCGGGACGCAGCGATGGCGTACAGCCCGCAGGCGAGGTCGCCAGGCCGGGCGCGTTCGTAGCGGGCATGACTGCGGCGTTCGGTACGGATGGGCTGTCCGGTCAGCGGGTCGCAGGATGCCAGAAGGTATTGGCGTCAGCCGCGGCGCATGACCAGCGGCTCGTGGCGCCGGAGGAGCACCACTACCACGATGATGCCAACCAGCCCCAAGCCTTCCAGCACCCCTGCATCCAGCCACCACTGGTGGGCGGTGTGGACCCAGAGCGGGTCGGCGGAGTGCGGGTGCCTGTCGTCCGCGGGTGGACCGATCCGGCTCAGGTTGATGGTGGCGGCCTGCGCGGCGACCGCCCAGCGGGAGGGGACGAGCCAGGAGAGCTGATTCAGACCCACCTGATTGAAGAGCGGGAAGACTGCACCGCTGAACATCACCTGGACGACTGTGGCGAGCACCAGCAGGGGCATCGTCTTCTCGGCAGTGCGTACCAGGGCGGAGATGATCAGGCCGAGCATCATCGAGGTGGTGGAGAGGAGCACCACCACCAGAACCAGCTCGATCTCGGACGGTGTGGTCACCAGTCCCACCGGCGGCAGCCGGCGGCCGGCCAGTCCGATCGCGACCACCACGAATCCCTGTACTGCGGTGATCAGCCCCAGGACCATCACCTTTGACAGGACGTAAGCGGACCGGGCCAGCCCTATGGCGCGTTCCCGCTGGTAGACGACGCGTTCCTGGACCAACTCGCGCACCGAGTTCGCGGTACCGGTCAGACAGGCACCCACTGCCAGCACCAGCAGTACGGGTTGGGCGTCGACGTTGTAGTTCGGAGCGCAGGACGCCAGCTTCGCGCAGGTCTGTGTGGCGGCCATGAAGCCGTACTGGGCAGGCACTGTCACGCTGAGCACCCCCATGATCAGCGGCAGTGCGAGCAGCAGACCCGCATGGCCTCGGTCTGCTGCGATGACCGACACGTTGCGACGCATCAGGGTGGTGAACTGGGAGCGCCAGCTCGGCGGACGAACCGATTCGGCACCGTTGAATTCC
The DNA here is from genome assembly GCF_001636945.3 of Streptomyces sp. FXJ1.172. Lineage (NCBI taxonomy): Bacteria > Bacillati > Actinomycetota > Actinomycetes > Kitasatosporales > Streptomycetaceae > Streptomyces > Streptomyces sp. FXJ1.172. Next base: position 543,093 of record NZ_CP119133.2, on the reverse strand, counting down.
CGCAGTCCGCCGCCCGCCTTCGGCCGTTTCCTCTGCTTCCTGTGTTTCTTCAAACCCTCCGCGCCGGACTTCTCGGTCTGTGTTCCGTCGGCGGGTGGGTCGGTGCGCTGGGCCGCCGCCTCCTCCATGACCGTGGTGTACGTGCGATAGTGAATCGATTTGTGGTAGCGGGCCGCCCAGTCCCAGTCGGGATGAAGGTCGAAGGCCTGGAAGACGTCCGCCCAGTCGTCGTATCCGAAGAACTCCAACGCGTACTGCGACGGACCGAAATACGCGGTACGGCCACCCGGCGCCAGGACCAACAGACGGTCACAGAGATGGAGGTTGGCGATGCTGTGCGTGACCACGGCAACACGGCGGCCACCGTCCGCGAGACCCCGCAGCATCTGCATGACCTGCCTGTCCAGGCCCGGGTCGAGGCCGGAGGTCGGTTCGTCCAGCAACAGCAGGGCGGGTTTGGTCAGCAGTTCCATGGCGACTGAGACACGTTTGCGTTGACCGCCGGAGAGCGCGGTGATCCGGGTGTCCATACGGTGCGAGAGCCCCAGTTCCTCCAGCACCTCCTTGACGCGCTCTTCCCGGGTGGCGGCATCGCTGTCGCGCGGGAAACGCAGTTTGGCTCCGTAGCTCAGCGCTTTGCGCACGGTGAGCTGCGGATGAAGGACATCGTCCTGTGGGACGAGGGCCACGCGCTGGCGGAGTTCCGCGAAGTGCGTATAAAGGTTGAGGCCGTCGTAGAGCACCTCGCCCTCATCGGCGGGCTGATAGCCCGTCAGAGCCCGCAGCAGGGTGGATTTACCACAACCCGACGGGCCTACGATGCCGACGAGGGCCTTCTCGGGAAGGTCGAGGCTTACCTGGTTGAGCAGGGTCTTCGTTTCGCTGCGCTGGCGCACCCGGACTGTCAGGTCCCTGGCGATGAAAGAACCTGCGCCCCCGTCGGCGCGCACCAGCCGACCGTCTGCCAGATGAAACCTGGAATGACCGATCGCGACAATGTCACTCGGGCAGAGCACGTGCCGGACAACCCGATGACCATTGACGTACGTGCCGTTCGAGCTGGTGAGGTCCGTTATTTCGGGCTCACCCTCGGCCGTCTGCCCCAGTACCGCATGGTACTGGGAGACCATGGGGTCCGGCACGACGAGGTCGTTGTCGGGTGCGCGGCCTATTCTGAGGACTCGCTCGGCGTTCGACAACGTCTTATCTGTCATTTCCTGAGCGCCAGTCCTGTTCAGTTGCATTTTGATGTGTGCATGACGCGCGTAGGTCAAACCGCGCCACCGGGATGCGTGACCGCCCCCGGGACCGTCCTGCGCCGACAGAGTAACCCTTCATCTATCGCAGCAAGTTCACGGTTTGTCTTACGTTTCGCAATTCGGCAATCTTCCACCAAAACGGTTATGCGCCCGCTCATCCAGGCGCCCAGTCCATACCATGCCGGGAACTACACGGCCGGAGAAGTTGCCGTCACCTCCCGTGACCGCCGGCACGAGTGGTACTCGTCCGCCTCGACCAACTGCATGGTCGCAGTTCGCCGCTGTGCGGACACTGCACCCGCCGTCCGGGACGACCATCACCCCATCACCGCCGCTTCCGGAGCAGACCTGCCCCTGGCCTACCGTCGCGCCGACCACCTGCACCTTCAGCGGCCGGGCACCTCGACCGTCCCCAGCCCGCAAAATCTCCGCGGCCGTCCTCACCCTGGAGTGGCAGCGCTGGAAGACCTGACCCGTCGTAGGGGCAATGCCGAAGGCCTTAGGTGCCTGGTAGGTGTTGTGCTACGACTGCATTTGGGGGAATGAGATGGTCATTCGCTGACGGCGCTTGCTGCTACGCTCGCGCTCAGCCGTCGGTCAGGGTGGCGTGGGGAGTGCGCCGGTAGGTGTCGCGGTACAGGGCGGCGAAGCGTCCCGGGTGATGGAAACCCCAGCGGGCGGCGATCGCCGTGACGCTCTCCCCGCTGTCCGGTGTGGCGGCCACCAGGTCCTGGTGGGCGTGGGCGAGCCGCACCCGGCGCAGGTGGGCCAGCGGGGTGGTGTCCAGGTGCCGCCGGAAGGCGTACTGCAGGGCGCGCACGGTCACATGGGCCGCAGCGGCGATGTCGGCGACCGTCACCGGCTGGTCGGCGTTGTCGTCGATGTAGGCGAGCGCGCGGCGCAGCATCACGGGATGCGCGTCGCGGCGGTCGGCCGCGGTCGGCTCGGGCAGGGCCGTGTTCGGGAAGGCGTTCAGGACACTCGCCGCCAGGTACTGCACGGCGGTCGCAGCGATGAGCGGCTGGTCAGCGGTCTCGGGCTCGGCCAGCACCGAATCCCGCAGGTGGGCGATGGTACGGCTCAGGTGACCGGCCGCGGCCGCCGAGCGCGGCCGGTGCCCGGTCAGCCGTACCGGCCGCGCATCGTCGGGGCCGGCGGCCACCTGGGCGAGCAGTTCCGGGTCCAGCATGGTGATGTTGTAGCGGGCGTGGCAGATGCGCCCGGAGTACGGCAGGTCGGGCGGGGCGAACAGCACCACGTCACCCGGCCCGAAGGTGTCCTCGGCGCCCTGGAAACGATGCTCTTGCACGGTTCCCTCGTGCACGACGCACAGGCAGATCCGCCCGAGCGGCGTGACCGAGTAGCTCATCTCGAAGTCGAGGGCGAGTTCGTCGACACTCACCGGGGCGATGGCGGTGCGCCGGATCTGGGCCCGGCCGGCTTCGGGGGTGCTGCTGCCGATGCGCATCCGGGCGTAGGCGCGACTGAGGAAGTCCTCCGTGACCTCCAGGTCCGCGCTGTCGAAGGTGAGTGTGTCCATGTCTCGCGCTTGTCCCCGAATCAGCCGAGCATGTCGCGTTGACCAGGTGATTTTCGTTTTTCGTCCGAATGTTTGCGAAGTCGTTCGCTTGGTGGCTGGCGCAGGCGGGGGCGTCGCGTCGAGGGTAGCGGCATGATCGGAGGCGAGGAGAGGACGGACGAGCTGGCGGCGCTTCAGGAGGAGGTGACCCAGCTGCGCGCATGGCCGTGGTTTCGCACGCCGTGATCGACCAGGCCATCGGAGTGGTCCTCTCTGTTGGCGGGCTCCGGCCCGAGCAGGGCTGGGACGTCCTCAGAGAGGTCTCCCAGCACACGAACATCAAACTCCGAGAGGTGGCCCGTTGCCTGGTGCACTGGCCGTCCGGCGGGCAGCTGCCCGCCGGTGTGCGCCGGGCCCTGTCCACGGCGGTGGCCCGTGCCCGTGACCCCGCCGCCACCGGACAGAACGACGCTATGAGCGGCCGGCCGGTGCGCTGAGGAGGCAGGGGCGTGTCGGCTGGGACGAGCCCGAGCACGTCGATGGCGCGGTGTGTGGGCAGTGGCGGCCGCTCGAGGTCGGCGTCGTCCAGGACGGCCATGGTGCCGTCGAGCATCTCCACGCCCCGCGCCACGTCTTGATAGGCCACCTCCTGGCCGTCCAGCTCGCAGACCCGGCGATGGCGAATGCGTCCCTGATCGCTCCGATGTACCTCGTGCATCTGAGATTGTTCCGCTTTGACGGACACCGTCGGTGTGGTGGTCAGGCGGCGAGTGCGGCCTCGTAGTCGACGGGACAGCGGGAGCCAAGGCTGCTGTGCAGTCGGTGCAAGTTGTACCAGCTCTCGATCCACTCAAAGATCGCGGTGTGGGCGGCGGACCTGCTCGGCCAGGGCTGGGTGCCGATCAACTCGTGCTTCAAGGTGGCGAAGAACGACTCGGCCAGCGCGCGTTGGATTCACCGTCGAATGCGCTCGTTCCCCGCGTTGACGATGGATGCATGCGGTTGATCCATCCGTTTCATCCTCGGTGTGGTGAGGTTTTCGAGTTCCTCGAGCGACTCAACTCTTGGCGCGCAGATGTGGTGTTGGTCCTGGACGGCCAGGGCCGCAGGTGTTCGTTTCCGCTGGAGTGGACGGATATGGCGCCGGTGGATGCGTTCGGCGCGGCGGCCCGCGGCGGTTGTCCGTATCGGACCGGGGACCTGGTCGAGTTGGCGGACCTGGTGGCCGGGCTGCTGTCTGGCGGCCGGAACGGTGTCGGGGAGATGACGCCGTGATCGTCGTGGGATTGAGGCCGCTGCCGGGGGCGCTCTCAGGTGCCGCTGGGGGCGTGTGGAGCCTCGGGATGGTCCATGACCTGCTTCTTTGCCCGGCCTTCGCGCTCTTGGCCCCGATGGTGGGCGGTCTGATTCTGAGGACATCGGGATCGACCGGGAGGCGCGATGAGCCACCCGACGGGCAAGAAGGCGGCACTGAAGGAGTTCCGGGCGCTCAATCCGCGGCCCGAAGCCGTGACCGACGAGGATTTCGCCGCTTGTGCGTTCCTGGACCCGGACGATGTGGTCAGCCCAGCTGGCGGAAGCGGACTTGGAACGGTTCGGGATCGCCGTTCATCCGCGGTCGGTGGAGAAAGCCCTGGCCAGGCGGCGTGAACCGCGCACTGCGGAGGAAGTCCATTACTGACGAGGCGGCAGTCAAGGTGGGTGCGGCCGAGGTGGCTGGAAGGTATGAGGACCTGCGGGCCGCGGTCCTCGGCGGTGTCGATGAGGGCTCCCGGCACGGCTGGGCGGTGCTGGCCCGCTGCGGCATGGCCGCCTGGATCAAGGCAGTCGTCCGGATCCCCGTTGCATTACCAGCCGTTCGGCACGGGTCGTCGGCGCCGGTCGCGGTAGCGGGTGAGTTGGTGGAGGTGCTGGCGCGCATGGCATGGACGGCGGCCGGGGGCTGCCGCAGCGGATAACCACAGCGACGCGCCGTCAAGGAGGGTGCGGTGAGTATCGAGCAGAGTGGGAAGGTCACGGCGGAGCATCTGCGACGGGACGTGTATCTGTATGTGCGCCAGTCTTCGCTCAAGGAGGTCGTCAACAACAGCGAGTCCACCCAGCGGCAGTACGCTCTTCGCGGCCGGGCCGTCGCGCTGGGCTGGGAGGACTCCCAGATCCGCGCCCCATCTCCAGGAGCTGGCGGCGACCTGGACCACGCTGTGCTGCGTCATCCACAGCTCGGTGAGCGACTGCACCACTGTGCGGTCGTCGCCGGTCAGGTCCCAGCGGTGCAGGATCAGCCCCCCGCATGTGTTCCGCGAAGAAGGGGGCACTTCACCAGCCGCGCGGTCCACATCATCTTCGTGTCCGGGGACAGGTCCTGGGCTGCTGCTGCCGCCACCTCCGTCAGCTTCTCGCAGCGGCTCAGCACCAGCGGTATGCAGGCCGCCGCCGAGTGGCTACGGGCAGACCGGCACGTCGATGTCGCAGGCGCCGACACCTGCCGCATCAGCGACTCCGTCGCCTACGCCGACGGCGCGATCGAGAAAGGTCCTGCTGGACGCCCTGCACGCGCTCGTGGCGGGTCGGTGTGCGCACGGCTTGGCCTGGGCTGGCGCTGAATGGACAGGCCGTCCTGGGGCGAATGGCCTGATGGGCCGCCTGATCCCGGGCCGGCGATGTTTGTACGGGGCGCAGAGGTGTACGCGGAGGACATGACGGACACGAAGCAGGAAACAGAGCGAAAGTACGAAGCCCCGTCGGCTGACGAGACGACATGGCTGCCCGACCTCACCGGTGTGGGCCCGATCATGACCGTCGTGGATCAGGGCACCGAGGATTTGGACGCCGTGTACTACGACACGGACGACCTGCGCCTGGCCGGTACCTCGGCCGTGCTCAGGCGAAGGACGGGGGGAACTGATTCTGGCTGGCATCTCAAACTGCCCCTGTCCCCGGACAGCCGGGAAGAGGTACAGGCCCCGCTGTCCGACGCACTTCCGGACACGCTGCGCGACCTGACCCTTTCCCGTACCCGGGGAGCGGAGGTGCGTCCGGTTGTCCGGATCCGGTCCACCCGTGGCATACGGCAGCTCGTCGGTTCCGGAAGCACCGTCCTCGCCGAACTCAGCATCGATTCGGTCCGCGCCGAGTCCCTCCTCGGCACCAACGCGCGGGCCTCCTGGACCGAGATGGAGGTCGAACTCGCACCGGACACCGACCCGGCACTTTTGGACGTGGTGGACAAGAAACTGCGCAAGAGCGGTGTAGACCGCGCACACTCGCCGTCCAAGCTGGCCCGGGCTCTGGAGGAGACGATGGCGGGAGCGCCCAGGCTGCCGGGCGAGCGGACTGCCGAGACCGTCGTGCCCGGATCCGCCGGCGAAGCGGTCCTGCGCTATGTCGAAGACAGGATTCACACCCTGGTGAGCCTGGACCCCGCGGTACGTCGCGACGTGCCCGACTCGGTCCACAAAATGCGCGTCACATGCCGGCGGCTGCGCAGCGTCCTGCGCTCCTACCGGTCCGTCCTCGATCGGAAGGTCACCGATCCCGTCCGCGAGGAACTCAAGTGGCTGGGAAACGAGCTGGGCGCCGAACGTGACCAAGAGGTACTCCTGGAGAGGCTGAGTTCGAGCATCGACGCTCTGCCTCCGGAACTGGTCTTCGGCCCCGTCGCCGCCCGGCTCCAGGTGTGGGACCTCAACAACAGCTCCGAGGCCCACCAAGGCACCCTCGACGCCCTGAACTCACCCCGTTACCTGGCCCTCCTGGACTCGCTGGCAACGCTCACGGAACAGCCCCCGCTACGCGACAAGGCCGGCCGGGCGCCGGAGAACATCACGGCCAAGGCCATCCTCAAGGAATACGACCGTCTCTCCGGCCGCGTTTCCCACGCACTGGAACTCTCGCCGGGGTCAGAACGTGACACAGCCCTTCACGAAGCCCGTAAGGCGGCCAAGAAGACGAGGTATGCCACGGAGCCGACGCGCGACACGCTGGGCAAACCTGCCAAACGCCTGGGCAAGCGCGTCAAAGCCGTCCAGAAGGTGCTCGGAGACCATCAGGACAGCGTCATGACACGCGGCGCCCTGCGCAAGATGACCCTGGCAGCCCACGCGGCCGACGAACCCTCCTTCGTCTGGGGCCTGTTGTACGGACAGGAGCAAGCGAAGGCCGACAGGAGCGAACGCGAGTTGCCGACGGTATGGGCCGACGCTTCGCGGCGCGATCCGCACAAGACGCTCAACCAGACCCGCTGATGCGCCCTTGAACCGCCCACGTGTCCGCGTAGTCGGCGGCGCGGGTGGTCGCGTCCGGGTGTGCTCCCCTGTTCGGCGGCACCAACCGTCCTGCGTGACGCTCGCCGGCCTCGGGACCGCGCGGCTCGCCTCCGCCGTACCGACAACAGGCCGGGCCATGCCTCATTTCGACCACAGGGAAACCATAAATGTCCGGGTGCGAGTCGACGTCGGCCACGTTTGTACGCCGGCACTTGCGGCTACTTGGTCTGCGTCTCCTCTCGAAGGGGCGACGGAACTCCGGTGCCTTCGGTAGCGCCGGAGAAAACGCTCTGTCGTCGTGGGCGGCGATCACTGCCAAGAGACGGAAGGTGCCACAGATGTGATCACCCTGGGTGCCGAAGAGGAATATCTGCTGGTCGACGCGGTCACCGGTCGGCTGGCCCCGCAGGGGGACAAGGTGCGTACAGCGGCGGGACTGAAGCCCTTTGTATCCGACCAGGAACTCCGCACGGAATTGTCGCAGGCCCAAGTGGAAGCGGTCACTCCCGTTTGCGGCACGCTCGACGAGCGCGGTGGCCATCTGCTGCGGCTGCGGCATGCCGTCACCGCGGCGGCTGAAGCGCTCGGCTGTCGGGTCCTGGCCAGCGGCACCCCCCGTCGCACACCCGGTCCATTCCGGTCACCGACTGCCCCCGCTACCGGGCCATGCAGCGGCAGGCTCCGCAACTGGTGGCCGAGCAACTCGTGAACGGCATGCACATCCACGCCGCAGTGCCCGACCGGCCCACCGGCGTGCAGGTGATCAACCGGATCCGGCCCTGGCTTCCCGTACTGACCGCGATTTCGGCCAATTCCCCCCTCTGGGAGGGCGAGGACACCGGCTTCGCCACTTGGCGGACCCCGGTCTACGACCGGTGGCCGGTCAGCGGCGTGCCACCGTACTTCGCCGATGACACCGACTACGGCCGACGGGTCCAACGCCTCCTGGACAGCGGCGTCATCGCCGACACCGGCCAGCTCTACTGGCAGGCCAGAATGTCCGAGCGCTATCCCACCATCGAGATCCGCTGCTTCGACGTCCAGCTGCGTACCGGCGAGGCTGTCATGTTCGCCGGCGTCGTGCGGGCTCTCGTGCAACGCGCGATGTGGGACACCACCGAGGGCGCGCCGGTATGGCAGCCCGATCCGGAACTGCTGGATGCGGCGATGTGGCAGGCCGCCCGGCAGGGACTCTCCGGGGACCTGATCGACCCGGACGGCGAACGACGGCGCGCCGGAGACGTGGTCCGCCGTCTGATGCGCCACGTCGGGCGGGCCCTGAAGTATGCGGGAGACGCGCGGGAGGGCAGGGCACTGGCGCACCGGCTGCTTCAACTGGGCACCGGCGCGGACCGGCAACGGCAGGCGTTGGCCCGGGGCGGCGTTGCGGAGGTCACCGAGATGATCACCGGCATGAGCGGCTCGCCCTGAGCCTGATGCCATAGCGGCGACGCGGTGGCTGACCGGAGGTGAGCCGGATGCCCGGACGTTCCGAGGGTGAAGAGGCCGGTATCGTCGCCGACAGGGCGGTCCCCCTCCGCACACACGAGGACCGCGCCGATCAGGTCCGCTTGCCGGCAGCATTGACGACAAGGTCCTGTCCTGCGGACACAGAAGCTGGTGAGTGCGGACGACGGCGGCAACGGGCGGGGGGTGCCCCTGATCCCGGCCCGTCGGAGCGGACGGGCCAGGACAAGCGCCTCCACCGGGTCTATCGGCGCTTGATCGCACGTCAGCCTTGCGGCAGGACACTGCGGGCTGGGGTGTGGGTCGGCGTTCGGGCGACTTGGCCTGGGCTGACGATGGTCGGTGCCCTGCCCGTTCCGGACGCGGCGCCTGTGCCGTCGACGCTGTCGATGGTGTGGTCAAGGTAGTCCTGTGCCACACGAAGAGCGTGTGAGACCTCCTGTGTCCCGGTGGACACACAGAGCGTGTAGGCCAGATCCTGAAGGCGGGTGCCCACCGAGACGTCGTCGGCGAGCGCTTTGGTCGCGATGAGCGCTTCGTACTCCTTGACGAGTCTGCGCAGGGTCGTGGGGTGGGGCATGAGCATGGGGACTGTCTCCTCGGATCCGGACGGGAACGGCTGTAGGGCGTGCGGAATGAGGGGGCGTGTCATCGGCCCATGGCCGTGGCGCGGACTCGCGCGCAGCTGCGGCTGATGAGGCGGGAGACACGCATCTGGGAAAGGCCGAGGCGGTCGGCGATCCGGCTCTGCGTCATGTCCTCGAAGAAGCGCATGTAAAGGATGGCGCGTTCGTGTTCGGGCAGGCGGCGCAGCCCTTCCTTGGCGGCTTCCCGGTCGACGACGTCGTCGTAGGAGGTGTCGCTCTGGCCGAGGGTTTCGGCGAGGCTGTAGCCCTCCTCGCCCGTGGCGAGTTCGGCGTCCAGGGAGAGGGTGCTGAAGCTCTCCAGTGCCTCCAGGCCGGCGGTGACCTCCTCCTCGGTCAGGCCGGTGTGGGCGGCGAGGTCGGCGAAGCCGGGTTCGGGGGCGCCTGGTTCGGGGGCGCCGGGGACCTGTGTGAGGTCCCGGCGGGCCACCCGCACCCGGTTGCGCAGTTCCTGCACCCGGCGCGGCACGCGCAGCGCCCACATCCGGTCCCGGAAGTGGCGTTTGACCTCGCCGGTGATGGTGGGCACCGCGTAGCTCTCGAAGGCGCCGCGGGAGGGGTCGTAGCGGTCGACGGCCTTGGCCCAGGCCGAGCGCGGCGACCTGGCGGAGGTCCTCGACGGACTCGCCGCGGTCCCGGAAACGGCCGGCTATGCGGTGAGCCATGGGCAGCCAGGCGGCGACCAGTTCGTGGCGCAGGGCGTGCCGCTCGGAGCCGTCGTCGAGGGCGGCCAGGCGCGCGAAGAGGGCTGCCGTGTCCGGTGCGTCGTCGTGGCTGCGCCGGGACGCGGCCGGGGTCGTGTGGTCGGGCGTGCGGGGACGGCTGGTCGACAGGTCGGTGGGCATGCGGAATCGCTCCTGAGCGGTCTGTCCAGAAGTCCGGAAATCAGCATCCGGACACGTCCTGAAGGGTTGTCAGGGGCTGCCGCAGCGGAGAACTGCCCGGACCCAGAAGGGCGCCGACAGTTGGGGTGATCTCCCGCTGAGCATGCGCCTCCGGTCCGAAGCACTGGACTCCGCCTGCCCCTGAGTGTGAGCCGCAAACCCAGGGCCTCGCTGACAGAATCCTTGCCATTTCGTGCAGGCGACGACGGAGGAGGCGGCGCCCGGCTCGGAGGCTGCGCTACGGGCGTGGTGCCCGTGGCCGCGCGACGGGCCGCGGTGACCGGCTCTTTTTCGATGTAGGGCGCAACGTCCGTGCCCAGACAGCGGTAGCCCCCTACACGTGCGGGCCACGCCCGATGCTCCCGTCGTCGTACCCGTCAGCTGGGACCAGCTCGCCATCCCCTGTGTCGACGCGTGCCGTTGAACCGTCACCGACGCCATCGACCAGCCCCGCACCAAACCCTGGGCCGGGACGGCCGACCAGGGCCGGAGTCTGGTCCCGCCCGGCCAGGGTGGACGCCATGGAAGGGCGTCGTCCAACCGCGCGACGTGTACGGCCGAGTGTGAAGGTTTGGGTGTGATGCCTCCGGCCACTCGGACTGGGAGGTGACCATGACGAACACACACAGCACGTCCAAGACACAGAATTCACATCAGGATCGCAATCGCGGCAGCGAACCGGACACGGCCGCACAGGACCGGCCGGGCGCCATGGAGGTGCTGCGCCAGGCGCGGGCCCAGCTCGCGGAGCTCACCGGTATGGCTGCCGAGACCGTGTCGTCCTTCGAACGGGCCGGGGACGGCTGGGTGTTGGAGATCGAGGTGCTCGAACTCCCCAGGGTGCCCGACACGATGAGCCTGATGGCGAGCTATCGGGTCGACCTCGATCCCGAGGGGCAGCTCACCGGGTACCGGCGCGTGCGCCGCTACGAGCGTGGGCGCGCCGACACCGCACATAGGCTCGGCGGCCGCTAGGCCGCCCTCCGGAGGCCCCGGACGGATTCCACGACAAGGAGGTCGGACAGGCATGACCGTTGTACCGGCACAGCAGACCGGCGGAGGCGGCGGCAGCAGCGGCCTCTACGACGTGCTCGAACTCGTTCTCGACCGGGGGCTCGTCATCGACGCGTTCGTGCGGGTCTCCCTGGTCGGCATAGAGATCCTGAAGATCGACATACGGATCGTCGTCGCCAGTGTCGACACGTATCTGCGCTTCGCCGAGGCGTGCAACCGGCTCGACCTGGAGTCGGGCCCGAACAAGAGCCCGGGCCTGCCCGAGATCGTCGGCGAGGTCACGGAGTCCGGTGCCCGGGGCAAGTCGAAGGGCGCGCTGTCCGGGGCCGCGGAGACGATCTCGGACGCCTTCCAGCAGGCCCGCGACGAGCACTCCGGTTCCGACTCGGGCGAAACCGAGTCCCGGCCGCGTGCGCGTAGGGCGACGACGGCTCGCCGCAAGGAGAGGGAGGAGCAGGAGTGAGTACGTACGTCTACGGCATCGTGGCCGCGACGCATCCTGCCCTGCCCGAGGGAATGGGCGGGGTCGGCGATCCGCCGCGCCAGGTGCGCATCCTCACCGCGGGTGAGCTGGCCGCCGTGGTCAGCGAGGCCCCCGAGGGGCTGCGGCCCAAGCGCCGGGATCTGCTGGCCCACCAGAACGTGCTGGCGGAGGCCGGGGGCGGCGGCTGCGTGCTGCCCATGAGGTTCGGCAGCATCGCCCCGGACGACGACACTGTCACCGGCGTCCTGGCCGAGCGCGCCGACCACTACCTGGAGCGGCTGCGTGCCCTCGACGGCCGGGTCGAGTACAACGTCAAGGCCAGCCATGTGGAAGAGGCCGTGCTGCATCGCGTGATGTCCGAGAACCCGACGCTGCGTACCCTGGCCGAGGCCAACCGGCAGGCTGGAGGCGGCAGTTATGAGAGCCGGCTGCAACTCGGCGAGCTGGTGGTGACGGCTGTCCAGGTCCGTGAGGCCGAGGACGCGCTGGAGGTGCGGCAGACGCTGGAGCGGGAGGCCGCGGCCGTGGCCGTGGGTCCCGAGTCGACCGGCTGGCTCGCCAATGTCTCGTTCCTGGTGGACCGTGCGGGGGCCGAGAAGTTCCTCGCCGAGTTCGAAGCGCTGCGCAAGAGCCATCCGCACCTCGACCTGCGGATCAACGGACCGCTCCCGCCATACAGCTTTGTCGAACCCGGGCCCTCCGAACCCGCGGGCACCACCGTCGGCGGTGCGGGGGACGGTCAGGAGTAAGGCTCATGGGACTGGTCAAGGAGCTGCTGCTCCTGCCGTTCGCACCGGTGCGCGGCAGCGCCTGGGTCCTCGGGCAGGTCGTGCACGAGGCGGAACGGATCTACTACGACCCCGCCGCGATCCGGGCCGAACTGGCCCGGCTGGAAGAACTACTGGAAGCCGGCGAGATCGACGAGGAGGAGTTCGACCGGGCCGAGGACGAGCTTCTCGACCGGCTGGAGACCGCTCTGCGCAACGACGCCGGGCACGGCAAAGGGACACGTCTATGAATCGCATAGGACTGGGCCTCGCGATCGGGGCCGGATACCTCCTGGGCCGGACCAGGAAACTGAAACTGGCCTTCGCCGTCGGCTCGCTGGTGGCGGGCAAACGGCTGAACCTGGGCCCGAAGGCACTGCTGGACCTGGCCAACCAGCAACTACGCGACAATCCGCAGTTCAAGGAGATCGGCGACCAGCTGCGCCACGACCTGCGCGGGGTCGGCAAGGCCGCCTCCGGTGCCATGGTCGAGCGCCAGGTGGACGCACTCGCAGACCGGCTGCATGGCCGTACCGCCGAGGTGCGCAATCAACTGGCCGGTGTCGTACCGGCTGCTGGTGGCCTCGGTCTCGACGGCGGCCGGGACGACGAGGACGCCGAGGCGGACAACGACGAGGCCGAGGACGCCGGTGCCGACGACGAAGGGGCGAGGGACGAGCGCGATCCGGCCGAGGCACGACAGAGGAAGGCGCCCGTGAAGAAGGCGGCGAAGAAGGTACCGGCCAAGACGGCGGCGAAGAAGGCTCCTGCCAAGAAGGCGCCCGCCAAGAAGGTCGCACAGGGCAGGGCCGCGGCCAAGAAGACGGCCGGACGGGCCAGGCCGAAGGGAGGCGGTGACCGATGAACACCGGACCGATCGGCGAGGCGGCCCGTTCCGAGGCCGCCGAACGCCTGAAGACTGAGCTGCAGGAGTACCTCACCGCCCAGACCGAGCGCCTGCTCACGGGCGCGGGCCGCAAGCTGGGCGAGGCCACCGGCGTGCTCAACGACATCGCCGAGGGCAACAGTCCGGGCTTCGGCAAGCTCGCCCTCGACGCCGGCCGCAAGGTCGCCGAGGGCAAGGGCCCGGTGCGCTCCGCGCTGGAGCTCGGCCTCTCCCACGCCAAGGACACCGTGATGGACCAGGTGAAGAGCCTCGGGGGCGGCAAAGGGAAGGGCAAGGGAAAGGGAGGGGGCCAGAAGCCGACCGTCATCATGGAGTCCGTCGACGTCGGTGTGCCGGTGCGCACGGCCTACGACCAGTGGACCCGCTACCAGGACTTCAGCACCTTCGCCAAGGGTGTGAAGAGCGCCGGCCGTGGCGACGACACCACGTCGGACTGGCAGGGCAAGATCTGGTGGTCCAGCCGGAGCTGGAAGGGCAAGACCGTCGAGCAGATCCCGGACTACCGCATCCAGTGGTCGTCGCAGGGCGCCAAGGGCACCCACAAGGGCGTCGTCACCTTCCACCACCTCGACGACAACCTCACGCGCGTGCTGCTGGTGATCGAGTACTACCCGAGCGGTTTCTTCGAGAAGACCGCCAACATCTGGCGTGCCTCGGGCCGTCGGGCTCGCCTCGACCTCAAGCACTACGCCCGCCACATCTCCCTCAAGGGAGAGGTGGACGACGGCTGGCGCGGCGAGATCCGCGACGGCGAGGTGGTCCGCAGCCACGAGGACGTGGTGGCGGAGGAGGACGAGGAGTCGTACGAGGAGCCGTACGACGAGGCAGAGGACGCCGGGCAGGGGGAGGGTGAGGAGTACGAGGACGAGGCTGAGGGCGAATACGAGGACGAGTACGAGGAGTCGGAGGACGCCGAGGACGACGAGAACGAGGACGAGTACGCCGAGTCCGGGAGCCGTCGATGACCATACCCGGCCGAGTGCCCGAGCCGTACGGACGTGACGGCGGGGGCGCCAACCTCGCCGACATCCTGGAGCGCGTCCTGGACAAGGGCATCGTCATCGCCGGTGACATCAGGATCAACCTGCTCGACATCGAGCTGCTCACCGTTAAGCTCCGGCTGATCGTCGCCTCCGTGGACCGGGCGAAGGAGATGGGCATCGACTGGTGGGAGCACGACCCGGAGCTGTCCACCCGCGCCCGGCGCCACCAGCTCACCAGGGAGAACCACGAGCTGCGGGAGCGGCTTGCGGCGCTGGAGGCGCTGGAGACCGGTCGCGGACAGCACGAGGAGGACCGATGACCGCACAGTCCGGACTCCGGTATGTGTACGCCGTCTGCCGGCCCTTCGCGGCGGCCCTCCAGGCCCAGCTCACCGGCGTGGCCGGCGCCCCGCCCGAACTGCTCAGACACCACGGTCTGGTCGCCGTCGTCAGCACGGTCCCGGAGGGCGACTTTGCCGAGGAGCCGCTGCGGGGCCATCTGGAGGACCTGGACTGGCTGGCCGCGACCGCCCGCGCCCACCAGGGTGTGATCGACGCGCTCACGACGGTCACCACGCCGCTGCCGCTCCGGCTCGCCACGGTCTTCCGGGACGACAGCGGCGTACGGGTCATGATGGAGGCCCGCGAGGCCGACTTCCGGCACACCCTCGACCGGCTCGAAGGGCGGGTCGAGTGGGGGGTCAAGCTGTACGCCGACCCGCTGCAGCCCGAGCGGGCGACGACGCCTGCGGGGCGGCCCGTCAGCGGGCGGGACTATCTCCGGCGTCGGCAGGCGCACGCCCGCAAGCACGAGGAGAAATGGCAGGCCGCCGAGGAATTCGCCCGCGCCCTGCACGAGCGGCTTTCCCGGCGCGCCGAGGATTCCCGGCTGCACCCTGCGCAGAATTCGACGCTATCCGGAGAACCCGGACAAAATCTCCTCAACGCGGCTTATCTCGTCCGACGCGCGGATTCCGAGGAATTCGTGGCACTGGTCGACCGTACGAAGGACGAGGCAACGGGGATGCGGGTGGAACTCACCGGACCCTGGGCGGCCTACTCCTTCACCGAACCCCTGGCACCCGCGCGGCAGGGGGAGGCACGGTGACCGTCGTCGAACGCCGTGAGGTCGCCCTGGCCGACCTGCTCGACCGGCTGCTGGCCGGCGGCGTCGTCATCACCGGCGACATCACCCTGCGCATCGCCGACGTCGACCTCGTCCGCATCGACCTCAACGCGCTGATCAGCTCCGTCAACGCCCAAGTGCCCGCACCCTGGCGGGAGTCGACATGAGCGAGCGACGCAACCGGCTGGACCTCGACCCGGACACCGTCGAACGGGACTTGGTCAAACTCGTGCTGACCGTCGTGGAGTTGCTGCGCCAGCTGATGGAACGCCAGGCGCTGCGCCGCTTCGACACCGGGGACCTCACCGAGCAGCAGGAAGAGCGGATCGGGCTCACCCTGATGCTCCTGGAGGACCGCATGGCCGAGCTGCGGGACCGCTACGGACTGCGGCCCGAGGACCTGAACCTGGACCTCGGGCCGCTGGGGCCGCTGTTGCCGCGTGAGTGACTCCGGTACGACCGGTGGCGGCTCAGCGTTGACCGGCGGCGTCACCACCGATACCAGCGCCCACTGCCGCCGGCGCCGGTCGTGCCACGCACCAGGAATCCCAGGAGCCAGAGCACCAGTGCCGCGTGAGAAATAGGGAACTTGGGACAGGCGGCACGTGGCGGCCGTCGATCGTGATCGGATCGGCGCCCGCAGTCACGGCGGCATCGGCCAGAACATCCAACAGCGTGCTCTTGCCGATGCCGCCGGGACCGTGAAGAAAAAGCACGCCTCCTGCGCCCAGCATCGACCGGAACAGCTCGATCTCACCGGTGCGCCCCGCGAAGGCACGCCGTCGTAGCTCACTCAGCCGCTGCCTGATGATCGTCACGACGGTGGGCGGGTCAGTTGTTGAACGCCGTGGCGACGGCGTCTCCGAGTTGATTCAAGACGTCCCGTGAGAGCTGCACGGACCCGGTGAACGAGAGGAAGGCGTGGGTGGCACCCTTGATCGGGAGGTGCGTGACTGGCACGTCGGCGTCGGCGAGCTTCTGCGCGTACCGGTCGCCCTGGTCCCGCAGCGGATCGTGTTCGGCGGTGACGATGACGGCGGGAGGAAGCCCGGCCAGCTCGTCGGAGCGCGCCGGCGAGACGCGCGGGTCGGCGCCTTCGTCGGGCGTGTTGAGGTAGAGGCCCCAGAACCATTCGAGCCAGCTGCGGCTCAACAGCGGTCCGGCCATGTTCTCGTACATGGAGGGGCTGTCGTCGAACCGGTCGACCGCTGGGTACGCCAGTACCTGCAGTGCGATGTGAGGTCCCCCGCGCCGCTGCGCTTCCTGCACGAGGGCCGCGGCGAGGTTGCCGCCGGCGCTCTCGCCGAACACGGCGATGCTTTGCCCGTCGCCGCCGAAACCTCCGGCATTGGCCGCGACCCATGTCAGGGCGGCGTAGGCGTCTTCGATCCCCGCCGGGAAGCGGTGTTCGGGCGCGAGCCGGTAGTCGACGGAGACCACGATCGTGCCGGAGCGGTTGGCCATGATGCGGGCGATGTGATCCTGGCTGTTCCGGTCTCCGAGCACCCATCCGCCGCCGTGGAAGAAGACCGTCACGGGCAGCTGCCCGGAGCACGGCACGGTGGCGGGGGCATAAATACGGATGGGAACCTCGAGTCCTTCGGCGGCGGCCACTGCGTCGTGCACGCTGCCGACCGGCTCGACGTCGCCCGCGAGGGTTAAGAAGCTGCTCACGAGGTCGCGGTTCTCCGCGACCGTTCGACTCTCCGGTGCCGGTTCGCCTCCTTCGGCCAACTTCTCGAGCAGCGCATTGATCTGGGGATCAAGGGACATGATGAGGACCTTCCTGGAGCTGGCGAAACGACACGGATTGGAATGACTGTTCCCATCTCTGCAAGTCGCAGGAGTGGAGCAGCGGCAGCGTGATGCCGTCCGGCGCTGGATCGCCGACCCCGGCAGCGCTGTCGTATCCGTTGTGGATGTGGGCCCGCAGGGAGCGGTGCACTGGGTGCGGATCAGCGGGCGATCGAGATCGCGAAGGGCGCGAATCCGCTGGTCCGAATCACGTGCGGGACGAAGAGGATCGCTGCCTCGGTGGCGCGGGCGGTCTGGATCCCGCCGAGGTCGGTGATCCACTCCTTGTGCCAGCCGAGGTCGGTGAGCAGTGCACCGACAGTGTGCTTGGCCTGCGGGTCGTCGCCGGAGAGGAACGCGGTCGGTGTCTGGGTGAGCGTGGCCGGTGCGGTCATCACCGGGAAGAGCATGGTGTTGAGGGTCTTGACGACGCGAGTTTCGGGGAGGGCGTCCTGGAGTTGCTCGGCGAGGCTTGAGCCGGGGTAGATCAGGTCGGCGGGCAGTCCGTCCGGTCCGTCGACGGTGGCGTTGGAGACGTCGACGAGGATCTTGCCGCGTAGTTCCTCCCGTAGGGCGGCGAGCCGGTCCAGCGAGCCGGCTCCCGGGGTGGCGTTGATGACGATCCGGGCTGTCCGGGCAGCGTCAGCGGCGGCGCCCGGTGTGCGGTCCGTCACGGTCACCTCATGCCCTGCCCGGGTGAGGGCTGTGGCCAGGTTGCCGCCGACGCGGCCGTTTCCGAGCACTGCGATCGTGGTCATGGTGATGTGGTCCTTTTCGTGGGTGCGGGTTGTGGTGCGTGGTCAGCGTGAGAGCGTGGCGACGGCCTGGGCGTGGATGCCAGGGGCGGCGGCCAGGAGGCTTTCGCTCTGTGGGGTCCAGGGACGGCCGGCGGCGTCGGAGATCTGTCCGCCGGCCTCGGTGACGAGCAGTGCGCCGGGGAGCAGGTCCGCGCGGGCGCCGGCGAACTGCCAGAAGGCGTCGATGCGGCCGGCGGCCACGTTGGTGAGGTGCAGGGTTGCGGGCACGGCGGCGCGGACGACGAGCGCGTCGAAGAGCATCGCGGTGATCGAGGAGCCGACGCGCCGAACGACCTTCTCGTCCTCGTCGGGGCGGGCCTGGCTGGTGGCCACGATGCTCAGGCCGAGGTCCGCGGTCGGGGAGACGTGCAGCGGCCGGCCGTCGAGGTGGGCGCCCGCGCCGGTGAGCGCGGTGTAGGTCTCGCCGGTCAACGGCAGGTGGACCGCGGTGAGCACGGGCTGGTTGTCGCGTACGAGGGTGGCGGTCACCGCCCACTCCGGCAGGGCGTGCAGGTGGTTGACGTTGCCTTCGGCCGGATCCACGACCCACCATTCGCCGGGCGGCAGCGCCCCGGCGTCCAGCTCGTCCTCCACCCAGCCGGCGTCCGGGCGCAGGCCCGTGAGGCGGGGGCGCAGGATGTCGAGGGCCGTGTCGTCATTGGCGGCGAGGGCGCGCATCAGATCTTCGCGGGTCTGGTGGCGGACCACCTTGCCGAAGCGCTCGCGCAGCGCCGAACCGGCCGCACGCACGGCGATCGCGGTCTGGGCGAGCAGGTCGGCGTCGGAGGCGGCGGCGTCAGCGATCTGAAGCGTTTCGGACATGGTGAACTCCCCTGTGAGTAGGAGGTGATGAGGCTGTTCGAGTCGAAAGGCGCGCTCTGTTCAGCGCTCTGGTCTCGAAGGTATACAGCCCCTTGATTAACTTCAAATGCATGTAAAGCACGGCTAGGATTACTCACATGCAATTGGATTTGAATCTGCTGGCCGCGCTCGACGCGCTGCTGGAGGAGGGCAGCGTGGCCGGGGCAGCCGCACGCCTGCATGTCACCGCCCCTGCCATGAGCCGCAGCCTGGGGCGGATCCGGCGCACGACCGGGGACCAGATCCTGGTGCGCACCGGCCGCACGATGACCCCCACGCCGTACGCGATCGCCGTCCGGGAACAGGTGCACGAGCTGCTGCACCAGGTCCAAGGAGTGCTGGCACCCAGCCGTGAACTCGATCTGGCAACGCTGGAACGCACCTTCACACTCCGCTGGCACGATTCCCTGGTCGCCTTGAGCGGTCCCGCGCTGCTCGCGGCCGTGCGTGGACAGGCGCCGGGCGTGCGGTTGCGCTTCGTCGCGGAATCGAGCATCGACACTCCCGAGTTGCGGCGTGGCGAGGTCGACCTGGAGGCGAACGCCAACCGCCCGAGCGCACCGGACATCCGTGCCGAGAAGGTCGGCGAGACCCGCCTCGTCATCGTGGTGAGGCAGGGGCACCCGCTCACTCGTGTCAGGACCGTCACCGCGAAGCGGTACGCCGCCGCTGAACACGTCACCGTCTCGCGACGTGGAAACCTCAGCAATGCCGTCGACGACGCCCTCGCACAACTCGGCCTCACCCGCCGCGTGGTGGCGAGCGCGCCCACGGAAGCGGCCGCGCTGGAGTTCGCGCGCGGCTCCGATCTCCTGATCAGCGTCCCTGAAGCCACCGCGCGGTCAGCGGTCGCCGACCTCGGCCTGGTCGTGCTCCCTCTCCCGCTCGAACTGCCGTCGGCGCCGGTATACCTGTCGTGGCATCAGCGCTATGACACCGACCACGCCCACGCCTGGCTGCGCGGGCTGGCGCGAACCGCGCTGGCCATGGGCGGAGCGTCGTCGTAGCCGGCCCGTCCGGCCGCTTCATCCATACGTCCAGGGGACCACCTCGATGCCGCACGGCCGGCCGCTGTCCGCACCCGCATCAGAGCACCAACCCCGCCGGTAGGCGTACACGACCGGGCTGAACGGGGCCGCGAAGCCCGAGCTGCCGAGAAGGCAGGACACGAACGTCTCGACAGACTCCTGGCCGCCTACCCCCATGCTGCGCCGGCCGTGGAGCGGCCGGAGCGACGCCTGCGGCTGTTTGCCCTGCTCAGACAGTCGGTCGGGCACAAGTCGCTTCAGGAGGCCGTCGCGGGAACGAGGTTGTCGAGTCCCTTCGCACTCCCCGTCGCGGCCTCGATCGAGCGCGGCAGCATGATGCTCTCGTAGGCGCGGACGGCGTCGTCGACGCTGGACTCGGTGACCAGTGCGTGGGCGAGGTCGGCACCGTCGAGCATGGCGAGGTTGGCGCCCAGCCCGACGGGTGGCATCAGGTGCGCGGCGTCGCCGAGCAGCGTGACGCCGGGAACGTGATCCCAGGTGTGCGGGGCGGGCAGGACGAACAGGGACCGGTGGATGAACCCGTGGTCGCTGTTGCGCAGAATGTAGCGCAGGTTCTCGTCCCAGTCGTTGAACAACCTCAACAGATATGTCCGCACGGCCCGCTGGTCGCCGAGGTCGACACCGGCGGCCTCATGCCAGTCCTTGGGCGCGCGGAGCGCGATGTAGGCGCGGATGTGGCCGTTGCTGTTGCGCTGGGCGACCAAGGTCCTGCCGGCGCCCTTCGCCAGCATCGATCCGTTGCCGACCAGCCGCGCGAGCGTGGGATGGCGGGTGTCGCAGTCGTCGAACCCGGTCTCGACGAAGGTGACACCGGTGTAGCCGGGTACGGTGGGCGACAGGGCCGGGCGCACGCGTGACCAGGCGCCGTCGGCACCGACCACCAGGTCGAAGTCCTCGGCGGTGCCGTCACCGAAGAGCAGCCGGCCGGTGCCGTCCGCCAGCGGGGTGACGCCGGTGACGGCACGGTCCCATCGCACCGTGCCCTCGGTGAGCGAGTCCAGGAGCAGACCACGCAGCTGGCCCCGGTCGATCTCCGGCCGGCCGCCATTGGCGGACGGCCCCTGCTGCGCCAGGAGGGCGGCGGTGGCGAAGTCGAGCACGCGCCACTCGTCTCCTTCGGGGCGGGCGAGGGCGTGGAACCGGTCGAGGAGCCCGGCAGCACGGAGCGCGGCCTGACCGGTGTCGGGATGCATGTCGAGGGAGCCGCCCTGCGGGCGGGCGTCGGCGGATGCCTCGCGTTCGAAGACGGTGACGGAGCGGCCGTGTTGCTGGAGGACTCGGGCGCAGGTGAGGCCGCCGAGGCCGGCGCCGACGATCGCGATGCGGGGATCACGAGCAGAGTTCATGGGAGTGCCCCTCGGGAGGTGGGTGAGCCGCCGGGGCGACCCGGCACGACCAAGAAAGCACACTCGATAAATAAGCGCAATGACTAAACTTTTACAGCGACTGCACTTCGAGGTACGGTGGGCGAGTGACCGAACCGACCGGGCGCCGCGAGCGCAAGAAGGCCCAGACCCGCCAGTCCCTGGCCGACGCCGCGCTTGAACTCTTCCTCGAGCGCGGCTACGACCAGGTCGGCGTCAAGGACGTCGCCGACCGTGCCGACGTCTCGGTGACCACCCTGTTCAAACACTTCTCCGGCAAGGAAGCCCTGGTCTTCGATCAGGACGACGAACTGGAAGCAGAACTCGTCGCCGCCGTGCGCGAACGCACCCCGGGCCAGTCGATCCCGCAGGCGCTGCGCGAGCACCTCCTGCTGAAACAGGACCAACTCGCGGTCCACGCCACCGACCCGCGGTTCGCCGACTTCACGCGCCTGGTGCAGGAGACCCCCGCACTGCGCGACTACGCCCACCGCATGTGGACGCGCCACGAAGCGGCCCTGGCCAGGGCCGTCGCCGAGGCGGTGGGTGCGCCCGAGGATGACGTCAGCTGCGCCGCCCTGGCCCGTTTCGCCCTTGAGGCTCGCAGCCTCATCCTGCGGCACGCCGAACCGCGCCGAGCCGCCGACGAAGCCTTCGCGCTGCTCGAACACGGCTGGGTAGCCTCCCATCCGAGCAACTGACCGGGCTGCCAGGCACCCCGCTGTGCGCGGTGGCGGTGCGCGCTCGGGACCCTCGGTGAGGCCCTCCGCGAGGCGTCCTCCCTCGATACCCCGTCGGCCGGCGTAAGACGACCGGGACCGGATCGACTTCTCCCGGGGCTGGTCGCCGTGCCCAGCAACGAGATGTGACGAGGCATCCGCCGAACTGTGCAAGCCCTGACCTTGACGTTTATGGTCCGGTGTCGAACGCGACTCGAACTTGATCAGCGTTTTCGCAGTTCAGCGGACATGAAGGCGGCCTTCGTCCGATCCTTTGCTCCGTCACAGAGTGGATCAGCGCGAAGGCCGTGGTCGTGAGTCTGGTGCATCAGGGTGTCCTGCGGGATGCGTTCGCGGAAGCATGACACTTCCGCGAACGCATCCCGCCGGACGCCCTGCCACTTAACGACGCCCCCGCCCGCGCCCTCGTTCTCATCGCCGGAGGACCGGCCCCCGTCTGGCGCAAATGGCTCGACACCGGTGACGGCCCCCACCTCTACACCCACCTCGCAACCCGCACCGTGCCCGCCGCGGCTGAGCCGCCCTCGCCGCAACCACTCGCCCGCCTTGGCCCCGTGACGTGGTGGCCGGGCGGCTGCGCCACCGGCCCCCACGGTCCTGTTCCCCTCCCACGCAAGGGCTCCCGCTCATGACCCGCACCCTCGGTCTCGCGCTGTCCGACGGCGGTTCCCGCGCGGCCGCCTTCCACCTCGGCTGCCTGCGCGCCCTGAACGACCGCGATCTCCTCGACCGCATCCGTGTCGTCCCCGGCATCTCCGGCGGCTGCCTCCTCGCCGCCCTGTGGGCCTACGGTCCCTCGGACTTCACCGACTTCGACACCCGCACCACCGACCTGCTGCGCTCCGGACTCCAACTGGGCATCGCACGCCAGGCGTTTAAGCCCTCCGCGGCCGCACGCAACCTCACCGCGGCCGCCCGCGCTGGTACCCGCGGACTGCTCTCACGTCGCGGTGGCGTCAGCGTCGCCCGCCCCGCCAACCGCACCGACGCCCTGGCCGCCGTCCTCACCCACAAGGCGTTCGGAACCACCACCATGGCCGACGTCATGCACCCCGGCCTCGACATCGTCCTTACCGCCACCGACCTGGCCACCACCAACGCCGTCCGCTTCGGCAGCACCCGCAGCGGCTGCTCCCGCCACGGCACCATCACCGAACCCATCCACGTCGCCACCGCCGTCGCCGCCTTCCTACCGGCCCTGGAACGCACCTTCACCTTCCAGCACGGCGACGGACACCACGAGCAGCACACCGTGTTGCTCACCGACGGCGGCGTCTATGACAACCTCGGCCTATCCGTCCTCGAACCCGGACGCTCACCGCACCACACCCAGCACGTCTACGACGTGCCCTTCATCATCTCCTGCGACGCCGGCCTGGGCGAACTCGCCTTGAGGGCACGGCACTTCATGCTTGGACGCCTCAGCTGCTCCTTCGCCACCGTCCACCGCAAGGCCCAGGACTCCGCCCGCTTCCGCCTCCACGAATGGGCCGCCAGCGGACGCATCGACGGCTTCGCCCTCGCGTACCTCGGCATGAAGGACGACCGGCTGCCCGCACCGCCAGCCGACCTCGTGCCGCGCAGCGCCGTCGCCTACTACCCGACCAACTTCGCCGCCATGGCCCGCAGCGACTTCGAGGTCATCACCACCCGCGGCGAACAGCTCATGCGCACCGTCCTGCCGATGTACCTGCGCCCCGCACACCGCTGAGAACCCTTCGCGAATCCGGGTAGCGGCGTCACCCAGCCCGAAGATCGCTCCAGCCTCGCCGAGACAGACCTTCGCCACGACCTGGCGAAACCCCTCCCGGTCGGCGCCGAACCGGCCCGAGGCCCCCAGATCGGCGTCGATCACGGCTACGTTCGAGCGGGCCCAGCCCAGCCTGACCGCCTCGTCGGCCAGGCCGTATTGCCGCATCGTGGACTCGGTGTTCTCCCTGACCTGCACGAGCGTGGACTGCCGCAGATAAATGACGGCCAGCCGCTCGAGATGCGAACTGCGGATTTTCCCCTGGCCGTTCACGTCCGCCTCCCAGCACGGACTCGACCATGTTGGCCACCGCCATCACAGCCTCGCGACACACCCCGCTCGCTCCGGCCATGGCGCCTCGTTCCTGCCCGCAGCCCAACAGCGGCACGGTGCTGGTCCCTTGTCATCAGGATCCGCCTCCGTCCGCACCGGCGCGACGGCTGACCAGCGCATCCACCAGTGCACGAGCGGCACTCAGGCCCTCGGCCGTGAGCCGGTGCCCGACAGGCTCCCCGGCGCGGTCGGTCCACTCCCGGGGCAGGGTCACACTCCGCGATGCGCCGCTTGCGCAGACAAACACCACGGCTCCCGCTCGCCGCTTGGTGAACAACACCACCAGACGCCGGCCCGCCAGCGGGTGAAACGGATGCGTGACCACCAGCGAACCCAAGGAATCACTGGACGATACGGCCCTATGCGATGACCGTGCCGACCGTGGCCGATCGCGTGGTCCAGGCGGTACTGAAGCTGGTGCTGGAGCCCATATTCGAGGCCGACTTCGACTCGGCTTCCTACGGGTTCCGGCCCGACCGAAGGGCGCACGACGCGATCGCCGAGATCCACTTCTGGGGCACCCAAGGCTACCGCCAGGTTCTGGACGCGGACATCGAGGCGTGCTTCGACTCGATCGACCACACGGCCCTGATGGACCGGGTGCGCGCACGAGTCAAGGACAAACGCGTCCTCGCCCTGGTCAAGGCGTTCCTGAAGGCCGGGATCCTTCGGGAGACCGGAGCGATGGAACCGTCCGAGACCGGCACCCCGCAAGGGGGAATCCTCTCCCCGCTGCTGGCCAACATCGCCCTGTCCACGCTCGACGAGCACGTGATGGGGCCCTGGAAGCCGGGCGGGACGATGTCCAGCAGTTCTCGTCGGGTCACGCGGGTGGCCAAGCAACTGCCCAACTGGCGGATCGTGCGCTATGCGGACGACTTCGTCGTGCTGGTCAGGGGCGAACGTCACCACGTCGAGGCCCTGAGAACGGAGATCGAAGGGGTTCTCGCCCCGCTCGGGCTGGGACTGTCGCAGTCCAAGACGCGCGTGGTGCACATGGCCGATGGGTTCGACTTCCTCGGCTTCCACATCAAGTGGATGAGCAAGCGAGGAACGGACAAGTGCTACGTCTACACCTTCATCGCGGACAAGCCGGTCCGTGAGCTGAAGCGGAAGATCCGGGCACTGACCCACAGGAAGTCGCAGGTCCCGTTCGCCGCCGTGCTGTCGAGGATCAACCAGATCCTTCGCGGCTGGGCCAACTACTTCAAGCATGCTGTCGCCAAGTACACCTTCAACGCACTGCGTTCGTTCGTGTGGTGGCGGGTGGTCAACATGGTCACATACCGGCGACGCATGAAGTGGACGGCCCTGCGCCGACAGTTCAAAGGCCCCCAGGGCTGGCGGCAGATTGCTCTGGACGGGGTCGAGCTGTTCAACATCGCCGCGGTGACGGTCACCCGCTACCGCTGCCGCGGACTGAGGATCCCGACACCGTGGGCCGCATAAGATCATCGCCCCAGCCGGAGTGACCTGTGGAGAGCCGGATGCGGTGAAAGTCGCACGTCCGGTTCGGTGAGCGGCTCGGGGAAACGGGGCCGGGGAAACCCGGCCACCGCGCCCCGAGCCGACTCTCCACCGTGTCCTGGTTGGCCGGCTGCCGGAGGCTGCACCGCCGCTACGAACGCAAGGCCGAACACTTCCTCGCCTTTGTCGGTATAGCCGCAGCCCTCATCAGCTACCGCCGTCTTGCTGCGAGTTGACGCAGTTCCACGCGCCTAGCCTGCGGCGATTACGGCCTCGATCAGGCCCGGGAATCGGCGGTCCAAGTCCCCCTTGCGGAGGCGCATGTACAGCCCGTTCCCGGCGTCGCGTTGATACACCAAGCCCGCCTCGCGCAGTACTCGCCAGTGACGGGTGCGACTGGACTTGCCCACCGGCAGGTCGAAGGAAGCGCACAGCCGCTCTTCATCTGGCCGTTCGGCCAGTTCGGCCACGACTCGACGCCGGTTCGCGTCAGCCAGCGCCAAAAGGATGGGACCCACCTGCAACTCCTCAGTACGAGGGTGGGCCAACTCGCCTGCCGTCATCACTTCACCCCTCGACAAGGTACGCCTGGTTGCGTACCTTCCTAGAGGTACGCAACCAGACGTACCTTACCGCTGCTGGGGGAGTCATGTCTGTACCCGCACCGCCGCGTCGCAGCATGCTGTCGCGTATCCGCACGTCACTGCGCAAGCTCCTGCTCATCGAGCACTCGCCCTTCATGACCCTCTGACTCTCGTCAGGGCCTCTGGCTTTCGCCTGCGGAAGTGTGCATGCGGCACCGATCAAGAGCCCCATAAGAAACGTCGTCTTAGAGGTCATCTCATTTGGCGCATTCGATAGGCTCCGGGTGTGGGGATCGTTGAGCGGCTGGTGCCGGATGAGCTGTGGGAGTTGTTCCAGCGAGTGGTGCCGGAGGCGCCGAGTCGGCCTCAGGGAGGCGGCCGGCGCCGGCACGGTGACAGGGAGGTGCTGGCTGCGATCGTGTTCGTGGCCACGTCGGGCTGTACGTGGCAGCAGCTGCCGGCCGCCTCGTTCGGACCGTCGGGACCCACGGCTCACCGGCGTTTCACCGAGTGGTCGAAAGCCCGGGTGTGGGCGAAGCTCCATCGCCTGGTCCTCGACGAACTCGGCTCCCGGGGTGAACTGGACTGGTCTCGCTGTGCGATCGACTCGGTGAACGTGCGGGCCCTGAAAAGGGGGGCCTGACAGGTCCGAATCCAGTAGATCGAGGCAAGTACGGTTCGAAGATCCACTTGATCACCGAACGGACCGGATTGCCCATCTCCATCGGCATCTCCGGCGCCAACCTGCACGACAGCCAGGCCCTCGAACCGCTCGTTCGCGGCATCCCGCCCATCCGCTCCCGTCGCGGTCCGCGCCGACGACGGCCGGCCAAGCTCCACGGCGACAAGGGCTACGACTACGACCACCTGCGCCGATGGTTACGCCAGCGCGGCATCCGGCACCGCATCGCCCGTAAAGGCATCGAGTCCTCCCAGCGCCTGGGACGCCACCGCTGGACCATCGAACGCACCATGGCCTGGCTCGCCGGATGCCGCCGCCTGCACCGCCGCTATGAACGCAAGGCCGTCCACTTCTTGGCCTTCACCAGCATCGCCTGCACCCTGATCTGCTACCGCAGACTCACCAAATGAGATGACCTCTTAGAGGTCGTTTTCATCGGTGAAGCCTGTTTCATTCCAATAAGTTCCCGTGACGGAGGGGCCCTTGGGAGTTTTTAGGGGTTGGCGCGATTGACGGGACGCGAGGGAAGCCCGAATTGCCGGTCTCATCCCATGAAGCCTGTCTCATTCCAAGGGAAGTTGATATCGGCGATTACTGCCGCCGCCCTGTGCAGGAATCCGACACGTGAGATGCGCGAGTATCCAACTGTGGCATGTGAAGCGACATAAACTAGCTTAAAACGACCTCTTAGTGGCGTCCGGTGGCCTTGCCCCCCGCGCGCAGGGCCGCCGCTGGTACCGGCACAACCCGACCGGTGCGGACACCGTCACGGCGGCGACGAAGGCCGCCGATGCCGCCCGGGAACGTATTGCCGAGTACCTGCTGGCGTCGCGGCTGGAGCAGCTGTGTGCGCAGACGGCGGTACGGCTGACCTTGCCAGCCGCCCGGCGCTGGACGACGGCACGGCCGGGCGGTGATTGCGTGAGTACCGAGCTGAGCGGCATCGACCTCGCACGTCAGGCCCTGACCACGGCCTGGGAGGAGGCGAGGAAGACCGGCGGCGCCCGCCAGGCGAAGCCGAAGCGGCGCACCGGCCAGGTCGTACGACGACGCGGCGGCCGTGGGCCGCTCGAGTTCAGCGTCGCGATCGCCATGCCGACCGAGCGCGGCATGGCCGCCCCGGCCGCCGGCGGGATGGCTCCTTGCGGCCCGGTCGGGACTCGAGACCATCCCCGCGGGCGCGGGTAGCAGGCCGGGCTCATCGGCGTGCCGCCGGCCGTGTTGAGACCATCCCCGCACGCGCGGGGAGCAGCCACACCAGAACTATGCCTCACGGTGATGTGCCAGGAGCACGCCTCGGCCACCATCTGTATCCGTCCGAGTTCGCAAGGAGCACGCGGACGTCAGTGGGAACGCCTACCGTCAAAGTATGACGCCGTCGCCGAGGTCAATAGCCACCACGCCCTGGGTTCTAGAGATAACTATCGCCGCGGCCCGCGCCGCCGATGAACAATGGGATGAGCAACGGAACAAGCTCCGTTCACTCGCCCAATACGATCCAAAGACCCACACCTGGTGGACGCGCATCGGGGCACTGGACCTGGCCGGCATAGAACGCCTGCAGTCCCTCCTTGACGTCGCGCGGATCTACGGGACCCACGTCACCCTCACGCCAGTCAAGGTCCCGAGCAACTGGCCCGGTCCTGTCTTCACCGACAACGCAGAGATCGCCAACATCGTGAACGCCCACCATGATGAAAACCGAGCGATAGGGGAGTTGCCTTTGCCCTGACCGGAGCAGCGCAAGTCAAGGATGACCACCTTGGCGACGTAGGCGCCACCCCCGCACGCGCGTGGAGCAGATCGCTGGCTACGACGTCGTAATTCGGCCCCGGCATGACGACTCGAAGCCGCCCCGTTTCGTGAAGATCCATGGCGGCTCGAAGCGGTCTCCGTGCCGGTATGGGCAGGTCTCTGCCGGAGTCTGAGAAAGCTGCCGATGCTCAAGTGGGGGCCGATTCCAGCCGCCTGGGTGAGGCAGCCCGAACGACGTCGCAGTCAATGAAGTGTACGCAGGTGAGGGTCGGTTAGGCCTGGCTGAGGGCCTTGTCCCACCGAGAGTCGGCGGGGATCATGACCGCGTGCAGCACCGAGAGAAATTCCACGATCTACTCGCACGCGCCGGCCTCACGGTCGTCGAGGACGTACGCCCGGGCAGTTTGTTCCCGCCGGAGGCCGGCTGGCGGATCGCGCGGGGGATCGCGGCGCCGGACGGCGTGGCGCTCGAAGCGCTTGATGCCGTGTGGTGGCGCCGTCTTTGCGATGCCGACGGCGAGTTCCTGGTGGCCGTCCTCCAGCATCGGGTCGGTGGCAACGACTCCTGGTGGACCCGGGTCCGGTACGCCGGGGGCGGCGTGCCGGAGTTGACTGGCGACCCCGGTTTCGTGGCGCTCTCCCTCGACGGGCAGGTGTTGCTGGCGGAGGTGCCCGGCGCGGGCGGGCCTCGGGTGACGGCCCTCGACCGACTGCCGGAGCGACTGGAGGAGGCCGCCGCGGCCGCCGGGCGCGAGACGGAGGCCGAGCGCGCCGAGGTGTGGGCGGCGGTGCCCGGCCGATGTGCGTGGCCTCTGCACTGGGCCGAGGGGATCGGGTCCAATCCGGCCGCGACGGACGAAGTGCTGATCCGGCTGCTGGATGTGGAGGATGGCTTCCTGCACGGATGCGACCGGCCCGCCGTCCTTGACGCCGCCGTGGCGCACCCCGATCCGCGGGTGCGGTCAAGGGCCGCCGACACCTTCCGGCCGAAACTCACGTCCGATCAGTGGATACACCTGGTCCGCGCCGAGCCGTCGCCGAATCGCCGCGTGTTCTGGGCGGAGCGCGCCTGCACCTGGGGCGCCGAACTCCCCAAGGACCTCTACGACGACCTCCTCGCCGGCCCGTCCCGCGCGCAAGCCGCCGAACTCCCGGGGCTCCCCGCACAGCACCTGCCCGGCCTCGCTGCCGACGCCGATCCCCGGGTTCGGGCGGCCGCCTGTGCCCGGTGGGAGGACCTCTCCGCGCCGCTGCGAAAGCGGCTGCTGGCCGACACCGACTACGCGGTGCGAACGGCTGCACTCCTTGCCCACCACACCGGCGTACCCATGCCTCGCGAAGTGTTCGCCGCCCTGCCCGACCCGCGGCGGGCGCTCGAACGGTGCCGCCTCGTGCCCGAGCTGGAGGCGGAGCTGGTCCGGGACAGGGACCCGGAGGTACGTCGGGCGCTGGCCGCCAACCCGGGCCTGGGCGCGCACGGCGTCGCCATGCTTGCGGAAGACCCGCAGGACGACATCCGCTCCGCGGTGGCGCTGCGCCCCGACCTCACCGAGGAACAACGTGCGGCGGTGCGCCACGACTTCGACCCGACGTCGATGTCGCACACCCTGCCCTGGGTCGAGGGCCTGCACGGCGACGCCGACGCGATGCGCCGCCTCGCCGCGTCGTCCCACCCGCTGGTCCGCCGCAGTGTGGCCCGAGCACAGCACCTCCCGCCGGATGCCGTGGCGCGCCTGGCACGGGACGAGGACCGGGTGGTCCGCCTGTTCCTCACAGAATCGTGCGAGGACGCGCCGGCTGACCTGCTGCTGGAGGTCTGGCGTTGGTGGGACGGCAGCTTCAGCCACCCCGACCGGCCCCACAGCCACCCCAACTTCCCCCGCGCAGGCCTGCTGCGCTACACCGCCGACCCCAGCGGGCGAATGCGCCGCCTGGCCCTGGACGATCCGAAGTCGACACCGGCCGACGTCGCACGCCTGGCCCGGGATCCCGAAGCCGAGGTGCGCCGCCGCGCGGCTGAGGACCCCCGGCTGTCACCGGCCGACGCGGTGCGGCTGCTGAACGACCCGGAGGCTTACGTCCGCGGCACCGCGTTGCGCAACCCGCGGCTGCCAGCCCGCGTCCTGGCCGGGCTGTTGCACGCCCGCGACACGGCATGCGCAGCGGTCACCAACCCGGCGATCCCGGTCCCCGTCCTGCAGCGCATCCTGGCCGCGGCCGCGGCAGCCGGGGCAGCCCGGCACTGAATACCGACATCCCGCACGGAGGCCGTGGCGGTCCGACGCTGAACTTCGGCACGCCTAGCCAGCCGCTCCTACTGCAACTCCGCGAGCACCCGCCGTAACCGGTCGTACGTGCGCCGCCAGCGCACCCGCGGGGTTGGCCGCGACGTCGTTCGCCGGCCCCACTGGGTGCGCGGCTGAAAGCGACCCCCACTTGCGCTTTTACGAAGCACTCGTACGATTCCCCGCGCAATGGACAGCCATTCCGGCATAGAGAAGGGTTTCGCATGGCGGAGCAGGAAACGGAAGGCCCTATGCCGGCGGTGAGCCGACGTCTGCTACTGGCCGGGCTGGCAGCATCGCCGCTGGTATTCGCGGGCTGCGGCCTACTGGGCTCCTCCGATCCCCTCCACTTGGCGGGTTCCAAGGTCGACACCACTATCATGATCATCCGCCATGGTGAGAAGCCCAACGGAAGCCAGCCTGGCTGCGACGAGAACGGCCACCAGGACCCGCACTCCCTCACCCGGCGCGGGTGGGCCCGAGCTCAGGCGCTGCCAAAGCTATTCGACCCACCGAAGGGCCACCCTCTGGTTCCCGGCCTGCTGCGCCCCAAGACCATTTACGCCGCCACCGACAGGGGCCCGCTGGCCGGTGGCCACCGTATGCGACAGACCGTGACACCGCTGGCCCAGCAGATGGGCATCAAGCTCGACATGACCTTCGCCAAGTCTCAGGAAGCCGCCCTGGCGAAGGCCGCCGTCGCCGCTCCCGAACCGGTGCTGATCTGCTGGGAGCACTCCCGTATTTCGGACATCGTCGATGCCCTTGGCGCATCCGACACCGGGGTACCCGATGAGTGGCCGGACCGCTTCGACCTGGTCTGGGTCTTTACACACGCTCACGGCAAGTGGACCTTCCGCCAGATCCACCAGCGCCTGCTCCCCGGCGACTCCTGAAGACACCGCCAACTCAGCGCAGCCGTGGGCTACTCCAAACCGACGCGCGAAGCAGCCCGCAGCCTCGTCGGACAAACTCCGTTCTCCCCACGGTCGGCAGCCAAAGGACCCCGACATCACACTTTCGGGCTCAGCGCAGCGGCCGAGGCGCTCGAAGCAGAAGTGGACACGTTGTCTTGTCCGCCACGGTTCGGCGTCAATCGATGCTCCTCTGGAACCCCGAATCAACGAGCGTCTCCCCGACGGGTGAGACCTCGGCCGTCCCTTACCAGCACGCCCCACAAGTTGGCTTGACCTCTTGTCTCAAGGGGCACACGGCCAGTGAGACCCACGGAGGTACCGAGATGAGCGCCGGAGAACGGGCCAAGGCAAAGGCCGAACAGATCGTCGGAAAGACCGTGCGGACGGCGGCCCACGCGATGCACAAGGAAACCCTCGCGGCGAAAGGCGCCGCTCTCGAAGCACGAGGCAAGATGCGGGGCACGAAGGAGCAGACCAAGGGCTCCTTCAAGCGCTGAGCGTACTGCCGGAGGCATGAACCCGTCCCAGGAATGGCTGAAGGCCCAGGAAGAGGGAAACAACCTCTTGCCTGGGCCTTCGGCGTTCAGTGCGGGCGGCAACGAACCCACGTAGCTAGTTTGGAAGACCCGGGATGCGGATCGGAGGTCAGCTGGGGAGATGCTGACCTGCGCGTTCCTGGGGTGCTGACCGGACTTCTCCGCTCTTCCCGCGTGAGTCACCGCGCATCGGGCACGTGTCGGGCACGCATCGCGAATAGCTCGCGGTTGCCTTATCCGGGGGTCGGTACGATCATCGCCGAATGTGGAAAGAGTTGATCACGCGGCACGCTGGCGGGGTCGAGATCGCGTTCAGCGCTCCCGCGACGGATGATGCCTTGAGCGAGGCCGCGGAGGCCCTTGGGCACACCGCCTGGTAGTCGAGCGACAGGTCTTCGACCCCGGCCGTGTTCTCCCAATGCGGCACCGCACGGCGCGGCCCTGCCGTCTTCCTCCCCGACGGACCGCCGACCGCCATGGCCGGGCGATTCCTCCTCGGCCAGTGCCTCCAGATACTGCTCGAGCCCGATCTCCCGGCATCTGAGGACCTCTTCGGCGTCAGCCAAGTCCGCCCGCACCCGCTCGAGTTCGGCTGCGAGCGCCTCCACCCGCACCACCGCAGCCTTCCGTCGCGCTTCCAGAACCGCCCGCATCGACGGCATCCGACACCCCCCACGGCAACTCGATCAGCGCACTGCCTATAAGAATTTCTTCGACTCGGTCAAGGGCAAGCGGCAGGGCCGCAAGGTCGGCCCTCCCCGCTACAAATCGAAGAAGGACACCCGGCAGTCGATCCGCCTGAACACCAACGCCTTCTGCCTCCGCAGCGACGGCGCGGTGTACGTGGCCAAGGTCGGCAGCCTCAAGGTCAAGTGGTCCCGCCGGCTTCCGGCCGCACCCACGTCCCTGACTGTCACCAAAGACAGCTGCGGCCGGTACTTCCTAAGCTTCGTCGTGGACACCGAGCCGGACATCCTCCCCGGCCTGGACGACGACGTCGGTATCGATCTCGGCCTGTCCGCCTTCGCCGTCCTCTCCGACGGCAGCAAGATCGACAGCCCCCGCTTCCTGCGCCGGGCCGAGAAGAAACTCAAGCGCCTTCAGCGTGAGCTGTCCCGCAAGGCCAAGGGATCGAAGAACCGGGCCAAGGCCCGCGTGAAGGTCGCACGCCAGCACGCCAAGGTGGCGGACCGGCGCCGGGACTGGCACCACAAGGCTTCCACACAGATTCGCGACAACCAAGCGGTGTACGTGGAAGACCTCGCGGTGTCCGGCCTCGGGCGCACCCGGCTCGCCAAGTCCGTGCACGACGCGGGATGGTCCGCGTTCGTCGGCATGCTGGAGTACAAGGCGGCTCTGCACGGCCGCACCTTCGCCAAGGTGGACCGCGCTTTCCCGTCCTCGCAGGTCTGCTCGGCCTGCGGATTGCGGGACGGCCCCAAGGCCCTGCACGTCCGCGAGTGGACGTGCGGCGAATGCGGCACCGTACACGACCGCGACCACAACGCAGCACGTAACGTCCTCCTCGAAGGACGCCGAATCGTCGCCGCCGGACGGGTGGAGACGCAAAACGCCTCGTGGAGCGCCGGTAAGACCAGGACGAAAGTCCCGGCCCAGCGCGGTGAAGCAGGAAGCCCCCGGAAGGGTCAGCCGACCCAGGCCGGAATCCCTGGACTTTTAGGCCAGGGAGCACGTCAAGTCAGCACTCGTGTGTCCGCAGGCAGCCGGGGGAGCACTTGGTCAGGTTTGGACGCCGCGGTTTGAAACTCTTTCCTCGCGACAGACCGTCGCCTATCTCGCGCGTGTTTTCCCTGGGGTCCGCAGAGCGAGGAGGGCGACGTCGTCGTCGTTGTCGGCGGGGCGGACCCGGCGCAGGAGCTGGTCGGTGAAGGAGGCGAGGGGGCGGTGGGCGAGGGCGGCCGCGTGCTGGCGCAGCTGGCCCAGGCCCTCGTCCAGGGAGTGTCCGGCTGCTTCGATGAGGCCGTCGGTGTACAGCAGGAGGGTGGATCCGGGCGGCAGTACGGCGGTGGCGTCGGGGCGGGGTGGGCAGGTGTCGGTGCCCAGGAGGATGCCGTGGGCGTCGGTGAGGTAGCAGGTGAGGCCGTCCCGGCTGACGAGCAGGGGTGGCGGGTGGCCGGCGTTGGTCCAGGACAGTTCCCAGTGGCCGTTGTCCGCCTGATCGAGGCGGGCGAAGATCATGGTGGCCATGGGCACGTTGGTGATGTGCGTGATCGCCTCGTCGAGCCGCTGGACGATCCGGCTGGGGGGTTCCTGCTGGGACCAGGCGTAGGCACGGAGCACGTTGCGCACCTGCGCCATGCCGGCCGCTGCCTCCAGGTCATGGCCGACGACGTCGCCGACGGCCAGGGCGGTGGCGCCGTCGGACAGGCGGAAAGCGTCGTACCAGTCGCCGCCGACCTGTGAGGCGTGAGGTGCGGGCAGATAGCGGGCGATCATCTCCAGCCCGGGCACGCGGGGCAGCTGGGGCAGCAGGTGGTTCTGCATGGTCTCGGCGACCTTGCGCTGACGCTGGTAGAGGCGGGCGTTGTCCAGAGCGACGGCGGCCCGGCGTGCGATGTCCTCGATCAGCGGCAGGTCGGCGGTGGTGAAGTCCCCAGCCTTCTCGGCGCGGCCCAGGGTCAGGGCCCCCAGGACCTCCCGGGTGCTGCGGATGGGGACGATGGCCGCGGAGCGGATGCCGGTCGTCTCGAACAGGTGGCGCTGTTCGACCGCGATGCCGGAATCGGGTGGCTGCTGGTAGGTCGTGGGACCGGCAAGGGTGGAAGCGACCCCGCGCAGCGCTCTGGACAGGGGCATCGGGGATTCTTCCGGCACCGGGGGCATCGGTCCTTGCAGCTCTTCGTGGTGCACCAGCGTGCCGTCTTCGTGGTGGACCACGGCGGTGCGCCACACCTCGTCGCGCTCCGTGATCAGGTCGATGACCACCCAGTCCGCCAGCCGGGGCACGAGCAAGGCCACGAGCCGGCGCAGCGTCTCGTTGGTGTCGAGGGTGGACGTCAGCTGCGTCGTGGTCTCCGCGAGCAGCGCCAGCCGCTCGAGTTCGGTCAGCGCCTCAGCCACCGGCTCCGGCCGCTGGCCCGCTTCCTGCGGTTGCTGGTCGCAGTGGAAGACAATGAGCGTGGCGGCCTCCCGGCCACCAGTGTCGTAGGGAGTGATCACCCAGTTGATGGGCAGCAGGGTGCCGTCACCGCGGGCGAACCACTCTCCTTCGGCCTGGGCGGTGCGTCCGGCGTGGAAGGCCTGCCGCATGCTGCATCGGCTGGTCGGCATCGGCTGGCCGCTGGCATCGCGGTGCAACAGATCGTGCGCGTCACGGCCGACGAGGTCCTTGGCGGGCCGGGCCAGCAGCTGCTCGGCTGGGGCGTTGACCGCGATGATGCACCCCTTCTCGTCCACCACGTACGCCCCCGCGCCGATGGCTGACAGCGCCCCACCCACAGTGGTGTCAGCCGCTTCAAGGGATCGCTGATCCATGCTCGCGGTCCGCTCTGGCTCCGCCACGTGCGTGCCTCCTTCATGATCGCCGGTCGTGCCGCCCGCTGCGCACCCGGACACTGCGCGCTGTCCTGTCCTGCGATCTTTTCCCGGCTACCCCCTTGTACAGGCATGCCGGCTCTTGCCCCCGGCGCGCGCCGGGGATGCATGCGCCGCTCTCCTGGGTACTGGGCCAGTGACATCAGAAGGTCTGGTGCCGCGGGATGCACGCACGTCGGAGGTGACCATGAGGTACGACGAGTTCCTCGCCAGCGTACGCGAGCGCGGCGAATACACCGACCAGGACGAAGCCGCTGCGATCACCGAAGCCGTCCTGGGCGTGCTGGCACAGCGGATCACCCCAGGAGAGGTCGACGACCTCGCCTCCCAGTTGCCCGGCCCGCTCGGACAGATGCTCGCCGACACCAAGCAGCAGCCCGAAAGGTTCGGGATCGAGGAGTTCTACCGCCGGGTCGCGGAACGTATCGGGGCACGGCCACGCACCGCCGAATGGGACGCCAGCGCCGTCCTGACCACCGTCGCCGACACCGTCAGCGGCGGCGAGCTGAACCAGATCATCAGCCAGCTCCCCTCCAGCTACGCCCTCCTGTTCGGCAAGCCCGACCTCGCCGACTGAGAACATCGCCTTCCGACGAACTGGCCCAGCAGCCGGACCCTCCAAGCGGTTGTGACCTTGGCGGCCCTGCCAATTCGGGCCGCGCAAAGACCCGGCGACTGTGAAAGACGCGTGCAAATGCGGGTTGAGTTTTGATGTCACCGCTCGACCAGCCCAGCAAGGACCGAACGTCGAGTGACAGTGGCCAGTTGAAATTCCCCATCGGCGGCCAGTAGGTGGGGAGCTAGCTGGCCGCCGATGGCTACTGACCGTGAAGTGTCAGCTTCCGTGATGCGGGCTTGGGACTGGCTCTTGGGGGCGGAAGGTGCGGCGGTAGGTGTCGGGCGGGACGCGACGCTGCGGTGGAAGTGACGGCGCAGGGTGGTGGCGGTGCCCATGCCGGTGGCCGTGGCGATGGTGTCGACGGTGGCGTTGGTGGTTTCCAGGAGTTCCTGGGCGTGGCGGATGCGCTGGGTGTGGAGCCACCGCAGTGGTGTGGTGCCGGTGAGGTGTTTGAAGTGGCGGGCGAGGTGGCGTGAACTCATGCCGGCCCGACGGGCCAGGTCCTCCACGGTGAGTGGCTGGTCGAGTCGTTCCAGTGCCCAGGGGAAGAGGTCGCCCAGGGGGTGGTTGTCGGGCTCGGGCAGGGGGGTGGAGATGAACTGGGCCTGGCCGCCGTCGCGGTGGGGTGGGATGACCAGGCGGCGGGCGATCTTGTTGGCGTTGGCCGAGCCGTGGTCGAGGCGGACCAGGTGCAGGCACAGGTCCATGGCGGCGGCCTTGCCCGCAGAGGTGAGGACGTCGCCGTTGTCGACGTAAAGAACGTCCGGATCGACGGTGGCCGCCGGGTGGCGCCGGGCCAGTTCCCGGGTGTGGGCCCAGTGGGTGGTGGCGCGCCTGCCGTCGAGGAGCCCGGCTGCGCCCAGGACGAAGGCGCCCGTGCACAGGGAGGCTACGCGGGCGCCGGCCTCGTGGGCGGCGCGCACCGCCTCGACCAGGTCGGTGGGCGGTTCACGGTCGGTGTCGGCCCAGCCGGGGACGATCACCGTGTCCACGCGAGTGAGGTGGTCGAGTCCGTGGTCGGGTTCGAGGTGGAAGCGGTCGACGTGTACCGGGCCGTTTCCGCAGAGGGAGAAGTCGTACCAGGGGTTCACGATGTGGGTCAGGTCGGCCCCGAAGACCTCGACGGCCACGGACAGTTCGTAGTGGAGCATGCCGTCGGTGACGGCCAGCGCGACGGTGGGCATGTCCGAAACTGTACGTGGCATGTCGTTTCCGACGCTCGTGCGGGGTGCTGGCGCGAGGCCAGGATGGGGGTGTCAGGCCGCGGCGGATCGACATCGCGGCGGGTGTTCCAGTGCACGGGAGCAGGCTCATGGGGTCAGGTCAGCTGGTGGCGGTGTTCGGCGCGTACGGTCACACGGGGAAGTTCGTGGTCGCTGAGCTGGCCGCGCGCGGGTTCGTCCCGGTGCCTTCCGGCCGCAACGCGCGGGCTGTGCAGGAGCTGGCCGACGAGCACGGCCTTGAGGCCCGGGTGGCATCGGCCGACGATGCGACGTCGCTGGACCGGGCCCTGGCGGGCGCGGTGGCGGTCATCAACTGCGCGGGGCCCTTCGCGACGACCACCGGCCCCGTGATCGAAGCCGCGCTCCGTGCGAAGATCCCCTACCTGGACGTGGCTGCCGAACTCGAGGCCAACCTCGACACCTTCACCCACTACCGCAAGCGTGCCCAGGAAGCCGGAGCGGTGATCATCCCGGCCATGGCCTTCTTCGGAGGTCTCGGCGACCTGCTGGCCACCGCGGCAATGGGCGACTGGACGAAGGCCGACGAGGCCCACATCGCCTACGCGCTCAGCAGCTGGCACCCCACCGCCGGCACGCGCCTGTCCGGTGCCGTCTCTCGCGAGCGGCGCGGCGACGTCCGCCTGCGGTACCGCGGCGGCCAGTGGGAGCGGCGCACCGACGCCGCGCCCAGCCTTCAGTGGACCTTCCCGGAACCGACAGGAGTCCGGGAAGTGATCGGCGAGTTCACGATGGCGGACGTCGTCACCGTCCCCCAGCACCTGTTCATCCCCGATGTGACCACCTACATGACCGCTGAGGCGGTCCGCGACGTCGCCTCCCCCCACACACCCGCCCCAACTGCCAGCGACGAGAGTGGGCGTTCGGACCAGACCTTCCTCGTTGACGTCGTCGTACGCTCGGGCGGAGCCGAACGCCGGGCCACGGCCAGCGGCCAGGACATCTACGCCGTCACCGCGCCCCTGGTCGTCGAGGCCCTCGACCGCGTCCTGACCGGCCGCACCAAGATCGTCGGCGTCGCCTCCGCCGGCGAGATCTTCGACGCCCCGAACTTCCTGTACGCACTGACCCCGCACATCACCCTCGACCTGCACCCGCACAACACCTGAACGCGACACTCCACGACGCAAGACCGTTCCGGGATTCCCGGAAGGGGACGCCCAGCGCGTTCCCTGAGCACACGTACAAATGCACTTCCGAAGATTCACCGAGTCGCCGCTTCGATCACCGAGAGTCACTTTCCAACTGGCCGTACGTGGGGAATCTTTGGTGGCCGCCCACAGTCGAAT
Organism: Streptomyces sp. FXJ1.172; assembly: GCF_001636945.3. Taxonomy (NCBI): domain Bacteria; kingdom Bacillati; phylum Actinomycetota; class Actinomycetes; order Kitasatosporales; family Streptomycetaceae; genus Streptomyces; species Streptomyces sp. FXJ1.172. Next base: position 504,156 of record NZ_CP119133.2, on the reverse strand, counting down.
GCAGCAAAGCCAGATGCCCGGGCGCCTGTCCTTGCCAGGCTCTCCTGATTCGGATCACAGCCGGCGGAGCCGCCGGACCACCTGCTTGTCGTGACCAGGGTGCCAGCGGCACATCGGGGTAGGCGCACCTTAAGGCCGGGGCGCCCGTCCCGAACGGATCTTCCGGATCTGGGGTGCCCTTGGCCTGTGGCGCCGGACCCGCAGGGCCGGGATACCGGGCTACGCGGACGTGCGCCTGCCGGAACACCGCTGACGGGGCCTCATGCGCCCCGTGATGGCAGCGGGCCGGAACATCGGCGGCGGTAGTGTGGCCCAACTGTGGTTCGAGGTGGGCGGTGGCGGGTGGAATGGCGTGAGTACGCCGAGCAGATGGCTCGGCTGGCGCGGGATCTGCTGGCCCAGGACTCGGTCCAGGCGACGCTGGATGAGATCGCGGCATCGGCGGTGAAGCTGATCGAGGGCTGTGACGCAGCCGGGATCCTCTCGGTGCGCAAGGGCCGGGCCGTGACCCTGGCCGCCTGCGGCGGCATGGTCCAGGAGTCCGACTGCCTCCTGCCGTTCTCGAGCGCACCCCGCGCGACAGCGACGACGCCGGGGAGGTGGGCAGGGAGCTGCGGCCGTTGCGCTGGGGCCTGGTGCCGTCGTGGGCGAGGGACCTCAAGATCGGCGCACGGATGATCAACGCGCGAGTGGACCGCCCCTTCTCCGGCGACCTCAGTGTCAGCCCCGCCCCGTTCCGGCAAGGAGCCCTGGCCCAGTACTGGGTCCGGTGAGCCTGCGCCATGCATGGCGCGCGAGGATGCTCGTCCCGCGTCGACCGCCGCACGGCAGGCATCGATGATCCGGTCAGCCTCGGTATCGGTCAGCACGGCGTTGAGAGAGACCCGGACCGTAGAGCGCCGCCGCACTGCTGCTGGAGGGCAAGAGACCGAGCCCAAGATCCCCTGCCGCGACAGCGGCCCTTGCCGTTTGCGGCGAGACAGTACGAGAGGGCGGAAAGTAAGCTTTTGTCCCTTCTTCTTTGGATGTGGAGCGGGCGTTCAGGTCAATGGCGAATCGTCCGTTCCAGTCGGTCAGTGTGCGGCTTGGGCGGTACAAACTGAGCCGAAGGTTGCCGCCAGCTGGTCGAGCAGGGGTGTTGCGGATGGGTGCGGGTCGCGACGTGGTGTGATCGTGTAGATGCCGCGCGTGGGGGGATCTATGAGGGCCACTGTGGTGACGTCGGTCCGCAGCGCGCGTGTCAGTAATCCGGGCATGAGGGCAATGGCGTGGCCGGTTGCGACCAGGGCCATCTTGCCGGGCAGATCGGCCGCAGTGAGGTCGATGCGGGCGGTGGTTCCGGCGCGGGCGGCGTGCTGGTGCAGCAGTGCTGCCGAGCCGTCGTTGTCCTCGACCCAGGTCTGGTCGGCCAGTTCCTGAATGCGTACCGGCCCGTGCCCGGCTCGTGGATGGTCGGCGGGCAGGACGACGACCATCTCGTCCATCCCCAGGAACCTTCGTTCGATACGCGGGTCATGAGGCAGCCCCGGTGGCGCATCGGTGACGACGGCGACATCGAGATCGCCGGCTATCACGCGATCGTGCAGTTGTGCGCTCAGCCCTGGCAACAGGCTCCACTGGAGGGAGCCGACTCTGTCCAGCAGGCGGCGGATCGCCGTGGGCACAATCCCGGCGGCCAGAGACGGCGTAGCGCCGACCGCCAGCGGCCGGCTGAGCGCCCCGTCACGAGCGTCCCGTGCGGCACGCACGGCGCGGTCGGCTTCGTTGACCGCGAGATGGGCGTGGTGACGGAACACCTCGCCAGCGGGCGTGGGACGTACCCCGCGCGCGTGCCGCTGCACCAACGATATCCCGAGTTGGCGCTCCAGCCCGGCGATCTGCCGGGAGACGGCCGACTGTGTGTAACCGAGTTCGGCGGCCGCGGCCGACAGCGACCCGAGCCGGCACACCGTCACGAACGTCCGCCACGCAGTCAGCTCCATGGCCGCAAGTATGCCTGGGCTCTATGCGTGTCCCGCATAGCTGGCCTGCTGGATCTGCGCTTGTCGTAGGCATCGTGATGCCGCCACGGTGGGACACATGACCACACCGCGCACGATCGCCGTCCTCGGCCTGGGCCGCATGGGCGCCGCGATCGCGACACGACTTGCCGACCACGACTGGGACGTCATGGGTTGGACACGCTCCGGGCGCCCGGCAGGCGCTGTTGAGACGACCAGGGATCCGAACGACGCTGTGGCGAAGGCCGACGTAGTACTCCTGGCGTTGTTCGACGGCGAGGCCTGCCAGCAGGTCGTCGACCGAGTCCGCGGCTCGCTGCGACCGGACACGATCCTCCTGAACACCAGCACCATCGCCCCCGCCGAGGCGTCGGAGCTGGCCCGGCAACTCGGCCCGTCCTACGTCCACGCGCCTGTGCTCGGCTCCGTGCCGGCTGCCGCCGCCGGCACCCTCCAGATTCTCACCGCAGCTGACCAAGGAGCGCTTGACCGAGTCCACCCAGTCCTGGAAACGCTTGGCACGATACGACGCGTCGACGACGCCGCCACCGCCGCCGCACTCAAGCTGATCGCGAACAGCAGTCTCGCCGGCGCCGTTCTCGCGCTAGGTGACTCACTGCGGCAGGCCGATGCCCTGCGGCTGCCCCGTGCTCAGGTGCTGGACGTACTCGAACTCGGCCCGCTCGGCGGGCTCGTCACCCGAAAGCGAACCTTCCTCACCGGCGAGCCGACCGCTGCCACGGCCGAGTTCACCATCGGCGCGCTGGCCAAGGACATGGCACTGCTGGCTGCCGCGTCAAACACCCCTCTGCACAGCGCGGCCGAACTGGCCGACACTCTGGCCGACCCCGAGGCCGACATCGCCGTTGCCACCACGGTCCCCGCCGTGGGTGACGCCGTGCTCGATCCGCTACGTGCCTACATCCGCGGACACGCCACCGGCGACCCCAGCCACTTCCGCGACGCGTTCCTGCCCACCGCCCACATCGAGGGAATCCGGGACGGCGCAATCGTCTCCTGGCGCCTGGACGAGTACTGCGCTCTCTTCCACGGCTGTCCCGCCCCGGACGAGCCGACCCGGCACCGCCGCATCGACGCCGTCGACGTACACGGCACCGTCGCGACCGCAACCATGACGCTCTGGCACGGCGCGGACACCTTCACCGACATCTTCCTGCTGGTCCGCACGGACGACAACTGGCGTATCGCCAACAAGGCTTACCACAGACACTCCTGAGAGGGCGGTGGGGCACACGAGGCGATGCCCGATTTGCCTTTTCGGCCGAGCTGAGCAGGCTGGTTGCGCGCTCGCTGAAAGGGCTACGGCCGTGACAGGGCGAACAGGCCCTGCTCGGTCTCGGCCAGGACTCCCCGCTCGGCGAGCCGCTTGAGCTTCAGGCGGATATTGTTGATGTTGCTGGGCGCGATCTCGTCGCGATCAGCCACCCCGCACTACCGCCGCCCCCGCCGCCGACCGCGCAGATGGGTCTGCGTGAAAACCCGGGCGCTCGCCCCAGTGGCCAGCCGACGGTGCCAGCCCCAATATCGACCCGTCCAAGTTCAAGGTGGTCGCCACTGTGGCTGCCGCTGCCGCAGCCCAGGCAGGCCACCAGACGCTCGCCAACGGCGGAACTTCTGCGGCTGCCGCAAACGCACTGGCCTCGCTCACCGCGGCGTTCTGCACCCTGACCGGGGCATGCACATCGCAGGACGACAGCAGGAAGTCGGATCGCTGCGACACCGGAGCCGGGTTCACCGCGCCTTGAGCTGCCCCGATTTTCGTAGAGTCAGGTGATTTTGTTTCAGGCGGACTGCGGGGGCTGCTCCTGGCTCCGCCGGAAGTCGCGTTCGTCAGCAGCAGGAGATCGAGCACAAACTTGGTGATCTTGTAACGATGGGTCGCCCCCTGTGACACGCAGGACCTGGGACGCGCTGAACACAGTGACCCCGGTCGGGATCACGCCGCCTGATCTCCGGGGGAGGCACGCGGGCGGCATCAAGACAGGGGCGCGGCCCGTTTACCCCCCGTGGCGGGCCCGCCCCTTGTTCATCTCGTAGCGTTTAGAGCGGAGTTCACGCCGATGATCAGCGTCATAGTCGCCGCGTACGACCTTCAGGGACAGCTGGGGATCTGCCTGAATTCGATACTGAACCAATCCTTCCGGGACGTGGAGGTTGTCGCGGTCCTGGACCAGTCTGCTGAATGCCCTGCGGACTTGGTGGATGACTATGCTCGGCGGGATGGGCGGGTCTCGGTCGTGCGGCTGACGGGCGTCGCGGGCATCGGCCGGATACGCAACGGAGGGGCGGAGCGCGCCGCCGGTGACTACCTGCTGTTCCTGGACAGCGATCACATCATCGGGGGTGAAACGCTTCAGGCGATGGTCGATCGGCTGCAATCGGCAGACGAACCGGATGTTCTTCTCTTCGGGCACACTCGCCTCCATCGCGGCCGCTCATGGCCCGGTGCCGCCGCCGGCCTGCTTGCCCGGCAGGGACGTGAGCCCTTCGCCTCGATGGACCAGCCCGAGTTGTTCGGTGCTCCCGCCTACTCCTGGGACCGTTTGGTCCGCCGCGACTTGTGGATCCGGCAGGAACTCGCGTTCCCTGACGGTCTCCACGAGGAGGTCGCAGTCGTCCACCGTGCCATGCTCGCCGCCGACCGGGTCGCTGTCCTGAAGTGGAACTGCGTCCAGATCCGCCGTCGGCACACTCAACACCCCGCAGGCTCACCGGGCGGCACCCACTTCGACGTCTTCGGCCGATACGAAGACAGCTTCGACTTGCTCGAGGAGCGCGGCGCCCTGGAGGTTGTGGCTCCCTTCCTCTTCACTCGTATGATCCGTCACTACCTCTTCCTGCTCAATCTCGAGGGATGTCTCTCCCGCTCCGAGCGCCCGCAGTTCTTCCAACGCGCCAGCGAGCACTACCGGCGGTTCCTCCCCGACGGCTACGAGCACCCCGAGGGTCGGGAGGGTGTCAAGTTCCAGCTCGTGGCGAGCGGGAGATACAGTGCGCTGGAGGCCGCCAGTCTCCCTCAGCGCGCGCGGAGTTTCGTCTCCCGGGGCGCCGCCGTCCGCGGACGGTAGCCCCAGGCTGGGTGACTTCGACCGTTACTGCCGCCAACAGAGCGGCGCCGCATGTAACGCACCCCGTACGGCCGGGTCAGCGCGTCCACCCAGATGAACGCATACGGTCCGGGGTCCAGCAGCCGGTTGCGAAATGCGGTGGCCTGCCTGTCCAGGTGCCGGGCCATGGCCGAGACCTGGGACTTCGACAACTGCGTGACACCTAGCTCAATACCGGTAACTTAGAGGTCATCTCATTTGGTGAGTCTGCGGTAGCAGATCAGGGTGCAGGCGATGCTGGTGAAGGCCAAGAAGTGGACGGCCTTGCGTTCATAGCGGCGGTGCAGGCGGCGGCATCCGGCGAGCCAGGCCATGGTGCGTTCGATGGTCCAGCGGTGGCGTCCCAGGCGCTGGGAGGACTCGATGCCTTTACGGGCGATGCGGTGCCGGATGCCGCGCTGGCGTAACCATCGGCGCAGGTGGTCGTAGTCGTAGCCCTTGTCGCCGTGGAGCTTGGCCGGCCGTCGTCGGCGCGGACCGCGACGGGAGCGGATGGGCGGGATGCCGCGAACGAGCGGTTCGAGGGCCTGGCTGTCGTGCAGGTTGGCGCCGGAGATGCCGATGGAGATGGGCAATCCGGTCCGTTCGGTGATCAAGTGGATCTTCGAACCGTACTTGCCTCGATCTACTGGATTCGGACCTGTCAGGCCCCCCTTTTCAGGGCCCGCACGTTCACCGAGTCGATCGCACAGCGAGACCAGTCCAGTTCACCCCGGGAGCCGAGTTCGTCGAGGACCAGGCGATGGAGCTTCGCCCACACCCGGGCTTTCGACCACTCGGTGAAACGCCGGTGAGCCGTGGGTCCCGACGGTCCGAACGAGGCGGCCGGCAGCTGCTGCCACGTACAGCCCGACGTGGCCACGAACACGATCGCAGCCAGCACCTCCCTGTCACCGTGCCGGCGCCGGCCGCCTCCCTGAGGCCGACTCGGCGCCTCCGGCACCACTCGCTGGAACAACTCCCACAGCTCATCCGGCACCAGCCGCTCAACGATCCCCACACCCGGAGCCTATCGAATGCGCCAAATGAGATGACCTCTTAGGGCTTTGGTATTCGTTTGACTCGTTTGGGTTTGGTGGCGCCAGCGAGGGTGATGGCCGCGGTGGCTGGGTGGTCTGCAGCCCGGTGGGCGGCGCGTTTGAGCGGCCAGTTGGCGACTTTGCGTTTGATGACGCGAGGGTTGGCCCGGCGGCGGCGCCGTGGCAGGAGGCGTTCGAGGAGTTCAGCGTGGGTGGCTTGGACCGCGCGTGCGAGTCTGCCGGGGGGAAAATGCCGCCTGGTCGGTGACCTGGCGACGCACGACGCGCAGTGAGCGGGTGAAGGAGATCCGGTCGGGGTCCCGGTCGGCTTGCCGTGCGGCCTGGTGCATCAGGTGCCGGATGGCGTGGTGGACGAGCAGGAAGCCATAGAGTTCCTGCTCGGCCCCGACGGGGTGCTGCGAACGCAGTACCAGCTGCGACCCGCCGAGGTGGGTCTTGATTTCGTCGAGGGTGGACTCGAACTCCCATCGCTGGGCGTAGAGAGCGGCCAGGTCCGCGGCCGGGGCCTTGTCCGGGTCGAGGATCGTGGTGATGAGCCGGTAGACGCCCTCATGGCCGGCGATGGTGTACTCCACCGCGCGTACTGGCACCCCGCGACGGGTGTGGTGGATGTCGCTGCGGTCGAAGATCTCGGTGAGGTAGGAACCGTCCGACAGTTGCTCGACGACCGGCAGCACGAGGTCTTTGCGGACCCACCACAGCAGGTCCGCCCCCGTGGCCGCGGCTGTGCGCCACAGGTCCACGCTGTAGAAGCCGCGGTCGGCCAGCAGCAGTATCCCCGGCCGCAGGGACCCCAGGGCCGCCCGGGCCAGAGCCTGCTCTCCGGTGCGCACAGTTCCGATCGCAGCATCGAAGACGGCATGGGTGCCGCACTCCACCAAGCCGACCATGCACAACTGCGGGTAGCCGACGTCCTGTTCACCGCGCCCGGAACGGGGCGGACGGCCGAACGCTTCCACGTTCGCCTTCGTGTCAGGCAGGTCAAACGTGGTGCCGTCGATCGCGATCAGCCGCCAGTCGCGGTAGAAGGCGCCCTCAGTGTCCGGTGTGGCAACCGGACGGCACACCCGCGCGAACAGTTGCCGCAGCGGCGCCACCCCCAGCCGAGACCTGGCTTTCCAGACCGCTGCCGTACTCGGCACCACCCACGAGCCACGCCAGCGACGGGCACCCTGCAAACCCGCGGTCAGCAGCCGGGCGACCTCCTCATAGCTCTGCCCGGAGAACAGGCACATCGCCAACACGAAGTAGACCACCAGTCGGGCCGGCAACAGCCGGTTCCGCTGCTGCACCCGACCCGTCTCCGCCAGCACCTCATCCACAAGCGACTGAGGAAACGCCTGTGTCAGCACCCCGACCGCGACCCGGTCCGACAGTCGCTCACCGGATGACTTCAGTTGACCCGCTCTTGGCACACCAACAACAACGACGAGATTGCCCGTAAGTTACCGGTATTGCACCTAGCCTCCTTGTTTCGCTTCTCGGGGGTCTGCTGCACGTCCGGGTGATGTCACCCGATCGTGCAGCAGACCCCAACGCGCGGTGGAAAACGTAATGCGGGAGTCCAGCCTGGAGTGGGCCATCCTGCGACCGGGTGGCTTCGCCTCGCCCGAACTCGCGGTCGTGCAGCGGGGGCGCTGGCTGCGATCCATACGCGAGCACAGTGCTGCGCCTCTACTTACTTCATGCTGGGCTTTTCATCCACGCGATGAGCCGGGTCCACCAACCGTCCTTCGATCGGCCCGGTGAACTGTCCAGGCGTCGAGGAACATGTGCGCGTTGCTCGTCCCGCCGCGTCCGGCCGGTTCCGACCCCGTTCGGCTCCCCTGGTCACCCGAGGCGGCTCAGGTGGCGTCGGGGTCGTAGGCGTGGGCGGGGGCCTGCTGCGGCGAGGCCGTCCGGCTCTCGGTTTGCTCGGCCCGCCCGGTCGGCTCGGTCCGCTCGCTCGGCTCGCCGTTCACCGCGGCGGTCACCTCCGACAGCTCCGCCCTCGGATCCAGGGCGGAGCGGATCTCCTCGATGCCGAGGCCGTCGCCGCCGAGGAGGTGCTTGCGCACGAATGTCTTCGGGTGCAGGTCCGCCAGTTCCAGGTCCTTGAACTCCGGTCCCAGTTCCGAGCGGACGTCTTCCTTGGCGGCCTCGGAGAACGCGCGGACCTTCCGTAGGAACCCGGCCACTTTCTGTACGACTTCGGGCAGCTTGTCCGGGCCGAAGAGCAGGATGATCATGATTCCCAGGACGAGCAGGTCCAGGGGGCTCACGTCGAAGAACATCAGCGGGTCCGCCCTTTCGCCGAAGAGGATGACGGGCTCATAGCCGTACGAACTGGGTCTCAGCGGCACTGACGTCCGCGGCCGGTTCGGGCGCCGGCCGGCGGGCCGTGTCGCTGACCTTGATCAGAACGGCGACCAGCAGCCAGTTGGCGACCATGGACGAGCCGCCCTGGGCGAGGAAGGGCAGGGCCTTGCCGGTGAGCGGGATCAGCCCCGTGACACCGCCCACGACGACGAAGACCTGGAGGACGAGCGCCGAGGCCAGGCCGCCGGCGAGCAGCTTGCCGAACGGGTCCGTCACGGTCAGAGCCGTGCGCAGACCGCGCTCGGCGAGCAGCGCGTAGAGCAGGATGACGAGCGTCACCCCGACCAGGCCGAGTTCCTCGCCGACCGTGGTGAGGATGAAGTCGCTGCGCCCGGCGAACCCGATGAGTTCCGGATGGCCCTCGCCGAGCCCGGTGCCGAAGATGCCGCCCGAGCCGAAACTGAACAGCGCCTGGGCCGCCTGGTCCGAAACCAGCCCCGGCGGACGCTTGTCGGGCGGCAGAAAGATGTCCATGGGGTGCAGCCAGGCGACGACACGGCCGTGGACGTGCGGTTCGAACGAGCCGACGACGAAGGCCCCGACGGCGAACATCACGACGCCGAACACCACCCAGCTGGTCCGCTCGGTGGCGACGTACAGCATGATCACGAACAGGCCGAAGAAGATCAGCGAGGTGCCGAGGTCCCGCTCGAAGATCAGTACGAGCAGGCTGAGGATCCACACGGCCGCGACCGGGCCCAACTGCCGCCCGCGCGGGAGATACATGCCCATCAGGCGCCGTCCGGCGAGCGCGAGGGCGTCCCTGCGCATCGTCAGATACCCGGCGAAGAACACCACGATGACGATCTTCACGAACTCTCCGGGCTGGAAGGACAGTGGCCCGATGAAGATCCACCGCTTGGCGCCGTAGACGTCGCCGGGGTAGAACGCCGGCGCCATCAGCAGGACCATGCCCACGGCGATCGTGACGTACGGATAGCGCTGCAGCCTGCGGTGGTCCCTGAGCAGCACCACCGCCCCGGCGAACACCGCCACCGCGATGGCGCACCACATCAGCTGCCCGGGCGCCGCAGCCGTCGCGTGGCGGTAGTGGGTCTGGTACGCGATGTCGAGCCGCTGGATGAGGACGAGCCCCAGGCCGCTGAGCAGGGTGGCCAGTGGCAGGATCAGCGGATCGGCGTGCGGCGCGAACCTGCGTACGGCGACGTGGCACACCAGCGGCAGTACAGCCGCCCCCGCGCACGTCACCGCCATGCCGGACGGCAGTTTCCCGGTGAGGGCGAGGGCCGTCTCGGCGTAGCCGTAGCAGCAGATGAGGAGGGCGCCGAACAGCAGGACCAGCTCCAGGCCCCGGTCGCTCAGGCGCCCCGACCGGCCCGGCCGTACGGCCAGTTTCGCCGGGCCACGCCGACCAGTCATGCCTTCCCCCCTCGGTCCTCGTTCGGGCACACCGCTGTGCAACCCGCTCAGGGAGACAGCCGCCAGAGTTATATGGTTGCGCAATAGCGCAACTGAACTGTAGCCGAGGGTGGGTAAGAGGAGGGTTCGGCGTGGGGGCGCGCAGGTGGGGGCGCCGCAAGGCGTGGCCGGTGGTCATCGGCCTGGGCGTGGTCCTGGCGCTCGTGGGCTATCTCGCCGTCCGGTTCATCCGCTCGACGACCTCCGACGAGTGCACGGCACACGACACGGACGGTACGACCGCCATGCTCGACCTGGACCAGGCGTCCCACGCCGCGACCATCGCCGCCGTGGCCCACGCGCGCGGCCTGCCGGAACGGGCCCTCACCATCGCCCTGGCGACCGCGATCCAGGAGTCCAAACTCCGCAATCTCACCTACGGCGACCGTGATTCCCTCGGCCTGTTCCAGCAGCGCCCGTCCCAGGGCTGGGGCACCCCGGCACAGATCAGCGACCCCGTCTACGCGGTGGGCAGGTTCTTCGACGCGCTGGTCAAGGTGCCGGACTACCTGAACCTGCCGGTCACTGAAGCCGCGCAGCAGGTCCAGCACAGCGGCTACCCAGAAGCCTACGCACAGCACCAGGCCATGGCCACGACCCTCGCCGACGTGCTGACGGGACGGGCGGGACCGGCGCTGAGCTGCACGGTGAGCGCGGCCGATCCGACGGGCGTTCGCGAAGCTGACCGACGTGGTCGGTGGCGTGAGCGTGTGCGTACCGAAGGACGTCTACCAGAAAGACCTCAACCCGAACCGTGCCACCCGCGGCGCTGAAGGTCACCCGCGGGGCCGGCAGCCGGCCGCTGCCTATCGTCGACCGAGCTGCCGCGGACGGACCACTGCACATGGTCGCCCATGAGCCGCACGAGCAGCACGTCCAGCCCTTTGAGTTCATGCCGCAGGCGCTCACCCAAGCCTCCGCCGACGGACCGCCCCTCTTCCTGGAAGTGTCCGTGCGTGATTCATGGGACTTCACTGCAGATGTCACTGTCCATGGCACCGAAAGGGACGGAGCGGCCCAGCTACGAGTGCAGGGTCCGACGGTTCCCAACACCATCGCGGCGATCCTGCTGGCGCTGCGGGACCGCACCGGCGAGGTGCCGCATGTGTACTTCAGCTGGTCCGAAGGCGGGCCGGTGGGCCGTCTGCTCCGCTTCCTGGTCTTCGGTGACGGCGAGGTGGCCACGGTCACCCGCGAGGTACTGCGCCGCGCCGAGCCGGACCCGGAGCGCCGGCCGCGCGTCCACGTGAGCTGAGTTCACCCGTCCTGGTGAGCGCGGAGGACCAGCATGGCACGGGCGTCGACCTCCACCTCGCTGCCCCCCTTGATCAGTGGCCGGTACTCGGTGTAAGGGATGGCGGTGTCCACCTCCACCGCCCACCACGGCCCGAGCCCTCTGGGAAGCGTGAAGGCGAGCGCCTGGCTGTGGGCGTTGAAGAGCAGGAGGAACGAGTCGTCCTCCACCCGCAGCCCCCGTAGGTCCGGTTCCGTGATGGCCTTGCCGTTGAGATGGACCATCAGGGACCTGGCGAAGCCTGTCTCCCAGTCGGTGTCGGTCATCTCGCGCCCGGCAGGCGTGAACCAGGCGATGTCCTTCGTCGCGTTGGCGGATGCGTGCGCCGCACGTCCCCGGAAGAACCGGCGTCGACGGAACACGGGATGATCGCGACGCAGCGCGATCAACTTACGGGTGAAATCGAGCAGTTCGCTTCCCTCGGCGACGTTCGGCCAGTCGATCCAGGTCAGCTGGTTGTCCTGGCAGTAGGCGTTGTTGTTGCCGCGCTGGGTGCGACCGAGTTCGTCACCGTGCAGCAGCATGGGCACGCCCTGGGAGAGCAGCAGGGTGGCGAGCAGGTTGCGCTGCTGGCGGGCGCGCAGGGCGAGGACGCCGCGGTCGTGGGTGGGGCCCTCCGTGCCGCAGTTCCAGGAGCGGTTGTGGTTCTCGCCGTCGCGGTTGTCCTCGCCGTTGGCCCTGTTGTGCTTGTCGTTGTACGAGACCAGGTCGCGCAGGGTGAAGCCGTCGTGTGCGGTGACGAAGTTGATGGAGGCGTAGGGGCGGCGGCCGTCGTTCTGGTACAGGTCGGAGGAGCCGGTGAGACGGGAGGCGAACTCGCCGAGTGTGCCGCCCTCGCCGCGCCAGAAGTCGCGCACGGTGTCGCGGTACTTGCCGTTCCATTCGGTCCACAGCGGTGGGAAGTTGCCGACCTGGTAGCCACCGTCACCCACGTCCCACGGTTCGGCGATGAGTTTTACCTGGGAGATGACCGGGTCCTGCTGGACGAGGTCGAAGAACGACGACAGCCGGTCCACCTCGTGGAACTGGCGGGCCAGGGTGGCTGCCAGGTCGAAGCGGAAGCCGTCGACGTGCATCTCGGTCACCCAGTAGCGCAGCGAGTCCATGATCAGCTGCAGGGTGTGCGGGTGGTTCATCCGCAGGCTGTTGCCCGTGCCGGTGGTGTCCCAGTAGAAGCGCGGGTCCTCCGGGGACAGGCGGTAGTACGCCGCGTTGTCCAGGCCGCGCAGCGACAGCACTGGTCCGAGGTGGTTGCCCTCGGCGGTGTGGTTGTAGACGACGTCGAGGATGACCTCGATGCCCGCCTCGTGCAGGGTCTTGACCATCGAACGGAACTCCTGCACCTGCTCCCCCCGCTGCCCCGACGAGCAGTAGGCGTTGTGCGGGGCGAAGAAGCCAATGGTGTTGTAGCCCCAGTAGTTCGACAGGCCCTTCTCCATCAACACGTGGTCGTGGACGAACTGGTGGACCGGCATCAGCTCCACCGCGGTGACGCCCAGCGTGACGAAGTAGTCGACCATGGCTGGGTGCGCCAGCGCCGCGTACGTACCGCGCATCGCCTCCGGTATTGCTGGATGGGTCATCGTCATGCCCTTCACGTGGGCCTCGTAGATGACCGTCTCGTGATAAGGCGTCCGAGGCGGATGGTCGCTGCCCCAGTCGAAGAAGGGGTTCACCACCACTGACTTCGGTGCGTACGGGGCGGAGTCCAGGCTGTTCCGTCGGCCAGTGGCACCGAAGTGGTACGGGAAGAGCGTCTCGTTCCACTTGACCTCGCCCTCGATCGCTTTGGCGTACGGATCGAGCAGCAGCTTGTTGTGGTTGCAGCGCACACCGCGCGCGGGTCGGTACGGTCCACGCACCCGGAACCCGTACCGTCGGCCCGGTCCGACGTCTGGCAGATAGATGTGGTGGACGAAGCCGTCCACCTCTTTCAGCGTGACCCGCTCTTCGGCGCCGTCCTCGTCGAAGAGACACAGCTCCACGCGCTCCGCTACCTCGGAGAACACCGCGAAGTTCGTTCCTGCACCGTCGAACGTCGCGCCCAGTGGGGACATCTGACCCGGTCGCGGGCCTACCTCGGTACTCTCCTGCCATATACGCATGATCACGCGCCTCCCCAGCAAGGATGGCGGGCAGCCCGCACCCGTCGTTCCCTTTTGCCCGCGTCACCGGTGAGCATGCGCGCAGGTCTGCCCCGCGCGGCCAGGGGCGGGTGACGGCGTGTGAAGTCGAAGCATCTCATCGGGCGCTACAGCAGACTGGGGCTGAGCAGGCTGTGCATGGCGTGCGTCCAAGGGGCGCGCCTGAGTAGCGGGGTTTGCCTTTCAGCGCAAGAGTGGTCTCTGCGGGCAACAGCTGTTTCGTTGCGCTCGGGCTGTTGCCCGCAACCTCATCGGGGCAGCCTGAGGGACCAGAACCAGGATCAGAGCGGCGAGCGGCTACGAGGCACCCGCGCCAAGGGGCTCACAACCCCGTACAGCTCGTTGAGCGTGTCCCGCAATACCGGGCGATCTGGTGGGGCGGCGGTCACCAGTGTCTGCTCCAGAAGTTGCCGACGGCGCTGACGTGTCGCTTCGAGCACGCACTTCCCGGTGCCAGTGAGAGCGAACTCGCCTGATGGGAGACGCCGTACCAGCGTGCGCTGCTCCAAGCGGCCGAGCAACCGGGTCGCGCATGAGGCGCTGACACAGAGGTCTCCGGCGATTCGGTCAGGATCGTTTGGCTCGCTGCCCAGGGCGAGTAGAACGCGCATCTGCTCCGCGGAAACCGTGGGGGCGACGTCCTCATGGGCCTGCTGCCACAACTTGATCATCGCTTCGGCGACGTGTTCCGCAGCAGGACTCGCTTCGGCACGTTCGGGTTCCACTGACATGGCTTCCCCTTTCCTCGATGCCGTTGAGTACGCGCTTACCCGACCGAAGGACCGTCAGCCCCGCCTATGTGTTCGAAAATGCTATGACCTGGGACGGGAGGTCAATAATATGTAGAATTGCTCGGTCATCCGGGTGACACGGTCCTTGTTTGGGGACCGGTATTTCTCTCATTCCGCGAATTGTCGCCGCGGTGGCTCGCAAGGTTCGTCGCGGCGTCTTCCGTGGTGTCGTAGACGTCAAGAATCCTATCGACGCCGGTGAGCTTCAGTAGCTGTCGTAGTTGCCCCTGTACCCTGGCCAGCGCCAACCTCGCACCGGTCTCATGTGCGCGCCGACGGGTGGCCAGAAGGGCGTCAGAAGGGCGTTCAGACCCGCTGAATCGCAGAATGGGATACCGGCGAGGTCCAGCACGATGAACCGTTCGCCGGCATCGATGAGGTTCAAGAACTCGGTTCGAAACATCGGCCCAGTCAGGTAATCCATGTCACCGCTGAAGGCAGCCACCAGACAGCGGCCGACACGGGTCTTCGCGACCGAAGGAACACTGGACATTCAGACGCCCTCCCCGTCATTCTCCGCGGCACGCAGGTCGCACCGTGAAGTTGTGCCTGCCCTAAATGTCCCCGCCCAACCGCCGCATCGCCGACGAGCCTCGGCGGACTTGTGCGATGCCGCCTGGTGTGAGTTGCCAAGCGGCGGGAATTCGGAGTGCAGTGCAACACAGACGTCGCTCGACGAGGAGGCTGAAACCCATGCTGGCCATCTTTTCGGCTGTCCTGTTCTTCATCGCCTTTTTGATCAACGCGGCAGACATTTCGACCAACCACACCTTCACCTCAACCAACGTCCTGCTCCTTGGCCTCACGGTTCTGGCCTTGCACCTCGCAGGCCTCGGAGGCGGCTGGACCGTCCGCGGCCGCAGACGCTGAAGACCTCTCAGGGATCTCCGCCTGCCGGCACCTCCCCGACGGCCTGCCTCCTACGCGCGGGTACGGCTTGAGGGACGCAGGATCGGGGAGGATGGGAAGACTGCCCGGGCACGGGCCGCGGCTCGGCACGTCGATCAAGACCATCCGACCCGCGCTGAGGAGGGCTGCTCATGGATCGCAGCTACGCCGCCCGCGTACGCCGTCGTGGGCGGGCGGCGAGAACATCGGCGCGTGGAACTCAGGCCACTGTCAGGGCGCCAAGAATCGGCGGGCAGGGGAGGAGAGGACTCGAAAGCAACAGGGCGCGACCCGTAGAACGGAGTGGGTCGTGGCTGCGAGCGGGGTTTGCTCTGGGACTCGGTGCGACTCTGGCCTGGCTGCTGGTGCACACCGTTCTGCAGATCGGACAGTTGCTGTCATTGTTCCTGGCGGCCGTCTTCGTCGCGATCGGCCTGGAGCCGCTGGTCGCCCTGCTCGCCAGGCATCGCGTACGTCGCGGCTGGGCGGTTCTGATCGTGCTCCTCGGGTTTGTGCTGTGCCTGGCTGGGTTCGTCGCGCTGATCGCCCAGCCGGTCACGGACGAGGTCAACTCCTTGGTCAAGACGATTCCCAAGTGGCTGACCCAGCTGCACGACCGGCACACCTTCCTCGGCCACCTCGAAGACCGCTACCACCTGATCTCCAAGGTCCGCAGCGCTCTGGCCTCGGGCGGCTCGAGTGTCCTCGGCGGGCTGCTGGGAGCGGGAAAGATGGTGCTCAGCCTGGTCACGTCGGTGGTCATCGTCGTGGTCGTGACCATCTACCTGATGGTCGCCCTGCCCGAGATCAAGCAGTTCGGATTCCGCTTCGTCACCGCGAGCAAGCGCGCGCGGGTCGAGGCGGTGACGAACGAGATCCTGACCCGGACGGGCCGGTTCATGCTGGCCAACCTCGCGACGTCGGGCATCGCCGGGCTCGCGACCTTCGCCTGGTGCGCGGCCATCGGCGTACCGTACCCGGCCGCCCTGGGCTTCTTCGTCGCGCTGATGGATCTGATCCCGGTCGTCGGCTCAACGGTTGCCGGCGTTGCCGTGAGCCTGGTCGCCCTGTCGGTCTCCCTGCCGATCGCGGGTGCCACAGCCGGCTTCTACGTCGCCTTCCGCCTCGCCGAGGACTACCTGATCATGCCTCGCGCGATGAAGTACGGTCGACGTGCACCCCGTGGTCACCGTCGTGGGGGTTCTGGTCGGTGGCGCTCTGCTGGGCATCATCGGCGCTCTGGTCGCCGTACCGGCAGCCGTTGCCATCGGCATCCTGCTGGACGAGTACGTCTTTCCCGGCATCGACGCGAAGTGACGGTCTCGACGCGGGGCTCACGGCGGCGCGGACGCGAGTAACCGTTCGGGGATGGCCTCGTCGGTTCTGGCTCCAGGCGGCCCTCACTCACCTGGGTTGTGGTTCTGACCCGCCTCGGCGCGCCAGGCATGGAAGGCCGAGTCGGTGAGGGCGCCGACGGCCGGGCCCAGGAGTTGGGCCGTCCCGAATGTCGCTGAACTGCTGCACGCTCAGGGCGACCCGGGTGAAGCCGACACCGAGCACGGAGAGCAGGGCGACGCACCGGCCGAATCCGCCGGCTCAGCAGGATCAGGTCAGCAGCACCAGCGTGAAGACGGTGAAGTGTGTGGTGGTCATCCCGCCTGATCGTTCCGCCACCCGTCCGGCGCAGCCAGGGCATCCGTGATGGCTGAGGGGGGTACACGACGCACCCAGCGGACATGACGCGCGAAGGGAGCGTTCGAATGAGCCAGCCGTGGGATCTCTTTCTTGGCCGCGTGCGTGAGAGCGGTGCGTACACCACTGACAAGGAGGCCGAGAGGGTCGTCCGTGCGGTTCTGGCTGCGCTGGGTGCTCAACTTGAGGGCGGAGCCCGCACGGACTTGGGAGCGCAGCTACCGCCGAGGTGTAAGCCACTCCTGCTCGATCCGCTGCCAGCCACCAGGCCGATGACACCGACGGAGTTCGTCGCGGCGGTGGCTCTGCTCATCGACGGTGCAACCGAGGAGACTGCGCGTTGGGATACCAGCGCGGTCCTCAACACCGTGGCGGAGTCCGTCGACAGCCAGCTTGTTCAGCAGATTCTCGCCCAACTGCCTCCCGGCTATGGACTGTTGTTCGGCCATCCGGTTCGCACCTGACGAGCCGATCGCCGGCCGGTGCTGCGCCTGTACTCGCCGCGTCTGGACTAGCCCACCCGAAGGGCGGAACCGGATGCAGGCGTGGAGGGGTATGTCGAGGATGTGACATTGCCTGAAGACATGAACGGGGGCGGTGTCGCGCGAGTGGGCGCGCGACCCTACGTCGACGTTGAACGTGCACTTGACGCCCTGGCGGTCCATGGAAGGGTGCGCTCGTCACAGTTCTCCATCGGAGCGGCCGCGGCATACGAGTGGGCTCTCGGGCGTATCGAGAATCCTCCGGTAACCGGTCGAGGCGGCCGGGGCACCCTTGACCTGCCCCAGCTGACATCCGAGCTGGGCGCGGCTGCTGCTCTGCTCGAAATCCCTGAGGATCAGCCCGGCAGCCTCGACTTCCTGCGCGGGGTGCGCACGGCTCTGGCGTGGGTGTGCGGTGATGACCGGGCCTGTGCGACCGGCAGTGCACGAGGTTGATGAGCTGCCGCGATCGCCGGTCCGGAGGGTCCGTCGGCGAGGAGGCTTGCGGCCGTGTCGTCAACTCCGGGTCAAGCGGCAGATCTCCTGAGGATCCAGCCCGGCGAGCTGGGCGATACGCGGCGCAGGGATGCCAACTGTCAGTGCCCGGTGCACGAGCGCTTCCCAGTCGTGGGTGGCATCCCGGAAGTCCAGAAGCTGCCGTTCCATGTCCGTGACGGATGGGGGCGCGCACTCCTGCTGTACGCGCACGGCTTCTTCCTCGCTCAGGGGCACAGGCAGCCGCTCCGCGTCCTCCGGGATGAGCGTCTCCGCGCCGGCCGGCAGGATCCTGACCAGCTCCGAGGAGGCATGTACACCGTGGGCGGAGAGCCAGCCGTGTACGGCTGGAGTCTCTGCGCACTCCAGGGTACCGACCGCGGCCACCGCGGCCCCCAGCAGCGGATGACGGGCAGAGAGGAGAATCAGGTAAGCGTCATCGGCCATTGCGCAGTTCGCCTTCTCGATCGCAAGAACGGGGCACCGATGCGATAGCCGCCAAGCGCCCACGACAGCCATCCTTGACCGGTACCCCTGCTCCAACGACCTGAAAACGACTGGCGATACGGCGAAGCGGCACCCGTGTGGGGGAACGTAGTCTTGAGGTGGGCGGGCAGGAGCCCACGATGAATCCTTTCGGTATCGTCGAACGCGCCATGGAGCAATGGACGTCAGCCCTGTGGGACCGACTGCCGCGGCGCCCAAAAGATCCAGTGGAGCTCATCGGCACATTGCACCGGCACTGCGATGAAAACGCCTTGATCCTCGACCGCCGACGCATCCTGGTGCCCAACGCGTTCGTCATCGAGTTGCTCCCCGACATCCACCGTAGGCTCACGGCTGACGCCGAACAGGTGGCGCCCCACCTCGCGACCCAGATCCGGCGCCATGCCGCCGAACGCGGCTACACATTCGCCGGCCCCGTGGCTGTCCAATTCCGTCCGGCGCCTGCCGACAGTAGCGCCCGTTTCCGTGTCCACAGCCGCATCGCGCCTGCTGTAGCCGTTCGACGCCCTCGCAGCGGTTGAGAGCGGGCTGGTGACAGTGCAACTGTTCCACTGACTGTGAGCTATTGACCTCAGTCCGTAGTGGGTGCAGCTTCCTCGGCTTCCATCGCGGGTCCATTCCGTCTGAGGGTGTGCGTGATCGCGCTTGTTGCGATCGCCCACGGCTTCGGACCTGGGAGTGATCCAGAACTCGGAACTTCAGGAGGCTGGATTCCGAGTCGACATCGAGGACTTGAGTGTCATGCACATCTCGCGCCCCGCCGTCGGCGGCTGAGCACGGCGGCTGGACAGTCGTTTGGTGGAGGCGGACGCAGTGGCGTCGCCCGCATCGCGAGGCAGAGCGGCACCATCCTGTCCAGCAGATCCCCGTCTACGTCCGCAGTCTCTGTCGGGGTCTCCTATCGAAAGCTCGGTCCGCCCATGGGTGACAAGGCTTCCCGCAGCCGAGCTGGTTGTATCCGAATTGGTGACCCTATGCCGTGCGGATGAAAGACGCGGGCGGTGGCAGGGCTATACGTGCAGTCTGACTACGTAGCGGTTGGAGGTCCTTCTGAGCCCGTGGACGTATGGGAAGATACCAGTCTTGTCGCAAAGTGGTTCACGTCAGATGTATGCATGGGATCCTTGCCGTACCCGAGCATGCATCTATGCAGACCTGGCCATCTTCCAAGAATCAGTAGGAAATTGAATGCGCTTCATCAATGGGGGTAGATGAATTCACGTGCCGGGTTGACTGGCGTCCCGGACGGAAGATCCTCGGCAGGCAACGACAGGAGCGCCGATGCACCAGCCCGTGGAAGTGCTGCTTGACCGGGTCAGTGAACGAGGGGCCTACGCCGATCAGGACGAGGCCGCACGTGCTGTGCGCAGTGTGCTGTCAGTTCTGGGCTCGCACCTCGTCGGTGACGACCGGACCGATCTGGCAACGCTGCTGCCGTCGCAGTGCGTCCCGTGGTTGACACAATCCGCGCCGGCCAGTGAGCCGCTGACGCCCTCTGGCTTCGTCGAGGCAGTGGCCGAGCGTGACATCGCTGACGAGATTCAGGCCCGTCGTGCCGTGGCCGCAGTGCTCAGCACGTTGGCTGACATGGCAGATGAGGCTTTGCTCCGCAGGATCCTGACGCAGCTTCCGCCGGGCCATGCTGCTCTCTTTGATCGCGTGGATCCGGCCTGAGTGTTAAACGAAACCGACCTGGGTGGCAGCAGGCGTCACCCTCTGCCAGGTCGGTGCACGGTCAAGATTTTCCGGACCAGTGGTTGGGGTAGGACATGGCGCGGACTGTGACGCGCGAGAAGGATGCCAAAGCGAAATCCGTAAGTCATCGAAATTCAGGCAGGCTACTTACTCCCTGGGTACGGGCGGCGGTCATGGTTATCGCCCTGGCCGGAATGGTTCTCTTCGCGGTGATGCTGGCCAAGTTGACCCTGGAGCCGCAACCGGCATCGGCAGCATTGACGCACAACAATCTGCGACCGGGTGACTCCATTCGCGCGTACCTCAACCGGCCGGGCTTTCAAGACGCGGTCAAGCAACTCGGCGGCAACATCGTTCTCGGCATGCCGTTTGGCGTGCTTCTGCCCGTTCTGTTTCCCCGTGCCCGAGGTCTCGTCCGCGTTGCAGCCGTCACGGCCATGGTGATGCTCCTAGTGGAGGTGATACAGGGCACCGTGATCACCGGGCGGGCCTTCGACATCGACGATGTACTCCTCAATACCTCAGGCGCCCTGTTGGCCTACCTGCTGCTGGGCCGCCGCCTCGGCCGAGCCGTTCACCCACGGCGACACCATTGGTGGCACCGCATCGCCTCCGCGCTCACCATGAAGGCGGAGCCGACTGTGCTCAAGGGGCGTCGCCGCAAGTGAGCTGAGGCAGCATGGTCGGCACGACAGGCCACCGCACGTGCTAGAGGTTCGTGTCCCGGCCTCTCTATCTGGCCGAGTCCCGCCGTTCGCGGGCCCCTCTTGAAGCTGCGGCCTGCCCTCGTTCGGCCCTCTCAGTCGGCATGCAGCGTGGCCATGCCATGTCCCCGGAGGCAATCGACCAACCCGAACCGGCCATCCACAATGCCACCGAGTTCGTACCCTCCAATCGCCAGGGAGCCGCCATCTGGGGCGGGCGTCCGAGGCGATGGTCGTCCGTCGAATGTCCGGTCGGCGCACACGACCCCCTGTTGGCTGCACTACATCAGCAGTGCAGCCAACAGGGGGTCAGAGCAGCCCGGTGTCGTATCCGCACACCCAGTTGAGCGCCGAGTGGATCCCTCGCAGGTAGTCGCTGCTGCCGCGCGAGTTGCTGGGGTTCTCCAGCTGGACTGTCGCTGCGTCCAGTTCGGCGGTCAGCAACGCCAGGTCCGGGGCGCAAGGAACACCCCGGCCAGTGACTGGGGAACTGTCGGAACGTCCCAGTGCCCACTCGAATGCGGCCACTTCTCCCGCTTGAAACTGCGGTGAGCGAGCACCATGTCCGCCTGTTATGTCTTCGAGCAGGGTCTCGACGTCGCCACATCGGCGTACGCCTACTGGTGGGGCTTCGCTGTCGCCGTTGTCTTCGGAAGTCATCACGCTCCATCCGTACCAATCCGCCCGCGGGGGAGGTCCGCTGTTCGGGACTAGGGCATGAGGCGCCACGCAAGATCGGAAGCTCGCCATGCTAGTGAGACCTCCGGGCTGGTGTCCTATGAGCACCGGCGTGCTGTCGCAGCCTTCGCGCTTCGGAAGCCGCCTTCGACTTGACCGAGGGATGTGCGACGCCCAGAACCGCCGACAGCGGCAGTGAGAGCGTGTGAGCGAGTTCCCTCAGCTCGTCGTCCGTAGGATGGATGGGGCCGTTGGCGCCGTCTTCTGCGAACGCCTTAACCCGAGGAGTGCGAATACCGGTCTGCTCGGCGACGGCTTCTGCCGTCAAATGGCGGCGGCGCATCGTCTGCTGGATCAGTCGTGCAAGGTTGTCCATCTTCTCTTTCCCGTCCGGTCAGCCACGTGAAGGCCGGCTCGCGGAGATCGCGCGCCGCTGCGTCGGCCCGTGTGACATCCATAGTTCGCCGGGTCGTCCCAGCGATGCCTGTTCTTTTGTCTGTAGTGACGCGCCTACCCTCGGCGCTCGATATGACGCCGTGCTCACCCGAACGGCTGTTGTCGACGGCCCACGTGGCGAAGGCGATGAAGCCGGACCGACGTAGCACCCCGTTTGGTCGCCAAAGCAGCTGAGGTCGATGCGCGACACATGAGATGGGCCGTCGGGTGGTAAACGCACTCTCACGGCCTGTGGGCGCCGGCACGGCCATCCGTACCACTCCCAGGGCGCTCCCGACGCGCACACAGTGCGCGAATGAAGGAATGATGACCATGCTGGAGGAAACGTCAGAAACACCGGAAACGCCTTCGATCGTGCATGACGTGTCGGTGGCAGCAGCAGTGGGGCGAGGCACGTTGCCACGCCGACTCTGCATCGCGTTCGCGGAGGGCATGGGCGCCCAGCGGGCAGCTTTGTCGTTGCTGCCCAGCCTGGATCACTGGCAACTGCTGCATGCCACCGACGAGTCGGCCCTGCTGGGCGAGGCAGTGCAGTTCACACTTGCTGATGGCCCGTCGATCAATGCGGCGCTGGAGATGCGGCCAGTCCTGGTGTCCGGCCTGCAGAACCGCCGTTCCACCGCCGGCTCGCATATGGCTGACGAGGTGCCCGACGTCCAGCAGGTGCTGGCGCTCCCGCTGAACGAACGCCGCACGCCGATCGGCGTCATGTCCCTCTACTACACGCGCTCGACGCAGGTGACGGTTCTCCAGCTCGGCCAGGCGCAACGTGCCGCCGGGGTTGCTTTGGACGCGCTTCTGCGCTGGCGCCGCGTCCACGCGAGTTCAGACTCCCAGCGCCCGGTGTGGAAGTCGGATACGCGCGCGGCACGTTGGCATCGCATCCATCAGGCTGCCGGGCTCGTGGCGGCATGCGAAGACTGCTCCAGG
The DNA here is from genome assembly GCF_001636945.3 of Streptomyces sp. FXJ1.172. Lineage (NCBI taxonomy): Bacteria > Bacillati > Actinomycetota > Actinomycetes > Kitasatosporales > Streptomycetaceae > Streptomyces > Streptomyces sp. FXJ1.172. The sequence continues at coordinate 481,455 of NZ_CP119133.2, read as the reverse complement.
GCGGAGGCGTTGGCCTGGCTGCAAGCGGTCAGTGCGCGTGATGGACTGTCGCTCCTCGAAGTGGCCGACAGCCTCCTGCAGCCCTCCAGCGAGGACGAGCCCGGTCTACGCAGGCAGGGTAGTCGAGCTGCGGAGACGGTCTGCCGCGCGTAGCGACCTCCGTGGCTGGCAGCCCGCATGAGGCGGGCTGATCCCCCTCACTCCGTCCTGTCATCCCGCGCGGTGGCCACGAAGGGTGTGCACCAATGCCCGAATGCGCCAAAGCGGTTGGAGCGCTGGTGTCACCGGCCTGTGTCCCTAGGTGCAGCAAGGGAGCCGGGGAGGTCGTCTGCTGCCGGGCGGTACACAGTCAGCGCCTCGTCGAGCTTGTCGATGAGGAGGGCAGGAGGCGCGTCGGTCACCTCCCCGTCGTAGGCCATGCATGCTTCCTCGGGCAGGCCGGAGATCACGAGACGCTTCGGCGTTGCGGCCGCGTAGAACGGTGTCCTGGCCAGTCGGCCGACGCATGCTGCTGCCAGCAGACGGGTGCGGGCGAAGCGGCCAGCATGAGCGACTCGTACATCTAGCATGCCGTCGGCCAGGTCGTGGCGCCGGACAGGAGCGATGCCGACGCTGCGGTACAGGCCGTTTCCTGCGAAGAGCAGCCACAGTGATCGGCGGTGTCCGTTCACCTGGACCTGCATGGGATCGGCCTGGCGCAGGATCCGGGCGACCCCGAGGAGGGTGGCCGGTGGTCCGCCGATCCTCGGAGCCCATCGCTCGCGCAGCCGCACCAGTTCTGGATAGACACCGATGCTGAAGGTGTTGAGGAAGAAGGCCGGGTCGGCGTCGCCACCCGCTGTGCGCAGAGGTCTGATCCGGCCGACATCGGTACGGACGGCACTGCCCTTCATCACCGCGGTGCAGGCGTCGGCTACCGTGTCCACGCCCAGATCGGCGGCGAAGTGGTTGAACGTACCGCCGGGGAGCACCACCATAGGCACATCGGCCCCGAGCGCCGCTGTTACGGCTGCGTTCACGGTGCCGTCGCCGCCGCACACTCCCAGTGCGCCACCTTGGTTTGCAGCCTCCCGGGCCGCCTTGGCCAGCACCTTGGACAGGGGGCCGGCCTCCTCGTCGTGGAACACGACCTCGGCCTGCGGCAGCGTCGTCCTCAACTGCTTGATGGGGTCAGCGAATTGGGGCTGGCTCCCGGAAGACGGGTTGACGACGACGACCAGCCCCTTCCCTTCGGGGAGTGCGGGTACGTCCGCTCGTGGCCTGGCCGGCGGAGGCATCTGCGAGCGGGACGGCGCCAGGCCGCGCACCGCGTAGGCCGCACCCAATCCGAGGGCCGCACCGGCCAGGACATCGCCTGGATAGTGGACGCCGGTGTAGATGCGGGAGAAGGCCACCGATACGGCCAGCGGCGCCAATGCGGCACCCCACCGCGGTGACTCCAGGGCGACCCCCGCCACGAACGCCGCGGCCGAGGCGGCGTGCCCGGAGGGGAAGGAGCTGGTGTAGGGCTGGCGAGGCAGATGCCGAACGACCGGCACGGCGTCCAGTACGGGCCTGGACCGGCCGACGGACCGTTTGCCGATGGTGTTCACCGTGACGGAGGCCAACGTCAGTGATGTCACCCCGCGGACAGCGGCCCGACGCCCGCGCGCCCCCGCGAGAGCCCACATACCGAGAGCGACGCCGCCCCACAGCAGACCGTGGTTGGCGCTCCGACTCAGCCTCGGCAGCACCGTTTCGGCCGCGGGCCACTCGCGCGCTGCCACGCTCTGGAACAGCGATTGGTCGGCGGCTCGTAGCAGGTTCCGGATGCGGTGCCGGGCTCGATCACTCATGGAACCCCTTTACCCCACCGGGCGTCTCGCACCCGTGCCGGCTGCGGTTCGCGTCACTCGGCCTCCGCCTACGGGGCCTTCCGGCTTCCGGCCCAGGCACCACGCCCGGGGGCGGGCATACCCGCCCCCGGCGGCGCGCAGCCGGGTCGTCCCACGAACCCGACGCACTGACCCCTGGCTGCCTTCCGAACCAGTACGGCCTGTCGGGCGTGTACCCCCGGCACAGGTGGCCACGCCCCGGATCACTCATGGGGGGCCTACTTCAGCCCTGCTGAACCCTGCAGTCCGCTCGTCCGGCCGCCGCCTGGTCTACTGCTGACACCAGAGGCCGACCGCGCGGTGATCCTTGGCGCGCGTCCGGCCTCTCGGATGGTCTGGCTGAGGCGCTCGCTTGTGCAGACACCAGCCTGTCACTCTGAGATCAAGTGCGATCGGAGCCTGGCCAGGATGCGCGCGAGGAGGCGAGAGACGTGCATCTGGGAGACACCGAGTTCGGACGCGATCTCGCCCTGGGTCATCTCGCGACCGAACCTTATGGCGAGGATCTTCCGATCGCGCTCCGGCAGTGCTGCGATCACCGGCTGCAGAGCGGTCAGCTCCTCGACCACTTCCAGATCGTGATCCTCGAAGCCGACTTGGTCAGCAAGAGCGTCATCGGGTTCGGTTCCTTCGAAGGGGGCGTCCAGGGAGAGGGTGTTGTAGCTGTTGGCGGCTCCCAGTCCTTCCAGCACCTCCTCGGCGTCCAGATTCAGGTGCGCGGCCAGTTCGGCGACGGTTGGCTGACGGCCGAGGCACTGCTCCAGGTCCGCAGTCGCCTTCTCCAGCGTCAGGCGCAGCTCCTTCAGCCTGCGCGGAACCCGCAGGGCCCAGGTGGTGTCGCGGAAGAACCGCTTGACCTCGCCGAAGATGGTCGGCACCGCGAACGTGACGAATTCGACCCCGTGCGAGGGATCGAACCGATGATCGCCTTGATCAGTCCGATCGTGCCCACCTGCAGCACGTCTTCGGCCGACTCGGCCCGTGAGTGGAACTGCCGAGCCGCGAAGTGCACGAGGGCCAGGTTCAGTTCGACCAGCGTGTTACGGACGTAGGAATACTCGGCCGCGTCCAACTCGGCGGTCAGCAGCGCGAGGTCAGGTGGACCTGGCACACCCCGGGCGGTGACCGGGGAACTGCCGACTCGGCCCAGCGCCCACTCGTATGCCACTGCCTCCCCGGCACGGAACTGGGGCGATTCGGCCCCCTGCCCATCCGTCAGGGCGTCGAGGGCGGACAAGACCTCTGAGCGCTGCCGCACGCCGACCGACTCGGCTTCGCAGCCGTCCTCGTCCTCCCTGGTGTTCATTTTCGATCCGTTTCGGTTCGTGACGCATTGACTGGGAGCGCCAGGGTTCAGCGGACCCGCGGAGACCGCGGACCTCGGCGGCGGAACCGAGTTGCGCCATAGGCGAGGTCGGCGACCAGGACGAGGACGCCGATGACCAGAAGGTAGAACAGGCCATGGACGACGAATCCGATGATGCCCAGGACGATCGCCACGATGACCAGGAGCAGGAACAGGCTCATTCGTTCTCCTGTGCTTCGCGAGGTCAGCGGCGCGCGAGGCGTCGTTCGCCGCCGGCACCGGGGGCGTAGTCCAGCCCGTAGTGCGCGAAGAGCGCGGGCTCGTCGCCGGCGGGCAGCACTCCGTCTGTGTCGATCGACGGCGCCTTCCTGACCAGACTCTTGGGGCTGGTGACTTTCAGATAGCCCGGGCCCACGGTGGCCCCGTCGAGCGGGACGAAGACGAGACGGCGCCGGGTAGGCAGTCCCACGAAGACCGTGGCGAAGACGGGGCTGTCACTCGCCGTGTCCACGTACACCGACTCCAGTGTGCCGATCTTGTGGCCGCCGGGATCCACCACATCGTGTCCGCGCCATTCCCGAATGTCATCCGCCTCGAACATCACCGGCCTCCTGCGGCTGAACTCTCCTCCATCGTGCGCTCGATCCGCGGAGACGGCATCGCACATGCACCGGAAGAGTCGGCGCATGAGCAGCTCGGAGACCTGGGTACCCCGGTTCGTATCAGCCGGTCTGGACGCCTACACGGCCACCCTTATGCGGGACGGGCGATGTCACCTGGTCCTGGACCTGTCGGGGGTCGGCTTCTGTGACTCCGCCGGGTTGAACGCCCTGGTCCGGCTGTGGAACGGAACCCGTGAAGCAAGCGGGAGTCTCGTCTTGGCCGCCGTCACCGCTCCTGTACTCCGCGTCATCGAGATCACCGGCCTGCACGAGCTGCTGACCATCGTGCCCACCACGAGCCACGCCCTCGCCGAGCATGCCTTCACCCAAGAGCAGTGTCAGGTCGAACTCCCAGGTCTCCGGGCCGAACACGACGCGCCTTATGGCGAGAACCAGGGAGAGGAGCCGGCCCTGTCCTGAAGGTGGGGCGCGGAACTCTGTGCAGCCTGGCGGGGGCTGCCCTCGGCGCGGGCTGCTCGGCGGAGCTTCGGGACGTGTTCCGCCACGCCGGTGGCGCCCGCGGAGGCAGCCACCACAGACAGGCGCCACCGGCTGCTCATCGGGAGAGGTACGGCACCTACATAGCCGGCCACGTGTGACTGGCGCCGGACAGGCGCACCGTCAGGTGGTGGGGAGCATGCCGCTGCGTAGGCGGGTCAGCAGCCGGGAGAGCAGGCGGGAGACGTGCATCTGGGAGATGCCGAGTCGCTTACCGATCTCGGCCTGTGTCCGCTCCTCGACGAACCGCAGATGAATGATCAGGCGCTCGCGCTCGCTGAGATCAGCGAGAAGGGGAGCGAGAGAGCGGAAGTCTTCCACGAGTTCCAGGGCTGGATCCGCGAGGCCGATGACTTCGGACAGCGCCGCCTCGTTGTCCTCGTCCGAGGAGCTGAGGGGAGCGTCGAGGGACGCCGACGTGTAGCCGTTCGCGGCGATCTGGGCCTCGACGACCTCCTCCTCGGTGAGGTTCATCAAGGCCGCGAGTTCGGAGACCTTGGGGGAGCGGCCCAGTCGGCTGGCGAGTTCCTCGGTGGCCTTGGACAGTTCGGCGCGGGCTTCCTGAAGGCGGCGTGGCACGTGGACCGCCCAGGTGGTGTCGCGGAAGAAGCGCTTGATCTCCCCGACGATGTACGGCACCGCGAAGCTGGTGAACTGGACCTCGCGTGAGATCTCGAAACGGTCGATGGCCTTGATCAGTCCGATGGTGCCGACCTGGACGATGTCCTCCATCGACTGGGCGTTGGCGGTGCGGAAGCGGCTGGCCGCGTAGCGCACCAGCGACATGTTCATCTCAATGAGGGTGTTGCGGACGTACTGGTGCTCCTCCGTGCCCTCTTCGAGGACCGCGAGCTGGTCGAAGAACGCCTTGGACAGCTGCCTGGCGTCCTCAGGTGCGACCTTCTGCGGTTCGCTGATATGGGGCAACTCCATGTCGGTTTCCGTGGTCGCACTGACGCCTGTCGCCGGCACAAGCCCTCCCTGGTCGTCCTTCGGCCCCGGCACGCTCTCCCGTCGGCCGCCTTGTTCGGCGCGTACCCCCGATAGCGGAGGGCACACCCGGAGTGACCCGGAACGGAGAAATGGCAACCATGGGTGACCGTGAGAGGCCCGGTCACTGCGCCAGCGAAAGCACCGCTTGGACCGTCTTACCGGACGCGTGGGGTCTGACCCGGACTTCTTCCGCCAGCTCCAGGACCATGGGCCATCCGAACCCGCCGGGCTCCCACAGGGGAGTGTTGCGCCGCCGTGGCGGTGCGGTGCTGGCGTCGTCCACGGATACGGTCACGGTGCCCGCATCCGCTCGCAACCCGAATCCGGTGACTCCGCCGGCATGTCGGATGGCGTTGGTGACCAGCTCCGACACCGTGATGAGAATTGCCTCTGCCCCTGCTGAATCCTTGGGTTCCAGCACGGAGAGGAAGGTCCGTGTGATCTCGCGTGCGTGTTCAGCGGTGCGCGGGCTGTCCGCGGACAGGTGTGCATCCTCCATGAAGGGGTGCACGATCGCTTCCTCCTTGGATCTAGAACAGTGCTTTTGTCCGCTTACCCCGCGGTCGTGTCTTCAGGCCGATCGCACGGGCGGCGCCTTGCGCAAGGGAATCTCCAGCCCGCCGATCAGGTGCTTCCGACCACGGAGGCGTGGCCCACAGGCCGATAGGACGCGGTCTCGGGGTATCCGGGGTCAGGAAGGGCCCTAAAGGTGTCTGTTGTCATTTGACAATAATGACCCTAGGGCAAGAAAGTAGCCGTGTCGTGCTGCACGGGGAAGAGTGTGGAATGTTCCTGTGGGCGGAGGCTGCTCCGTGCGCTGGCCGCCGACGCCCCGCAGCGTCGGGGAGTCCGGTGGGGTGGCCAGGTCTTCAGGCGGTCTGGTCGTCCGGCTGCCGGGCGTTGTCGTGTATCTGCAAAGCCGCCGCGCGGCAGAACGCCTCAAGTCCTTCCAGCAGCGCCGTTCGCTTGCCCGCGGGCATGAGGGCCAGCACCGCCTGCAGTTCCCGTTCCCTGCGAGCACGCAGATCGTCAAGGAAGGCGCGGCCCCGGCCGCTGAGGTGCAGCTGCACCTCGCGCCGGTTGGCCGGACTGACCACACGCTCGACGAGGCCGGCGGCGACCAGGCGGTCGCATAGCCGGCTGGTGGACGGGGGCGTGGAGGCGAGCGCGTCACTGAGGTTGTGCAGATTGATACCGTCCTGATGTTCCAGCATGAGCAGCACCCGCATCTGGGACGCGGACGCCGGGGCTGTGGACGCCCGACCCCACAGGACTTCCAGCAACTCTCCGGCCGTCGCGGTCACGCGGGCGACCTCGACGGGTTCCGGGCGGGGGCGGAAAGCAGCCACTGTCACACTCTCGCAGGCAATGGGACGGCCGCCAGCCTACTAGGCCCCCTCTGCGGCTAGAGATGGTTTGGACGGCCCGGACGGCTTGGTGCTGTCTCCGGATACCCGTCGTGTCCTGGAGGCCATGTTCGGTCGGCGAGTCCCAGACCTGTTTGCGCCGCCGCTGCTCGATCCCCATGCACCCGCGTTCGACCTGGAGCAAGAAGTCGACATGACCGCACGCGACGCTCAGGACGACGCCGGCGCAACAGCCGCGGCGTCCATCTCCGACACCAACCTCGACCAACTCGCCGACGACGCGGTGACGCTCGCACGCGACTACGCGTCCATCGCACCCATTCAGGCCTTCCAGCGGGGCCAGGCGCTTCAGCTACAGCTCCAGGACCAGCGCGACCGTACCCAGGTGCCAGCGCAGCAACAGCGGTTGCTGGAACTCCTGGGACAGACCACAGCCCTGCTTGCCACCAGTGCCTTCAACCTCGGGGCGTTCGAGCCCGCCCGCCGACTGGCCCGCTCCGCCGACCTCTACGGAGAGACCGCACGCTTTGAACCTCTCCGGGCCTACTGCGACGGCATCCTCGCCTACATCGCGTACTTCACCGGTATGCCCGGCGAGGCTGTGTCCAAGGCCCGCCGTGCGCAAACTTATGGGGGCCTCGGCGACGTGGCTCGGCGGCGTCTCCTCGCCATCGAGGCACGCGCCCACGGCTACCTCGGAGACATCGAAGCTGCGCGGCGTGCGCTCAGGCTGTCCGAGGAAGCCGAGAGCGGTGCCCGCGACCGCCTGCACGACGACGTCGCCGGCGAGTTCGGTTTCAGCACCGAACGCCTCGCCATGTCCAGCAGCTCCACCGCTCTGTTGATCCATGATGCGGCCCTGGCCGAGCAGGCGGCACGGAAGGCCCTCGCCCTCATCGAACAGCGGCCGGCAGAAACGCGGTCCGCTCACGTACTGGGCAGCGCGTCCGCCGACCTGGCCATGGCACGCCTGCTCGACAACGACGTGGAGGCAGCCTGCGAAGCCCTGGCTCCCGTGTGGGCCATCCCAGCCGACCAGCGCGTGACCGGCGTGCTGGTACGGGCGGGCCAGATTCAGCACTACCTGACGCAACCGACGTTCCGAGGTTCAACGGTTCCCTGCGAACTGCGTGATCGCGTCGAGGACTTCACCCACCGCGGCTACTGCCCGGCTGTAGTCGACGGCCCACACACCGCCGTGCGTGCGCCACAGCGGCAGTTCAGTCCACTGGGTGACGCCGTGCTCGGCCAGGACGGCGGCATCCGCCCTCGCCGGGCCCCAGGATGACCCCGGGCCGCAGCAACACGGCCGCATCTCCGAAGACGTCGGTCACGGCGCGCTCGCCGCCGGCCTTCTGGAAGCCGTAGTGAGTCGGGCTGCCGTCGGGGCCCGTGTACCCGACCGTCTCGTCCGCGTCTGCGGGACACTCCAGCAGCGCCGACTCGTCGTTCAGCGGCTCGTGCGGCCACCCCCGGCAGACAGACACGGTGGAGATGTGCACCCACCGCCTGGCCGCTTGGCGTACCGTGGTGGTCGCCAAGAGGTCATCGGCCGGTTGACGGACAACTACTACGCCGTCGTCCTGCCGCGCACGAGGCCGGACGCTGACATGGCCACGAGACTCCTTGCCCAGGCCGCCACCGACCTTGCCGTCGAACCCTTCGACGACGAACTCCCTCTCATCGACACCTGCCTCGCTGCGCCCGAGCGTGTGACGGCCCGTGCCCGCGCCCGATTCGTCTCCCGTGTCCAGCACCCGCACTGGCACGCGGCGGTGCGGTCGCCGACGTCCGCGGCGGTGACCATCACGCCCAGCAGCAGGCCGAGCGTATCGACCACGACGTGCCGCTTGCGCCCGTTGATCAGCTTGCCGCCGTCGAAGCCGCGGCTTTCCGACCCGACGACGGCGTCCGCCTTGACCGACTGCGAGTCGATCACCCCGGCCGACGGCTCCGCATCCCGCCCCAGCCTCTCGCGGATCCTTGCGCGCAACCGGTCGTGGCACTCCTTGACCAGGGCGTGATCGCGCCAGCGGCGGAAGAACGCGTATACCCGGTCCCACGGCGGGAAGTCGGCGGGCATCGCCCGCCACTTGATGCCATTGTCGACCAGGTAGCGGATCGCATCGAGTATCGCCCGGTGGCAGTACGCCTCCGGCTGCCCTCCGCGGCCGCGCATCCAGCCCGGCACCGGCAGCAGCGGCAGGACCCGGGCCCACTCCGCATCCGTCATGTCCGTCGGATAACGCGACTGCCGCAACCCGTTGTCGGCGGCGTTTCCGAACCGGTGAGCCAGACAGTCACACTCCAGCGTGACAGAACTGGACTGCCCGGCCGTCGACACGGAACACTTCGGCACCAGGGCCTCCTGATGTTGCTCGGTGATTCGACACCAACGAGTTGTTCAGGAGGCCCTGCTCGTATGCGCCGAACACCCCGCGACCACCCAATCGAGACTTCCGTTCGACGGACACCGCTCAAGATCGGAACGACAACAGCTACTGAGAGACACCCGGACCATAGAGCGCCGCCGCACTGCTGCTGGAGGGCAGAAGACCGAGCCCAAGATGCCCTGCCGCGACAGCGGCCCCTTGCCGTTGCGGCGATACAGTATGAAACCCCGGGCCTCTGCGGCCCGGGGTCTCTCTGTGCTGACGGGATCAACGACCTGCCGACGCGAGCGTCATGCCCACTCCACTCCCAGCTCCCGCAGTGCGGCCAGCTGATCCGGAGCGAGCTCGCGCTGATCTAGGTTGGCAGTGCTGGTCGTCGCTGCACCACCAACCGCTACAGTGCCGGATCCACCCCCAGCGGCCCGCAGACCTTCGGCGAATGACCGGAAGCACGCTCGTTCAGAGCTTGTCCCCACTGCCTGCCGGGCGGGCCAAAGGTGTGAGGAGGGTGCGTAGGTCGATGGCGCTGTAGCCGCGGGCGGTGATCGCGTCGAGGATGCGTGGCAGGGCCTGGGCGTCGATCACCTCGGTGCCGCCCTCGGACGCGCCGACGTGCAGCTGCACGATCGCTCCTGGACGCAAGGCGTCCAGCGCCCGGCGCACCGCGAGGGCCACGGTCACGCCGCCCTCGGTGCCCTTCCACCCGTTGGTGTCGGTGGTGAATTCGACATCCGCGCATCCGAGCGCGTTGACCTCCCTGACCTGGGTGGGGCTGGTCTCGCTGCAGGGAAACCGGAAGAAAGGGGTCAGCGCCCGTCCTGCCCCGGCCGCGCGCAGCGCCCGGTCCGCTCCCCGGACCTCCCGGCTCCTCCCGGCGGCGGTCAGGTCCCTGAAGTGGGGATGGCTGTAGGAGTGGTTGCCCAGCCCGTACCCTGCGGTGGCAAGCCTCCTGACCACCTCGGGGTAGCGGTCGGCGACGTCGCCTGTCAGGAAGCACGTGGCAGGCGTTGCCGGCGGGCGAGCTCACTGAGATCGCTGTCCAGGCCGGCGTCGTCCCAGGCGGCGTTGAACGTCACCGCGACCATCCGCTCGCGGGCCGACCGGGTGTCGCCACCCGGTCGGCCCTCGCGCCCGGCTGACTCAGTGCCCGGCTGACTCAGTGACCGGAGATCAGGTCGACATTGCCGTCAAACTGCCACAGTGGGTTGGGCGTCGGCTTGCCGGCATTGATGATCAAGAAGTATCCGTTCACCTGCACCGGTCCGTCCCCGTCGGCGATGTAGCGCCCGGTCGGGGTGACATCGACCTGGTAGACGGCCTGAGCGGTAACGTTGTAGCCCGGGACGTTCCAGGAGACCGTGCAGCGCCAGTCATTCCCCGGTCCTGCCTGCGCCCCGAGCCCCTCGCTCTTGTCGCAAGCCGCTGTGGTCTGGAGTCGCGCTGCGGTGACCGCTGGCTGGCGCATCTGTGCTTGCTGGAACGGGTAGAGGTGGGAGAACACCGTGGCCACCGACCGTTGCACCTTGGCCTGGGTGATGCCGGAACCGCCCGCCCCGGTCCCGACGGCGACGACACCGACCGTCGCGGCCAGCACGCCCGCCAGCGGGAGGGCACCCAAAGTCAGCGCCCTGCGTCCCGCGCCGTCGTTGTTGACGTTGGTGAAGTCCCGGCGGAGGAACAACAGACAGGCCAGTGCCGTCGCCACGACCGCCCACATCAGGCTGACCCCGATGCCGATCAGCAACGGCCCCAGCTGCTGGGGATCGGTGAACAGGCCGTTCCAGGAGATGAAGGCGTAACCGGGCAGTGCCAGGCGCACCGGGACCGGCAGCGGCAGCATTTGCGCCGTCTGCATCCCGAGGGCGGCCATCACGGGCAGCAGCAGGCCCATCGGGGATCGGCCCAGGGCCACCGACCCGAGCAGACCGATGGCGGCCAGGGCAAGCGTCGGTGCCAGCACGCAGACCCACGCCAACAGGACCTTACCGGCCGCGTCCCCGCCGGTGAGCAGGTGGCCGTCCAGGCCGACCAGCGGCTGGTTCGGCTCCGCGAGCAGTCCGCCGAGCACGCTGGAGACGGCCAAGCCGGCTACCAGCAGTCCGATCACGGTGACGCTGGCGATCGCCTTGGCCGCGAAGATCCGCCGGTGCGAGCGGACGGCGATGATCAGGTGGCGCCAGGTGCCCAGCCGGTCCTCGGAGGCGAAGACGTCGCCGGCGACCACGGACGTGACCAGCGGCAGGGCCCATGTGCCGGCGACGCCGAGCACCACCAACGATCCGGCCCAGCCGGTGGCGTGCATCCACCGGCCGAAGAGGGTATCGGACGGCAGGGTGCTCTGCTGGTCGATCACGAACACCAGCAGGACCGGACCGAGCCAGCACAACAGCACCAGCAGGCGCACTCGCCAGGCAGAGAACTGCTTGACCAGCTCCATCCGCAGGATCCGGACCACCGGGACCGGGCGTCTGCCGGCCGTCCCGGGCTCCAGCCCGCCCCCGGCCCCGGCTCCGGCGGCGGGGGCGTCGGTGAGAGTCGTGGTCATTGGTCGGCCTCCTGCCCGATGATGGCGAGCTGGTCCGTCAGGGAGAGAAAGGCTGCTTCCAACGGCGAGACAACGGGCGCGAGTTCGCGCACGGGGATGTTCGCGCGCACGATCCGCGCCACCAGTTCGTCCAGAGCAGCCGCCCGCGCGCGTACGACGACCACGTCGTTGTCCGATCGCGCCGCGGCGTCGGAGTCCTCGACGACGCGAACGCCGGGCGTTCCGGCCGCGACAGCGTGCGCGGCGGACGGATCCAGGGCGCGCAGCCGGTAGTCGAGTTCGTGCTTCTCATCGGTGAGCTTCTTCAGCGGGCCGGAGAACACCACACGACCCTTGGCCAGGATGGTGACCTCGGAACATAGCGCCTCCAGATCGTCCATCCGATGGCTGGACAGGACGACCGTGACGCCCTCGGCCGCGAGCCGGCGCAGGACCTGGTGCACCTGCCTCTTGCCTGCCGGGTCCAGGCCGTTGGACGGCTCGTCGAGCACCAGCAGACGCGGTTTGGTCAGCAACGCCGCGGCCAGTCCCAGCCGTTGGCGCATGCCCAGGGAGAAGCCGCGGACCTTTTGATCGGCGGCCTCGGTGAGTCCGACCTGCTCCAGAGCCTCGCCGACATCACCGGCGAGCGAGTCGTCGGGCTGCAGCCAGACCAGCGTCGCAAGGTTCTGCTTCGCGGTGAGAGTGGGGTAGAGGCCGGGTCCGTCGACGAACCCGGATACACCGTCAGGCGCCGGCAGCCCACGGCCCACTGAAGCGCCGAGGATCTCCAGGTCCCCCTCGTCGGCGACGGCCAGTCCCAGCATCAGGCCCAGCAGCGTGGTCTTTCCGGCACCGTTCGGGCCGACCAAGCCGTGGATCTGACCCTGCGCGACGCTTACATCGACATGGTCGAGCGCGACGACGTCACCGAAGACCTTGGTGATGCCGTGGCCCCTCACTGCGATGGTCGTGTCCATCCGTTCCTTCCTCAGCTGGCGAGCAGGTGGGCCCCCGTTCCGCTGGGGGACGGGGGCCGGTTACTGAGTGGCGCTGGTCACTGCACGTTGATCGTGGTGTCGTCGAGCACGAAGGAGGTCTGGTACTCGTAGTCCTCCGCGCCGGTGAACCTGAGCGTGACTGTCTGGCCCGCGTAGGGGGAGAGGTCGAAGGTGTGCTGCGCGTATCCGGTGATGCGGTCGAGGTTGGAGTAGGTGTGCAGGGTGCCCAGCACCGTGCCGGAGCTGTTCAGCACCTGCACCTTGAGCGTGTCGTAGGCGGTCGTGGTCGAGGTCTCCGCCGTGTCCACGTGGAGCCAGAAGCTCAGCTGCTCCGAGGTGCAGCCCTTCGGCAGGGTCACCGTCTGCGACACGGTGTCGGTGTGGGTGGTCCCGTAGCCGTCCAACCACGCGTCCCAGCTGCCGGAGTGCGGCGGCTCGGAGGAGGAGTTATTGATCACGCCGGAGGACGCGGTCCACGGAGCGGGGTTGGAGCTGCCGTTCTCGAAGCCGGGGTTGCCCAGCAGCTGCTTCGCCTGGCAGCCGGTGCTTCCGGTGGGGGTGGCGGACGCCTCGTTGCTCTGTGCCCCCTCGCCCACGCCGTTCACCGCGGTGACCCTGTAGTAGTAGGTCTGGCCCGTGGTGAGCCCGGTGTCGGTGCACGAGGTCACCGCGCCCAGTCCGCTGCAGCCGCCGCTGGTCAACAGCGACTCGCCGCCGCTGGAGGTGCCGCGGTAGACCTTGTACGAGGTGATGTTCTCGCCGCCTGTGCTGGCCGGTGGCGTCCAGGTCAGCGCGACCTGCCCGGTTCCGGCTGTCGCCGTCAGGCCGGTGGGCGCGCCTGGTACCGTCGCGGCAATCGGCGAGGCTGTGACGGTCACCGTCGAGGACGCGGTGTTGGCGGGCGAGGCGCTGTCGGTGACGGTCAGTGTCGCGGTGTAGGTACCCGCGGTGCTGTAGGTGTGACTCGGGTTCTGCGAGGTGCTGGTCGAGCCGTCACCGAAGTTCCAGCTGTAGCTGTACGCCGGGGTGCCACCGGTGCCGGTGCCGGTGAAGGCGACGTTCAGGGGCACCTGGCCGGAGGTCGGGGTGGCCGAGGCGCTTGCGGCCAGCGGGTTGCCGACGGCGCTGACCGTGGTCGTCACCTGCGAGGTCGCGGTGTTGGCGGGCGAGGCGCTGTCGGTGACGGTCAGTGTCGCGGTGTAGGTACCCGCGGTGCTGTAGGTGTGACTCGGGTTCTGCGAGGTGCTGGTCGACCCGTCACCGAAGTTCCAGCTGTACGTGTACGGGGCCGTGCCGCCGGTCGCCGAGCCGGTGAAATTCTCCGTCAGCGGCGCGTTGCCGGTGGTCGGCGAGCCCTTGGCGCTCGCGGACAGGGGGGTCGCGCCCTGGACCCAGAAGTCCTCCAGCGGGTCGCCGAGCGCGGCCTGGTCCGCGGTCGTCATCGGGAAGGTGGACGAGCCCAGGTTGTTGTTCGGGTCGATGGCGCCGGAGTGCACGTTCTCCATCGTGCGCTCCATGGCCGCCAGCACGTTGGCCGTCGTGTACGCCACGTGCGAGACGTAGTGCTGCTTGACGTAGGCCGGGTTCCCGATGACGAGCAGCGGCACGCGGTAGGTGTTGCTGACGTGGTCCGGGCCGTTGCTGCCGTTCTGCGTGTCGTCCTCGGTGACGACGATCAGCGTGTTGTTCTTGTACGTCGGGTTGCTCATGATGGAGCTGACGATGTTGTTCGTCGCGGTGTCGTTGCCGGCGATGTCCTGGTAGGTGCCGGGGTGGTCGTTGAACAGCTCGATGTAGTTGTAGGCCGGCATCCCGTACTGGTTCACGAAGTTGAGGTAGTCGCCGGAGACGGTGCTGTCGGGGATGCTCTGGTTGTTGCAGGTGTACTCGTTAGTGTGCAGCTCTTCGGGGATGGTCGTGCCCGGACGGTTGGGTGGCAGGACCTCGATCTTGCCGTCGGCCGGGTTCTTCCAGTAGCCGCTGCCACTGTTGAGCATCCAGTAGATGTCACCGTTCACGATCATCGAGTACGGGCTGGTGCCACTGCTGGTGCCGGACGGAGCGGTGCAGGCGCTGGTGCCCTCGTCCGTGGGGCCCTGGTCGCTCTGCAGGAACCGGTCGAACTGGGTGCCGTTCGACGGGTAGGACTGCTGCTGGCTGCTGGACGAGGACTGCCCCGAGAACAGGAACCAATGGTTGGGTCCGGACGGCGGCTGGACGCCGGTGCTGTACGAGTCGGACAGCGAGTAGGTCTTGGCCAGCTGGTGCAGGTCCGGAACGGAACTCATGTGGTTGGTGCTCTCCACCTGGCCGTTGCAACCGGCGGCGATCGTTGTCGCGCAGTCGCCGAGGTAGTCGTCGAAAGTGTGGTTCTCGCGATAGATGATCACGAAGTGCTGGAACGGCGGGAAGTACGGCGCCAGTGGGTTCACCGCCGCTGCGGGCTTCCCTATGATCGTCTGATGGCCACCGCCCCTCTGCACGACGCTCTTGTTGGTGATCTTGAAGTTCTTGGGCTGCGGGAACTTCGCGAACTCCACGCCGGGCGCGGCGAACTTCGCCCCGGAGCAGTCGAAGTCGTCCGGCTTGTACGTCATCGGACGCTTGCCGAGCGGCAGGTTCTTGGCATTCGGGGGGGGCGTCGCCGGGTTGTACCCCTTCAGCGTGCACGAGCCGACGCCCGACGCGGAGTGGGCGGCGTCAGCGATCCCGACGCCGTGAGCCACGCTCTCCACCCCGCCGAACAGCAGGGCAAGGCTGGCGACACCAGGCAGCAGTAACTTCTTCGATCTCTTCATTGGCACTCCCGTGTCGGAGGCGCGCGAGGGCGCGCGCATCTACGCGCGCTGAATTGAGCCATACGGGATTGTGACGTCGAGTCAGGGCCACGACAAGTCAGTCAGCATGATCCACTCTACTCGCCACGCAAGGTTTGCCAGCCGTCCCCCACGAGGCGTCCCGGCTGTCGGCGGGGAGCGGGACGAGGGGGTATCTCGTCCTGCCCATCGCCGATTTCGGCAGCATGTTCGTCGGGATGCCGGCGTATCCGGGCGGGCACTGGACACCGCCCGGGGAGCGGTTCCTCCATGTCACGGCCAGGAGGTCGGCGGCGCGGTCTCCTTCGGGTGGGGTGGCCAGTGCCTCCTGCAAGAAAAGGGTCAGCGTGGACGTGGCCATCGTGTCGTCTCGGGTCGCAGCCGGTCGGATCGGAAAGGCCGTCAACTCGCGTGCTGCGCCCGCTCGGACGGGCGTACCCTTAATTTTCAGCGATCCCCCGGCGTCGACCCGGTATCCGTCGAACGGTCGAGGCTCTGGCGAATGACATGGCCGCTACTGTTCATTGCTGCCGCAAGGCAGTCGCCCAGCCTATTACTGCAGCGTTCCTCAAACGGTGTACGTGTAGCGGCGTCTGAGGGTTCGGTTGGGGGGTGCGGGCTTGCCCCAGATCCAGGGTCTGGCGCGGGTGTTGAGCTGGTCGGTGGCGACGTGGGTGGCGTGGGTGATGTGGTCGCGATCGCCGAAGGAGCGGCCGGCCAGGGCGGTCTTGCGGAAGATACGCCACCAGCCCTCTTGAAGGTTGAGCCAGCAGGCACCGACCGGGATGAACACGTGCCTGATGCGGGGATGGTCCTCGAGCCAGGTCCGGGTGGACACGCTGTTGTGGGAGGACAGATTGTCGGTGATCACGTAGATGTCCCCGACGGGGTTGGCGTCTTCTACCAACTGGAGGAACTGCTGGTAGAAGGCACTGTTGCGTGAGGTGGCTGTCATCGTGACCTCGTGGCCGTCCCGGACGCGTAAGGCGCCGTAGACCCAGGTCTTCTCCGGTCCGCGGGAGTAGTCGATCTCGTTCTTGATGCGGTGTCCGTCCGGCGACCGGCCCGGTGCCGGCGGGAAGGTGCGGGGGATCACCGGGCCGAGTTCGTCGGCGCAGACCACCGTCGCGCCGTCGGGCGGGCTGGTGTAGAGTCCGACGATCCGCGTCCTTTTCCCTCGAAGTCCGGATCCTTCGAGCGGGTCCACGAGCGTGTGCGCCGCCAGCGCACTCCCTCAGCCAGCAGGATTCGGCGCACCTGGGAGCGGCTGACCTCGATGCCCAGGCCCCGGGCCGCTGCGGCCAGCGCGTCCAAGGTCCACTCCGAGGGTCCTGATTCGTCCGCGGCCCACATCTCGTTCGACGGCTGCACCTCCAGCCGGCCTGGCGGCGTCAGCCTGACCAGGCCGACGATCCTCGAGCGCTCGGCCTCGGTGATCCTTCGCTTGCGGCCCTGCCCGCCCAGATCCTCCAGTCCCTCCAGCCCGCAGCGGTTGAAGCGGTGCAGCCAGCGGCGCACCGTCTTCTCACTGCACCGCAGCTCGCTGGCTATCTGCGGGACCAGTCACCCGCCCCAGCTCAGCTCCACCATCCGGCACCGCTCCACCACAACCTTCGGCGCCTTCCTGGCCGACGCCAGGCGGTGGACCACCGCTTGCTCGCTCTCATCACGGCCCGGCCGTGCCCGCAGCACCACTATCCAGCACCCGCCCCCGAGCACCCGCAACTGCCCCGCTACCAGCAGCTATACCCACCGAAAGCGGAATCCAGCAGTAGCGGTCGAGTCGTCGCGGGCGCCGGGCGGCCAATCTTCTTCAGCCACAACCAACAGCGCATCCAGTACAGCCATACCCGGCGCCCCTGGGCCTCCCGATCCTACGAATGACCGGGGTGAACCCAGGCAGAACGGTATGGATCCAGTACCGGCCCCACCTGGTCGACGGCTGTCTGCCACCCACCGGTCTGACCATGGACGACGACGCGATCAGACCGCCGGACTCCGCGTAGTTCAACCCGAGTAGCCCCGGAGCGGCCCTGAAAAGGCATATACCGCGGATGTGCCCAGACCGCAGGGCCTCCCAAGAGTTCTAGCCGTTGCCTGGCCGAAGCGGCCGGTCAACTCGTGCCACAAGTACGAGCCTGCCAGAGCCTCTTGCAGCGACTTGACGATCTGTTCCGCCTCGGGCGGTACGGCCGCCGGGGCCTCGGCCAGAGTGTCGACCCTGGCGGTCAGCAGATCGTTGACGACGGCAGCAGCGTCGCGCCGATTGAGCCCAAGGGCTTTGCGAGCAAGCTCCACGCCGTTGTTGCCGACCGTGCCCTCATCGACCTCCCGGTCGTAGGACACGATGTCGTTGTGCAGGCTGACGGCGTCAACGAACGCGTCAACGGCGGTGCGGAACTCCCTGCATCGAACTGCCTTCTCATGGAGTTCGCCCATCGCGTGCTCCATGAGCACGGCGGTGAACTGCAAGCCGCCGAAGTCACGGCGGGCTCCCAAATATTCGATCAGGTCGGTCAAGGCATGGTCGACGTGATCAAGTTCCCACAGCACCCCGTCGAGGAAGCGCCGCACACTGCTGATGAACCGATCGCGCCAGACCAGGCTCATGGTGGCGGACGTGCCGGTCCACAGATCTGCGAAGGCCCGCTCCACGGGATTGACCGGGCTCAGCGGCCGCGGCAATCCGTCCAACGGCAAGAACGGCATCAGCCGTTCCACCTGAGCTGCAGCCGACTTCTGGTCGTGGTCACGCCGGTAGAGCGGCAGGAACAGGTCGTCAACGAACCACAGAGCAACATGCCAATCGGTGACCAGCTCCAACTCGCCGGCATCGGCGTCGGGATGGGTCAAGGCGATGAACAACGGGAAGTCGGCCTGATCGAAGTTCTCCTCGCTCCACCTTTGAGGCCATTCCACGTACTCGTCGTCGAACATGCCCATCTGCCGGGCCCACTCCTTGGCACGCGCGCGGGCCTGGTCAACATGGGGGTTGAGGCGGGACTCGAACGGCATGTGGAACTGCGGATGTGCAAGGGATCCCATGATCGGTTGCTTCCCTTCCCAAGCCCCGAGATGCCAGGGTTCACCCTGCGGCCTAAACGGTGTCCCGTAAGCCCTGTTCAGGCATGTGATGATCTTGGTGTGGGTGCTGTAGTGACGGCGACTGAGTCGAAGTGGGTGGGTCTGTTTGCGGGGCTCAACGAGCGTCAGTTCCGCAAGCTCGTCGGGCTCGTACGGCGTCGGGGCGGGGGTGTACCCACTGGTGGCCGCCCCTGGGCTCTGCCTCTGGAGGACCGCATACTGCTGGTGGCCGCGTACTGGCGAACGAACCTCACGATGCGGCAGCTCGGTCCTCTGTTCGGGATCTCCGAGTCGGCTGCGGACCGGGTGATCGACCACATCGCTCCGCTTCTGGCGCTGGCCCCCGTGCGGGGCCGGCACGCGGCCGACACGGTCCTGATCGTGGACGGCACTCTGGTTCCGACCCGCGACAGGAGCGTGGCCGCGTCCAGCAAGAACTACCGCTATTCCACCAACCACCAGGTCGTCATCGACGCCAATACCCGGCTGGTCGTGGCGGCCGGACGGCCGCTGCCCGGCAACCGCCACGACGCCCCGTGCCTACCGGGAGTCCGGCGTCGACCGCGCGGTGAAGAACGCACCTGTCCTCGGTGACGGCGGCTATCGCGGCACACCTGCCCTCATCCCGCACTGGCCGCGCAAAGACAGCCCCCTCACGCCTGAACAGCAGGCCGAGAATGCGGTCCACCGACGAGCCAGGGCCCGCGTCGAGCGCGCCTTCTCCCGGATGAAGACCTACAAGATCCTCCGTGACTGCCGCTTACGCGCAGACGGCGTTCACCAAGCCATCCTCGGCGTGGCCCGACTACACAACCTGGCCCTCGCCGGCTAGCCCCACCTGGGCCAAGGGCCATGCCAGCCCTTCCCCAACGTCTGCTTACGGGACACCGTTTACGAGTTCGCGCATGGTTGGCAGTGAGGCGTCGACTTCCTGATCGGCGATCATGGTCGTGTGGTGGGGAACGTGTCTCGTGCAGCGATCATCAGCGACCGGAGGATCACCGGCCTGTCGGCTGACGTGATTGCTGAACTCGTCGCCGAGTTGGGCCCGTTGTGGCATGAACGGCACCAGGCCAAGCTTGCGTCCAGGCCGCGGAAGCGGGCTGTGGGCGCCGGAGCGAAGCATCGGCTGGTCTTCGTCGACCGGCTCCCGGCCACCCTCGTGCACCTGCGGCACGGAGTCACGCACGACGTGCTCGCCTGCTGGTTCGACGTGGACCGCTCCACTGTCACCCGCGCCATCGGCGAGATACGACCGCTGCTCGCCGAGCGAGGCTGCACGGTCAGCCCTGGCCTTCGGCTGCGGACTCTGGCCGAGGTCGTCGACCATCTCGGCGCCAGCAGGAAGACCGGCATCGTCGACGGCACCGAGATCCGGGTCCGCCGACCGGCCGCCGGACGCAAGGACCGGGACAAGTTCGTCTCCGGCAAGAACAAGCAGAACGCCGTCAAGACCATGGTCGTCACGGGCGGCGACGGCCGGGTGCTGTTCTGCAGTCCGGCCATGCCCGGAAGCTGCGCGGACATCACCCACGCCCGCCAGTTAGGGCTGGTCAAGCTCCTGGCCGACGGTCCCGCCGTGGAGATCCTCGCCGATGCCGGCTACCAGGGCCTGGGAGCCCAGACCGGCGGACGTGTGGTCACACCTCCGCATCGCAAGTTCAAGAAGAACGCTCCGGACTGGTACGAGGAAATGCACGAGCGGCAGCGCAAAGCGCACTCCTCACGACGCATCCGCGTCGAGCACGGCATCGCCCACCTGAAGAACTGGCGGGCACTCGCCCGCCACCACGGCCGCCGCGAGCACATGAGCGACATCGTCCAAGCCGTCGCAGGCCTGCTGTCCCACCAGCAGACCGCGGACCTGACGTCGGCACGGCAGGTCTGAACACCGAGCCCCGCCGCCATCCTCGACGCCTCACTGCCTACCGTGCACGAGCTCGTTAGGGCACGTTGTGAAAGTGCTTGCTGTGGGTTCGGGGCGAGCGAAGCGGTGGCCCTTGATCAACGCGGCCGGGCTTCATAACCTCGCTCGATGGGACATGACGACCTTCCGACTCTTGAACTCGCCTTCCCGGGTCCGGAACGTGACCGTGGTGTGGCGGCGATCCTGAGCGGCCAGAAGACCGCGCTCACGGGTCTCCTGGAGATCTACGAACACGCCGGCGAGGCAGTACCGGTGACCGGACAGCGATTCTGGGTGCTTGATTCCGAAGGTCGTCCGGCCGTCACGATCGAGCTCGTCGACGTGCGCGTCGTTCCCATGAAGGAGATCGATGACGACTTCGCACGAGCAGAGGGACGCGGCTACTCCGACGTGGCGGAGTGGCGGGCAGCGCACGAAGAGTTCTTCCGGAGCGATGGCGTGAGCGAGTACCTGGGACGCACCCCGGTCATTGATGACGACACTCTTGTCGTTGCAGAACGCTTCCGAGTGGTCGAGCCCGACGACTCGGGTGGTCCGTGACCGACTCGATGGGAGTCCGGAGGATCAACCGGACAGGCCCTGTGAGTGTCGGTACGGCTGCTGGTCATAGCCACTCGTTGATGGCTGCGACCAGTACGGTTGCCTCGTAACGGACGGCGAGCTTGTCATATCGCGTGGCGACGGCTCGGTGGCGCTTCAGCCGATTGATCCCGCATTCCACCGCGTGGCGCTCCTTGTAGTCGGCCGTGTCGAACTTGGGCGGTCGGCCGCCTCGGGACCCGAGCTTCTTGCGGTTGCGGACTTGGTCGGCCTTCTCCGGAATGGTGCACGCGACACCTCGTCTGCGTAGGTAGGCGCGGTTCGCTCGAGAGCCGTAGGCCTTATCGGCACGGACCTTGTCCGGCTTGGTGCGGGGCCGGCCCGGGCCAATGCGGGGCACCCGGATGCCCTCCAGCACGGGCTGGAATTGCGGGCTGTCGTGCCTCTGTCCGGCGGTCACGAGCAGGGACAGAGGCTTGTGTCCCTGCTCGACCGCAAGGTGCAGCTTGGTGGTCAGTCCGCCGCGCGAGCGTCCGAGGCCGTGGTCGTCAGGCTCGGCGTCGACACCACCAGGACGCTCCTTCTGCAGATCCCCCTTTTGCGAGCCCCGGCGGCGTGCTGGTGCGCGCGGGCGATCGTGGAGTCCACGCTGACATCCCACGTGATCAGGCCCTTCGCATCGGCTTCGGCCTGCAGTTGCTCGAAGATCCGCTTCCACGTGCCGTCGCGTTGCCACCGCCGGAAGAGGTCGTAGGCCCGATCCCACGGCCCGTACCGCTCGGGGAGATCCCGCCACGGCGCACCAGTCCTGGTCCGCCACCGTATGCCGTCGATCAGCTGCCGGCGGGTCCACGTCGGCGGCCGTCCTGGCTTCTTACCAGTCGGCAACAGCGGTTCAAGCCGGGCCCACTGGCCATGCGTCAGATCACCACGCCCCACGGCAAGTGATCATTTCACGACCATGATCCACTTTCGCAACAGACCCTAGAAGGGTCATGAAGATCTTGGGGTTCTGGCCCCGCCGCGTGAGCGGCGGGGCCAGACTCGTTTCGTGGTGATGGGGGAATGGGCCGGGGAGACGGTCGGACCGGATGTGTGGGAGACCTGCCGGGAGTTGATCCCGGCGGGGAGTGTGTTCGCGTTTCTGGCCGAGCACCGTGGTGCGCTGTTTCCGGCTGAGATGTTCGCGGACATGTACCCGTCGGCGAACGGGCGGCCGAGCATGCCGCCGCAGATCCTGGCCGCGGCGATCACGCTGCAGGCCCTGCACGGGCTGTCGGACTTCGAGACGGTCCAGGAACTGCGGTGTGACCTGCGATGGAAGGCCGCCTGCGGACTCGGTCTGCATGACATGGCGTTCGATCCGTCGTTGCTGGCCTACTTCCGGCGCCGGCTATCGCGTTCGCCCCGGCCCAACCGGGTGTTCGAGGCGGTGCGGGAGGTCGTGAAGGCCACCGGCGTGCTGAAGGGCAAGCACCGGCGGGCTCTGGACTCCACCGTGCTGGACGACGCGGTCGCCACCCAGGACACCGTCACCCAGCTCATCGCCGCCGTCCGCGCGGTGATCCGCGAGGTCCCCGGGGCCGGCGAGGTGGCCGCGGTGCAGTGCACCGCGCATGACTACACCGATCCCGGCAAGCCCCGTATCGCCTGGAACGACGAACAGGCCCGCGCCGCACTCGTCGACGCTCTGGTCACCGACGCACTCAGGCTGCTGGGCCACCTGCCCGAGCAGGAACTGGGCGAGAAGGCGGCCAACGCACTCGGCCTGCTGGCCCTGGTCGCCGGGCAGGATGTCGAGCCGGCCGAGGACTCCGACGGCCGCGACGGACGCTGGCGCATCAGCCAGGGGACCGCTCCAGGCCGCGTCGTGTCCACCGTCGACCCCGAAGCCCGCCACATCCACAAGACCCGCACCCACCAGCAGGACGGATACAAAGCCCACCTGGCCATCGAGCCCGAGACCGGCTTATACACCGCCGTGGCTCTGCGGCCCGGCGCCGGAGCCGAGCACCACGAGGCCACCGTCGGCCTGGACCTGCTGGCCGACGAGGAGAACCCGGTGGACGCCTTCGGTGACACCGCCTACTCCGCCGGCGACACGCGCCAAGCCCTCCACCAGGCGGGACACCGGCTGTTCTTCAAACCCGCCCCGCTACGGCCCGCCGTCCCCGGCGGCTTCACCCTGGACGACTTCACCATCAACACCACCGCCGCCCTCGTGACCTGCCCCGCCGGGCACACGGTCCCCCTGTCGGACCCCGGCGGACAGCACCACCAGCGCAAGGCCGCCTTCAAGGACCTGTGCACCCGATGCCCGCTGCGTGAGCGGTGCACCAAGGCCAAGGCCGGCCGCATCCTGACCATCCGCCCCCACCACGACCTCCAGGCCGCGGCCCGCCACCAAGCCGCCACCGACCCGGACTGGCAAGCCGACTACCGGCGCTGGAGACCACCGGTCGAACGAGCCGTCGCCTGGCTCGTCCAGCACGGCAACCGCCGCCTGCGCTACCGCGGAACCATCAACAACAACACCTGGCTCCACACCCGAGCCGCCGCCCTCAACCTCCGCCGACTGATCAACCTCGGACTCACCCACACCGGCGGCCGCTGGCAACTCGCCCCGCCAACCGCATAGCAACAGGGGCTGCCCGGCCTCCGGCCGGACAGCCCCCCACCAAGATCTTCATGAGGCTTCTAGTCGCCGGTCGTGCCGTCGAGCATCTCGCGCAGGATGTCCAGGTGGCCGTTGTGGCGGGCCGTCTCCTCGGTGAGGTGGAGGAGGATCCAGCGCAGGTCGACGTGGAGGCCGTTGCGGACGGCTCGCTGGGCATGCTTGTCCAGGCCGTTCCCGGCGACCAGTTCGCGGTAGCGGGCACTTTGTTCATCGTATTCGTCGAGCAACTGCGTGAGCGGGAAGTCGACGGCGATACGCATCTCGCGGTCGGGGTCCTCCTCGGTCCAGGGGCCCCGGTCTTCCTCGCCGAGGAAGACCACTTGGAACCAGTAGTACTCGACCCAGCGGAGGTGGTTGATCAGTCCGCTCATGGTCATCAGCGGTGAGCCCGGCAGGAGCGCCTTGCGTGCGTTCTCCGCGGAGACGCCATCGCACTTGGCGCGGGCGGTGTCACGTGCGTAGTCGAGAAACGTGGTGAGCTGGGTGCGCTCGTCCCACGCGGGCGGGGTGTCGTCGATTCTGGTCATCGCGCGAAGCGTCCCCGATCACCGCCACCGATGTCGAGGTATTTATCGACGGACCCAACCTGCTCCACCCAGCTCCTTGTCCGGCGGGACGCTACAGCGATTCAGCGCCAGTGGGCCGCCCCGGCATGATCCGCCGGACAGGCCCAAGCACCGACGCAGTCGAGTCGAGGTCGGCGAGCGCGGCGAGCTTGTCGGTGGTGAGCTTGGCGCGCTGGTCTTGGTGTGGTGTTGGACAGGAACACCCCCAGCCGGACTTCGGTGCCGTCGTCCAGGCGTTCTACGTGACCCCTGGGGACCTTCACAGTGCCCTCGCGGGCCTTGTCCCAGGGCCCCCGCTCTACCTGCAGCTGCCCATCGGCCGGCTCCGGTATCCGGCGCATCCGTCGATGCGGCACCTGGTGCGCCCGCTCGCACCGCGGGTGTCGTACCGGGCCGACCTGCTCCACGGCCTGGTCGCCGAGCGGTGACCGCCGGACCTGCGCCGGGACTGCACACAAGTCCGGCCCCTCCACTGGCATTGGAGGGGACCGGACATTGGTGTTGGTAGCGGGGGCGGGATTTGAACCACGCGACCTCTGGGTTATGAGCCCAGCGAGCTACCGAGCTGCTCCACCCCGCGTCGGCCTGACCAGGGTACGGGATGCCGACTTGCCGGGTGGTGGATTTCGCGCTGCCCGCGCGGGAAAGGGCGCCCAGGCCGACGCGCGGCACCTGTTTTTGGTCGTCTTTCGGTTCCCGGGTCGGCGCGCAACGACTGTGCCGCTCCTGGGCCTGCACGCTGGAGGGACGTGGGTGGCCGAACAGCCAAGGGGGAGCGAGCCGATGCCACTGACCGCGCGCCTGCATGAGCACGGGACGCTGGATGCGACCCTCGACCCTCTGGGGTGCGGCCTGGCCTGGGAGGCCGTCTACCGAGTGCGGCCACGCCCCGCTCTGGCCTGCACCTGGTGCGATGGGCCGATGCACGCGAAGGTGTCCGCACGCGGCGGCCGCTTCTTCGCGCACGACCGCCGCTCCCCGGCCTGTGCGGGCGCCGGCGAGACGGAAGAGCACCGCAGCCTGAAGCGGGCCCTGGCCGCTGCCGCACGCCAGGCCGGCCACCAGGTCCAGCTGGAGGCCGGTGCCGCCCACGGCGGCTGGCGGGCCGACGTCCTCGTTACAGCCGCGGGAGGCCGCCGGACCGTTCTGGAGGCGCAGCTGTCCTCCGCACCCCTCGACGACGTCCTCGCGCGCACCCGCCGCTACCAGGACGACAAGGTCGGCGTCGTCTGGTTCACGCACCGCGCTGCGCGCTGGCTCGATCACGTGCCCGCCGCTCGCCTGTACCGGCCCGCGGCACCTGACGGGCCGTGGAGCCGTCTGCATCCGCTCGTCAGCCGTTTCAGCATCGTGGCCTGCGCGGAAGTCTGCGACCCCAGCCCCTTCTGGCACGGTCCCGTCCACGCCGGCTGGGACCACGGTGCGGAACGGGACCTGACGGAGTTCGTCGCCGATGTCCTCAACGGCCGCCTCGTCCCCAGAACGCTCACCACCGCCCTGGGCACCCGCTACGACGGGTGGGCCGCCCCCGAGGACGTCAAGGCAGCCGACGACTACACCGCATCGACCCAGACCGCGCCGCCCGCCCCCACCTGACCTGCAACCCCCGCCGGGGGAGCGCGAACCCCTGCGCCCGTCCACACAGCGGGTGTTCGCCAACCGCGCCGCCGGGCCGGACCTCGTGGCGATACTGCGGTGAGACGATCCGAGTGGCGCTGAGGAACACGTGGCGAGGGACGAGATCCGGCACCCGGCGCTGACCGGCGCGCTCTGGCCGGTGATCGGCGTACGGGTACGCCGCGAGGACCACAGCCCGCGGGCGGCGTCCTGGCGGCCAGCCCCGCACGCGGTGCTGGAGGACGTTCTGCTGCCCTGCACCTGGCCGGAGCTGGAGCGCCTCGCCGAGATTGCCACCGGCCGCAGCCGGGCCCGGGTGTACGTGCGTGGCCTCGGCGTCGCCGAGCCGGACCGGCGGCTCGTGTTGTGCCTGCGTGGAGCCCCGGGGGCCGTACGGGTGGAAGGCCCCCTGGCGCCCGCCGCCGAACTCCTGACTGCCCGGACCCGTGCCGCCATGCTGCGCACGGCCGCGGTACACCGCCAGGCCGGCCGTGCGGAAGAGGCCCAGCTGTGGCGTGCCCGGGCCCGCCGGATCCTCAAGGACGGCCGTGCCACTTGCCGCGGCCGGAGCGTGCGGGCCACCTCGGCCGGACTGCCCACCCTGGGGCAGCGTCCCTGAGCCGGAACCCCCGGTCTGCGCCCGGGTTCCGGCCGCGTTGCTGGCTCAGGGCGGCCCCTTGAGAAGGACTGCTGTGCGCCGGCTGTGAGCCGCTGCGGTGGGCGGCGCATCGAGTACCACGTCCGGCCGACAGGAGAGCGATGATGCCCGCCCCCGCGGTGACTGCCCGTTCAGCACCCGATCTCACGAACCTCGGGATCGAGCTTGGCCACCGCCACCGTCTGGCCGGTCCCGAGCGGGGCCTGCCGGAGTGGCACATCCGGATCCTGGACGGTGAGCGTGAGGTGGGCAGCCTGCGCGCGGCCCGCTGCCTGTACTACGGCGTCGACAACCTGGCCGAACGGATGGCCGACCACGGCGGGCACTGCGCGATCGCCGCCGGCCGGCTCCTCACCCCGGACGGTGGCTTCGCACCCGAGCTGGAGGAGGCCGTCGAACAGCCCGGCAGCTTCCTGGTCCTTGACCGGCTGGACGCCCGGCCCCCCTTCGACGACCAGATTGACGTCACCGCCGTCGTCGCCGAGATCATCGGCCGACTGACGGACAACTACTACGCCGTCGTCCTGCCGCGCACGAGGCCGGAGCCGACATTGCCATGAGACTCCTTCCCCAGGCCGCCACCGACCTTGCCGCCGCTGCGCGGAAGTCAGGGCTTGGTCTGCTTCGACCCACAAGGTGGTCCTCTGATTCCACCGGACGACCGTGGTGGTCGGCGGACCGGGCCGTGAGCGAACGGCACGGTAGAAACACAGTTCGCGGTGGCTTCTCGCGGGTACCAGGGGCAGCAGTCTGGTGCTCCGAGCGCCCCCTCCCTGTCGTGATGCGCCGTGGTCACAATGAAGGCGGCCTGGCTGGATTGCCTCCTTCAGCCGCCATGGGCGCTGACGCTGGCGCCCGGGCGTGGTGCCGTCGTCGCGCGCTATCGGTGCGTCCCGAACCTCAAGGAGAACACCGCATGTGGAGTGCCCGCATCAGTATGGCCGCTGCGGCGGCGTTGCCCCTCATGCTGGCCACACCTGTCGCGGCGAGCGCTCAACTTGCACCGGCGGCCGCGCACGCATCGGGTGCTGCCCCGGTCGAGGAGGCTGTCGTCAACTGCGTCGACGATAACAGCACCAGCCAGGAGATCGGTGACAACCTGTTCGTTCTCAGCACCGTGGACCCCCAGGAGACGGAGGGCACGCCAACCGACACCGCCAAGCTCGTGTGCAACAACAGCCAGTTGAGCAGCACTCCTGTGACGGTGATCGCCACTGCCAACGACGGCACCACACAGACAGCGAAGATTCCGCCTGGTGGGCAGTGGACGAGTCGGACAGCGACCACCATCCCTCGCATGTACCACAGTGTCGCCACCCTGATCCCAGGCGCGTAGTCGTCGCCGCGGTAGCGGCCGCTGCCTCGGGTGCGGTGGCGCTGCCGCGGCCGCGGCAGCCGACCACCACTCGGGCTACCCGCGTCACACCGCGGTGTACGTCAGCGGCGTGCGGCACGGCTCCCCGGGCTGGGGCGGGCGCTCCAACCGCTCGCTGAACAGGGAGTGGGCGGACGTCACCAACTCAACCCGGTGGGCGGTGAACCTGGGCGGCTGAAGCCCGTCGGACGAGGACGGCCCTACCTACACCTTCCACCACGTGCGGCTGGAAGGCCGCCGGGAGACGCACCGATGTGTACCAGGACCGGCGGCGCGAAGTGTGGGAGAACCACGGCGACACCGCAACCCTTGCGCAATGAACACGGCCGCATCATCGACGCGGTTTCCTGGGGCCGTGACGACGTCCCTGATTGGACCCGCTTGGCGCCTATTGCGTCCAGGAGTCGGCGTGGTGGCATCCGGTCGCTGCCGTGGCTTCACCCAACCGCCGCCTCATGACCAGCGTCGTCCACCGAGTGCGTTGACCTGATGTGCCGGTTCTTCATTGACAGTCAGGGCATAGCTGCACGGGGCGGTGATCTTTCCCGGGCCGGGCCCCGTCCCTCACACGTCGGCCCTACCGTCGTCTCACCAGCCTCAACGGTACAAGGACGGGGAGGCGCATGCGTAGTGGGAGGGCGTTGCTCGAGCCGCTGCGGGTTCTGCGCGGCCAGCAGGCGGTAGCCGAGCGTGGTTGGGGACTGTTCGGCGCCCTCATCGCCTGTCATGCTGTCGACCCTGCCCAGCCTGATGGCACCGTTGACTTGGCATCTGCCAGGTCATGGGAAGAGCCGCCTACGTTCGACATGGAGACGTTGTCCAACCCGCCTGCGGCGCTGCTGCTGCCTTCTCCGACCGCTGGCCATCGTCACAGGCCTGGCAGCACCCAGCTGGTGCGCGGATGGGGGCCGCTCAGTGTGACCTGTGGCGGACTACGGGCGTGCTGGAGGTGTTCAAGACGGTCGACTTCACACCGACGTTGAGCAAGGTCGCGGCGATGTGGGGCACAACAAGCCGGTGACCGTCCGGCTGGGCGACCTGGACAAGATCAGTGCGGTGCTGAACTGCACTGTCGGGACCTTCTCCAGGCCGAGCCGCCGACCGGCGGCCAGACAGTGCCCCAAGCCGAGGTCATCGCCTCGTCCGAGCAGGCCGAACTCCGGTTGCCGCCCGCGGCATGCCGACTTCTAGAGTGATCCGCATGTCGATACCCGTACATGCCCTTGTACAGCGCCCGTTGACCACTGAGGCCGTCGCGGAACTCCTCGCATTGCCGGACGTGTCCCGCATACCTGAGGAGTTCGACGCCGTCGATGAGGAGCTGCGGCGGCGCGGGTGGGAATGGCAGCACAAACTGGTCTGCGATTCCTTCCGCACCGGACACGGACACGTGCTGTGCAGCGATTACGGCAGTCCGTTCGGAGAGCCGGACGCACGGTGTTTCCTCGTCTTCGGCGAGATCTACCCCGTTGACCCCGGCGACGAGGACATGAGGAACGAGGAGTGGCTCAACGGCTATATCGAGGGCTGGCAGCAACTGCCCGGCTGGACATGCCGCAGGCCGTCCACCGACCAGGACTGCGAGGCCGTGCTCGCGCAGGCGGCGCGGGCGGTCACCGAGCACTTGGGCACCGTCCCGGAACGGATCTTGGTGTCCGCGGCGGTGGCCGCTGGCCCGGCGCTGACCCATCGCATCTGGCGCACCGCCACGCACGCCCTGGTCCTCGGGCCGGCGGAGGACCACGGCCCCTACGGCTACCTCACCCACCTGCGGCTGTCCTGCACTCCGCTCGGCTGCGGCCCCGACCTGCCGCCCGCCAGCGATGAGGACGCCCTGGTCCGATGGATCGTGGCGCACACCAGCTGGTGAGCCCGGCCCTGGCCGGCGCCGCCGAGGCCGACGACGTCCCCTGTCCCACCGTCCCCGCACGCGGCCATGCGCGGCGGCAGGCCTCCGAACCGGGCATCTCGCCAATCGGCGATCCGATCGGAGGACGAGCCCCAGGGTGGCCCGTGGTCGCCGCGGGACGACACATCGATCCTCAAGCAGAGGCCGACGATCTGCCATCGGTCTGGATTGAGTTGGTCCGTGAGAACTCAGTGTGAATCGGCGGACGGCAACAGTGCCTCTGTAACGGGAAGGCCAGTCCTGGGGCACCGTCCCGCGCCGGAACCTGTGTTTCACCGGCCGCGACCACCTGCAATGCCCGGTGCGGTAGGTGCCGACGGCTGGTCAGCGTCTCCTGGCCTACGCGAAGTTCGACGACACGCACGTAATCGTCCGTTTCCAGGCAGCAGTTGACGTCGAGCTGGTCCGTGCAGGTCTGGCTGGCGCTGTATCGTCCTCCTTACTCCTTCCGGTGACACCGGGCCGCACCTTCCAGCTGGGGCGCGGACCGTCTCTCGGCGGTGCCGGACGCCATCCCGCTTCGCTGGCCTCCGGGCCAGGAAGGAGCCGATCTTGAAGCCGCTTCAGTGGCTAAGTGGTCGTGGCTGTAAGTCCTTCGGGGGTTGATCATGCTCCCAGGGCAACGGAGGATTCTTCGTGGTGATCGGCGGTGTGCCGGTCGAGCCTGGCCAGCAGGTCGTCCAGGTCGGAGGTGGTGAACCTTCACTGGAACGCCTGTGCCGTGGCGTTGTAGCGGTCTTCGAATGCTCGGAGCCGGTTTCGGACCTCGTCGAGGTCTGTGAAGTCGTTGGGTGAGACGATCTTGCGCTGCACGATGGAGAAGAAGATCTCTATCTGGTTCAGCCAGGAGGCGTGGACGGGGGTGTGGACCTTGACGGAGTTCGGGAACCGGGAGGCCAAGCGGTCGATGGCCGACCTGCCGCGGTGCGAGGAGCCGTTGTCGACGATGAAGAAGACCCGTTTCGCGCTGGCGTAGGGTTCGTTGCCCATCACCTGCTCAACCAGTCTCATGAACGGCACGATGCCTGTGCGCTGTTCGCAGTGGCCGAAGACCTCGGCCCGGTGGATGTCGTAGGCGGCCAGGTAGGCCAGGGCTCCGCCGCGCCCGTAGGTGTGGTTGACGCGCATCGACCGGGCCTGGCCTGGGGCCAGGGTGGGATGGCAGCGGCAGCGGGCCTGGATGGAGGTCTTCTCGTCCGCGGAGATGACGTACTCGTCCTCTCCGAGCGGGGTGCCATCGAAGTTGCGCGTGTACAGGTCCAGGACCCGTTGAGCGGTGGCGCGGAAGTTCGGGTCGCGGATGAAGATCCGGGAACGGTGCTGCCAGGGCTTGAGTGCGTCGTCCCTGAGCCAGCGGCGCACAGTGGAGGCGGAGATCGTGTCGGTGATAGCACGGCGAGTTCGGGGCATGACCAGCGCGAGAACGGGGCTCCGGACTCGGTGGAAGGCAACTGGCAGGCTAATGCCTTGACTTCGGCGATCTGCAGCGCGGTGAACGTCGGAGGCCGCCCCGACTGCTTGCGGTCGGCCAGGGCGGGCACCCGGCCGGCCGCGAATCGGCCGCGCCAGCGGCGCACGGTGTCCACATGCAGGTGGGTTTCGGCGGCGATCTGGGCGTTGCTGCGGCCTCGTGCTGCCAGGAGCACGATCGTCGCCCGTTGGCGCGCCTGGTGCGGGGTCTTGTGGCCGTAGGCCATCTTCTTGATCTGGTGGCGCTCGGCGGCGGTCAGTTCCAAGGGCACGGCGGAGCACACGGGCATGGAAGGAGGGCGGCCCATCTATCCGTGGTGGAGGACGAAGTGGCGGGGCCAGCTTCCGGCACGGGCCGTCGGCTCGCCAGGGCCACAGCCTGAGCATCGGGCCCGGTGAACCTTCCTGGTAGAGCCGAACTACTCGTCAGGCGTTGGAGTGAACACCGATGCCGCCGGAGACGGTGAGGTTGTCGCCGGTGATGTAGGTGGCGGCGTCCGAGGCGAGGAAGGCCACGGCTTCGGCGATGTCGGCGGGGGCGCCGATGCGGCCGAGCGGGACGTCCCGGGCCCAGGAGTCGATCATTTCCTGGGAGACACCCATCTTGCTGTAGGCAGGGGTGTTGATGATTCCCGGGCTGACCGCGTTGACGCGGATGCGGCGGGGGGCGAGTTCGAGCGCAAGGGACCGCATGAGGGGCAGCAGAGCGCCCTTGGCCGCTGTCATCGCGGCCCCGAGCCCTTCGGCGGCGCCCACGGTGAACACGACCGAGGCGCCCTCGTTGAGGAGCGGCAGCGCCTTTTGCAGGGTGAAGAAGTTTCCCTTGACGTTGATGTCGAACAGGGCGTCGAAGGCGTCTTCGTCGGTTGATTCGATCGGGCCGGGGCGGGAGATGCCCGCGTTGAGGAAGAGCAAGTCGAGGGAGCCGAGTTGCCGGCGTGCCTGGTCGATCGCCTGGTCGATGTCCGGCAGAGACCGTGCGTCGGCCCGGAAGACCGTGACGTCTTCGGGAAGTCCGGTGTCGGCGACATTGCCGACACCGGTGACCATGACGCGGTAGCCGCGGGAGTGGAGTAGTTCGGCGGTCGCCTTGCCGATGCCGCTGGTTCCACCGGTGATCAAAGCTGTGGGTGCAGGCATGATGCGCTCCTTTGCGTACTTCTGGACAGGGGGTGAGCGGCTCTGTCCGTAGGGCAGCGGGCTGTGCTGCGCCACCGCCGCTGGCAGCGTACGACAGGTTGGCAGCGACTGCCAAACGTGATGTAACTGTCGGTCTGACAGTTCTGAGTTAGTCTGGTGGCATGAAGCAGGAAGCCAAATCAGCGACGGGTGCACCGACCACGCTGTGGGACCGGACACGGCAGCTGGCTTCCCAGGAGATCCTCGATACCGCTCTGCGCCTGTTCACCGAGCAGGGCTACGACGAGACGACCATCGCCCAGATCGCCCGGGAGGCCGGAGTCTCCCAGCGCACCCTCTTCCGCTATTTCGGTACCAAGGAGGACCTTCTCGGCGGCGGCCAGGACCGGTTCGGACAGGTCCTGATGGACACGATCAGCGAACAGCCCGCAGAAGCCGGCGTCTGGGAGGCCCTGCGCGCAGGGGTTGCCGCGGTACTGGCCTTGCACGACAGCCGCGAGCAGGCCCTGAAGCGGTTCCGTCTCCTGCACAACACCGCCTCGCTGCGTGCCGGGTGGCTCGAAAAGCGACTGCGGTTCCAGGAGAACCTGCTGCCGCTCATCGAGACCCGTATGGACGCAGCTACCGGCAACGAGGGCGCGAAGGCCCGCGCGGTGATCGCGACGGCGTTCGCATGCCTGGATGCCGCGTCGATGACTTGGGTCACCAACGACGGCAAGGGCGAAATCATGGACCTGTACGACGAGTGCATGGCTGCGGTGCGCGGCTGACCCGCAGTGGCCAATCAGCCCGGAAACCCTGGGCGGAGACTGGGCACATCCGCTGCCACAGACCGGGTCCGCATCCGGAGACACCGGTGGCATGCTCGCTCCGCTACCCGGACTTCACAAGACGATTGCTCAAGTCAACCCCCGAAGGACTTCCGGAGCCGACCACTAAGAGGTCATCTCATTTGGCGCATTCGATAGGCTCCGGGTGTGGGGATCGTTGAGCGGCTGGTGCCGGATGAGCTGTGGGAGTTGTTCCAGCGAGTGGTGCCGGAGGCGCCGAGTCGGCCTCAGGGAGGCGGCCGGCGCCGGCACGGTGACAGGGAGGTGCTGGCTGCGATCGTGTTCGTGGCCACGTCGGGCTGTACGTGGCAGCAGCTGCCGGCCGCCTCGTTCGGACCGTCGGGACCCACGGCTCACCGGCGTTTCACCGAGTGGTCGAAAGCCCGGGTGTGGGCGAAGCTCCATCGCCTGGTCCTCGACGAACTCGGCTCCCGGGGTGAACTGGACTGGTCTCGCTGTGCGATCGACTCGGTGAACGTGCGGGCCCTGAAAAGGGGGGCCTGACAGGTCCGAATCCAGTAGATCGAGGCAAGTACGGTTCGAAGATCCACTTGATCACCGAACGGACCGGATTGCCCATCTCCATCGGCATCTCCGGCGCCAACCTGCACGACAGCCAGGCCCTCGAACCGCTCGTTCGCGGCATCCCGCCCATCCGCTCCCGTCGCGGTCCGCGCCGACGACGGCCGGCCAAGCTCCACGGCGACAAGGGCTACGACTACGACCACCTGCGCCGATGGTTACGCCAGCGCAGCATCCGGCACCGCATCGCCCGTAAAGGCATCGAGTCCTCCCAGCGCCTGGGACGCCACCGCTGGACCATCGAACGCACCATGGCCTGGCTCGCCGGATGCCGCCGCCTGCACCGCCGCTATGAACGCAAGGCCGTCCACTTCTTGGCCTTCACCAGCATCGCCTGCACCCTGATCTGCTACCGCAGACTCACCAAATGAGATGACCTCTAAGTTCCATCACCGAGCTCGGCTGCCACAAGCGGCATCTCGGCCAGGGCTTTCCCGATGCGGCGTCCCTTACAGGCGCTGCCTGGCGCATCGCGGGACGGCGGGGGCCGCCCAGAAGCAGTGTCAGTGCCCCGCCGTACGGTCGGGAGGCAGGAGACCGGGAGGGTAGGTACGGGCGGGTGCGGCCGGTCGATCCGGGCCGGCTGCACCCCGGGCGGCATCAGGGGCCGGGCGAGCGCTGCGATTTCGTCCAGCTCGGCCCGGTGCCTGGGCAGTGCCCGGCGCAGGGCCTGGTGGAGCCGGAGGAACGCGATGGCCTCCTGCTCGGTGTACGGGCGCAGCCGTTCCGCAGCCAGTGCCCACGACGCCTGGCCCAAGCCGGCGGATTCGTGGCGGAGCAGTGGGCAAAACATCCGATGCCAGGGCGATCATGCGAAACTTGGTAAGGGCAATAGCTGTGGCCGTCCACGCTGTTGGCTGCTATTTTGCTGGCTGGCGCAAACGCAGCCTCTGCTGACCCTTCGACGCCTAAAGTACGCGAGGCAATTGTCACGACGTCGATGAAGGTGGTCGGATTTGACGCGGCAGTAGCTGAACGGCACGGCTACAAAGTCGTCACGTTACCGAACGGGAAGCAGACTTCCGTACCGAAGGACAGGCACGTCGTCCCGAACACTGTGCTGTACCCGTAGTGTACGGCGACTGCGGAGAATCGTACATCCACTTCAATTCAACCCGGGGGTAACTCCGGGGGAGAGATCTCTACCGGCTACCGGCTCCACCACGACGTCATTCGCTACGGCTGGACCGTCGACGTCAGAGACCGATTCTGCGTTGGTAAGCTCGGCGACAGCGGGGTGGGCCACCGGATCGCATGATGAAATGCATTTCCTCACGCACTCGGGGGGCTCGGGAGATGCTGTCGCACGGGTGGGAGGCGGAAGCTACGCCATCCTGATCGACGGCGAGGAGTTTCACTCCGGCTCCCCGTGGGATCAGACGTACTACTACAAGGACTGACCCCGAACTTCGGTAAGTGAGGGAAAATGAACATCACCCCGCCGGGCCACCGACAGGCAATGGAGAAGGAAATCGCAACGGCCGCAAGGGGCTTCGGCGGGGTGATGTTCGGCCTTAGAGGGCTAAGCCCCATGGGTACGCTCGGTCAGCAGGAAGACGGAATATACAGAACCTTCTTCATTAAGTATTATTTTGATGGTCGCGGGATAGGAGTCGGTACGACGACTCTGCATATCGACCCCGCGTTTGCTTATCGCTGGCTTGCTACTTTTGCCAAAAATCAGCAGCCACAGGATCCGGCGCCAAGGCGCATAGACTTGAAGGTCGGACATGAGGAAGTTGGGCTTCCTGGCGATGTTCCACGCAGATTGCAGGCCTACCAGCTGGGATCGGTTAGTGCTCTCTCTGCTGAAGTGGATTATCTTTCCTGGATTGCAATTGGCGATCTCGACTTGATCTGTGCGCAGTGGACCGCTATCAGGTCTGTTACATGACCACGGCCGCGTGGCGAAGCACGTCTGCTTGTTGAGCCCTAGCGTGACCACGGCGTACGGTCACCCGTTGCTGTTC
Organism: Streptomyces sp. FXJ1.172; assembly: GCF_001636945.3. NCBI lineage: Bacteria > Bacillati > Actinomycetota > Actinomycetes > Kitasatosporales > Streptomycetaceae > Streptomyces > Streptomyces sp. FXJ1.172. The sequence continues at coordinate 445,676 of NZ_CP119133.2, read as the reverse complement.
GCGTGTCCCGCGGAGACCAAGGCCCGTACTCCCGGGCAATGCGGTGAGTCAACTGCCGGTGTGCGAGGGTCAGTTATCTGGATCTTCCTCGGCATGCAGGCGGGTGTCGAGATCGTTCGCCCATGCGAGGGCCCAGTCGCGTAGGTCCGAGATCTGGTGAGGGGTGAGGCCGTAGCCGGTGCAGTCGGCGTCGTCCCACCATTCCGCGCCGGCAACGCGGTCGCGCAGGTCGCTGAGCCTGAACTCGGTGCGGGCGTGGCGGCGGCCGAGTCCTTCCAGGTCGGAGGTGGTGCGGTGGCGGGATGCGGCGTGAACGTCGATGAGGTCACGGACCGCGCCGCGCTCGGCCAGGGCCCGGACCTTGGTGCCGATCACGTCGTCGAGAGCGAGGACCGGGCCGCACTCGGTGGCGGCGGGCGGGGTCCAGAAGGCTTCTGTGAGAATGTCGACCTCGCAGTCCTCGCCGGTGGCGGGGTCAGTGAGGCCTGCGCGGACGGTATGGATGATCTGGTCCATCAGGGCGGGGTTCTCGGTGGCGACCTCCAGGTCCTGGGAGGGCCGGTCGACCAGGCCGTGGGCCTGCACGGCGTAGCCGCCGGTGATGACCAGCGGGTAGTGGGTGCCGATGGCGAGAACGTCGGTGAGCAGGCGGCGGTGCAGGTGGGTGAGGTACACGGGGCCTTCGCATGGGCCAGCTCGGGGAAGGCGTCCTCCCACGCGTCGCGGATGAAGCGGCTGATCAGGGTGCGAAGGATGAGCCACTGGCTGATCAGGAGGTCCCGGTTGAGAAAGTCCTCTAGTCGGACTTTGACGGACGCGAGTTTGTGTCATCGGAGTTTGATCACCGCAGGTCAGCGACTCAGCGCACCTTCGGTGCGCATCGGGGGGGCATCTGCACGGGTGCAGCCTGTCGTCACCGTTCCGTCACAAGTAGCCGCCGCACGGAACCCTGCCGCTCTCCCGCCCTCTCTGCACTCACGTACCACGACCACGCGTACCGCGGGGCAACAACCGACGACCGAAACCCGCGGACGAGACGACTCAGGGGGACGACAGCATGCGTCACAGCAACGGCATTCGCAGGGCGGCTCTGGCGACGACGGCGGTCACGGCCGTCGCGGCGGCGGTGACCGGCATCATGCCCGGCACCGCCATGGCGGCGAGCACCACCACCTCCACCCCGCCGCCCGCCTGCCCGGCCTCCGCCCTCCAGGCCAGCGCCTGGCAGGCCGTCCACCGGCCCGTCGGGACCGGGACCGGGGCGGCGGTCGTGCAGTTCACCAACGTCTCCCGGAGGACGTGCGTCCTGAAGGGCCATCCGACGGTCGCGGGCGCCGGCAACGGCTCCCCCGCGCACAACACCCCGCTCAAGGTCACCCGCACCGGCAGGGCGGCCACCGTGACGGTCCGGCCGCACGGCAAGGCGTGGGTGAAGCTGACCTTCGTCCAGGTCCAGGGGGAGGCCGACGGCTACTGCGTGTCGGGCAAGGACCCGGTGACGTATCCGACGATGGTCATCGGGCTGCCGCACTCCGGGGAGCACCAGGTCGCCCTGAACGACGGGGTGTGGGCCGAGTGCGACAACAAGGTGACCGTCACCCCGGTCTCGGCGGTCAAGCCTTCCTGACCCCCCGTCCCCACAAATCGAGCAGCCTGCACAACGATCGCAAGGCTCTGACCTGCACATTTACGAGGAACTGCACATAAGTGCAGGTCAGCGACTCAGCGTACCGAAGGTGCGCTGAGTCGCTGACCTGCGGTGATCAAACTCCGATGACACAAACTCGCGTCCGTCAAAGTCCGATGGCAAACGGTCTACCCGTCCGCCACGCGGGCGATGCGCACTATCGGGCTGGTGTCCGGCGCGGAGATGACGTCTGGGGACGGGCGGTTTCGTCGTCCACTTCTTCCCGCGTGATGTGATCGACGCTCTTGCAGAGGGCTGGAGTCTTCAGGAAGTCCATGAGTTCGAGGAGGGAGCTCTCCCGCGGCGGCTGTGGCGCGTCACTCAGGCCGTGCCGGGATGAGCGGAGGGCGTGGTGGGTGCGCCGTTGTGCGCTGCTGCCGATTGGCGGTGCTGGTGGATCGTTTCGCCGGTGAACGGCGGCCTCCATCCGGGTGAGGGGAGCCGTGGTGGGGATCTGGATGTGGGCGGTGCGGACATCGACTTGCCGATCGGCGGGTCAGGGCCGGTGTGGGTGTGGGTGCGGTGGCAGCCGGCGGTTCGGTTCTCGCAGCGTTCTGCCTCGCGGTGACTGTCGATCCCCGCGCGCCGCCCGGCTGCGTGAGGGACCCGCCAACGAAGAGACCAGGAGCGGAAGCATCATGTCGAACCAGGCGAACACCCCGAGCGCGAAGTCCGGCCACCTGCCCGCCAAAGTCATGCTCATTCACATGATCACCAACAACTATCTCATCCCCGACAGTGGGAATGACGGCGTTGAGGGCGACGCGATCCAGCTCTACTTCCCCGACCCGATCGACGGCACCTTCGCCCCCAAGTGGCACCTTGAACTCGACCGCTCGACAAACGCCTACTACATCAAGACACAGAACAGCGGCCGCTACCTCAACGCCGAGACCGTCGCACCCTGGACCACCCCCAGACTTCGCAGCACCGGCCTGACCAGCAGCATGCTCTGGGACTTCGTCACGGTCCCCGGTGTGCCGGACACTGCCGGTGAACCTCAGGTGCGGGCCATCGTCTCGCGCGGCAACTCCTACGCCCTCGCCCCGCACCAGCACGTTCTGCCAGCCAACGACACCATCGTCACGCACAGCCGTATGTGGGGCGGCACCCCGAGCTTCATGCACGCCTTCAAGGTCGTCCCCACGGCTTGACGCTCTGCTCCGCCCGCCCGCCGCCTCGGCGCTGATCAGGCGGTGGGCATCCGTCCCAGCCACGACTGTCCGCGTACATGTTGTTGGTGGCCCTGGCAAGATTTCCGTGAAGCCGGGGTGTGCGACCGTGCGCCGGTGACGCTCCGTCATATCTTCCGGCATTGTCATCGAGTGTGATCGCCTCGTACGGATTGTGTCTCCGCACCTCGACTCGGTGCAGGTGGAGCGGGTGTGGGTGGAGGGCGACGTGGTCCGAATCTCGGCCCGCACCCGCGAGTTGATGGTTGCCTGTCCGGATTGCGGTCGACGTTCAGCGCGGGTGCACAGCCGCTATACCCGCACGCTGGCTGATCGCGCCGTCGGCGGCCGCCCGCTACTGATCGGCCTGTCGGTGCGGCGGCTGTTCTGTGACGGCCCGCGCTGCGGTCGCCGGACGTTCGCCGAGCAGGTCGACAAGCTGACGGTGCGCTACCAGCGCCGCACTCCGTTGCTGCAGCACTTGGTGGAGATGGCAGGGGTGCTGCTCGCCGGCCGGGGCGGCGCCCGGCTGCTGCAGATCGTGAACGTGACGCTGTCGCGTACGAGTGTGCTGTTCCACCTGATGCGCATGCCGCTGCCGTCAGCAACGACTCCACGGGTGCTGGGCGTGGACGACTTCGCACTGTATGCGGACGTCTACGGCACGCTGCCGGTGGATGCTGATACCCGGCTGCCGATCGCGCTGTGGGCGGGACGGGACGCTGAGCAACTGGCTGCCTGGCTGCGCGCGCATCTCGGGGTTGAGGTTGTGTGCCGGGACGGATCGCTGGTCTACCGGCAGGGCATCACCGACGGCGCCCCGGACGCCCTGCAGGTCAGCGACCGGTTCCACCTCTGGCAGGGGCTGTCGAAGCGCGTGGTGGAAGTGGCCGCCGCCCACCGCGGCTGCTTGCCGAACGCACTGCCCGATCCCCAACCGGCACCGCAGCGTCCGTCCGCCAGAGCACCGTCCGACCGAGCGGATACACCCGCCCGTCGCCACGCCAAGCGGCTGTTTGAGGCGGTGCACGCGGTGACCGACACCGGCCGCTCGATCAACGCGGCAGCTCGCGAGCTGGGCCTGGACTGGCGCACGGTGCGCAAGTACGCCCAGGCCGCCACCTGGGACGAGTGCGTGCGGCGACCCCGCCCACGCCGGCCGACGAGCCTCGATCCGTACCTGGAGTACCTGCGTCTGCGCTGGGAGGAGGGCGAGCACAGTGCGAAGGTGCTGCACCAGGAGCTCGTCGCCAAGGGCTACCGCGGCCACTACCAGCGGGTCAAGATGGCCGTCGCTCCTCTGCGTCGCGGCCTGCCGATCGACGCGCCGCGCGAACGGTCCCCCTCGCCCCGGGAGGTCGCTCGCTGGATCACCACCGAGCCTTCCCGGCGCGGCCTGAACACCGCGGAGCGGCTGAACCGGCTGCTCGCACACTGCCAGGACCTGGACCACACCCACGACCTGGTGCGTCAGTTCGCCGCCATGCTCGATGCCCGCGACGCCAACGTCCTCCCGGACTGGCTCGAGAAGCTCACGACCTCTCGCCTCCCGACGCTGGCCAGTCTGGCAAAGGCCATCCGCGAGGACCAGGCGGCGGTCGTGCAGGGCATCACCACCCCGTTCAACTCCGGCGTCAACGAGGGCCGCATCACCGACGTCAAGCTCCAGAAGCGACTCATGGCTGGCCGGGCCGGAGTCCCGTTGCTCCGCCACCGCGTGATCCTCATAGCCCACCTCCGACGCCGACACCCATGACGGAGCGTCACCGGCGCACGGTCGCATACCCCGGCTTCACGGAAATCTTGCCGGGGCCTTGTTGGTGCAGAGGCAGGTACGGGCTCACGTACACCCTCGACTTCGCCGGTTAGGTCCAGTGTCCGTACCTGTCTCAGCTCGTTGACGGGGTGAACGGCGAGGTGGCGCTGGGCTGTTAGGTTCCTCGGTCGTTACGACCAGCCGCGGGAGTGCGATGCCTTACTTCTTCACCTCGTCCAGCCATCTGACCCGGCACCAGAAGGCGCTGGGCGAACTCGGCTTCGATGTGTCTGAGCTGCTGTCCGGGCCAGCGACATTGCCGGAGGGCACGCCGTTCTTCGTGGACGAGAACATGTACCCGGTCGAGCCGATGTGCTCATACTTCTTTGATCTCGCCCGACACGTGGGCTCGGAGAGCCTTCGTGACTACGCGTACGACCTGATGGGGCTGGAGGACTTCCTGGCCCGGGTGCTGGATCCGCCGACGGATCTGTTGTCGGCGACCGAGGCGGACCTGGTGGCCTTCCGGTGGTGGCGTACGCAGTTGGCGCCGGTTCCGGTCGGGCCGGCGACGTGGCGGCGCAACCGTACGGCGATCAACGGGTTCTACGAGTGGGCGCTCGGTACGGGTCTGCTGGAGCGGAGACCGTACGCTCGGCGCCGCAGTGGGCGGGATGCCTTGTCCTGGGGAGCGGCTGCCGATCTGGATGTGCGGCATCTTTCGCGGGCGCAGTACGTGATGCTGCACCGGGTCGGTCTCGGAGGTGATCTCCCGGACGGCAGTGCGGATCCGGGTTTCCGGCGTGCGGGGCGACTGCGGAACATGGCGGGCGCGGACCTGGCTGTGACGACGGGTATGCGGTTGCGGGAGTTCAGCTGCCTGTTGGACATGGAGGTGCCGCGCCCGTGCCCGGGGGCCGGTGCGGTTCCGGTGGCGTTGGGGGCGATCGCGAAGTACGGCTTTGCCCGGGTGGTGGTGGTGCAGCAGGCGGTGTTGCGGTCGTTGGAGCTGTACCGCCGTACCGAGCGTGCCGCTCAGGTGGCACGCAGCCACGGGGCGCTGTGGCGGCGGCGCGCGGAACTGTTCGTGGTGGACGACGTCGATGAGCGGCGGATGCGGGTGTCCGGGCTCCTCCATGGCCGTCGGCGGTCGTTCGAGGTGGTGGCGATGCCGGCGCCGCTGCGGCGGATTGCGGTGCTGGAGGGAGAGCGAGGGCTGGAGTCGCTGGGGTTGTTCGTGGGCCGGGGCGGTGGGGTGCTGTCGGCGTCGCGCTGGCAACAGGTGTTCGATGCGGCGGCCGAGCGTGCCCGTCGACTGTCGGAGGCGTCGGGCGGGGTGGAGATGCCGCGTAGGGTCCGGCTGCACGATCTGCGGCACACGTTCGCGGTGTTCATGCTGCGGCTGTTGACGGAGCAGGTCGTTGAGGACGAGCGGTGCCGCCGGGAGGCGGGTGGGTCGGGGGTGTGGCTGATGCAGCACATCGCCCGGTCGCCGCTGTTGATCCTTCAGCGGCTGCTGGGGCATCGCGATCCGCGGTCCACGATGAAGTATCTGCGCTACCTGGAGGACGTCAGCGCGATCGTGACGCGGGCGGTGGAGGAGTGGACGCGGGAGGACCGCATGCTCGCCGACTACGCCCTGCAGTGTGCTGGCCGTGACGGTGGTGGTGTGTGATGCCGCGGCGCGGGGAACGGCGATTGGTACCGGGTCAGCGGGTAGAGCCCGTGGGGGTGGTGGCGGAGCCCGCGCGAGTGGGGGTGCGGGAGGTGGAGCGTGCTTCCCGCCGGGATGGCACGGTATGCCGGCCGGTTCGCCTGCCGCGTGCTGGCGGCGGAGTTGGCCGACGAGTGGGTGCTGTACTGCCGGACGCGGGTCTTGCGGGGGCCTGACAGGCCCGCGCGAGCGGTGCGGTCCTTCGTCGCGTTCGCCGACGCCTGGCTGGCCGAGCGGGGGATCGGTCCGCAGCCTGTGCGGCTGGCCGGGGGACCGGCAGACCTCACGGAGATCATCTACGAGTGGGAGCACGACCTGCGCCGCGTCCATCCCTCTCCGTCGAAACGCGGCTACGAACTGGCGTCGAGTCTGCTGGCGCTACTCGAGCAGCGGTCCGTGCGGGAAGGGGACCTGCCACCGAAGCTCGCCGCCCGGGCGCAGGCGCCGCCACTGTTCAGGAAGCCGGCTGAACCACCGCCGCTTGAGGAGTTCAGCCAGGCCGAGCGCCTTGCGCTGCGGGATGCGGCCCGCCGCGATATCCGGGCCGTCGAGCGCCGTCTGGCCGCGGGCCGGGCCTTGCTGGAGACAGGATGTGATCCTCGGCAGGGTGGCTGGGAGAGGGTGGCGAACCTGGTCTGGGCGGTGCACCAGGGCCTGCTGAAGACGACGGTGCTGCGTGCCCATCTGCCGACGTCCCCTGGGCGCTGGCCCATCGAAATCCGGCAGGTCGCCGGGGACGCAGGCCCATCGTGGGCCCCGCAGGCGCTGCTAGCGGGCCTTGCAGCGATGGTGTTCCCGCGCGAGTTGGATCTGCAGCCGTTTCGGGTGTTGCTGCTGCTGGCCATGGACGAGTGCACACCGGAGGAACTCCTCGATCTCGCCTTGGACGACGTCGAGTTCACCGACGGCGGGGTGCGTCTTGCGCAGACCAAGCACCGGGCCGGACGGATCCGGCGCCGTCTGCACACCGGTCCGGTGGCCGACACCGGGGAGGGGGCCGCATTCGAGGGGGAGGGCCGCTGGGATGTGCCCGGGCTGCTGCGTCGCCTGTTCGCGATCACGGACCCGGTCCGGCACGCCTACCCGGACGTCGTCGGCTGGCTGTGGGTGACGGTGGAGCCCTCCGGCGCCGGCCGGGCGCGGGTACGGGGACGGCGGGCCGAGTTCGTCCTCGAGGGGCGTCGGCTGACCGACTGGATCACCCGGCAGTGCCGGCCGGACGGTCGCGCGTTGGAGATCACGGCGCCGCACGATGCGCGAAGACTGCGCAAGACGGCCAAGATCGCACGGGTGGTCGCGCTGGGCGGCACGATCGCCGACCTGGCGGGCGATGACCACCACGTGGAGGTCTTCCGCCGCCACTACGCGCACGGCACTACGGCGCACGTCCTGGCCGGGAGGGCCGTCACCACGGCTCAGCAGAAGGTGTTCGCGTCGCTGACCCGACCGGTCTTCGCCGACGAGGAGGCCGTGGCCGAGCTGACGGAGCCCGAGGTGAGTGCCGCGCTGGGCCTGGATGAGGACACCGCCGGAGCGATGCGGGACGGGCAGCTGGACATGGGACTGGTCAACTGCCGCGACCCCTACGCCTCTCCGCACACTCCGGCGGGCTCGGTGTGTCATGTCGCGCCGGCGATGTGCATGCTGTGCCGCAACGCGGTCGTCTTCCCCTCCCACCTGCCGCGGCTGGTGCTGCTCGCCGAGCACATCGATCAGATGCGTAGCCGGCTCACCCCGCCCCAGTGGCAGGCGCTGTGGGGGCGCCAGGCCGCCGCATTGGCGCAACTGTTCGAGGAATGCGCTGCGGCGATGCCGGACGCCCGCCGCGCGGCCCAAGAAGGCCGTGCCCGACTCCACTTTCCCCTCGGCATGCGCACGGAGTACGACCGGTGAGCGCCCCCGCCTGCGAAGATTCACGTCTGCCGATTCCCCGGGCGGCCTTCGGCGACGATGAGCCGGTCTTCACGGCTGCGAACGGACTGCTCGAACAGCATCCAAACCCAGTGCCTCTGTTCAGCGAGCGGGAACGCTGGAGCGGCTCCTGCCTGCGCCGGCCGAGCAACGTCATCCCGGGCAACTGGCGGATCACATTCCCCACCTTCGACGCGGCATGGAACCTGCGGGCCAGGGAGGTCGCCTTTGCCCTGCTCAACCCCACCCACCCTGTCCTGCGGAACGCCGGCGTCTACCGCCCCGCCCAGCCGACCTGCTTGTCCACGGTGCGACAGCTGATCGAGCGCCTCGGAGCACTGGGGCGCTGGGCCATCGCCCAGAACCAGCCCAGCCATGGTGGCCGCTGCTGCGGGCCGCCTGGACCTACATCGACTCCTTCGCCGACGACATCCTCACCGCCCGGGACAAGGCTCTCGCCCGGCCCACGAGCCCCGCCACGGCCGGACCGCCACCTGCGCGGCCGAGCATCGACGAACGGCTGGACGCCTGGCTCGACGACCCGACGACCCGGATTCCCGTGCACGCCGCAGCATTCCGAACCAGCCCGGCGGGCACCCCGATGTGGTCGGTGATCAGCCTGCTGATCACCGACGGCACCAACGAGGACGCTCTGGGCACCTCGCGCCCGTCCGCCACCGCGCGCCGTCGCCGCGTCCTGACCGAAGCCGCCCGCGGACGTACCGTCGCCCTCACGCCCGGCCAGGCCGAGCAGATGCTCGCCGTCACCCGTCAACCCCACGCCACGTCTACCCGGACGCCCCAGCGCACGCAGACCGAACTCGACGCCACCCTTAAGACATGGCTCGCCGAACCCGGCCACCTCATCCCCGTCCAGGAGACGATGCACACCACCGCCCAAGGAAGAGACCGGGTTGTCCGCACCCCTCGCTGGTCGCTGCTGGCCACCCTCGTCTACGGCCCCGGCGGACCGCGCACCATCTCCCCGAGTTCGTCGGCCTCCCGCCGACGCCGCGCAATCGCCCAGGCCGCCGTGGACGCGGGCCAGTACCAGTTACTGGCGGGACAGGCCCGCGCCGCCGACCTGCCCCGCCCCACACCGCACTTCACCGTCGTGCAACGTGCCGACGGCACCGAAGGCCCGTGGCGCACCCAGCTGACCGACCGCAACCTCGGCGAAGAACTACGGGCCCTGCAAGGCGCCGTGTACTGCTTCGTCGCAGCGCTGTCGATGATGCGCGACTCCGAGATCCAGGAGATCCGCCGCGGAGCCCTCACCCACCACTACGGCACGCCCGCCCTGCGCTCGTACAAGCTGAAGAACGAGCCCGAACCGCTCGAGGAGAAGTGGTGGATCATCCAGCCCGTCGCCACCGCCCTGACCGTCCTCGAACGCCTGTCACAGCACCCCACCCACCTGTTCACCACCTTGGCCACCCCCGGCACCTCGGGCCGCGGCCGGGGAACGGGCCGGCGCGGCCTCAGCGCCCCGTACGTCATCGACACCTTCATCGCCCACGTCAACGCCCACCGCCAAACCACCGGCCTCGACGCCATTCCCGACGCGCGGGTGCGACCACACCAGTTCCGCAAGACCATGTCCGTCATCTGCGCTCAGGAGCCCGACGGCGAGATCGCGCTCGGCATCCAGCTCAAACACGCCGCCCGCCGCATCCTGGCCAACCCCACCACCCACTCCTACGCCGCCCCCGACGGCGCCTGGATGCGCGAGTTCGACGACCGACTCGCCACCGCCGCAGCCGCCAAACTCACCGGCCTGCTCACCGCCGGCACCACTGGCGCCCCCGTCGCCGTTGGCCCCGCAGCGGCTCGCCTGCACACCGGCCTCGACCGCGCCGCCGCCCAACTCGGCACCCCGGCAAACTCCCACGGGACGTCCCCGGGCCTTCAGGCACTCGCCGCCGACCCCCGCACTGCCGCCGAACTCATCCGCGCCGAACTGCCCGAGCTGCACTTCGGCACCCTCAACCACTGCCTGTGGCAGCCGGAATGGGACGAATGCACGAAGCACCTCCCAGAGAACGAGGACGGCGCGCCACTCATCGGGGCCTGCCAGCCCGCTCGCTGTCGCAACTCCGCCGTCAGCGCCGACCACGCCCCCATCTGGCTGGCCGAACAACACGACCTCGCCCAGCAGCTACGTGACCGCCGTCTTCCACCCGCCCGCCGAGCCGCCCTCCAAGCCCGTCTCGACGACGTCGAGACCATCACCACCGCCCTCACCGAGGACCTGTAAATGGCCGTCTCCCCAGCCTCCGAAGCCAAACTCCGCGCCGCGATGGCCCGCCTCCTGGCTGGACAGCCCCAGCACACCGATGGTGCTCTGACCAAGGAAAACCTCGCCCGCGAGGCCGACGTGAGTCATGCCACCGTTCACCGCGCCACCACCGTCCTTGCCGAATGGAGCGCTCACGTCCCCCACCCCGTCCGTCGCACGCCCAGTGAGAGAGCCCGAGACGAAACCATCACCACCCTGCGCACCCAACTCACTCAGGCCCGCCAGCATGCCCGCGAACTCCAAGGCCAGCTTGATGCGCTGGCCACCGTGACAGCCCACCTGTACGCCGACAACCGAACGCTGCGCCGACGCCTGGACGGCCAGCCTGGTACAGCCCTGAGCGCAGCTGGAGCAGCGACCGTTCACTCGGTGCCGCCCGGCTCGTTTCACTGATCAAATGCTCGTCGCTACCTGTGCAGGTCTATCAGGAATCAGGGTCTTCCAAGACTTTCTGGTTCAGGCGGCGGCATCGTTCTCCGTCGGGCCGGCGCCCGGCAGGCGTATCAGGCAGCGGTGCCGAACAGGTCGGCGAGGAGCTCGGCACCGGCGGCGCTTGTCGACGGGGCTGGGGGGCCGTTCCGCAGATGGGTGACGTCGGCGAGTTCGGAAGGCACGAGGGCTCCTGCTAGAGCAGCATCGGGATGCTGCAGCGAAAGTTGCTGGCCACGCCGTGGATGTCGGAGGTTGAGCTGTTCGCGCGGCAGCCCGGTGCGGCCGCTGAAGGGGCGCGTTGATCCGTTGTTCCGATCGCATGACTGGAAGGGGATCGGGTGCTCAGCCAGGCGATGGGGGCCATGCTGCCGGCTGCGTTTGCGGTCGCGCTCAGTCCCTTCCCGCTGATCGGAATCGTTCTGATCCTGTCCGGCGCGCGGGGCCGCCGTAACGGCCTGCTGTTCGCGGCCGGATGGATCACCGGCCTCGCGATCGCGGCGACGCTCGTCGCGGTGCTCCTCGGCGGAGCCGACGACCCCGACAGCACCTCGTCGGCGATCGCGGACTGGGGACGGGTACTGGCCGGGGGAGCCCTCATCGTGCTGGGGGTACGCAAGTGGTGGAAGCGCCCCCGCGCCGGTGAGCAGGCAGAGCCACCACGCTGGGTGGCCTCGCTCGACGACGCCACGGCTGGACGTGCGCTGCTCCTCGGGGCGCTCCTGTCGGGCGCCAACCCCAAGAACCTCGTCCTGACAACGTCGGCCACCACCTCGATCGTCGAAGCCGGCGCCCACGACGTCGGCCTCATCGCGGCAGTCACCGTCTTCGTACTCATCGCCTCCTGCACGGTGCTTGGCTCCGTCGGCATCCATCTCGCCGGAGGACAGCGCGCCGCGTCGTACCTGGACAGCGTTAGACAGTTCATGGTCACCAACAGCACCGTGATCACGGTGATCGTGCTGCTCCTCCTGGGCGCAAGCGTCCTGGGTGACGGGCTGTCCGGTCTCGGCCGCTGAGACAGGCACCTTCAGGAACAGGCCGCGAGCGCTGAAGAGAGCAGACAGTTGACCACGATCAGCGTGAGACCCCCGGAAGACGGTCATACCAGCCCCCTGAGCTGCAACTTCAAGTTGGCGGAGGCTCAGTACGACGACACCATCCTTCTTCAGAACGCGGTCCAGGTGCGGGACGCGCGGCGAGCAGGTCGATCAGCCCCGGTCGGGGATCGCACCGTGTGCGCTGTCGCGGCTGCCGGGAGGCAGGGACTCCACCGTTCGGCTGACGGGGTCCGGCCACTCGGGTATCAGCGTATGCCTTGACGACGATGCCAAGGGGTTGGTCCACCGGCGCAGAGACATTCTGTAGTGGTCTCATCAGTCGTGTTCTGGAAGACGTTCTGACGGGTTGACCGGCCGCCCTTGAGGGCGGGGCTCTGGGATGGAGGAGGCGGCTGATGGGTAACGGCGGACGACGGTCACAGCCCGGTTCGTCCGGGCGGCCGGAGCGCCCGATGCCGGAGGCCGCGCATGCGCGGTGGCGTCTTCGGCGGATCGGCGCCGGTGTGGCTGGCGGTGTCGCTGCGGCTGCCGCGCGTGCCCGAGCTGTCGCGCGGCGGATCGGGGAGCTGCCTGCGCCGCCGGGGCCCTTTCGGCCCGCGTTCTGGCGTAGTCCAATCCGGGGTCCCTGGCTGACGTCGGTGTTCGGCCTGGTGCTGCTGGTCGGCATTCCGGTGCTCTTCCTCACCGGCGCGCTCTCCTACGCCGCCTACAACCCCGATCTCGGCCCGCACAATGACATGACGCCCGACAAGGGCCTGCTGGGTTTCTATTTGTTCGACTGGCCTACGCACCCCTACTGGCTGTACCGGCTGACCCAGGGCGTGCACGTCACGCTGGGTGTGGTCCTCGTGCCCGTGCTGCTGGGCAAGTTGTGGTCGGTGATCCCGAAGCTGTTCGAGTGGCTGCCGGTGCGGAGTGTCGCCCACGGTCTGGAGCGGCTGTCCCTGCTGATGCTGGTGGGCGGCGTCATCTTCGAGTTCGTGACCGGGATCCTCAATATTCAGCTGTACTACGTCTTTCCCGGCTCGTTCTACACCCTGCACTTCTACGGCGCGTGGGTGTTCATCGCCGCGTTCATCGTCCATGTGTGCCTCAGACTGGGCCGGATGTCACGCGCACTGGGCTCACGCAGTCTGGCCACGGAACTGCGCACCGACCTCGCGCACACCGTGCCTGAGCCGCCCGACCCCGACGGCCTGGTGCCGACCGCACCGGCGGCGCCGACGATGACGCGGCGTGGCGCCGTGGGGTTGGTGGGGGTGGGCTCGCTGGCCCTGCTGGTAGTCACGGCCGGGCAGAGCATCGGCGGCCGGCTGCGGAACACCGCCTTGTTCGCGCCGCACAACCGCAACCCGGGCGGCGGCCCGATGGACTTCCAGATCAACAAGACGGCCGCGGCCGTCGGCATCAACCCGGCACATGTGGGTCCTGCGTGGCGGCTGGAGGTACGCGGCCGTGCACCGACGCTGGTCTTCACGCGCGCGCAGCTCCTGGCGATGCGCCGGCACGACGCTCTCCTGCCGATCGCCTGCGTGGAGGGATGGTCCACCGACGACCAGCACTGGAGCGGTCTCAGGCTCACCGACCTGGCCGCCATGGCCGGGCTGCCCGGGGCCGGAAGCGTCCTGGTGGAATCCGTCCAATCGCGCGGTGCTTTCCGCTCGGTGGTGCTGCGCGGCAACCAGATCCACGACCCGCGATCGCTGCTCGCCCTGCGGGTCAACGGCGCGGACCTCTCGCTCGACCACGGCTATCCGGCCCGGATCATCGTCCCGGCCAACCCCGGCGTGAACAACACCAAGTGGGTGCACCGGCTCACCTTCAGGACATGACCATGGCACGCTTCGTTCGCTGGTACGGCTCCGGGCCCCTGCACCTGCTTGTGCTGATCTGCTCCTTCGCCCTCACGGCCTACGGCATGGTGCGCCTGTTCGCCGTTCGGCCGCTCGAGGTGGCGATCTGGTTCGTGGGGGCGGCGATCCTTCACGACCTGATCCTGCTGCCTCTGTATTCGCTCGCCGACCTGTCGGCTCACTCCGTGCTGCGGCATCGCACTGGCCGGGTACCGACCGTGGCATGGATCAACTACCTGCGCGTACCCGCCTTCCTGTCCGGTGTGCTGCTGCTCGTGTGGTTCCCCCTCATCCTCGATCTGGCGATCCCTTACCGAGATGACACCCGGTTGCCGGAAGGGGTATACCTCGGCCGGTGGCTGGCGGTCACCGGCGTGCTGTTCGGTGCGGCGGCACTGGCCTTCGCTCTCAAACTGCGCCGCGTGCGGCGAGCCGTCCCCGCCGACAAGCACCGGCCCTCACCCGGTCGCGATGCCGAGCCGTGACGCCTGAGGAGAACAGGTCGCCCGCCGCACACGAGGACCCCTACGCACTGGCCTTGCAATCCGGTCGCGGGCCGGTGTACCTGAGGTTCGCCGACGGGCGCCGGACCCGACTGCCGGTACGCCGCTGGGGCGCGCGGCCCACCGGGGCCGACGAGACGCTGCTGGAGCGCTGCAGGGGCCCCGTACTCGACATCGGCTGCGGACCGGGCCGCCTGTGCAGGGCGCTCCAGGACCGGGGCGTCTGCGCCCTTGGTATCGACGTCGCTCCCCACGCGGTCGCCCGAACGGAGACCCGCGGCGGGGCTGCACTGTGCCGGTCGGTGTTCGACCCGCTGCCCGCTGAGGGAAGCTGGCAGACCCTGCTGCTCGTCGACGGGAACATCGGCATCGGCGGCGACCCGCATGCCCTGCTCCGCCGCTGTACCCAACTCATCGCCCCGACGGGATTCATGCTCGTCGAAGTCGACCAGCATGATGTCGAAGAGGGCTGCAGCGCTTGGGTGGAGGACACCCACGGCAACCGCGGCCCAGCCTTCCTCTGGGCGCGCCTTGGGACGCCGGCCGTCCGCCGGGTCGCCGAAAGCCTCGGGCTCAGCGTCACCGACCAGTGGGTCAGTGGCCGACGGTGCTTTGTCTCCCTCGGTCGTCACGACGCACGCCCCTCAGCCGTCGCGTCTCACGCGCCCCGGGCGCAGCCGCGGTGAGGAGACGGAGCTGTGCGAGCGACAAGTCGGGCGGGTCAGATGCGCCAGAACCTGCCGCCCCGTCACGGCAACCGCCGACGGCCAGCCAGGAGGTGCGATCCGCCGGTGGTGCTGTTTGAGTGAGATGAATCCGCCGCTCAGGGAGGCTGCGATGGACGACCCACCGGTGCCTGAAGCGCTCCACGGTGCGGGCGTCCGCTCAGTCCGTCCGGGTCAGGTCGCGTCAGCGGGCCGGAGGCGGATGGACTGCCGCCGATGAGCGGGCGACCGATCGGTGACCATGCGCTGCTGTCCGACTGCCGCTCGGCCGCCCTGGTCACCTCCGACGGCTCAGTGGACTGGCTGTGCCTTCCCCGCTTCGACAGTCCGGCGCTCTTCGCCCGACTCCTCGACGAGGACGCCGGCCACTGGTCCATCCGCCCCACCGGCCCCGCAGACGTCAGCCGCCGCTACCTCGAGGAGACCCTCGTACTGGAGACGACCTTTCGTACCACCGGTGGAACGGCCGTCCTACGCGACGCACTCGCCCTGGGACGCCGAGAGCGCGGACACGCTCTCGGCACCGCGTCTCCCGGAATGCTTCTGAGACAGATCACCTGCACCGAAGGACGAGTGCCCGTCGAGATCACCTATGCGCCACGCCCGGAGTTCGGACTCGTCCACCCCCTCCTCGCACCTGTGCGGGGCGGGCTCGTCGCGTATGGAGGCGCCCACGTCCTGTTGCTGTCGACCCCTATCGACCTGACGGTGAGCGGTTCCACCGCGCACGGTCAGTTCACTCTCCGGGCGTCGGAACGCCTCGGCTTCGCACTGCAGGTCGGGCCGGCGTGGGGAACCGAGCCGATGCGCTGGCGAGCCGGGCGTATCCGGCGGCGCTTGAACGACACCGTCGAAGGCTGGCGCTCATGGTCGCGGCTGCACCGCGGCTACGTCGGCCCCTGGCAGGACGAGGTGGGCCACAGCGGACGCGTGCTGCGGGCACTGACCTTCGCGCCCACGGGGGCGATTGTCGCCGCGGCCACCACCTCTCTGCCCGAGTGTGTGGGCGGCACGCGCAACTGGGACTACCGCTACACCTGGGTCCGCGACGCCAGTTTCACTCTGCAGGCGCTGGCCACCGCCGCCTGCGAGAAGGAGAAGGACAAGTTCTTCGGCTTCCTCGCCCGAGCCGCGGCAACCCAGCTCCACCGCGGCGTGGACCTGCAGATCATGTACGGCATCGGTGGCGAACGTGACCTGAGTGAGCGGATCCTGCCCCACCTCGCCGGCTGGCGCGACAGCACCCCCGTGCGCAGCGGCAACGAAGCATGGCGCCAACGCCAGCTCGACGTCTACGGCGAACTCCTCGACGCCGCCTACCAGACCTTCCCGCCCAACGAGCGCCTGGACCCGCCCACCCGCGCATTCCTGCTCCAAGCGGCCGAAACGGCCACCCGTCGCTGGGCCGAACCCGATCAGGGGATCTGGGAGACACGCGGGTCGGGCAGACACTTCCTGCACTCGAAACTGATGTGCTGGGTCGCCTTGGACCGGGCCATCGCGATGGCCCCCGTCCTTCAGGCCGACGAACGCGTACCCCACTGGCGGCACGAGCGGGACCAGATCCGCCAAGCCGTCGAACAGCGCGGATGGAACCCCCGCCTGGGCGCCTTCACGCAGGCGTTCGACAGCGACGACCTGGACGCCTCTGCGCTGATGCTGCCCATCGTCGGCTTCCTTCCCCCGCAGGACCCCCGCGTCCAGTCCACGGTGCTGGCGATCGCCACCCACCTCACCGACCGCAACGGTCTGATCCGCCGCTACCTCGGCGACGAGATCGAAGGCGGAGAGGGAGCCTTCCTGCTGTGCACCTTCTGGCTCGCCCAGGCCCTCGCCCTGACGGGACACACCACCCGCGCACGGCAGGTGTTCCAAACCGCCGTCGCGCACGCCAACGATGTCGGCCTGCTGGCCGAGGAGACCGACCCCACCACGGGAGAGGCCCTCGGCAACTTCCCG
The DNA here is from genome assembly GCF_001636945.3 of Streptomyces sp. FXJ1.172. Lineage (NCBI taxonomy): Bacteria > Bacillati > Actinomycetota > Actinomycetes > Kitasatosporales > Streptomycetaceae > Streptomyces > Streptomyces sp. FXJ1.172. Next base: position 428,607 of record NZ_CP119133.2, on the reverse strand, counting down.
CAAGCCTTCAGCCATATCGGGCTCATCAACGCCGCCCGCGCCATCCGCGACGCCGAGCGGCAACCCGCACCACGACGATTCGAACGCTAGCTCCCACCACGAAGCAGCGGGTGGCGTAAGAAGGCGTCAGATCGCAGGCACGACAGCAGGCGAGCGTGGATGACACATCGCGCAGCACCGTCTCCCTCCGGCTTCGGGAACCAACTGAACAAACGCCCTGCCCGCCTAGGCGTGTCCGAGGGGGTCCCGTGACGGGTCTGGCGGTGGATCCGTTAGTAAGAACGAGGAGGGAGAGCAAGCTCAGCGCGTGAGCAGGCACCCAGCCGCGACGCCGAGGAAGATCATGGCTCCGAAGAACAGGCCGACGATCCGATGTAGGCGGTACTTCCGGGTGAATACCCGTGCGCTTTTCGGCCTTTCGGGCAGGTAGGCGACCGGTACATAGGTTCCAAGGGCCAGCCCTGTCCCCGTCGTGGGGGGCCGGAACCTGACGGGCCGGCCCTGCCGGTCGGTGAACTCGATGACGGGCGTCGAACAATCGTCCCCCGGCCGATGCTCCTGGTCCACCACCACCCCCTCGGCGTGCAGCCCGTAGCGGCTCAGCCGCATCTGCAGCCGTGCCTCCCGGGCACCGGCCCACAGACTCACCAGGCCCGCCAATACGGCCAGCCCGATACCGATCGTTTCACCCGTCACCCGTCCCCTGCTCTCCCTCGCACAGCGACCGCCCGGCACGGGCCGCGCATCAGCGAGGACGCGGCACACAGCCCGATGGTTCACGAAGGTGCACGGGCACACCGGCTCCTCGGGCTTCCGTGGCCGTGGCGGGGGGCCACGAAGGGCCGCCCCCTCCCTGAAGCCGAGGTCATCACCGGAGCCACAGCCTGATCGCGGCGAGGGTGACCGTCCCGTGAAAGACGTAAGCCCGCTTGTCGAAGCGCATCGCCAGCCCGGTTGATCTTAAGCTTGTTGATCAGGCGCACGACTTCGTTCCTGGGGCGTACCGCGCCGCGTCGAAGCCGGTGGGCCGTGCGGTTCATGACCGCGCTTCCTTCGGGGTTCTCTCGTGCGGAAGTTCAGCGCGTGTTCCGGTCCGGGCCGGCGCTCGGCGCGGTGAAGATCGCGCAGGTGGTCGTGGCGTGCGCGTACAGCTTGCCGTCGGTGGTGCCGGTGACCCGGGCTTCGGCCGTCGCCGTGGTCCGGCCGACGTGGACGACGCTCGCCTCGCACCTCAGCCGGGAGGTGTGGGCAAAGGCCGGGCGCACCATGTGTACGTTGAGTTGCATGGTGGTGTAGGCGCGCCCCCTGGGCAGTACGGTGGCCACCGCACTGCCCAGGGCGGAGTCGAGCAGCGTTGCCAGGAAGCCCCCGTGGACGGTCCCCATGGGGTTCAGCAGGTGCTCGCCGGGTTCGCCGTCGAACGTTGCCGTGCCCTCGCCGGCCTCCACCAGGTGCAGTCCGAGCGTCCCGGCGATGGGCGGCTGCGGAATCTCCTCTTTGAGGATCTTCTGGAGCAGTTCCAGGCCGGTCAGATCGCCGGCCGTGGCCCAGGGCACCGGCTGCTGCCAGGTGTGTGTCCGGGTACGCAGCTCGTGGGTGTTCGTGGTCGCTGTCATCGATGTTGTCCTTCGCCTCGCTCGACTGTGTCAGGCAGACCCGTCAGGGGAGCTTGACGCCCAGCAGGTCCACCGGGGTGATGACCGGAGCCGAGCTGAGCATGGTCTCCGCCGCCCCCATGAGCGCGGCGGCGATCTGGCCCTCCAGGTGGCTCTGGCGCCCCTGCTCGTCGTTGAACGTGTCGAACACCCCGAAGGTGGTGGCGTCCATGCGGAACGAGAACCAGGTCACCGTGTACTGCTCCTGCTCGGCCAGCTCCACCGCGCCGCGCAGCATCGCCTCGACCTCGTCGGCGTACTCGGGCTTGGCCTCGATGCGCGCCAGCAGACCCATCTTCATCGTGATCACTCCTCAGGTGGGAAACAGCCGGATCTCCGGCCGACCACGAACCTACGTTGTTGATCAGCAGCCACAGCAGTGGCAAAAACGACATCAATGATAGTGTTTTTGCCATGGAGATAGCGGTTCTCGTCTACGACGGCGTCTTCGACTCCGGACTCGCGGCCATCCTCGACGTACTGGACGGCGCCAACGCGATGGGCGAGGTGGCCTCCCTGATGGGCGAGGAGATCCACGAACCGCCGTCCTGGAACGTCACGACGGTCGGCTCCCAGCCCCAGGTGCGCACCGGGGCCGGACACCTGGTGACCACCAGGCCCCTGGCGCACGCCGAGGCAGCGGATCTGCTGATCGTCCCCGCCCTCGCCGAACGCCGCCCCACGGCGCTGCTCGACCACGTCAGCGGTGACCAGTTGCTTCCCGTCCGGAACCTGATCACACGCACCCGTGAACGCGGCACGGCCATCGCCTCGGCCTGCACCGGCACTTTCCTGCTGGCCGAGGCGGGCGTTCTGGATGGCCTGCGCGCGACGACGACCTGGTGGCTGGCGCCGGTCTTCCGCGCCAGGTACCCGCAGGTCCAGCTCGACCAGAGCCGGATGGTGATCGCCTCGGACGGCGTCACCACCGCCGGTGCTGCCTTCGGACACGTCGACCTCGCCCTGGCGATCGTCAAGGCGAGCAGTCCGGCGCTGGCCGACCTGGTGGCCCGCTACCTGGTGGTCGACGAACGCCCGTCACAGTCCGCCTACACCATCCCCAGCGCCCTGGCCCAGAGCGACCCCACCGTCGCCGCCTTCGAACGCTGGGCCCGCGAGCGCCTCGCCGAGCCGATCAGCATCCCCGACGCTGCCAGATCCATCGGTGTCAGCAACCGCACGCTGCAACGCTCCGTCCAGCGCACCCTCGGCACCTCGCCCATCCGCTTCATCCAGGACCTCAGAATCGAACGGGCCTCCCACCTGCTGCGCACCACCGAACTGTCCATGGAGACCATCGCCCGCAAAGTCGGCTACGAGCACCCCAACACCTTGCGCGTGCTGCTGCGCGAACGCACCGGCAAGACCACCACGGCCCTTCGGGGCATCTGACCGGGCCCGGGGCCGGCGGCGAAGCGCTGGGCGGCCGGCGCGGTTCGGGCACCCGGGTGGCCCGTTGCGCCGCTGGCACCGCGGCGGGGGCGCGGGTGCGGCCACCCCAAGCCCGTATCAGCCACTACAAGCGACGCGGGCACAGCCCCTGAAACTGCCCAGCAATCAGCACGGGATGGGCAGCGCATGGCGACGTCGACCGGGCGCGGACTTGTTGTAGCCCCGAACCCCGGTCACCTGCCCAACTCACAGTGCAGGGCTACACATTCGAGTGATGATGCTGTGCGACAACATGCCTTGCTGAGACACCGCGCTCTGCCTAACAACGGCGTCGAAGAGGTCCTTGTTGCCCAGCCCCAGCAGCTGCACCCCGTCACCGGCGACGCCGTCGCCGCGGTTGTGTCCCTTGTCGTGGTGTAGCCGATCAATCGGCGGTTGTGTTGGTGGTGTTGGGTAGCTCGGGGGCGCTTTCGGGGAGCTCGGCGGGGTAGATCTGGTCCATGCTGCCCTCGGGGAGATAGCGGCGGGGGAAGGCGATCCACTCGTCGTGCATCTCGAAGAGCACGGCGGTGACCAGCCGCAGCAGCGCGTCGTCGTTGGGGAAGACCTGGACGACATCGATGCGACGCTTGATCTCTCGGTTGACCCGCTCCAGCGGGTTCGTGGACTGGATCTTCTTCCAATGTCGTTCGGGGAAGGCTGCGAATGCCGTCAGGTCGTCCTTGGCTTCCAGGAGCATCTGTTTGACCTGCGGGAACTGCGCGCCGAGCATGTCGGCGACCGTGTCGAGCTGGCGGCGAACGGCGGCCTGGTCGGGCTGGGCGAAGATGGTGCGGATGGTGGCGGCGACCATCTCGGCGGCGTCCTTGGGGATCACGCCGAAGACGTTGCGCAGGAAGTGCACCCTGCACCGCTGGTAGGCCGCACCGATGATCACCTTGCGGATCGCCTTGACCAGGCCCGAGTGGTGGTCGCCGAGCACGAGCCGGACCCCGTTCAGGCCGCGTTCGCGCAAGGAGCGAAGGAACTGGGTCCAGAACACCTCGGTCTCGCTGTCGCCGACCATCACCCCAGCACCTCGCGGCCGCCGTCCTCGGTGATACCGGTGGCGATCACCACGGCCCGGGAGACGATCTGGTGGGCGACCCTGGCCTTGCAGTACGTCGCATCCAGATACATGTAGGGAAGCGGACATGGTCCAGCGACCGGGTGCGGAACGCGGTCAGCTGGGTGTCCAGGTCGGCACAGATCCGCGAGACCTCGCTCTTGGAGATCCCGCTGTCCGCACCGAGGGCCTTGACCAGCTCGTCGACCGAGCGGGTGGACACCCCGTGGACGTACGCCTCCATCACGACGGCGAACAGGGCCTGGTCGATGCGTTGGCGGCGCTCCAGCAGGCTGGGGAAGAAGCTGCCCGAGCGCAGCTTGGGTATGCCCAGGTCCAGGTCGCCGGCCTGCGTGGTCAGTGTCTTGTCCCGGTGCCCGTTGCGCAGCGCGGTGCGGGTGTCGGTGTGTTCGTTCCACTCCGCGCCGATCCTCGCGCTCGCCTCGGCCTCGATCAATTCCTGGAGCATCCGCTCGGCCACCGAACGGACGAGTTCGAGCCCGTCCGCCGAACGTAGTGACTCCAGCAGGCGGAGTAGGTCAGACTGAGACAGGGCCACCGTGCACCTCCCGGGTTGAACTGGCCGTTCACCAAGGAGAGTTGCAGGTGGCCCGCCTGCTGGGCAGGGAGCGGAATCCCCATCACCACACGCCCCGGGGCGTACGCCCTAGCCTTGATCGGCTACACCACAAAGTGGGACGCCATCGTCGCCGCTCTCCTCCGTACCGAAGGACTGGCCCCGGTGCCGAGAGTCTCGGGCGGAACGCATGGCGGGATCTTCAGCGCCGACCCGGCCCTGGATCTGCGGGTGGAATCCGAACGCCGCGAGCAGGTCGACAACTGGATGCGGCAACTCGGCTTGGACGCCGGGCTGATCGGCATGGAAGCGCTCATCGACCGGCTCCGCGCCACATCCTCCGACAGCGTGACCCCAGCCCGATAGGGCGTCGGTACGACGGCGCTCAGCAGGGGGCCGGGCGGGGACAATCCGTCCGGCCCCCTGCTGAGCCCGGCCTCCCGCTGACCGCGGCCGGTGCGAGTCACTCGCCGAACAGGGGCTACCCCCTCAACCTGGCTGACGCCTGCCCAGTGCCACCAACGCACCCATTCACAGCGGCGGTCAAAGTTTCGGTCACGACGGCGAGAAGGCCGAGGAACTGCCCGCGACCATTGATGACGACGGGCCAGCAGCAGACGCGTCACCGCCGTCGAGGCACACCGCTCTCGGGGCATCCACACACTCGTGCCGCTCGCTCAGGACATGGAAACCCAAGGTTGCAGCAGGGGCAGAGACCACCGTGGAACGGGGGCGGTTCAGGACACCACAGGAGCGGCGTCCGTGACCTCGCTCAGCCGGACCGTGCACAGCCCGCGGGGCTCGTTCTTCACCTCCGTCACCTTGAGCTGGGTACTCGGCGTAAGGATGTATTCCTCCTCGCCGGTGAAGGCGGAGAAGCTCTTGATCCCGACTGCCCGGGCCGACGTCACCTCGAAGAGGGTCCGCTTGCCGCGACTGCCCAAGAACGCCCTGGCCACCTTCAGCTCGGAGGTACACGAGGAGACGCCCCACCAGGTCACCGTCCGGCCCACCGGATACTGCGCCCGAAGGTCCAGCGACACCCCGCGCCACAACGGCTGCGTGTAGGCAGGCAGCTCCGAGACCGCCGAGAACAGCAGGTACGGCAGGTAGGGCGTGACCCTGGTGCGGTCGGGGGAGCGCAGAACGCTGTTGACCTCACGGTAGAAGGCTGACTCACAGATGTACAGGTGGAGCGCGGCGATCGCGTCGGCGGACAGGCCGCCGCCGGCCGCCTGGTCCGCACGCTGCTTGCCGAAGTCGCGGGAGCGCCGGATGTGCCCGGCGAGCCCGGACAGCGCTGCGGAGACCGGGGCGACGGCGTCCTGGAAGTCCATCAGCGGGGTGTCGAAGACACCGGTGATCGCGGGCAGGACCAGGCCCTCGTCCTTGACGCTGGTGAGGCGTTCCAGGTACAGCTGGTGCAGGTTCATGGTCGACTCGATGAAAGCGCCCATGCGCGCCGCGACACCCCCGTCCGCACCGCCCGCGCCGGCCGTCGGCCCGTTCCATCCCTTGCTGGGCAGCCAGTCGATGCGGTCCGCGCCCAGCGAAGTCAGGGCGTCGTTGACCTGGGCGATGTGGTCGCCCTCGCAGAAGATGTCGCCCTGTGCCGCCGGGTTCGCGTGGTCGAGGTGCCGGACCTCGACGTCCGGGTACTTCTGCTGGAGCCGCAGGACGACCCGCTTCAGGCTGCGGGCGTGCGCCCCCCACCACGCGAACACGACCCCGTGGTCCTCCTCGGTCGCGGCCTGCTTGGCCTTGAGGATCTCCTCGACGATCCGCTCGGCGACCGGCCGCCAGAACGCCGTGTGCTGGTCGGCACCCATTGCTCCGTCGCCGCTCGCGGTCAGCGAGGCGTTCAGCAGGAGCACGCCCTGCGTCAGCATCGCCTGGAACCACTCCGGCGGCTGGACCGGGTCCCGCTCCTTCAGCAGCGCCCGCACGTCGGCGATCGGGGTCTTCTTGGCGATGCCGTACTTCCACATCGCCGCCGCCTTGATGAGGCACCGGATGCTGACGACCCGGCCGAACTGGCTGTCCTTCCAGTCGCTGAAGGTGTTGTCGAACATGGCTATGCCGGTGGCGCTCTCCGGCCGCGGGTACGGGTTCTGGCCGAAGACCACGACCTTCCACTTGTGCGGCGGGTTCGGCTTGAGCGCCTGGAACGTCAGCTCGCGGACCGGGACCACCTCGTGGCTGCGGCCCTTCCCGATGAACCGTGCGGCGTCCGGCTGCGCTTCAATGACCGGCTTCAGCAGCGGGAGTCATGGCGGAGGCGATTTCGCTCGTCGCGGCAGAAGGAGACGAGGGGGCGGGAGCGGCGGTTTCGGGCGCCAGCGCGGGGACGACGGGCGTGGCCGCCGGCCGCACGATGCGCACCCGTTGGTCGACGGGCGCATTCTCGATCCCGTGGAGCTGGGAGATGATCGTGGACCGCAGCTCGTCGTCGTCCTCGAACCAGTGGTCGTGGAAGAGCGTGTAGCCGGTCCACATCAGATTTGCGCACACCTGGGCCGGCACCTGGCCGGTCTGCGCCCCCATCCCGACCAGCGCCACGGACCGGATGCTGCCCGGCTTCTTCCGGTTCTGCCGGTGGACGGCCTGGAAAGCAGCCGCGCACTCCAGCGCCACGTTCAGTGTGGCACTCACGTTCTGCGAGGACCGCACCGTCGTCGGCGTCGATATCAGGTACAGGGGGACGGTCGCGCCGGACGGGACGCAGACCGCGCTGCCCACCGGCATGGGTCCGGCGAACCGGTCGCGGATCGCCCGCTGGACGCGCACCTGGATGCCGGACCCCAGGCACCGCTTGATGACGGCGTCGACCCCGCCGTCCATCCGGCCCTGGGAGTTCGTGGGGGTGACCCAGGCGTCTACGTCCTCGTCGAGGATCGAGCCCTTGCGGATCTCAATGCCGGGGGTGTCGGCGAACGCGGCGCGCCACGCCTCCACCACACGCTCGTTGACGTCCGTCAGCACCACCCTGAGCGCGGACAGCACACTGCTCTCGGTCATCGTCCACTCCTGTCGTGCAACAGCGGTTCCGAGGCCTCGAACCTATCGCCCACCACTGACAACACGGCCCCGACAAGGAGCCGGTGACCGGCCGTCATGTTCCGGCGAGCCCGCACCGACCGGTGGCCGCACACGCCCGCGTCCTACCGACCGTGCACCCGCCGATCGGGGTACATCGGCCCACGTGGAGCGTCTGCCAAGCAGATCGCTACTTCCCCGGCGTGCGCCTCGAGTTAGAAATCGCTGCTGGGCCGCCGGCTCACGCTGGGCCATCGAGGAATGCCTCCAGGCCGCGAAGAACCAGTGCGGCCTGGACGAATACGAGGTCCGACGCTACGTGGGCTGGTACCGTCACATCACCCCGGCCTTCGGCACTGGCGCCGGATCCCTCCTGGTGGTCGCGCTCGTCGGCGCCGCAACGGTGGCTGTGGAGATTCTTGGCTACCGCCACGCCCGCCGCCCCTTCTCGTGGATGATCAAGCAAACTGTCGTAGACAACGCGAAGGACCTTGGCGGCGTCACCGGCCGCCTGGAGGAGATCGTCGACAAGTTCTGCGAGTACGCCCAGAAGCCCTGCAAGCCCGAAGGCTTCACACCGCTGCGCAAGTTCCGCAACCTCATCAAGAACTTCGCTGACCAGCTCGAAGTGATGCGCCCCGAACTCAACGACGTCGTCAAGCACTTCGACGCCTACCTGGCCATGCCCGATACGCTGCCCGCTACCGGATCGTGCGCCGCCCAGCTCGAACAGGCCATGGAAAGGTCCATGGAAGTACGCACGGGTTCAGCTGCACGCCGCCGTCAGTGCCGCCCAGCAGAGGATGCGAGCCTTGAGGAAGGTGCAGTCCGGCACCGGCCGCTGACCCGTGCGGTGACCGGGGGACTGGACCGCATGCCGTCCAGGCCCCACGTGCGTCAGAGGATCACGGACCAGCCCTGCGTCTGATCACGGCGGCCTAGGCCGGCTGAGCTTCTAGGATCTGCGGTATGGCAACGCGACTTGTGCAGATCAACATGAAGGCCCATGACGACTCCGCGCTCGGCCGGTTCTGGGCGGAGGCACTCGGTTGGGGCGTCGACAGCGAGGGACCCGGCGTGACCAACCTCGAACCCGTGGGCTTCGCCTACCCCGACCCCCTGGCCGTCTGCATTGACATCGTCGCCCGCCCGGAATCCAAAACAGTCAAGAACCGCGTGCACCTTGATCTGGCCACGACCTCGTCCGCCCATCAAGCGGAGTTGGTCACGCGCCTGAAGGATCTCGGCGCGATGCCCGCCGACGTGGGTCAGGGCGACGTCCCCTGGACGGTACTGGCCGACCCGGAAGGCAACGAGTTCTGCGTCCTGGAGCCCCGTCCGATTTACCAGGACATCGGGCCGATCGCCGCGGTGGTGGTCGACTGCACCGACCCACGAGGGATGGCCCGGTTCTGGGGCGAGGCGATGGACTGGACGCTGCACGAGGTTACCGACGACCACGCGACCATGCGCTCAGCCAAAGGCGTCGGTCCCTACCTGGAGTTCGTCCGCACCCCCGACACCAAATGCGGGTGGAACCGCGTCCACCTCGACGTCTGTCCCTACCCGGGTGATGACCTGGCGGCCGAGGCAGCCCGGCTGCGCGCCCTGGGCGCCACCGACCCTGATTTCGATCAGTCCGCTGTCTCCTGGACGGTTCTGGCCGACCCGGAAGGCAACGAGTTCTGTCTCCTCACGCCTCGTTGACCTTGAGCAACGACTCCGGCTGGTTCCGGGCAGCGGCGAAGACCGCGCGGCGTCAGCCCATGCCGCCGGAAACGGGGATGGCGTCCCTGGTGCGCCAGCGCGCGTCACTGGGCAAGAAGGCCACGAGCGGGCCGTCGTCGGCCGTGCCCGTACGGCTCTGGCGCCTACGGTGGCGATGCCGCGGCTGCAGGCTCTCTCCTGGCGGCGGGTGCGGGAGTGGATGTCCCCGACGAGCAGGGCAGCACGCCTTTGTGGCGGGCGAGGTTCACGTATCGAGGTGATGGTGCGGTGCTGTCGCTGCTGGTCACTGCTGGAAGGCAGGACACCTGCTGTCCGCAGCCGACCCGACCTACATCGCCGAGTACACCCACCTGCTCGCGCCCGCCTTCGGCACCACAGTCGACTCCCAGGCGGTCCTGGACACCGCCGAGGATATCGTTCAGGACGACCCCGTCCAAGACGCCGTCGCCGCCATGGCAGAACGCGGACGCCTCGTCCGCCGCGCCGGCCCCTACCTGCTCGAGGTCGACGACAGTCGTGGCAACCTCGTATTCCAGGCCCTGGAAGCCGTCGGCAGCGCCGAGGCAGCGACCCTCGTCGCCGCGTCGGCACACGCCAGTGACCACACTGCTTTCGTCCTGTGGCAGCGGCCGCAGCTGATCATCATTGAGGCCCGTGGCAGCAACCGGTGGTGGCGCCTGTTCCGACTCAACGGCCCGTTCCAAAGCCCTCGCGCCCTTGCCAGGAGCAAGGCCCTGCCCACACCCACAGACCGTGGAACAGGACCGCTTCCTGGCGGCATCGAGGAGGCGGTTGCCCAGGGCCTGCAATCGGGCCTGACACGCGTACGCGCGCTGTTCCCGTGCCCCTGCGCAGTGAAGTCGGTGTTCGGCGCGGTACGGGTGCGGCGCAACGAACAGTCCGAATGCAGTGCCCCGAAGCGGCATCAGGCACGACGCCGACGCATAGCTGTCAGCCGGGCCTACGGCGTCCTTCGCCTGGGGGCGTCCACCGCGGATCAAGTAGTCGCAGGTATGCCTGCTGCGCGTCGCGGGTGAAGTTGGACAGGCGCTACTACGTCCGTGGGGTGGCTTTCGGGGACAGTCGCCGTCCGGCCCGCAGGCTGCTGAAGGATGCTCAGGAGGAAGCTGGCCTCCCGCCTGGCGTGTGGATGGGCCGCGGCCTGCCCGCGCTCGGGCTCACCACCGGGGAGACAGTCACGGAGCGGCAGATGGAACTGCTGTTCGGTAAACTCCGGCACCCGGACGCCAACCGGATAGAGCGTGAGCACCTGGACGAAGGCGCCGACCCCGACACCGCGCGGTTGGAGACTGCCCTTGGGTAGCCAATCGAAGAGATCGAGGAGCGTAAGCAGATCCCGCTGCTTGCCATCGACTTCGACTTCCGACCGCAGGCGTCCCTGATCGTGCTGTGGGCCCTGGGCGACGACCACACCCGGCGGGTCATAGAGCGGACGCACGAGCGGGCCATCGCCACCGTGCTGCGATGACTGGAGAAGGAGATCGCGGAGACCCGGTGGTCGTCCGGCCGCCAGCGTGCAAAGGCCCCTGCCCTGGTCGTTGCGGCGTTCCGTCACTTCGACAACCGCGACGGCTTCCCCCTCTTGCACGAGCACTGCCTGATCCTGAACCGAGTGCAGCGCCCGGACGGCACCTGGTACGCGCTCGACACCCGCCGCCTCTACCAGCACGTCGTGGCAGCCGGGACGCTCAACACCCTCACGATGACGACCCAGGTGTGTGAGGAGCTGGGGCTGGCGACCGTTGCTCGGGAGGTGACGCCGGGCCTTCGCCCCGTGATGGAGATAGCCGGGGTTGATCAAGAGCTGATCGACTGGTCCTCAACCCGCCGGCAGCGGATCGAGGACGCCCTGGAGGGCATCATCGACCAGTACGTGAAGGACCACGGGCGGCTGCCGAGCGAGCGCGGCCGCCACGGTCTCGGGTGGTGGGCGGCGCAGGACGCCCGCCCGGCGAAAAGGACGCCGCACCCCTTGGAGCAGCTGCGCGCGTGGTGGCGGGCGTCCGCGATCCTGCGCTTCGGCAAGCGGATGGTCGACGGGCTCCTGGAGCGCTGCAGGGCGGCCGGGAAGGCGATCCGAGAGCAGGTCGGCCCGCGGGTGGACACGGCGCTCGCCACCCACGTCCTGGCCGAAGCCCGCCGGCACCTGCTGGAGATGCTGCGCGGCCGCGTGTTCCGTCCCGGCTTGGACGACTACATCACCGACGAGGCTCTCGCCTGCCACTCCCGCCAGCTCACCGTTCCCGTGACTGGCCGCCGGACCCCGGCACCGGACCAGATCACCTTCACCCCTGACTTCGCCTGGCCCCACCGGTGGTGGATCGCCGGCACCGCCGGCAAACCGCCCCGCGAGTCGAGCAGATACGAGCGCGCCGGATCGCCAGCCTCGCCGTGCAGAACGCGATCCGCGACGCCCGCACCGCACCCGCTCCCGCGCGAGCCGGAGCCCCGACTTCGACCGGGATCGTCTGGACCACGCCCGTGCGGCACCGTACTTACTGGCTATCGCGGAGCCGTCAGGAGAGGCTTGGGTGAGCTAGCCCCGGAGCCGGTTGGTCAGTGCGATAGGTCCCAAGCGGCCCGCCCATGCGTTTCGAGGCATGGGCGGGCTTTCCTGCTCGCCGGCTGGAGAAAGTCAGATTGTGGGTCAGGACTGCTGGCTCCCGGACGCAGAGACGTGAGAGCTGGGTGACTGGGGGCTGGGCGACTCACCGCAGTTGCCGGCTTTCTCCGCGTCCGCGGCATACCCGTAGGCGGTGGACACGTAGGAGTTCTCCTCATCAATGTCACCGTTTGCGCTCTGGACGTCGGCAGACGCGGCCGAGCCCGCTCCCGACACCGCCTCGCGCGCCGTACTTGGCGACGGCTCGTTCCTTCCTCCCGTATAGCCCGGCTCGATGCTCAAAAGAGCGGCGAGATCGGTGCTCAGTGAGCGCGCGTCACTGTCCAGCGAGGTCAGGTCGCTGGTGAAGGAAGCGAGGTCACCGCTGAGCGAGGATGCGTCACCACTCACCGAGGACGCGTCACCACTCACGGAGGCAGCGTCGCCGCAAACAGTGCCGTTGTCTGTGCCGTTCCCGGACTCGCTCAGCACGTTCCGCTCGTCACTGTGCACGGTGCCTACGTCTGTCGCTGTGCTGGAGACCGTGTCCTTGAGGCTCGATAGGTCGCTCTTCACGTTCGTCTCATCGCTGCCGATGGCCTGATAGTCCTTGGCGACCTGCTGCTCGGTGGCAGCCCGGTTGTCGGCCTGGCTCTGCTGGCTATTCGTCTGCTGCACAGCAGAGTTGAGCTTGGCCAGGGCCGCGTTGTAGTCCGCGTCGGATGCCCGGCGGTAGACGATGGGCTGGATGTTGCCGTCCTGCTGGACCACGTTGAGAGTAAGCGTCCCCGAACTGAGGACCCCCTGGTCGGTGTGGAAGCCGATGTCGAGCGTGACGGAGGAGCCATTGATCTGCCCGCTGATGTCGGACCGGTTGGTCGAGACCTGCTCACTGGGTGCATCCCCGGAGGTGCTCGCGGACATCTGGGTTCCCTGGATCGCGCCCGACGCGTCGGTCTGCCACTGAAAGAAGTTGATCCCGCTGGAGCTGCTGTACAGGTATCCGACCGTCCCCGGAACGTTTACGGGGGCCTTCGAGCTGGAGGACCGCTCTCCCAATACGTGTGGAGAGCTGCTGCACCCGCCCAGCGCCAGGACTGCGATGGCCGCCAGCAAAAGGTGCGACCGTCTTCCATGGTTCATGGTCTCCACTGACCTCAAGAACTCGGGCTTGCCGTCCAGGCCGGAGCCAGGAGAACAACGATTTTCGTTGAGAGCTTGTGAGGGCACTCGCTGTCAAGAATCGGTCCGAGATACGCGGCGCCTATTTCGTTCATCATCGCGTTGCCGCTCACGGCTGTTGGCGTACCACCCGGAGCGAACTGCGAGGACAAAATAACGGGAGCGTTCGTCTGCGGCTGATGAACCTGCATCTCATGCTCGACGAAGCGCGCTCGATCGTCCTGGCTGACGCGCAGGTAGTCGGCGCAGGTTGAACTCTCTGTCAGCATGAGTCTTGCTGGGCTGCTCGCCGTCGCTGACGCGTGTGGTGAAGGCTGAGCGGTGGGCAGCGAGTGCTCTTTACCCGTCTTCTCACTGCACCCTGTGAGCGGGCCGATGATGAGGAACGGGGCCCCGAGGAACGCCCGTCTACCACTTGTCATGCCCGAAGTGTGCAGATCATGTGACCGTCTGTAAAGCCGTGCGGATCAGATCGATTCCATGAGCACTGAGCACAGGATCTGAACGTCCACGGCCCGCTTCTCCGGCGTCATGACCCACGAAAGCATCCCGGGGTCTGCGCCTTGGCTGGTCGCGTCGGTGAAGTGCGGCGACCCGCCGTCCATTGCGGGGGTCTGCACCCAGAAGCAGCCGCCCCAGTCGCGGGCGGCGAAGTGGTCGTAGTGGTGGGTGACCAGCAGGTCGCAGTCGCCTGCCGGGAGGTGGCCGGCCGCCTGGCCGGAGTACCAGCGGTACGCCTTCTGCTCGGTCGAGCCGGTGCCGCGGGCGAAGACGTGGCCGTGGGCGATGCCGAGGATCCAGCCGTGGACGGCAAGCGTCTCGGCCGGCTCGGCATCGGCGATGGAGAAGCGGACGTGCGCCAGGCGCCGGTCGCGCTCGGCGGCGCGCGCGGCGTGTTCGAAGACGGCGCAGTCGTCATTGTCCGAGCAGGTGGTGCGGCTGCTCCCGATGCGTCTCTCGCCGTGGTTGCCGCCGACCACGAGCACGGTGGCGTCCCTAAAGAGCGGGGCGAGGCGGTCGAGGCCGTCCAGGACGAAGGTGACGGCGTTGCGCACCTGGGCGCGCCTGTCGCCGTCGATCTCGTACGCCTGGTTGGGGTAGATCGTGCAACCCTCGACGATGTCGCCGCCGCCGAGGATGACGAGGCGACCCAAGTCACGGCCGATGCGACGTAGTTCGCGGGCGCGCTCGGCGATCTGGTCGAAGGCGGCGTCCAGGTGCTCGGCGAGCCCGGCGGGTACGTGGCTGTCGGTGCGGTCGGTGGGCAGCCGCCGGCGGACTTCGGCATGCGGCTGTCGTTCGCCACTTTCAGCTCTGACACCGTGCCCGGCCCCGACCGGCAGGCCGTGCGGTCGTCCCACTTCGGCCGATGCTGCGCACGGTGACCTGCGCACAGTCGTGCATGCAGTGTTGCCGCTGGACCGGGCGGTGCTGGCCCACCGTGAGATGGACGCGGGGAAGGTGTTCGGCAGGGTTGTGCTGGCGCCCTGAGCCGGACCGGGACGGTGTTCGCGGCCCTGGTCAACGAAAATGGGACCCGCTCAGATCGTAGCTGACGCCCGGCAGCGACGACGGTGATCGTCCCGCCGGGCACGTGCGTGGCTTGCCCTGTGACCGCTGTCTCGTCCGGCATCAGGGTGCGCCGCCGTGCGGGCGCCGGGTGAACTCGGAGCCGTAGGCGCCGGTTCCCTCGACGCCGACGGCCATGACCTCGCCGTGCGAGCGAAGCCACTCCAGTAGACGGCGGTAGCCGTCGTGAGTGGTGGGAAATGCCTCGGTGGCCAGGTGCCGGCCGATGGAGTCGATCACTGCGGCCTGGTGGAAGTCGGTGTGGGTGTCGATGCCGCCGATCACCGCTATCTCGTCTGCCATGCTGATGAGTGCTGTCCTTCCGTGCGACGCATGAGGGGTGGCACGCGCCGGTCGGGCGGGAGGACAAGACTGTGATGGGACCTTTGGCCGGGCTCCCATGAGGTCACAAACGCCCGACCGGCCGCGCGCAGGGCGGCACCACCCGAGTCGGCCGACATTTCATCAACAAGACAGCCTGGGCGTCGGTCAGTCGGCGGGTCAGACCGCCTCGGGCGGCACCATCGACATCCTCACAGTCAGCCGTGGATGTCAGACGTCGCCCGGTAGGCGTCGGCCGGCGTCGGCGCCTTCCAGCAGCGCTTTCAATGCGGCCAGGTCCTTGATGTTCGCTCGCCGCACAGCCGCGGCCATCATCGGAGCGCTCACTTTGGCAAAGCCGGATGGCTCGCCGCGGTTGCGCAGCGTCATCCGGGTATGGTCGGCGTCCACTGGATGCCAGGTGTAGGTCGTCTCCATGGGAAACGGTCCCTGCTCGGTGCGCATCACGAGTCGGTCGGGGGAGTACTCGACGATTTCGTACGTGTAGGTCAGGGTGCGCCCCAGGAACCGGGCGACGAAGTCGAGCCTCGAGCCCACGGCGAGCGGCGGTGAGGTCCGCCAGTGAACCGAGACGATGTTGGTGTACCAGTGCGGCGCATTGGTCGGATCCCCGGCGTAGGCGGCGACCTCCGCACGGGGACGGGCGATCACGGTCTCGGTGAGGACGTCGACAGCCATGACCTCAAAGCTAGTCCGGCCACTCATGCTCGGGAGCTCGACACACGTGCGGCCCGCTCAGCCAGTACGCCGCGACGGCCCGGCCCGTGACAACGGTGCCGGGGCCCTCAGCTTGGGAAACTGCGATTATTTGCCGTGGGCTCGCGCGCTGACCAGGGCGAACGGTATTACGGTGGTGGCGTTGGGCGCGGCTGCTTTCTCCGTGATTCCCCGCTGTTCCCCGCGCGATCTGGTGCGGTCTGTGGTGCGCTTTGCGAGAGTCAGCGGTGACCCATGGGGAACCTGGATCCCAGGGATCCTAGGCGATTTTCCGGTGACGGGAGGCGGCAATGAGGGGCCCGGATGGTCCGCAGGAAGCGGTTGCCACGGCCCTCGACGCCCTCGGTACAGGTGCTTACCTGACGGACGAGCAGGGCTTCATCGTGGCTGTCAACGCGCGTGGCGAAGAACTCCTGGCCCGCCCCGCCTCGGATCTGGTCGGCCAGGACGCCCATGACCTGCTGCACCGCACCAGCTGCGGGGAGCCCGTGCCGAGGGCCCAGTGCCGGATGCGGGAGAGCGTCCTCGGCGGTCGGACAGAGCAGGGTGAGGAGGAGTGGCTCGAGCGCGGAGACGGCACGTTGTTGCCGGTGGCATGGCTGGCCACACCCTGTGACATCGGTATCCGTCCGTCGGCCACGCTCTTCCTCTTTCACTCCGCCGGCCGCTCCGGGCGTCCCGCCCAGCGGCCACCGGCCGGCGGACGGCTCTCCGAACTGGAACGGCTCGCTCTACTCGCCGAGACGACGACCCTGCTCACCTCCACCCTGGACATCTACGAGGCGCTGCGCCGCCTGATCAACCTTGTAGTGCCTCGCATCGCCGACTGGGCCGTCATCGACCTGATCAGCGAGCGGGACGAAGTGTCGCGCTTTGCCGTCGCCCACGCCGAAGGCGGCACCGTGGTGTTCCGGGAGGACCTCCAGGGGCCCATGCCGCCCGTGCCCCAGGAGTCCCCGATGCCCCTATCCCGGGCCCTGCGCGGTGTCACGTCCTCCTTCGCCGGCCCCGAGACCTACCAGGGACCGCCCGACTCCGGCATCGCGGTGGAGCAGCGGCGCCTGTTCCAGGCGACCGGCATGCACTCGGCGATCGTGGTCCCCCTCCGCAGCCTGCACGACGTACTGGGCGCCCTCACCCTCGGCCGCGCCGACCAGCCCGAGCGGTTCACCGCGACCGACGCCGCCCTGCTGGAAGACATCGCCCGGCGCGCCAGCCTCGGCCTGGAGAACGCCCGCCTCTACCAGCGCCAGCGCAAGGTCGCCGAAACCATGCAGCGCCATCTGCTGCCGAGGCTCCCGCGGACGCCCGGCCGCAGCATGACCGCGCGCTACCTGCCCGCGCCGGACGCCTCACAGGTCGGCGGCGACTGGTACGACGCGTTCACCCTGACAGACGGCGCCACCGCCCTCGCCATCGGCGACGTCGTCGGCCACGACCTAGACGCCGCGGCCGGCATGGCCCAGCTGCGCAACATGCTCCGCGCGTACGCGGTGTCCCAACAGAAGCCACCGAGCAAGATCGTGGAATGGCTCGACCGGGCGACCCTGGACATCGCGGAGGTCTCCATGGCCACGCTGGTCTTTGCCCGCATGAGTGAGAACGACGCAGGCCAGTGCGAGCTGTCCTGGACCAACGCGGGCCACCCACCGCCGCTGCTGGTCACCCATGAGGGCATGGCCCGCTATCTGACCGACGGCCACGGGATCCTGCTGGGCGTTACACCCGATCAGGTCCGCCCTGACGCGACAGCGGAACTGCCCCCCGGGGCAACCCTGCTCCTCTACACGGACGGCCTGATCGAGTCCCCGAACCACAGCCTGGACGAGGGCCTCAACCGTCTGCGCCGCCACGCCGCGTCCTTGGCCCACCGCCCCCTGGAATCCTTCACCGACGAGCTGTTGGCACGGGCACGCCCACCAGACAACGACGACGACGTGGCCCTGCTGGCTGTCCGACACGGGACGGACTCGTCGTTTTGAAGCTCTCGAAGCTGCAATACGGCACCGGCCGCTGCATGTTCGAGACCTGCACTGCCAACTTCGGTCTCGGCATCCAGGCCGCCATCCGCTGCGCCCTGTGGGGTCTGCCTCCTGCGATGGGCGCCCCGAGCACGCCGATCAGCCGGATCGGTGATGAGGACCTGGCCGTCAGCGTCTTGTCGGGCCTGCGCTTCCTCGCCCGTCACGCCAGTGACCGCGCGGCTTCTGGTGGCAACGCGCCAGTTCGCGCGACCTTGTGGCTCGTCACCGAAGAGACCCCGGCAATCCTCGTGCAAAACCGTAGCTTCGGAGGCTCGCCGGGCCATCAGATCATCAAGCCGCCCGTCGCCACGGGCGCGTTCGACCTCGACGACCTCGTTGAGGATGGGGCACCCCTCGTGGCTGCCACATCTGCCCTCACCACAGGGCTGATCCAGCACTTCGGGTATCCCGAAACCCTACAAACGACCTCCGACGGCACCATCCGCATCCGCTACTGGAATCAGGGTTACAGCCAGCGCGTGCAGAAGTGGGTAGAGGCGTGGAGTGTGCAGATCACTCAGGAAACCGTGAGTTGAGCAGGCGAAAGTTCAGAGCCGCTGCGTCCCGGGGTCGGCCCGTTCGCCGGGCGCGCAGTCACGGGCAAGCCGTTTGCCTCACCGTGGTTGGTTGACGCCGATCTCGCACTCATGTGGTATCGGTCGTGAGGTGGGGATGCGGGTGGAGGTTGAGGTAGAGCCCGGCGGCGGCCAGTGCGGGGGTGGTGGGCAGGGGCAGGAGATCGGTTGTTCCGTGGCCTGCGAGTCCTTGCGGGGGTCGGCCGTTGACGGGTTGGCGCACGGTGCGCAGGAAGGTGTCGACGGCGTCGTCGGTCTGGGTGTCGTGGAGGTCTTCCGTGCCGGTGATGATGTTGAGGAAGCTCTCGTGCAGGCGCAGGGGTGCCTGGTCGCGGCGGCTGAGCTGTTGGGCGGTGCGGAAGTAGGTGTCGCGGCCGTCGTGGATGCGGTAGAAGGCGCTGACCAGGATGAGGAGCCGTTCGTAGGCGTGCTGGTAGGCGGTCTGGTAGAAGGCGCGGGTGGCGTCTTCGTCGACGTCGCCGCTGAGCACGCTGCTGATGGAGGCGGCGGCGAGCAGGCCGCTGTACATGGCCAGGTGCACTCCGGTGGACAGCAGGGGGTCCAGGAAGCAGGCGGCGTCCCCGGCGAGGAACCAGCCCGGTCCGGTGAAGGCTTCGCTGACGTAGGAGTAGTCGCTCTCGGTCTTCAGCGGCGTGGCCTGCCGGGCGTGGGTGAGCATGCCGGCCAGGAGCGGGCAGCGGGCGATGGCCTCGTCGTAGAGGCGCTGGAGTGAGCCGCCGGCTGCCTGCCTGGCGTGGGCGAAGGAGCGTTTGTCGGTGACCAGGCCGACGCTGAGGGTGCCGTCGTGCAGAGGGATGGCCCACAGCCATCCGTGGTCCGGCAGGGAGAACACCCCGATCGCGCCACTCGGGGCGGCGGCGAGAGGCGCTGCGTTGTGCCAGTAGCTCCAGGTGGCGACGTTGCGGAAGATGTCGTGGACGCGCCTGGTGCGCAGCTGCCGGGCGGCGAGGAGTCCGGTGCGGCCGGAGGCGTCGATGAGGTGTCCGAACCGGATGCGCCCTTCAGTCCCGTCGTTACCGGTCCAGGCCGCTTCCACGGCCCGCTGGCCCTGGCCGGCCTTGCCGTCCTCGAACGTGACATGTCCGGCGCGGACCTCTTCGCGCACGTCGGCTCTCTGTGCGCGGGCGTGCTCCAGCAGCATCTGGTCGAACTGGGAGCGGATCACCTGGAAGCTGTAGGCCGCCGGTCTGCCCGGCTCGTCGAAGCCCAGCGACCACTCCTGGCCGCCCCAGTCGTAGAACGCCCCCGTCTTGCGGACGAAACCGTGCGCCTCGACTGCCTCGCGTGCGCCCAGCACGTCCAGCACCGGCAGCAGGGACTCGCCGATGTGGTAACGCGGGAACCGCTCGCGTTCCAGCACGCGCACCTGAAGGCCCTGCCGGGCGAGGAGGGCTGCCGCGGTCGCGCCCGCCGGGCCGCCGCCGACCACCAGGACGTCGGTCTGTTCATGCATGCTGCGCTCCTCAGTCGTCGACGAAGACCGTTACCGCACACCGGCGCCGCCACTGTCTGAGACAGTGTCATCACTATGAGCAGTGAACCCCACGGCGCGTCCGCCCCGACAGACGCCCCCGCGCCAGCCCGCACCCTCGGATCAGGCCAGCCCCCGGCCCCGCTCACCGTCGGGATCGAAGAAGAGTTCCTCCTGATCGAACCGGACAGCCGGGCCCTCAGCCCGCGCGGTCCTCAGCTGGTGGGCGAGGCAGCCGGTGAACTCGGTGACCGGGTAGGCACCGAGCTGACCCGTTACCAGGTCGAACTGCGCACCGACCCGCACACCTGCCTGAAGGAAGCCGACGACCAGATCCGCTCCACCAGAACGGCGGCCGCCCGCGCCGCCGCCCGCCTGGGCCTGCGCATCGCCTCCACCGGCACCCCCGTACTCGGCCAGGCAGCCCCCGTCCCGATCACGCCCGGAGCCCGCTACGCACGAAGCGCCGCCCACTTCCGCGCCCTGGACGAGGAGCAGACCGCGTGCGCCTGCCATATCCACGTCGGCCTGCCCGGCCCCCGCGACGCCGTCCACGTCAGCAACCACCTGCGTCCCTGGCTGCCGGTCCTGACCGCCTTGAGTGCGAACTCCCCGTTCCAAGGTGGCCGGGACACTGGATACGCCAGCTGGCGCGCCATTACCTGGGGGCGCTGGCCCGTGGCCGGCCCGCCCCCCTACTTCGAATCACCCGCCCACTTCGACGACCTTGTCGACACCCTCCTCGAAGCAGAGGCGCTCATCGACCGCGGCGGCCTGTACTGGGACATCCGTCCCTCCCACCACCTGCCCACCGTCGAAATCCGCGTCGCCGACGCCGCCCTGACCCCGGACGACACCCTCCTGCTCGCCGCCGTCGTCCGCGCCCTGACCGCCACCGCCCTCACCGCTTGCCAGGCCGGAGAACCGGCCCCGCGCCCGGCACCGGAACTCCTGCGTGCGACCTGCTGGCGCGCGGCACACGACGGACTGGCCGGCCACGGCATCGACCCGCTGACCGGCCGCCTGGCATTCCAGACCGCGCTCGTCGAGCGGCTGGTGCACACCATCACCCCGGCACTGCGTCGGCACGAAGATCTCGACCTGGTACGCGAGCGGTGGCAGCGCCTGCGCACCGAAGGAACCGGCGCCGACCGCCAGCGCGCTGCCTGCCGGGACCGTTCCAGCACGCACGACGTAGTCGACTACGTCATCTCCGCCACCTGTCCTTCGTAAGGGAGCAGCGATGACGGATTCCGAGCGGCCAGGGGTGCGCCTGCCGAATACTCATCCGTGCTGGTGGGAGGCGGTGCAGCGCAGCCGCGGGGTACCCCGCATCGTCTGGCGTGCATGGCGGCACCGTGGCCATCGTGTCGACCACGGCGGCATCATGCGCGACCGTGTTGCTTCGACTGGCCTACCTGGGTGTGACCAACGCCCTCGCCCTGCTGCGCTTGCTGCCGATGAGCGACCGTGAGAAGGACGCCGAGATCCTCGCCTTGCGTCACCAGATCACGGTGCTGGAGCGCCAACTGGGCACGACAAGGGTCCGGTTCACCCCCAGCGACCGGGTGTTCCTGGCCGCACTGCTCCACCGGCTGTCCCGGGAGGTCCTCCCAAGGATGCGGCTGCTGGTGCGCCCGGAGAGGCTGCTGCGGTGGCACCGTGTGGTCGCGCGTGGTCATGCCGCCCGCTCCCGGCCCAAGCGGCCGGGACGGCCTCGGACGGTGCACTCCATACGGGCCCTGGTACTTCGGCTCGCGCGCGAGAATCCGAACTGGGGCTACAGGCGCGTACACGGGGAACTGCTGGTCCTGGGCATCAAGGTCGCCGCCTCCACGGTCTGGGAGATCTTGAAAGAGGCCGGAATCGATCCAGCGCCCGAGCGCGGCGCCAGCACATGGGCTGACTTCCTGCGTTCCCAGGCCGAGGCGCTGCTGGCCTGCGACTTCTTCGAAACTGTCATCCTGACCGGGGCGTGCATCTACGTGCTCGCCGTCATCGAGCACGCTACCCGACGGATCCGCATCCTCGGCGCGACTGTGCATCCGACCGCCGCGTGGGTGACGCAGGCCGTGAAGAACCTGATCATGGACCTGGAAGACGCTGGCTGCCGGGCACGGTTCCTCATCCGAGACCGGGATGGAAAGTTCCCCGCCCTGTTCGACACGATTCTGAAGGATGCGGGCATCGAGTCCGTGCTCGCCGGAGTCCGGATGCCGAGGATGAACTCGATCATGGAGCGGTGGGTGCAGACCTGCCGACGGGAACTCCTGGACCGCACGTTGACATGGAACCAGCGCCACCTGATCCACGCCCTGGGCGAGTTCGAGCGCTTCTACAACTCGCACCGACCGCACCAGGGCATCGCCAACGCCCGCCCCCTCCACCCGCTGCCCACACCGATCACCGACCCGGCTCACATCGTCGGCCGCAACGTACGACGACACGACCGCCTCGGCGGTGTCATCCACGAGTACCGGCATGCCGCTTGACCTGCGCGGACGAGATTTCCGGCAAGGGCAGCGTCGCCGCAGGAAAAGCGCTGGTCGTTGGGGCCTTGCTGGTCCTGGTGGCACCAGGGGCCGCGTACGCCACCACCGTGAGCGTCACTGTGCGAACGCCCGGCGCCACTCTCGGACCTGCAACCATCGACTCTTCGATCTCAACCAGTGCCCACTGCAAGAGCGGTCTCGTTTCCGGCGGCGGGATCGACCAGGCCACCGGCACCGGTGCGGGGGTGAACGGCAACCACGTGCTGGGCACCGAGCCCAGCTCGGACGGTGCCACCGAATACACCGGATCAACCGGGGTCGTCGGTACCGACGTGGCGTACTGGATCGCGAAGGGCGGAAGCGGAGGACAGGTCAACTCTCCTTCTCCACCACCCCTTACGCGGTGTGCTTCACCAGCAACCTCATCAACCACACACAGGCGGTCATGAACAAGGTGAACGCACCCACCACCGCATCGACACCGGGTCTCGTGACGGCGACCTGCCCGGCCAACACCGCCCTGCTCGGTGGCGGCGCTCTGGTCACATCTGGCAATACCGGAAACTTCAAGGCCATCGCCAGCTTCCCCACATTCAACAACTCCGCACACGACTTCGGAAAGAAGGCCGCCGCGGACGGAGAGACCAACCCCGATTCCTGGAGCGCCGTCGGATGGGACAACAGCGCCAACGCCAGTAACGAGACCTACGCCTACGCGATCTGCAGTGGCAGCGGTATCACCGTCAGCGGTGTCACCGTGAAGGTCCGCTCCAGCGAGGCGAACGGCCCGAACACCGGGAGCACAGGCCAGAACACAGCCGTCAGCTGCGGTGTGGGGGACGGGAACCTGGTGAGCGGGGGCGGCGCCATCAGCGGGGGCATCGTGACCACCACCGATTTCACCGGACCGGGCTCGCCCGGCGACCACCTCAACGGCAGCTTCCCGAGCGACTCCAGCGGCAACCCCGTCAGTGACGGGACCACGACGACGGCCTCCTGGACGGCGTTCACTCACACCGGCGGGATGACGTCGACGGCCAACCACTCCGACGTCTGGGCGCTGTGCGCCAACGACGGCGTCTGAGTCACCGGCACCACTGGCCTGCGGGCGGACACGAGACACCGATACCCCGGCAGCCCGCCCGCCACGTTCACCGCGTTGACAACAGAAAGGCAGAATTCGATGAAGAAGAGGCTTTCCCGGAAGTCCGCCCTGGCGAAGATACTGATCCCCGGGTGCCCTGCTGGCCGTGGCTGTGCCGGAGATCGCGTACCGACACCGCAGACGTCACCGTCACGACCCCCGGACCCACCATGGGCCCCGCGACCCCCTTCACCGGTGTCTCGGCCCACGCGGACTGCGGCCAAGGCCTCATTTCCGGTGGCGGAATCGAGCAGACCACCGGCGACGACAGGGCAGGGAACGGCAACCACGTGATGGGCATCGCGCCCAGCCCCGACGGCGTCACCGAATTCACCGGCTCGACCGGTGTCGTCGGCACCGATGTGACGCACTGGCTCGCGTTCGGCGGAAGCGGGAGCAACTCCAGCCCCGACTTCTCCACCACTCCCTACGCGGTGTGCCTTTCCAGCAACCGGATCAAGCACACCCAGGTGGTCATGAACAAGATCGCCGGGCCCTCGATCGGACAGACAGCGAAAACCGGCGTGGCAACCTGCCCGACAGGCACGGTCCTGCTCGGTGGCGGCGCCCGGACCACCCCCGCCAGCGTCGGCAGCCTCAAGCCCATCGCCAGCTTTCCCACCTTCAACGACGCCGCACACGACTTCGGCCAGAAAGCTGCTGCGGACGGGGAGACCAACCCCGACTCCTGGACCGCCGTCGGAGGAATCGGCGGCGGACGCGACAGTGACAACACGACATACGCCTACGCGATCTGCAGTGGAGACGATGTCAACGTCCGAGGCATCACCACGACGGTCCACTTCCGCGAGCTGAGCGGGCCGACCACGGCCGGCACGAGCCAGACGGAGACGGTCGGCTGCGCCGAGGGAGCCGGGGAGCGCGGCAACGCAAGGGAGCATCACGTGCTGGTCAGTGGGGGCGCCGCCGCCAGCGGAGGCAACGTGACGACGACCGACTTCACCAAGGCAGGGTCGGGCGGAACCCACCTCATCGGAAGCTTCCCCAGCGACTCGGACGGCAGCCCGTTCAGTGACGGGACCAGCACGGCCGCACACTGGACAGCCGACATCCACGTCGGGGGATCGCCCTCACCGAACACCTACTCCGACGTCTGGGCGCTCTGCCTGAACTTCGATCACGGGCAGGAAGAATGAGGGACTGTAAATCGCTCGGCTCTGTCACGTAATCGGTTGTGTCGAGCGGTGCGACTCCGTGCCCCTCGTCACGGCCACGGCTCGGTCGGCCGGACCGTGTCGAAGGCGAGCCCGCTGGAGCCCTCCCCGGTACCGGGGGCCTTCTCCCGGCGCACCCAGCTGTGCCAGGAGCCGTCGAACCAGCGGGCCAGCACCGGACGGCGGGTCACGTTCACCCCGTCCCGCGGCACCTCCTCCTCGCACACCCACAGCTCCGGCGCGATCAACCGGCCCTCCGGGCGGGAGTCGAGGCCGGGACCGGTCAACTCGGCCAGCCGGAACCGGATCACCCCGGCGCTGACCGACTCCGGGACCAGCGGGAACCAGTAGTCCGGCACCACGCTCTGCACCCCGTACCCGGGTAGTCCGCCGGTCGGCGCCGGCTCGGGCGGCGCGATGCGCGCCCACAGGTCCCGTCGGTCCACCGGTTCGCCCCGGCCGTCGGTATAGCGGTGCTGCACGGCCCAGGCCAGGTTCGCCAGTTCGTCGCGGGCCAGCACCACCTGCTCCAGCGGATCGCCCACCTGACCCGGCTCGGTGGGCAGCATCAGTAGACCGGTCGCCGCCGGATGGTCCGGGTCCTGGCTGTCCAGGGTGAACATCGACCAGGACGGGTCGTCCCGTCCGGCGCGCTCGACGAGGTGGTAGCGGCCGAACACATCGCGCACCAGCAGCTGGTCCAGCACGGTCAGCGAACCGACCGGTACCTCCAGCGGCACCAGGAACCAGTCGTTGCCGTACACCGTGGCGAACGAGATCAGCAGCAACCGCCCCGTGTCCAGCGTGGACACCTCCGCCGAGCCTAGGTCGACCTGCGCGTCCTCCATCTCCCAGAACCGGTCGGCCGGCAGTCCGCCGTAGCGCACCGTCGACGGCAGCCCCTCGTCGGTGAAGGTGTGCCTGGACCCCGGCGCAGCGCCCTTGACGTCGGGATCGGGGTGCACGTCCAGGCCGTACCAGTCCAGTCCGTCGCCCAGATACGCGTCGGCGCGCAGTACCGCACCACCGGTCGACACCTCGGCGCCGTACTCGAACCGGTGCGGGTCGAAGCAGTCCGGTCCCAGCTCGGTCACCTGCCCGGCCCACCAATGCCGCCAACGGCCCAGCACCGCCCCGAGCCCCGGGTCGCCGCCGCCTTCGAGGGTGCCCGCGTCCAGCGCCGCCGCCACCGCCGCCGCGTCCGGCATCCGCCCGCCGAGCAGCCCGATCAGACTCATGTCGGTCTTGTCGCCGCCTTCATCGGCCGGGAGTTGATGCGCTGCCAGCGCGGTGACGGCGGCACCGAGCAGCCCGGCGTCGTCGGCCATCCGCAGCAGCGCGGCTCCACCCTCGGCGCGCAACCGCTCGTCGACGAGCACCGGTTCGTCCTCGACCGGCACGTCCAGCGGCCCAAGGCGCGGGTCGTACGGCACCCAGTCGGCGGCCCCGGCCGGGCGCCAGGCGTCGATCGGCGCGCTGCCGCCGGTCATCCGCACCACCGCGGGGGAACCGGCGTCCTGCGCGGCGAGTTCCCCGAACTGCCACTGCCGGGTCAGCAGCCACAGCGGGTCGTGCACCCGGGCGGCCAGGCCGGACTCGACATCGCCGGTGCGGTGCCCGGGCTCCAGCCGGAACGGCCCCTGCGGGTCGGTGTTCGGCCGCGTGGTCTCGATCCGGGACAGCGCCTGCCCGGTCGCACCCTGCGGGGAGATGCGGATCGCGGGGAGCAGATCGCGCAGCTGCGGCAGGTCGGCGACGTCGATGGCGCGCAGCTTGGCCAGTTCCAGCGTCTCCCGGAGCACCTGGACCAGGCCGTCAGAGGTCCAGCCACGACCCAGGTCCGGGGGAACGGCGATGAGGACGCTGTGCGGGGCCTTGGCGTCCGGCCGGTCGTAGTGGAAGGCGACACCGGTCAGTTCGGTCTCCGGCGGAGCCTCGGCCGGTGGGTTGGGCGCGGGGGAGGGGTCCGGTTGGTCCGAACCGGGCAGCAGCTCGATCCATTCGTCGAGCAGCACACCGGTCACGGCTGCGCCGGGTGCTGGGGCGTCGGGGGCGTGCCAGACCAGGTGGTCGGTGGCTCGTGGGCGCTGTCCGGCGGGGAAGGCGCCGCCGATCCACGGGTCGGCGTCGGCGCCCGGACGCTGTGCCGCACGCAGCGGTTCGACCCGGCCGGCCCGGGAACCGGCCATCAGCAGCGTCTCGTGCAGGGTACGCACCGACGGCCGTACGGCTGCATTGCGGCGCAGCCAGTCCTCGATGTCGGCACCGGGCAGCTCCGCCCGTC
This sequence comes from Streptomyces sp. FXJ1.172, assembly GCF_001636945.3. NCBI lineage: Bacteria > Bacillati > Actinomycetota > Actinomycetes > Kitasatosporales > Streptomycetaceae > Streptomyces > Streptomyces sp. FXJ1.172. The sequence goes on along the minus strand of NZ_CP119133.2, from coordinate 401,495 downwards.
CGGCCGGCGCCGCTCCGGTGATCGCGGGCAGCAGCGGGACCTCCGCACCGAGCACCTCGGCCAGCGTGGTCCGGGCCCGGGACAGCCAGGCCTGCGCCGAGTCCGGTCCCGTCGGCTCCGCGGCCAGTGTGCCGAGAGCGGCCGCAGCGGGGTGTACGGCGATCAACGGGTCGGCGGCGAAACGCGCCAGGCGTGCGCGCAGATCGGTGATGTCGAGCGAGCGGTCCGCCGGGTTGTCGGACAGATGCGTCGGCAGCAGCGGCTGGGCCGTGGCCAGCAGCGAACGGATCCGGGACGCCCTGCCGAGCAGACCGGTCCAGTCGGACCCGGTGAAGGTGACAGGCGTGTCGGGCGCCGCGGCGAGGGCGTCGAGCAGCGCGCGGCGCAGCCGGGCCTGATCGGCGCCGGACGCGTCCAGTACGGTGCTGACCGCGCCAAGTCCCAGTCGGTCGGCGGTGACCTCGAATGCCTGGCCCTGTCCGCCCAGCACGCCGGTCAGGGTCCAGCCCGCCGCCGGGCCGAGCAGCCGCGCGACCCACGCCTCCATCGCCGGTTGCAGCGCGGCGAGCGGATCGCCGGGCCAGCCGGTCGGGCCGGCCGGTGCCGCGGACAGCAGGGCGCCCACGCGGTGGGTCAGCGCACGGGCCCGGTGCGGGGTGCGCAGTACGCGGAACGTGTCCGGTACGTTCTCACCCCGGCCCAGGGTGTCGGCGGTCAGCCCGGCGCGGATGGGGTTGCCGCCCACCAACTGATGGACGCTCTCGGCCAGTACCAGGTCGCCCACCGCGTCCAGGGCGTCGGCGAGGTGGGCGAGGAGCGGTGCCACCGCGGCCTGATCGTCCGCGGGTACCACGGGCGCGTTGTCGATGACGCTGAGCAGGCCGGGCGCTCCGGCACCGGCCCGCACCAGGGCCAGCCCGTCGACGACGTTGCGCGCGGCGATGGCCTCCGCGCTGCGTGCCCAGAGGTCCGTGTTGCCGTCCTGCCCTTGCGGTTCGGGCACGACGGGCAGGGGGAACTGGCGACGGAACCGCTCGACGAGGTGGTCCAGCTGCGCGTCGTGCAGCGTTCGCTCGAACCGGTAGCCCAGCAGGGAGCCCAGGTTCTGGCCCTGTCGTACGCCGCCGAGCAGCCAGCGGGCGACGCGGGCGCGGCGCGAGGTGAGGTTGACCGCGTACGTCTGCTCGCCGGGGTGGCCGAGGAAGCCCGAGCGCAGGACGGCCGCGGTCGCCGCGTGTTGCAGCGACGGTGCGTGGATGTAGCCGTCCTGCGCCGACACCTCGACCGTGGTGTCCTCGTCGTCGACCTGCATGTCGACCTGTTGGCTCGCCACCGGTGGGCGCAGGTTCTCCACCCAGCCGTAACAGCCGTACCGGATGCCCGCGACCCCGGAGGCCCGCAGCCCGGCCAGCCGCCGCGAGGCCAGGGAGGTGACCCAGGCGTCCAGCCGGTGCGAGTGGACGTCGATGACCTCCAGCAGCAGCTCGGGCAGCCGGGAGACCGGTACGGCGGCGAGCGTCCGCAGCGCCTGCTCCAGCTGGGGCAGCGCGCCCGCGGCGGGTTGGGCGGCCGCGACCCGCTGCGTGCGGTCGTGCTCGGCCAGCCCCTCCAGTACGTCGGCCACCAGCTGGTCCACGTCACTGGTCACGGCCAGCGCCTGCCGGAGGGGGTCGTCCGCTCCGTCGTCGCCTTCGAAGGACGACCAGTTGGGGAGAAAGAGCAGCGCGTCGAGCAGGCCGGTGGCGTCCGGTGGAGGCTGGTTCTCCAGGTTTGGGGGCACGCCGTCGTCCCCCGGCGTCGGCGGCGCAGGGGCCTCGTTCGGCCGGCCGACCCCGTCCGGCCGGTCGAAGAACGTGCTGCGCCGGGGCGGAGTCTCCCGCCCGGAGGACAGCTCCACCGGCCAGGCCCGGTCATAGCTCTCGGCGTCCAACTCCCCTGCCAGAAAGGCGTGCACCGCGTGCAGATAGTCCGCGGTGGCCGACGCCCGGGCCGGGAAGGCCACCGGGTCCGGGGCGAGCCGGGACACGAACTTCGGTACGCCGGTCTCCTCGTCGAGGCCCCAGCCGAGGTCGGTCCAGCCGTCGCCGCTGGTGGTCCAGCGCAGCACCCCGTCCGGAGGCAGACCGGGCAGGCCGGGCTCGGCGGGAGGCTGGTCGCGCGGGGTCTTCGGTACGGCGAACCCGGGGCCGTCCATCCGCCGCATGGCCAGGCCGGTCGCCACCGGCAGCCGCTGCAGGGCGTCCACCGTGACCTGATCGACCGACTGGTCGGGCCGCACCCGGGGGATGGTGTCGGCGTCGTTCAGCACCGCGCGCCAGCGTTCCCGCAACCGCAGCAGCCAGGGCGCTAGGAGGGCGTCCACGTCGCCGGGCCGTTCGGCGCGCCAGTCATCCAGCGCGGTCGCGGGCAGCACGCCGTACGGCTGGCGGCCGACCCGCAGCATCGGCAGCGGACCTCGGCTGCGGACGTGCTCGGCGAGATGGTCGCGCACCGCGCGCCACGCCCGTGCCGGTCCGACGCCGCTGACCTGCTGGGTGCCCAGGTCCAGTTGGGACATCGCGGCCTCGGCGTACCCCTTGCCCAGCGTCGGCCAGGTGAGCAGGGACAGCGCGGCGAGGCCTGAGGGTTCCGCGTCGGCCGCGCCGGAACAGCCGCGCAGGAAACCGGTGTCGGGCAGTCCGAGCGCGTTCGCGAGGGCGTCGGCCACCGGCCGCTCACCGGGCTGCGGGTCCGGGTCAGGACCCGGGTAGGCGGGCGCCGAGGACCATCCGGAGCGGGCGCGGGGGGTGTTGTTGGTCGCGGTGCCGACCGGCAGCAAACCGAGCCCGCCGCCGTACCGGTGACCGTGCAGCAGGTCTCGCAGCCGGGCGGCACCGTCCGCAGCCGAGTCGCCGCGGACCCCGACGACCAGCAGCTCGTCCAGGTGGTCGGTGCCGTCGGGGAAGTTCAGCTCGACCCCCATGCCTGCCTTGAGCGCCTCGAACCAGTCGGTCTCCCAGCCCTCCTCGTCGGCGCGCAGGAGCCCGGCCGGCAGTGGGTCGGGCACCGTACGGCCGAGCTTGTCCACCACCACTTCGCCGTTGAGCAGACCGAGGAAGCGCCATTGCTTCGGCATCGCGACCGCCCGTTGCCGGTGTGCGGCCGGGTCGTCGGGGCGCACCACGGGTGGCGGGGAGCCGGGGCGGCAGGCGCCGACCGCCCAGGAGGCGCGTGCCGGGCGCAGCCTCGTGAGCACCTTCTGCCAGGCTTCGGGGCTCGGGGCCTGCCAGTACTCGGTGGCGGCGGCCGCCTCGTCAGGGGTGAGTTCCGGGTCGAACTGGGACATCAGGATGTCGTCCGGGTAGACCCGCACCCGCAGGGTGCTCGGCTCCCACCAGATGGTCTCCACCCGCACCGGCAGCAGCGCGATCGGGGTGGTGTTGCCGTCGGGGAACAGCGGTGCGCCGGAGCCGAGGGCCTGGATCAGTTCGTCCTCGTCACTGGCGACGAGCCCGGCCTGCTGGTCGGCCGTGCGCTGCAGCTCTGCCTGGGCCGCTTCGGCGGCGGTGAGCTGGTCGGGGGTGGCGCGCTCGTCTCCGGCCCGGATGGCGTCCTGGAGCCGCCGCACGACCGCCAGTTGCTCGTCGGCGCGGGCCCGTGCGGTGTCCGCGTCGGCGCGGGCCCGGTCCAGCAGCGCGCGGGCGGTGAACGCGTCCGTCATCTCCGGTGTACTCCTGTCCTCACGCGGTGCTCGGTCCTCAATGCGGTGCTCAGCCCGCAGCGTGGTGCTCGTTCGGCCATGCGGTGCTCAACCGGCCAGCAACGTGGCGGCCTGGAAAGCCAGTTGGAACGGCTGCTGGAAGGCGATGCGGGCCGTGTCGGCCGCGTCCCGGACCCACACCGGTGGATCGGGCGGCGGCGGTGGATCGGTCGGCAGCGGCTGTGGCGCGGGAGGCGCCGGAGCGAGGCGGACGAACCCGGCGGCGTCCACCGTCACGCCTTTCCAGGTGAGGTCGGCCCACGTGCTCATCCGCGCGGGCTGATCGCCGGAGTCGAAGCCGAACTGGGTCCCGTGCATCGGTTCGCGGAACACGAAGAACCAGTCCTCGGCGCGGGCCTTTTCCTCGTCGAGACCGGCGAACAGATAGAGCACGGTGGACTCGTCCAGCGCCAGTGGGGTGCCCGGCACTCCGCCGAACGCGTCCGGCAGCCTGCCGTTCTCGCCGCGCACGGCGAGCAGCGCGGTGCCGGGAAACCGGCGCAGCAGCTCCCCGCGCACCAGCACGGCCAGACTGCCGTCGCCGCCGCCGCGCAGACGGCTGTTCAGCGGGGCGTCCGGCGGCCAGAGGGCGATCTCGTCGATGTCCGCGTCGTCGCCGGGCCAGAACCGGGCGAACGGGGTGCCGCGCTGGTCGGTGGGGAACTCCCGCCACAGCAGCTCCCGGTTGAACTCGTGGTTGAGCCCGACCAGCAGCGCGGCGACGAACTCCGGATTGGTCTTCAGCAGCGTCACCGAGTCCGGCGGCAGCGCCCCGATCCCGGGAATCGCCCACTCCGGCCAGCGGGCCAGCAGTTCCCCGGCGATCGGCACGGTGAACGTCGGGTGCGCCATGATGGGCCGCAGCGGCCGGGCCTCCGCCTCGGTGCGCTGTGCCCAGAAGCCGGCGGGAATGCGGTCGGTCATCCGCAGCAGCTGCAACCGGGGAGGGCTGATCCTGTCGCGCAGCTCGCCCGGCAGCTCGGCCTCGGGCGACCGGTCGCCGCCGCCCATCTGGCTCAGCCCCTGCTCGATGACCGGCTTGGTTGCCGCGAGGCCGGGCGCACCGGGGGTCGCGACACGGCTCACGCGGCGGGCCAGCGCGCCACTACGGCGGGTCAGCCGGGCGAACGAGGTGCTGGCCGCCCCGGTCGGCACCGGGGACGTGGCCAGCATGGAGGTCAACGTCGCAGTCGTGGGTGTGGCCGCAGTCGTGGGTGTGGCCGCAGTCCCGTCCGGAGCGGGTACGGACACCGCCACCCGGTCACCCACCGGCGCCATCACGGTGACCAGGTCGGACACCCCCAGCGGATCGAGGTGCTTGCGCTGGGCCCGCTCGGCAGCGGCGGCGGACAGTTCGCTGACGGCCAGCAGCTGGTTGGCCCGCCGAATCTCACCGACCTGCTCCCAGGCCCTGGCCATCAGGAACTCCTGCTCCTGCTGCACATAGCGGGCGCCGAGGGCGGCGGCCACCCGGCGCCGGACGTCGAGATTGAGGGTGCTCATCCAGCCGTCCGGCCCGGCGGGCACGGTCTGCTGCCCGGTGTGGTGGCTGCCGTACAGCGGCGGCGCCACGGCGACGGTGTCCCGGTCCTCGACGGGCGGCCCGGACGCGTCGCGCCGCTGGGCCGGAGCGTCGAGGCGGACCCGGAGCAGGGCGCGGAACCTGTCCTGCGCGGCGGCGTCCGACCACACCTCTGGCCCCTCCGCCCCCGGCACCCGCAGCGCGCCGTCCAGGGCCACGGTGGCCGGACCGGTCGGCTGCTCGGCGGGCCAGGGCCGGCCGACGTCGATGGTCCGGGTGCCGAGTCCGGCTTCGGCGGCCGGGTGGAAGTGCAGCCGTCGGGCCAGTTCCTCGAAGGTGCCTTCGGCCCCGGTGCGGAAGGTCCACCAGTGGTAGACAGGCAGGTCGACGGTGCCGGCGCCGTCGACCGGCCAGGCGTCTGCGGTGCCCGCCGCGGCCGGGTCCGCGTTCAGTCCTGCGGCCCGCCCGGCCGCGGTGGCGGGCACCACGGCGGCGATCCAGCCCCGGCCCGGCTTCAGCTGGCGCGGGCACACCAGTCGCCCGACGACCTCGGCCGAGTGCGCGCGCACCCCCTGCTCGGCGAGCCGCTGCGCGGTGCCGATGTCGGTGACGTCGTCCGGGAGCCGGGCCTCCACATGCGCCCAGGCCCACCGCTCGGCCAGCGGGGGCAGCGCGGCGACCGGAGCGGTCAGGACCGGCAGGGGGTTGGCGTCGCGCGGTGGGGCGGCCTCGTCCTCGGCCAGTACGACCAGCACGATCCACGGCTGCGGGGTCGGCCCGGACGGGGCGGCGGCCGGCCCCGGGGACAGCAGCCAGGGCAGGTCTGCGTGTGCCAACTCGACACTGGCCATGATGTTCTCCGCCGCCTGGGCCGTGCCGGGCGGCGGTTCCTCGCGCAGCACCATCGTGCGGTCGAAGCCGAGCGCATCCCCCGGCCCGACCAGCGACAGCGTCGGCCCCGGCACAGTCTCCTGCGTGTGCTGACCGTCGATGTCCCGCCCGAACAGCACGGAGGTCGGCAGCGCCTGCCCCGTGGTCGAAGCCGCCGCCCCGAGCCGCGCCGAGGAGAAGAACCATCGCGTACTCATGCATCGCTCCCGTTACGGCCACACGGTCGGCGTCTTTGGTGCGCGGCCGGCCTGCACCTCATGCCTGCTGCTCCCAGCTCTCGACGAGCTGAACGGACTGGTGCGGATCGCCCAGCTGTCCGCGCACCGCCTGCCAGGCGTCGGCGGTGGCGTTGACCAGGGAGACGTCGGGGAGCTTGGGACGCAGGTCCCTGGCGTCCACCACGCTCAGCGTCGCCGGACGTACCCGGACGGCCGCCTCAGGGGTGCGCCACCGCTCCAGCCGCTCGGCCGCGCTGACCGCGAACACCGCCTCGCGGTCGAAGTGTCCCGGCCAGGGCGAGAACTGCGGGGTCGGCAGCGGCGGTTCGTACGCGGTCTCGTAGCGGTCGTCGACCCGGTGGCCGACGCCGAGCAGGGCGCCGTCGGTACCCACCTGCACCCCGCCGGCGTAACTCGCGAACGCGGGCCTGGTGAGCTGCTCGTCCTCGGTGAGGTCGAAGAGGTCACCGGGCACGAACCGCTCGGGCAGCGGGGGGAGATGGTCGGCGGGCTGGGGCGTGCCGAGCGTGACCTCTTTGATCGTCCACAACTGCACCGGCACCGGACGGCGTTCGAACCGGGAGAACGCCACGCCCAGCGGTACCACGTCCTGGCTGACCCGCAGCGTGGCGTCCGGGTGCACGATGTCGCCCCTGTCCAGCTTCTCGGTCGCCGTGGGGGTGAAGTTCAGCGCGGTGCGCTCGACCGCGGGCCGCTGTGCCACCCAGGCCTTGGCGCGGGCGATGGCCGCGCGCAGCGGTTCGAGCGGATCGCGACCGGGCTGCGGGGCGACTGCTGGTGGTGAGCCCCAGCGGATGTCGAAGTCCAGCGAGACGTCCCAGAACAGCACCGAGATGCTGCCGGTGCCGTACGCGTGCCAGGGCGCCGGGCCCTCCAGGCTGAAGTCCAGTCCGACGCCGGCCAGCCGGTGGCCGAACGCGCGCACCGCCAACCCGGCCCGCACATGCACCGCGAACGAGAACACCGGGTCGAAGACGAACAGCGCGTCCAGCCCGAGCCAGCCCTGCACACCGCACCCGGCGATCATCGCGTTCAGCTGCACCTGACCGCCGAACATCACCGCGTTGGAGGTGACCGCGAGATACGCTTCCATCCGCAGCCCGAAGCCACCGCCCGGGGCCAGATCGATCTGGAGCCGACGCAGCGCGGGCACTTTCGGGGGCGGGGCGTAACGGGGGTGGAAGCCGCCGGCGGACAGCACGAACTCCGGCTGCGGGCCGCCGCGTACGAGCAGATACATCTCGCCGCGCACGGCGAGGCCGACGATCCACGAACCGGCCAGCGACACCAGCAGTTCGACCTCGGGGATGCCCGGGTCGATCCGGCCGAGCACACTGGCCTGGAGCCGGATCAGCGGCACGACCGGGTCGGGCAGCCCGACCAGGAGCCGCCCCACCAGCACCGCGCGGACCGGGGCGGGCAGTTCGAGGATCAGCGCGCCGGACAGCGACACGATCCGCCCGCCCCACGTGATGCGCACCATCGGCCCGACGAGCACCCGCCCGGCGGCGACCGGGTACACCGCGCCCAGCGAGGCGATGATCTCTCCGGCGCGCTCCGCGGCGTGGTCCGGGAACAGCACACGGTCGGCGTTGCCGTCGCTCACCAGCTGCTGCAACTCGGTCACGTCAACGCGCCGGTTGACGCCGACCTGTCCGCCGACCGCGTCGAGCGCGAAGCCCAGCCCCAGCTCGATGCCGGGCGCCGGGAACTGGGCGGCGAGCAGCACCAGGAAGCTGGTCGGGGCGTCCCCGGTCGGCGGCCGGAACAGGGCGATGGCCTGGAGTTGCAGCACGCCCAGATCGACCGAGATCAGCCCGGCATAGCCCTGGTCGGGGGTGCGCCGGACCACGCCGCTGCCGGACACCGGGGGCACGTTCAGCTCGGTGCCGATGCCGTCGGGGAACAGCTCGCGCAGTCGGCGCGGGTCGAGGCCCACCGGGGCCGCGGGAGTCAGCGCGAGGGGCAGGTCGATGCCGGTTCGGTCCAGGAAGACCCGCAGGGGCAGACCGGGCAGCCCGGCGGTGAGCGACACGGACAGCGCCAGCCGCGGCTCACCACCGTCCGAGACCAGCTCCAGAGCGGTACCCCGGGTGCGCACACCGGGCACGTCCAGCCGCAACGGCAGCGGGATCTCAAGCCCTCCGGTACCTGTGAAGCACAACCCTGCGGTCCGGTCCGCGCGGAGAGTGACGGTGACCGGTCCGGAACCGCCCGCCATCGGACCGACTCCGTCGACGCCGACCAGCCTGGCCAGCGCGGTCGGCAGGACGGCGGCGGTGAGTTCGCGCAGTTCGACCTCGACGGCCGGGGGCGTGGCCGGGGAGGCGGTGACGGTGACCCCGATGCCGTTGACGCCGATCCCCGGTCCGTCGGTCATGCCGGTGGTCAGCCGTCCAGTGCGCTGGAGCTGGATCGTCGCGGTGCCGCCGGGCGGCGTTGGCGGCAGGCCGGGACCGAACGCGGCATCCCAGCCGCCGGGTGCGGCGATCGTGGCCTGCGCACTCCACGGCCCGTTGGCGGTCGTCGGCAGGGTCAGGATCGCCCCTGGGGTGACGACTACGTCGAACACGGGCCCGTCCGGGGTCACCCCGAGCACCGCGCGACCGGCCGCCGCGCCGGACGGATCGGTCAGCACCAGCGCCACCCCGAGCGGCGCCCCGGGCGCCCGCCGCCAGCCGTGCAGCCGTACCGGCGCGTTGGCGTCCAGGTCGCCCAGCACCTCCCGCACCAGCTCCGCCAGCGAGTTCCCGGGCGGCAGCCGGTCGTGCACCGCGAGCAGCCGCCCGGCCAGTACGGTTCCGGCGGCCGACGGGTCGTCACCGAGTTCGGGCAGCTGGCGGATGAGGCCGGCGACCGCGTCCTGGGCGAGCGCGCGCAGCTGGTCGGCGACCTGGTGCAGGAGCGCGTGGGGGTCCATGACGCCTCACCCGAGGCCGGGTTCGCCGTTGTCGATGACGAGCGCGCGCTTGAAGCAGCCGACGCCGAGCCAGCGGCCATCCGGGCTGAACTCCATCGCCAGCACCTCGTCGGTGGCCACCGTGTAGTGCTCGTTGCCGTCCAGGCCGAACACGCGCACCACGTTGTCAATGGACGCGCTGGCCGCCACCTTGCCGTTGGGGCTGAACGCCACATGCGTGACAGCGCCCAACTCCGGGTTGGGGCCACCCGGCGTGAGCTTCGGCGCCCGGCCCATCTCGACCCCCGACTCCGCCTCCAGCACCCGGGCGAACCCGTCCGCACCGCCGACCACGGTCCACCGGCCCTTCGGATCGAACGCCAGACAGCTCGGGGCGGTGACCTGGTCGTCGACATCGTCCTTGGCCGGCCACACCTGCGCCCCGCCGCCCGCCTGGAACATCCGGGTGGTGTCGTCGGCGGAGCAGCACAGCACCAGGGAGGCGTCGGGGCTGAACGCGACCGCGAGGACCGCGTTGTCCGGGGTCAGTCGCCCGACCTCGGCGCCGGTGGCCAGCTCCACCACTCGCGCGTCTCCGGCGGCCTTGTGGTCGCCGCCGTGGTTTTGGTCGATGGCCAGCGCGATGCGGGTGCCGTCCCGGCTCAGGTCGAGATCGGCGATCTGCGGAGTGTCGACGGGAATCCGCTGCACTGTCTTGCCGGTGGCGCCATCGAGTACGACGACTGCCGTGTCCGTCGCCGCAACCAGCCTGCCGTCCGGGCAGAACCGTACGGTCTTCACGGAGTTGCCGGGATCGAGCGGCCCCTGCCAGATCGCCGAGCCGGTCGAGCCGTTGCGCAGGAACACCTGCTCGAAGTCGGCCACCGCGAACGCGGAACCGTCCGGGCTGAACGCGATGGCGGAGACGAATCCCTGGCTGGGCACGTCGAGCGGGGCGCCGATGCCGACCGCGCGCACCCGCAGCACCGAGTCGGTGCCGCCGCTGGCGAACCGCGCGCTGTCCGGGCTGAACGCGACGGCCTGGACGGAGCCGTCGTGTGGGACGGTGAGCGCTACAGTGCCCGGCTGACTCATGATCAGTTCCTCTTTCAAGCGATCGGCGGCGAAACGTCGAATGCCGCACTTCCGCCGCGCACCGTCACGGTCACGGTCGACGGGGTGAGGTGGTCCGGGTTGTCGAACCGGTACAGGGCATAGGCGTTGGCGCCGACCAGCTGGATCGTCGGAAGGAGTCCGGGGGCGGGTCCTTCGGCCCTGTCCAGACTCTGCGATATCCCGGGCGGACCGCGCTGTTCTGGATGTCGTAATTCAGGTAGCTGCTGCCCTTGAAGAAGTAGACGTAGCCGTCCGGCCAGGTCAGCGCGGCATCGATACCGTGGGTGAAGGAGGTCGGCATCGCAGTCCACGCCTCGGCGAGGGCACGCGGGTAGATATCGTGATTGACGGTCTCGGCGCCGGTCACCGGATCGATCTCGTAGCGGACGTGCGTGCCGCCGCGGAAAAAGAACACAGTCCGCGCCTGAGCCATGACCGCTCCTTTCCGCAACCGACACGTTACGCACGGTCAGCGTAGCGGAATGGCGGACCTTCGGTGAACGTCTGTGAACCCATGGGGTGAGATTCACTCGGTTGGGCTTCGACAAAGGCAATCGGAGAAATGCGGAACAGGAAATTCAGTTCGACGGACCGTACTGGCTTCAGGTCGTCCTCCTGGCGGATCAGCCTCCTGGGGTGAAGTCGATCCATGGCGTGGTGCTGCGGCGCACGAAATCGCCCGCCAGCGACGATGCACACGTCCTGGACCCCGCGATTGCGGAGCGCGGACAGCAGGGTCGTCGCCGGCATGTCCGAGTGAGCGCAAGCCTGCGCGTCCTCCAGGAAACGCGTCACCGGCTTCGCGCCCCGGCGCCAGGTACCCGCCACGTCCCGCAGCTTCTCCGGCGAGCCGCGGAAACGGTCACTCATCCCGGCGGGTACTGGTCGTACCACGCGGTGTCGCCGACGACCTCCGCAAGCTCCTGCCCCAGCCCGAGGAAGCTCTCCGAGCAGTCTGCTGCGGGATCGCCCATGCCGTCGGTCAGATCCACCTGCTGGCCGAGAATCGCGGAGGCGACACTGCTCTCCCGCGCCATGAACTCGCGGGACGTACGCATCAGTCCCTTGCCGGTCTCGCCCATCACGTAAGCGCTGAAGCCGATCTTGTCGAGCGTCGTGGCTGCCGCGGACTTGTAGACCTTCGCGAACGCGTGTCCCGCATCGTCGTCGCCGGCCATGCCGTGCTGCCGGTCGAGTTCGTGGAAGAGGGCGATGGCGGTGTCCCGGGTGCCGACCATGACCGTGTCCACCATGCCCATGGACGCCTTGATCATGCCGTCCACGATCAGTTTCACGTCCGGTGGCAGACCCGCAGAATCCCTCCGCGCTCACTCGCCCGGAAGGCGGGCGATCAGACCTCCGTTCTATCGCACGAAGATCCTCATGGCAGCGTCGCGTCGAGCCAAAGACCACGGAGGCAAGGCATATCGAGCCTTTGCTGATATGCCCCCGGACGGAAATGCCGACGCTGGGCGGGCGAGGTAATGGAAGTCGGCTCTGAAGCGGAGGGCTGTCTCGTCGGCAGGCACGGTGCTCTCCGGGCTGTACCACGACGAAGCCCGCGGCGAGGGCGCCGGGGGCTGATGGCGGGGAGGGTGCGGCGAACCGATCCCCCCTTGAGCGCGGAGGCCCCGATGGGTGCCCGGAGCATCCGGTGCCCGGACCGACGGTGCCCCCGGTCGGGAGTGGAGTCCACCGCGGTGTCCATCGGATGGGGAGTGGACTCCACTCCGGGCACACTGGCCGATGGGGGAGTGCAGGACCTCCCGGCCCTGGTGCGGCACTCGCTTCGGTGGTGCGCACCGCGCCCCCGACCGGACGCGGCAACGCCGCCCGCGTCCCGCGCAGCCCCTGGCAGGAGAACATACGCGGAGCCGTCCCTCCAACGTCCCCTTCCCGCTGCTGCTGTTCGTCTTCGCTCCCGCCCCGCGCCGCGCGGCCCGGCCCCTCGGGAAGCGGCCTTCCACCAGCGCGCCTGGCACGTCCACAGCGTGAACTACCGGATCGTCGTGGCGACCACGAGGCTGGCGCAGCTGACCCAGCACGGGCCCGATGAGCCGGTGTGGCGCGTGGCCGGCCGCGGCGTGGGGGAGGAGCGCCGATCTCTGGACGCGTTGCTGAAGGCGAGGTGAGCACGGCGGGTCCGGCCCGGCCTGGATGAACGGAGGCGCGGGCCGGGCCCGCCGTCGCGCGGGGTGTTGTCGGTGTCGGCTGCGACGCTGGTCGGATGAACGGTGATGAGCAGCTGCTGAACGGACGCGTCTACGGCCACGACCACGACGACCCCAACCCCGGACCGGTCCCGCACCGGACCTACGCCGAACTGGTCGGCGGCCCGCTGGACGGCCTTCTGCTGGACATCCACGGGTGGCGGACCGAGGAAGTGGACGACGGCGTGGCCTTGTCCACCGAGCTATCGCGGTGGCCTGGTGGCCGCGCCCTGTACGACCCGCGCCCTGGCGAACCTCGTGCACAGGGGCCCGGGGTCGTGTGCCGCTTCTACTACTCCGGTGACACGCCCTGACCACAGGCCCGACCGCGACACCGGTCGCCCGGACCAGGTGCCCGACCACGGCAGGCCAGAGTGCTGCTCGCCCCCGCCAGCTTGCTACGACCGGCCCTCGGTCAGTTGACTGGTGGTGTTTTCGATCCACAGCAGCGTCCACTCGACTCCGGCCTGCCATCGGCGTTCCGCGCCGGCGTACCGGCCTTCGGCGTCGGCGTGGGTGTTTGGCCGCGAGGGTGCGCAGGTCCTTCTGCAGTCCCTGTCGCTGTGCCGTGGCCGTGGCCTGACGCATCTCGTCAGTAATGGCACCGGGTCGGAGTTCGCTCATCGCCTCACCTTGGACGACCGCCTCCCCCGATGGCCAGATCGACCACAGCGGCGACCATGCTGCCGTCAACCCCGTCCATGGCTGGTCAACGGGACGCGGTCGCCGCCCACAGTGCTACGAGCCGGGCTCCTGGCTCAAGTCCAGGAAGCACCGCAGCCGCACACCGGGTTCGCCGGGCTCCCGGGTCGTGCGGTCCGCCGGGGCGATGGCGCACCGTGCGGCGAGCAGCTCCTGGATGGCGAAGGCGGTCGTGCCATCGGCGGCCGCGACCTCCACCACGGCCAGGCCCGGCACCGCCACATGCGCGTCATTGATTTGTCTCACGCACAGCACGACGTCCCGACGTCCGCGGAAGTTCTCCGGCCGCGGCGTCTTCACCCGACCGGGTACCCGCTCACCGGGGCAGGGCGGCGCGGACGGGTTGAACTCCGCGATCGGCGGCGGGGGAGTGGTCATGGTGTTTCTGTTCCGGAGACGTCTTCCAGTCACCTCGCCCGCAGAATATCGGCCCGGATGAAACTGCTGTTCGATCCGCGCCCGCCCGGGCGGCAACATCTCTTGCGCCAGCCCTTGCGTCTTCTCCTGCGGCATCTCTTGCGACTTCTCTTGCGCGAGCCTCGCCGACGCCGCCGCGTCTGTGCAGTTCACCCCCGCCGCACGGGCCTGGTCGGGGGTCTGACATCCCCGTTGCGGCCGCTTTCGCCCCTGTCCCTGGCTGGAGTTGAGGGTGAGGGACAGGGCGGGACGGGCGGCGCGGCCGAAGCCGGGGATCGGGGCGCGCTCACCGGTGTTGCGCGTCGGTGGGGCCGCCGCGCCCGGCCGCCGACAGAGCGGCGGCCGCCGTCGGGAGCAGGCCCCACCACCACAGGGACGAGGAGAACGGCGAGGAGAAGACGGCTGAACGACAAGGCCCCCGGCCGGCGGCCGGGGGTCTCGTCTCCTGCGCTCGGCTACGACTTGCAGCCGGGGATCGGCGTGGGGGCGCAATTGTCGGGATGGTTCTTGCGCACCTCAGAGTCGCGCAGGGTCACGACGCCCAGGTTGTAGATGCCGCCGCCGTCCTGGTAGGCGGTGTTGTGCTCGACGGTGGAGCGGCGGAGTGTGAGGTTGCCGGTGGGACCGTTGAAGATGCCCCCGCCGAAGCGCCCGGCGATGTTCCCACTCACCATCGTCTCCTCCAGCGTTGTCTTGCTTTGGTTGTAGATGCCGCCGCCGTCGTCGCTGCCCGTGGTGTTGTCGAGGATTTGGGAACGGTACAGCGTGGCCGAAGTGTTGGTGTGTTCGATGAGGATGCCGCCGGAGTCCAAGGTGCTCGCGGAGTTCTTGCTCACCGTGGAGTCGGAGAGCGTCAAGGTGCTCTTGTTGAAGGTGTCGATGCCGCCGGCCTCGACGGCACTGTTGTTGCTCACGGTGGAGCTGATCAGTTTCAGCTTCGTCCGGCCGTTCTCGATGCCTCCCCCGAGGCTGCCCACGGTGCCCCCCGCGAAGTTGTTGCTCACCGTTGAGTGATCCAGTGTCACGGTGCCGTTGTTACTGTTGATGCCGCCACCGAAGCTGAAAACACCCTTGGCGATGTTGTTGCGCACCGTCGACTGGTTCAACGTCAGGGTGCCGTTTTGGTTGTCGATGCCGCCACCGCCCTGGCTTGCGGTGTTGTTGCGCACGGTTGAGTTGTCGAGCGTCACCTGGCCGCCGTTGTTCAGGACGCCGCCACCGTTGACGGCGCTGCCGTGGATGATCGTCAGGTTTTTCAGCTGCACCCGGGCCGAGTTGACCGTCACGGTGGTGCCCGTCTCATGGCCGTCCAGAACCGCCTTGTCCACGCCGACCAACTTCAGGTCGGTGTTGATGACGAAGTTGCCGAAGCAGACGCCTTTGATCCGCAGCGTCGATCCCGGCTGGGCAGTGCTGAGGGCGAGCACCAAGGCGTTGGGATTGCGGTTACAGTCGACCACGGTGTCGTGATCGGCGGCCGCGGCTCTCCCCCACCGAGGGCGCGCCCCCTTGACCACTCCCATGTGCATCCCGTTCTCCTGTGTCATGCGGGGCTCGAACGAATTCCGTTGAATCCCGTGCCCGCTCCGCTTCCGCCAGGGATGCACCGAGGCGCAGCCCACGGAAGGAGGGTGCGCCCAGCCGGGCGACAGACGTACGGGACAGGCCACGGTATCCGCCCAATGGCCGCGCTCGGTGACCGGCGTGGCCCACACACGCCACCCGAAGGGACGATTGGCCCTACCCGGCGACTGCCCGGTTGCCGGGCACGAGGAGCGCCAGGCGCGCACCGCGCCGGGATGGCTAGGCTCGGATGCGTGAGCGAAGACGACGGCCTAAATATCGAACCACCGAGTCCACGTCGTCCTCGTCCGCTCATCCCGAGAAGGCTGCCGCCTTCACCAAGGGCGCGAGCGGGGAGCGCTGGTTCTTCCCGACGCCGCTGGCGTTACGTGGAGGACGGAGCGAGGACGGGCACGGTCAAGGGGTCGGCGGCGGAGTCGGGGAAGTAGGCCTTCGCGTCAGTCGGCTGCCACCCGGGGTCGTAGGCACAGGGCACGGTGGCGCCGGCTACGAAGTACTGCCGGCCCGCGTACCAGTCGAAGGACATCAGCTGATCCCCGCCGTCCCGCTGGACGTAGAGTTCCCCGTCCCTGCCGTTGCCGCCCTCGCGGTACGACGAGACCTCCCAGCCCTCGTCTGTCAGACGCCGGTGCAGCCGGCGCAGGCCGGAGACCGCCTGGCTCTCGGGCACATGGTCCAGCGCCCACTCGTGACTCAGCCGGTAGGCCCCGTCGACGGTCTTGTCCTCCATCCCCGTCCAGCCCCCGTCGTAGCAGTAGCCGGCGCTGAACGTGTTCTCGGTACTGACGCCGATCTTTTCGACCCCCGGCCGGACACTGCGCCTGAACCCCATGACGTCGTAGGCCTCCTGGGAGTACCGGAAGACATCGCTCGCCCGCTTCTCAGGCGCGACCCGCGGGTAGTCCGTCGACCCCGAGTTGCAGACGAGCAGGACGAGCACGACGAGTACGGTGGCGAGCGCGACGCCCCCGCATCCCAGGCAGCCGAAGCCCAGGGCGCGGCCCGCGGAAGCGGCCGGGGCCGGTGCGAGGACGGGGGTGTCGTTCGGTGGGGTGGTCTTCTCGGGCATACGGGGACCGTAGGACGGCGAGGGGGCCTGGCGGATGCGGGCGGGTACCCGGCTGGGCTGAGTACATCTACTCAACGACAGCGGCGCAGTACCCCCACGGCGCTCACCCGCTCACCGTGAAACCGATGAGCGCGTCACCGTCAACCTCACCGCCACGGCCGGGAACGGCACCAGCGCGAAGACGCACTACGGGCCGCACCTGCTCGACACCGGCTCCAGCGGCAGCGTCACCTACACGACCGCGCCCATGCGCAAGGGCCGCATCAACGGCAAGACCCAGACCAGGTGCACGTTCGGGTTCACCAATGCGGGCTACGTCCCCGGCTCGACCGGCTACAAGTCGGCGACCTGGCGGTGCGACAACTACTACGGCACCTCCGGCTGTGCCATGACCGATCAGCCGACCCCGCTCCGCGCCCGCGGCGGCCACTACGGCGACCCGAACGGCGGCAAGCCCCTGCACTGGATGATCAACACCAAGCAGAAGAACGACAACCGCAGGGCGGTTTGCGGGGGCCGCACCGCGCCGCCGGACATGAAGCGGGTGGGACGCACGTATTGTGACGAGTACCCGTTCGCCTCGACCTACGAGGGCGGCACGAAGCTGCCCGCCTCGCAGCGCGAGACGACGTGGGTGAGCCCGAACGAGAACAACACCCAGGGCGCCCGGATCACGAACTGGCGCCGGCCGATGCACGTCATGGACAACGACCCGTTCTACGTCGTCGTCTGACGGTCTGGCACGATGGGCCGTACGGCACCATGGGGCATCCCCGCGAGCCGGGGGTGTCCCCTCTGCGTGAGGAAACCACCATTGATCATCGCTGAGACCACCCTGGCGCCGGAGATCGGCGAGTACGGCTACCTCCTCGCGCTCGGCGAGGACTACGAATGGCCGCCCCAGTGGCCATATGGCTGGCGGTGCGGGCCTATCGGCAGCGACACGGCGCACATCCTCACCGACACCGATACCGGCACCATCACCATCACCGTCCAGACCCACGACACCCCGCCCCCACCCGAGACCGAGCCGGCCTGGGGGCCCGCGGAAGAAATCAGCCTGCACGCCACCGAGGACACCCCAGTCATCTTCATCCTGGGCAGCGGAGACTTCGAAGAGGCCGAACCCGAAGACGGCCCGCTCCAACTGCCCACCGACCACGTGCCGGCGTGGATCCGGATGCGCCTGCACTGCCACACCCCCAACCCCGAACCCGGCCTCGGCGACCGCGGCGAACACCACCTGATCCAACTCTGGCCCGCCCCCCAGCAGCCGCCGATACACCCGCAGCTGACCGAATCCGACCTCACCCAGCGCCGCGCCTACAAGGAGGACTTCGACCAGGGCGCCGATGCCTGGCAGCAGTAGCGCGCGCCGGCCGACGTGAATACGCCCAATGTCGGGCGGCCCGTGCCATCTGCCCGGCGTCCTGACCATCTCGGTCCATCCAGCTCGGCGCCACCAGGTCCGCCGTGCCTTCGTACACCCGGGCCGGCTTCCCGTTTCACACGGGCGGCCAGGGCCGCACTGCTCGCGTCGTCATGGCCGGGGGCGACCAGCCCCGGCCATGAGCCCGACCATGGGGTCGGCCGTGCCGGGCGCACCCCTGACCACGGCTGGTCAGCGCGCTATGACTGCTGGTACGCAGGCCCGGTCCAGGGGACTCGCTGGTCGGGGTCGTGGACGGGGCGCCACACGGGGCGCAGGGGCCGTGGTGGAGCAGGCTGGCCAGCGGCGCCGCGAGAACGGGGACGTCTCGCAGGGAGCGGTGGGGCAGGCCTCCGAGGTCGTGCCGGTCAGGGTAGGTAGCGGAGCATCACCGCGAAGTTGGGGCTGTCGGGGAAGGGTTGGCGGTTGCCGATCTTCCGGTATCCCCACGTCTCGTAGAGAGCCTGCACCTTGGGATGGTCGGGGTCGACCAGGAGCACGGCCAGGGCCTCCGGCCTGTTCTCCAGCAGCGCCGTTTGTAGGCGCTCGGCGGTGCCGGTCTTGCGCCACTTCGGCCGCACCATTAGTTCGGACACGCTGAACGTGGAGTCGTCCGCCGGCGGTTCGGTCAGGTGCTCGCGCCACCACTCGCGGCCCGGGGTGGGCGGGGCACCGTACGCGAAGCCCACGGGTTCGCCGTCGTCGTCGTACCCGATGACGCACGCGAAGCCCGGACAGGGCGCGGTCAAGGTGCTTGCCGGCGGCGTCGAGCTGTCCGGCGTCGATCATCGACCATGCCGCAGTGGAGACGAAATCGGATGCGACGGCGTACAGGCGTTGGCGTACGCGCTGTGTGGCCGAGCGGCGTTGGAGACTCAGGGCCTCGTCGGCTCCGGCCAGGGCTGCGCGTTCGAGGGCGGTGTGTCCACCGCGTTCGGCGTCGAGCTGGACGAGGGCTTCCACCTTGTCACGGAGCCGGATGACGTCAGATGTGCCGACGTGTTGCGGGCGCGAGTTCGGGGCGGCGATGAGGGGGACGGCGACGGCGGCGGTGGCCGCGCCGACGAACCGGCGGCGGTGCACTTGGGGGTCCTCCGGGGGTGATGCTGGGGGTAATGGGGTGGTCTTGGGTTTCCCCCGAGGCACGAACCCTAGGTCGGTGATGGGCAGGCCTGTGACCCGTTCGAGCGCGATGCGTTGGCGTGCCTGGGGCCATCGGTTCTCGCCGGGATAGCCACCGGAACCCGGTTCGCTCGGACGTGTTGCCGGTGCGGCCGGTGAAGTCGCGAATGGCGTCGTTCCCGGCGTCGACCAACTCTCTGACCGACATGCCGTGACGATCAATCCAGGCGGCTAAGGGCTCGTTTCTGGTATCCGCCATGCGCTCACGGTAGGGCGTCCGGACTGTAAAGAGCACGCCAATTCGTCAGTCTGCGTGCAGGCGCTCCGAGCTATTTCGTCATACCTGTGGCGAGGTGACTGTGGGTTAGCTGTTGTGTACGGCCCCGTTCGTGCCTCCGTTCCCCCGAGGGGCGCTGGCGGGGCATCGAACACGACTGTGAGCGCGAGGCAATCGACATGACGACGCGCAGCACAAACTCACACCCCATGCCGGGCCTGGTGGACGCTCCCACCATCGACCCCGACCGCCTGACGGATCGCCAGCGCGGGCAGCGGGAGCCAAGTCGAGGTCCAGTCCTTCCAGGGCCTCGGCAGCCGTGGCAATGACGGCGACTTGGGGCTCGCGCAGCAGGGCACGGTGCTGGACGACGGTCTTCTCGACGGCTTCGGCGAGGTTCGACCAGATGTGCCACCGAACTGCAACATGCACCGCGTCTGGGGCGCCGAGGCGTCCGGCCTCGGCGTAAGCGGTGGAACGGTCCCTGCAGATCACCTCGACGCCGGGATGCTCGGCGAGCCACCGGGCCACAGTCGCAGTGGCGCGGTCCGGCAGCAGGTCGACGGGCTGGTGTGTCTCGATGTCGAGCAGGATGGTGCCGTAGTTGTGCCCCTTGCGCAGCGCGAAGTCGTCGATTCCGAGCACGCGCGGTGTCGAGGTCTCGGGGTCCTGCAGGCGGCGGATCAGCCGTAACAGGGTCGAGCGGCTCACCTTGGCCGCCAGCGCGTGGGCCAGGCGGGACCCGGCCCGGCCGGCCAGCATCACCGCCACCCGTTCCAGCACCGTCTGCAGCCCGGCGCTGCGTCTGCCGTGCCGGAACGTCAGTCCGTCGACCTGCTCGGCGAACGTCGCCTGCAGACAACCCTGTTGAGAGCAGCGGAACCGCCGGACCCGTAACTCGATCAGCGCCGGGCGGCCGCCGACCGCGCTGTCGGCAAGCCGACGTACGTACCGGCTGTGCACCCGGGCCGACGCCGTTCCACACGCCGGACACGCAGCCTGTTCCGCAGCCGTCCGGGCCCGCACGACCACCAACTCGCCGTCGGGTATGACACTTTCGACCACAACACCTTCGACCTGGTGGAACCACAGGTACTGGAGGAGTACATCAGCCACGGCCGTTCATGATCACGGTTGTGGTGACCCTCCGTGGCTCCGGCACTGAAAGTTGATCCAGAACCACTTTTCAGCCGTCGCCGACAGGGCGGCACCTCATGTGCTGAGCCACGCTCAGCGCGGCTCGGTACGCTGGTCAGCGCACTGGCTGGCGATGAAGTCGGCGAGGTGATGGTCGAAATCGGGGGCCATGGACCAAGAGACAGATGTTCAGGGCCAACCAGGCGCGAGCTGACCAGGAACCGGAGTTCGTCTTCAAGGACCTGCCCCGCGAGCAGGCCCGTGACTGGCGGACCCGCACTCTTCGCGCCTGCGGGGATGGTCCCGCGAGACCGGTCACATCGTGCTCGGCCGCCGGGCGTGCTCGCCGCGCCCGCGGGATGGCCCCGGCTTCCGCATCCGCATCGTAGAGGCAGGAGAGTGCTCTTCGCGCCCGCGGGGGCCTGTGTGAGCCCGTCACCGTCCACTGCGATGAGACCCTCCTGGCGGTGTGGGACTCCCTCTTCGACGACGCCAGCGCACAGCTCACCATGGCGCTGTCCGACGTCTGCCACGAGCCGTTCATCGAAACCGAGCCCTGCGGCATCGACGACGGAACCCACCGCATCCTCGTCCGGCCCCTTGTGATCGCAATCCTCGCCGTCAACGAGGACAAGCAGACCATCCGGATCTACAACATCCAGCCCCGGCGCTGAACAGCCTCGACGGCACCCGCGGCCGAGGGCCCGCCATGTGTCCGAATCACATCCTTGTCGCCAGGTTGGCCCGACTCCACCCTGTTCCAGGTCACTAGTGACCATGAGGGGGGAACGTGCCATTCGGCAACGCGGACAGGGAGTCCATCCGGCAGATCAGCCACCAGCTCACCCAGATCACAGCCGACCTCGCCGCAATCAGGCAGCAGGTCTCTGACCAGCAGCATACGATCGACCAGATCCGGCAGGACACAACTGCTTCCATCACCACCGGCCTTGCCGAAATCCGGGCCGTCGCCCGCGATGCCATGGCCCGCAGCAACGACATCACCACCGGGCCACTCGCCAGCATCGGCAGCGAACTCGTCGCCATCCGCGGCACCATCGCCCAAGTCGACAGCCAGCTCCGGGCACAGGCCGCCAGCACGCCGGCCGTGCCGGAAACCGACATCCCACCCGAGCCCGAGCCGGCCGCGGATCCCTCACCGCCGACACAACCCGAGCCAGCGGCATGCGAGCCGCACTCGGAGGCTGAGGCCCCTGGCCCTGCCGAACCCGATCCGGACATTCTCCGCGCCGCCGCGGGCGTCGCCCACGCCACCGTCGAAGCCCACCGCGACACCTGGGCTTTCCTCATCCAAGTCGCCGGAAACGAACAGCACTTCCACATCCCGGGCAAGGTCGAAGACCACGACGGATTCGTCAGCGTCCGCTTCTCGGGACCCAGCCTCGAAGCTGCCATCACCAGCCTCGGCCAGTTGGCAGAGACGACCGGTAACCCCGTGACCCGGGCGATCGCCGACCACATCCGCCAGAAGATCACCGCAGCAGTGCAGGAGATCATCAGCAAGCCCAACCGCGGCGGCGACGGAACGCCCGTCCGCATCGTCATCGACGACCGAGCCGCACCACCGGAGACGGAAGAACCTCCAGCCGCATGACCAAGGGCCCGACCACGAGCGCGGTCGGGCCCTTCCGGCATGTCCGTGCTACAGCTCGGTTACCCGGTACGGCTCCGGAGGAGGCGGCAACTAGACTCCCAGAAGACATCCCAGAATTGAGCGCCACGATCTCCCACTCGGCCCCCGGGCGCCCTGCTGACCACACGAACAGTCGCCTGCCGTCCGAGTCGACACACGCCCATCCAGTGAAGCCCGGAGACCATCACTGCGGGCGCGGCGAGCAGGGCACCGGCAGCTCGATGTACTCCTTCTGCCATGCCTGGACCCGGGAGCGCTGGGCGTCGGTGAGCCAGAGCGGGTTGCAGGTTCTCGACGGCCGGACTGGGTCTTTGCCTGGGTGCGCGGTGGGACGTGTTTGCGGAGGCGGGGTCAGCTTTCGTCGGCGGTCCGCTGCGGCAGGTTCCGCAGCCTACTGACCGGGGAGAGCAGGACCGGGACCACCATCGCCGCCGAGGCAACGGTCAGCACTGTGATGCCGGTGCGCAGGCCCAGTGCGCCGGCGATCAGCCCGCCGCCGAGGCCGCCCAGGGAGCCGCCGCCGAACAGCACGGTCCGGAAGGCGGCGTTCATCCGGCCCATGAGAGCGGTCGGGGTCAGCGCCTGTCGCAGGCTCACCATGACCACATTGGCCACCCCGAGGCCCAGGTAGCTGATGAAGAACGACAGGACGAAGAACCCGATCACCGTGGCCTTGGACCCCGTGGCCAGCGGGATAAGCAGCGGGCCGGTGAAGATCGCCGACATGGCGACGGCGTACAGGATCCCGAGGCGGAAGCGGTCGATCAGCCAACGGGACAGTGCCGCCCCGAGCAGCCCTCCTAGGCTGGAGGCGGAGAAGACCATGCCGACCTGGGTGGCCGTCAGCCCCTGCACCCGGACTGCGTAGAGCAGGAACATGGTCCAGATGGTGACCATCGAGAAGTTGCAGAACGGTGCGATGAACGCAAGGGGCCGCAGCACCTTGTCGCCGAAGACCCAGTGCAGTCCCTCGCGCATCTCCCTGCCGAGGTGCCGCCTGCCCTGCGCTCGGGTCGGATCGGGACGCTCGGGCCGCGGCTCGGGCGTGCGGATCCACAGCAGGGTGGCCAGGGACACCAGGTACGAGGCGGCGTCCGCGATCAGGGCGATCGGCGCGGTCAGGGCGCCGACGAGTGCGCCGGCGAGTCCGGGACCGGCGACCTCGGCGGCCGAGGAGGTCGTGCCCAGTTTTTGGTTCGCCTCCAGGTAGCGGTCGCGGTGGCGGACCAGCGTGGGCACGAAGGACATCCAGCTCACGTCGAAGAGCACCGAGAAGACGCCGATCGCGCAGGCCAGCGCGAGCAGGGCTGGGAGGGTCAGGAGGTGCGCGGTGGACAGCAGCGGGATCAGGCCGATCAGGGCCATTCGCGCGCCGTTGGCCAGGAGCATCACCCGCTTGCGGCGGGCCCGGTCGACCCAGACGCCGAAGACCATGGCGAGCCCGAGGTAGGGCACCAACTGCAGGAAGCGCAGCAGACCGACCTCGGTGGAGGTGGCATGGAAGACCAGCACCGCGGTGAGTGGCAGGGCCAGGTTGGTCACCTGACTCCCGAACAGCGAGAGGGTTTCTCCCGACCAGAACTTCAAGAAGTCCGCGTTGCGCCAGAGCGTTCGCGGGGCTGTGGTCGTCGCGTCCGCACTCGGGTGGGGTGCGGGGTGTGTGGTTGGCATGCGGGCCCCCGAAAATTCTAATGGCTGATGTGCGCTGCTTCCGTTAGGAGCTGCGCCGATCATGACAGGGGGATCTAATGGATGCAAGTGCGAGCTACCATTAGTCAATGACGACTACAGGACATCCGGCGTCGGCTGCTGGTGCCGAACAGGGCGAGCCGCTGGCCGTGGAGTTCGCGAACACGCTGTTCCGCTCGCGCGGCCGACTGCGGGACGGCATCGCCGCGACGGATCAGCTGGCCGCGTGGCTGCAAGGCCACGCAACGGCGCTCGGCCTCGGCAACGGCGGACCGCTGGCCGACGTCGAACTGACGGATACCCAGACCGCCGACTTCTTGGCGCTACGTGACGCCATCCGGAGCCTGATCAGGGCGGCGACAGAGAACGACCAGGCGCGCGACGAAGACCTCGCCCACCTGAACGCCTGCGCGGCCGCGGCGCCCTACTGGGTGCAACTCAGCTTCGGAAAGGACGGCTTCACGACCAACGTTGCGACGGACCGCCCGCCCGTCCCAGCTGCGCTCGCGGCATTGGCCAGCAGCGCCGCCGCCTTGCTGGCAGGCCCGGGGCGCCACGACTTGCGGGCCTGTCACGCACCGGGCTGCATGATGTTCTTCCTCAAGGACCATCCGCGCCGCGAATGGTGCTCCGCTGGATGCGGCAACCGCGCCCGCGCCGCACGGCACTACCTGCGCCACCGCGAGCGCTGAGCTCCCGGCTGTGCCGGCCGGTGTGGTCGGGATCTGCCACGCGCCCTGTTTCCGATCCACAGACCGCTACCGGCCTTCGTACTGGCGAGTTCGCGTATTCAACTGTCGCCGGTTCCCCGAGGAACCCAGCCCGTTGGTGACCTTGTGTGATCCCCTGGGGAGTATCGGCTCCATGTTCCGCCGGTCTCCTTGCGAAGCCTGGTGGTGGTCTTGTCGTGGTAGCCGAGAGCATCCGCGACGACGGAGCCGGCAGTTCGAGCAGCTGCTGGCGGAGGGAGCAACGAGATCGCCCGGCTGAGGGTGGGCTGCATCCGCAGGCAGCGCGACGGGAAACCGATCGTCGGCGACTCGCAGCAGGTCCTGGCCCGCGACGCGGTTTGCCTGCTCGACGTCCCCACCCATAAGACCGGCACCGCCTTCACCGAACCGGTCGACCCGATCCTCGGCCAGGCCGTCGACGCCTGGCAGGCCGTCCGCCCCGACCAGCCGAAGTTCACCGACCGACGCACCGGCGAGCTGGTCGACCCGCTGTTCGCCGTCCGGGCCCGCCGCGTCTCCACCAGCTACATCAACAACACCATCATCCCGATGCTGTGTCGCAAGGCCGGAGTCCCGGCCGCTGACGTCCGCGGCAACATCACTAGCCACCGCGCCCGGTCCACCATCGCCAGCCAGCTCTACAACGCCAAAGAACCGATGACCCTGTTCGAGCTGCAGGCCTGGCTAGGACACCGATCCCCGCAATCCACCCAGTACTACGCGAAGATCACAGCCAACACTCTGTCCAAGGCCTACTCCGAAGCCGGCTACTTCGAGCGCAACGTGCGCACCATCGAGGCCCTGGTCGATCGCGACGCCGTCGCCTCCGGCGCCGCCGCGGTCGGTGAACTACGTCCGGCTCGCCGCGTCCATCCTCCAGCCCGTCGTCCCCGACACTGAGCCGCTGCCGTTCCCCGACGACACCGCCCGGCTGCTGAAGCCGATCACCAACTGGCGCGAGGTTGCTCTCGACCTCGGCGAGTTCGCCCCCGCCGACCCGGTCCTGCCGGTCATCCCCGGCGGCCGGGACGACCGCCCGGACCGACCCGGTAAGTACCTGGGCCCGGGGCAGCATTTGCCCGGGGTAAGGAATCGAACGGACCCTGGTCAGACGCCGTTCGCAGGTACTGGGCGCGACTGACCGTGAACGTCATGGCGTGGTCGTTTCGTCGTCCAAGGCCATACGGCGTGTCACGGCAACGGCCCAGGGAATGGCGAGAAGGACGACGAGTACGACGGCGAGAACCAGCGGCGCCGGGCGTGCCGGGCCGAGGGCCAGGGCGGCGAGTGCCATGGCGAGGCAGGTGCGGACGGCCGGCAGGTACCGCTCGCGGTCCCGGTGCCAGACCTCCAGGCCGGTCACGAGGAGCATCGTGAGCGACAGCACGATCGCGACGCCCGGGCACAGTACCCAGGCCGTCGCGGCTGGGGTACGGCGGTCGTGTGCGTGCTCGACCAGGCTGACGATCGCAGCCCCCATGGCGGCCACCGTCCGCGTGAGCGGCAGATGCGTGAACATCCACTGGAGGGTCACCACGCGGGTACGCCTGGGCCGATAGTGCCCGGCGAAATCGAAATACGTCCACCACGCGCCGAATCCGACCAGGACGGCCACTATCGCGACCGTCAGGTTCAGAGCGCTGATCGGTTCGTCGGACAGCCCGGTCACCACGCCCGTGAGCACCTCACCGAGCACGATAATGATGAGCAGCCCGAACCGTTCCCTGAGCGCGTCGGTGAAGCACAGAACCTCCGTCTGACCGTGCGGGAACAGGGCGATCACGACCGCGATTTCGACCAGGGACGCGGCCGCCAGCAGCCCCCAGACAAGCAGCCGGGCGCCGGGTGGAAGGAAGGCACTCGCGAAGAGAACGACCGCGCGCCCGGCCGTCAAGGTCACGTACAACCGGCTGGGCACGTGCCACGCCGGGGGGTTGCGGCGTGCCGCCAGCATCCAGATGACGGCCAGTACGGCGAACAGGATCCCCGCGTCGACGGCGAACTTGACTCCGTTCTCCCCGCCTGCCTTGGGGATGAACGCCCCCAGCGGGACCAGGACGAGGATCTGCACCAGGAACAGGACGCGGCCCCGCACGTCCTCGCGGCCGTGCAGCTCGTGGTGGACGGTGCCGTTGAGCCAAGCGATCCACACCAGGGCGAACACCGCGGCGAACTCGCCCACCCCGGACCACGTGAGATGCCCGGCCAGATGGTGGGCGGCCTGTCCCACCAACACGACGACGACCTGGTCGTAGAAGAGTTCCAGGTGGCCGACCACACGTTGCTGCGGCTGCTCCCCGGGCACGCGCGGTGGATGCCACAGCCGGTGGCCCTTGCGCTTGGTCATGTCAGCAGGTCGGTTGCTGCCGTACGGGGCCCCAGACATCACCCACAGCCTGACGGCGCTTCCCCTGCCGATCGCGCGCCGGCCGGCAGGGGCCGAGGGGACCGGCCGTCAACGTCCCCGCAATGCGGCGGATGTGGAGCCCGGCCCCCACAGCCACCTCGCCGGCGGCCGGCCGGGCTGCGGACTCGTGGCACGGCTGCTGTTCCATGACTTCTCCCAGACCCGGGGAACGCCTGCCATGACAAAGCGGTCACCGCAGCCGGCGGCCCAGTCCCGCACTCGAGGTGAGGAAGGACCACACGCGAGTACGGGATCGGCGTGTCTGCTCCTCCAACGCGCCAAACTCCACCGCGGTCACGGTGCCTTGCGCCAATGATCCGGCCCCGGAAAGCAAGCCCCGTCCGTCCTGGGCAGTCCGAACAATGTGTCCGATCCAGTCTGTCCGTTCCCGCCTCGTTGTCCTCGTCCTCCGCCTCGGCGGGGTCGCGCAGGGGCCGCAGTGCCCCGCCGGCCGGACAGGTCCTTCAGCGGCTTGTTCGCTCCGCTGGTCTCGTCGCGGTCGAAGGGGCCGCCGCCGCTGAGGAGTACGACGCCGGGCCGCGGGCCGCGCTTGCGGGGCAGCGTCAGCGTGCCGGGCACGGCGAGTGGGCCGGTGCCGACTGTGACCTCCTGCTCGGTGAACCTGCTCTGGGACGCGTAGGGCGGTGGTGTCCACGACGTGGTGGACAGGGGGGCGAATCGTAGGCCGTGCAGCATGCCGGTGTCGTCCACCGACATGACCACGGTCTGGCCCCCGTGTTCGCAGGTCACCGGGACGCTCACGCGGACCAGCCCCGGGTCGCGCTGTTCGGTCGTCGGTTGACCGATCTGCGAGATCGATCCTTTCATGCCCGTCTCGGTCGCCCAGGCCGTCCGCACCGTTTCCGCGTACACGACTGCTCGCAGCCGCGGGGCGAAAAGCTCTTCGATCTCGGTGAAGCGCCCGCTGCATGCCAGGTCGACGACCCGCTCGCACTCTGTATCGGACTCGCTTCCATCCCCCGCTACCTTTCTCATTTTTTGCGAACGGTAGCAGATTGCGAGAAGGTTGGCTCATGGACACGTTGGAACTCCTGGCGCACCCGGTGCGCCTGCGGATCGTGCACGCCATGCGTGGCGGGCGGATGCTGACCACGTCCCAGTTGTGCGCGCTGGTGCCGGACGTGTCGAAGGCGATGGTCTACCGGCATGTCGACCTGCTCTCCGGGGGCGGAATCCTCGAAGTGGCCGAGGAGCGGCGGGTGCGGGGTGCGGTGGAACGGGTCTTCCGCCTGCGCCAGGACCGGGCGGTCATCGACGCCGACACCGTCAAGTCGCTCTCGCTCGACGATCACCGTGGCGCGTTCGCCATCGCGCTCGCCGTGCTGGCCGCCGAGTTCAATGCGTACCTCGGACAAGACCACGCCGACCCGGCCGCGGATCTTGTCGGCTACCGGCAGCACGCTGTCTGGCTCAGCCGCGACGAACTTCATGAGCTGATCGGTGAGTTGCGCAGCGCGATCGCCCCCCGGCTGGCCAACCAGCCCGCAGGCGACCGCGCGCGGTACTTGCTCAGCCCGATCCTCTTTCCGATCGAGGAACCGCCCAGAGACTCGGCCACCGCCTGAAACGCCGATAACTCAAAGATGCCAGATCGCCGAGAACCAGCGCGCGACGCAGTAGCCCAGATCAGCAGCGTCCTTCCGTCCACGGCATCCGCGATCTTCTTTGGGGCCGGCTCGCGCGCCGATCGTGCGGAGCCGTTGCCGACTCCTCACGCAGCAGCTCAAGGCGCCGGTCGTTGACCTGCTCGACCTCCCAGGGCGACTCGGACAGGAAGAACTGCAGCCGCTGCACCCCCGGCATCCCCGCATCTGTCACCGGCTCCGCCCCGGCCAGGCAGGTGATCGTCTTGTTCCGCTCCCGCGGCGCCAGCAGCCCGGTCAGGTACTCGCGAAACCCTCGCCGCTGGGCCAAGCTGAAGAAGAGGTCGTCGAACCGGGCCGCGTAGTCCTCCAACGGCCCCGGTGCAGGCGGACACGGACGGCGAGCTGTCATATGCAGCTCCTAGCAAGGCAGTTGACATCTATCACCGGCCTACGACCAACCCGACCTGACGTCAACCCACACCACCACCGGATTTAACGAACTACCGGTAACGGAGTCCTACTAGGCGGGAGGTGCCTCGGCAACTGTGAAGTGCCGCTCGGGGCCCGGGTTTTCCAGCTCGTCCAGTATGGCGACCGCCAGGTCCTCGGCGCTGACGTACGACCGCCCGTCGGCATCGACGAGCAAGGTGTCGGTGCCGCGCCGGTAACGGCCGCTGCGGTCGCCGGGTTGCAGCAGGGCCGGCGGGCTCAGGTACACCCAGTCGGCACCGGCATGGGCGCGGCAGGCGTGCAGCTGGGCCACACCGGCGGCGGCCACCGCTCGGTACTCGGGGGGCACGTACGCGGGGTTCTCCGCGACCGGCAGCTCCCGGTCGGCGGGACTGCGCAGCGCCCCGGCCCCGCCGACCACGAGCACCCGGATCCCGAGCCCCGCGGCGGCGTCCAGCACCGTCCGGGTGGCGCCGACCAGGAAGACCTCGTCGGCCGGGTACGTCCGCACGGCCAGGACGACGGCCTCGGCGGCCGACCCGGCAAGTGCCTCCCGTACGGCGGCCGCGTCCTGCGCGTCGACGGCGACCGGTGTCACGCCCGGGTCCTCACTCGCCGGCTTCCGGGACAACGCCAGCACCCGGTGTCCGCGCGCCCTCGCCTCGGTCACCACCCGGGCACCGACCATCCCGGTGGCTCCGAGCACGGCGATCTTCATCATGTACCTCTCCTTCCTGCACGGTCTTCTTCCGTTCCTTGGGTCCGAGTTGGGCGGCCAGCATCGCGGTCAGGGCCAGGGCGAAGCCGAGCAACTGCGCCAGGCTCAGCGACTCCCCCTCGGCGAGCCCGATGACCGTCGCGACCAGCGGGGACAGCAGCACCAGCGGTGCGGACGCACCGACCGGGAGACGGCCGAGCCCGCGGAACCACAGGGTGTACGCGATCAGCCCGCCCATGCTGCCGAGCCAGAGATAACCGCCGGTCGCGCCCGCGTCGATCCGCCCCGGTATCCCTTCGAGGCCGAGCGTGAGCGGGAGCATCAGCAGCCCGCCGGAGGTCAGCAGCCAGCCGGTCAGGGCGAGCGGGCCGACCCCTTCGGGACGTCCCCAGCGCTTGGTGAGGACGACCCCGGCCGCCATGGTCGCCGTGTGCCCGAGCCCGGCGAGCACGCCGACGGTGTCCAGCTCGGCCCGCGGGCCGAGCACGACGAGTCCGACACCGAGCACCCCGAGCACCCCCCAAACCAGCCGCCAGGCCGTGGGCCGCTCGTGAAGCAGAGCGGTGCCGAGGGCGGCGACCAACAGGGGCTGGGCCGCGCCGAGGGTGCCCGCGACCCCGCCGGGCAGTCGTTCGGCCCCCACGAAGAGCAGCGGCATGGCGCCGATGTTGAGGGCGCCGAGCGCCGCCGTCTTCCACCACCACGGCCCGCGCGGCAGCACCCGGGTGATCGCCAGCGCCAGCAGCCCCGCGGGCAGGGCGCGCATCAGCCCGGCGAACAGCGGATGGCCGGGCGGGAGCAGCCGTGTGGTCACTGCGTAGGTGGTGCCCCAGGCGGCAGGGGCGAGCGCGGTCAGGGCGACGTTCGCCGCCTGTCCCCGGTGCCGATGCGGGGCGTGCGTGGGATGCATGGGAGAAGTGTCGCCAGCGGGCAGCCATGATTCCAAAGCATGGTTGTCATCACAGCCATGGCCACAGATCATCGATGTATGGACCTCCAGCAGCTGCGGTACGTCGTCGCCGTCGCCGACACCCTGAACTTCACCCGGGCCGCCGAGCGCTGTGCCGTGGTGCAGTCCTCGCTCAGTCACCGGATCGCCGCCCTGGAGCGAGAGCTGGGGGTGCGGCTGTTCGCCCGGTCCAGCCGCCGGGTCGAACTGACCAGCGCGGGCGCGGCGTTCCTGGTCGGCGCGCGGGAGTGTCTGGCCGCCGCCGACCGGGCGGTGACGGACGCGGCGGCCGCGACCGGGGTGGTGCGCGGTCGGCTGGCCGTCGGCGTGATCGTGACCACGGCAGCCGTCGACGTACCGGAGCTGCTCCAGCGCTACCGCGCCCAGCATCCGGACGTGCGGGTGGCCCTGCGCTCGGGGCGCAGCGACGACCTGGCGGCGGCGGTCCGGGACGGCAAGCTGGACATCGCCTTCCTGGGCCTGCCGGAGGGCGAGCGGCCGGCCGGGGTGGAGGCGGTCGTCCTCGATCACGACGCGCACGTCCTGGCGGTGTCGGCCGGGCACCGGCTGGCACGGGCGTCCCGCGTGACGCTGGCGGAGATCGCCGGGGAGACATTCGTGGACTTCGTGTCGGGGACGCCTGCGCGGGCCCAGTCTGACCGGGCGTTCGCCGCCGCGGGGCTGGTCCGCGACGTGGCCTACGAGGCCGGGGTGGTGGAGCTGATCACGCGGCTGATCGGGCGCGGGCTCGGCGTCGCCCTGCTGCCATCGGCGTTCATCCGTCCGCTCGCCGCCGCCGATCCCGACCTGGCCCTGGTCCCGGTCGTGGACGGCCCGCACCGGCTGGAATACCTGGTGTGGAGCCGCTTCAATCCCAGCCCGGCGACCCGGGCGATGCTCAGCGTCCTCGGGGTCAGACCCCCGCACCACCCCTGACCGAACCCTGGGCGGTGGCCGTACCGGCGAGCAGCCTGAGGCCCGCGTCGGGGCAGTTGCCCGGGGCCACGCCGCCCGGCTGAACCTACGCCTCGTCACAGCTCACCGCTTCGGGGCGATGTCTGTCGGTTCCATCTCGGTGACGCCGGGCCACGACCGGGAGTCGAGGGCGTCCACGAGCAAGCCCGCCACGGTGGACAGCTCTCCCGACGTGTCCCCCGATCACATCGACACAGCGTGGACACTACTTGAGGAGCTTCCCCAGCCGAAAGAGCGATCTCCCCGGCGGCCGTCGCCGGGCGATGGGACGAGGGGGCAGGCGCTGGTCGTCGGCCGGGGCGAGCTTGGCGAGTTCGGTGTCGACTCCCGTCAGGCCAGATGGCTGGCGATCTCAAGAAGCTGTGCATTGGTGACATGAGGGTCGGCTGTGTTGATGACGAAGGTGTACGTGCCGTCGGACCAGATGACGGTGCGGTTGTCGGGGCCGTTGTCATCCAAGTCGCCAGGGTGGCCGTTGACGGCGACCTTGTGGCCGGAGATCTGAGTGCTGGTCAGTGCGTCGTGCGGATTCGTGTCGGTGGTCTGGGTGATGCTCAGGGACGGCTGCTTTGACGTGGTGCCGTAGAAGCGGCTCCAGGCAGGGTCGTGCTTCGTGTCGCGTTCGAAGGGGAAGACGGGGCGTCGGTTCGCGTCGTCCTTGCTACCGTGCCCCGGGGCTGCCACCCAGAGGATCACTGACAGCTACCTTTCCCCTGGGGGCAGAGGTAGGAGTCCGGGCAAGACGAGGTGTACGCCTCACACGTCGGCGGGCAGCGGGTCGTCGCGCAGCACGCTGTAGGCGACGCCGTCGCGCCACCGGCCGTCCCGGAAGGCGATGCCCCGCAGTACGCCCTCGCGGGTGAACCCGGTCTTCTCCAGAGCCCGCTGCTCGGCGATGTTCTCGGCCTCGGTGTCGGCCTCGATCCGCATCACGGGTGTATGGGCGAAGAGGTACCGGACGAGCTGTAGCTGGGCCCGGGTGCCGAAGCCCCGGCCGCGGGCCTCGGGCAGCAGCTGGGCGCCCATGTTCCAGCAGTAGGTGGAGGCCGTGACGACAACCTTCCGCCAGGCGACGAACCCCAGCGGGTCGTCCCCTGCCGTGACGATGAGCTGGCCGCCGTCCTCACCGAGCAGCCGGTTCTCCGTCCAGCGCTGCCGGAACCGCCGCGGGTCGGTGTAGCCGTACCACTGGAACGGCCCCGCCGTCTCCGGCTCGGTGAGGAAGCGTTCCAGCAGGGGGAGGTCGTCCTCGTCGACGGGGCGCAGGTTTACGGATTCGGCAGCCATGAACGAGAGCTTACGGCGTGACTTGTCAGGACCCCGTCAGGAGACCCGAACCTGTCTACGGGTGACCGTGCCGGGTCAGTGTCCAGCCTTGCGGCGGGCGCGGTAGGCGGCGACGGTGGTCCGGCTGGCGCAGGCGTTGGAGCAGAACCGCCGGGTGCGGTTGCGGGAGTCGTCGACGTAGAAGCGCTCGCAGTCGGTGGCGTGGCAGCGGCCGATTGTCACGGCCGGGTCGCCGCAGACGACGTGCGCGAGTGCCGCGGAGCAGCTGCGTCCGAGCCAGTGCACGGGGTTCTCGCCGTTGGGAGCGAAGTGCAGGTGCGGTGAGCCTTCGCCGTTGTGGTCGTCGACCCGGATGAGCGGCGGGTGCTGTTCCAGCAGGGCATTGACGGGGGCGAGCGGCCCGCCCTGGGATGCGGCCTCCACCGCGCGGAGCAGCCTGGGCAGGAACTCGCCGAGCTGCTCGGGGTCGGGTTCGGCGATCCGGTGCTGGCAGAACATCTCCCGGCGCAGCTCGCTCGGGTCGTCGCCGTTGACGATCTCGACCGCAAGCCGGGTCAGATTCCCGATGTAGTCGACGTAACGCACTTGACCACCTACCTCCCAGCCTGAACAGTAGGCACCATGACAACTGATGCCGCCTACATGATGGACGGTGGAACCGCCGCCGCGCGAATGCTGCGCCGTATGGGCCGGTGGGACGAGGCGCTCGCCCTGCTGCCGGCGGACGCGGTGGCGGAGCGGGCCGAGATCCTGGTGGACCGCTACTTCTGGAGGCTGGACGGCGCCGCGGCGGCCGAGGAGGCGGTCAGCGCACTCCAGCCGTCCGCCCCCGTACTCGCCGGATACCTCAGCGCACAGAACCGCTACACCCGGCTGCTGTTCAGCCTGAACCCGCTCCCCGAAGACGTGCAGCGGGCTCGCGAGGACTTCACCACCGCCACGGCCGACTCACGGCTGACCGGCTGGGCCACGTTCTGGCTCGGAGTGGTCGCCGACCACATCGACAAGGATCCTGACGCCGCCAACACGGCCTACCGGCAGGCACTGGGGCACGCCCGGGAACACGGCGACGCGCTGCTGGAGTCCTACGCCGTACGCCACATCGGCGCCCACCTCCTGGAACAGGACCGGGAACAGGGCATCGCCCAGCTGCGCCGGTCCTACCACCTGCGAGCATCCCTCGGCGCCCGCCCGCAAACGGCGGCAGCGGCCCTCACTCTCGCCGGCGAACTGCCCCCCGGAGCCGAAGCCGACCAACTCCGCGAGACAGCCGGCCTGACCGCCCGCGAACTAGACCTGACCTGGCTGCTCCGCGCCCTGTGACGGCAGTGCGTCAAGCAGGTTCCCGCGAAGCCACGTACCAAGCGGACTTCCGAACGCGCGGACCCACTTCCGCCGTCTCGACACGGGTCGACAGAGCTGGGGAACCCAGCAGAGCAGGTCCGTCACACACTTGAGCGCCATGTGGGGCGCCATAACGTGGGAGCAGCAGTGGCGGCTCGGCGGCCCAGGGACTGAGAGGAAAGAGGCGATGGCCCGCAGCAGCCTGTGGCTGCTGTGGGACGCGGTGGCGAACCGCGTCACGCCAGCCATCGTGCGGCGTCTGGTCCATGTGGGCCCCTTCAGAGGAGAAGCTGTTCGCGACTGGCCCGGCCGAGGCCGCTGAGCCGGTCGCGCTGTGCGACAAGACCGACATTCAGCTGATGGGCACCGTCCAGCGCCGCTTCCACCCGGTCTACACCGCATCGGTGCGGCTCCTGGGCCAGATCAGGCAGCCGTACCTGGTCGAGGGCCGCCACACCTTCCACTGCTCCGACCCGTCCGCCGACTGGCGCAGCCGGACATCCCTGGCCGGCGGCGGCGCCGCGGTGGACATGGGCTACCACCATTGACCTGCTCATCTGGTACCTCGGCCTGCCCGACCGCGTCCTGGCCGACACCACCGCCGCACACCCCGACGCCGAGGACACCGCGCTGGTCCACCTCGCCTACGACCGCGGCCTGTACGGCTCCCTGTGGAGCCCCGCGCGCCGCAGCAGCCCCGTAGGCCCGTGTGACGGCCGATCAGACGGCAACGGAGGGACTCGCTGGCTGGGGGAGGGACGCCCAACGTCGCCGTGTGCCCGCACACTCTTTTCTGCGGCCGCCAGGGCTCTGGTTGCCCACCGGGCCGCGCGTGAAGAGCCGTCGGGATCGGGTCTATATGACGGGTTCGCCGTCTCGGAGGTACAGCGGCCGTCCCGTATCGAGTGCCTTCAGGGCGTGTTCGAACCGGCGGCGGATGCGGTCCTGCAGGTAAACGGAGGCTTCGGCGGGCGTGACGAAGGAAGCTTCGGACAGCTCGTCGTCTCGTGGCCGTAGGCGGTCGGCTTGGTCCTGGTCGAGTGTGCCGCCGTCGAAGATGAACGCGATCTGGTCGTCCCAGGGGCCGTGCGGGGCGACCCAGTCCACCACCAGCAGCCCGAGCAGGGTGACATGTACGCCGAGTTCCTCCATCAGTTCACGGCGTGCGGTGTCCTCCGGCGGCTCGTTGGCTTCCGCCATGCCGCCGGGCAGGTCCCACCCCGGTTTG
The DNA here is from genome assembly GCF_001636945.3 of Streptomyces sp. FXJ1.172. Lineage (NCBI taxonomy): Bacteria > Bacillati > Actinomycetota > Actinomycetes > Kitasatosporales > Streptomycetaceae > Streptomyces > Streptomyces sp. FXJ1.172. The sequence goes on along the minus strand of NZ_CP119133.2, from coordinate 366,103 downwards.
TAGGTGGGGTTCACTAGAAGCACGCGGCCGGATGGGTCCCGCAGCAGCACGTCGGCCGCTACGCGCTTGCGGGCTTGCTTCGCGTTGCCTTCCGCGAGATAGGCGTTCCAGGCGTCGGTGTCGGCGGGGTTGGGTGCTGTCGGCCTCATGCGGTGGTGCCTCCCGGGGACGGCGGGATCAGGTCAGCCAGCAGGAGCATTCTCGCGCGGCGTGCTTCGTCGAATCGCGTCAGGTACTCCCGGACCGGCAGGTATCCCCGGTGCGGTTCCAGCAGCTCGCGCAGTCCGTCGAGTTGCTGCACCACCCGGACCGAACCGAGAGTGGGGTTCGTACTCAGGAGGTCTTGGCCGACGCTTGCTGGGCGGCGCGGTCGTCGTGTCCGGAGTCGTGCGCCATCCAACCGGCCATCTCGGTCAGTGCGGCTGCTGCGGCGAACACCTGCGGGCCGCTGCTGATGTCGACCAGCCGGGGTGCCACGCGGTCCGACAGATGGCGGACGACAGCCCCGTACAACCGGCCGCCGCCGGTCTGCCGGTCAGCGCTGCGGAAGTGGTCCACCGCCACCAGGTCGTCACCGTCCGGCGGCGGCCGGTCCGCCCGCTCATGCTCCGCGTGCGCCGGCGCGGGCTCCCATGACCGTCGAGCCAGTCCCAGAAGGTGCCCAGGGATGTGGAAGGCGTCGGCGATCTGCTCGAACAGCGTCAGCTTCTCGACCCGGCTCTTGCCGTTCATGTAGTCGTACAAGCGCCCCTGTGTGACGTCGGCAGCGGCGGCGATCCGCCGCGTACTGACGCCCCGCGCATTGAGCATCCGGAACACCGCGCCCATGTCCCGCTCGGCGCACGCCCTGAGCAGGCGTTCATCGGCGAGCAGACCGGCGACGATGTCATCGCGCGGGACGGTCCCTCGCCTCCGGGACCACAACGGCCGTCCGCTCAATCTCCTGGGGCGGACGGCCCCACAAGCCCCCTGCCGGGCCGTCTTGCTCATCACACCCCGGCCCGGCAGGGTCCAGCAAGAGCCGTACAACCGACCAAGGGAGGAACGTTGTTCGCTCACTCCGATCGTGTCCCGACTGGCACCCCGCTGCCGTCAGGAGCCAACACCCCAGCCCCCTGGGGCCTGCGCCGCATGACCCCCTACCCGGCACTCGCTCCCGGTTACGCCCGCGTCGAGCTGGACCCGGCCACCCAGACCAGCCGCTTTTTCGACGCCACCGGACAGCCGGTGAGGATGCCGGGGCACGGCACCAGCACCGGCACGAACCCGCCCACGGGCACCAGCCCTGACGGCAACGGCACCACCCAGGACAGCGACACCGGGAACGACAACGACCAGTGACGCATCCGGGTCCGGTCCTGGTCGTCACCAACCTGGACGACCCCACAACCGACCTGGTGATTGACGAGCTGCACGGCCGGGGCATCCCGGTCGTGCGGTTCGACTCCGGGGACTTCCCCGCCACCTTGTCTGTTGCGGCCACCATCACCAGCGACGGCATCCAAGGCACCCTGACCACGCCGTCGCGTACCGCCGACCTCGGGAACGTACGGTCGCTGTACTACCGCCGCCCGTCCGGCTTCGCCTTCCCCCACCTCGATCAGCAGACGGCCCGCTTCGCCGTCGCCCAGGCCCGCTACGGGCTCGGCGGCATCATCGCCTCCCTGCCAGGCTGCCTGTACGTGAACCACCCGCACCGCATCGGCGACGCCGAGTTCAAACCGTCCGGTCTCGCCGCCGCCGCGGCAGCCGGGTTCCAGCTCCCGCCCACCCTGATCACCTCGACCCCCGACGCGGCCCGCTCATTCGTCAAGCGGCACGGGCCGGTGATCTACAAGCCATTAGCCGCCCCGCTCTACCAGGACGACGAGGGCGTCTCCTGCACTGTGAAAGTGGACGAGGTCACCGCCGACGACATCGACGTCGAGGTAGGCGGCACCGCCCACCTGTTCCAGCAGCGCGTGGACAAGGCGGCTGACGCGAGGGTCACGGTGATCGGCGACCACGTGTTTACCGTCCGGATCGACTCGGACCTGTTGGACTGGCGCACCGACTACACCCAGCTCACCTACACCACCGTCACACCCCCGGACGGCCTGACCACAGCCCTGTACCGGTATCTCGCCTCTTTCGGGCTGGTCTTCGGCGCTTTCGACTTCGCCATAGACCGCTGGGGGACATGGTGGTTCCTGGAGTGCAACCCTTCGGGACAGTGGGCGTGGCTGGAGCTCGAGACCGGCTTGCCCATGATCGCGGCCATGGCTGATCTGCTGGAGAGGAAGAACACCACGTGAGTGACGACGACAAAGCCCTACGCCTGGCGCTCGCCGACCGGCTGGCCGCCGGCGGACAGCTCCGCACCGCACCATGGCGAGCAGCCGTCGAAGAGGTACCCCGGCACGAGTTCCTGAGCGGCGGCTTCTTCGAGCCCGTACCCGGCTCCGCCCCGACCGCATGGCGGCCGGTCATGCCCGACGATCCCCGATGGCTGGAGCGCTGTTACGACGACGAATCCCTCGTCACCCAGATCGCCGACACCATCGCCCCCCGCGACATCCGCGGTGAGATCCTGCGCGCCCCCACCTCGTCCCGCACCCTGCCGTCCCTGGTGGTGCGCATGCTGGAAGAGCTGCAAGTGCAGGACGGGCACAGGGTGCTGGAAATCGGATCGGGCTACTCCACCGGACTCCTGTGCCACCGGCTCGGTGACGACCGCGTGACGTCCGTGGAAGTCGACGCCGACGTTGCTGGCACGGCCCGGGTAGCCCTTGGGAACTGCGACTACTGCCCGCAAGTGATCGTGGGTGACGGTCTGGCCGGTTGCCCCGACGGCGCACCGTATGACCGGCTGGTCGCCACCTGCGGCGTGGTCGCTCTCCCCCACGCGTGGGTGGAGCAGACCCGGCCCGGCGGGACCATCCTTGCCACCCTGTCCGGCTGGCTGTACGCCTCCGAACTCGCCCGCCTCACCGTGGGCGAGGACGGCACCGCACGCGGCCGGTTCCTTGGCGGCCAAGTCTCCTTCATGCTCGCCCGCCCCCAACTCCCGCCGCCCCTGGGCACCCTCCCTGACCTGAACGCCGGGCAGGAGCGCCCTGCCACCCTCGCGCCCGACGTGCTGAACGACTGGAACACGCGCTTCGTCGCCCAACTCGCCGCCCCCAGGCCCAGCGCGTCACCCTCACGTGGGATGGCCGGGAGACACATGTACTCCTGGACGTCGAAAAGGCGTCATGGGCCGCGTTCGCGAAGGACGGCGACTCCTGGACAGTCCGTCAGGGCGGACCCGATCGCCTCTGGGACGCCGTTGAAGACAAGGTGGCACGGTGGCGCACCGACGGCGCGCCGCCCCTGGAGGAGTTCGAGGTCATCGTCACACCCGAGGGACAGGCCGCGACGTGGGCTAAGGTCTGATCCTGAGAACGAGGGAGGGCGAGCGATGGGTGAGCCGGGAGACGAGCCGCTGAGCGAATGGGCGGACCGCCGCGCCGCACGCCTGCGGCCGGTCGGTGAACGCCGCGCCGTCACCCTCGGCACCGGCCCGCAGCGCGCCGCCCACCTGGACCGGGATACGCCCCGGATGATCATGGAGTGGGACGGCTACCAGTGGGTGCCGGTGACCACCGTGGATAACTACGCAGCCGCGCAACGGATGCTCCACGGCATCAGCGACGAGGCGGCACAGATCACCGTCACGGCCGGAGACGGACGGCCACCGATGGCCCCCGGACGCGGACGCCACCGTAAGCCCTGACGCGCACCTCGAAAACGGCTACGCCCCCGCCGATTCCATCGACCGGCGGGGGCGTAGTCGTGCGCGGGGCTACTGCTGAGAGGACTTCTGCCGTCGGCTGGCTCGCACCGGCGGTGCTTTTACAGGGCGGTCCACGGGCGAGGCGCGCCTCCGGTCAGCGGCACCCACACGGATTCGGAGGGACCGTGTTGCTCGATGTCTTCCAGCGCGCCGGCCCCCAGCTGCACCTCGCGGGCGAGTGCCGCCACGAGTGGGTGATGGGCGACCATCGCCTGGAGGTCACTGATCCGGTTGTCCAGCGTGGTCCGGGAGGCACCCGTAAGCACGAAGAGAACGCGAGGAAAGACCGGATACCAGCGCAGCCACGCAGGGCCATTGGCAGCCGGCTGCCTGCGGCGGCCGACGGGCTGGGCTTCGTACTGGAACAGGCGGGCGTACTCGATCAACTTCACGGCCAGGCGCTCGCTGCTCATGGTGCTGCGATCGACCTCCACGAAGCCGCGCAGTTTCCTTCGGTGTTCGCCGTCGAGGACCGTGTAGTGCATGACAGCGTCGGCCACGAGCCGCTCTCCCTCACCGATGGGGTGGGACACCTCAGGGGTCCAGTCCCACAGCCCGTGCTCGTGACCGCGCAGACAGGCGTCTGCCGCGAAGGGCAGGTGAGCGCGCACGACAGTGAGCGTGTGCGGAGTCTTCAGCGATGCTGCAGTCCTCGAGGTGATGGGGTAGGGCGGACGCCCCCGCAGAGCAGGAAGATCGCGGGTCAGCCGGACCCCTTCCGGCGTGAGGTACCAGGCGTGAGTACGCGACCGCTCCGCGTCCGCCAGCGGGGTGAGGTCGACGTCCCCGGCTTCCGCCTGGGTCTGGACATGCACCGTCGTGCCGTCTGCTGGCACCTTGCCGGCGGCTGCTGCCTGTTCGATGGCGGACACTTGCTGGACGGAGACGGCTGTGTAGGGGGCGGGGGAGACGGCCAGCAGGTGCACGCCGGGTGCGAGGTAGCGGTCGGTCTCTCCGGCACCGGTGAGATAGGCCGTGAGGACTGGCCGATGGCGGAGGACAGATCGCTGTCGGGGACGCTCACCTGGCACGGCGGCGCCGGCACCGCGGCCCGGCCGGGGCCGGCCACCACGCCGGGTGCACCGCTGACTGTGAACGAGGCGCCGTCGCGGCCGGCGGTCACCGGCACCGTGTAGTAGCGCACCGAGCCGTCGGCGTACTGTGCAGCCACCGTCACCGACCACGCGCCGCTCTCGCTGTGCGCACTGCGCACCGCCGTGACGGACTGCGGCGCCGGCTGCGCATCGGCGGCCGGGGCGGGCAGGTCGACGTCCGGTGCGAGTGACTGCGCAAGCCGGGCCTGCGCAGTGGTCGCGTCGTTGGCGCTGCTGCGCAGCCACGCGCTGACGAACAGCTGCGCATAGCCGGCCGGGTCGGCGGCGGCCGCGGTGTGCACGGTGGTGGGCTTGGCGGGGGTGGCCGCCTGGACCGTGGTCGGGGTGGAGGCGATGGCGACGCACAAGGCGATGGGGCCGGCCGCGATCACGGTCCAGACGGCCACGCGTGAGAGGCGTACGCGGCGCTGCATCGCCTGAAGGGCCACGCCTGCCGCCATCGGAGCACCAGCCTGGCTCTCCGAGGTCTGCATGCCAGGGGACATGGTCAAACTCCCAGGTCAGAACGAAATGTTGCTGACCTTGAGAGAACCCGCCGGCCCCGACCCGACCACCGACCACGAGACCCCGACCACGGCCCCGACCATGCGCCGGCAGCGGGCGGCGTACGTGCTCGGGCGGAGGATCGCCGCGCGACCACACGCGTACGGCCCCGACCCGCACACCGGTCAGAGACGCACGCCACTCGCACCGCGACAGGGACGTGTGGGGTCCGGCAACGGGACGCGCGCACGAGGAGACCTGGAATGTCGAGGCGCACTGCGCAGCCTCCCCGTAATCCGATGCGCACGAGCGGGAACCCCGGGCGGGTTGCGCGGCGACACCGCACAACCCGATGCGCAGGATCCTCGACTCGCAACCACTGGGCGCCGGGCCGAAGGTGCGTGGTCGGCCCGACCATGAGCCCGACCATGGCAGCTAGACGGCTGCCGTTGCTGGATCGTGAGCGATGGTCGGGGATCGTGGCCGCCGGCCTGGTCGGGGCTGGCGGGTGACCTGAAGGCATGGAACACATGTACTGCGGCGCATTCAGGACCGCCGAGCGCCCCACGTCGGCGGGGCCGGTGTGCCGCTGTGTCCACTGCGCGCGGTACGCGCCGGGGCACGGCGGTGAGCTGCTTCGGGGCGGGGATTTGCCGGGGCGTGATGGCGGCTGATCAGGTCACCCAGATTGCCAACGGTCTGTTCCGTGACGGCCGGCTCTCCTACAAGGCGAAGGGCATCTTGGGGTACGTCAGTATGCACAGGAACGGCTGGCAGGTGACCGTCACCGACCTCGTTCGCGTGGGCCCGGACGGGCGGGAAGCAGTACGCACCGGCCTGCGGGAGCTGGAGGCACACGGCTACCTGATCCGTGAACGCCTGCGCCGCCCGGACGGCACCCTCGGCGAGATCGTCTACTGCATCACGGACCGACCGGCCACCTTGGACATCGCACTGATCGATGCCGACTTGGTGGTCACAGTCCCCGCGGCCGAGCACGCCGGGAGACTCCCAGCGGGGATTTGCCGGGACGTGATGGCGGCTGATCAGTTCACCCAGATTGCCAACGGGCTCTTCCGCGACACCCAGTTGTCCTTCAAGGCCAAGGGCCTGTTGGGACTGCTCTCCACGCACCGCGACGGCTGGCGGATGACCGTCACCGACATCGCCCGCCGTGGCAGCGACGGCGACTCAGCCGTCAAGAGCGGGCTGCTCGCCGCGCCGCCGCCTCGTCTGTGGCTCGGGCACCTGCTGGACTTCTCCCATCAGACCTTCCGCGACGACCGTACTCTGCTGGCCATCTGGCCCCGCGGCCAGCGCGGGGGAGAATCCGTGATGCGCGACGTGTGAGTTGCAGTGGTTGGCGACAGTGTTTCAGGGTGGTTTTTCCTTGGTGAGTGGTTGTGTCGTGTCGTTCTTCTGCTGAGGGCTGGTGTCGTTGATGGGGCTGTTTGAATCTGGTTCTGTCCCCCAGGTCATGCGTACGACAGGGGGCAGACAGCCATACCGGGCCCGGGGGTCAGGCGCCCCATTGCGGGGCCACGAGAAAGGTAACGGGGGCGGTGGTGTGGTCACACAGTACGGAGGAAGCCTTCGAGGGTCTCGTTGAAGACGTCCGGGCGTTCCATGTTGGGGTAGTGGGCGGTCCCGTCGATCGAGATGGCGCGTCCGTCGGCGACGGTGCGGGTGAGGCGTTCAGCCATGCCGAGGTGGTCGGGTGAGTCGATGGCGCCATTGACGGCCAGCACGGGCACGTCGATCTTGGCGGCACGATCCCAGGTGTCGCGGATAGGGATGCGCAGGTCGGGTTCGTCGGGGGTGTGCTTGGACAGGGTGCTGCGGGTCATCTCGCGCAGGCGGTCGACGACTTCGGGGTGGAGGTCGTCGAGGGTGCGGTGCGGTCCCGCGGCGAAGAGCGTGAACGCCTCGACCGAGGCGGCCAGGTCGCCGGCGGCCATTGCCGCGTGCCATGCGGTCCAGGTTCGGGTGGTCCAGGGGTCGGTGAAATGCGGCTCGCTGGTCCCGGCACCGCTGACGACCACGGCGCTGACCAGTTCTGGATGCTCCAGTGCGGTGTCGACCGCGATGCTGCCCCCCATGGAGACGCCCACCAGGACCACGGGGCCGGTGCCCAAGTGTCGTAGCAGCGCGGCGAGGTCGTCGGTGTGCCGGAACGGTTCGGTGGCGTTGGGTGACCGGCCGTGGCCGCGGGCATCGGGCGCGATGACGCGGTACCGCGCGGCGAGGGCGGGTATCTGGTCGTCCCACATGCGGTGGTCCAGGAATCCGCCGTGCAGCAGGACGAGGGGTTGGCCGGCGCCGATGTCGAGCCAGAACAGATCATTCATGACAACCAAGGTGTCATTGCCGGGAACGAATGGCAACCCAGGTGTCATCATGGTGGGGTGAATGAGACAGACCGTGGCCTGGCATCCGAAGAACTGGTCGACCGGCTCACCGAGGTGTTCGACCTCGTGGGGCCGCTGTACCGACGCACACAGCGCAAGGTGGAGCAGGACGTGTCCGTCGAGGGGCTGTCGGTGGGGGTACGGGCCGTGCTCAATCTACTGGGCGAGCACGGTCCCATGACCGTCCCTCAGATGGGTCGGGCGCAGGCGTTGAGCCGCCAGTTCGTGCAGCGTATGGTCAACGACGCCACTGCCCACGGTTTGGTCGAGTCCGCCCCCAATCCGGCCCACAAGAGGTCATCCCTCATCCGGCTGACCGAACAGGGCCAGGTCGCCATCACCACCGTGATCGACCGCGAACGTGCAGTGCTGCGCCAGGTCGGCGGTGACCTCACCGACGCCGAGGTCGACGCCTGCCTCCGAGTCCTCTCCCGCCTCCTCGAACTCCTGGGCAACGTCGACGTCGACTGAGGTCGGCGCGATCACTCACAGAGAGTGACACCACAACCGGCCGTACGTGGGAAATTCGATCCTCGGCCGTCCCGAAGGACGACCGCCATTGGCAAGGTCGGTGTCCGGGACAGCGCCGGGCGTGGTGTTGCGATCCTCCTCCCGGCTGCGGCCGGATGGCGTTGGTGGCCGCTTCGTCGTACGCGCGGGTGTGGGTGTCAGCTCAGCCCGAGGGACTGCAGCGCGGTGGTCCAGTCTGTGGCGATCGCGTTTTGTGCCGCGGCGAGAGTGACCTTGCCCGAGCAGACTGCGGTGTGCAGCTTCGTCTCGGGTCCTTCCGGTTGTTGACCGTGCTCCCCGGCGTGTGACCCGGGTCCGGCGGTTCGACCTAGAGGTTGCGGGGATCGTTCGGGTCGCCGCCCAGCTGAAGCGAAAGATCATGATCATATTCGGAATCCTTGAGGCTTCCCTTGTAGCCGTAGGACGCCGCGTTCAGCTTCTTCTCCTGGCCCGTGATCGAAGCTGGCGGCCGGATCCCCTTGGTGTAGCCGCCCTTGGCGCAGATCGTCTGCGCCAGGTTCGCCTGCGTCACCGCCGGCGACGTCGCGCCCGGCGTGCACTTCAGATCCGGAGCGGCTCGCCGTCCTTGGTGTACCTGTAGTGGCAGCTGCCCGCGGGCGGCTGCTGCTGCACCGTGTAGGTCTTCTGCGGACCGGCCCCCACCGGAATCTTCCCCATCGAACCCACAGGTACCGCCGAACCCACCGCACCCGAGGGCCCTGCAGCCGACGCGCCGTTCTTCCCGCCGGCCTTCCCACCGGAATGCAACCCGGAGGACGAACATCCTGACAGCACCAGACAGGACAGCACCACCAGCGGCACAGCGCGACGCAACGAACCCACGACGACCCCTCACCGAGCACAACAGACTGAGCAGATACTGCCCCACCGACGTCGCCGAACCACCGCCAGGGCCCGGCGCGAAGGAGCACATGGGCACAGAAGGCAAGGAGCCTGCCCTATATAGAGCACCGCGCGGGGTGACGCAGTCGCCCTTGCGGGCGACGCCCGCCGCGTAGGGGAGACTGGCACGGTGCCCTGGGGGCGACGCCCAGCCGATGCGCCCGCCCCCAGGGCCTCCCCTGAGGACGCGCCCGCCGCACCTCGACCCCGGGTACAAGGGTGTGCGGATTCCGCCGGGCCGTGCCGCGCCGGGGCGGTAGGCGGTAGCGTCGAGACCAGAGCAAGGAGGAGGTCACCGTGACCGCACAGCCCGACCACCCGGCCGACCAGCCCGGCTTCAGCCCGCCCATGGGCACGCTCGCCGAGCTGCGCGAGGCCCTGTCGACCTGGGGCTTCCCCGGCGACCGGCAGGCTTTCGAGGCGGAGTTGGACGCCCTCGACCTCGACGACCTTACTGCCGTCCGTGAACTCACCCAGGCGTACCGGCACCGGGTCTTGCTCCGCTATGACGCCCAGGGCATGGCGGCGCTCGCTCGGACGACCGCTGACGTCGAGGCCGAGCTGCGGCAGAAGCTCACGGAGGCCGGCGTCCGGTGACGCATGCCTTCTATTCCGACGCGGCGGCGAAGGTCTGCCAGGAGCTGAGTCGGTCCGAGCAGTTGGCCGTCGAGTCCGTCCGCCGAGCGCTCGAAGAAGACCCCGGGCAGGGGCGCCGCCTCCCGGACGCCGATCCGCGCAGCGAGTCGCGCGTCGTCGAGCTGCTGCCTGAGCAGACTGGCGGCCGCGGGATCAGCGTGGTGTACCGGTACTCGCAGGATCTCGACGCCGCCCTGATCTTGTGGCTGATCGCCGGTCCCTGACGTCGCGCTCATGTCGGGCGAGAGCGTCCTTTGCTTGCTGCCGGGGCGGCTCACGTCGTAGCTCGTACATGCGCTCGCGGTGGCGGAACAAGTCCCGCAGCACGTCTCGCCGGTGCTCGGACTCTTGCGGGAGCAGCGCGGGGAGGCTGGCGATCGCCGCACAAAGCACGGAGCACAGGAAGACCACCCACCAGGGGGCTCCGGCGTAGGCGACGCCGCCGGCAGAGGCGCCACCGATCACACCGGTTGCCGGGAGCAGGAACCGCGGAGCGCGCCGTCGAGTCGTCGGAGGCTTCTCTGCCACCCGGGTTGCAGGCATGACACTTCCTTGTCTTGGGTGTGGCGGAGCCACGTGTGGATGAACGAACGGTCGAACCCTGGGCCACGGAGGTGTTAGCTCCGCAAGCCCTGGTCTGTCCGGGGCGCCGCCCGGACAGGGAGGAGAGTGCACCGCGGTTCGTGCCGATGCGAGATCTCGCGAATTTCGGCAGTGGCCCGCTGGCGTGCTCCCAGCTTCTACCGCTCGCGGCGTTCATTCACGTGTTCTGACCTGCGAGTTTGTGAGCCCTGGCCCTTGAATGGGGCGCGCGGTCCCGCTATGGGAATGCGTTTTCGCGAGCGCTTGAATCGGCCTCGCGCTTCTGTTATGAGCAGACCAACCACCGCCATACACCGAGACGGGCAAAGCCGCGCAAGCCGAGGATCGAAGTCCTCCAGCGAGTCGAACGCCCGCGGCCAGACCGGTCCTGCCAACGCAGCGTGGCTCTTCGCCGTGTGGGCCGACAGATGGCACGGCCACAGCTTTCACGCTGAGGCCCCGGCCCTTCGGATCACTTACACCGGTCGTAGAAGTACGCGACGACCAGCAGCCTCACGGGGCACAGACACGGATTCTGGCCTGAAGCGGGAGTTGGACGGCCCTCTTGAGGCGCTCCCTCCGCTTCCTCTTTGCTTTGGACTGACGGTCTTTCCCGGATCGACGGGACGACATGTGAGTCGACCCCCTTCGGCTGGACGGGGAAGCGCCCCGCGTCACTGAGGGCAGTTCGTCACGCCCCCAGCTGGCCTGGGCGTGCTGAGCCCTCCTTGTTGAGCCTTTCTTGAGGAAGAAGGTATGCACCCCTTCCGACCAGCGTCATTACTTCTGAGGCAGATCTGAGCATAACGATCCGATAGCAACCGGACACGCTCCGCAGCTGCTGCTCGCCGCCCCGCCTAGGCCGGCGAGCAGCAGCTGCGCGCCGTCGCGGCCGAGGGCCTCGGCGAGATGTACTTCCGCGACGCCGGCCCAGCCGTGGGTGGCCACGCTGCTGCGGACGGTCTTCGAACAGCCCGACACCGACGCGGTGAAGGCCCAGATGCGGCATGTCCTGGACGCACTGGAGGCGAAGTTCCCCAAAGCCGCCGAGCGCCTGGATGCTGCTCAGCACGACCTGCTGGCCTTCGCCACGTTCCCGCGTGAGATCTGGCGGCAGATCTGGAACAACCCGCAGGAGAGGCTGAACAAGGAGATCCGCCGCCGCACCGACGTCGTGGGCATCTTCCCCGACCGCACCGCCCTGATCCGCCTGGTCGGCGCGGTGCTGGCCGAACAGAACGACGAGTGGACCGAAGCCCGCCGCTACATGGGACTCGACCTGCTGGCCAAGGCCCGCCTCCACCCGATCGAGTCAGAAACCGACGACACCGTCCTGCCCACCGAACTCACCGCATAGCCTCGAAAACAAGATCACCGAGTGGCCGTCAATACACCACCTTGGCGGACGTGACGCTCCCGGTCGCTGGCTCGGGCTCGCCATTGGGCAGGGGGATAAGGAGTTGCCGCTCGAACTGCTCGCGGCGGCTGGCCAGACCCTTGCGCTTGAACCGAGCGGGTCCGGTCGGTCATGAGCGGAGCCAGATGATCGCGGTTGCCGCAGTGACCGTTCCGAGGAAGCGCGGACACCCGCGGCGTCGACGGTGAGGTCGAATTCCACCGGCTCCCCCCGCGGGTAACGCCCCCTCCCCGGGCCCCCGAACCGCTTACCGGCTTCGTCTTGAAGGGCGGTCACCTCTCGCCCTCGTACGTGGGCCCTCCGGTGGCTGAGACCGCGGTCTGCGGCGACTCCAGGTGGCTGCTCCGTTGTGCGTCGTGGCTGGCGAGCATGGACAGCAGGGTGGCCACCGTCACTCCGGCTTCGGCTTCGACCGGGTGCCGCAACGGGACATCGGATGCGATGCGGTAGGTGTTGGAGCGCCCGTGCCGGATGCGCGACAGACAGCCCGCTTCCTCCAGGTCCGCGATGATCTTCTGTACGGCGCGCTCGGTGAGCCGGCAATGCGCGGCGAGGTCGCGGATGCGCGTGTGGGGATCGTCGGCGATCGCCGCCAGCACGCGTGCGTGATTGGTCAAGAAGGTCCAGCCTGTGTGCGACTCCGGCACTCCACCCATGCGCCCCAGGATAGGAGAGAAGGTTCACGAAAACAAAAGGGCGAAAGACTTTTCATGTAACCCTTGACGGGTATGAAGGGCGGTGTCGAAGCTGGACCGGGAGCGCACAAGGTGAGGGGAGCGGCGGTCATGCCTGGACTCGCAGGGACAGGACGGCTCGGGGCGGGTTCAGCTGGCCCCACCCGAGCAGTGTCGGGGCTGACTGGGCACCACCCGCAACTGTCCCTTCAGGCCGAGACGTACTCCGAGGGCGAGCGGCTGCTCACCCGGGTGGCCGGGGAGGTGGACCTTGACGGCAGCGCATGGCTTGGCCCTGTCCTGCAGGACGCCCTTGCCCTGTCACTGACCGGCGTGGACCTTGACCTGGGTGGCGTGCAGTTCTGCGACTGCTCCGGCCTCAACATGTTGCTGCGCCTGCGGCAACATGCACTGCACGACGGCAAGACCGTCACCGTCCGGCAGTCCAGTCCGGCTGTGACGAGACTGCTGACGCTCACCGGCACACTGCCCCTGTTCCTCTCCGACTTCCCCTGCCATCGCCATGACGCATGACGCCGAAGACGCCTTGACCGACGATGCCGGACCGGACGCTCGCACCGAGGTCGTCCAACTGCGCCGGGCCATGGAGACGCGGCCGGTCATCGACCTCGCCCGCGGAGTGCTGATGGCCTCCTTCAACCTGACCCCCGAGGAAGCCTGGACCGTCCTGGTCATGGTCTCCCAGCACACGAACACCAAGCTGCACCGCCTCGCCCAGGACATCGTCGACGCGGTCAAGGGCCCGGCGCTGACCGCGCACATTCAACATCAGCTGACCGCAGCGGTCACTCAACTCGCCATCACACCTGGCACAACTCCCGCATAGGGAGAGTGAGCACCCGGTGGCGGCACCGGCGCAGCCGGCGACCCAGCTCGCCGCGTTCCTACGCACGGCCGGGCGCCTTCACCGAGTCGACACCGGCCGCTCCGGTGCCGTCCAGGATGAACAGGACGCGGGGGAACAGCGGGTAGCGCCGCCGCCACGCCTCCAGGCCTGGCTCCTGGAGGGTCGGCCGGCGTCCCGGGACCGCGGGTACGTAGCGGTGGAGGCGCTCGTATGCGGGCAGCTAGGCGGCGAGGCGTTCGGGGCCTATAGTGGCTCGGTCGACTTCCACGAACGCCCGGAGCATCGACCGCTTTCGCCGTCGGCGGGGCCACGCCGGTAGGACAGGAGCGCGTCAGGGATGACGGCCTCGCCGCTCCCGATCGGGTGGTGGACTTCGGGGATCCAGTCCAGCGGCCCGCACAGCTCGCCGCGGCGGCGGGGTCCTCGAGCAAGACGAGAGCGGTCTCGGTCGTGGGCACAGTCGCCCGTCACCCAGGCGATCGGCAGGGGCGAAGCCAGGGCCCGCAGGATCATCGCGCGGGCCAGCTCACCCTTGGTCGCGAAGACGCGGTTGTCAGGGACCTTCGCGGCTCGGCACCGGACCGCATCTGAGGTCCAGGACTTGGGCAGTTACAGTTTCCGGTCCACCAGCGCCCTGCCCTTGACCGAGGCGTAGGCGGCGGAGACTCCGATCTGGCAGTTTTCCGTGCGACCGGCAGTACCGGAGTACTGCCTCTGCACGCCGGCGGATGTGGTGCCTTTCTTGAGGAAGCCGGTGTCATCCACGATCAGGACCCCGTCCGGGGTTCCGAGGCGCTCGGCGACGTAATGCTGCACGTCGTCCCGGACTGCGTCAGCGTCCCAGGACGCACTCCGCCGCAGACTGCGGCCTGCTGCTCATCCGGCTGACCTTCGGCCTGTTGATGGCCGCCCACGACGCCCAGAAAGTCTTCGGGCTCTTCGGAGGCCGGGGGCTGACGGCAACCGGCAAGGGATTCGCGGCCCTGGGGTGTCACCCGGGCAAGCTCTTCGCCGCGACGCATGATCGCCGCCGTTTCCGCAGAATTCTGCTGTATCCAACGTGCCACGTACGAACCGCCCCCGCACGGGATGGTTCCCGACCACGCTGGCCACGTGACCACGACCGGCTCTCACGGCCCGGAAGGGAACGGCGACATGCACCACCGAACGGTCGCAGAACTCATGACCAGACTGGTCGTCCGGGCGCGGCGTGACACGCCGTTCAAGGAGATCGTCAGGCTGTTGGCGGAGAACGACGTCACCGCCGTACCCGTGGTGGACGAACTGGACCGCCCCATGGGTGTGGTGTCGGAGGCCGACCTGTTGCGCAAGTCGGCGGACCAGGCCGACCCGTCCGGCCGGACACCGATTCCCCACCTGGAGGCGTGGGAGCGAGCCAAGGCCGAAGGGCCCAGGGCCGAGGAGCTGATGTCGGCTCCCGCGGTGTGCGCACGTCCGGACTGGAGTGTGGTCGGCGCGGCCCGCCTTCTCATCGTGGCGGCCCTGGCGTTGCCCGCCGCGTCGCGGAGCGATGTCAGGGGGCGACCGCGTCGTAGCAGTGGGCGAACGCTGCGGTGACTACGGGCCAGGTGCAGGGTGTCGGCGGGGTCTTGCGGTTGTGGTCCGCCATGCGGCGCCGGGCGCCGGGGGTGCGGGCCAGCCAGACCAGCTCGTCGCAGAGTGCGGACGTCGAGGCGCGGCACAGTACCCCCTCGCGGTTGTGCCGGACGAAGTCGGCGACGCCCGTGTGGGCGCGTCCCAGGACTGGCACCCCGCTGGTACGGGCCTCCAGCGCGGCGATGCCGAACGCCTCGTGGTTCGAGGCGTTGACGAACAGGTCGGCGTCGGCCAGCAGCCGCCGCACCTCGCTCGGGTCGATCCGGCCGGTGAGACGAACCCAGCCGGCCATGTCGTGTCGGTGCACAAAGCGGTGCATGGCCGCCATGCGCTGCCCGTCTCCGGCGACCGTCGCACGCAGCGCCACGTTGCGGGTCGCCAGCCGCGGCTGCGCCGACCGCAAAGCCGCCAGCAGTTCCATCGGCTGTTTGCGAGGGACGAGCCGACCGACCGAGACGACATGGACGCGCTCGTCGTCACGGCCGTTTCGTGCCGGGCCGCGCCACAGGTCGGGGTCGATGCCATTGGGGACCACCAGCGGCGTCAGGTGCGGCAGTGCCTGGCCGATCAGCCTGGCGGCCGAACGGCTGACAGCCGTCACGACGACCGGGGCGAATGGCCCGCCCGGAGTCCGCGCCAGGCAGCGGTAGAGGGTGCGCACCGCGGGACCCCAGGTGCTGTGCACCGTCACCACCGCCGGGATCCGCAAGCGTCGCACGCACGCCAGCGCCGACCAGGCAAACAGCGACACCGCACCCACGTGCACGTGGACGGCCCGCGGCGCAAGACCGGTCAGCAGCCGGTCCAGCTCCCGCCCGGCCCTCGGGTGGACGGGCAACTGGTAGGGGAGGCGTGCGGTGATCCTGTGCACGGGGTACGGCCACGGTCCCTGCCCCTGGCCGGCGGCAGGAGTGGCGGTCGCCACTGCAACCTCCTGCCCGGACCGGTGCTGCGCTTCCGCCAAGGCGATGACCTGGCTCTCAATGCCCCCGGTGCGCGGCGCGAAGCAGTCCGAGATGTGCAGAATCATGCCTGGTACATTCCTATTTGTCGCGATCCCTTGGCGGGAGGGCGCTTGGTGATGACTCATACGTGTGTGTTCTTCCACGCCCATCCGGACGACGAGGCGCTGCTGACCGCCGGGACGATGGCGAGGCTGGCCGCCGAGGGCCACCGGGTGGTTCTCGTGCTGGCGACCGCCGGGGAGGGGGGCCTCGCGGCGCCCGAGCACCTCGTCCGGGGATTGGGCGGCCTGCGCCGCGCTGAGGCCCGTACGTCGGCACGCCTCCTGGGCTGCGCACGGGTCGCCTTCCTCGGCTACGGCGACTCCGGGCACGCTTCCCCGCCCCCCGAGGGGGCGTTCGCCGCGGCGGACGCCGACGAGGCGGCAGGACGCCTCGCGGACCTGCTGGGCGGGGAGCACGCCGCAGTCCTGACGGTCTACGACCCGGCCGGCGGATACGGCCATCCTGATCATGTGCAGGTCCACCGCGTCGGTTACCGGGCGGCCCGCCTCGCCGGAACCCCCGTGGTGCTGGAGGCGACCGTCGACCGCGACCTGCTGCTGCGCGGACTTCGCTGGGCCTCCTGGTTCCACCGCCTCCCGCCCGGCTTCGACCGCGACGCCTTCCGCCGCGCCTACGCGCCTCGTGCCCAGATCACGCACCGGGTGCGGGTCGGGCACCATTGGGCCGCCAAACGCGCCAGCATGGCCGCACACGTGAGCCAGACGGGCGGCGGCGACTCCGTGCGAACCCTGGCCGCGCTGCGCCGTCTGCCCGCTCCGGTGTTCCGCCAGGTGCTGGGCACGGAGTGGTACATCCAGCGGGGCCTTCCGTCGGGCACCCGCCTGGACCACCCCCTGGCGGGGTTCAGCGGCGGTGGGAACCGGGCGTGGTGACGCTCCGTCGGCCCTACGTGCGGCGGCTGCTGGGCCTCGCCTCGGCGGCTGCGGGGATCGCCCTGCTGGTGCTCGCCGTGCCGCGGGCCGCGGGCACGCAGTGGTCGGCGGTCAGAGCCAGCCTCGGACAGGTCGGCGCCTTCCACCTCGCGAATCTCGCCGCCCTGGCAGGCGTGTACCTGTGGGCCTACACGTACGTCCTCAGCGCCTCGCTGCCGGGCCTGACCCGCTCCCGGGCGCTGGTACTGAACTGCACAGGGAGCGCCGTCAGCAACGTCCTGCCCGCAGGAGGTGCGGCCGGAGTGGCCGTCACCTACTCCATGACGCGTCGCTGGGGGCACCCGCCGCGGGCGGTGGCCGCGTCCATCCTTGTGACCGGGGTCTGCAACGTCCTGGCCCGGCTGGTGGTCTCCACCGCCGGGGTGCTGGTGCTGGCCGGGCTGTCCCTACCGGGCACCGGCTGGGCCGCTGACGCCGGCACCGCGCTGCTGGCGGCGTGCCTGAGCAGCGGCGGCCTCTGGCTGCTCCGGCAGCCGCTGCGACGGGCCGTCAGACACTGTGCTCCCGCACGACTGTTCCAGGGCCCCGCGGCCAGCACGGCGGTGCGGATGCGCAGGCTCGCACGGCGGTGCCGCCACGACTGCCATGCCGTGTGGCTGCGATCGTGGCCGCGCCTGGTGGGCGGGATGGCGGGGACGCTGGCCGCGCAAGGTCTTCTCTTCCTGGCCTGCCTGCGGGTGACGGGCGCCGGTACCGGATTGGGGCCGGCAGCGGCGGTCTTCGCCGCCAGCAGGCTGCTCACCCAGATCGGCATCACGCCCGGCGGCATCGGGGTCACAGAGAGCGCCGCCGCGTTCGCCCTTGTCGCCCTCGGCGGGGCGCCCGCCGCCGTGGCCTCGAGCATGCTGCTGTACGCCGCCTTCACCCACCTGCTGGAGATCCTTCTGGGATGTCTCACCGGAGCGTACTTCCTGCTGCGCGAAGGGCGGCGCGCCCGCCGCCCCGCAGCAGCCACCACCACGCGAGACCCGTCACAGCCGCCAGCCCACCTGTGACGGCGGCGAGCGCGGAGGGCCAGGTGGGGCCCACTCCGATCGGCATCACGACGAGGAACGTCGCCATGGTCGCGGCCTTCGCGACCGGGTGTGCCAGCGTTCGCCACGACACCGCAGCCAGCGGCACCAGGCCCCACAGCAAGTACCACACCTGTACCGCCGGCGCGCACACCACGACCGTCAGCAGCGCCATGCCCACGGCGTACTCCGCTCCCGTCCGAGGCGCCCGCCGCGCCCAGTAGACCACCGCCGCCGAACCGGCCAGCAGACCGGCCGTCCGTGCCGCGGCCATCAGCGTCCCCGTCCCGGCCCGCCAGCCGACCACCGAGGCCAGCCACTCCAGCAGCGCACCCACATCCGTGCTCGGCGAGAGCATCGTCCGCACGGAGACGGGGGCACCGAGCGTGCGCACCCACCCGAAGCCTTGTCTGCACAGGAGCACTTCCAGCAGACCTGCACCGGCGGCCACCACGAGGATCCCCGTCGCCAGCCAGGCCCGGCGCGCCCAGCCGGCCCGGCCCGCCACCGCCACCACTGCGGCACACAACAGCGCCACCCCAGCCGGCGCCTTGATCAGCGCCGCCGTCGTCAGCAGGACGGTCCCCGCAACCCACCGGCCCCGGCGGAACGCCACGAGGCCCGCCATCATCGCGCCGAGCATCAGCGCGTCGTTGTGCGCACCGCCCACCATGTGCAGCAGCACCAGCGGGCTCAGCGCGGTGGCCCACAGCGCCCCCGCAGCTGCGCGGGCCCCCGTCCCGCCAATGTCGGCCGCCAGCCGCAGCACCGCCATGACCGCCAATGCCAGTCCCGCCATCGCCAGCAACCGCATACCCATCGTCGCAGCCACCACATGGCCCTCGCCCGTCACGGCCACCACGGCGCGCGCGGCGGCGAGGAACACCGGCCCGTACGGAGCCGGGGTGTCCTGCCACATCCTGGGCACATTGGCCGACAGCGCCCCGCCCAGCGCACCCGGGCCCAGCCGGTACACGTCCCACCCGCGCGCCGACAACGCACCCTCGGCGACATAGCTGTAGGCGTCGCTGCTGAAGAGCAGCGGGCACGGAAGCAGCGGCAGTGACCAGCACAGAAGGGCGCTTCGCTGCTGTCCGCGGCTCACCCCGGCCCCGTCGCGCAGGAGGCGCCCCAGCCACCACCACCCGGCCACCAGCAGCACCAGACCCGCGTAGAAGAGGCCGAAGCCCAGCAGCATCTCCACCTGGCCGGGTTGCCCCCACACCCCGCCAGGAACGCCCAGCGGCAGCGCACCGGCTCCCCAGCTGCCGGCCGCGACCAGCACGGAGCCCGCGGTGCCGAGCAGCAGCCAGCCCGGAGCCTTGATCGTCACACAGCGAGCGTAAGGAAGACCATCCGGGGATCTCGCACCGATTCCTCCGTGTCCGTTCCCGAATCCCAGGCATCGGCTCCTATACGCGCCGAGTGCTGTTACTCAAGCTCCCGTCCGCCGCGCGGCCGAACTGCGGCGGCTCATAGAGTACATGTGCGTGACGTGGCTCGGCGCGTTTGCTGTCACCCGGCGGGGTGGACTCGCGCGAGGTCCAGGGTCCCGGCTGGTGCTTATCCGCGCAATCCGTCAACGATGACGGCCAGGCCGCGCCCTTGAGAGCCCGGCGTAAGGCGTTCTTCCATGGCAAGGGCGCCGGCGATGATCGCGTGGAGATCGGCGGCGTCGATGTCGCTTCGGACGGCGCCGGTTGCCTGTGCGCGGGCGAGCAGGTCAGCGACAGCGTCGTTCAGGGTCGCACCGGCGTCCAGCACCGCGTTGTCCGTGTTGACCGGGCTGGCGAGGGCTGCGGAGAGCGCGAGGTTGTGGCGCGCGGCGGCAGACAGCTGGTGGAAGAACGCAAAGAACGCCTCGCCGGGTTCGGTGGCATAGGCGAGTTCTCGTGCGGCCGTGGTGAGTTCGTGCAGTCGGTCGGCGATGACCGCTTTGAACAACTCGTCCTTGGTAGGGAAGTGGCGGTGCACGGTTCCGGCGCCCACCCCGGCCCGGCGAGCGATGTCATCGAGGCTGACCGATGGGCCCTCGACAGCGAAGGCGGCCCTCGCGGCGGTCAGCACGCGCTCCCTGTTCCGGCGCGCGTCGGCGCGTGCGGGCTTCGGTTTCCGGGCATCGCGTGGCGGGGCGTCTGACACGGGTGTCTCGCATTCCTAGTAACCGGGGCGTGCGCCCCGTATAGTGAACCGGGGCGCACGCCCCACTTTACTGCATTGGCCGGATGAAGGGATCTCTTGTGATCGTCGTGACGGGAGCGAACGGGGCCTTCGGCGGCCTCGTCGTCGAGCAGTTACTGGCTCGCATACCTGCCAGCGACCTGGCAGTCAGCGTGCGCGACACGGTTGGCGCCGCCCGGATAGCCTGTCGGGGTGTCGACGTCCGGCACGGCGACTTCGACCGCCCTGAGACTCTCCCGAAGGCCTTCGCCGGGGCCGACACCGTCTTGATCAATGGCACGAACTACGGTGCCGCGCCGCAGGTGCGTGCCCGTCAGCAGGCGGCCGCCCTTCAGGCCGCACAAGCCGTCGGCGCCACTCGGATCGTCATCACCAGCTGGCAGGACCTGGACAACTGCCCGCTGGAGACCGTCAGTGACTTTCCCGAAACCGAAAGCCTGGTTGCCGCATCCGGTGCCTCGTGGACGGTCCTGCGCCTGACCTACGGGATGTCGGCATCCCTGGCCCGCGACGTGCAATCGGCCCTGACGGTCGGCACGCTCGCCGCCCCGGCCGGGGGCGCCCGTGCAACCCCCGCCGCCGTCGGCGACCTTGCCGACGCAACCGCCAACGTTCTGTCAGGGATAGGCCATGACGGTAAGACCTACGAGCTGACGGGTCCCGACGCGATCACCTGGGACGATCTGGCAACCCTGGCGACCACGCTGGCAGGCAAGGAGATCGGCTACCGCCCAGTGCCGGATGAGGAGTTCCGCGACCAGGTCCTAGCCACCGGTTTCTCGGCACCGGTCATTGACATGCTTGTCGCCTACTACCAGGCATTCCGGGCCGGATGGGCCAGCACCCCCAGTCCCGACCTGGGCCACCTGCTGCGCAGGCAGCCGACCGCATCCCTCGACGCTGTCCGGCAGGCCGTCGCACTCTGACCAGCTGGCCGCGGCGGTGCGGGGCTCGGGGCGATTGACTGACCACGCATCGGGGAGGCAGCAATGCAACGGCCCGTCCACTGCATGGACGGGCCGTGAGTCATCGGCCTGCAACGATCATGCTCGTGACCCGGGAGCTGCGATCTGGGCTTCTAGGTCGGAGACGCGGCGGTCCTGGAAGCGCAGGTTGGAGCGGGCGGCCTTGAGTCGTTCGTCGAGGGTGCGGTTGTCGGTGGTGAACTGGCGGACGCGCTGCTTGAGGGTGGTGTTCTCGGTGATGATCCGCTGGACGGCTTCCTGGGTCCATTCGGTCTGCAAGTCGCGTATCTGCCCGAGGAGTTCGCTGATGCGGGTGCGCTGGGTGAGGATCTCGGTGTGGGCGGTCTTGAGGGCTTCCTCGGCGTTGAGGGCCCGCTCACGCCAGGCCGCCTCGCGGGCGTCGTCCTGGTCGGCGAGCATCTGGGTCCGGCCTTCGCCAGCCTCGGCAATCGCTGCGGCGACCATGGCCCTGGCCTCGGCGTTGTCGTAGAGGAAGGTGCGCGAGACGTCCGCTCGGCGGGCGACAGCGGCGACGCTGACCTGGGCTTTCTCGCGCCGGAGCCGGGCGATGACCTGGTGGACTCGCTCCAGGGCGATCTCGGTCTTGCGGCGGCGGGCGGCCTGGGCCGCCGCGGTGCGGGGCTCGGGAACGGTGGCGGTGTTCATGCAATTTCCTGTTCGGGGTCGTCGCCGTTGGCTGTGCACGTATCGCTGTACTCGTCCGGCTCGTCGCTGCCCGCGTCGGCGAGGTCGGCGGCGCGGAAGGCGGTGGACCAGACCCGGTGGAAGTAGTCCTGGGGTTTGCGCAGGTCCAGGGCGAGGGCGTCGTCGAGGAGGCCGAGGCCGGCCAGGGCCTTCTCCAGGCCGTCGATGGCCCGGGCTGTGGGTTCGAAGTAGCGGTGGAGGTAGTCGGCGGTCGCGTCGTCGGGGGCGCCTTCGGCCAGCAGCTGCCACTGCTCGCGTTTGCGCCGCCAGTAGAGGAGGTCGGCGCCGGACAGGACGAATTTGTCGCAGTTGTGGCAGTCGAGGTTCCAGGGGCAGGCGCCGCCGTCGACGACGGGCTGGAAGGTGCAGAAGCCGCCCTCCGCAGGGGTGCTGCGGCGTGACAGGTCGATCGCGAGGGCCTGGGCCTGCTGGCGGGTGAGCGGGGTGGTGTCCCCTGCCAGGAGTTCGCCGGGGTGTGCAGCGCCGGGACCGGCGACCCTCGATCGGGACTGTCTTCCCGAACTTCTCGTATCGCTGCCACCAGTTGGGCGGCATGGCGGCGCCTCCGGGACTGCCGTCACGGCGGTAGCGGCTGCCGTGCCATGAGCACAGCCCCAGCGGGGCGTCGGCCAGGTTCGGGCAGACGACCGCGCCGCAGGGACCGTAGCCGGGGCACGGCTGTTCGTCGTTCACCCAGGTGGCGAAGGAGTCGCTGTCGTCTCCCTCCTTCTTGCGCGCGACCCACCGGCTCAGATGTCGTTGGCAAAGCCGCAGGTCGCTGTGTGCTGCGGGCCGTTCAGGGCAGATCCGGCAGATGCTCTCTTCCGCTCCGACGTGTCGCTCCAGCCCCTGGGCGGCGGCCACGAAGGCGGCCTTGCCCACGCCGCGCTCGCGGTCGCAGACCCATTGCCGCTGATGCTCCGAGCACAGGTCCCACCCGCCCGCTCCGGGTGCGTTCACAGGTGCCGACGACGCACTCCCACCGGTAGATCGCGTGGCCGCGCGGGATCTTGATGATGTCGGGCCGGTAGATCGGGTCGAAGGACGGCCTGCCGATGAGCGCGGTCAGGATCTCCAGCCGGTCGCGGCCGACCCGGTCCGGACGCTCGGTGAACAGCGGCCGAAGGTACTCCTGCCGCCGCATCACGCCTCACCCCAGACCGCGCGCAGTGCGGCGTCGAACTCAGAGTCGTGGACGTCGACGTGCCCGTAGACCTCGTCGACCATCGCGGCCGACGCCCAGCGACCGGCGTCCCGGGCGATCAGCAGGTTGCCGTCCGCGGCGTCGAGAACCGCCGAGGTAACTGGGCCGCGAAAAAAGCCGGGGCCGTCCGCAGCACGTCGTTGGCCCGCTTGAGCTGGGGGTTCTCCTTGCGCAGGGCCACCAGCTCGGCCCGCTCGTCCGTGGTGAGCCGGTCATCACGCTCGCCGGCATCCGCCTCGGCCTGCCGGATCCAGCCGCGCAGGGCCTCGGGATGCACACCGAGATCAACAGCCAGCTTCTTGATCTGCGGCTTCGGGTCGGAGGTCCGGTACATCCGCACCGCACGCTCACGCAACTCCAACGAGTACTTCCTGGGGGCAGCCATGGTCGATGTTCCTCTCATGAGAACCATCTGACCCTCTGTCACCATCCTCCGCATCTCGGGGGAACCTCAATCTGGCGTTCAGGGTCGTAACCGAGCAGGTCAACGAACAGCACTCCGCCCGGGAACCAGCCCGGTAGCGCAGGGCACGTGCGGCGACCTGGATGACCAGCTCGGTCTTGCCGACACCTGCCAGACCCGCCACCGCTATCCGTGACGACTGCGGCACCGCCTGCATCTCCTCGCGCGGGGCCAGTGCGTGGAGCAACTCCTCTACGTCTGCGTCGCGTCCGGTGAACGCGGGAGAGGGAGCGGGGAGACCGGAGAGCGCTGGCGTGACCTTTGGGGGCAGCACCACGGTGATGTCGCGGCCCTGGATCACCTGGTGGAAGAACACTCCGCCACTGATTGCGTCGGACACGTTCCCGTCCTCGACGGCCATACGGTTCAGCCTTGCGCCGACCGCGTCTCGCCTTCGGTTGCAGTCGCAGGAGGAGGGGAGGTGGTGGTGAAGGACAAACCGGAGAAGTCCCGGCCCTGCAGTACCGGCCCGTGCTGGGTGCCGCCGCTGATCGTGTTGTGGACGTCACCGTCGCCAGTACGCACGAGCTTCGCCTGCTCGTGCCACTGCTGCAGGCCGGAAGAGAACTCTGTATCCACCGCGGCCCGCACCGCCAAAGCGGTGCTCAGCGCCTGCGCACGCGCTGCATCCCCGGGGGCCTCCTGAAGCCTGACCAACTCGATCTCCCCGGAACTGACGGCTGGAGCCGGTGCTCGACCTCCCAAGGCGACTCGGACAGGAAGAACTGCAGCCGCTGCACCCCCGGCATCCCCGCACCCGTCACCGGCTCCGCCCCGGCCAGACAGGTGATCGTCTTGTTCCGCTCCCGCGGCGCCAGCAGCCCGGTCAGGCACTCGCGAAACCCCCGCCGCTGGGCGAGACTGAAGAAGAGGTCGTCGAACCGGGCCGCATACTCCTCCAACGGCCCCGGCGCAGGCGGACACGGACGGCGAGCAGTCATCTTCAGCCCCCAGCAAGGCAGTTGACTCCTACCACCGGCCTACGACCAACCCGGACCTGCCGTCAATCCACACCACCACCGGATTTAACGAACTACCGGTAACCCCCCGATAGTCTCAGTTGAGCGTTCGGCCACAACCCGTCCCGTGGCGCACGACCGGTCAGCCGCACAGGCCATGAAGGACAGAGTTCAGTCGTTCCAGGTCCAGCGGATGCCGAACTGGGCCGGGCCGGTGTTCAGGGCAAGGGCGTGTGCGCACCCGGTGCTGTCCAGGGGAATCCGGCGGCTGGTGGCCGGGCCGCCGTCCGCGGGTTCGTTGAACTCCTCGCAGAGGGCTGGCAGCGCGGTGGGGTGGAAGGCCGCCTCCAAGAGGTACTCGCGGGTGAGCATCCGCAGGGTGCGGCCGCAACTGCCTTGGGTCGCGGGCTGCTGTGGCACCAGGTTGACCAGCTCATACTCCATGATCAATGTTTCACCGCAGTGCAGTGGACGGTCGAAGAGCAATTCGACGGCGAGCATCCCGGCCGTCTCGTCCTTCACCGTGCGGCCCAAGCGGCAGTTGCGCAGCGCGCGGAGCCGGGGAATGCCGGAGCCGGGTTCGTCCGCGTAGAACAGGGTTACCCATCGGTCGGGGCCGTCCCGGTCCGCGCGCAGGATCTGCCGGTTCCACGCCCGGAGTTGAGTGCGGTCGGGCCCGTACTCGTAGCGGTCGTACTGACTGATCCGGATCAGGTACGGATCTGAGTCGACGTCCAGCCCGGACAACAGGGCGGCTACCCGGTCCGCGTGGGGTTTGAGCGCACCGATCGGCAGCATCCGTGCCTCCCGGCGGCCCCGGCCTCGGGGTCTGGGCTTTCCCAGCAGTCCGCTCAGGCCGCCGGATGGAATGCCGAGGATGTCCTCAAGGTGCGGCAGCGCGGCCAGCGATCCAGGCCGTTCCGGCCGGGTGCGGCCTGACTGCCAGGAACTGAGGGTGGCAACGCTGACGGGTGTGCCACGCTGCCGCAGCCTGTGCTGGATACGGTCCAGTGCCAGCCCGCATGCGCTGACCGCGGCCCGTAGTGCGTCCGCGAAGGGCATTGGCTCACCAGGCCCTGGCAGTAATGGGGTTGGCGCCATGGTTGGTAACCAACCCTTCCGCCACCACGTTGTCAATGACCGGCCTCGCAAGCCTAAAACCGAGAATTCCCGCGCTTCCTCGCTAGGCGGACACTCACTACCGTTGACGCGGTGGCAGCCACTGATCCGGAGAGAACTTCCACGCTCCCCATCGCTTTGGAGGCGAGGCATGAGATTCCGTACCGGGATATGGGCTGCCCTGGTGGCACTCGGGCTGGCCCTGGCCATCACCGCGCCCGCGGCCGCCAAGACTGGGCCCCCCGCCGCCCAGCCGTCGGTCATCGGCGGCTCGGAGGCGAGCACCGATGAATTCCCCTGGATGGTGGCGGTCTCCTACGCGCCCTCGGCCAACAACCAGTATTCCGGGATGTTCTGCGGCGGCACGCTGGTCGCCCCGCGCAAAGTAGTCACCGCCGCGCACTGCGCCAAAGGCATGAAGGCAGCTGAGTTGAAGGTGGTCACCGGCCGCACCGATCTGAAAGACCACACCAGCGGCAAGGTCCTGGACGTCGGTTCCGTATGGATCCACCCCAAGTTCTATGACGTCTGGAACGGCAATGACGTCGCCGTCCTCACCCTCACCGAGGCGGCCGACGCCCCGCCCCTGCCCCTCGGCACGCCGGACGACGACCTGTACCGGCCCGGCGCTCCCGGAACCATCCTGGGCTGGGGCCTGACCGGCGACAACGTCCCCCGCATCACACATTTGCAGAAGGGTGCTGTGGCGGTGTCCAAGGACAGCTTCTGTGATGTCGAATACCCTGACTTCGACCCGGAGATGATGGTGTGTGCTGGGTCGGACACCACCCGGCAGTGCAAGGGTGACAGTGGCGGGCCACTGGTCGTCGACGGGAAACTGGCCGGAATAGTGTCGTTCGGCCGTGAGCCCTGCACACCGGTGGAACTGCCCGGGGTCCTCGTCCGTGTCGCCACCTACGCGAGCGACATCCAGAAGCAGATCGACAACTGACCATCGATGGCCTGGCCGCCCCGTCAGCCAGCGGGACGGCCAGGCCGGCGTTCCATACCCTCCAGCGCATCACCCGGTCCCCAAAAGGGACGGCGTCGGCCTGAGCCTCTACCGGGTCGCCCGCGAACTGCAGTTACTCCTCGCGGTCTGGACCGGCGCCTGCCCCACCTGTCACCGCGACATGCCAGTAGAAGGGTCATGAAGATCTTGGGGTTCTGGCCCCGCCGCGTGAACGGCGGGGCCAGACTCGTTTCGTGGTGATGGGGGAATGGGCCGGGGAGACGGTCGGGCCGGATGTGTGGGAGACCTGCCGGGAGTTGATCCCGGCGGGGAGTGTGTTCGCGTTTCTGGCCGAGCACCGTGGTGCGCTGTTTCCGGCTGAGATGTTCGCGGACATGTACCCGTCGGCGAACGGGCGGCCGAGCATGCCGCCGCAGATCCTGGCCGCGGCGATCACGCTGCAGTCCCTGCACGGGCTGTCGGACTTCGAGACGGTCCAGGAACTGCGGTGTGACCTGCGATGGAAGGCCGCCTGCGGACTCGGTCTGCATGACATGGCGTTCGATGCGTCGTTGCTGGCCTACTTCCGGCGCCGGCTATCGCGTTCGCCCCGGCCCAACCGGGTGTTTGAGGCGGTGCGGGAGGTCGTGAGGGTCACCGGCGTGCTGAAGGGCAAGCACCGGCGGGCTCTGGACTCCACCGTGCTGGACGACGCGGTCGCCACCCAGGACACCGTCACCCAGCTCATCGCCGCCGTCCGCGCGGTGATCCGCGAGGTCCCCGGGGCCGGCGAGGTGGCCGCGGTGCAGTGCACCGCGCATGACTACACCGATCCCGGCAAGCCCCGTATCGCCTGGAACGACGAACAGGCCCGCGCCGCACTCGTCGACGCTCTGGTCACCGACGCACTCAGGCTGCTGGGCCACCTGCCCGAGCAGGAACTGGGCGAGAAGGCGGCCAACGCACTCGGCCTGCTGGCCCTGGTCGCCGGGCAGGATGTCGAGCCGGCCGAGGACTCCGACGGCCGCGACGGACGCTGGCGCATCAGCCAGGGGACCGCTCCAGGCCGCGTCGTGTCCACCGTCGACCCCGAAGCCCGGCACATCCACAAGACCCGCACCCACCAGCAGGACGG
Source organism: Streptomyces sp. FXJ1.172 (assembly GCF_001636945.3). NCBI lineage: Bacteria > Bacillati > Actinomycetota > Actinomycetes > Kitasatosporales > Streptomycetaceae > Streptomyces > Streptomyces sp. FXJ1.172. Next base: position 338,420 of record NZ_CP119133.2, on the reverse strand, counting down.
ATACAAAGCCCACCTGGCCATCGAGCCCGAGACCGGCTTATACACCGCCGTGGCTCTGCGGCCCGGCGCCGGAGCCGAGCACCACGAGGCCACCGTCGGCCTGGACCTGCTGGCCGACGAGGAGAACCCGGTGGACGCCTTCGGTGACACCGCCTACTCCGCCGGCGACACGCGCCAAGCCCTCCACCAGGCGGGACACCGGCTGTTCTTCAAACCCGCCCCGCTACGGCCCGCCGTCCCCGGCGGCTTCACCCTGGACGACTTCACCATCAACACCACCGCCGCCCTCGTGACCTGCCCCGCCGGGCACACGGTCCCCCTGTCGGACCCCGGCGGACAGCACCACCAGCGCAAGGCCGCCTTCAAGGGCCTGTGCACCCGATGCCCGCTGCGTGAGCGGTGCACCAAGGCCAAGGCCGGCCGCATCCTGACCATCCGCCCCCACCACGACCTCCAGGCCGCGGCCCGCCACCAAGCCGCCACCGACCCGGACTGGCAAGCCGACTCCCGGCGCTGGAGACCCCCGGTCGAACGCGCCGTCGCCTGGCTCGTCCAGCACGGCAACCGCCGCCTGCGCTACCGCGGAACCATCAACAACAACACCTGGCTCCACACCCGAGCCGCCGCCCTCAACCTCCGCCGACTGGTCAACCTCGGACTCACCCACACCGGCGGCCGCTGGCAACTCGCCCCGCCAACCGCATAGCAACAGGGGCTGCCCGGCCTCCGGCCGGACAGCCCCCCACCAAGATCGGGCGTGTCAGCGACTTTGTGTAAGTCGGTTGGTTTCATTGGATGCTGAGCCGGTCCTCGAAGAACAGTGAGAACTGGTTGAGTGCCTCTTTCCAGTGTGCGGCGACGTGGTTCGCGTCGCGCGCTTTGGGGTTGATCTGCTCGCGGACGGCGAGGTAGAGGACCTTCAACGCGGCCTGCTCCGAGGGGAAATGACCGCGGTTGCGGGTGGCCTTACGGAGCCGCGAGTTGATCGACTCGACCATGTTCGTGGAGTAGACAACGGTCCTTATGGCCGGCGGGAACGCGAGGTAAGGCGTGAACTCCGGCCAGGCCGCCCGCCAGGTCCGCACGATCGCGGGGTAGCGTTCGCCCAGCTCAGAGGTCTCGAATGCGTCGAGGGCCTGTTCGGCGGCCTGCTCGGTCGGGGCCGTGTAGATGGCCTTGAGTGCCGGGACCAGCTTGGGGTGGTCGCGCACCGACGACAGCCTCAGCGAGGCTCTGGTCAGGTGGATCACGCAGGTCTGGACGGTGGCCTTGGGCCAGGTCGCCGTGACCGCGTCGGGCAGGCCTTTCAGCCCGTCGCAGGCGACGATGCACACGTCCTCGATGCCCCGGTTCCGCAGTTCGGACAAGACCGCCATCCAGGTGGTGGCGCCCTCGCCCTCGGAGCCGACCCACAAGCCCAGAACGTCCTTGCGGCCGTCCATGTCCACGCCGACGGCCAGGTAGACCGGCTTCGAGGTCACCGAGCCGCAGCGGATCTTCACCCACAGGGCGTCGATGTAGATGATGGGCCAGACAGCGTCGAGGGGCCGGTTCTGCCAGGTCACGAACCGTCGACCACCGCGTCGGTGACCTTGCTGATCAGGTCGGGGCTGACCTCGACCCCGTAGATCTGAGCGAGATGGGAGCGGATGTCCCGCACGCTCATCCCTCGCGCGTAGAGCGAGAGGATCCGGTCGTTGAAGCCCGCGAGCCGACGGGCGTTCTTCGGGACCAGTCGTGGTTCGAAGTCGCCGTTGCGGTCCCGCGGCACCGCCAAAGTGACCGCGCCGGCATCCGTGAAAACCGTTTTGGGTGACGTGCCGTTGCGGGAGTTCCCCGACCCGTGACCAGCGGGATCACCGCGTTCGTAGCCGAGGTGTCCACTCATCTCGGCCTCCAGAGCCCGCTCCAGAACAGCCTTGGTGATCTCCGTCAGCAGCCCGCCCTCACCGAGCAAAGCCGCCCCAGAGGCGTCGGCGCTGTTCAGCAGCCGCTCGACGACCTCGTCGACCATCGCCTCCCCGGCCGCCGCGGCGACCGGTTCTGTCTTCTCCGCCATGACTTGTCCGATCCGCCTGGCCAAGGACCCGAGGCCGAGCCCACGGCCAGGCTGTCATGTCACGGACTTACACGATCTTTCAGACACGCTCACCAAGATCTTCATGAGGCTTCTAGGCCGTGTTTTAGGTCCGGGTTCCGTTCCATGCCTCGCGCCGTGATGATCACCGTGTGGGGCGTGGGGATCTTTCTGATGAGCAGTGGTCAGTGCTGGAGTCGTTGCTGCCTGCGGCGGGTGTGAGTCGCAGGTGGCCGGGGCGGCGACGCCTGGTGGACGGTGTGCGTTGGAGGGTGCGGACGGGTGTTCCGTGGCGTGACCTGCCGCCTGAGTACGGGCCCTGGCAGACCGTGTACGGGTTGTTCCGGCGATGGCAGCGGCAGGGGGTGTGGGCGCGGCTGCTGACGCTGTTACAGGCGCGGGCCGATGAGGCCGGGCTGATCACGTGGGAGGTCAACGTCGATTCCACGATCTGCCGGGCTCACCAGCACGCGGCCGGTGCCCGCCGGGACGGCGGGGGACAGAAGGAGGCGCCTGGTGGTGTCGCCATCGACCACGGGCTGGGCCGGTCAAGGGGTGGGTTCACCACGAAGATTCACCTGGCCTGCGAGCAGGGTCAGAGGCCGTTGTCGCTGCTCGTCACCGCCGGGCACCGGCACGACAGCCCGCAGTTCCAGCCGGTCCTGGAGGCCATCGGCGTGCCTCGGACCGGTCCCGGCCGGACAAGGTCCGGGCGGACAAGGCCTACGGCTCCCGCGCGAACCGCGCCTACTTACGCAGACGCGGCATCGGATGCACGATCCCGGAGAAGGCTGATCAAGTCCGCAACCGCAAGAAGCGTGGTTCACGGGGCGGGCGACCGCCGAAGTTCGACAAGATCGACTATCGCGAGCGCCATGCGGTCGAGTGCGGGATCAGCCGTCTCAAGCAGCACCTGGCAGTGGCCACCCGATTCGACAAGCTCGCGGTTCGGTACGAGGCGACGGTTCACGTCGCGGCGATCCACCAATGGTTGTGAGCCGTCGGGCGGCCCGGCGGCCGTGCCATGCTGGCCCCCGGCACTTCGAGCAGCACACGCATGGGGAGGTCCGGTGGCCGCTGATTACTACTGCGCGGACAGCGAGAACGGCGACCACGTCGACGACCCGTCCGAAGACGCCCTGTTCGAGCTGGTCAGCGACCTGAACGGCACAGACAACACCTTCGTCGTGATCCAGCCCGATGAGGACGATCCCGCCTGGTTCGCGTCCGTCGCCGTCCTGGAGACGGGCGGCTACGAGATCGTCCGGCGTGACACCAGCCGCCGCGAGCACGACGTCACCGTAGAGACAAGCATCGACCAGATCGCGGGCGACCTCACCAAATGGCTGGCCACCCGCGCTACCTAAAACACGGCCTAAGGCCGCGCGGCCGTCGGCGCGGCACAGATAGCCTGCGCGGATGGAGCGGATTCAGCGGGCCGCCGGCGCGGTCGTCGGGTCAGCGGTGGGTGACGCGCTGGGCGGTCCCTTCGAGTTCGGTCCCCGGGGAGCGTTCTCCGCACGGTTTCCCGAGCCTGGTGCCGGTGGCGAGATGTGCGGAGGCGGCGGCTGGGACCCCGGCGAGGCCACTGACGATACGCAGATGGCCGTCCTGGTCGCGGAGTCGCTGCTGGAGCGGGGCGGACTGGATCTGCCGGACATCTTCGCCCGCTTCCAGCGGTGGGCGGCATCAGAACCGAAAGACATCGGCTTGCAGACCGAAGACGTCCTGACCAACGGCATGCCCTGGGACCTCGCCGCTGCGATCCATTTCCAGGTCAACCAACGAGCAGCCGGAAACGGCTCGTTGATGCGGGCATCGACCTCCGCCGTCTACTTCGCCTTCTCCGGCCAGGAAGCCACCATGGACGCGGCCCGCCGGATCGCCGCCCTCACCCACGGTGACCGCGCGGCCTGGGAAGGCACCGCGATCTTCCACGAACTCATCCGCGTCACGTTCGAGGACACCGACCCTCTCACCGCGCTCCCGGACATCCTGGCTCTCGTCCACCCCGACCACCGCGGCCGCTACGCCGCAGTCCTCGCGCCCAACTGGCACCCCGCTCAGGCGACCGAGTTCAACGGTGCCGTCTGGCCCTGCCTGGGCTCAGCCGTCTGGGCGCTGCGCACCACCACGAGCTTCGAAGACGCGATACGCGCGGCGATCGACCTCGGCGGTGACACGGACACCGTCGCCGCGGTCACCGGAGGCCTCGCGGGGGCGCACTACGGGCTGGACGCAATCCCAGCCCGCTGGACCCAGCCACTCCATGTCCCCCTCCCCGGATTCGATGGGCGGGTGCTGCACCTGGCAGATCTGCTCCACCTTGCGCGCCGCCTCGGAGGCTGAACCGGGCCTTGCTCACCAATCGGCCGATGGATGAGCAGTGGCGCCGCAAAGGCTCCTAGACCGCAAAGACTTGTTCGCAAAGGGACCTTTGCGAACAAGTCTTTGCGGTCTAGGGTGGGCGGTATGACTGACCCAAACGTGAAGCCGGACGGCCCGAACGTTGAAGAGGACGCCGTTGTCCTGGACGCCAAGGGGCTGCGTGCCTTGGCGCATCCGGTGCGCGTGCAGTTGGTTGGGCTGCTGCGGAAGTACGGCCCGTCGACGGCCACCCGCCTCGCGGAGCGGCTGGGCGTGAATTCCGGTACGGCCAGCTACCACCTCCGGCAGCTCGGCGCGGCCGGTTTCGTCGAGGAGGACACCGAACGCGGCAACGCGCGGGAGCGCTGGTGGCGTTCGGTGCACCGGACTACCTGGTTCAACGATCCGGAGCTGGCCGAGCGGGAACCCGAAGCAGCACTGGCTTACCAGCAGTCCGTCGCCGCCATCTACACCTTGCGCACGCAGCAGACCCTGAACGGGCTTCAGACGATGCCCCGCGCATGGCAGAACACCTTCGACATGAGCGACTGGGCCTTGCGGCTCACGCCCGAGGAAGCCGCCGCCCTGTACCGGGAGTTGACGGACGTCATCGCGCGCTACCGGCGAGACGCGCCGGAGACGGCGGCCAGTGCCCCCGAGGGCGCCGAACGCGTCGCCGTGATCACGCAGATCCTGCCCGAACTGGATGCGCCTGCCTCGTCGTCGCTCCCTTCCCGCCCTCAGGAAGAGGAAGGAAGCCCGACGTCATGACCGACGATGCCTCGAAGGCCGGCGGCATACCCGGCAAGAGGTCCTTACGACCGCTGGGCGGGGTGCTGGCGGCCATGGTTGTGTCGCTGACCGGCACTCGGATCTCCGTTGTGGCACTGCCCTGGTTCGTCCTGGTCACAACCGGGAGCGCCACCCAGACCGGACTGGTCGCCTTCTGCGAGATGACTCCCTACGTGGTGGTCAAGGCGTTCACAGGGCCGCTGGTGGACCGGATCGGCCCGCGGGCCGTTTCCTGGACCACCGATCTGGCCAGCGCGACCGCCGCCGCCGCGGTTCCCCTGCTCCACGCCCTGGACCTGCTGTCCTTTCCCCTTCTGCTGGTTCTGGTCGCGCTGATCGGCGCGGCCCGGGGACCCGGCGACCTCGCCAAGGAGGTGATGGTCCCGGAGGCGGCTGAGCGCGGCCGGGTGCCGCTGGAGCGGGCCACCGGTCTGGCCGGTGTGATCGAGCGGCTCGCCTCCACCGTCGGCCTGGCGGTCGGCGGATCTCTGGTGGCGCTGCTCGGTCCCCTGACGGGACTTGCCGTCAACGCGTGCTGCTTCGCCCTCGGATCGGTGATCATCAAACTCGCGCTGCCTCGCGGCATGGGGCACGCGGTCGAGGAAGCCCCCTCGCCGACCGGGGGAACCGGACCGGGCTACTGGCGGCGGTTCGGCGAGGGCTTCACCTTCCTGCGTGGCGAGCCGCTGCTGCTCACCGTCATCGTCATGTGCGGCATCACCAACCTGCTGGACGCGGCGATCACCTCAGTGCTCATACCTGTCTGGGCCAGGGAGTCCGGCAACGGGCCGACCGCGATCGGCCTGATGGGCAGCGTCATGGGGGCCGCGGCGGTCGGCGGGAGCCTGATCGCCGCGATGGCCGCGCACCGGCTGCGGCGGCGGGTGGTGGTTCTCACCGGGTTCCTGCTGGCCGGGGCACCGAGGTTCCTGATCCTCACCTTCGATGCTCCGTTGGGGGTGGTACTGACCGTCTTCGCCATCAGCGGGTTCGGTGCCGGCTTCGTCAACCCAGTGCTGGGAGCCGTCCTCGTCGAGCGGGTCCCGCGCCGCATGCTGGGCCGGGTCAACGCCCTCGGTGACTCACTGGCCTGGGCAGGCTTCCCTCTCGGCGGGCTGCTCGCAGGGGCGGCGGTGACCGCTGCCGGACTCGTGCCGGTGCTGCTCGCCTGCGGTGCCGCGTATTTCCTCACCACAAATCTGGCTGGACTGCGGACGGAATGGCGCGAGATAGACCGTACGCGTGGGCGGGGCGTCCTGAAGCCGCACTCCAAGGAAGACGCCTCACAAGACAGCGCGAATGTAGCGACATGACCCTCCCGGAGGGAGGGTGTACGACATCGATCTTCGGCCGCGACTCGAGGAACTTGCGAGAACCTGCGTTCCCCGCCGAGATGTTCTCCAGCCCAAAAGTAGCCCTGATCGACCTTGGACCAAGCGGTAAAGCCCTCCACGTAGGCGTCAGCGTCGGTACCTGGTCTCAACGCAGCACTGTATTCCCTGGCCAAAGGCATAGGGGCGGGTCTGTGACTGGGTCTGTTCCGTAGTCGGTGGTGACGGTGAGTGCCCGCCTGTGATCATTGAGCGTGCATGATGCGAACGCGCTTATAGGAACGGTGTTTTCGGGGTTGTCGGCGTTGGTCATCGAGGAAGTGGCGGACGGTGGCGAGATAGTCCGGGTTACGGCTCGGACCCGGGATGTTCCCGTTCCCTGCCCGGTGTGCGGGGTCGTGACGGGGAGGGTCCACGGATATCACGGCCGGACGGTGCGGGATGTGCCGGTCGACGGCCGGCAGGTCGTGGTCCGGGTGAGGATACGACGGCTGGTCTGTCCGGTCCTGGGCTGCAGGCGGCAGACCTTCCGAGAGCAGGTTCCCGGGCTTCTGGAGCGCCATCAGCGCCGCACCACACGTCTGACCGGTCAGCTCGCCGAGCTGGTCAGGGAGTTATGCGGCCGGGCGTCCGCCCGACTCGCCCGATCGCTGGCCGTGCCCGTGTCGTACGCCTCCGCCCTGCGGCTGCTGCGGCGGGTGCCCGTGCCGGCGGTGCGGATCCCGCGGGTGATCGGGGTCGACGACTTCGCCCTGCGGCGTCGGCAGAGCTACGCCACGATCATCATCAACGCCGAGACCGGTGAGCCAATCGAGGTACTGCCCGGCCGCGACGCCGCCACTGTGGAAGCCTGGCTGCGCGGACATCCGGGCATCGAGGCCGTGTGCCGGGACGGATCGGCCACCTACGCCGAGGCGGTCCGCCGAGCCCTGCCCGACGCGGTCCAGATCAGCGACCGCTGGCACCTGTGGCAGGTGCGCCGTGAGGCGCTGATTGATTGCTGGGCACACCGTCTGCCGAGCATGCCGTGGGAGGGGCGGAGCCGCCGTAGTACTCCGAGCCGGGGAGAGCCCGGCACATGGGGAAGGGCGGCAGCGAGATCGCAGGGGAGGTACTGCAATGTCCGAAGAATCCGGGGTGGATACCCCGGTCGCGTGGCCAGCGGCCGAATTCGCTGAGCTGCGGGTACGGAGAATGCAGATCAAACTGCACCGTTGGGCGGTAGCCACCAGGGCTTCCGGTTCGACGATGTGTTCAACTTCGTCTGCGACCCAGCCGTCTTGGTGATGGCCTTCGAACGGGTTGCGGGCAACAAGGGAGCCCGGACAGCGGGCGTCGACGGCCAACGCGCCGCCGATGTCCAGGAGTCCGGGATGACAGCGCACCTGAACCGCATCCGTTCGGCGCTGAAGGCTGGGACCTTTCGGCCCCTGCCGGTGCGGCAGCGGATGATCCCCAAGTCCGGTGGGAAACTGCGCCGGCTGGGGATCCCAATGGATGCTTCATACTGCCCCTCCTGCTGTGATAGTTGGCGTTGTGACTGTGAAGTTCCGTGTGTGGGCGGCGTGTTGGCGAGCTGATGCCTCGATCGTGCTGTCCCAGGGGATGCACCAGCGGCCTGCCGGGGTGCGATAGGCGGCCAGCCGGCGGATGCGGATCCAGTAGTAGACGGCGTCGGCTGGGATACCGAGCCGCATCGCGACGTCGTGGACGGTGAGGCAGCCGTAGACGTGGCCGGGCAGCGGGCGGGCGCCGGGGCCGGTGGGGTTGAGGTGTCCGGAGCTGGCGATCCGGGCTCGGCAGTCGGCTTCGACGGTTTCGTTCCAGGTCACGCACCAGCGTCCGCTGCGGTCCTGGCGGGCGTCGAGACGGTGATGGGTGATCCAGTAGTAGGCGGCGCTGTAGCTGACGCCCAGGATCCGGGCCATGTCGTCGATGCCGATCTCTCCGTCCCGGTAGGGAACGGTGCGGGGCGCCCGAACGCGGTAGGCATGGCGGGCCCAGCGCACCGCTTTGACGTCGAAGGGGCGCTTCTTTCCGGTGGTCAGGCCGGCTGCGTTGAGCTGGTCGACGAGTTCGTCGTCCGTGTGGGTGGGACCGAGCCGGGTGATCAGATCGATAGCGGCGCTCGGCGTGCGCAGGTCGTTGCGCATCACGCTGATTTCGTCGGTGGCGCCGGTGTGCCAGCGGATGCCGATCCGTGCTCGGTGTCGGTTGGGTTCGGGCAGTAGCGTGACGTCCGCGATCAGTGTCCGCAGCAGGCGTTTGCGGTCCTTGTGGTGGGTGTCGGGTGCGTCCCAGAGGCGGGGCAGGTCGGTGGCGAGGGCCTTGAGAGCGTCCGGTTCGGGCAGCGCCGGCCGGGCCTTGCGGACATCGTCCAAGGCTTGCTCTGCTTCGGCGAGGGCAGCGAGCTTGGCCTCCCAGCGAGTCTCCAAGGTGCGGGCGACCAGGCGGTTTTCCGGTTCGACCCGGGTGAAGGCGCGCTCGGCGCGGTCGGCCTCGTAACGGGCGCGATCCAGGGCGAGTTCAGCGGCGCGGTGGCCGCGGGTGTGCCGGTCGGCGACCTCGCCTGCGGCGGCCAGGGCGAGAGCGATCTGCTGCGGGGTGAGTGCGGCCAGCAGCCGCTCGGTGACCGCGTCGTCCACAGTGTCCGCGGCGATGGAGCGGCAGGTTTCGGTGGCCTGCTGGTCGGCGCGGGAGGCCGAGCACTCGTAGGCGGCCCGGCCGCCGCGGTGGTAGCGGGTGGTCATCGGGCGCCCGCAGGAGCCGCAGAGCATGATCCCCTGACACAGGGCGAGGCCCTCGCGCGGCGGGCGGGCGCCGTCATGGGTGCAGTTCGCCTCCAGCCTGGCCTGGTTGTCCTCGTAGTCGTCCCAGGTGATGTAGCCATCGTGGTGGTCATGGATGACCACCGGCCACTCAGCCCGCGGCTGCAGTTGGATGCCGGTGTGAACGGTGCCGTCCGGGTCGACGCGCCGCCGGGTGATGTACCGTCCGTAGACATATGTCCCCGCGTAGCAGGGATTGTTGAGCACCCCGAGGGCACGGGCGTGGGTCAGCCGGCCCCAGCGCAGCTGGCCGGCCCAGATGCCCCCGAAAGCCCGCAGAGGGAAGGGGCGGCCCACGAACGTGGAGACCACCGCGTAAGCCGAACCGCCGGCCTTGAAGGCGGCGAACACGTCCGCGATCGCGGCCTGCACCTGCGCGTCCGGGTCCAGGACGCACAGACCCTCGTCGTCGTAGACGTAGCCGACCGGCAGCGGGAAGCGCAGTTCGCCGCGTGCGGCCGCGGCCTTCTTGGCCCCCGTGCATGCGGCAGGCCAGGATGTGCAGTTCGGCCTCGCTCATCTGGCCTTTCAGACCCAGCAGGAGGCGGTCGTTGATGTCGGCCAGGTCGTAGGTGCCATCGTCGTCGATGAGCAGGGTGTCGGTGAGCCGTGCCAGCTCCAGCAGCCGGGCGAAGTCCGCCGAGGACCTCGCCAGCAGGGAGACCTCCAGCCCGAAGATCGCTCCAGCCTCGCCGAGACAGACCTTCGCCACGACCTGGCGAAACCCCTCCCGGTCGGCGCCGAACCGGCCCGAGGCCCCCAGATCGGCGTCGATCACGGCTACGTTCGAGCGGGCCCAGCCCAGCCTGACCGCCTCGTCGGCCAGGCCGTATTGCCGCATCGTGGACTCGGTGTTCTCCCTGACCTGCACGAGCGTGGACTGCCGCAGATAAATGACGGCCAGCCGCTCGAGATGCGAACTGCGGATTTTCCCCTGCCGTTCACGTCCGCCTCCCAGCACGGACTCGACCATGTTGGCCACCGCCATCACAGCCTCGCGACACACCCCGCTCGCTCCGGCCATGGCGCCTCGTTCCTGCCCGCAGCCCAACAGCGGCACGGTGCTGGTCCCTTGTCATCAGGATCCGCCTCCGTCCGCACCGGCGCGACAGCTGACCAGCGCATCCACCAGTGCACGAGCGGCACTCAGGCCCTCGGCCGTGAGCCGGTGCCCGACAGGCTCCCCGGCGCGGTCGGTCCACTCCCGGGGCAGGGTCACACTCCGCGATGCGCCGCTTGCGCAGACAAACACCACGGCTCCCGCTCGCCGCTTGGTGAACAACACCACCAGACGCCGGCCCGCCAGCGGGTGAAACGGATGCGTGACCACCAGCGAACCCAAGGAATCACTGGACGATACGGCCCTATGCGATGACCGTGCCGACCGTCACCGACCGGGTGGTGCAGGCCGCGCTGAAGCTGGTCCTGGAGCCGATCTTCGAGGCGGATTTCCGTCCGTGCTCGTATGGGTTCCGGCCCAACCGGCGTGCGCACGACGCGATCGCTGAGATTCACCTGTTCGGTTCCCAGGGATATCGCTGGGTGCTGGACGCTGACATCGAGGCGTGCTTCGACCGCATCGACCACGCGGCCCTGATGGGCCGGGTCCGAGCGCGAGTGAAGGACAAGCGAGTGCTGGCGCTGGTGAAGTCGTTCCTCAAAGCCGGGATCACGACCGAGTTCGGCGAACGGAACGAGACCACCTCCGGAACACCGCAAGGAGGCATCCTCTCGCCCCTGCTGGCCAACATCGCGCTGTCCGCGCTCGACGACTTCGCCGCCGAGCAATGGTCAAGCGTGATGACGACCCGGCGGGATCGCGAACGACGGCGACATCGGGGCCTGCCGACCTGGCGACTGGTCCGCTACGCGGACGACTTCGTCATCATGGTCCACGGCACGAAGGAGCACGTCGAAGAGCTTCGCGAACAGGTGAGTGAGGTCCTGGCACCGATGGGCCTGGTCCTGTCACCGGCCAAGACCCGGATCGTCCATCTTGCGGACGGGCTCGACTTCCTCGGCTTTCGTATCGTTTGGATGCGGAAGCGGGGAACGGACAAGTGGCACGTCTATACCTTCATCGCCGACAAGCCGGTCGTGTCGCTGAAGCGGAAGATCAAGGCACTGACCCAGAGGTTGTCGCATCTCGATTACAAGATCGCGCTGATCCGGATCAACCAGATCCTGCGCGGCTGGGCCAACTACTTCAAACACGCGGTCGCCAAGCACACCATGGCCCGCCTGCACACCTTCGTCTGGTGGCGGCTGGTCCGCTGGGTGATGCACCGGCACCGCATGACGTGGACGGCCGTCCGGCGATGGCTCCGAGGCCCGCAAGGGCGTTGGAAACTCATCGAGTTGGACGGGATCACGCTGTTCCACCTCGGCAAGGTGCCGATCACTCGGTATCGCTACCGGGGCAACAGCATCCCCAGCCCTTGGCCGGACGCCCTGACCGACCCAATCCCAACGGCATGATCTCGTGGAGAGCCCGGTGCTCGGAAACGGGCACGCCGGGTTCGGCGGGCGGGCCGGGGAAACCCACCGGGAGCAATCCCGGCAGGGCGCCCCGGTCCGACCCAACAGCCTCGCCGAGGCCGTCCGCAAAGAAGTCGCCGCGCACAGCACCTGCTGGGCGAAAGCGGGCCCGCCCCCGGCTGAGGGGGGACAGGCTGCCACCACCCGCGAGCGCTGGCAGCAGGTCCACGCCCTGCGCGAGCGCGGAGTCGGACTTTTGGAGTGCGCACGGCGCCTGAACCTCGCCTTGAACACCGTCAAGCGCTATGACCGTGTCACCGAGCCCGAGCGCCTCATCCGCGCCCCCAAGTACCGGCCCACCCTCGTGGACCCCTACCGCGATCACCTGCGCAAGCGCCGACTGGAGAACCCAGCCGTCCCCGTCACCCATCTCCTCCAGGAGATCAGGGAGCTGGGCTACACCGGCAGCTCGAACCTGCTGGTCCGCTACATCAACCAGGGCCGTGTCGAGGCCGACCGGCCTGCCCTCTCGCCCCGGCGCCTGGCCCGCTACCTGCTCACCCGTCCCGACCGCCTCAAGGACCACCAGCGGGAACGTATCGAGACCGCCCGCACTGCCTGCCACGAGATGACCGCCCTGGCCGACCTCATCCACCACTTCGCCGTGCTGCTGGATCCCGCCGACGGCAATGCCACCCTGCTGAGCACCTGGATCACCTCGGTCCAGGCTGAGGACCTGCCCCACCTGCATGCTTTCACCCGGGGCCTCGAGAAGGACCGCGCCGCAGTCGACGCCGCACTCACCCTGCCGCACCACAACGGCGGCACCGAAGGCGTGAACAACAAAACCAAGCTGATCAAGCGCCAGATGTACGGCCGCGCGAGCTTCCCCCCTCCGCCACCGCATCCTCCTGGGCTGACCACACCTCTGCGTCACCACCGACTACGGAACAGACCCGATCACCTGACAGCGGCCTCACCATCTCGCCTTCCACCTTTAGCCGCCACGCCCCAATGGGCCTTCGGGCCCTGTCTCCGCTGCCCACTGTGCGACCTGCTTCGGTCAAGCGGTGTGACGGCCATGAAACCGCCCGACAAGTGAAGCAGCCCGCTGGGCGACGGACCATCCCGGCGGTCGCCATCCGGTGGGCGCGATGCCCGGCCGATGGCGGGGAACCCATACCCGAAGCGTCCGGGGACTGATCCGGCACCGCACGGGAGTGCGCAGGGTGACGGCTTCGCCGTCCAGCCCGACGGGGACGACCGGGGGATCGGCGTGGATGACGACGTCGTCGGGTGTCGCCAGACGGGTCAGTCCGTGCATCTGCCCGCTTCGCAGCCTGGCGGCCGTTTCGGCGGGGGTCTCCGCCCTGGCGGCCAGTACTCCCAGGAGCCCGGAGTCGAGCTGCGCACGCCTGTCGAGCCCGGCCGGGTCGTCGATCTGGTAGGGGTTGTTGCTCACCAGTACGGCGTCCGGCCGGTCCACGGTGAGCAGCCCTGTGCGTACCACCAGCTCCGGACCCTGGTGGTGGGCCAGGAATTCCGGGAGGATCCGTACCATCGTGCCGATCTTGTCCTCCCGGTAGGCGGGGTCCTGCACCAGGGCGGCGTACGCTCCGAACGACACGTTGTTGACGAACGCCCGCTCGCCTGCGTACCCGAGATCCACGCGCAGCTCGACGCCGTCCCTGAGGGCCTCCAGCGCGGCCGAAGGGTCCTCACGGTCCAGACCGAGATCCATCGCGAAGTGGTTGCGGGTGCCCGCCGGAATGACCATGAACGGCAGGCCGCTCTCCGCGGCCACCTCGGCGACGAGCGCCTGCGTGCCGTCTCCCCCGGCGACCCCGAGCAGATCCGCACCGTCGTCCACGGCGCGTCGCGCGACAGTCGCCAGGTCCTGGGGCAGGGAATGATCGATCAGGAAAACCTGAACTCCGAACGCACGGGCGCGTTGCGCGATCCGGAACCGGCTCGCCTTCCCTCCCCCTGAATGCGGGTTCACGATCAGATAGGGCCGTCGTGCGCCGGTCGCCGGTCGCGACGCGTTCTCAGTCACGGCATGTACCGGCAAGCCGCATGCATCAGCCCGGCGCACATCACAGGCGACAGCAGGGCTGCCCCGATCACACCCTCGGCTGGCGGCGCCGTCCCCCACCGGGTCGACGCTCCGGCGATCCCACGTGTGGCCACCGCCACCACGACACTTCCTTCGACAGTTGCGGCCTACGGCACCAGCTTGCAGCGTGGCCTGAGCATTCGCACCTGGGACGTGCCTGGTCGACCCGCCACCCCCGTTAAGTCCACCGTGCCCGGACCGATCCCCGGGACACCAGGTGGGCGTATTCCTTCCCCCGACCTTCGCCGGCACTGCGGTGAAGGCGCACGCTTTGGTGAGGGTCCCCAGCAATCTCGCCGCCTACGCGCGCGGGCTGTACGGGTTCCTGCGCGAACTCGACCAGCAGGGATGCGACCTCATCATCGCCTCCCTGCCGACGGAGGAGGGACTAGGACTGGCGATCGTCAACCAGCTTCGCCGCGCCGCGGGGCCACGGTCTACCGCGTGACCGGCGCCGGGCGCCGTGCTCTCACTGCTCTTGGAGACGGGGCGGGGCGGGTTGGGGACGGGTTCGGCTGAGCGGCCACCGTTCTGGCAGGCCGGGCACAGCTCGTGCCGCCCGTCGTCGGTGACGACCGTTCCTCATCCCCGGCACACCTCGCAGCCCGCGGCCCGCGCCAGATCAGGGCGGGGGACGGTGCTGGGCGCGCGCCTCATCCACGTACATAGGCGTGTCCTGCGGCCGCGGCACATCGCGCTGAGCAGCCACGGCCGGGGCGGTCAGGACGCGGCGGGGACCGTTGCGTCGAGGCCGCGGGCTGCGACGAGTTGTGCGCTGCCGTCGGCTAGGCGGTAGTGCAGGCCCACCACGGCGGCCTGCCCGGCGGCGACCTTGTCGGCGAGGACTCGGGAGCGGTCCAGCAGCAGGTCGGCGGTGTGCCTTATGTGCTCGGCGAGGATCTGATCGGGCTCGACCTGTCCGGCGGCCCGTGCGGCCAGCACGCTGGGGGTCACCCGCTCCACGACGTCCCGGACGTATCCGGCCGGTGTCATGCCGTCCTCCAGCGCGGCGCACGCCGCGCCGACCGCGCCGCACGAGTCGTGACCGAGGACCACGACCAGCGGGCAGCCCAGCACGTCCACGCCGAACTCGATGCTGCCCAGCACCTCCGGGCCCATGACGTGGCCGGCGGTGCGCACCACGAACAGGTCGCCCAGGCCGCGGTCGAAGATGATCTCGGCGGCCAGCCGGGAGTCGGAGCATCCGAACAGCACGGCGAAGGGCTGCTGGGACGGTGCAATCTCGGCGCGGCGGGTAGCGTCCTGGTTCGGGTGCTCGGGGGAGCCCGCGACGAAGCGCTGGTTACCGGCCAGCAGCAGCTCGTAGGCGTCACGGGGCGTCGGGGTCTTGATCTCTGTCATGGCCGAAGCCTACGAGTCGGATCACCCGTTGGCGGTGCGTGGATGCTCACAACGCTGGTGCGGAGCCTTTTGCGGCCTCGCTGGGGCGTACCGGCTGCCGCCCGAGTCGGATAGTCCCAACAACGCCGACGTGCATGAACGCACGGCGAAGCGGCCGGCGTCGTGGAACGGACGCCCGGTGATAGCTGCCATCACGGTGGCCACCGTGATCCTCGCGGTGGTGTCCGCCGTGGTAGGTGACCTGCCCAGGTGAGCGCCCATGGGCTGTTTGGAGAACTGGTAGTGCGGAGCCGGCGCGCCGCAGCCGGCCGGTCACCGTCGTCGGCGCCGTGCCCGGACCTCCTGACAGCGCCTCCCGGCAGCAGATCCCTCTCGGCGCCGACATCTGTAGCAGTCGAGGAAGCACCGGGTCAGTCGGAGGCGGCGGAGGTGGTGTCGGTGAGGGCGTCGAGTCGGGCGGCGAGGTCGGGGTGGAGGTGGGTCAGGTAGGGGCGAGTGGCGTTCAGCGGGCGGACGAGGGCGGCGGGATCGTCCTGGGCGAGGGCCGCGTCGAGCTGGCTGACGGGGCCGCGGGCGGCGGCGGGGAGCTGGGTGAGGGCGGTGATCTGGCCGGCGATGCGGCGCAGGTCGGCGGCGTTGTTCCGGGCCCAGGCGGTGAGGGCGCGGTCGGCGGCGCGGCGTTCGCGGGTGGCCTGGACGCGTTGTTCGCCGGTGGCGCCGATGGGGCCGGGCCGGCCTCGCAGGTAAGCAGACGATCAGCTGGGAGACTGTGGGGTCGCCGACGCTGAGGCAGCAATCGCAGTCGACCGATGCGGGGCGGGTTTCGCCAGCTCTACGTTGAACTGAGCGCCGATCAAGAGGGCCAGGTTGGACAGCCACAGCCAGATGAGGAAGACCACCACGCCCGCCAGCGAACCGTACAGACGGTGGTAAGTGCTCACGTGCGAGGCGTAGAGGGTGAAGCCGAGGGAGATGGTCAGCAGAAGCACGATCGCCAGCCCACCACCCGGCGCCGTTTTCCGCACCCGTCTCGAGGGAGCCGGACCTGACCGGTAGAGCACCAGGACGAGGGCAACCGCCACCGCAGCCAGAACGGGCCAGCGCAGCGCGTCCCACGCGGTCTGAGGCACGGTGCCCAGGTTGAAGGCCCGGCCCAGGCGCCTGGCCAGGCTCCCGCTCACCAACAGCGCGAGAGTCGTGGTGAGCAGCAGGCTGATCAGTACGATCGCAGTGATGATGATGCGCGGGGCGGTGCGCCATACCGGCCGGTGTGCGTTGGCGTGGTGGATCGCGTGCAGGGCCCTGCGGAAGACACTCAGATAGCTGCAGCCCGACCACAACGCTCCGACGGCGCCGAAGAAGACCAGCATCCATGCCGCGGACGACTGTTCGGCCATCTGCAGAAGAGCACCGCGCAGCAGCCCGCGGGAGGCGACCGGGACGACCCCCGTCACCCGGTCGATCACCGCAGGCGTCGTAGTGGGCATGGTCAGCCCCAGAACCGAGAGAATCACCAACAGGACGGGGAACAGGGCGAGGACGGCGTAGTAGGTCAGAGCGGCGGCCCAGTCGGCGACGTCATCGTTCCAGACCGCCACCGGTGTGCGGCACAGCGCCGCCCACCACTCTTGCTTACGGCCGTCAGTATCATCCATGATCGTCTACTCCCCACAGGAATGACTGGGCATCCTCACACCTGCCTCGCCGGTCCGCTGCCGCGCGCGACTCCGCTGTCGAACCGGGGGCAGCGCGGAAGCCGGGCCGCAGCTCGATGAGCCATGAGCCGCCTTCGTCAGGAATGCAACTCAGTCCCTGAAGAGGTCCTTCGCCGCGTCCTTGGCTTTCTCGTCGGCCTGTTTGACGTCGCCTTCGACGTGGTCGGCCTTGCCTTCTGCTTGCAAGCGTTCGTCGCCGACCGCCTTGCCGAGTGCTTCCTTTGCCTTGCCCTTCTTCTTGTCGCCGGTGTTGTCGGCCTTGTCCGCTGTGCTCATCGAAACCGTCCTCCTCAGCCTGCGCTCCTCGCGGTCCCAGCTCCTCTACCCGCGTCGCCTCATGCGATGTCCGCTCCGCGCCCGGACCACCGACGCTGCCTCCCCACCGACGACGCGCCGGTGACAGACGCACCACGGCTTCCACACCCCACCGTCAGGGCGCCTCGGGCAGTGGGCGGTAGACGGTCAGTGCGCTCGGCGCCTTGTCCAGCAGCAGTGCGGGCGGGGCCGGTGCGGTCTCACCGTCGTAGGCCACATGGGAGGCGCCGTCCAAGCCGGTGACGCGTAGGCGCTTGACGCGCCGCGCTGACAGCACGGGAGAGTGGCGCAGGGTGCCGGACAGGGCGGCGGCCACCAGGCGCAGTCGGGCCAGGTGTCCGGCCCGTACGACCCGTACGTCGAGCAGGCCGTCGGCCAGGTCGTGGCGGCGTACCGGTGCCAGGCCCAGGCCACGGTAGGTGCAGTTACCGGCGAACAACAGCCAGATCTGACGCCGCCGCCCGTCGAACTCGGCCTCCACCGTACGCGCGGTACCCAGCACGTGCAGCACCGCGAGAGCGCCCGCAGCCAAGCTACCCAGCCGCGGCGACCACTTCTCCCGCACTCTCACCAGGTCGGTGTAGGCGCCGATGCTGAAGGTGTTGACGAAGTAGGCCTCGCGGCCGTGCGGCCCCGGCCGGAACCGGGCCACGTCCACGCTCACCGCGTGTCCGCCGGTGACGGCCTCGGCCGCGTCCTCGACCGAGTGCAGGTCGAGGTCGTAGGCGAAGTGGTTCAGCGTCCCGCCGGGCAGGACCGCCAGCGGCAGCCTGTGCCGTACGGCCGCGGTGACGGCCGCGTTCACCGTGCCGTCGCCGCCGATCACCCCCAGTGCGGTGGCGCGTCCGGCGGCCTGGTCGAACAGCTCCTCCAGCGAAGCGTCCGGCCTCGCAGTGACGAACTCCGCCTCCGGCAGTGCGGCGCGTGCCTGCCGCAGCGCCTCGCCCCCGGTGCCTGCCGCGCTGTTGGCCACGCCCACCAGTCCGCGCCCGGCGGGCAGAGCCGGCGCCTCGGCGCGCGGTCGGGCCTGCGGGCCCAGCTGCTCCCTGGTCGGGGCAATACCGCGCACGGCGTACGCCGCACCCACCCCGAGGGCCGCCCCCGCCAGTACGTCGCCGGGGTAGTGCACTCCGGTGTAGATGCGGGAGAAGGCCACCGACCAGGCCAGTGGGGCCAGGGCAACGCCCCAGCGGCGGGACTCCAGGCCGGCGCCGACGGCGAAGGCCGCGGCCGAGGCCGCATGACCGGAGGGAAACGAAGTGGTGAAGGGGAGACGGGCGAGGTGCCGCACCGCCGGTACACCGTCCAGCGGCGGACGGGGGCGCCGCGCCGACCGTTTGGCGAGGGTGTTCACGGTGGCCGAGGCCACGGCCAGTGACGCGACGGCGCGGACGGCGGCCCGTCGCCGAGGCCGCCCGCCTAGCGTGGCCATTCCGGCCGCGACACCGAACCACAGCAGCCCGTGGTCGGCGCTGCGGCTCAGCCGGGGCAGCACCTTCTCGGCGAGCGGCCAGTGGCGGGCGGCGACCTCCTCGAAGACGCGGCGGTCGGCACGGGCCAGCAGTGTCCGGAGCGGCCCGTGGAAGGAGTCGGCCCTGCCCCGTGCAGCGGGCGGCCGCGTGAGCAGGGTGAGCAGCGTGCGTGCGGTGTACTGAGGCCGGGGCACCATGTGATCAATGTGCCCGCTGGGTACGGGGTGATGCCTTGGGCCGGCCCGGTCATTCCGGTCGGTCCTCTCGCCCGGCGGTGCCCGCAGCCGCTGACGTCACCCGATCAGCGCGAGTACGAGGCGCGTTCCGCTGGACGGTCAACACTGTAGAAGTCCGGGAAAGCAAGGTGCGGCGCACGAGCGAGGAGCAGGGACGGTACCGGTGGCGGACGAGGCGACCACGACGACGACCGGCGACGGGGCGACGACTCACGAGCCACTGACCTGTCTGGTGACCGGCGCGAGCGGCTACATCGGCGGTCGGCTCGTGCCCGAGCTGCTTCACGCCGGGTACCGGGTGCGCTGCCTGGCGCGCACACCGCGCAAGCTGCGCGACCATCCGTGGGCCGACCGGGTGGAGGTCGTCCGGGGCGACGTCCTCGACGCCGCGTCGGTGGCACGGGCGATGGGCGGCGTGGACGTGGCCTACTACCTGGTGCACGCCCTCGGCACCGGGCGCGACTTCGAACGGACCGACCGTGACGCGGCCCGCGTCTTCGGCGAGCAGGCCCGTCGGGCCCACGTCCGCCGCCTCGTCTACCTCGGCGGACTGACCCCGGAAGGGGTTGCCGAGTCGGATCTGTCTCCCCACCTGCGTTCCCGTGCCGAGGTGGGCCGCATCCTGCTCGGCTCGGGTGTGCCGACCGCCGTCCTGCGCGCCGCCGTCATCATCGGTTCCGGCTCGGCCAGTTTCGAGATGCTGCGCTATCTCACCGAGCGGCTGCCGGTGATGGTCACCCCGCGCTGGGTGCACACCCGTATCCAGCCCATCGCTGTGCGGGACGTCCTGCGCGTCCTGGTGGGCTGCTCCCGTCTGCCCGCCGACGTCAGCCGCGCCTTCGACATCGGTGGCCCGGAGGTGCTCACCTACCGGGAGATGATGCAGCGGTACGCCGCCGTCGCCGGACTGCCCCGGCGGCTCATCATGCCCGTGCCCGTGCTGACACCCCGACTGTCAAGTCACTGGGTCGGCCTGGTGACCCCGGTGCCCGCCTCGATCGCCCGCCCGCTCACGGAGTCCCTGCGCAACGAAGTGGTCTGCCGGGAGCGGGACATCGAGCGGTACCTGCCCAGTCCGCCCGGCCATCCGCTCGGCTTCGACCAAGCAGTCACCCTTGCGTTGCAGCGCGTCCGGGAAGCCCAGGTCGCCACACGCTGGTCCTCGGCTTCCGTGCCCGGCGCCCCCAGCGACCCGCTGCCGACCGACCCGGACTGGGCAGGCGGCAGCCTGTACGCCGACGTCCGAGAACGCGAGGCGAACGTGGCGCCGGAGGCACTGTGGCAGGTCATCGAAGGCATCGGCGGCGAGAACGGCTGGTACTCCCTCCCGCTGGCCTGGGCCGCGCGCGGCTGGGTCGACCGCCTCGTCGGCGGCGTCGGCCTGCGCCGGGGCCGGCGGGACGCCCGACGGCTGCGGGCCGGTGACTCGCTCGACTTCTGGCGAGTCGAGGAGATCGAACGCGGCGGGCTGCTGCGACTACGCGCCGAGATGCGGCTCCCCGGCCTGGCCTGGCTGGAGATGCGAGTGGACGGCAACGGCAGTGGCCCGGTCCGATACCGGCAGCGGGCGCTGTTCCACCCCCGCGGCCTGCTGGGCCATCTGTACTGGTGGAGTATCAAGCCCCTCCACGCGGTCGTCTTCGGAGGCATGTCCCGCAACATCGTCCGCGCCGCCGCCCGCGCCCAGCACGACCACACCACACACCACTGAGCCGGCCACGACACCTGTCGCGTCCGCGACGCCCTCAGCGACGTACTGTGGCGCAGCGAGGCCGGCATCCCCCTGCCGGACCATCGGACACCATCACAGCGGCCGGATGACCTGGTCAGCGTCAAGCGTGAAGGCAAACGCTGGTACGTCATTCTGACCGCCGACCAGGCCGAGCCCGAACCCCTGCCCGTCACCGGCTCTGTGGTCGGCATCGACATGGGCATAGCGAACTTCCTCGCCGACTCTGGCGGCGAGTTCGTACCCAACCCCCGCCACGGCCGCAAGGCCGCCGCCAAGCTCGAAGCCGCACAGCAGGCCCTCGCCCGCTTCCCCCGCGTCCGGCGCGACAAGCGCACCAAGAACCACCAGCGGGCCGTCCAGCGGGTTGCCGACCTCCACCGCAGGGTGAGGCGGCAGCGCCTCGACCACGCCCACAAGACCGCCCTTGACCTCGTCCGTGAACACGACTTCATCGCGCACGAAGACCTCAAGATCCGCAACATGGTCAAGGCCCCCGCACCGAAGCCCGACCCTGACCGGCCGAGCGCCTTCCTGTCCAACGGCGCGGCAGCGAAGGCCGGACTCAACCACTCGATCTCTGATGCCGGATGGGGGGCGTTCCTGACGATCCTGCGCGCCAAGGCTGAAAGCGCCGGACGAGACGTGATCGCCGTGGACCCCCGCAACACCTCCCGGACCTGCCCCGAATGCGGGCACGCGTCAGCGCAGAACCGGCCCACCCAGGAGAAGTTCCACTGCGTCTCGTGCGGCCACAGCGCGCACGCGGACACGGTGGGCGCTCTCAACGTTCTACGGGCCGGGCTGGTCCGTCGCGACGCCCGCCACGGTTACTGACCTTGCTGGCGTGATGTCGTCACGGTGAGGCCGGTTTCGGCGAGACATCCATCGATGAGTTTGCTGCGGTACTGGATCTCGCGCAGGCCCTGTCGAAGGGTGCGCATCAGGTGGTCGGGATCGGCGAAAGCGGTGTTGGCCTGGCTGCTGCGTCGCAGCAGTGACCAGATGCCCTCGACAGGGTTGAGGTCTGGTGCATAGGCCGGCAGGAAGTAGCAGGTGATCCAGTCGTGGGTGTCGATGAACTCCCGTAGCCGGGCGTCTTTGTGCACGTTGAGGTTGTCCCAGACGAGTACGATCGGCGCGCCGAGCTGCTGGTGGGCGGCGATCAGCAGGTCGCGGTAATCGGTCCAGGTGAAGCTGCGTCTGCCGCCCCGCTTGTGATCGACGTGGTGCTTGGGCCGGTAGATCAGGCGTGAGCGTTCGCCCTGCTTGTAGCAGGCCAGAGCGGCGATGGAGAAGCGGCGCTGGGAGCGCCCCCCGGACCCGGATGAGGGGTGTGTGTCCGCGCCTGGCCCAGGTGCGGGTGGTGGGCGGCGTCATCGAGAAGCCGGCTTCGTCTTCGAAGCACAGCCAGGCCCCGAGCGCCGCCACGGCGTTTCCACCTGGGGCCAGGTCTCCTTCACCCAGCCGGTGACGGCTTCCTCGTTGCGCTCCAGAGCGCGGCGGGCGGGGACCTGGTGGCTGAAGCCGTGCCGGTGCAGCATCTGCGCGATGGCCGACAGCGTCATGCTCTTGTGGAACCGGCGCCCGATCAGCGTCTTGATCCGAGCCAGCGTCCAGGTCTGGTCCGGCCAGCCGTGCGCGACCGGCCCCTTGGCCAGCTCCTGCTCGAGCACTGCGAACAGTGCCTCACTCAGCTTGGGCCTGGACGCCGGCCCCTTTGACTCCAGGGCCGGCGTTCCGCCGTGCTCCCATGTCTGGCGCCACCGCTGTACCGAGCGCACGCTGACCCGTAACTGCTGGGCGATAGCGGCATTGTCGTGTCCCAGGGCGAATAACTCGGCCGCCTCCATCCGGATGTGCTCGCGAAATGCCCGCCGCTCCGCGGTCAGCCCGCCCCCTTGCGGATACCTCATGTGACCGGCCTACCGCGACAACCACCACCTGTCAGCCACGACATCACGCCAACAAGGTCAGTAACTACGCGCGAACTCAAGCAGGTCTCTGTTGAAGATCTCGGCGTACTTGGGCACCATCGCAAGGCCATGAGGTGCGCCCTCGTAGACCTTGTACTGCGCGTCCTTGACGATCTTGGATGATTTGGCGCCCGCGGAGACGATGGGCACGATCTGGTCGTCGTCGCCGTGCACGATCAGTGTCGGCACATCGACCTTCTTCAGGTCCTCGGTCGTGTCCGTCTCGGAGAACGCCTTGATGCAGTCGTAGGCGCCCTTGATGCCGACGGTCATGCTCCAGAGCCAGAATTCGTCACGCGTTCCCTGGGAGACGGTCGAGCCCTCACGGTTGGCACCGTAGAACGGGGCACTGAGGTCCTTGTAGTACTGCGAGCGGTCCGTGAGCACACCCTGGCGGATCTCGTCGAACACCTCGATCGGCAGGCCCTCGGGGTTGGCTTCCGTCTTCAGCATCAGCGGCGGGATGGCGCCGAGCAGGACCAGTTTGGCGACCCGTGCCGTGCCGTGCCGGCCGATGTAGCGGGTGACTTCGCCGCCGCCGGTGGAGTGCCCGACCAGGATGATGTCGCGCAGGTCTTCGGTTTCGATGACCGCGGCCAGGTCGTCGGCGTAGGTGTCGAGGTTGTTGCCGTCCCAGGGCTGACCGGAGCGTCCGCCGCCGCGTCGGTCGTGGGCGATGGCGCGGAATCCGTTGTCCACCATGAGCTTCATCTGGGGGTCCCAGGCGTCGGCGGTGAGCGGCCAGCCGTGGGAGAAGACGACGGGTTGGCCCGAGCCCCAGTCCTTGTAGAAGATCTGCGTGCCGTCCTCGGCGGTGGCGAAGGGCATGGTTGCGCTCCTCTCGATGTCCGCTCGCGGGCCCCTTACGTCATGCCCTCCGGGGATGTGACGGGAAAGCGGCGCCGCATGAGGTCAACATTAATTGCGGGGCAGCGATTCAGCGCGTCTGGAAACACCGCTTCGGTACGAGTGGGACGGCCGTTGCCTGACAGGCGAGGAAGTGGTCTGTCTCGTACGGTGGTCCTTACATGCCGCGGGCACATCCACGGTCAGGAGAATTCACCGGTTACGCCACTCGAGTGTGCTCCTGGGCACAGTCACCCACCCGCCCTGAACATCACCACCGGTGGCGGGCGGCAGCCAGGTGATCACGGGTCGGTACTACTCGTTCTGTGACACGCGGAGGGCAGGACATGGGATCCGACGTTGACGTGCTGGTCGTCGGTGCTGGCCCCGCGGGGTTGCTGCTCGCAGGTGACCTGGCCGAGGCCGGAGTGCGCTGCACCGTCGTTGAACGGCGAGAAGGGGAATCCCAGCTGACCCGCGCATTCGCCGTTCACGCCCGAACGATGGAGCAACTGGACGCCCGCGGCCTTGCCGACGACCTGCTGATGACCGGCCTCCGCAACCCGATCCTGCAATTCCTGCGGATCGATCTGTCGCACCTGCCGACCCGTTACCCCCACGTGCTCGTGACGCCCCAGTACAACACCGAGCGACTGCTCCTGTCCCGCGCCCTGACACACGGCGTGAACATCATGCGGGCCCACGAAGTGACTGGCGTCCAGCAAGACCCGAGCGGTGTCGACGTCACCGTGAAGACACCAGCCGGCACTGAACACAGCCTGCGCGCAGACTACGTCGTCGGCGCAGACGGACGAAACAGCTGCGTGCGCCAGTCCCTCGGCCTCCCATTCCCCGGCCGCTCCGCCGTTCGCTCCATGATGCTCGCAGACGTCCGGATGGCTGATCCGCCGAAGAAGCCGCCCACCGTGGCAGCGACCGGAGACGCCTTCGCCATTGTCGTCCCGTTCGGCGACGGCTGGTTCAGGGTCATGGCCTGGAATCGCCACCACCCCATGCCCGACAACGCATCGGTCGACCTGGAAGAAATCAAAGACGTCGCCCGCCAGACGCTCGGCAGCGACTTCGGCATGCACGACCCTCGCTGGCTCTCCAGATTCCACAGCGACGAACGCCAGTCACCCCGCTACCGAGTAGGCCGAGCATTCCTCGTCGGCGACGCCGCCCACGTCCATTCCCCGGCCGGCGGCATGGGCCTCAACACCAGCATCCAGGACTCCGCAAACCTGAGCTGGAAACTCGCAGCCGTTCAGCGTGGCCGCGCACCAGACACCCTGCTCGACAGCTATCAGAACGAACGGCACCCAGTGGGACACCGGGTTCTGCGGATGAGCGGGGCGCTGCTCCGCGGCGTCCTCACCACACCACGGGCATTGTGCGGCCTCCGTGACTTGTCAGCGCGTACGGTGCTGCAAACCCCACCAGTGGCCCGACGACTGGCCATGGCAATCTCGGGAATCGACATTTCCTACGCCGCTCCGGTCGGCGCGCATCCCCTTGTCGGGAAGCGGGCACCTGACGTCCGCCTCAGCGACGGACGCAGACTCTACGAAGCCCTTCGTAAGCGACGGTTCGTCCTTGTCACACCGTCCGACACGGAACGCTTCCCCTCACTGATCACAGAGTGGGCCGACGAGGTGGAGATCGTATCCCCGAAGGGCGCTACCAAAAAGAGCGTTCTGGTCAGACCAGACGCCTATATCGCATGGGCCATCTCGGACGAGTCACCTGAACATCGCATCGACGCGGCCCGTAAAGCATTGACCGAATGGTGCGGCACACAGGGCTCCAGCTCTGTAGTCCCTTCACCCGACTAGTAGGACTCCGTTAGGTCTTCCGGTTCGGGCTGTTCCTGGGCATGTTGGATGTGTGGACGCACACGAAGTGAACCGTGTCCGGGCACTGTTGGCGTTATACGTCGCTGATGTGTTCGCCTCGGTGCCGCGCAAGGACCAGCGAGCCAAGGGCGACTGCTACCTGCGGGGACTGATGCTGGACGGCCGCCGCAAGTCGATCCAGGCCATGGCCTCGCGGCTGCCGGACGGCGACGAACAGAACCTGCAGCAGTTCGTGAACCAGTCCACCTGGGATCCGGTGCCGGTGCAGCGGCGGATCTGCGAACGGATGCTGCCGCTCATCACCCCGACGGCCTGGGTGATCGACGACGTGTCGGTACCCAAGGACGGCCGGATGTCGGTCGCGGTGGCCCCGCAGTACTGCGGGGCCTTGGGCAAGCGTGCCAACTGCCAGGTCGCGGTCAGCGTCCACGCTGCCACCGACATCGCGTCCTGCCCGCTGCAATGGCGGCTGTTCCTGCCGAAGGAGTGGGCGTTCGACACCGACCGCAGGGCCGTCACCCGTGTCCCGCCCGAGGTCACGCACCGCGAGAAGTGGCGGCTGGCTCTGGACATGCTCGACACGCTGGCCGGCTGGGGCATGAGGCCGCCGGTCGTCGTGGCCGACGCGGCCTACGGCACCAACGCACACCTGCGGGCCGGCCTGGCAGACCGCGGCATCGACTACGTGCTGGCCGTCCGCGCGGACGTGACCGCCCACCCCTTCCAGGAACAGCCCGTTGCCCCGACCCGCAACGGGCCCATCGGATGCTGGCCACAGCCTTGCTATCGCCATCCCGCCCCGTCGGTGGCGGCCCTGGCCGCCGGTCTCGCGCAGGAGGCGTTCACCACCGTCACCTGGCGCAACGGCTCGCGAGGAGAGTTACGGTCCCGCTTCGCCGCCGTGCGTATCCGCCCTGCGGGCAAGGCCGTCGAGCGTCCGATCCGTGCCGCTGCCTCCGCCGAGCAGGGCTGGTGGGACGGGGTCCCGCCGGACTGCTGGCTTCTGGTTGAGTGGCCCGAAGAAGCCGAGGCTCCCACCGACTACTGGCTGTCCAACCTGCCGGCCGACACGGCGATCCGCGACCTGGTCCGTCTGGCCAAGGTCCGCTGGCGCATTGAGCACGACTACCGCGAGTTCAAGCACGGCCTGGGCCTGGACCACTTCGAAGGCCGGTCCTGGCCGGGCTGGCACCACCACGTCACCCTCGTGACCGCCGCCCATGCCTTCCTCACCGAACAGCGACTGGCCCCCAAAGTCCCCGGACCGGACTCACCCTCTACCAGATCCTCGACGCTCTCCAGGACATCTTGAGGTGCTGGACCGGCATCTGCACCACCTGTCACCAGCCCCTGCCCAGCAGGACATATACGACACCAAGATCGAGACAGACCTAGGGCCTGTCCGGCGGATGATGTGACTTCTCGCGCTTCGGTCCGTTGGCATGGCCATGGGGCGGGGAGATCTCACGAACGAGGAGTGGGCCCGGCTGAAGCCGCATCTGCCCAAGGCTGGGCAGCGCGGTGGTCGTTGGGCCAGTCACCGCAGGATCATCAACGGGATCCTGTACCGGAACCGGACCGGGATGCCGTGGCGGGATCTGCCTGCGCGGTTCGGGAAGTGGAAGACCGTGTATGAGCGGCGTGCGCCGTGAGGCGCTTTGTTGTATCCCCGGAGTATCCGAGATGAACTCGGAGGGGGTTCTTGGGTCACCTGACTTACCTGGCGGTGAAAGCCAAAGGGGACCGTAGCATGTCAGGAAAGCGGCAGCCGATCTGAAGGTGCATGACGACGGAGTGCCGCAAGACCCGCGCAATATGGTCAAAGCTGGATTGCTTAAAGCCTAATTTCCAGGGGCACAAGTAGAAACCCATCGGAACAGCACCTGAAACCGATGCTCTTACCCTGCCTGGCTATGTGTCGTTTGGCCGGGCACCTCCGGGATAGGAGACGCCTCCCAATGAGGGCGGCTAAGGAAATGAGTGGGCGACCTAAGTTGCGCTAGATACGTACAACAAAGACGTACCGCGGGATCACCTACGGGACGAGAGTCCTATGGTGACGGAGTGTCCATATTAGTCGCAGGAGTGACGACCTGCCGGGGAGGCCGGGAAAACCGGACCGCAGGGCGAAGGGACACAGGTGATGACGACGTCCAGGAAAGGGAGGTATGCGTAATGCAGAGTGCTGGAACAGTACTGGACGTCATTCGAGAACGCGGCAAGCGAGGCTTGCCGCTGGAGAGGATCTACAGGCAACTGTTCAACAGGGATCTCTATCTTTTGGCATACGGGCGCATCTACCGGAACAACGGTGCGATGACACCTGGAGTCACAGGAGAGACAGTCGACGGAATGTCGATACTGAAGATCGACGCGATCATCGAGAGACTCCGTTCGGAGTCCTACCGGTGGACGCCAGTCAAGCGGGTCTATATCGAAAAGAAGGGAGACTCGAAGAAGAAGCGCCCGCTTGGTTTGCCGACGTGGTCGGACAAGCTGGTTGCCGAAGTAGTCCGCCTCTTGCTGGAGGCGTACTACGACGTCCAGTTTTCCGACCGATCCCATGGCTTTCGCTCCCGTCGTGGCTGCCACACGGCATTGCAGGAGGTAGTGAAAAACTGGACTGGAACACGGTGGTTCATCGAGGGCGATATCTCTGATTGCTTCGGCAGTTTGGATCACGAGGTCATGCTCACGATCCTCAGGGAGAAGATCCACGATGGCCGATTCGTGCAGCTCATTCGCTGCATGCTTCGTGCGGGGTATCTGGAGGACTGGCAGTGGAACGCCACGCTCAGCGGCGCGCCGCAGGGCGGGGTCGTCTCGCCTGTCCTGTCCAACATCTACCTCGACCGGCTGGACCGGTTCGTTGAACAGGAACTACTGCCGGACTACAACCGAGGAAGGCAGAGGCGGCATCATCCTGAATATCACCGGCTGGATGCCCGAATGTGGCGGGCGGTGGCACGCGGCGACAAGGAAGCAGCGCGAGAACTGCGTCTCAAGCGACGCTCGCTACCGAGCTTAGACCCGCACGACCCGGGATTCCGTCGGCTGCGATACGTCAGGTACGCCGACGACTGGCTACTCGGATTCGCTGGGCCAAAGAACGAAGCCGAAGAGATAAAGTCGCGGATCAAAGAGTTCCTCTACGCTGACCTCAAGCTGAGCCTCTCTGAACCAAAGACTCTCATCACGCACGCCTCCAGCCAGGCGGCGCGCTTCCTCGGCTACGAGGTCAAAGCACAGCGATGCGACACGAAACTCACAGGTCCTCGCCGTTCAGCCAACGGCATCATTGGGCTGTTCGTGCCGCAGGAGTTAGTCCGACAGCGGTGCGCGCCCTACATGCGAAACGGGAAACCTTACCAGCGTGGGGTGCTACTCCACGACAGCGATTTCTCAATCGTTGCTGCATATCAAGCAGAGTACCGGGGTCTCGTTCAGTACTACTTGCTGGCGCAGGATGTCTCACGCCTATCGCGTCTTCGCTGGGTGATGGAGTCATCCATGCTCAAGACACTCGCATCCAAGCACCGAACCTCCGCAACGCGGATGGCTCGGAAATTTAAAGCGGTCGTCGCCACTCCGGACGGTCCGCGAACATGCTTCGAGGTGAGGGTCTCACGAGGCGCCGACAAGAAGCCACTGGTGGCCCGTTTCGGAGGTATCCCTTTGAAGCGGCAGCGCATGGCGGAAGTCACCGACAAGGAGCCGCTGCCTATGACGTATTTCGGAAGGAACGAACTCGTCAAAAGGCTCCTGGCCGACACGTGCGAGATGTGCGGGTCAGCGGAGAGGGTGGAGGTTCACCACATCCGCAAGCTCGCAGACCTGAACAAGCCGGGTCGGCCCGCCCGCCCAGTGTGGGCGCTGATCATGGCGTCACGCAGGCGAAATACCCTGGTGGTCTGTCAAGCGTGTCACCACGAAATTCACGCAGGACGGGCTCCCTCGTCAACTCGAAGAGAATCACTGGAGAGCGGTGTGCTGGGAAACTAGCCCGCACCGTTCGGGAAGGGGCCGTCGGAAAAGGACTCGAACCACGAGCACCTCGCCGGCGGCCTACTTCACACAGACGTTGGTCAGCGGACGGCACGTGGGACAGGCTCTTCGCGGCCGTCCTGGCCGACGCGGATGCCCAGGGCAGCATCGACTGGTCGATGGTGTCGGTGGACTCCACCACCTGCCGAGCCCACCAGCACGCGGCCGGAGCACGCAAGAGGCCCCCGCAGATCGGGAAAAGGCGCGCGCCCCGGCAACACCGTCCCGACGAGGGGCTCGGACGCTCCCGGGGCGGCCTCACCTCCAAGATCCATCTGGCTGGGGAAGGCGGGCTCCGTCCCCTGGCCCTGCTGATCACTCCAGGCCAGTGGGGCGATGCCCCGCAGTTCATCCCCGTCATGGAACGCATCCGTGTCGGCCGCCTCGGCGGCGGACGCCCCCGCACCCGCCCGGACCACCTCGGCGGTGACAAGGCGTATTCCTCCCGCCGCAACCGCCGTTACCTGCGCAGACGGCAGATCAAGCACACCATCCCCGAGCCGAAGAACCAGCGAGCCAACCGCAAACGCCGCGGCAGCAAGGGCGGACGGCCCGCCGGCTTCGACAAGACGATCTACAAGCGCAGGAACGAAGTCGAACGGACCATCTTGGCACTCAAGAACTCCCGCGCCGTGGCCACCAGGTTCGACAAACGCGCCTATGTGTTCCACGGCACCGTCACCCTCGCCTCGATCCGGCTCTGGCTCCGCTCGTGACTCGCACGAGATCTCAGGCGCCGGTCCACCCGTCGACGAGCTCACGCACGACGTCGAGGTGGCCGTTGTGGCGGGACGTCTCCTCAATGAGGTGGAGGATCACCCAGCGGAGATCGACGTGGCGGCCGTCGCTGATGGGACGCTTGGCCGTTGAGTTCAGCTCGTGGTCGGACACCAGGCGACGGTAGCGGGCACTCTGCTCCTCGTACTCGGCGAGAAGCTGGGGCAACGGGATGTCGACTGCTGTCCGCATCTCAGGATCGGGATCATCGTCGGTCGCCTCGGTGAGCGGCCCCGCAAGCTCCTCGCCCAGGAACATCACTTGGAACCAGTAGTACTCGACCCACCGCAGATGACTGATCAGCCCGCACAACGTCATCAGCGGAGAACTCGGGAGTGGGGCCTTGCGAGCATCTTCGGCGGACACGCCCTCACACTTGGCTCGCGCGGTATCACGGGCGTAGTCCAGGAAGGTGGCCAGCTGCGTACGCTCGTCCCACGTGGGAGGCGTGTCGGTTCGTTGAGTCATCGCGGGGAGTTTCCCGCAGCTCGGAACGGGTGTCGACTCAATTGATCGGAAGCACCATCAAGTGCCACAGCACCGGCTGTGCTCAGGGAGAGCCCGGCAAGATCCGCCGGACAGACCCTAACGGAGTCCTACTGGTCTGTCGTCAAATGATCTTGAGTGGTGGATCATAGTCGGGTGATACGTCGCCATGAACTGTCCGATGCTGAATGGGAGTTCGTCCGGGGTCGTGGTGACGGCTTCGCCTCACTCGGCTGCTTCGCTACCGGGGCAGCTTCGCGGTGCGTTCAGGGTGGGCCGCGGTGATGTACCGCATTGCGGTGTGGGAGGAGATGCCGAACAGGCGCATCAGGTGCAGCGCCGGCACTCGTGGTGTCCCAGGCCGGGGGAGGGTCAGCCCTCCGCCCGCCTCCGTTGGCGGGACCCCGGGTGTGCCCGATAGGCGCTGACGCTCGACTCGCCCAGCATCCAGAAGCGCCAGGGGTACGAAGCAGCAGGACCGCCTACCCCCGTCCGCGGCCCTCGACCGACCCGAGCGGACGAGACGCCCCCGGCGGGTTCCGCGAGGAACAACTCCGCCGCTCCGTCGCATGCTGACTGTCCGTCATAGCGGAGATCGGCGATGCCCAACGCTCGCGCGAGGTTGGCCGGGCCGCGCGCCAGGTCGCGCGCCCGTACCCCAGGCCCCCGGCGTTCTTGCGCGACGTCTGGTCCCTCCACGACGGTGCCGGCGCGGAGCAGCACCGAAGCGGGACGCCGCCCGGGTCCGCAGACGGCGTTCAGGCACCGATGCACCGCGTGCGTCCGGTACACATAGAAGGTCCCCGGGGCCCCGAACTCCGCTCGATTGGTCCGGTTCGGGCCCCGGAACGCGTGCGAGGCAGGATCGTCCGGCCCCTCGTACGCCTCCACCTCGGTGATACGCACCGCCGTCACGCCGCGCTGCGAGCGCGAGACCACGAGAGCACCCAGGAGTTCGGGAGCCACCTCGAGGGCGGGCCGGTCGAAGAAGTGCTCGCGCAAGACGGACCGCCCTGCCGACGCAGCCCCCGGCTCATCGAACGCCCGCAATTGCTCGTGATCGGCCCCGCCCGTGCCCGGGACCGTCAGGTTCTCTGTCAAGCCGCTGCCTCCTGTCGAGATTCCGGGACGCCGGATCCGGCGACCCCTCCGTCCCAGCGCTCTCCTTGCGTTGCTCCATGGCCGTAGAAGCTGCCGTGGGGTGCTCGGATACGGACTTTCGAGCCCCAGGGTGAGCGTTTCCGGGGCCGGGCGACGATCGCGGCGCAACGCGGCGGGCATCCGGCCGACCGGCACTTCACCGTCCTGCGCATCACTGGCCAGGCGCGTGTACGGGTGAGCGATCGCGGCATCACCTACGACGGTGCGCCTTCGTACTCGGTGAGCGTCATGGAACTCGCCGACCAGCAGGTTGTCCACGAGACGCGGTACTTCGCCGCTCCTCTCGGCACGCCGCGTGGCGGGCCGCGCTCGCAGAGCCGGTGCTTGGATCGGACCGTCGAGGAGGCCTGACTGGCCTCGTCCGGCACGGCCGACGTGCCGGATCTCGGCGATTGCCCATGCGCGCCGGACACCTCCAGGGCATCAGGCAGGTTTGCCGTGGCCGGCGGTGTGCGTGGTGCGGAAGCGTGCTCGGTAGGCCCCCGGCGTGATGCCCAAGTTGCGCGTGAAGGCGCGGCGCAGCGACTCCGGTGACCCGAAGCCGGTGCGCCGGGCCACCGTGGCCGTGGGGTCGTCGCTGTCTTCCAGCATCGCCTGGGCGGCCTCCATGCGGACCTGCTCGACATAGCGGGCCGGGGTCGTGCTCATCTCGTCGTGGAACAGGCGCGTCATGTGGCGGGTGCTCACACCCGCCCGGCGCGCCATGGCGGCAAGGGTGTGCGGGGCGGACGGGTCCTCGGCGACCGCGTCCAGGACCCGGCGCAGCATCTCCTGTCTCACGCGCGGGGTGTGGGTGCGGACACTGAACTGGGACTGGCCGCCCGGCCGCTGCATGAACACGACCATGTCCTTGGCCACGGCGCGGGCGACGTCGGCGCCGAGGTGCTCCTCGACCAGGGCGAGCGAGAGATCGATGCCCGAGGTGACGCCTGCGGAGGTCATGATGTGGCCGTCGCGTACGAACAGTGCGTCCGCTTCCACGCTCACCTTCGGGTAGCGCAGGGCGAGCTGGTCGGCGAAGCGCCAGTGCGTTGTCGCCTTGCGTCCGTCGAGCAGTCCGGCCGCGGCGATGAGGAAGGCTCCGGTGCAGATGGACGCGGTGCGGCAACCATGTGCGTCGAGCGCCCTGATGGCTTCCAGCAGGGCGTCGTCCTTGATGAGGGAGGGCCACTCCGGGCCGCCGGGGATGATGACCACATCGCTGGCCGCCTGTACCTGCGCGGCAGCGAGGTCGACGCGCAGTCCGGTGCCGGCTGCGGTGACCACGTCGGCGCCGTCAGGGGAGACCGTGCGTACGCGGTAGCGGCCGCCGAATTCGTTGGCTGTCGTGAACACCTCGATCGGGCCGGTGACGTCAAGCAGCCGTACGCCGGGGAAGACCAGCACGGTCACCAGGAGCGGCTTCCTGCCTGACGGTCTGCCCTTCATCGTGCGCCTCCCGGACGGACTGGGGCCCACATCGGAGGACACCATCATCCGCCCGGCGATGCTCTGCCGCTCCCGTGCCGATTGTCGTCCGCGTCCCTGCGGCATGCTGCTGCCTTCCGTGGTGTGGAACGAGGCATCGGGCTTCGGCGCCTCGCCCTTGTTCAGCGGTCGCTTGCCGTCTCGTCATGGCCACAGGTGTGGCCACAACACGCTCGGACAAGGACATCGGGGCATCCGGGCGGCACCCGGCAACGGGCGGGTGCTCGATGTCCTGGTGTGAGGGCGTCATGGCGCGTGCTGTTCTGTGGCGGGAGCCGCGCTTCGCCATAGCGTCGAGGGCGCCAGCGGGCCGACCGTCTCGGCCGCTTCCCTGAGCTGCTGGGTGTGGCCTGGCCAGTCGGCCGGTCCGTCACCGTGGCTGGTCCTGGACGGTGACGAATCCGACACTCCAAGAGAAGGCACTCCGCGCCGTGACACCCCACCCCAGTACCAGCCGAGCGGTCCCGTCCCAGGTCGGGCCGGCCACGAGAGCGTCCGCGGTCGGCTCGGCCCCGAGATCATCCGTGCATGTACGTGACCAGCCGGAGGAGGGGAACGGCAGGAAGCGTGGCCGGCTCGGTCCCGGCTGGTTCGCCGCCGTCATGGGCAGCGGGATCGTCGCCGTCGCGGCCGCCACCCTGCCGCGCGGTTTCCCTGGGCTCGGCGAGGCCGCCACGGTGGTCTGGGCGGGGACCGCGCTGCTGCTGGTCGTGCTCGCCGTCAGTTATATCGGGCAGCGGACGCTGCGGGCGCATGCCGGTGATCCGGTACTGGCCCAGTTCTTCGGGGCGCCGCCGATGGCTCTGCTTACCGTCGGGGCCGGGACGCTGCTGCTCGGCCGGCGGCTGATCGGGGAGCGTGCGGCGGTGGATGCGGACTGGGCGCTGTGGTCGGCCGGTACGGTGCTGGGTCTTGCCACCGCCTGCACGGTGCCGTATCTGATGGTCACGCGGCACCGTTTCACGCCGGACGCGGCGTTCGGCGGCTGGCTGCTACCGGTGGTCCCGCCGCTGGTCTCCGCCGCGACGGGCGCGCTGCTCATCCCGCGGGCGCCGGCCGGGCAGGTGCGGCTGGCCCTGCTGCTGTGCTGCTACTCGATGCTCGGGCTCGGGTTGGTCGCGGTCCTGCTGGTGCTGGCCATGGTCTACACCCGCCTGGTGCATCATGACGCGCCCGGCGGTGCGGTCGTGCCCACGATGTGGATCGGCGTGGGGGCGCTCGATCAGGCGGTGACGGCGCTGGGGACGCTGGCCACGGCGGCGCCGAGCGCGCTCCCCGCCCCGTACGCGCGCGGGAGTGGTGTCGTAGCGCTCCTGGGTGGGCTCGGGATCTGGGGCTTCGCCCTGCTGTGGCTGGTACTGGCCACGGCGCTGACCGTACGGGAAATCCGCAGAGGGCTGCCCTTCGCAGCCACCTGGTGGTCCTTCATCTTCCCCCTCGGTGCATGCGTCACCGCCACCAGCGCGCTCGCCGCCCGTACCGGCTCGCAGCTGTTCGTCTGGATCGCCGTCGTCCTGTACGCCCTGCTCGTCGCCGCCTGGGCGGTCGTCGCCTGGCACTCCCTGCGCCATGCTGTCCGGCAGCGTGAGCGCGCCCGCCGCTGACAGGGCCCGTGCAACGCTCCGCATGACACGGACGCGTCGCGCGAACCCGGCTGTCTGCCGACGGGCAGCCGGGTTCGCGCCGCACCGCAACACGTGCCTATGGCAGCGCCCCGGGTGCCGTCGAAGCCGTGCTCTGCGGGCCGGCCGTCTGCCCCGCACTGGCGGATCCGTGCGCGGTCGTGGGGCGGGCCCGGAGTCTGGCGGCCACCATGGCGGCGAACACGACAGTCCAGAACACCACGGCGATCCAGACCTCCCAGCGGCCCATGCTCGTCATCCACGAGGTTGCGGTCGCGCGTCCCAGCTCGGCGCAGCGCGTGCCGCCAAACGCCCAGAGCCAGCAGGAGCGGGATCAGCCAGCTTGAGAACGCCCACAGGACGACGGACGTCCCGATGACGAACGGGCGCGACAACATCGTGGTGCCTGGATGGAGTGCGATCAGCCGGACTCCGGCGAGCACGGCGATCGCCGCCGCCCCCATGAAGATCCATACGGACGTCATGAGGCCTTCCGGCTGCACCGGCCGGGCCAGCAGCCGGGCCAGGACCAGCGCGGCGGTCAGCAGGTACTGCATCAGGCCGACGGCCCAGCACACCACTGCCAGGACGGCCAGTGCGTGTCCCGGGGTCACCCGGGCCAGCGATGCCGCCGCGACCGCCACCGACTCCGATCCCACCGACCACAGGAACCAGGTGCCGTTCACCTGGTCGAGCGAGGGGCCCCGCTTCAGCGTGGTGATGAGCGCGAGCGGGATGCCGTAGTCCAGCACTACCCATCCCAGCGTTCCGAACGCCAGGAACGCCCCGGCGACCGCGGTGTGTCCGGCCGGCACAAAGCGAGCAGTCAGCACGTTCGAGGAGATCGCGAGGGTGAGGAACGCGAAGGCACGCGGCCCGAGGAGTTCCGCGACGAACCGCTCGCGCCTGCGCAGCAGCCGCCAGCCGTAGGCGGGCACCAGTACGGCATAACCGGCCAGGGCCACCCACAGCAGTACGGCGGAGGCGGTGTCGGCGCCGTTGACGTACAGGGCCGTGGAGACGATGCCGGTGCCCATCACGAACGCGAGTGCGCCCGCGTTCAGATTGGCCACCGTGGCGGAGACGGCCGCGCGGTGTCCGGGCGGCCGGGAACCGGGAGCGGTACGCCCGTGCTCGGGAAGGGCGGCATACGGGCGCCGCTCCTCGTGAGAGCCGGGTTCGGTGAGCCATTCGGCCAGGACCGCGGTATGGCTGTGGTCCATGTCCTGGGTGGAGGTCAGCAGGGTGAGGCTGCGGTGTTGGGCCAGGTCCCGAAGCCGGGCAGCTGCGTATTTGTGCCGTTGATCGCCCAGTTCGGTGAGATAGCGGCGGCGGAACTCACCGAACTGCTGGGGGTGGTGGCCGTACCAGCGCTGCACCTCAATGGATGGTGCGACCTCCCGCAGCCACTCGTCGAGCGGTGCGCCTTGCCGGCGCAGACCTTCCGGCCAGACCCGGTCGACCAACACGCGCTCGCCGACCTCGCTTGGCGTCTGTTCGTCGATTCTGCGGCAGATGATCTCGGACATGACGCATCCTCCGGCCGCTTTCGCAGTAGATGCATTTTGCTGGTATGCGAAATTCATTGCCTTTTGGGTGCGGGGATGGTGGGGGACCGGTGGGTACCGCGGTGACGGCCGCGCGGGCCAGGGTCTGGGTGACGGTGTGTGCGATCGCCTGAGCGGTCAGGCCTGCTTCCGCGACTATCTCGGCCCGGGTGGCCTGCCGGGGAAACCCGTCCGTCACGCCCACGGCGCGTACCGGGGTGCGGATGCCGGCCTCCTGCAGGCCCTGGGCCACCGTGGTGCCCGCTCCTCCGGCGCGCAGGCCGTCCTCGACCGTGGCGACCAGGCGTGCTCGGCGGCGAGCGCGGGCAGATCGCCGGGGAGCGGCTTGACCGGCGAAGTCGTTGAGACCGACCGAGCCGGGCATGGCCGCGGTGATCGCGACGACGTCCGGGTGCGCGTCGGCCAGTTCGACGAGTTCCCGGCCGAACACCGCCGTCCAGGTCAGACCAGCGGGCCGCAGAGGGTGCCGCGTCTGCGGGTCGATGATGCCGATGCCGTGCAGGTGGTCCTCCTCGTTCTGCTCGGCCGGCGCGTATCCGATCCCCTGGCGCGTGATGCAGTGGACGACGACCGGCGCGCCATGGGCCTTGGCCCGTTCCAGGGCTGCTTCCAGGGCGGTGATGCCGTGGCCGTCGACGGGCCCGAGGTAGTGCAGTCCCAGCTCGCAGAAGAGCGAGTGCGGCATCACGGCCTCCGCGCTGCCCCCTGCGAGGCCCGCTTTCAGGCCCTCCTTGATGCCTTCCTCGGCCGCGTGCAAGGTGCGGTGCAGCGCCCGGCCAGGCGCTCCGGCGCCGTCGAGCGCCTGTCTGCCCCAGCCGGCCAGACACTCGTAGCCGGCGTGGGTGCGCAGGGCCGCCAGGGGCCGGGCGAGTCCGCCCACGATCGGTGCGTACGAGCGTCCGTTGTCGTTGACGACGATCACCACCGGCCGGTCCGGTGCCGCCGCGATGTTGTCGAGGGCCTCCCAGGCCAGCCCTCCGGCGAGTGCTCCGTCGCCGACGACGGCGACAATGTGCCGGTCCGACTCTCCTGCGAGCTGTGCGGCCTTGGCCATGCCGTCGGCGTACGACACGGCTACCGATGCGTGGGAGTGCTCGATGTGGTCGTGCGCGGACTCCTCCCGGCTCGGGTATCCGGAAAGCCCGCCACGCGCATGCCGGAGAACTCACCGGCCCGCCCCGTCACGATCTTGTGGACGTACGCCTGGTGCCCAACGTCCCACAGCAGCCGGTCGCGCGGGGATTCGAAGACCCGCTGCAGTGCCAGGGTCAGTTCCACGACGCCGAGGTTGGGCCCCAGATGGCCTCCCGTGGCCGCGACATGGCGGACCAGGAAGTCGCGGATCTCCCCGGCCAGCCGGACCAGCTCTGGATGGCTCAGACCCCTCAGGTCCGCGGGCTGGTTGATGCGCGGCAGCAGGCTCATGCCGCTGCTCCTCCTCGATGCTGCCGTGGTGTCGACGGATACGCGCGGTGGGCAGCCGATGCGTACCACGCGAGCCGCTGATCACTGGAAGGCCGATGTCACGAGAGCCTTCTGCTCCACGCCGTGCCGGCGGGCCGAGCCGACCGCGGGCGCGGGCGCCTCGGGCCGGCTCACGCACTCCACAGCGCGCCGGGTCAGCCGGTGCAGACGCGGCGCGACGAACGACCACGCACCCTGGTTCTCCGACTCCTCCTGCACCCACCGCACGTCCGCGGCCGCGGGGAAGTGGGCGAGTTCCGCCACGAGTTCCTCGTCGGGGAACGGGTAGAGGCGCTCCACGCGGACGATCGCCGTGTCGGTCGTGCCCGCGGCGTGCCGGTGGGCGTCGAGGTCGTAGAAGACCTTGCCCGAGCACAGCAGCACGCGCGAGACACGGGCCGGATCCGTCGTGTCGTCCGGCAGGACCGGGCGGAAGCCGCCCTGGGTGAACTCGGCCAGGGCGGAGACGGCCGCCTTCGACCGCAGCATCGACTTCGGGGTGAAGACCACCAGGGGCCTGCGGCCGTCCAGCGCCTGCTGCCTGAGCAGATGGAAGTAGTTGCCCGGCAGGGAGGGCATGGCCACGGTCATGTTGTCCTGCGCGCACAGTTGCAGGAAGCGTTCGATCCGGGCGGAGGAGTGGTCCGGACCCTGGCCCTCCAGGCCGTGGGGCAGAAGCATGGTCACGGCGGAGCGCTGGCCCCACTTCTGCTCGGACGAGGCGATGTACTCGTCGACGACCGTCTGCGCGCCGTTGGCGAAGTCACCGAACTGGGCCTCCCACAGCACCAGGGCTTCCGGGCGGGCCTGCGCATAGCCGTACTCGAAGGCCAGCGCCGCCAGTTCGGACAGCATCGAGTCGTACGGTGCGAAACTCGCGGCCTGCGGGCTGAGGGAGTTCAGCGGCGTGTGCTCCGCGCCGGTGCGCCGGTCGGTCAGTACGGCGTGGCGCTGGCCGAAGGTGCCGCGCCGGGAGTCCTGTCCGGCCAGCCGTACCGGGACGCCCTCCAGCAGCAGCGAACCGATCGCCAGTGTCTCCGCGGTGGCCCAGTCGACGGTGCCGGTGTCGAGCGTCGCCGTACGCCGGTGGAGCTGCGGCAGGACACGCGGGTGCACGGTGAAGCCCTGCGGCAGGTCGGTCTGCGATGCGATGACCTGACGGGCTGTCGCCTCGTCGATCGCGGTCGCCGTGCGCTGGGTGGCCGCCTGCCCGGCGTCGGCGCAAGGAAGGTCTTCGGCCGGTGCGGGAGCGGGCAGCGCCCGGGTCTCGGCGAAGGCCCGTTCGAGGTGATCCTGGTAGTTGCGGCGGGCACTGTCCGCCTGCCGCTCGCCGATGTCCCCGCGGCGTATGAGGGCCGCGGCGTACAGCGTGCGCGCCGAAGCCTTGGCGGCGATGCGTTCGTACATCATCGGCTGCGTGATGGACGGGTCGTCGACCTCGCTGTGCCCGTGGCGCCGGTAGCAGACCAGATCGACCACGACGTCCTTGTGGAACGTCTGGCGGTAGTCGAAGGCCATCCGTGCGACGCGGTCGACGGCTTCCGGGTCGTCGCCGTTGACGTGGAAGATCGGGGCCTCCACCATCCGTGCCACATGGGTGGCGTACGTGCTCGAACGGCCGTTGGCGGGCAGGGTGGTGAAGCCGACCTGGTTGTTGACGACCACGTGGACCGTCCCGCCCGTGCGGTAGCCCGGCAGTTGCGACATGTTCAGGGTCTCGGCGACCACGCCCTGGCCGGCGAAGGCGGCGTCGCCGTGGAGGACGACCGGCAGTACGGGGAAGGGCTCGCCCTGGTCCCCGGCCAAGTCCTGCTTGGCGCGCACCACGCCCTGGGCCACCGGCCCCACGATCTCCAGGTGCGAGGGGTTTGCCACGACCGAGACGGCGATGGTGCCGCCGTCCAGGGCACGGTAGGTGCCCTCCGCGCCGAGGTGGTACTTCACGTCCCCCGAGCCCTGGACCGACCGGATGTCCACCGCGTCCTCGAACTCGTCGAATATCTGGGCGTAGGACTTGCCGATGATGTTGGCCAGGACGTTGAGCCGGCCGCGGTGCGCCATCCCGATGACGGCTTCTTGGACACCGTCTTCGATGGCGCGGAGCAACAGGGCGTCGAGCAGCACGATGGCCGACTCGCCGCCTTCGAGCGAGTACCGCTTCTGGCCCACGTACTTGGTCTGCAGGAACGTCTCGAAGGCCTCCGCGGCCCCCAACCGGTAGAGGATCCGGAGCTGTCCGGCACGGTCCGGGCGGCGCTGCGGCCCCTCCACGCGCTGCTGGATCCAGCGGCGTTCCCGGGCGTCCTGGATGTGCATGTACTCGAACCCGGCGGTGCGGCAGTAGAACTCCCGCAATGCGCCCAGCACTTCGTCGAGCGACATCGTGGCGCGCCCGGCGAACCCGTCCACGGCGACGTCCTCCGCCCGGTCCGCGTCGTCAAGTCCGAACGCGGCGATGTCGAGCTCCGGATGTGCTGCGGTGGGCCGCGCCATGAGCGGGTCCGTTCCGGCCATCAGATGCCCGCGCACGCGATACGCGTGGATGAGCGCCGCGACCTGTACCGCCTTGAGCGCCGCCTCGTCGGTGCCCTCGTGGTGTTGGGCTGAGGCGGTCAGCGAGGCCGCGGCGCTCGGGGACACCAGGTTGGCGAAGAAGTTCCGCCACGTCTGGTCGACCGAGCCGGGGTCGTGGAGGTAACGCCGTCGCTGCTCGTCCACGACCCATTCGTTGAGCCCGAAGTCCAGCCCGTGAGACGCTGCTCGAGCGGTGTCTGATTGCGACGCCATGGCGCGACCACCTTCTTTCTCTGTGAAGCCTTGGGATGGCGGACGCGGCTACGGCGGTCGTCCGCCTGCGTGTCAGGTGTCCGAGGACTTCGCAACTGTTGTGGAGGCCGACCCGTTCGACCGCGTCGCACTGACGACGCTAGGACGCCGGGAGTGCGGAGACGGATGGCCGGGCGCGTCACGACGGCCTCACATCAGGACATCGGCCGGGTGCGGCCCGCTGCCTGCCGTCGTCGCACGGTCGGAGTGCGGGCGGGTGACGCCGTGTCCTGATCCGACGGCTTCGTGTCCGTCCGGCCCGGGATCGGCGTCGTAGGGAATCTGGTTGTGATGCTGCGGCGGCGGGCTTGCGGCCGGAGAATCGACCCCTGGGAAGGAACATGATCGACTACGATTTGCCGGACACCACGCGGTGGCAGTTTCCAGGGGTCCTGCGGACCTTGCGTCTGGTGCACGGTGAGTTGCGGGTGCGGCACGGTCTGTCGCTCCATGACTACCTCATTCTCGGCGCGCTCGCCGAGGCCGCGAGCGGATCTGTGCCCGTTGCCAAGCTGGCGGCGTTCCTCCAGGAATCCGGGGACCGGATGTCCTACCTCCTCAGGGGTCTGCAGGCGGCCGGACTGATTGATCGTCATCGTCGTGCCGGAGACCGCAGGACGGTCGAGGCCGCCCTGACCGACGCAGGACGCTCCAGGTTCGCCGCCGCCGAGACGTCCGCGCAGGCGCTGCTGCGCCAGCACCTCGGTCCGGACCTGGACGCCCAGGATCCGTCCGGCCGATCGTGTGACGTCACTTGATCTGCTCGTTTTCCACGGCAACGGCTGTGGTCGGCGGACGCGCTGGTCGGTGAATGCTCCGAAGCGGTTGGCGAGCCGGTCGTAGCAGGGGTCGGGCCGCCAACAGTCGGATTTGTTTACTCCCTGCTGGGAGACAAGGGCTTCCAGTCCGCCACTTGGACGGGCGTCAGGCGCGATCGAGCGTTCGCAGGGCGAGCCGCATGCATTGGCACGGAGTGACAGGTCCGCCTTCTGACGGCCTGCCGTCACAAGGCGCGCATACGATGGGACCGATGTGCGGCTGAGCGCGCTTCTCGGCGAGGCACAGCGTCATGGGGGCTGTCCCGGCTACCAACGCGCAGGAGGTCCACCATGGCGACGCTGTTGTCCGTCAACGTAGGACTGCCCAAGGATGTGCCCTGGCAGGGAAGGACCGTGCACACCGGAGCCTGGAAGGCCCCTGTCCAGGGCTCCCGCATGGTCCGGCGGCTGAACGTCGACGGAGACGGTCAAGGAGATCTGGTCGGGCACGGCGGCGAAATGCGAGCCGTCCTCGTCTACCAGCTGCAGTCCTACCAGTACTGGCAAACAGCTCGGACGCGACGACCTGACCTTCGGGATCTTCGGGGAGAACTTCACAGTCGACGGCCTGCCCGACGACGAAGTATGCATCGGTGACCGGTACCGCATCGGCGAAGCGGAATTCGAAGTCTCCCAGCCCCGCGTCACCTGCTACCGGGTCGGCATGCGCCTGGGCGAACCCACCATGGCTTCCTTGCTCGTCGCCCACCACCGGCCGGGCTTCTACCTCCGAGTGATCACCGAAGGCCGCGTCCAGGCCGGTGACGCCGTCACCCTCACCCGCAAGGGACCGGAACAACTCAGCGTCGCCGACGCCGACGCGCTGCTCTACCTCCCGGACCGCGACCCCGCGAAGCTGCGCAAAGCACTGAACATCCCCGCCCTCAGTCCCGGATGGCAGCAGTCCTTCCGGGAACTCGCCGCGCCCGAGCAGCCCGCACAGAAGCCGGGACAGCCGGGCGAGCAGCCTGGCAAAGAACCGGGATGGCCGGGCTTCAAGCCCATGCGCGTCACCCGCATCGTCCCCGAGACCCCCACCGTCTCGTCCCTCTACCTCACCACCACCGACGGCACACCCCTGCCCGAGGCCCGCCCCGGCCAGTACCTCTCCATCCGCCTGGCCATCGACCACGCCGCCCCCGAAGTGCGCAGCTACTCCCTGTCCTGCGCGCCCACAGCCGGCACCTACCGCATCAGCGTCAAGCGCGAACCCCACGGGAAAGCCAGCGGCTACATTCATGCGAGGCTCCACCCCGGCGACCTCGTGGACATCGCCAGCCCCCGCGGAACCTTCGTACTGCAAGAACACCCCGGCCCGATCGTGCTGATCTCCGCGGGGATCGGTGCCACACCCGTGCTCGCCATGCTCCACCAACTCGCCGCCACGCGAGACCCGCGCGCCGTCTGGTGGATCCACGCCGCCTCGTCGGTGCCCACCACGCCTTCGCGGACGAGACGCATACCCTTCTGGCCCAACTCCCGGGCGCCCGCGAGTACATCTACTACACCGGCGAAACCCCGCGTCCCGACGAGCCCCACATCACTCACGGCCGCCCGACCGCTGCATCCCTCATGGCCATGGGTATCCACGCCGAGGCCAACGCCTACCTGTGCGGCCCACCCGCCTTCATGGACGACCTCGCCGGCTTCCTGCGCGATCTGGGTCTGCGCCCCCAGCAAATCCATACGGAACAGTTCACCGCTCTCCCCGCCATCAATCCAGGCGTCACCGCCAGCGCCGTGATCCGGCCGCACCAGCCACCCGGTCCCACCGCAACCGGGCCCCTCGTCACCTTCGCCCGTAGCGGCATCTCCACCCCATGGTCACCCGCTCACGCGACCCTCCTCGATCTTGCCGAGGCCTGCGACATCCCCACCCGCTGGTCCTGCCGCACCGGCGTGTGCCACACCTGCATCACCCACCTCGTCGCAGGCGCCATCACCTACACCACCCCACCCCTCGAACTCCCCGAGTCCGGGACCGTCCTGGTCTGCTGCAGCAAGCCGACCACCGAGGTCGTCCTCGATCTGTGATCGGCCGACAAAGCGGGCGAGGAGCCGGCTGACCAGCCACGTAGCCGTGGTGGATCGCACCGGAGGCCGGCCAGCGTGCCGTCCAGCTGGGCTGCGGCACCGTGGCGGGCTGTCTGTTCGGGCACCTCGCTCTGGAGCTGAGCAACCAGACCGAGGCGGTCCGTGAGCGGCTGCAGGAGATCTTCGACGCACAGGTCGCCATGGTGGAGTCCGTCATCGCCGAGGCCCGTGAGCGCGGCGAGGCCGCCGTGGCCGACACCCGTGAGGCGGGGCGCGCCGTCGTGGCTCAGCTGGAAGGCCAGGTGATGTTCGCCAAGCTGTACAACAACACGGACCGGCTCGGCCCCCTGTGGC
The DNA here is from genome assembly GCF_001636945.3 of Streptomyces sp. FXJ1.172. NCBI lineage: Bacteria > Bacillati > Actinomycetota > Actinomycetes > Kitasatosporales > Streptomycetaceae > Streptomyces > Streptomyces sp. FXJ1.172. The sequence continues at coordinate 294,303 of NZ_CP119133.2, read as the reverse complement.
CCAACTGCCTGACCCTCCTCGGCGGACGGCCGACGCAGGAGGCCGTGGCCGGCGTCTGACCCGATCTTCGCCTGCGCGACTGCTCCCGGCGGCTGCGGCGGCCCGGGAGGGCCCGGTCTCCTCAGGCCTCGTCCTCGTCCGGCACGGGGCAGGCGTACACCGGCGCGGACTGCCCCACCTCCCCGGCAGACCGTGCCGCAGGGCTCTGGTCCACGACCGGCATCGCGTGGGGGAAGCCGACGCGGAGCACGGCGGCGGCGACCGCGCCGGCGAGGACCACCGCCGAGGCCAGGATCAGAGCCTGGTGGTAGCCGTGGTGGAGCAAGGGGGTGACGGCCAGCGGGCCGAGGATCTGGCCGACCGAGTAGCCGGCGGTCAGCAGCGCGACCGACCGCGGGAACCGCAGGTGAGCGCCCGCGGCAAGGGTGAGGGTGCTGATGCCGATGAACGTCGCGCCGAACAGGATCGCGGAGACCAGTGCGGCCGGCACCCCGCCGACGACGGCGGGCAGGGCGATGCCGACGGCCTGGATGACCAGCGCGGTGAGCAGCAGGCCGGGGCGGGACCAGCGATGCCCGAACCATGCCCACAGCGCCGAGGACGGCACGGCGGCCAGTCCGGCCAGCACCCAGGCGCCACTGCCGACCCAGCCCGGGGAGCCTTGTCCGATCGCGGCGACGAGGAAGGTGCCGGCGACGATGTACCCGATGCCCTCCAGCGTGTAGCTGACGAACAGGGCGCTGAACCAGCGGTGTACCCGTGTCCTGGGATGCGAGCCCGCCCCGCCGCCGGAGGGTGCGGGCGTTTCCTCCGGACGCAAGGTCCAGCAGGCGACGGCCATGAGCGCGCAGAGCACGGCCGAGGCCCACCAGGCGGAGCGCCAGTCGCCGAACGCGCGCAGGAAGAGGACGACGAGACCGGACAGGGCGATCCCGGCGCCGACGCCTCCGAAGGCCCAGCCGGTCAGGTGGGCGGGGTGCGGCCTGAGGTGGCCGAGGAGGGAGTTGACCGCGATGACGAAGATCAGGGCGCTGGTGATCCCGGCGAGCAGCCGGAGCGCAAGCCACGCGCCGGTGCTGTGGACGGTGGGCATCCCCGCCAGAGTGGCGGTCAGTACCACCAGGGAGACGCGAAGGAGCAGACGGGAGCGGACCAGTGCCGGGACGAGGATGCCCGCCAGCGCGCCGATCAGATAGCCGACATAGTTGGCGGTGGCCAGGTTCGCACCGGCACTCGCGGACAGCCCTGCCTGCGTGTGCATCAGCGGCAGGATCGGGGTGTAGACGAAGCGGCCGACGCCCATGCCTGCTGCCAGTGCCGCGGCGGCCTGGGCCGCGTGGCCGCGCGGCGAGTGCAGCGTGCGGTGCGGACGAACGGACGACAGGCCCAGGTCCGGCGAACTCATGTGGATATCCCTCTGACGCGGTGCAGATCTTGGTTGATGAAGGCCCCGGTGCCGCAGCCATGGGTGACGGCGATGGCTCCGGCACAGGCGGCGGTCACTGCGCCGCGCCGACCGTGCCCGGGTCGTTGGGGTGGGGCACCAGTGCGGTGACGGTGAGGGTCATCCAGGACCGGAGCGGCAGTGTGCCGAGTATCTTCTCGTGCAGCTCGGCTTCGTCTGCGGCCCGCCAGATGCCGATGCTGCGCAGCTCGCCGACCGGACGCCACAGCCGGTACAGATGGCCGGAAGCGGCCAGTTCCGCCGCGCGGACGGCCTCGGCGGCTCGGCGGCGCCCGACCTCGTCCGCACCGGCGCCCTCGGGGACGGTGGTGGTGATCTGCACCAGGAACTCTGGCATTTCCTCGCTCCTCTCGGATCCACGCCGGAGTCACTGGATCCGCGTCATGGGGCCGTTCGGTGCCCCGTCCTCGCCTTCGTGCCTCCATCCTGGCCCTGCCACCAGGGACGTTGCCATGACCGGCTCCCTCCTTGCTGATAGGTGACCCCTCCCAGCGCGCGTAGCATGAGGGGCGTGGAGCTGCGCCAACTGAGGTATTTCATCGCGGTGGCCGAGGAGCTGAACTTCGGCCGGGCCGCCTCGCGGCTTCTGATCGCCGGTCCTTCCCTCTCCCAGCAGATCAAGGCCCTCGAACGCGACCTCGGGGTGCGCCTCTTCGAGCGCGATCGCCGCTCGGTGTCCCTCACTCCGGCCGGTGCGGAACTGCTCCCGCACACCCGCGCTCTGCTGGAACGGGCGGATGACCTCCAGCGCCGCGCCGGCCGGCTGTCCGGCTCCGAACCGGTCCGGCTCGGCTACGTCAACTGGCTGCCCGGAGATCTGACCGTTCGTACCTCCTCGGTGGCTCAGATCCACATCGACGCCTGGGTCGCCCCCTCCCACACCCAGGCAGCCCGGGTGGCCGACGGCAGCCTCGATCTCGCGGTGTGCTGGGTACGGGCCGAGGATGTGGAAAGGCACCGCCTGAACGCCCGGATCCTCGGCGCCGATCGGCTCTATGCCGTCGCCAAGGGAGACGACACCAGCCCGGTGCGGGCCCGGGACACCGCGGTTCTCCTCGACGACGACATCACGTCCTGGTCGTCCTGGAACGTCTACGCCGAAGAACTCGCCCGTGACACCGGAGCCCGAGCCGTGCCCATATCGGACGGCGGCATCACCGGCCCGGCCTTCTTCGACCACGTCCGCCGCAGCGACCGTCCGATCATCAACTCGCCCAAGGGGCAGACCTGCGCGCTCCCGGCCGACCTGGTGCGACGCCCCGTCGTCGCCCCCGAGGTCTACTGGACCTGGTCCCTCGTACGACGCGAGAACGAGGCACGCGCGGCGGTCATCGCTGCCATGGACGCCCTGTGTGACGGCGTCCTAGACCTCGGCATACACGCCGCCGACGCCTGGCTGCCCGCCGGCTGCCCGTACCGACAGTAGAGACCGAGTCCCCGCCGACGGAAGCCGCCGTTCCCCGGCACCGACGCGATCCGTCAGTCCCGACGCGATCCGTCGGTCCGACGCAATCCGTGGTCTTCTACCTGCAACGTCCCCACCTGCACTGAGAGCCACGGCCTCCCAGACGGGAGGAATCGAGTCCCAGAGGAGGGGCCGCCAATTGTTGCCTCGCGGGCGCACGGCTGCCTATCGTCAAATAGTCGACCGGTCGGCTAAAAATTCTTCCACCGGTCCGGAACAGTCCTCCCACCTCGAAAGTGAAGATCACCGTGAGCATTGCGCAGCAGAAGGTCGCCGTCATCACCGGCGCGTCACAGGGCATCGGCGCCGGACTGGTGGACGGCTACCGCGCACTCGGGTACGCGGTCGTCGCCACCTCCCGCACCATCGCACCCTCGGACGACGCGGAGGTCGTCACCATCCAGGGGGACGTCGCGGATCCCTCCACCGCCGGCCGTGTCATCTCCGCCGCGGTGGAGCGGTTCGGCCGGGTCGACACCCTGGTGAACAACGTGGGCGTCTTCGTCGCCAAGCCCTTCACCGACTACACCGTCGACGACTATGCGGCCGTGATCGGCGTGAACCTGAGCGGTTTCTTCCGTATCACTCAGCTGGCGGTCGAGCAGATGCTCGCCCAGGGCGGCGGTCACATCGTCAACATCACCACCAGCCTGGTGGACAGCGCTGACTCCAGGGTGCCCTCGGTGCTTGCCTCGCTGACCAAGGGTGGCCTGCAGTCCGCGACCAAGTCCCTGGCGATCGAGTACGCCACCCGAGGCATCCGCGTCAACGCCGTGTCGCCCGGCACCATCAAGACCCCCATGCACCCCGAGGAGACCCACGAGTTCCTTGCCGCCCTGCACCCGGTCGGCCGGATGGGTGAAGTGAGCGACATCGTCGGCGGAGTGCTCTTCCTGGAAGCGGCGCCGTTCGTCACCGGCGAGATCCTGCACGTCGACGGCGGCATGAGCGCCGGACACTGACCGTACACCGAGTCTTGGACCAAGGAGTGGACATGACCGCCACGACCGACGACGCGGAGATCCTGAGCGGAGTGCTCGACCAGTGGAAGGCCGCGGTCGACGCGCACCAGCCCGACCGCGTCGCCGCCCTCTTCACCGAGGACGCCGTCTTCCAGGGGCTGCACCCCTACAGCGTCGGACGCCAGGGCGTCGCCGACTACTACGACTCCCAGCCCCTCGGCATGAAGGCGGCATACCGGATCCTCGAGACCAGGCGGCACGCCGACGACCTCGTCCTCGGCTACCTCGCCGTCGAGTTCTCGTTCACGGACCGGCCTCCGCTGGACGTGAAACTCTCCGTCCTCGTCGTCCGCACAGGGGACGACTGGTCCATCGGCCACTATCAGGTATCCCGCCTGGACTAGCCTGTTCGGCCAGATCAACCGACCTCGTCTCTGGCGCATGTCGACGCCCGCTCAACGGGCGCTTCGCACCCGGGTTGCGCCGCACCGTGCCCCCTGAGCGGGGTGACCGGTGTGGCGTACCTGCGCTGTTGTCAGCGACGCCTTCTCCCCACTGCGGAAGCGTGCCAGCGGCTCCTTCTCCGCGGCCCGAGTCTCACTGGCGTTGCGGTGGCCACGTGCGCTCTGGCCATGGAAGCGGCGGCTCACACGGCAGTGTGTCTCGACAACGTCCCTCGGTTCGCCGCGAGCACACCGCCGCCGCAACCATTCAGCGGCATTTGCTGGCACGGTGTCAGGCTCCACGGCAGCTGCTTCGATGCCCCGTCCCCGCCCGGCGCCCGTACCGCGCTGGTGATCGGCGAAGTCGCCGGACAGGGCATCCACGCCGCAGCCACCATGGGGCAAGTACGCACGGCCGTGCAAACGCTGGTCGCCCTCGACCTGGAACCCGACGAGTTCCTGGCCATTAGCACACCTTCACACGGATGTCGGTTGGGTCTCGGCCTGCCCAGTCGCCCCGGAACGCCTGCAGGGTCTGCCACCGGTGCCGAGCGTGTCCGCGGCAGGGGCCGGGATCCGCTGCACGCTGCGACGGGCTTCTACACGTCGACGCCGGCCGCCCTCGCCGACGAGAAGCGGGGACCCTCGTCGAGGGCGAAAGCCGTGATCACGTGGGCGATAGAGGAGCCCGATTTCCAAGACTTGGGGCACCGGTCGACCGGTTGCGCGACTGCGACTCCGCAGTGAAGAACGCCATCATTCGTCTGGATAGGATCACGTGCCATAACTGCCGCACGGGTCCTGATGCCTAGGCTGTGGTGGCCGCAGTGTGGAAGAACTCGGCCGCGGTGACACCGGCGGGAACGCCGAGTTCGGCGGCGACCGCGGTGATCGCCTCGTCGCCGACAGCGAGGTCGGCCTGGCCGTCCGTGGTGAAGTACGGCGCGATGAACGTGTCGTAGTGGGCTCGGGCCTCTTTCGCGGTCTGTCCGCCGAGGAACGTCTGCATGTGGCGCACCGTGGTGTCGGGGTCGTCGTGGATCACCTGAAGGGCGCGCCGGTGGGCTCGTACGACGGCCTGGACCGCAGGGTCGTCCGGTGAGATGTAGGTGGGGTCGACGGCCACGCCCACGGTGGGGATCTGGAAGTGGTCGCCGACCCAGGCCAGCACGTTCCAGCCGTGCTCGGCGGCCACCGCCTCCGGTGCCATGGTGCTGCCGACGTAGGCGGCGTCGATACTGCCGTCGTTGAGCCGGCGCAGGTCCATGCCGTAGTCGCCGGGCGAGCGGACGATGGTCTTCACGTCGCGGTCCGGGTCGAGGCCGGCCTTTCGCAGCACGATCCGGGCGAATGCGCCGGGCGGGGTGTGCGGGGCGTGGATCGCCAGCCGTCGCCCGGCCAGGTCGGCCAGGGAGGTCAGGCCGGGGCGGGCGAGGAACCAGAACAGCGGGCGTTGGGTGTTGACACTGAGTGCGACCCACGGGGTGCCGTCGGTCAGTCGTGACAGCAGTGCCCGGCCGAGCCCGATGGTGGCGCAGCGGCGCAGCCGTTCCACGTCCCAGATGCAGCCGTCGCGCAGCGCGACGTGGACACCCTCCTCGGCGTAGTAGTCCTGCTGGTCGGCGATGTAGGCGGCGAGTTCTTCGTGCAGGCCCCGTCCGACGTAGGCCAGGTCGATCGTGTGCATGAACGTCTTTCCTTGATTGTTTAAGGGTTCGGCCGCGTGTGCGGAGGTCAGCGGTGTGTCAGTACATGGCCATGCCGCCGTTGACCGCGGCCGTGGTGCCGGTCATGAAGGAGTTGTCCTCGGCGGCGTAGAAGGCGACCGCTTGGGCGACGTCGGCCGGGTGGGCCAGGCGGCCCAAGGGGGTGGCGGCCACCTGCCGCTGCCTCGTCGCGTCGTCGAGCACGGCATCAGCGGTGCGGGACTCCACCGGGCCGGGCGAGACGACGTTGACCGTGATGCCCTGCGGGCCGAGTTCCTGGGCGAGATACCGGGCGAACTGCTCGAGTGCGGCCTTGGAAACGCCCAGCGCGATCATGCCCGCCCGCGGCAGGCGGCTGAGTCCGGTACCGATGTAGATGAGGCGTCCCCACCCTCGTTCGGTCATCGTGGGCAGTACGGCTTTGGTGACCGCGAACGCCGCATGCATCTCGGCGTCGATCTTGCCGCCCAGTTCTTCCCACGTCATGTCCTTGAACGGCTTGACCGCATACGGGATGAGCGCGTTGTGCACGAGCACGTCGATGCCGCCCCAAGCCGCCTGGACCTGTCCGACCATGCTCTCGACGGCCGCCTCCTCGCGCACATCGGCCTGCACGGCCATGGCCTGGCCTCCGGCGGCCTCGATGTCGGCCACGACCTCCTCGGCCGCCTTGGCGTTGCGGAGGTAGTTGACCACCACGCGCATTCCTCGCGCGGCCAGAAGTCGCGCCGTGGCTGCGCCGATTCCGCTGCTGGCCCCCGTCACCAATGCCACCCTGCCGGTTGTCCCGGTCATGGGCCCACCTCCTGCTCGTCGTCGCGGGCCGTCGGGATGACCGCCCGGGGTTGTTCGTCGTCGATGCCCTGGCCTGTCGGGCGGATCGCCCCGTACAGCACGGTGTCGACGGTCGCCCGCAGCAGATCGGCTGCGGTCCACTCCAGATCGCGCGGCAACTCCGACATGAGCAGCCGTTCCAACGCGCCGCGGGTGATCTCACTCAGCAGCTCGGGCGGCGCCGGCAGCAAGCCCTGCTGGTGCCCCTCCCGGAACAGCTCGTCGAGCCGCTGGTAGACCACCGCGTCCACACGCTGCTCCACGTACTGGCGCAGCATCGCGTCGCCCCGCCCCGTCGCGAGCTGAGGCGCGCCGATCCGTCCGAGCTCACTGCCCGCCGCGATCAGGAACCGCTGCACCCGCACAGCGAACGGCTGCCCTGCTGCGTCCTCGGTCGCCGTCACCAGCGTGCGCTCCACCGCGGCGAACTGGCGGTCCAGCACCGCGGCCAGCAGGCTGCGCTTGTCCGGGAAATGGCGGTAGATCGTCTTCTTGCTCATCCCGAGTTCACGAGCGAGATCGTCCATGCTCACCCGCGCGAAACCCGACCCGAAGAACAGCCGGCCGGCCGCCTCCACGATCAGGTCCGCACGCCGCTCGCCACTGGGGGAAACTGAAGAAACTGAATTAGTTTCCATGGTTCCCATCGTTGCCCTCGGTGCCTGCGCTGTCAAGGCAGGCCGTCCGGCCGCAGTGACTGCCGTGCAAGCCCAGCCGGGGGCGCGCGCTATCCGGCGGTGGCAAGCCCGATGAGCAGCAGGGCGATGTCGTCCGTCCGGGGCGCGGTCTGCCGTGCATGGTCGATCAAGGTCGTGGCGAGTCGGTCCATGGGCTGGGCCGAGGCCCGGGCGAGCTGGGTGGCGAGCCCTGACATGGCGTCGTCCATGTCGACCCCGGGAGTCTCGACGAGGCCGTCGGTGTACAGGGCGAGGACGGTGCCGGGGGTCAGCGGGATCTCGGTGGCGGGATAGTCCGCGTCGGGGTCGATGCCGAGCAGCAGCCCGGGCTGGAGCGGAAGGACCTCGGCGTGGCCGTCCGGGCGACGCATGACGGGCGGGGGATGGCCGGCGGTGGCGAGGACGGCTCGGCGGTGTGCGAGGTCGAGATGGGCGTAGAGGCAACTGACGAAGCGGCCCGGGTCCATGGCGACCAGCAGGCGGTTGGCCTGGGCGAGGGCCTGTGACGGCGTGGCCCCCGAGGCGGCGTGCGAGCGGATGGCGGGGCGCACCCGGCCCATGAGCGCGGCGGCGTTGACGTTGTGGCCCTGGACGTCTCCGATGACCGCGGCGGCGGTGCTGTCGTCGACCCGGACCAGGTCGTAGAAGTCGCCGCCGATGTCCATGCCGCGGACGCTGGGCAGATAGCGGGCCGCCACATCCAGTCCGGGAAGGTCGGGCAGCGAGTCGGGGAGCAGGGCCGCCTGCAGGGTCCTGGCGAGTTCGTTGCTGGTGTCGTACATGCGGGCCCGTTCCAGCGCCTGCGCGATCAGTCCCGCGAGCGCGATGAAGACGACCCGCTGCTGGTCGGGAAACGGGTGGGGCCGGTCGAAGGCGAACACGCACGAGCCCACCGGGCGCCCGGAGGCGATGAGCGGCAGAAACGCCCAGGCATGCAGACCCTTCTGGTGCGGGGCGGGCGGGTAGGCCCGGGACAGCTCGTCGAAGGAGGCGTAGAAGCTGGGCACGCCGGTGGCGAGGACCCGGACCGCGGGTGCCGGGTGGGTCAGCGGCACCCCGTCGAAGTGCTGGAGCAGCGAGGGGTTGTAGCCCCTGCGGCCGACGACCCGCATTCGGCCGTCCTCGGCGGTGAGCAGGGCGACGGTCCGGGCTCCGAACGCCGGCAGCATCTCCTCGGTGACCAGATCGACCACGTCCGAGACGCCCACGGTTTCGGAGAGGGCGGCGGCCAGGTGCAGTACCCGGTAGACCTCGCCCAGGCGGATCGGCTCGCCCTGGAACGTCTCCGTCCCGGTGGGTGCCGGCTGCGAGTCTCCGCCCGGACCGGTCGGCGATATACGGACGCTCACCCCCGAGTCGTCGGGGTAGAGCTCGAACGCGAGCCACTGGTCCGGCGGGTGCATGGCGGTGTAGTGGCCGGGCTTCCGGCTGACCACGGCAGCGCGGAAGTGGTCCTCGAAGGCCGGGTCGGCGCACCAGGGCAGGGACTGCCATGGGCGAGTGCCGATCAGTTCGTCGGGGCTGCTCGCGCCCAGCAGGGCGGCGGCTGTGGCGCTGACGTAGGTGAACGTGCCTTCGAGGTCGAGGGAGCAGCTGCCCCAGGGCAGCCGTTCGACGAAGTCGGCCGCGGCGAGCGCCTCGGCGGGCCCCCGCTTGCGGGCGGGCGGCTGCACCAGGGTGCGGGGTGTGGGTCCCGGGCCGACGGCATGGCCGGTGCCGGCGGCGTCGCGCAGGAACCGTCCCAGACGCCGACCGGCGGCACGGACCCGTTCGGGGCTCGGGCCGTCGGCACGGGTGGAGCCGGCGCCGGGCCAGAACAGCAGCAGTGCGCCCCAGACCGTCGTGCCGGTGAGGAGCGGCGCCACGGCCACCGCATGGTGGTAGGGCAGGGCGATCGCCGTGCGGGGGTAGCGACGGGCGAGCTCCTCCGGGTCGCCGAGCCAGACGAGCCGCCGCTCGCGCACCGCGTCGGTCACGGGAAAGCGGCTCGACAGCGCCACCCCGAACCACGGCGCGAGATACTCCGCCGGCATCCCTGCGGTCACCTCCAGCCGCAGGGTCTGCTCGTCGGACGCCAGCAGGAAGACCGCTCCCGCGTGCGCGCCGGTGTCGCGCACGGCGAACTCCAGCAGCCGGTCCAGCTCGGCCCGGCGCAGTGACCCGGCGGTGGGTGAAGGGGAGCGGGGCCCGTGGGGCTGCGCCGCGCCGCCTTCCCGCATGGCGCACATATCAGTACCGTACGTCCGCACCCGCCGCCCCCGCGCGGAGGCCGCTGCCGATTCCCGTCCCGGACGCTGTTCCCCACGACGGTCTGCTCGTCCCGTGCGTGTCAGCGTTCGAGGACGAGGGCGAGTCCCTGGCCCACGCCGATGCAGAGGGTGGCGACGCCCGTGCCGGAGCCGCGGCGGGCGAGCTGGTGGGCGACGGTGCCGGCGAGGCGGGCGCCGGAGGCGCCGAGGGGGTGGCCGAGCGCGATGGCGCCGCCCTGCGGGTTGAGGATTGCCGGGTCGAACTCTGGCCATTCGGCGAGGCAGCCGAGGACCTGGGCGGCGAAGGCCTCGTTCAGCTCCAGTACGTCGAGGTCGGCGAAGGTCCGGCCGGCTTTGGCCAGGGCCCGGTCGACGGCTTCGACGGGGGCGAGGCCGAAGTAGTCGGGGTCGATCGCGGAGACTCCGGTCGCGCAGACGCGTGCCAGCGGCTCGCGGCCGATGGCCTTCACACCCTCCTCGTCGGCCAGCAGCAGGGCTGCGGCGCCGTCGTTGAGGGGGGAGGCGTTGCCGGCGGTGACCGTGCCCTGCTTGGTACGGAAGGACGGCTTGAGCCTTGCCATCGCCGCGAGGGAGGCGTTTGGGCGTACGCACTCGTCGGCCGCGAACAGCTGGGGGTCGCCGTTGCGCTGCGGGACTGGGACGGGCACGAACTCGGCGTCGAACAGGCCCTGTTCCTGGGCGGCTGCGGCCTTCTGGTGGCTGTGCAGGGCGAACTCGTCCTGCTGCTCACGGCCGATCTTGTGCTTCTCGGCGATGAGTTCGGCCGACTCCCCGAGAGGGATGGTCCATTGCGGGTTCATCGCCGGGTTCACCATGCGCCAGCCCAGCGTGGTGGAGTACAGCTCGGCGTGGGCGGCCGGGAACGGTCTGTCGTTCTTGGGCAGGACGTAGGGGGCGCGGGTCATGGACTCCACGCCGCCGGCGATGGCGACGGAGGCGTCGCCGACGGCGATGGCGCGGGCGGCCTGGATGACGGCTTCGAGTCCGGAGGCGCACAGCCGGTTGACCGTCGCCCCGGGCACGCTGGTGGGCAGGCCGGCGAGCAGGGCGGCCATGCGGGCCACGTTGCGGTTCTCCTCGCCGGCGCCGTTGGCGTTGCCGAGGTACACGTCCTCGATGTGCGCAGGGTCCAACTGGGGTGTGCGGGAGAGGAGTTCGCGGATGGCGTGGGCAGCCAGGTCGTCGGGGCGCACCGAGGCCAGGCCGCCGTTGTAGCGCCCGATCGGCGTGCGCACGGCGTCGACGATGTAGACGGGGTTCACAGCAGGCCCTCCGTGACGGTCAGCTTGGCGTCGGTCTTGGCGATGATCTCCTCGACGTCGACGGAAGGTGCGCACTCGACGAGCACAAGCCCCTCGTCGGTGACGTCGAGGACACCGAGATCGGTGATGATCCGGTTCACGCAGTGCTTCCCGGTCAGCGGCAGTGTGCACTCGGTGCGGATCTTCGGCGAGCCGTCCTTGGCTGTGTGCGTCATGACGACGATGACCGTGCGGGCGCCGTGGACCAGGTCCATCGCACCGCCGATCCCCGTGATCATCTTTCCGGGGATCGCCCAGTTCGCCAGGTCCCCCTGCTCGGAGACCTGCATGGCACCCAGCACCGCTGCGTCGATGTGCCCGCCGCGGATCATCGCGAAGGACAGTGCGGAGTCGAAGAAGGAGGCACCGGGCAGGACCGTGACGGTCTCCTTGCCGGCGTTGATCAGGTCCGGGTCGACCTCGTCCGCACCCGGGTAGGGGCCAGTGCCCAGGATGCCGTTCTCCGACTCGAGGATCACCTCCACCCCTGGCGGCAGGTAGGCGGGGATCAGCGTGGGCAGGCCGATGCCGAGATTGACGTACTGGCCGTCGCGCAGCTCACGCGCGGAGCGGGCGGCCATCTCCTCACGAGTCCAGGCCATCAGCTGGTCACCGTCCGCCGCTCGATCTTCTTGTCCGCCGCCTGCTGCGGGGTGAGGGCCAACACCCGCTGGACGAAGATGCCGGGCAGGTGCACCGCGTCCGGATCGATCTCGCCGGGCTCGACCAGCTCCTCCACCTCCGCGATCGTGACCCTGCCGGCCATGGCCGCGAGGGGGTTGAAGTTGCGGGCGGACTTGCTGAACACCAGGTTTCCGTGCCGGTCGCCCTGCGCCGCCCGTACCAGCGCGAAGTCGGTGCGGATGCCGCGTTCGAGCACGTACTCGGTGCCGTCGAAGACCCGCACCTCCTTGGCCGGCGAGGCCAGTGCGACCCCGCCGGAGCCGTCGTAGCGCCAGGGCAGCCCGCCCTCGGCGACCTGCGTGCCCACCCCCGCCGGGGTGTAAAAGGCGGGGATGCCCGCGCCGCCGGCGCGCAGCCGTTCGGCGAGCGTGCCCTGCGGGATAAGCTCCACCTCCAGCTCACCGGACAGGTACTGCCGCGCGAACTCCTTGTTCGCCCCGACATACGATCCCGTCACCCGTCCGATCCGGCCCGCCGAGAGCAGTACCGCCAGGCCCGAATCCATTGCCCCGCAGTTGTTCGAGACGACCGACAGCCCGCCGACGCCCCGCTCGAACAGGGCCTGGATCAGCACGTTCGGCACACCACTCAATCCGAACCCGCCCACGGCCAACGACGCTCCATCCGGCACATCCGCCACGGCCTCCAGGGCCGTATTGACCAATTTCCCCATATTTTTCGGATCTCCAGATGCTCGCGAGAATTCTGTGTCCATCGCGGAGTGTCTTACGCCGCCGACATGTCCGCCCGATGTGCATCCAGCCTGCCGGGGCCGTCCGCTGAGACCTGGTCTCACGGTCCGATGCCACGGCGCGCTTGGCCATCCCGCAGATCGGCGATATTGGCTGCGATTCAAGCGTTGTGCCGTCGGCTGCTCTCGCACGAATCGGGTATTTCACATTCCTGCGGGAACGAGATGCTGACGTGACAGGCGGGCGACCCCGTACGCCACCAGCGCGAGCCCGAGCACCTGGAGGGTCAGCCACCAGCCGGCACGCAGTCTTTCCCCGTAGAGGGTGACGCCGAGCGCCAGGCTCACCAGGGTGTCCCCGAGGGTCAGGGCAGGCTGGGAGGCGACCAGCGGTCCGGACTGCATGGCGTTCTCCAGCAGGAGCAGGGCGCACACGCCGAGGGCTGCGAACGCATAGGTCTGCCATGTGGTGAAGAAGGCACCCATACCCCGGCGGCCGAGGACGGCGGTCGAGGACTTCATGAGCGCGGCAGTGAGGGAGTAGGAGACGGCGGCGGCCAGGCCCATGCACGCGGCGCGCGCCGCGCCGTTGGGCAGCCTGACCGCGACGCTGCACAGCACCACCAAGGCGAGCAGGCAGCAGGTCAGCACCGCTGTCCACCGGGCCGCGGGGATCTCGAGAGTGCCACCGGTCGGCGCGGCCGCGAACAACGCCAGGCACAGGCCGCCCCCGATACTGCCGACGGGCAGCCAGCCGGCCCGGGGCAACGGGCGCCCGAAGACGATGCTCGCGAGCAGCAGCACGAACGGCAACTCCAGCATGAAGAGCGGCTGTACGACCGCCAGGGCGCCGGTGGCCAGCGCGGCGCCCTGGAAGATCGCCGAGAGGGCGACCCCACCTATGCCGAGCAGCCAGACCGGTGTGCGCAGCAGGTCCCACATCAGGCCGATGCGCAGACCGCTGGACTGCGGGACGACGGTGGCGGCCCGGCGCTGCATCACGGTTCCCAGTGCGTTGGTCGCCGCTGCGAGCAGAGCGAAGATCGGCGACAGCACGGTCAACATCGTGGTCTCCTGTCGCGAGATCGCTGTGATCGATGATCGATCGATCGTGGGTGTGGGTCAGTGCTCTGCGAGAAGATGCATCAGTTGGGCGTCCAGGTCGACATGCATGTGCTCGGTGCCGGGTGACACCACCGCATCGGTGCGTTGCAGGAACTCCGTCACCACCGGCCAGGGGATCATGAGGTCCGCCCGTCCTGTGGGCGACGTGAGGACGATCTGCACCATGTGCTGTCCCTGGTGCACAGCAGGGCGCAGGCGGACGTCGCCGATACCGACTGGCTGGAGCAGCCCCTCTCTCAGGAGGTCACGGGCGAAGAACCATTCGACCGCCCGGTCACCGCCGAGGCGGAAGGTCGCACGGACCGCGTAGGGATCGTCGGGACGATAGCCCAGTCGCGTGGACACGGTCACCGCCGAGCCGTCCGGCATGACGAGGAGTGCACATAGCTCGGCATCGACGGCACCGGTGCTGGGTCTCGGCATCTCTTCCTCACTCACTCGGTACGGGAGTCGAGCCCCCCGGCCCGGGGCTGTCCCGGACACCGGGCCGGAGGGCTGTCAACGGGTGTTCCATGCGCTCTTGGAACACCGCTGCCCCCTACATGCATCCCGCCTTCCGCCGCCGTCCCGGGTGACCTCGCTCACCAGCCCGTGGTGCGGACCCACTGCCTCGAACGTGGCCCGCCGGGACGAGACGGTGCTCCTGGGCATAGCCCTCCAGCAGCGAGCGCAGCCGTCGGTGACCTCGGTGCAGTCGGGACAGCACGGTGCCGACGGGAGTCTGCATGATGTCGGCGATCTCACGGGTGGTGAAGCCCTCGACGTCGAAGAGGTACACCGCCGTTCGGAAGTATTCCGGGACGGCTTGCAGCGCCGCCTTGACGTCCGAGTCGGGCAGGTGGTCGAGCGCCTCGGCCTCGGCGGAGCGCAGTCCCGACGAGGTGTGCGAGGCCGCGCGGGCGATCTGCCAGTCCTCGATCGCCGTCGTGTCGTCGCGTTGCGGCCGCCTGCGTTGACTGCGGCGGTAGTTGAGGAACGTGGTGGTGAGGACGCGGTAGAGCCAGGCCCTGAGATTCGTGCCCTCGCGGAACTGGTGGAACGAGGCGTAGGCCCGGGCGTACGTCTCCTGGAGCAGGTCCTCGGCGTCGGTCGGACTGCCGGTCATTCGCACGGCGGCCGCGAAAAGCCGGTCACGGTGTACCAGTGCCGGTTCGAAGCGGGCCTGCATGTCGTGGTCCGCCACGGCCTTCGCGTCCTCATCGGTCTTCCCCGTCGCCGCACGACTCAGCGGGATGCCGGGGTCGGCCTCGCAGTCGGGTCCGGTTCCGGTCATGGTGCCTCCTGGGGTGGGGACGACGGCCGGATCTCAGCCGTCGATCAGGTGCGCGCCGGACCGGTCCGCACCTGGTCCGGGCGACGCACGGACAGCCGCCGTATTGCTGGGTTCGGGACCCCCCGACCTGAACCCTCGCCGCTCGTGAATGCGGACCCATCGGACGCCGTTTCGGTGATCTCGACCGGCATATCCGCCTGACAGAGGTCCGGATCCACGATCCAGCCCATGGACACCCACCGCATCGCGCAGACGAGTGATGTCCGTCGAGAGCCGGAGGCCCCGGGCGCGGAGCCTGTCGCACGAACAAGGTATTTCAATGCCGGTGCCCGTTATCCCTCGCGGATGACGTTGACCCCCGTCATTCAGGCATCGAAAGTCTTGGTTCCAAGCAGACGGCGGGACTGGGGAATTCTCATGAAGACATTCGTGCATCGGGGACAGATCACCAAGGTGGTCTTCGGCAGCGGTACGCGCAGCCGTATCCCTGAAGAGGCTGATGCCCTCGGATGTCGTCGGGTGCTCATCCTGTGCACACCTGGTCAAGTGGGCCAGGCAGTGGAGGTACACGACGTACTGGGCACGGCGGCGGTGGGAACTTTCACGGAAGCGGCTCCGCACACCCCCGTCGAGGTCACGGAGAAGGCGGTCGCGTATGCCAGAACCGTGGGAGCGGACTCGGTGCTCGCCATCGGCGGTGGCTCGACGATCGGCCTCGGCAAGGCGATCGCTCTGCGGACCGGGCTGCCGCAGCTGGCGTTGCCCACCACCTACGCCGGCTCGGAGATGACGCCGATCCTCGGAGAGACCGAAGGGCGCCGGAAGACGACCCGTCGGCTGCCGGAAGTGCTGCCGAAGACCGTGGTGTACGACGTCGACCTGACGTTCACGTTTCCCGCGGCGGCATCGGTGGTCAGCGGCATCAATGCGATGGCGCACGCGGTGGAGGCCCTCTACGCACAGGACCGGGACCCGCTCGCCTTCCTGATGGCCGGTGAAGCGCTCGAATCCCTCATCCGCTCCCTCCCGGTCGTCGTACAGCGTCCGGACGACGGCGAGGCGCGGGCCGATGCCCTGTTCGGGGCGTGGCTGGCGGGCACGTGCCTCGGCACGGTCGGCATGGCCCTGCACCACAAGGTGTGCCACGTCCTGGGCGGCACGTTCGGGCTTCCGCACGCCGAAACTCATGCTGTCGTCCTGCCGCACGTGGTCGCCTACAACGCACCGGCGGCGCCCGAGGCCATGGCACGCATCGCGAAGGCGCTGTCGGAGGTTGATGCCGCTAGCGGTCTCTTCGACTTCGCGGGAAGGCTCGGCGCCCCCAGAGCACTGCGCGACCTCGGCATGCCGGAATCGGGCATCGAGCAGGCGGCCGAACTCATCGTGCGGGACGGCTACTGGAACCCGCGACCAGTAGAACGGACGGCGGTACGCGCCCTCCTGACCCACGCCTGGGCCGGACAACCGCCGTGCACATCACCCGGCGACGGACATCCCTGGACCGAGTCCGCGACCCACCGCCCAACCACCACGGGAGCGCGTCATGCGTGATCTGACCAGCGACACCATCACCGAGGCCGTGATCTCGACCATGCGGGACACCAAGGACTCCCGCGTCGCCGAGATCCTGGAATCACTGGTGCGGCACCTGCACGCCTTCGTCCGCGACGTCGAACTGACGCAGGACGAATGGGCCCGGGGAGTCGACTTCCTGACGCGCACCGGGCAGACGTGCACCCCGACGCGTCAGGAGTTCATCCTGCTGTCCGACGTGCTCGGAGTCACCATGCTGGTCGACGCCCTGACCAACCGACGCCCCAGCCAGGCCACGCAGAACAGCGTGCTGGGCCCGTACTTCAGGGAGGACAGGCCGCAGCAGGCCGACGCCGCAGACATCTCCGGGGGTCTGTCCGGTACCCCGCTGTTCTTCGAGGGACGGGTCGTGGACCACGAGGGAGCACCGGTGGCCGACGCGGCGGTGGACGTCTGGCACAGCGACTCGGACGGCCACTACGACATGGAGGTGCCCGGCCTGGACGAGCCGGCCATGCGCGCGCTGTTCCGCACCGACGAGACGGGGCACTTCGCATTCCGTTCCATCCGCCCGTCCAGCTACCCGATACCCGGTGACGGCCCGGTCGGCGAACTCATGAGCGCGACCAGCAGGTCGCTCATGCGTCCCGCCCATGTGCACCTGCTGATCGAAGCGCCGGGATTCCAGCGCGTGACCACCATGCTCTTCCCCTCGGACGACCCGCACCTGGACACCGATCCGGTGTTCGGCGTCAAGGAGTCGCTGGTCGACCGCTACGACACCTACCCGGCCGACGCCGGGCCCTGCCGGGGCATGACCGACGTGCCGTACACCCTGCTGCGCCACACCTTCGTCCTCGAACCCTGCGTCACGGACTGATCCTCACGGCGTCACCACGACGGGAGCCGGTCATCCACGAGGACGGCCGATGTCGAACACTTCATCACACCGCGGGGTTCAGCCCCGAATTCACGGAGGTCCTCAAATGAGTGAAACCCTTGATGTCGTCTTCGGGTTCCGAGCCACGATGAGCCGGCTCGCCACGGGTGTCAGCGTGATCACCACATGCTCGGGCAGCACGCCCATCGGCATGACGGCGAGCGCCGTCTCCGCGCTGTCGCTGGAGCCGCTCCAACTGCTCGTGTGCATCGGCAACCAGCTCTACACGCGAACCGCGATCGCGGAGCACGGTCGCTTCGCCGTCAACGTCCTCGGCGAGGACAGCGAGCACCTCGCGCGGAACTTCTCCGTTTCCAAGCCGGACAAGTTCGCGGGTGTGGAGACCATCGACGACCACGGCGTGCCGGTGCTGAAGGACGCCATCGCGGCTGTCGTGTGCGACGTCGCAGCGGCACTGCCCGGCGGCGATCACACCATATTCGTGGGCGACGTGCGCCACTTCGAACACCGGATGGAAGGCCGGCCGCTGCTCCACTTCGGCGGAGACTTCGGCACGCTCAGGCCCCCCTGCTAGCTCAGGCGACAGCGGCCCGACGAAGGCTGGCGAATCCCTGCCTCGGTCCACAACGGCCCCCGGCGTCCGGCTTCTGCAGGCGAGCCACGGACGCCGGGGGCTCCACCAGTTCTGACGACTCCACCGAAGGTGCCATGACCAGTTCCGTGCCGACCTTCAAGCTGCGTCCTGCGGACCAGCCCCCGCACCTGCTGACCCGCCCCCGGCTGCTGCGTCGGCTGGACGCGTCGACCGAGCCCGTGGTGGTGGTTTCCGCGCCCGCCGGTGCCGGAAAGACGGTGCTCCTGACCGAGTGGTCGCGAAGTCTCGCAACTCGTGGAGCGTGCGCCTGGCTCAGCCTGGACGTGTACGACAACGCCCCGGGCCGGCTCTGGGCCGGCATCCTGCGGGCGTTGCAGCACGTACGGCCGGAACTGCCCGTCCGCCCCCACAGCGGCGAGTGGACACTCGACGCGTGGCTCGAGGAGATCCTGCCGAGCCTCGTGACCGGACTGGACGGACAGGGACCGCTCGCGCTGATCCTCGACGGAGTGGAATCGATCACGGACGTCGACGCGGTCCGCAGCCTTTCGGACTTCCTGACAAGGCTGCCGCCGGGCTTCCGCGTCATTCTGTCGACCCGTCACGTACCGGGTGGACCCGTACCGACCCTGCGCGTTCGGGGCGCGGTCGCGGAACTCGACCAGCACGACCTGGCCTTCACCCCCGAGGAGGCGCACGCCGTGCTCACCGATCTGCTCGGGTCCCCTCCGGCCCCGGACACGTCGAGCGCGCTGTACGAGGCCACCGAGGGGTGGGCGGCGGGAGTGTGCATCATGGGCCGTACCCTCGCCCGCTCGTCGGACGACGCGGATACGAAGGCCGGCCTGGCCCGTGGCAGGCGAGCGGTCACCGAGTACCTGGCCGCCGAAGTGCTCCACCGGCTCACCACCGAACAGCGCCGGTTCCTGCTCCGTACCAGTGTGCTCGACGAGCTGAGCGCAGGGCCGTGCCGGGCCCTCGCCGGGGACCGGGCGGGCGTACTGCTGCGCGAGCTTGCACGGACCGTCCAACTGCTCGTGCCCGTAGCCGCCGATCCCTCGGCATACCGGCGTCACCGCGCACTGTCCGCGCTGCTCTGCGACCTTCTCGGATCCGAAGGGCGGGAGACCGCCGTGTCGTTGCACAGGACGGCGGCTCGGTGGTACTCACGGCAGGGCGAGACGACCGCGGCCGTACGGCACTGGGTGCGCGGCGGTGACGAGGCCGCCGCCGTCGCGTCGATACTCCACGACTGGGAACAGGCGATCTCGGCAGGCCGCGGTCGGGAGGTCAGGCAATGGCTGGAACTCTTGCCGCTCCGCACGGTCGCCTCCGACGCAAGACTGTGCGTCGTCGCGGCGATGGCAGCCCTGTCGGGGGGTGCTCCGGAAACGGCCCGGCGCTGGCTGGACGTGGTCCGGCTCAGGGGGCCGGGAGCGGAGAAGGTCGGCGAGGGCAGCACGGTGTCCGATGCGGCAGCCGTCGCCCGGGCCGTGGCCTGCTGGCTGCAGGGGGAGGTCCTGACCGGCGACCGTCTCGCCGAAACCGTCTTCGCCGGGACGGTCCCGTTGACGTCCTGGCGTGCCCTGGCCTGTACGGCCCGCGGTACCGCCCTGCTGTGGACCTCCCGGTACGAGGAGGCCGAGGCACTGCTCGGCGAGGCGACCCGTGACGCGCATGCCGCCGGGCACGGCCTGACGCTCGTCCGCGCGCTGGGGCTGCGGGCGCTGTGTGCCCTGCTGGCCGGACGCCATGAGCCGGCGCGCATGCTGAGCGACGAAGCCCTGGACGCGGCCGGGACGGCCGGGCTGGAGCGGCACTTCGTCGCGGCGCCCGCCTACATCGGCAGGGCGGGCCTGCTCCTCGATGAGGGACGGGCCGACGAGGCCGAACGGACCCTGGCCGATGCGCAAGCGGCGCTGGCGGACTCGTCCAGGACAGGATGCGAACCCCAGATGCACGCCTTGTATCACGGCACACGGGCACGACTTGCCACTGCGCGACGCAACGCGGACGCCGCGCGGGAAGCCCGTGAGGCGTCCGAGCGGGCAGCGGCCCGGTGCGAGTCACCAGGAGCGCTCACGGATCTGCTCGGGGGAGTCGGGGAGGACACCGTCGTGCCGCTCGTCGTGTCCGGCCCCCAGGAGCTGTCGCTCGGCGAGCGCCGGGTGCTCCGCGCCCTGTGCGGTCCGCTGACATTGCGTGAGATCGCCGCCGAGTTCTATGTGTCCCACAACACCGTCAAGACACAGGTACGGGCGGTCTTCCGCAAACTCGGTGCGCACGACCGGAGCGCAGCGGTCGCCAGGGCCCGGGAGTGCGGCATGCTCTGACCCGGGCCCCGGCATCCTGCTACGAGGCGTTCTGACGAGAGGCGTCCTGGCGTCGGGCGTAGTCCGCCTGGGCCAGGTACGCGGACTCCTGCTCACCGTCGCTGCTCACGCTCTCGATGCCGCAGACCTTGCGCGCGAGGTCCGCCATGCTGCCGGTGGGGGACATCTCGGCACGTTTCATCGTGAGGCTTCGGATGGCCAGCAGGGGCGTGCCGTTGAAGTTCTCGAAGGTGCTGATGCGGTCGCCCCAGTCGGACAGGAACATGTCGCGGATCACCCGGCTGATCTTCAGCCGGTCGTGCGGCCTGCCGACCGGTCCGGTCTGCAGCGCCGTCAGCCACGGCCGCAGTTCGGGCCGCTCCCACTGCCCCTCGGTGGGATAGATGAGCGCGGCACGACCGGACAGGTCGATGAGTTCGTGGGTCAGGTCGGTGATGTGCTCGATGTAGTACGCCCGCCCGAAGTCGAACATCAGGACGTTCGGCTTGTAGATGCCGCCGGGAGTGAAGAAGCCTTCGTCCTCCGAGGCGATCACATGCGCCTTGAGGGTCTGGAGGAAACCGGCGAACCTGGCGATCCGCGCCTGGACGGGCGGCAGTTGGTAGGTGCCGATGTGCTCGGTGATCAGCAGGGCCAGACCGAGCATCAGCTCGGCCTTGACCATGGCACGCACCAGCGAGTGGTAGTGCAACCAGTCGAAGACGCGCTGCGGGTACAGCGAGGCGTGCTCGGGGTTGCCGATGTGGAAGACCCGGTTCCAGGGGATGACCACGTCCTCGAACACGATGATGCTGTCCAGCTCGTCACCCTGCGAGGCGAGCGGGTGCTCCACCTCCTCGCCGTCGCGGACGTTGCTCTCGCGGCAGATGATGGTGACCCCGGGGGTGTTGGGCTTCACCGCCCCGTAGATGATCTGCTCCGACACGATGCCGGGGCGGTAGAAGACGCCGATGTGGATCCAGTCCCCGAAGGCCGCGCCGGTGCTGATCGACTTCACGCCCCGCACGGTGATGCCCTCGTCCGAGGTGGCGACCACCCGCAGTGCGGGGGAGACGGCCTGCGCGGAATCGCGCGAGCGGTCCGCCTGCGGGTCGACGAAGGCCGGCGTCGCGTTGAGGTCGCCGTCCCGCATCACGTTCCAGAAGTCGAGGATCCCACCGGTGAGGTCCCGCCCGTCGGTCCCGACGGACTGGCTGCTCCAGGGCTCGGGGTCGTCGACGTAGGTCAGCAGGACGTAGTTGTTGACGTCCGGCGTGCGCGGGATCGCACCGCCGCCCAGTTCCCGCTGCACCGTCTCCAGGTAGCGCCGCTTGCGCAGCAGGTCCTCCTTGGAGCGGTGCTGGAACCATGTCATGGACCGCCGGACACCGTCCTCGTCCAGGAACGTCATGACGTCCTGGAGGTCGGGACGGTGGTGCAGGTCGTAGAAGTCCGCGATGCTCCGGGCGTACGCCCTGGTCTTGGGGTGCGTGGACACGTCGTCGACGAGTTCGTCACCCACCCACACCGTGCGGCCGTCGTTCAGTGCCGCGAGGTATTCCTTGCCTGTACGCACGTCGTGCTCCTCTCGGGGGGCAAGAGATCTGGACGCACCGAAGGATGTGTCGTGGCGGGGTGAGCGGACGGCACGGAACCGGCAATCACCCGGGTGAAAGCGCCGGGCACACCTGAACCGGCGTTGAGGGCGATGTGGCCGTGCGGCATGCTGGCCCCATGCGCAGCACAGACCCCGTGGGTGACCGGCCCGGTGGGCGTGGGAAGCAGGCCATGAACGGGCTGCGCCTCAGAGGGCGGGGCCGCGAGATGGCCGCTGTCCGTGAGGCCCTGGACGCGGTGCGTGGCGGACGGGGTGCCTGCGTCGTTGTGGAAGGCGCACCCGGCGTCGGCAAGAGCCGGCTGCTCGCGGAGCTGGACGACATGGCACGGCGGTCCGGATTCGACGTGGTGTCCGTGCGGGCCGACGAACTCGACCAGTACGCCGCCGGAGCCGCCCTGAAGTCCGCCCTGCAGTTCTCCGACGGTTCCGAACGAGCGGTCGCGGCCACCGACGACCAGCGGCTGTGGCTGCTGGACAGCATCACGGACGCTCTGGAGGACCGTGCCCAGCGCGCCCCGGTGGCCGTGCTGGTGGACGATGCGCAGTGGGCGGATCCGGCCACGCTCCTGGTGCTGCGCACCCTGCCCCGGCGACTGGCGGCCTCGCGGATCCTGTGGGTGCTGGCGGTACGGTCGGAGACCGAGCGGCCGACCGTTGCCAGGGTGCGGGAGGACCTCGAACGCCTCGGAGCCTGGTGGCTGACCCTCGGCCCCCTGCCGCAGCAGGAGCTGCAGCACATCGCGGCCGACGTCCTCGGGGCCAAACCGTCACCCGGGCTGGCCCGGCTTCTGGGGGGCGTCGCGGGCAATCCGTTCCTGGCGATCGAACTGGTGCGCGCCTTCGCCGACACGGACGCCGTCAAAGTGGAGGCGGGCGTGGCGAGCCTGCTGCACGACGGCATCCCCGTCGGCTTTCGGCGGAGCGTCGCCGCGCGTCTGGACCGGCTCCCGGAGGATGCCGTGCGCCTCCTCCAGATCGGGTCCGTCCTCGGCCGGGAGTTCGACCTTGGTACGGCCGCCCGCATGCTCGGCAGGCAGGCCGGCAGCCTGCTGTCGGGCGTCGAGGCGGCCCTGAACGCCGGTCTGCTCTCCGGCGACGGGCCGCGACTGGCGTTCCGCCACGACCTCATGCGGCAGGCCGTCCACGAGAATCTGGCGCCGGCCGTACGGACCGCTCTGCACCGGGAGGCCGCCGACATTCTGCGGGGCATCGGGGCACGTTCGGCCGAGGTGG
Source organism: Streptomyces sp. FXJ1.172 (assembly GCF_001636945.3). Taxonomy (NCBI): domain Bacteria; kingdom Bacillati; phylum Actinomycetota; class Actinomycetes; order Kitasatosporales; family Streptomycetaceae; genus Streptomyces; species Streptomyces sp. FXJ1.172. The sequence continues at coordinate 271,215 of NZ_CP119133.2, read as the reverse complement.
CCTGGCACGTCGTCCTGTCGGGCGGCCCGGTCGACGATGACGCCGTGACCACATTGACCACCGCGGTACGGGAACTGTCCTCGTCGGCCCCTGACGCGGCTGCGGACCTGGCTCAGCAGATCGCTGGACTGCTGCCCCTGCACGACCGGCGGCGCATCGCCCTGCTCACCGACGCCGCGGAGTACCTCGGCCGGACCCGCCGGGTGCACCAGGCGCTCGACCTGGTCGACGCGACCCTGTCGGACCGGCTGGAGCCGGTGCAGGAGGCGCGTCTGCGCCTGGTGGCTGCCGAGATCCACCAGGCCGCGGGCGACGATGCCGCAGCGATGACACACCTCCAGCAGGCTCTGGTCCTTCCCGGGCTGCCGACTGACCTGCGAATCAGGCTGCTGAAGACCAAGGCGACGGGCCACGTGTACCTCGGGGACATCACCGCTGCCGAGCAGACCGACATCGGACTGGTCGAGGCCTCCTACCGCAGCGAGGACCCGGCCGTCGTCGTCAGCGCCATGGTGTTCCAGTCGCAGACGTTCTTCTACCGTGGGCGCCTGGCCCGCGCCCTTGAGTTCGCCGAGGAGGCCACGGCACGCGCCGCCGGCACGGAGTCCGGCGTACTCTACCTGCGGCCTCCGCGGATTCCCGCGCTGTGGCTGGCCACGGTGCTGACCGCCACCGACCGGCTCGCGGACACCGAGCGGGTGCTGCGGGAGGGGCAGCGCGAAGCGGAGACGCTGGGCCTGGGCTGGTCGCTTCCCCACTGGCATGCGAGCCGTGCCTGCGCGCTGTTCGAACAGGGGGCGCTGGACGACGCGGCCGTGGAGGCCGAGTCCAGTCTGATGGTGGCCGACGAACTCGAGATCACCCAGCCGAACCCGCAGGCCCGCTCCGTCCTGGCACTGGTGGACATCAGACGCGGTGACCTCGCCAAAGCCAGGGACCATCTCCGCGCCGCCGAAGCCGGATCCGGCACGAGCACCCAGCGGTTCGGCCTGTGGGTGTCGCTCGCACGTGCCTGCCTGGCCGACGCGGAGGGCCGGGACACCGCAGCGGCAGCGGCGCTGGGCGGCAGCTTCATGGACGCCGAGCCGACACAGCTGCTTGCGGTGCCGCCGTCCCACTGGCCCGGGATCGCGCGCATGGCGCTCCGCGGCAAGGACCTATCGCTCGCGCAGGCCGTGTCCGACGCGTTGCGCACCCTCGCCGAACAGGACGACAGCCAGCAGATCATCGGGACCGTCCGTGCCCATGTGGACGGCTTGCTCCACGACGACCGGGGTGCACTTGAGTCCGCCGTCACCGGTTACCGGAGCACCGGCAGACGGCTGGCCCTGGCCGCGGTCTGCGAGGACCTCGGGGGCCTCGTGGCCGCGTCGGGCGACAGCACGTCGGCGATCCCGTACTTCGAAGAGGCGGGTGAGCTGGCGCTGGCTTCCGGAGCCCTGCGCGATCACGAACGGATCATGCGGCGCCTCAGACAGTTCGGCGTGCGCACAGCTGCCCCACGGCACCACACGACCGGCGCAGCGGGGTGGGAGAGCCTGACCGAATCCGAGCGGAAGCTCATCCCGCTCGTCGTGGAGGGCCTCACCAACCGGGCCATCGCCGACCGGCTCTACGTGTCCGTGCACACCGTCAACACGCATATGAAGCACATCTTCACCAAGCTCGGCATCAACACACGAGTCGAACTGACCCGGCTGGCGATCGAACGGGGCGGCATCACCGACGGGGCGGAATGAGTGACGCCTGCGGCGGCGTGGCGCGGCGGCGAGGATCCCGTGAATGAGCGATGCAGGCGGCTGACGTACGGGTGATCCTGGTCGCGACGGCGCCACAGGCACGGTGCCGTCAGCGATCCGATCACATGCGGACGGCTGAGCCCGGAGACCGACCGGGTCGTTCCCCTGGCGCAGACCGGGCCGCGTACCAGGCGCTCGAGAAGGAGTACCGGCGTGGGAGGACTTTCCCCCGTGTCGCGGACGGATGGTCAACCGCGGCCCGGGTCGGTCGGCACCGGCGCGGTCGCCGGACGCGGATACCGCGGCCAGCTCCGTGCGGCCGTGACCGCGAGCGCAGCCCCGCACGGATACACCCTTGCGCTGTGGACCGCCACCGCCGTGACGTCGTCCGATCGGGGCGCCCCAGGGACGGCCGAAGTCCTGGCACTCCTCGCCGGTGCGTCGCTCACCTTCGTCGGGCTGGGTGCCGTCGCGTACGGCGGCTCCCCCATGAAGCCGGAGAGGTCCGCCCCGGCCGGCACGTGGATATGGGGCGCCTTCCATCTGCCCATGGCGGCTCTCGCCGCGCTGGTCAGCCTGTTGCTCGCATGGTGCTGTTCCGGTCCCCTCCTGTGGGGGCTCGTCGGGACGACCACGACGGCTGTCTATCTGCTTGCTGTCAGCGCCCAGTTCCTCTGTTTCTCAGTTCGCCGAATCACCTAGGTGCCAAAGCCGCACACGCAGTAAGAGGTTCACCATGTCACTCGCACTCGACCCCGCAGCCCAGGACCTTCTGTTCCGGGAGGCTCGTACCGCCAACACCTTCACCGACGACCCGGTGACGGACGACCAGGTGAAGGCCATCTACGAACTGGTCAAGTACGGTCCCACCAGCATGAACCAGCAGCCGCTGCGTATCGTGCTGGTTCGTTCAGCCGAGGCGCGTGAACGCCTGACCGGACACCTGTCCGAGGGAAACCGTAAGAAGACCGCGGCCGCCCCTCTCGTCGCCATCCTCGCCGCGGACAATGAGTTCCACGAGGAACTGCCGAGCCAGTTCCCCCACTTCCCGCAGGCAAGGGACCTCTTCGCCGAGCGTGCGGTGCGTGAGCGTTCCGCAGGGCTCAACGCGCTCCTCCAGGTCGGCTACTTCATCATCGGCGTCCGCGCGGCCGGCCTGGCCGCGGGACCGATGACCGGCTTCGACGCCGAGGGCATCGACAAGGAGTTCTTCAGCGACGGCGAGCATTCGGTTCTCGCCGTCGTCAACATCGGCAGGCCGGGCGAGAATGCCTGGTTCCCGCGCTCCCCACGCCTGACGTACGCCCAAGTGGTCACGACCGTCTGATCCACTGTCAGGCATCTGAACTCCGGAACCCCCTCCGGTCATCCACGCGTCCGCAGGCCCGGGGGGAGGGTCTCCCCCTCCGGGACCGGTTTCGTCCGGCTCCCGGCGGTGTCGCCGATGGCGGTGTGCGCGGGCGGCCATGGCAGCAGGGCGATCAGGGAGTGTGCCCGGTGGATGAGGAAGGCGGCGAGCGGCAGTTCGGTGGCCAGGGCAAGGCCTCCCGCCATCCAGACGTCTTCAGTTCCGACATCGAGCGAGATGTCGAACCAGGTGTCGCAGATCAGCAGGACTGCTGTGGCGTGCGCGTACAGAATGACCGAACGGCTGCGCCGCCAGGCCAGGAACGCCGTGGACGCCAACGCCATGATGAGCAGCACGTCGAATCCGACCCAGGTCAGGCGCCACTCGTGCACGTGGTGGGACGACGGCAGCGTCAGCCCCAGCATCACGGTCCAGGGTATGAGACAGGCGGCACACGTGGCGAGCAGCTCAGCGGTGTGCCTCCTGCGGCGGTCCGGCGCGACGCCGCGGTGGCCGGTATGTTCCTTGGTCACTTGCGGTCCGTCCTCGCGCACTTCCTCCGACACCGGCAGGTTTCCCGGATTCCACATGGGCACAGCCGTATACGTCGTCCCGGATATTCCCGCGGTGTGCGACCGAACCTCTCGGGCCGCGGGCGATGCCGGTGTCACCCACTACGGGCGTGCCAACCCGAACGTCTTCAGCTGCTCCCAGATCCACGGGTAGAAGCGGTCGTACCTGGAACAGTCCCAGGCGTGTGCGTGATGTCCGTCGTGGTGCCCACCGACGGTTCCCGTCTCGGCCACCGCACCCGCTCGCGCAGGGACGCGCGTGTCGGCCGGAAGAGCAGCCGCGTTCGCGGAACCCCCGGCGACGAGGAGGGCGCCTCCGGCGAATGCCAGAGCGGCGGCGGTGGTTGCTATACGCCGTACGAGCTTGTTCTTGGTGCGCAAAACAATCGTTCCCTTGTTTCTGGAGAGTAGAAACTGCCAACGCGGCCAGTTTCGATCAGGAAGGTGCGTAGTGCATCGCATGATCTGGTGATTGACTGCTGCCCAGGTGGCGCCATGCTGCAGGTATGCATTGTGGGCTTGCGTCGAGACCTGATAGTCCACATGAATCGCTAGATTGTGCGATGTTCTCAGTTCCTTTCCGGTTCACTCTGCCCAGAGGGCTGATACCGCTCGAGTTTTCCTGACTCGGCGGTCGTCTGCCGAAGAAAAGTGGCACACGAAACCAGATCGGGGTCGGGAGCATGGAGGGCCGGGATGTCCAGGCGCAGTAGCAGAATCGAGTTCATAGGCTCGCAGGGCGTCCCGCTCGTGGCGCGCCTGGTCCTGCCGGAGGGGACGCCTTGGGCGTACGCCGTATTCGCCCCCTGTTTCACATGCGGCAAGGACTGGTTGGCGGCCGCTCGGATCTGCCGGGAGCTGGCCGAACGCGGAATCGCCGTCCTCAGTGTGGACTTCACCGGCATCGGTGAGTCCGGGGGTGACTTCGCCGACAGTACATTCAGCTCCGATGTGGACGATCTCGTGCGCGCCGCCGACCACTTGCGTGAGAACTTCACGGCACCGTCGCTCCTCATCGGGCATTCGCTGGGCGGCGCAGCCGTGCTGGCCGCCGCGCACCGGATACCCGAGACGGCGGCGGTGGCCACGATCGGTGCGCCTGCGGAGCCGGAGCACGTCGTGCACACTTTCGGCGGCAGGCGGGAGGAGATCGAGCGGAACGGGGAGGCCGAGGTGAGTCTCGGAGGCCGCGTATTCCACATCCGTCGGGAGTTCCTCGACGACATCTCCGCGCAGCCTCAGGCCGAGCGCATCCGCCGACTGCGTCACGCGCTCCTGGTGTTGCACTCGCCGGTCGACGAGACGGTAGGTGTGGAGAACGCCCAGCGGATCCTCGACGCAGCACGGCACCCCAAGTCCTTTGTCGCGATCGATGGCGCCGACCATCTACTCACCGATCGTGCCGACGCCCGCTATGTCGCGACGCTGCTGGCCGCATGGGCCGGCCGTTACGCGCGCGGTTCGGTCCACGCCGGGCCGGCGTGACGGAATTCGCATGCCCCGAGCCGATAGGACTTCCGTGCGCCGAATGTGCCGTATACCGCATCATGCAGACATTGTGACGCTACTGGGACAGGAGTAGGTTTCGCACGTGATTAGAATTTCATCGATCGCATTTACTGGAGTCCTCGCAGTCGCATTCGGATCCTTCGCGGCGACCCTATCTCCCTGGTGGTGGCCAGCCGCCGTGCTGTGCGCGGCGTTGGCGGGCGTGGGTACCTACGATCTCCTCCAAAAGCGCCACTCGGTGCTGCGCAACTACCCTGTGCTGGGACATGTGCGCTTCATGCTGGAGTCGATTCGGCCGGAGTTGCAGCAGTATTTCATTGAGCGCAATTACGACGGCCGTCCCTACGACCGGGATGTGCGCAGTCTCGTCTATCAGCGCGCCAAGGGCTTGGAGGCGGAGCAACCGTTCGGGACCGAACGGAACGTCTACGCCGAAGGCTACGAGTACTTCGAGTCGTCGATGAGGCCACGCCCGGTGCCGTCGGAGCAGCCGAGGGTCCGCATCGGCGGTCCGGACTGCACCAAGCCCTACGACATGTCGTTGTTCAATGTCTCGGCGATGAGTTTCGGCTCGCTGTCCGCCAACGCCATCCTCGCCCTGAATCGGGGCGCTGCCCTCGGGGGCTTCGCACACGACACGGGTGAGGGCGGTCTGTCGGAATATCATCTGCGGCACGGTGGCGACCTGGTGTGGGAGATCGGTACGGGATACTTCGGCTGCCGCACCGAGGACGGCCGTTTCGACCGGGCGCGGTTCGCGGAAAAGGCTGCTCACGACAGCGTGAAGTGCGTGTCGCTGAAGCTGTCCCAGGGAGCCAAACCCGGCATCGGAGGAGTGCTGCCCGGGGAGAAGGTCACCGCCGAGATAGCCCGGGTACGCGAAGTCCCCGAGGGGCGGACCGTCATCTCGCCCCCGTACCACGAGGTTTTCAGTACCCCGCGGGAACTGATCCGATTCATCGCCGAGATGCGCGAGCTGTCCGGGGGAAAGCCGGTCGGCTTCAAGCTCTGTGTGGGCTCCCGGCGCGAGTTCCTGGCGGTGTGCAAGGCCATGATCGAGGAGGGCACCGCGCCCGATTTCGTCATCGTCGACGGAGCGGAGGGCGGCACCGGAGCCGCCCCGCTGGAGTTCGCCGACCATCTGGGCAGCCCCCTCACCGAGGGACTCATCACCGTCCACAACGCTCTTGTCGGCGCCGGCCTGCGGGACCGGATCAGGATCGGCGCCAGCGGCAAGGTGGCCACCGGAGCCGACATCGTCAAGCGCATGGTGCAGGGCGCCGACTTCACCAATGCGGCTCGCGCCATGATGTTCGCGATCGGCTGCATCCAGGCGCAGAGCTGCCACACCAACACCTGCCCCGCCGGAGTCGCCACACAAGACCCGCGTCGCGCCCGCGCGTTGCACGTCGACGACAAGTCGGTCCGGGTCCAGCGCTTCCAGTCCGCCACGGTGAACAGCTCCCTGAAGATCATCGCCTCGCTGGGCGTGAACGGACCGGCCGAGCTGCGCCCGCACATGCTGCGTCGGCGCGTGGACCCGGTCACGGTCCGCTCCTACGCGGAGCTCTATGAATGGCTGGACCCGGGGCAGTTGCTGATCGAGCCGCCGGAGTCCTGGGCGGTGGACTGGAAGGCCGCAGATCCTGATCGCTTCGCCGCTTGACTGGTCTTGCCGCGGTGAGCGGGCGGGGTGCGCCATCAACGCCGGCACCCCGCCGCTCTTCGCCGTGCCCAAGTCGCGGCCCATGCACGGCCCGCGCATCGACCACGTCCTCGCCCAGGCCCCGCCCGAGACATGGCAGCATCTGTCGGCGGGTGCGGGAGCCTGGGCGAGAACGGTTTTACGACTGGGCAGCCGCCCGCTTGCCCGCAGTGTGGGAGTTCGACGGCGACGCGCCGACCCGGCAGCGGCGGATCCCAGCACGCCGCAGCATGAGCGAGCCCGACGAAAACGCGTACTACCTCGCCTGCGCCCCGCTGGCGGCCACTGTCGTAGAAGTACGAGGTCCGCCGCTACATGGGACGGTGCCGGCACGTCACGCTCACCATGCTCGCCCACGCGTTCCTCGCGGTGATGGCCGTCCAAAGTGAGAAGATGGGGTGACCCGGCCGACGCACCCGACCTCGTGGACCTCACACCAGCTGAAATCGGTCGTCTGGCTGGCAGCTGAAGCCCGCCGCCCTCCTGCATGCCGCGACCACGCGGTGAACTGGTCCGGATGGCGGCGTCGCCACCAAGTACGCGCCCGCCGCTGTCACTAGATGCGGCGCGGCCACACGTTGGTGGGACAGCCCGTCCAGGACCGTCCCACCCATGCCAAACCCTCGCTGCGCTCACCAGCTCTGACTGACTCACCGCTACTACACCATGCCCGGCTTGGCGCTTCCATACTGGGCTGTGGCGGACGACGTTCAGCGGGAATCCTCCGCGAACTCAAATTTCCATCTGCCGATGGAGTCACAGTGCAGGCACCGTATTTCGGTCCAAGCCTGGTCAAGAACGAGGTGCTTGCGTCGTCCACGTTCGGCGGGTGTCTCCGCCCGTTCGGCGGCGATCCGCCGAGCCTCTTGCTGGTCCCTGGCGTTGTCGACCAGGTAGAAGCACCGAATTATACGATCGGGGGAAATGCGGTAGCGGAATCCGATCAACCAGATGACTGTGTCATTCATTGTCGGCTCATCAGCTTCAACGAGGGGATGGGGGAATGGCATTTTCTGTCAGTGATTCTCCTGGCCGACTGCCAGCCACGCTGAAAGCCAGGGCTCCAGTCCATCTGTGAATGTTTGGCCTGCCTCATACTTCGGAGAGTCGAGATCGGTGGCGGTGCACTCCGGGATGCGCGTGCGACAGGACGAGGAAGGTTGGGACCCAGCTGGCGTGGAGTTCAGGGAACTGTCAGTACCGCTCATCGTGCAAAACACCCCCGACTTCTATCAGGAACGAATTGTGGGCATCGCGACAGATCTAATGACGCGGGGTGATGCTCTCGCCAATTAGTCGTCAAGTCCGTGTGCGGAGGGTCATCAATGGCAGTGACCAGGTCTACACGCCGGCGCAGCGTGCGCTGGCACACTGGGCGGGTTCACATGCGGCCGGCGAAGCGATGATCTTGCGCGCCGTAGCGGACTGGAAGCGGCGGACCCGAGCCGATGTTCCGTGGACGTTCAATGCGCTGGCGCGGCGCGGGTCCTGGGGGGCGAGGCCGACGGGTCAGGTGTTGGTGTGGCAGATATGCGCTGGATGCGTTCGACGGCGAGGGGTGGAGGGCTGGGCTGTTTTTGGCGCTGCCGGTTGCTCGGGCTGTGATGCTGGGGCGGGGAGTTCGCGTTGACGGACACCCAGGGTCAGTTGACGTGTCCGAGTTCCGTGAGCTGGTCCCAGACCCAAGGGCAGAAGCGGTCGAAGCGGTCGTAGGCGTAGCGGCCGCAGTGCCCGTCCGAGGGCTTCCCGTGGTGGCGGTAGCCCTCACTTCTGACTCCGCCGTACCCGCCGTGGTTCCAGCCGGTGGCTCCCGTCCCAGCAACCACACCTGATTGGGTGGGGGTGGGCGTGTCCGCCGGGAAAGCGGCCGCACTCGCCGAACCGCTGGAAGCGAAGAGAGCACCTGCGGCGACTGCAAGAGACGCAGTCACGATCCCGATGCGATGTGCGAGCTTTTCCATGGTCATTTCTCCTTGTTTTATCGATCGCTAACAGGAATCACTATGGATCGGAAAAGGGCGGGGAGCATCGCACGATCGAGTGATTGGCCGGCGTGCGACTCGCCGCCCTTCTCCGAGGCGTCCCTTTCCGGCTTGGCCGCAGAAAGATCGACTCAGGGAGATCCCTGTTGTGCGTCGTCGAGTATCTCGTCGCCATCGCACGGTCACCAGTAAGGAGGAGTTGCTCGCGACAGGGGAGGGAAGGGTCGGACCGATCGCCAGATCATGTGATGCGCCTCAGTTCCGTGCCGTGCCATTCTGACCAGGCAGAAAACCAGTAGCCACGTTCCCCTCGCCCGCGCGGATGTCGGGTGTGTCCGGCAGCTCTTGCGGGCCTGAGGTGCGGGTGACGGCTAGCTCGCCGCCGGGCCGTCAAGGACTTCGAGTCGCCGGTAGGAACCGAGCCCTCCGCACGAATGAACGGCCGCAGATGAGCGATCAGGCGAAAGTGATGGTCCTGGGAGTGATCGCACTCGTCCTCGGTGTCAGCCTTGTTCTCGTACTGCAGCATGCCTGCACGCACTGATGGACGTCGCTCCCGAGGCTCGCCTGGGCGTTCCTGAGGGGACGCCTTGGGTATGCGCCGTATTCGCCCCTGCTTTTTGCGTGCGGCAAGGACTGGTTGGCGGCCGCCCGGATCTGCCGGGAGCTGGCCGGACATGGAATCGCGGTCCTCGATGCGACTCACCCCGCCCCATGCACCGCCCAACGACCGCCTCACCACACGGGGCACCGTCTTAGCTTCGCTTCCGTCTCAACTCAGCGGTCCCCCGGGCGGTGTTCGGCGTGGGCCACCAGGCTGCGTTCGAGATCGGGGTCGCCGGTGAGCCGGTGAGCCGGGGAACCACGTCGGTGACCACGGAGACCTCGCCCCTCTCGATCGCCTGATACCACGAGATCCAGGTCTCGATCTGTTCCCCGCTCATGCCCAGTCGCCATCGCCGTGCGAAGGCTTCCTCGAGGGTCTCGGGTTCGTAGCGGTAGGGCCGGCCGGTGGCTGCGGCGATCCGGGTGACCGCTTCGTCGAGAGTCAGGGCCTCGGGCCCGGTGATCTCAAGGATCGCGCCGTCGTGCTCGGAGTGCGGACCGTCCTCGAGGGCGACGGCCGTGATCACGTCAGCGATGTCCTCATGGGTGACGAAGGCGGCCCGGCCAGTCGTCGCAGGACCGCTCACGACAAATTGCTCGGTGGGCGCCGCGCTGACGAGGGACACATACAGGACCCGGCCCACGCCGACCGCGATCGCGGCCTCGACCGCGGTGGCGTGTTCTTCCAGCCGGCGACCCGTACGGTGTCCGGAGACCAGGATGAGGGTCTACGCGCCCTCGAGCGCCCTGCGCATGTCCGCGGCGTCGGCGTAGGCGGCCGGACCGCGTCGCTGGGCGCCTGGCAGTTCGGGCATGCGGTCGGGACTACGTCCGACGAGGAGTTGCGGGACGCCGTGGCCGGCGAGTCGGGCCGCGATCCGGCTGCCGAGCGCACCGGTCACCCCGGTGACCGCCACCGTGGCGTGATTCTTGTCAGACATGTGTTTCCCTCCAGCCCGGGCCACTGCCGATCCCGGCGTTCTTGTTTTCCGCTTACGTCCAGCAAAGAGAGCGATGGTTTCGGCCGCATCCTCCGGCCGTGCGATGGCGCCGGGGGGCCACCACCACGCGGGCGCGGCGGCTTCCCGGGAAACCAAGATCGTCGCGGTGTGCATCGACCAGAGCGCATCGACCTCGTCGGCCCTGGATGGCGCCATCCGTGTGGTCTCAGGATCCGTGTCTCGCGGGTCCGAGGTCGAGGCGTTGAGCGCCCGCGCGGACTGATGTGCCGTTGCGCCGGTCGTGCAGGGTGAAGTCGGCTCGGACGGCCACACCGGACTGCAGCAGCTTCTGGTGGACCAGGGGGTCCCGGCCGGGATGCGAGACGACGACGCTGATGTATCCCTCGGGCAGTCCGGTCACGGCGTACTCGCCGCGCGTGTTCGTCGTGGTGCGCACCAACTGCCGGCCGCCGGTGTCCATGACGGTCACCGCTGCATGGCGGACAGGCTGCTGTTCGCCGTCGTAGACGGTGCCCTCCAGCATCGGCAACGGCTCGCCGAAGTGGTGGGGGTGGACCGGTAGCGCGGTGGGTGTGGGCGTCTCCAGGGAGGGGTCCTCCACCGGCGGTTCGGGAATGTCCTGCGGCTCGTCCTGCGCTCCCCGTCGTACGGCCATGCGGTGGTGGTGCCAGGCGTCGAGGCCCAGCAGTGCTGTACCCGCGGTGATCCACGCGCACAGCACGAGGACCGGCTTCAGCACCCCGGCACCGTCGAAGTACAGCACTCCTCTCAGGGCGTCGACCGCGTTGCCCAGCGGCATGACGGCGTGCAGGGCTTGGAAGAACCCCGGCAGCAGCTGGACGGGGACGAGGCCGCTGGAGGGAACGCTCAGCACGACGTACAGGCCCAGCCCCGCCAGGGGGAAGAAGTGCTTGACGAAGGGCGCCATGCCGAGGGAGAACGTGGCCACGGCCGTGGTGAGCAGGAAGGCGATCGCCAGGGCTGTGGGGTCGTTGGGGAAGAAACCCAGTCCCACGCCGACGAGGAAGCCCACGGCGCTGAAGAGGCCGGCGACGCCCCCAACGGTGATCAGCTTCTTGCGCCGGTTGAAGGTCACCGCCCGCAGCAGGGTCGTGGCGAGTATGTAGCCGGGGACGTTCCAGGCGATCCCGAAGTAGACCAGGGTCGCGCCGGACCCGTCCTTGCTGACGGTGGGGGCTACGTCCGTGGCGGTGAGCTTCTGGTGGTTGTGCGCCGCGAGCTGGGTGAAGCCCTTGGTCAGCGCCTGATCGAGGGACGCGCCGTTGGCCCCGGCCACGTACAGCACGGCATGTTTGCCCTTGGTGGCGAAGCCGGCCACGGCGTCCCGGTCCAGCACCGCCCGGCGGGCTTCCCGGGCGTCTGTGACGGCGGTGACGTCGAACCCGCCGGGATGCTGCCGCTGCAGGGCGGTGTCGACGGTGCGTTCCACCGCGGGATTGGCGATCGCGAGCTTGGCGTGGTGGGGCTGGGGCTGGTGAAAGGCCATGGGGAAGCAGAAGAGCAGGCCGAGGAAGAGCACTGCCGGGATCGTGAGGGTCTCGACGAGGACTCTGGCCACGGATATGCCCCGGGGACGCTCGATCCGGTGCTTCACAGGACCACCCCTTGGCCGCCACGGCGCCCCAGGCCGCGGCCGCGGGGCACACGGCCGACCGGATGTCCGGTAACCCCGTGGCCGCCTCTCCGGTACCGGTGGTCCTTCACTGTTCGCGGTCCAACCAGTTTCACGGCGCCCCTCTCGGCTGTGCTGCGCCTGACCGTCGCCATGGCGCCATGCGATTAACGTACCGATCGGCACATCTACGTCTGCCTGGACCTTACGCGTACCGGTCGGTACAGTCAAAGAGTGCCTCGCCCCGTCAACGCCGAGAAGCGCGCCGAGCTGCTGAAGCAGGTGGTGCACCACCTCCAGCAGCACGGCGTCGCGCAGATGTCGCTGAGTCCGCTCGCCGAGTCGATCGGCACCACCAAGCGCATGCTTCTGTACTACTTCGGCAGCCGTGAGAACCTGCTGGCCCAGGCGCTGGCCGCCAGCCGTCCCGACGCGCGCGCGATGTTCGACGACGTCCGCGACAGCGCGGGACTGCGCAAGGCGGCTCACACCCTGTGGGAAGCGATGACCGTCGGAGAGCAGTCCGGGCCGGTCCGCATGCTGCTCCAGCTGCTCAGCCTGGCCGCCACCGATCCCGGGCAGTACGGCGACATCGCGGCCGAGACCGTCGAGGTCATGATCGGCCCCATCGCCGCGGCCTACATCCGGCTGGGTCACCCGCCACAGCAGGCGCGGACAGCGGCCACACTCCTCGTCTCCGGCCTGCGCGGTCTGTGCCAGGACCGCTTGGTGACCCATGACGCCGCCCGCACCGACGCGGCCGCCCACCGCCTCATCAAGGACGCAGTCGCGGCGGCCGACTGAGCCTGTGCCCCCGACCACTTCGGGGTCTCGGTATCACCCCTGCACTCGCGAAGCAGGCTGGTCCGGTCCTGCGCGTTAGTCCATGGATGGCGCCCCGCTTGCTGGCGTAGCCGATCAAGACCGGCGCGTACGACCTTCAGACCACCGCCCTGGCTGACCTGAGTCAAGGGAACTCGACAAGCCTCAGCCACCACACCAAGCCCGCACGCAGCGCCGCCTGCAGCTCGGCCTCCACCAGCTCCAACGTGCCCGGACTCAGGTCGGCGTGCCCGACCGCCGCGATCATCTCCGCTTTCGCCTCCCTCCTCATGCGGCGTTCTCCCATCCGCCATCGTGTCTACGCGGCCCCGCCCGGGCCTCACGAGCGGAACCGCTACGCCAAGTCCACGGGCGAGCCCGGAGCACCACAGGCGGGACCGCCGGATCAGTGAAGCCAGTACGCCCAAACAGCCAACAAGGTCCGAACGGCCCTGGCACACCATGTTCGAGACGCTTTCCATGGATGCCGTCAGACCTGCCAGCGGCCTCGGCTCCCGGCCCCGTGCGGCGCACAGGTGCCGCCGCACACGAAGGACACGCCCCTATGGCATCCCAGTGCCGCCCCTCCACGACCGGACGGACCGCGATCGGCACCACTCCGCACTCCCTGGCGGCCGCTCTATGAGGGACGAAGCCGCCCGCCGGTTCGTCAAGGCCCGGGAGAACCAAGCGGCGGGAGACGCCGAGCCGCGACGCAGCGTGGAACTGTCCTCCCGACGAGGCCCTGCATCTGCTCGGCAGCGTCCCGATGGGGCGGATCATCTTCACCCGTGACGCGCTACCTTCCGCTCGCCCGGTCAACCACGTCCTCCATGACGGCCACATCATCATCCGCACCCACGAGGGCGCCGTACTGGTCTCGCACGCCCCGGAGAGCGGCGAACACGGCGTGGTCGTCGCGTACGAGGCCGACATCGACCCTGCCGGCCGCACCGGCTGGAGCGTGGAGGCCACCGGCTAATGCCGCCTCGTCACCGACCCCGGTCAGGTCGCCCGGTACCAGGAGATGCTGCACCCCTGGTCGGACCAGCACATGGACCACGTCGTACGCATCCGCCCCGACCTGATCACCGGCGTCAGGCTGATCGCGGCAGACGGCGACGGCGCGGAGTCGTAAAGGGCGGCGCGCTGCCGGGCGGCTGAGGGCTCGGGCGGAGGAGATGACGTACTCCGCCCGAGCCGTTCAGTGTGCCCGGAACCGCGGAACCGCCCACACCAGAGCCCCCTGGGTTGATCTGTACCCGAGCCCACTCAACCCGACCACACCCCACTGCCGACCGCGACGTTCGGCCCTCCTGGAACCACGGCAACTCTCCGTATTCGCCCGCGGCCGGTCCGCCTTGCCGCGTGGCCCGGCCGCCGCACCCACCACCGGCCTTCCAGAGGCCGACGGAAGCTCTGCCCAAGGGTGCCTGCCACGACACCGGGCTCGGCCCTCTGGTTGGAGGACCAAGCCCGGAGTGGGCGCCCGCTTGTCAGCGGGCGCTGCAGTCGGTCAGGGGCCCTCGCTTCCAACAGTCCGGGGTCGATGGTCTGCCAGCCACCGGGCATGCGTCTCGTGGCCAAGTTCAGAATGGACCGAAGGTCGGGTGAGCCGGGTGACGATCTCTCGAAGCCGTTGCCACGGTGGACGGCTGTCGCCTGGGATCCGCCCAAAGGGAGGACTTGGCAGCCCATGTCAGCGCGGCCGCGGGCCGGCTGTGGCCCGCGGTGCCTAGGCTGATAACGCTACGGAAGGGCGGTGCCATGGACGAGGACTCCAGGACCAGGGCCGCGATCGAAGAGCATTGGCGGGCCTCGGAACGCGGGAACACCGAAGCCGAGCACGCCATTTACGCCACGGACGCGATCCTGGATTACCCGCAGTCAGGTGAGCGGTTCCGGGGCCGCGCGACGATTTCGGCGCAACGCGGTGGGCACCCGGCCGACCGTCACTTCACCGTTAAGCGGATCACCGGCCACGAGAATCTTTGGGTGAGCGAATGCGTGATCACCTACGACGGTGTGCCTTCGTACTCGGTGAGCATCATGGAATTCGCTGACCAGCATGTGGTGCACGAGACGCAGTACTTCGCCGACCCCTTCGGCGCGCCGCCCTGGCGGGCCGCGCTCGCAGAGCCGATGCCCGGCCGAACCATCGCTGGAACCTGATTCTTGGCCTCGTTCGGGTCAGCCGACTGGTCAGCCTGTCACTTGAAGCTCCAGGTACTCCTACCGCGCTGATTTCAAGCGCCTCCAGCAGATGAGCGCGCATGCGAGGGTGACGAAGGCTGGGCCCTCCACCTTGATCGTGGACACCTCCACATGTAGGCAAGACTTGCGACTATCCGCATGTTTCTGGGGAAAGTTGCTGCTCGATGCATGTTTTCACGGCGAGTGCGGGTGGCCACCGACATCTATAGCCCCCTAATGTCGGTGGCCACCGAAACAAAACCGCAGGTCAGGAGCACTTTTTTCTGAGCCCTCTTAAAGACAGGCATCAGCCACAGCTCACCACGTGTCGACTCTATGGTTCCTCAACTCTGCTGTCACCAGGTGGAGTTGTCTTGGTTAAGGGTGTTTGAGCCGAAGCACGTTAGCCTCGAACTTTCGTGATGGGCCTCGACGAAGTCGGCGGCCCATTTCGTTGTCGGTGGTGGAGGGCGGGCAGGCTGAGGGCCCGGGTGTCGTCTCGGGTGGACGCCGGGTTCCACTGCTCCGGGCTGGATCCACTTCCCGTAGGGACGGGTGAGTCCGCTGGTCATCCGGGGTTCGGCAGGAGTGCGAGCCGTTCGAGGGCGTCGGTGATGTCACGGGCCCAGGGCCAGCGGTGGGCGAGGCGGAGGATGTGGCGCCGGCCGGTGGTGACGAGCTGTCCGGCCGCGGAGAACAGGCGGAGCCGCAGGCGACGGGGTTCCCAGAGTCGGGCTTTGCCGGTCAGAGCGAGCATGGGCATCCAGGCCAGCAGGTCTAGTGCGATCTGGACGATCTCCAGCCAGACCTTGTTCTGCGCGGTGTGGTGGAGGGGCAGGTTGCGCAGGCCGGTGGACCGGGCGGCCCGGATCCGGTCCTCCGCCCGGGCCCGCAGACGGTGACGGAGTTCGAGCTCGGCGATCGGCCGGCCGGTCGTATTGGTAGCGAAGCAGGTGATCCGCATGCCGTCCGCGTCCGTGATTCTCAACTGGGCGCCGGGGCGGGGTCGTTCCTTGCGGACGATCAGCCGCATGCCGCTGGGCCAGCCGTCCAGCAGCTTGCCCGTGAGTTCGGCAACCCAGGCCCCGCAGCGGACCTGGCCATCGGCCTCGACGGCCGGCGTCCATGCTGGCCCGGGGATCTTCAGCACGTGCTGGTGGATCGCCTCGGTGATCACCATGCCGACCGAGTAGGACAGCCATCGGCCTCGCTTCGCGAGCCAGGACACGAAGTCGTGGGTGCCGCCGGCGGAGTCCGTGCGGATCAGTGTCCGCCGTCCTCGCCGGTACTTCTTCGGTAGTTGAGCCAGGGCCCGTTGGGCGGTGGTGATGTGGTCGGCGGCCGTGTTCGAGCCCGCGCTACCCGGTCTGAGGAGAGCGGCGACCGGCTCTCCGGTTCCGCCCGGGCCGTGGTCGACGAAGGCCGTCAGGGGGTGAGGGCCGTAGGTCTTCTTCCAGGTCGCGGCCGCATCCTCCTTGTCGGAGTGCGCGATCACGAGGACACCGTCGATGTCGACCGTGACCCGTCCATCAGCGCCCGCGGCGTTCTTGCCCGCCAACGACCAGACCCGGCTGCGAACTTCGGCCCGTGCGGACCGGATGGCCTGCAGGGCTTTCTCGTCGGAGCCGGCGAGGGTGTCGATCAGGCGGGAGACCGTCGGGTCGGAAGCGACCGGCCCGAAGACAGCCGGCTCACACCTCAGCATCGCGACGTCCGCGAGGCAGTCCCCGCCCAGCGCGACCGCCAGAGCAAGGTCCAGAAGGATCTTCCCAGGATCGTGGACGGCCCGCGGCTTGCGCCAGGACGCCAGGGCTGTGGATACCGCCTGGTCAAGGCCGATCTTGCGGACCATCCAGCAGCAGGACCGCACCGGCCTGCGAGGCCACCCGCCGACCGTCTCCCTGGACACGGACACGCGGGTACGACGAGATAGGCTCTCTCACCTGGAAAGTGCTCTTTTCCTTGCAGCCAACAGGACCCTCAGCAAGTCCCTATCGTTGCAGGTCAAGGGCACTTTCATGTTTCCGCTCATGATCTGGCCGCCGCCATCTTTCGACCCATGGGGCGTGATCGTCTTGCCGACGCCCTGGAGGACGACAAAGCTGGCTGTGGAGGTAGTCAGAAAGGCGCTCAGAACGGAGGAGAGCCCACAGACCAGCCGATAGACGATCAAAAGGAGAGGGAGTCATGACAACACAGAGTTCTGCGCAGTCGGCGACTCCGGGGGGCGCGACTCCGACCGTGGCCAGGCAGCCCGACGGTCTTGGCAAGCGTGTCGGGGAGGTAGCGGAAATCACCGTTCTCCTCGATGCCAAGCCGGGCGGGGCGGAGAGGTTCCACCAGAAGGCCGCCAAGATCCAGGAGGACGCCTGGCACTACGAAAAGCTCGTCGGCACTGTCCACGACTTCCGCGTCACGTTCATCAACAATGACACTCAGGTCATAGGCGCGGTCACCTATGACGGTGACTTCAAGCCGTACATGGCTGACATCTTCGCCAACGCCGGAGCGTGGTTCGACGAGATGTTCGAAGATACCGTTGAGGGCTGGCCCGGGGCGAGCGATCCACACATGGTCGACTGGCTGGCGACGAAGATCGTTGAGGCGGACATGTGGTACGCCTCCAATCCGACCATGACGGTCGAGGACACCACCAAGGCGCAAAAGGTCACGCAGGCGTTCAACACCCTGCTGGATACTGCGTCCGCCTAGCAGTTGTCTTGCGGCCAGGTGCTGTAGCCGTGGCCATGGCGCCTGGGCACCACCAGGCGGTCCGGCAACGCTGCGAGGTCGTCGACCGGGCCCCGTCAGTGGAGGTCGCAGCATCATGTCCGACCATCTTTCCGGCACCCGTGCCTTGGCCGATCCGGCCATAGACCTGACCGACCTTTTTGCCTTTCCCAGCCCCTCCCAGGAGGGTCGGCTCGTCCTTGTCATGAATGTCTTTCCCAATGCGAGGCCGGGAGCCCTTTTCTCCGACGCTGCCAGCTATCGCTTCCGCGTCCGTCCGGCATCCGTTCCGATGGGGGATTCCGGTTCACTCTTCGATGTCGGCACCGAGGAATTCGCGCTTACCTGCACCTTCTCGGCTCCGGCCGGACCGGATGACGTCGGGGAGCCGGCGCAGCAGGGAACGTGCGTACTGCCGAGCGGGGAATCGGTTTCGTTTCTGGTGAATGACGAGCGGGGCGGAGAGGGGCATGGCGTACGCTGCTATGCCGGGCTGCGGCTGGATCCCTTCTTCATGGACGTGGCCAAGGAAGTAGAGACGCGGGCGAGCCGACGGCTCGCCTTCGTGCCGAAGGGCACCAACACTCTGGAGGGAGCCGACGTCCTGGCCCTCGTGGCAGAGGCTGACGTCCCCAGGTTGTTCGGGGCGGCCTCGGGCAGCGTCTTCGCCGTCGCGGCGGAAACCGTCACGGCCGGGCCGTATCCCGTGCGCCTCGAACGTCTCGGCCGCCCCGAGGTCAAGAACATCCTCATGTCGGACAACGGGGTCGACACCGCCAACAAAGTCGTGGACCTGCGCGATCTCTACAACGAGGAAGACCCGTTCCGGCTGGGTCCGAGCTACATGGACGCCTATCGCGCGCGGCTCAATGCCAACCTGGTCTTCTTCGACGATCTCGACGGCAAGGCGGACTGGACGAAACAGCCGGACGGGACGCATCCGCTGACAGAACTGCTCCTCGCGGACTTCCTGGTCGTGGACGTTGCCAAGCCGTACGCCGAAGACAGCTACTTCGAGATCGAGCAGGCTCTGCTAGAGGGACGGGAGCATGCGAGCTGCGGCGGCCGATCGCTCAACGACGATGTCATCGACACGCTCTACACGCTGATCGTCAATGCGGGCCATGGCCCGCGCGTGAGCGACGGCGTCGACGGGACCGTCCCGGCTTCACGTGAATTCCCGTACCTGGCACCGGCCAACCCGAATCCGCCCGAGCAGGCGGCCACCATCCCGGCGGTCGCCGCGAGCCGATGAGCAGTTCCACGGCGGGCACTCGTGTCGGCGGTGTGAGAGGGCCCGACCTTGCGGGCGGGCCGCCCACGACAGCCGGCGTCATCGCCATGGGCAACCTCGACGCGCGCATCGAAGGTCTGACGTCGCAGGCTGCACGGGAAAGACTCACCGCCGACGGCTGGGGCGAGTTGGTGGAGCTGACCGCCCTGCGCGGGCACGTACGGGGCCGCATCGACGAGGCCGAGCGCGCTGCGTCGCTGGCCGAGGCGTTCGTCGAGCAGGCGCCGCGCGATCCTCGCCCGCTGGTGGCGCGCGCCAGGCTGTCGGGCCTCTTCCACCGGTTCGCGGCGGCGCTGGACGATCTGGACGGGGCGGCTGCGCTGGGGCTCGATCGGCGAACCGTGGACGAGGAGCGAGCAGCCGTCTGGCAGGCGGTCGGGCAGTACGACGAGGCGCTTGCGCTGCTTCGACAGGGGCTGTTGAGGCGGCAGGACTTCAGGACGCTCGGCGCCATGGCCCGCTGTCGTGCCGAGAGCGGCGAGGCGGACGAGGCCGAGACGTGGTTTTTGGCGGCGAGAAGCGCCTACCGCGGGGTCAGTCCGTTTCCACTGGCGGTCCTCGAGTTTCAGTGCGGGCAGATGCGACTGGCCCAGGGCGGCCTGGTGAGCGCGCGCACCTGGCTGGAGTCGGCCGCTTCCCGACTGCCGTCCTACGTGCCGGCCGAAGGCCACCTTGCTGAGACCGACGCCGCCGAGGGCAGGACGGCCGTGGCGATCGAGCGCCTGCGCCGGCTGGCCATGGCCAGCGACGATCCCGACTATGCGACCCGGCTCGCCCATCTCCTGGGCAGGTCTGAAGCGTCGGCGGAGGCTCGGTTCTGGCGTGCCCACGCTGGCGCGCGCTACGAGGAGCTGATGGCGCGCCACCCCGAGGCGTACGCCGAGCACGCGGCGGAGTTCTGGCTGACCGTCGGCGGCGATCCCCAACGAGCACTTCGGCTCGCGCGGCACAACCTCGTGCTTCGGGCGACCCCGCGCGCCCATGCACTCGTCGATCGCGCGATGCGTCGTGTCGGAGAGTGCCGATGATAGGGGTAATTGGTACAAATCATCCGGCACTCTTCCGGAGGGACGACATGACAGCAACCGAAGCCCCGCCGCTGCAGCTAGAAGAGATTCAGGGCATCGTGCTGCGCAACCGGCCGTCACCGTACGTCGGCACCTACATCCTGCTGCGTGTGGACGATCCCGGCGCCGGGCGTGAGCTGATGGGGCGTCTGGCCGAACTGGTCGACTCCGCCGCCAACTGGTGGCAACCGGACCTGCCCGCGCTCCTCAACGCCGGACTGACGTATCGAGGGCTCGAAGCGCTCCAGGTCCCACCAGCCGCCCTGAACACCTTCCCTGAGGAGTTCCGGCAGGGCATGGCTGCACGCGCCGAATTCATCGGTGACACCGGGGAGAGCGCGCCCGCACGCTGGGAGCCGCCCTTCGGCACCGGCCAGGTACACGTCGTGCTGTCCCTCCTGGCCGCCGATCAGGAGTCGTTGGCGGTCGTCCTCGAACGTGCGCGCATGGCCCACGCGCAGCTTCCCGGTGTTCAGGTCGTCCATCGGCAGGACTTCTACCAGCTGTCCACCGGGCGCACCAGCTTCGGCTACAAGGACGGCATCGGCAACCCCGCGATCGAAGGCAGCGGTGCCGAGACTCCTCCCGGTGACGGTTCCGTGGTCAAGGCAGGCGAATTCGTGCTCGGCTATCCCGACGAGACCGGAAACCTGCCGCCGATGCCGCAGCCAGCCGAACTGGGGCGCAACGGCACCTTCGTGGCCTGGCGGAAGCTGCACACGTGCGTCGCGGCGTTCCGCCGGTATCTGCACGACAACTCCGACAGCCCGGAGGAAGAGTCGCTGCTCGCAGCCAAGATCGTGGGCCGCTGGCAGAGCGGCGCCCCGTTGATCCTGGCGCCCGAACACGACGACCCGGCCCTGGGAGCGGACGACCAGCGCAACAACGACTTCCGCTACGCGTCCGATCCGGGTGGCACGAGTTGCCCCCACGGCGCCCACGCAAGACGGGCCAACCCGCGCGACTCGGAGATCATCGGCGACGTTCGCCTGCATCACATGATCCGGCGGGGTACCAACTACGGTCCTCCGCTGCCGGCTGGTGTCCTGGACGACGACGGCGCCGACCGTGGCATCGTCTTCGTCTTCATCGGCTCACACCTCGACCGCCAGTTCGAGTTCGTGAAGTCGCAATGGCTGAACGACGGCCATTTCACCGGCCTCGACCAGGAGAAGGATCTACTCACGGGCGACAACGACGGCACGGGCATCTTCACGATCCCGCAGCACCCCATCCGGCGCCGTCTGCACGGCGTGGAGCGTTTTGTCATCACCCGTGGCGGAGAGTACTTCTTCCTGCCGAGCCTCAGCGCGCTGCGCTGGCTGGCCGACGTCAAGTGAACCGAGCGCCGCTCATGTCGGTGGAGACAATCGTCCGCTCCAGGATCGGGCGATTGTCTTCGAACCTGACTGAGGGGACGTCAGCTTACTGACCGGCTCGTTATGTTGAGAGTTGGTGGAGTTTGCAGAGCCGAGGCAGATTGAGGACTCGGCTGTCGCGCCGGGTGGACGCCGAGTTCCACGGCTCCGGCGGGCCGGTGGTGTTCGCAGGGATGGGAAAAAGCTGGTCAGCCGGTGCGGGAGGGCGTGGAGTCAGCGCAGGGCATCGATGATCACGTCGGTTCGCCTGGGAAGTGAGTCTTTCCTCACAATCAACAGGACCCTCAGCAAGTCCTATCGTTGCAGGTCGGGTCCACTCCCCGCGTTCTTGATCAAGCCTCGGGCGGCCAGCTTCGTGAAAGCGCGAGGTTAGTTGTCACATAGGCAGGACTGTTGTCACCGGCGACGCTGACGGCGGTGCGAGGTCGGCCTCAGCAGCGCGCAAGCGTAGTGGCTCCTGGACCTGATCGCGCACTCCCCGCGATTCACGGTGTCGCCTCAGGGGCCGCATCCCACGCTGATCGCGCGGGCCGGATTCCCCCTCAGGAGTCGGGCTCCAACCCGTAGGACGGCGCTTTGTCGACAGGCGCTTCGTCGGATGGAGCGCGCCGACGACGCAGTCTTCGTGGAACGGGGTCTTGGTCGAGCGGCCCGAGGATAATGCTCGCCGTCATGATGTGGCCGACGATCAGCACCGCGAGGGTCACCTTCAGGCCCAGTCTCTTGGGTATGGCCGGCCGCGGGCCGAGCTGCGGATGAGCCGTTCCCAGGGGATCGGAGGTGACCTGCACAGTGCTGCCGACTCGCGGATAGCCCTCAACGGCGAGCGTCGTGCCGTCGCCCAGACGGACATGGACCCCGGCCTCCATGGGACCGTGGTCGCCTTCCGTGGACCAGGGGCCGGTGACCACGCCCGTAGCCGTCACCCCGCGGTTGTGCAGGATCTGCTGTTCCACATCCTGCTGGCCGAAGATGACGGCCGCGAACGAGCTGGCGAGGACGACAACGACGCCAGCACAGCAGACCACTGCCCTCCATCTACTGGCCCGGCCACTCCAGTAATGCCCGAAGTACAGGTACACCGCCCAGAGCCAAATATGGAACAGCAGGCCCGCAATCACGAGCACGAGGCCCAGACCCTTGTCATCCTCGCGCGCCGCATCCAGCACGAACCGTAGCGCCAGCAGCGAAATCCCCAACGGAACGGCTGTCGCCAGCGCCCACCACACCGACCACAGCAGCGCCCGCGCCGCCCTCCGCATCAAGGTGCCCCCCATCCCGCCAGAGTGACCGCCGTTGGGACATCCGCAAGATCTCGGCCCGCCCGGAGCCCGTCGTGCCTTACGCCTCGGCCTGTGACAGAACGGATGCTGAGTGCGCGGCGGTAACAAGTAGATCCAGGCCCAGGTGTGGTCTTGCCCAGCAGCCCGGGTCCCGGTCACGCTCGGATGCAGAGCCATCTCGACTCCTCGGGGGACCTGTGGACGACCTCACTCGCCGTAACCGGCGCGGCGGCCTCGGCTGCTTCCTGCTCGCCGTGGTCGTCATCGCTGCCGTGATCGCACTGGGTGTGTGGGCGTGGCAGCAGCCCGGCGGGAACACGCCCAGCTACTGGCACTGAACAGATCGGCCCGGAACCGAAGTCCTCGCCGTCCAGGCTCGCCACCATCGGGTGAGGGTGACGGCGGGAGTGAGCCAGGAACGGATGGCCCGTAAGGCCCTGGACCAGCAAGGCTGTTGGGGCTGGCGAGGTTCGGCTGGGCCCCCTCTCTGGCCCCTCGTCGGGGCACGGGTCCGGCGCGGTGGCGTCCAGGGGTCCGGGTGGGGCGAACCATTGGCCCCAGCAGAAGGAGAGGCGCAGTTGACCAGGGTTTGGTGGCGGCGGATGGCTCGGTCGGAACGGACTTGGACGTCGGCCCAGCCGAGTTCGTCCTTGATGTGTTTGTAGCTCGGCGAGGTCGGCCGGCGGATGTGGGCTGGTGGTGGCGTGGGGTGCTTCGGGGTGGGGCAGGTTGGTGGCCAGGTACCAGGTGGCCTTCTCCGGCAGCGTGGCTGGGTCGGTGGTGGCCACGACCAGCCGGCAGGGTGAGTCGGGTCCGTAGCCGCCCAGGCGGGCATCGGCGGCCCACCAGGTCTCGGTGTGCCCGTCGCGGAAGTGACGCTCCACAGCCGTCCAGTCGCCAGGACGCCTGGCATCCTTCCAGGCCAGGGCGTGGGCGGCTTCGATGGGAGTGTGCGGCTGGTCGGCCCGGGCCCAGGTGCCGCGGTGCGGCTTGAGCGCGACCACGTAGGCCAGGCCGGCCTCACGCAGCGCGAGGTACCAGTCGTCACTGACGGAGTAGGCGCAGTCGGCGACCACCGCCCGGCAGCCGAAGCCCGCCTCCTTCCCGCGGGCCGCGAGAGCAGCGGCCAGCTGCGGTTTCGTACGGAAAGCCGGATCCAAGCGGCCGCGGTCGAAGTGATGGGCCGGGGTGTAGGGAGTCGCGTGCAGCGGGTAGTACACGCGGCCGTCGGTCCACACCGTGGTCACCGTGACGACGCCGTTGTCCGTCTTTCCCAGGCGGCCCAGCCACTGCCGGCCCACATGCGTGGTCGCCGTGACGTCCTTGCGGTCCCCAGAATCTGCCCTGTTCCGCCTGATGGACGCTGCCACCCGACATCGTCCGCCCCCTGCAGGCCGCGAGGTGCGGGTGGACCGCGAGACGCTCGCCCTCGGGTACGCGGGCGTGTACTCCGGTTTCCGCCGGCACGCCGTTGCCGCGGCGCGCTGTCACGGCCTGGACACCCGGGCGATCCTTGTCGAAGCCGGCGCGGGATGGTCGGCGGCCAGGCGGGCATGATCACGGACATTGCGCTCGACCTCGCGGCGGCCGGTTGCGTCGACTGGCGCGAGTGATCGGTGCGGTGGCTGTGGTGGCCCGGCGGGGCGGGTGCCACCGCTGTCCACGTCAGAGGACGGACGGCGATGTCAGCGGCTCGTGTCGGCGTCACCTTCGTCATTCGGAGGGTCTCCCTGTCTCCTGCCGCCCGGAGGGGAGCCGTCCCCGTGCTCTTCCAGCAGTTCGAGGAGCGCGGCATCCGCTCTTTTCTGGTCTTCCTTCGTCAGCTCGAGCGGTGCGTTGTTGTAAACGGTGTAGCGATCTGGATCGATGATGTTGGCGGCCCTCAAGCTGAACGTCAGCAGGGGCCGCCACCCCTTGCGGTGGCCGACCCGCACCTGTATTTGGGCCTTGTAGTCACGGGCCTCCGGGAGAAATCCGGAAAACGGTGCCTCGAACTCGAGGAAGAGCTGTTGCGCTTCTCTGCCGGGCACGACGAATCCGGCGGGCAGCTTCGTCTCCTCGTCCGGCCCCGGTTGGAGCCGGGACGGGGAGGACACCCACAGGAGGGGCAGATGAGAGGCGGGTTCATCGGGGAAGGTCAGGATGAGGTCTTGCACGACGATCGGTTTGGGACCGGTGTTGTGCAGGACGAGAGGCAGTCGTAGGCGTGCCGTGGAACCGTGGACGATCGCCGCGAAGGCGTGAGGTTCCCACGCCTTCAGGCGTCCCTGTCGGGCGTTGAGCCACCAGAACGACGCGACGGTGAAGAGCAGTGCGCAGGCTGACACCACACTGGCGCCGGTAAGCGACGAGGACGCGATCCGATCCGCCGCGACCATCAGCGGAACCACAGATTCAGTCTGCCAGCCCCGCTGTGGGCCCGCTAACAGGACGAGTGGCCGCCGACAGTCTCCCGGAACGGTTCAGAGGCCGGCGAGGAGTGCGAGATACCAGGCGACCAGGGCCGCGCACGTCACCGCGGGGAGGAGTTTCGTCAGCCCGTCGCCCCTGCGTACGTGCGTGGTCACGGCACCGGCGAGCAGCATCAGCAGCCCGATGCCGGCCAGGCCGCCGCACAGCGGTACGACCGGGCCGAGGGCCACACCGATGGCGCCCGCCAGCTCCAGCCCGCCGATGACCCGGTAGGCCGCGGTGGTGAAGCCGGCGTGGGCGGCGAGCTCGGGCATCGGACCCAGGGCCAGGATCTTGGCCGCGCCCAGCAGGGCGAAGATCAACGCGATGAGACAGGTCAGCGAGGCGGAGAGGATCACGAGGCGCCTTCGGGGGTGTGCGGGCGGCGGGCCTGGCGGCGTTCGGCGCCCAGGTCGGCGAAGTAGGCGATCAGGTCGGGGTTGTCGACCGCGGAGGGGTTGAGGACCTGCTCGGCGGGGGCGCCCTGGAGGAGGCGCTTGACCGGGACCTCGAGCTTCTTGCCGGTCTTCGTGTGCGGGATGGCAGGCACGGCGAGGATCTCGTCGGGGACATGGCGGGGTGAGGCGCCGACGCGGATCGCATCGCGAATCCGGTCGCGCAGGGAATCGTCCAGCTCGATCCCGTCGGCGAGGACCACGAAGAGCGGCATCCAGTAGCCGCCGTCGGGTTCCTCCGCACCGATGACGAGGGCCTCGGTGATCTCGGGGAGGCGTTCGACGATGTCGTGGATGTCGGCGCTGCCCAGGCGTACGCCGTTGCGGTTGAGGGTGGCGTCGGAGCGGCCGTGGACGATCACCGAGCCGTGACCCGTCACCGTGATCCAGTCGCCGTGCCGCCACACGCCCGGGTAGGCACCGAAGTAGGCGTCGCGGTAGCGGCTGCCGTCGGGGTCGTTCCAGAAGTACAGCGGCATCGACGGCATGGGGCGGGTGACGACGAGTTCGCCGACCTGGTCGACGACCGGCCGTCCCGCGCCGTCGTACGCCGCGAGCGACACGCCGAGGTTGGGGGCCGACAGTTCGCCTGCCCACACCGGGGTGGTGGGGGTGCTGCCGGCGAAGCCGGAGATGACGTCCGTGCCGCCGCTGGTGGAGGCGAGCTGGACGCCTGCGCCGACGTGGTCGCGGACCCAGGGGTAGGCGGAGGCGGGCAGGGCGGAGCCGGTGCAGCCGATGACGCGGATTGCCGACAGGTCGTGCACGGCGGGGTCGACGCCGAGCTTGGCCATGGCCAGCAGGTACTGGGGGCTGGTGCCGAAGACGGTGACCTTGTGGCGGGCCGCCAGTTCCCACAGGACGTCCGGGCGCGCGACCGGCGCGGGGCTGCCGTCGTAGGTGCAGGTGGCGGCACCGGTCAGCAGGGTGGAGACGGCCAGGTTCCACATCATCCAGTGGGTGGTGGTGTACCACAGCAGGCGGTCACCGACGCCCAGGTCGCTGTGCAGGCCGAGGGTCTTGAGGTGCTCCAGCAGGACGCCGCCGTGGCCGTGGACGATGCCTTTGGGCAGCCCGGTGGTGCCGGAGGAGAAGACGATCCACAGCGGGTGGTCGAACGGCACCGGAGTGATGGTGAGGTACTCGGTGCGGCCGGCCGCGTCCTCCCAGGGAACCGTCAGCCTCGCGGCCCGGGTCGCGGGCCACGCAAGGCCCAGGTGATCCACGAGGACCGTGGCCTTGAGCGTGGGAAGGGCGGCGGCGAGGTCGCGGGAGGCTGTGCGACGGTCGTGGCGGGTGCCGTTGAAGAGGTAGCCGTCCGCGGTGATGAGCACCGTGGGTTCGAGTTGGGCGAAGCGGTCGGCGGCGGCCTTGGGTGCGTAGTCCTGGCCGCACACGGACCACACCGCGCCCAGGCTGGCGGTGGCGAGGAAGGCGATGACGGCGTGGGGGGTGTTGGGCAGGTAGCCGACCACCCGGTCGCCCGTTCCGACGCCCAGGTCGCGCAGGGTGGCTGCGACGGAGGCGACCTGGGCGCGGAGCTGCCGGCCCGTGATCTCGTAGCCGGCTCCGGTCTCGTCCAGTGCGGTGATCGCGGGTGCGTCCGGGCGCAGGTTGCGCAGTGCGTGGTGGGTGTAGTTGAGGGTGGCGCCGGGGAACCAGCGGGCGCCGGGCATGGCTTCCTCGGCCAGCACCCGCTCGTACGGAGTGGTGGCGTCGATGTCGAAGTACTCCCACACCGCGGCCCAGAATCCTTCCAGGTCCGTGACGGACCAGTGGTGCAGGGCCTGGTAGTCGGTCGGGTCCGGAATCCCTTCGGCGCCCTGGTGTCGGGCGGCCCAGCGGGCGAAGTCCGCGATGCGGCTGCCGGCGGCCGCTTGGGGGTCGGGCGGCAGGAAGGGCTCCGGACAGGGCGTGGAGTGCGGGGTGGTCATGGTGTGGTGTTCCTCGTCAGGGTGCGGGCCGGGCTTCGGCGGGGCGGCGGGCCGTGTGCAGCAGCGAGGCCCAGGCGGCGGCGTCGGTGAAGTCGCCGGTGCCGGCGGGCACGGTGTCCATCACGACGCGGTCGGGGCGCAGGAGGACGGCGTCCGCCCGGCCACGTGACAGCCAGGCGGCCAGCGTGCCGTCGTCGTTCAGGTCGCCGACGTGGACCGTGGGTGCGCCCAGTGCCGTGGCCACGCCTGTCATCTGCGCGGTCGGCGGTACGGCGGTCAGGACGGCGAAGGAGTCGTCGAGGACGTCGTCGAGGCGCACGCGCCTGCCGCCCTGCAGGACCCAGGGTTGGGGGCAGAAGGTGCCGGCCAGGGAGCGTCCGGTCAGGCGGGGGCGGCGTCGTATGAGTGGACCGGCGGTCAGGGCGGGGCTGAGGTCGCGGCTGACGGTCGCGGTCACGCCGGGGATGCGGCAGGCCGCGCCCACGACGGTCCGGCGGAGCGCCGCGCCGCGGTCCTGGCCGCCGGTCATGGCCCAGCCGACGGCGACCGCGAGGCGGATCATGTGGCGGGCGTGCGGTTTGCGCTCCTCCTCGTAGGTGTCCAGCAGCCGTTCGTCCGCGCCCTTCTGGAGGACGTGGGCGAGTTTCCAGGTGAGGTTGCGGGCGTCGCGCAGGCCGGCGCACAGTCCCTGCCCGATGAAGGGCGGGGTGAGGTGCGCGGCGTCGCCGAGCAGGAAGACGCGTCCCCGGCGCCACCGGTCGGCGAGGCGGGCGCGGAAGGTGTACTGCGCCTGCCGGATCACCTCGAATTCATCGTCCTGCGACCCGTCGGACGGCAGGTCCACCCAGGGGGCGACCAGCTCGCGCAGGCGCTCCCGGCCCTCCGCGCCGTCCAGGCGCTCGTCGTCGTCCAGCCGGAACTCCCAGCGGTAGCGGTCCTCGCCGACCCGCATGTAGGTGGCCGGCCGGGTCGGGCAGCAGACCTGCTCGGCGCCTTCCCAGGTGCGCACCGGAAGGCTGGTGCGGACGTCGATGACCCGCCAGCTCTCCTCGAAGTGCAGGTCCTCCCAGACGGCGCCGATGGCGTCACGGGTGATGCTGCCCGCACCGTCGCAGCCGAGGACGGCATCGGCCCACAGGTGCTCCTCCTCGTCGCCGCCGTCACGGCGGAAAGTGACCCGGACCGGACCCGTCGGAGCGTGCGATCCGCCGGTGTCCTGGGTGACCGACACGACCTCCACCCCGCTCCACAGCTCGCACTCGGGGCGGCGCGCCAAGGCGCGCCGCAGCAGGCGCTCCAGCTCGGGCTGGTCGAACATGCTGGTCTGCGGGAAGCCGTGATGGCCGTGCAGGGACCGCGTAAACTCGGCGATCACGCGGCGCCGGGGGTCCAGCAGCCGCAGGCCCGGTGCCGGGCGCGCGACGGCGGCGAACTCCTCGTGAACGCCGACGCTCTGCAGGATCCGGCGGACCTCGTCGTCCACGACGACGGCCCGCGGCAAGGGGTAGATGTCGCTGTGGCGTTCCAGGAGCACGCTGGGCACTCCGCGCCGGGCGAGCAGGAGCGCGGCGGTGACCCCCACGGGCCCCGCGCCGATGATCACTACCGGTCTGCTGGCGGCTGCGGCGCTCACCTTGCGTCCGCCACAGGGTTCCGCTGCTCGCCGAGGTCGATCCGCCCGTCCGGGGTGGCGATCGTGGCGGTGATGAGGTCACCGGCGTGCAGGTAGAGGGGGTTCTTGGCCTGGCCCTTGAAGAACGCCTTCCACCTCGCCGCGGGCGGCAGCAGTGCACTGATCTTCGCGACCGGTGCGGGCGGGGCCTTCAGTGCGGTGCCGCCGGGGGTGCCGGTGAGCAGCAGGTCGCCCGGGTCGAGGGTCTGGAAGCGGGCGAGCAGGGTGAGCGCCTGCGCGGGCCGTACGATCATGTCGGCGAGGGTGCGGTCCTGGCGCGGTACGCCGTTGACGTTCAGCCGCAGCCGCAGGTTCAGCAGGTGGGCGAAGTCCTCGGGCTCCAGCAGCGCCAGGTACGGGCCCGTCGGCGTGAAGGTCGGGTAGGACTTGCTCTCGTAGAACTGGGTCTTGGTCAGCTGCACGTCGCGGGCGCTGACGTCGTTGGTCAGGACCAGCCCGGCGACGTAGCGCGGCAGGTCCTGCTCCGCCACGACGGTGCCCACCGGCAGGGATGCGCCCATGACGAGGCCGAGTTCCACCTCGTAGTCGAGGAACTTAACGTGCGACGGGCGGACGATCGTGTCGTGCGGGCCGCTGACGGAGCCGGACGCCTTGCGGAAGAAGGTGGGCGGAATGTCGCCGGTGAACCCGGAATCCTTGGCGTGACTGCGGTAGTTGACCATCTGGGCCACCACCCGGCACGGGGTGGTGACGGGGGGCAGCGCGACCATGTCGACGACGGGCGTGCCGCTGTCGGTGGAGGCGGCGGCTTCGCGGACCGCGTCACGGTCGGCGAGCAGTTCGGCGGTGGTGACGGCCTTGGTGTCGATGCGGACGGCGTGCTTGTTGCGGACGGCCCACCAGCCGTCGGGGGTGCGCAGAACGTTGGTGCTCATGAGGTCATCGCTTTCATCAGGCCCAGCAGGCGTGCGGGGTCGAGTTCGTTGTCGCCGCGCAGGGCCCTCATGACCTGGCGCAGCTTGGCCGGGGACGGGCTCGCGCCCAGGAAGTCGCGGGTGACGGGCGGGCCCCACTGGGCCAGGCCGCTCGCCGACATCGGCGCCCATCCGGGTTCGAGGTCGCAGGAGAACAGGTCGCCGTCGGCGAAGTGCTCCAGCATGAAGCGGTCGGGGTCGCGCCAGTAGTCGAAGAGCTGGCTGCCCTGGATGTGCCGGCCGATTCCCCAGCTGCGCTTGTATCCGCGCTCGGCGAGGTACTCGCCGCCGGCGGCGATGGCGTCGAGGTCGGTGACCTGGTAGGCGGAGTGGACGTAGCCGGTGCCGGGCCCCAGGTGCAGGGCCAGTGTGTGGTGGTCGACCGGCACGCTGCCCTGGTCGCAGCGGATGAACGCCATCGTCGGCCCGCGCTGACGCTGCCCGTCCAGGAACAGGAAGTCGGACACGATCATCCCGAGGGTGTCCAGGTACCAGTCCAGGGTGCGCATGAACGACCTTGTCTCCAGCACCACATGACCGAGGCGCTGAATGCGCGACGGCTCGCGCGGGGGCCGCTGGGTGGCGTTCGTCCGACGGTGGTCCGTGCCGAAGTTCAGGATCAGCGGCTTCTGCTCGGGCAGCGTGGGCAGCTGTTCGCCGCAGTGCACGACGCGGACCGGGAGGCCGGAGGGGTCGAGCAGCGAGACCGACTTCCCTCCGCCGGGCACGTTGATGTCCCGGACGGTATTGCCGGTGGCTGCGGCCAGCCGGTCGAGGTCGGTGCGCTCGTCCGCGCGGAACGCCGGCCCGACGAAGCGGGACGCATGCCCACGCTGGATGACCATGCAGGGTGGGCCCGCGAAGGTGCCGCGCAGCCAGAGTGCCTCCTCGGTGCGGGCGGCGATCGCGAAGCCGAAGTCGCGCGCGAAGACCTCGGCCCGGTCCAGGTCCGGCTTCTCGAACTCCAGCCAGGCCAGGTCCGCCACCTTGATCACGGGGTTCTGGGACCGGCCGGGATGTTCGCCGCGAAGGGCCCCCTGCTCACTGTGGAGGTCTTGGTGGGGCGTCAGAGGACCGCCCTTGTTAACGGGGATGTGGGACATGGTGTCCTCCAAGCAACACTGCCGTAATGAGGAAATCATCAACTCTGCTGATTCTCATCGTCAATAGGTGCAGCCCAAATAATTGAGGATCTCATCAGTAATGGCAGTATCGTCCTTGCGGCGGTTACACTGGGCCGTATGCCGACGTCAGCCCCGCCCAAGAACCGCTTCGAGCGACGCCGTGCCGAGACCCGCCAGGCGCTCGTCCGCGCGGCCCGGCAGATCCTCGCGGAAACCGGGGACACGAGCGCGAGCATCCAGGCCATCGCCGAGCGCGCCGATGTCGGATTCGGGTCCTTCTACAACCACTTCGAGTCGAAGACGCAGCTGTTCGACGCGGCGGTGACGGACGCCCTGGAGGAGTTCGGGCAGGTCATCGACGAGCGCGTGGAAGGCATCGACGACCCGGCCGAGCTGGTCGCGGCCGGCTTCCGACTCACCGCCCGGATGGCCGACTCCCACCCGGAACTCATGCGGATCCTGCGCGACCGCGGCCTGGCGCACATCCACTCCGACCGCGGCCTCGCCCCACGCGCCCTGCGCGACCTGGAGATCGGCATCGCCTCAGGTCGTTTCACCTGCGGCAACGCGACCACCGCCCTGTCCGCCCTGGGCGGCACCCTGCTGTCCCTGGTGGCGCTCAGGCTGGCCCGCCCCAACCTCGACGGCGACGAGGCCGCCTCCGACCTGGCGGAGATGGTCCTGCGCATGCTCGGGCTCCCGCCGGAGGACGCGCACGAGGTCACCCGGCGCCCGCTGCCCGATCTCGTCTGAGGGTCCGGATCGGCGCGCCGCCGCCGGCCAAGTCGGGTGGGCCCCGTGCTACGGCAGCGTTGCCCTACAGGCTGGGGCGTCGGCGATCCACGATGTCGTGGACACCGATTTACATGTGGCGGCCCAAGCCTGCGAACCGGGGCGGTGTCATTGGCCAAGCTCCGCGGCGCTATCGCCAGTCGACAGGACCCAGTGCCGCCACACCGAGGCTCCGGCCGTGTTGGAATGGGCCCTCGCCCCGCTCGGCGGTATGCGCAGCGGTGCGGGAGCCCTCCCATGGGTGTCGGGCGCCATGGGGCCAGCGCCGCCCGGGGTGCGCCCACGGGCGCTGTTGGTGGGCGCGCCACTCAGCCCCGAGAGCTGCTCCAGTGCTCCTCGAGGGCGGTGGCGACCTCGGCCGGCTTCTGGATAGGCGTCCAGTGGCTGCTGTCCAGCCTCAGAAAGCGGGTGGCGCGCACGGAAGCCGCCATCTTCTCGCCGAAGTCGACGGGGCAGACTGGGTCGAACGCCCCCCAGAACACCAGGGACGGTCCGGCCAGGTCCGCCAGACCCGGTTCCCACTCCGCACCGACCGTCAATGCGGAGCGGTACAGCTTGAGAATGCTGTCGCGCATGGTCTCATCCACGCGGCCGGCCGTCTGTTCGGCCAGCTCAGCCGGGATCTGGAGGTTGTCGGTCAGGTCCTTGGCGAACGCGCCGGGGTCGTACTCCTTGGCCCAGCGGTCGCCCGCGACCGAGTCCTGCCACAGCTTGGCCAGCGGATGCCAGACGTACTCGGCGCTGACCGGACCGTTGCTGCCGGCCCACGTGCGGATCAGGTCCGGCCGTACGGAAGCCACGCGCGCGGTGAGGAGGCAGCCCCAGTCATGCCCGACCAGGTCGACCGGCTCGCCGATTGCCTGCAACCGCTCGATGAGCCAGGAGACGTACCCCTCCTTGGTGCAGTGGAAGCCCTCGGGTCGCGGCGAACCGAAACCGGGCAGGTCCCAAGCCTCCACGTCGCTGCGGGTCAGGTGCTCGCGAACGCCGTCCCACACGTGGTGGGTGTCGGGTACGCCGTGGATCAGAATGGCAGGCATGAATGAACTCCTACAAGGACGGATATTTTCATTGAGAAGCGAAATAACGGCACAGGGAGGGTGAAGGAGCCGAAGCCTCGTGCCGCAGGCCCGCGCCTTCGCGCCCACGTGGATGGGACTGGGACCGAGTGGCGGCACTTCCCGCCTGCGGCGCTTCGATCGACATTGGTCAACGAGTCGATGCAGCCGTCCCGATCGGGGCGACGACTTGGTCATGCAACACGGCTCGAACCCGGAGTGATGCGGTCTGTGGTGCTACGCCGGCGGCGACGAGGAACGCGGTCGCCGCGGCCTCACCCGTGGGGTCCGCCCAGGTGGACGTGGTGTTCTCCTCGGCGAGGGCCAGCATCAGTGCTTCCAGCGTTTGTGCGAGGACGGGCGGAGGGACGTGGTTCGCGAACACGCCTTCGTGCTGGCCACGTCGTATGGCCGCGATGGCCTCTTGGCGGGCAGGTGCCAGGGTGGCGCGGATGGCCTCCTCTCCGAGATGGCGGCGACCGAGGGAGATGAGCATGCGGTACTGGTCACCCACCGCCCATGCCGCCAGGGCCATCCGCGCCATCTCCTCCAGCGGATCAGCGCCCGGGATGCGTGTCATGGCGAACGCTTGGCGAAGCGCCTGGGCTGCGTCCTGCGTCAACTCGGTGATGAGCGCGTGCCGGTTGGAGAAGTGTCCGTAGAGGGTGCGCCGCGCGAGGCCGGCTGCCGCAGCGATGCTGTCGAGACTTGCGTCGGGGTCGTCCCGCAGTTTCCGCCGAGCGGTGGCGAGGATGCGTTGACGGTTCGCGCGAGCGTCGCTGCGCTGCGGTGCGCGGCCCGGGGCGTCGGTCGTCTGCATGGTTCTGTCTCTCCACGGTTGCCGGAAAGCCGTGGGCGCCGGTGCACCCTCACACACCGGCGCCCACTCACCCCTGCCCAGGGTGGCTTGTCGTCCTGCTGACGGGCGTCAGGGGACGAGGATGAGGCGGATCGGGTCGCCGATCTTGTTCTCCAGACGGCTGACCGCGTTGGCCGCGTCGATGAGCGGGATGTGGTCGGTGATGGAGGGGGCCAGGTCGAGCCGGCCGGCCGCGGTCAGCTGCACCAGCTCGGAGACGGACTCGGGGAAGCCGCCATAGTGGCCGCGCACCTGCTTCTGCAGGTAGTTGAAGGTCAGGCCCTCGGTGATGGTGAGCGGCCTGGGGGTGATGCCCACCAGGATCAGGGAGCCGCCCAGGCCGAGCACGGAGGCGGCCTGGTCGCGGACGGCGGGGACGCCGGCGCAGTCGAAGGCGAAGTCGAGGCCGCGTCCGCCTGTGGCCGCGCGGACCTGGTCGGCGAAGTCGGGGGCTGCCGGGTCGAGCGCGAGGTCCGCGCCAAAGGCCAGGGCGCGCTCGCGGGCGCTGGGCAGCGGGTCGACGGCGATGATCGGTGCGGCGCCGACCAGGCGGGCGAGGCGTACGTTGTGGGCGCCGACTCCGCCGACTCCCCAGACGCCGACGGACTGGGCGGCACGGACGCCCGCGGTGGCGACGACGGCGGCGTAGGGGGTGGAGACCGCGTCGGGGATGATCGCGGCCTGGTCGAAGGGGAGGCTGTCGGGGATGGGGATGAGGGTGTCCTCGCGGGCGATGACGTACTCGGCCCAGCCGCCGTCGTAGTCGATGCCGGCGGTGAGCATCTGGGTGCAGGGGCGGTGGCGCACGCAGCCGGCGCAGTGGCCGCAGGTCTTGCCGGCCTCCAGGGTGACGCGGGTGCCGACGGGCAGGCCGCGCTTGAGGTCGGGGCCGAGCGTGTGGATCACGCCGGATACCTCGTGGCCGACGGTGATGGTGTCGGAGGTGGCGAACAGCGGGACGAGGGAGCCGTCGAGCAGGTGGACGTCGGAGAGGCAGACGCCGGCGGCCTTGACCTCTATGAGGACCTCGCCCGGGCCCGGCACGGGGATCGGGACCTCTTCCACGGCGAACTTCCTGCTGTCGAGGTGGAAGCGTCCGGCGAGCATGGTGTCCATGAAGATCTGCTTTCGGTGAGCGGCACCGCCCGGCGTTTCGGGCCGGAGGGTGCCATGTGGTGTCTGGAGGGCTTGTGGTGGCCGGGAGGCGTGGGGGGTTGCAGGACGGGGCCGCACGCCTCCCGGCGGCTGAGGGGCACACGCCTTGACGGCGTGCGACGGTCAGGCGAAGACGTCCTGCTGGTAGCGCTCGTCCGCTTCGAGCTGGGCGAGCCACTGCTGGGCGGTCTCGTCGTCGCTGCCGGTCTTCTGGCGGTGGATGGCGGCGAGGGCCTCGCGGACGGCGGGGGCCATACGGCGGCCGTCACCGCAGACGTAGATGTACGCGCCGTCCTCGATGGCCTGCCACACCGCGTCGGCGGCATTGGCTATGGCGTTCTGCACGAACCGGGCCGGGTGCCCGGTCACCGCCGAGTAGGCGGTGTGCACCTGCGCGATCCCGGCCTGCTCCCAGTCCTGCATCTCCTGCTTGTAGAAGTAGTCGTGCTCCGGGTGGCGGCAGCCGACGAAGACCTGCGACGTGCCCACCTGGGTGCCGTTCGCGTGCTGTGTCGCCCGCTCCTCCAGGAAGCCGCGCAGCGGCGCGATGCCGGTGCCGGGACCGATGAGGATCAGCGGCGTGGCGGGGTCGGCGGGCGGGGCGAACGTCGGGGAGGGCACGCGGACGTAGCCGTAGACGACGTCACCGGGCTCGAGGCCGGCGATGTAGGCGGAGCAGGTGCCGCGGTACTGGCCGTCGCCGGACAGGGCCGGGCCCTCCAGCAGGCCGACGGTCAGGCGCACATGGCGCGGGTTGGCGGACGGGGCGGAGGAGATGGAGTAGAAGCGCGGCCGGATGGGGCCCATCATCTCCAGGAACACCGCCAGCGGCAGCTCGACGGCCGGGAAGCGCTCCAGCAGGCCCAGCACCGAGATGCGCTTGCCGAGGATCTCCTTGCTGTAGCGCTCCTCGGCCTCCTGGGTGTCGGCGGTGTACGCCTGGAGCTGCGGCCGGGTCCACGGGCACTCGGTGTACTCGGCGAGCGTCTGGATCTGGGACCGGGTGGCCACGTCCTGCAGCTCCAGGAACTCGGTGAGCAGGATGCCGGCGGTGACCGGGGTGCCGACCGGCAGGTGGGTGCGGCCACCGGCCGGCTGATCGAGCCGGAGCACCTGGTCGTACTCGACGCCGAGCCGCCTCAGCGCGCGCTCCACCAGGGCGAGTTCGTTCTTGGCGAAGACGGCCAGGTGGTTGCCGGTGTCGTAGGTGACGCCCTCGGGCAGCTCGAAGGTGATGGACTTCGCGGACGGGCGCGGCGGCTCGATGGCGAAGTCCCACAGGCCGGTCGCGTCGGCCACGAGTTCCTCGTTGATCACCACGGTGAGCGGGTACGCCTGCTCGGAGACGATGGCGGGGCGCACGTCGGACTCGGTGAGCAGCTGGACCTGGTAGCGCGGGCCGCTCGCCTCGGAAGTGTCGGCGGCGTACTCCTCGGCCAGAGTGGCCCACAGGTTGTCCATCCACCGCGTGGCCATGCCGTCGAAGTCACCGGCGGCGTCCGCGATGCCGCGCTCGACGACCGGGGTCGCGCCGGCGGCCAGCAGACCTTCCTCGATCCGCTTGGGGAATGCCTGGTAGGTGGCCACCCACTGGGTGTTGCCGGCGCCCAGCAGCGCGTACCGCACGTTGGACAGTGAGCCCTCGGGCAGTCCGGCGGCGAGGAGGTCGTCGAAGCGCTGGGCGTTGTCGGGGGCCTTGCCGTTGTAGCTGGCGGCTACAACGGCGAGCAGGCCCTCGGTGGGCAGGTTGTCGCCCAGCTCGTCCAGGCTCACCAGCGTGGTGCCGAAGCCGGAGCGCTCACTGCGGTCGGCGATGGTGCGCGCCAGGTCCTCGCAGGAGCCGAGGCTGGAGCCGTAGGCGACGGTCAGGTTCACACCGACACCGCTGACCGCTGCCTGCGCCTGCGTGTCGCCGGTCTGCACGTCCGCGGTGCCGAAGACGGTCCGCTCGTGCTCCTGACGGCGCCGGACGATCAGCTCGAAGTTGCCGGGCTTGCGCGTCAGCGCCTCCCGTACGTCCATCTTGTAGTCGCTGGTGTCCGAGAGCTTGAACTTCTGCAGCACCAGTGTCAGGGCCAGGCGGGCCTCGGTGAGCGCGAACTGGCGGCCGATGCAGGCGCGAACGCCGTTGCCGAACGGCTTGTAGGCGTGCGGGTGCTGCTGGGCCCGGTTCTCCGGCAGCCACCGGTCGATGTCGAACTCGTCGGGCCGCTCCCATGCCTTGGGGTGGGTGTGCAGCGGGCCTTCAAGGATGCTGACCCGTGTGCCCTTCTTCAGCTCGTAGCGGCCGCCGATGACGGTGTCGTCGATGGGCGCCTTGGCGATCATCGGGATGGGAGCCCACAGCCGCAGGGTCTCCTCCAGGATCCGCGGGATGACGTCCAGCTTCATGATCGTGTCGTAGTCCGGGACGGTGTCGCCGGGCAGCAGGCGGTCCACCTCGGCATACGCCTGGGCCAGGACGTGCGGGTTGCGCATCAGCGAGTACGTGGCGAACGACAGCAGACCACTGGTGGTCTCATGCCCGGCGATCAGGAACGTCAGCACCTGGTCACGCACGTTGTCGACGTCCAGCCGCTTGCCGGTCTCCGGGTCGGTGGCCTCAAGCATCAGGCCCAGCAGGTCGTCCTCAGCGCTGCCCTTGCCCTCCTGGCGCTCCTTGATCACGCTCTCGACCAGCTCGCGCATCGCCTGGATGTTCTCGCCGTACTTCTTGGCATCGGCCCTGCGCAGCTTGGTCATCATCGGCAGCTCCTGAGAGCGCCGCATCGACTCGGTCAGCGCGCCCAGCATCGCGTTGAGGAACGGGTGCAGCTCCTCCTTGTCGAAGGAGTCGAACCGGTAGCCGAACCCCGACAGGGCGATGGTGTCGAGCGTCAGGCGGGTGTAGTCGTCGGTGATGTTGACCGGCTGACCCTCCCGGCGCTCCCACTTGCCCGCCAGGTTCTGGGCGATCTCCAGCATCTGCCCGAAGTAGTTCCTCATGGCCCGCTGGCTGAAGGCCGGCAGCAGGATCCGGTGTGCCCTGCCCCATTCCTCTTCGTGCTGGTGGGCGGTGAACAGGCCGGCGCCGGCGAAGTCCCGGATGTGGTGCAGCGGCGTCTTGTCGATCTGCTTGAAGAACCGTGTCTCGTCGCTGACCTCGGCCACCAGGTCCGGGTCGTAGACGAAGACCTGCTCGATGCCGGCGATGTCCATGCCGTAGATGCCCTCGGGGAACTGCTTGGACAGCTCACCGAAGTACTCCACCGGGTTGGTGTCGGGGATCTGCGGCGTGTGGCCGAGCAGAGGGATCCCCCGCGGGGACCGGATGGGACGAAGGTCGTTCGCGGAGTGCGTGGTCATGACTTGCTCCTCTGCGTGGAGGGGGTGGAGGGGGTGGGCAAGGGCGCGCTGCGCAGATCGATGCCGTGGCGCCATACAGAAACATACGCCGTATGGAATTAGAACCATACGCGGTACGGAAAGTGGAGTGCAACCCCGGGAGTCCAGGTGACGCTGTGGTGAAGCTCATTTCCATACCGTGTACGGAAGTGGTACCGTACGGGGTATGGAAAAGAAGGCGAGACGGCCCCCGCGGGGAACGAGGAAGAGAGACGTGCCTCTGACGGAGGCCGGGATCTATGCCGCCGCCCTGCGGCTCATCGACGAGGACGGGGTCGAGGCGCTCACCATGCGCAAACTCGCCACCGCGCTCGACGCGAACCCGATGTCGCTGTATCACCACGTGCCGAACAAGGAAGCGGTGCTGCGCGGCGTCACGAGAATGGTCGGCGCCCAGTTCCGCACCGTGACGCTGGAGGACGCTCCCTGGCAGGAGCGCATCCGCCTGCTCGCAACTGACTTTCGGACCCTGGCGCACCGTCACCCCGAACTGATGGCCTACTCGTTCAGCCATCAGCCCGACTTCATCCAGCCCGACGACCCGTTCTGGACCGCGCTCACCGCGATCGTGGAGGCTGCCGGGGTTCCGCAGTCAGAGGTCTCGGAGATCGCGGCGCTGATGGTCGCCGTCGTCATCGGTGTCCTCGCCGCAGAACTGAACGGCGCACTCCACCAGTGGTCGACCCTCAAGTCCCACGGCCCTGAAGTCGACGAAGACGGGGCCGCGGACGCAGACCTTGGCTCTACGAGTGCGGCCTCTGAAGGCCCTGACCCGGATTACATGTTCCGTCTCGTGATGGACACGCTGATCACGGGCCTGGAAGGCCGCCTCACCGCCGGTCGTGACGGCCGTGCACGCCGGCCATTGAGCCAGTCAGCCTGAGACGCTGCGCCCCTGAGGCGCCGGCGCCACCCCGTCACATCGGGTGAGACCGCCCGGCGGGGTGGTTCCACATCCAGCCCCTGCACGGCAGCCGTATGCCGACGCTGAACCGTGAAATGACCATGGTCGTTGGCTTGTTCCTGGTCTCCCTCCTGAGGGGGGAGACCGTCGGCCTCGTCGAGCTGAATCACCCGCGTCATCCGTTCACCGAGGCGGCTACGCCGCCAAGTGCTCCCGCCCGTGAGCGCGAAGTGGCGCCCCGTACCGGATGGGACCTCCCCGATCTCTCGATCCGTTCTTTTCTCTCTTCCTCCACCCCCCATTCGCTGTCCGGAGGGCTGCCTCCCATGTCCCAGAACGCCACCGTCGCTGCTTGCGGCGCCGAGACCACACCTGAGAATGTGCCCGACCTGTCGCACCCGCGTCGCTGGTGGATCCTGGTGGTCATTTCCCTGTCGATGCTGATGGGTGTCCTCGACGGCACCATCGTGAACATCGCCCTGCCGTCAGCCCAGCACGACCTCGGCTTCTCGGACGCCGACCGGCAGTGGGTGGTCACTGCCTACGCGCTCGCCTTCGGCAGCCTGCTGCTGCTCGGCGGCCGGGTCGCGGACCTGGTCGGTCAGAAGGTGACATTCCTGGTGGGCCTGGCCGGCTTCGCGGCCGCTTCCATGGTGGGAGGTGCGGCGAACGGCTTCGCCATGCTCGTCATCGCGCGCGCCGTCCAGGGCCTGTTCGCCGCCCTGCTGGCCCCGTCCGCGCTGTCGCTCCTGATGACCACCTTCACCGATCCGCGCGAGCGGGCGAAAGCTTTCACTGTCGCGGGCTCGATCGCCGGTGCCGGCGGAGCCATCGGCCTGATCCTCGGCGGCGTGCTGACCCAGTACCTGGACTGGCGCTGGACCATGTACGTCAACGTGATCTTCGCGGGGGTGGCGTTCGCCGGTGGGGCGAACCTGCTGCACCGCACCCCGCGCGACACGTCCTCCAAGCTCGACGTCCCCGGCACCCTGCTGGCCTCCATCGGACTGTTCTGCCTGGTCTACGGGTTCTCGAACGCCGAGACGCGTGGCTGGGGCTCGGTGGCGACCTGGGGCATGCTGGCGGCCGGAGCCGTACTGGTGGCCGTCTTCGTGTGGTGGCAGAGCAGGGCGACGTCTCTGCTGCTGCCCCTGCGGGTCCTGCTGGACCGTAACCGCGGTGCCTCCTTCGCCGCCCTCTTCGTCACCGGCGCGGGCATGTTCGGCGTGTTCCTGTTCCTGACCTACTACCTGCAGCAGAGCCTCCGCTACAGCGCCCTGAACACCGGCTTCGCCTTCCTGCCCATGATCGTGGCGTCGTCGTCCGCCTCCGCGGTGGCGAACAACGTCCTGGTGGCGCGCATAGGACCGAAGCCGGTGGTCCCGCTGGGCATGGCCATCGCGGCCGCCGACCTGACCTGGATGACCACGCTGGGCCTGAACAGCGGATACGTGACGCAGGTACTGCCCCAGTTGGTACTCGTCGGCATCGGGCTGGGCACGGTCATCGCGCCCGCCATGAGCCTGGCGACCTCCGGCGTGGAGGCCGCCGATGCCGGCGTCGCATCGGCCGCAGTCAATACCCTCCAGCAGATAGGCGGTTCCATCGGCATCGCCTTGCTCAGCACGATGGCCTCCGACGCCGCCACCGGCTACCTCTCCGGCCGCAATCCCAAGAACCCCGGCGTGCTGGCTCAGGCCGGTCTGGAGGGCTATTCCACGGCCTACTGGTGGTCGGCGGCCGTCTTCGTCGCCGGCCTGGTCGTCACCGCCCTGCTCTACCGCCGGGGTGTGCCCCAGCAGAACGAGAACGCCGCACCTGTCGTGCACATGTAGGGGGCAGAAAGTGCCGACGGTATCAAGCATCCCGACGGGATGCCTGGCTGGCCCGCGTGGAGCGTCGCAGATCATCTCGGCATGATGCCTCGGTGACCCCGGTTCGAGCCGCTCTGGGAGGAACTCGACCGCCGCAGCGCCGTCGTCCACGTTCACCCCACCTCAGCGCCCCACGCCGACGAGCTTGCTCTTGGCCGGCCACGACCGATGCTGGAGTTCCTCTTCGACATCGCCCGCACTATGAGCGACCTGCTCCTGCAAGGAGTCCTCGCCCGCCGTCCGCGGATCAGCTGGATCTTGACACACGGCGGAGGTGTGCTGCCGCTGCTCGCCGACCGGATGGAACTCTTCCGCGCGCACGTCGGCGGAGGCGCCGTCGACGCGCCGAGCGCCGTCCAGCAGCTCGGCCTCCTCTGGTACGACGTGGCCGGCACGCCCTTTCCGCGCCAGGTCCCGGCCTTCGACGCGGCCTTCGGCACCGAGCGTCTCCTGCATGGCTGCGACTATTGCTGGACACCCATCGACGCGGTGCTCGCTCAGGTCGCCACCGTCGACTCCGCGCTGCAGCCGTCCGCCACGTCACTACCTCACCACCGGCAACGCCAGCAACTTGCGCGGCACCGGTCATGAGCAATTGGGTCTGACGACTGCGGTCGCCACGACAGCACCGCGGCCCGCGCCGGGTCGCCGCAACGGTGCACGACGCCGACGAGCACTTCATCACCGCTGCCCTGCTAGACATCCCCGATCAGGGTCCGCCGGCCGAGATGCTTAGCTGCGGCCATCCCCCGCCCCTGCTGATCTGTGGAGACCAGGTGACCGTCTTGCACTCCCGCCGGCCCGCGCCCCCGTTGGGCCTGTGCGCCCTCTGCGTCCGGAAGGACAGCACCGACCCGTTCACCTTGGAACCTGGTGACATGGTGCTGCTCTACACCGACGGCGTCATCGAAGCCCGCTCACCCGCCGGAGCCTTCTACCCGCTCGCCAACGGGTCGCCTTCTTCCCCGCCTCAAGCCCCCACGCGCTGCTGCACCACATTCACCACGACCTGCTCGAATACACCGCAGGGCGACTCACCGACGACGACGCTTTCCTGATCATCCAACGCACCCCCTCGCGTCATCTGCACCGGCCGCACCTCATGTCCGGCGCC
The DNA here is from genome assembly GCF_001636945.3 of Streptomyces sp. FXJ1.172. NCBI lineage: Bacteria > Bacillati > Actinomycetota > Actinomycetes > Kitasatosporales > Streptomycetaceae > Streptomyces > Streptomyces sp. FXJ1.172. Next base: position 228,680 of record NZ_CP119133.2, on the reverse strand, counting down.
GAGGGAACTGCCTTGTAACGAGACCCGTTGGACGTCGGCCGCCATGGCCGAAGCATCCGGTCGCGCGAGAACCCTCAGCGCAAGGGTGAGTCGGCGGTGGGCGTCAGCGCGGTCTCGGTGACGCCGACGATCTGGCTGAGGTCGAAGCCCTCCATATCGGCGCGGAATTCCGGGCTGGCCAGATACGCCAGTAGCCGCTCCTGCACGTCGTCGCCGTCCCGGTAGGAGACGAGGGCGTACAGCTGGGGCGTCTCACTGCCGGGAGCCGCGGGCACCGTCCAGACACCGTGCGTGGTGATCCGGTACTTCGCCATGCCGGGAATGTGCTTGGACCAGATGTTCGCGTAGGCGACGAGCGCCTTGCGGCTGCACAGCGTGTAGACACGAAGCTGGTACTGGGACATGAACAGTCGATCCTTTTCTGTCTGAGCATGATGATCAGTGGTCAGCTTTGCGAGAGCAGGTGTGCCAGTTCGGCGTCCCAGTCGATGCGCTCCGACTCGGTGCCCCGTGGCACCACGGTCTCCGTGCGCTCCAGGAAGGTCTTGACGTCGTGTACGGGGACCTCGACGAGGGCGGTGCCCGCGCGAGACCCGAGAGCGATGTACATCGCGGGGTCACCGCGGTCGGCGGCCGACCAGATCCGGACGTCCCCATGACCTGCGCAACCGTTCAGGCCGTCGGCCAGAAGGTCACGCCCCAGGACCCATTCGACCGGCTCGTCGCTGTGGACGAAAAAAGCGGCACGGACGACGTAGGGATCAGCAGGCTCGTACCGCAGCCGCATGCACAAGGGCTGTGAGTAGGTGCGCGAGACGACGAGCTGCGCGGTCACTGCCCGAACCACGGTCCTCGAAGACTCCATGGGCATTCACTCCAAGGCACCCCCCTTGCCTCGGCTGCGCCCCGGTGCTCGTGGCGACAACCACGCATCGAATCAGGAGGTGTTCAGCAGGGCCCGGGCGCCGGACAGCATCGGCGGACCGCGCGAGTCGTGGCGTCGCGGCAGTTGGGCGACGCGCGCCTTGTGGCACGAGGTGGTGCCGCAGGCAGGTTCAGAGGGAGCAGGCCGCCCGGGCGGCGGGCAGGGGACCGCTGATCCGTGACCAGCGGTCGCATCCCCGCCGCCGACAGGCATCAAGGTGAGAGGTATAGCCTCCGCTCAGGGGCACAGACGGGACCTGTCTTACCAGTCACCCTGGTTCCGGCCGTAGTGGTCCCATCCGTAGGAGTCCCAGCCACCGTGGTTCCGGTAGTAGTGGTCCCAGCCCCGGCCGTCGCTCTCGTAGCGGTTCCAGTCGTACCGGTAGGACATGTCGGACTTCCACTCGCGCCCCTCGTCGTCCCAGCGGTAGCAGCGACCGTCGCGGCTGTGCCAGAGGGAGCCGGCGACATGGTCGTCGTGGTGCCAGCCACGCTCTGCGTCCCAGCAGTAGCCCTGCTCGATCAGGTAGCCCACGCCGTGGTCCCAGCGGTAGTCGGCGGGGTTGACCTCGGCCGACCGCTGGACGTGCACGGAGGCGGGAGTCGCGGCCGAAGCGGTGCCCCCGGCACCGACAACGGCGACACCCGCGACCGCCACGGAGGAAACGGCGACAGCAATCCGCTTCGTGAGCTTCTTCATGATCTTTCCTTCCGGTTGGTGCGGTCTGCACCAACGGCTGCTTTTGCAGGCGATGTGTAGCGCCTGGCGTTGTGTGGCGTTGTCCGTCAGCAGTTCCATACGCTGTACGGAATCACCCCGCCAGGATAACCATACGACGTATGGAAATGGGGCGGCGGTGACAGTGACTCGGGTCACCCGGACCACCTGGCCGAAGGGATGTACCTGAACGCTTCTCAGCAACTGGAAGGTGGTTGCCGTGAGTTCGCCTCCTTCCCCCTCACCCTGCTGGCCCGAATACCAGCTCTCCATCACCAGGCATGCAGGCACTCAGCTCTGGCCCCACGCTGGAGAGGAGGGGGTGTGGCAACGGAGGAAGAAGTGGTGGAGATGCGGACCGTTGTCGACCTCGCATGCTGCCAGGGCTATGCACAGTGCGTGTTCCTCGGCCCCGGAGGTGTTCGAGCTGCACGGGGAGGAGGGGCTGCTGTACGCCGCTGCGGTCCCGGACGACCAGGTGGAGCGGGTACGCCAGGCCGCGGCGGCGTGCCCGGTGCAGGCGATCCTCCTCGGGGAAGAGGTGAGTCGCCCGGTGACCTGAAAGACGGCCGTATGGTCATCGTCGGCGCGTCGCTGGCCGGGCTGAGAGCCGCGGAGGCGCTGCGCGAGGAGGGCTTCACCGCATCCCGAGCAGTTGGACCGGCTGCGCCGCGACCCCGAACTGCTGCCGCGAGCGGTGGAGGAACTGCTGCGTAACGAGCCCCCGGTCCACATGCGCGAGCGCATCCCGCACGCCGACATCGACGTCACCGGCACCAAGATCCCGCAACACGCGTCGTCATTCTGGTGCTGGCCTCAGGCAACCGCGACCCCATGCGGTTCCACGAGCCCGACCGGTTCGACCCCACCCGCCCGGACAACCAACACCTCGGCTTCGGCGGTATCCACCTCTGCTACGGCGGACCCCTGGCCCGGATCGAGGCATACATCGCGCTCAGCGCGCTGCTTCCCCACCTCGGCAGCGCCCGCCTGGTCGAGGACCCGCCCCCCTACCGCCAGAACGCCATGCTCCGCGGCCCCCGCCACCTGTCCATCCAACTGTGAAGCCGCGTCGTCGGCAGACAGCACATCGTCTTCACGCCGCAGCGGGAAGGGGCCGCCGGGCGAGGTCACGGGCCTCGTCCGCGGAGACGCCAAGCATGTGCAGGAGCGTCTCGGCCATCTTTGCGGCTGCATGGTCCCTGTCGGCCTCGGGCTGATGGAACCAGAGCTGCAGGAGCGCCAGCAGGCTGCCGTTCAGCACGGTCAAGGCGATCATCGGGTCGACCACGGTGAAGCGGCCAGAAGTCATGCCCTGCTCCACGTCGTGTCTCGCGCGCGGAGCCAGTCCGCAGCCGGCGCATATGCGGCCGAACTCGCTGTGGCAGAGAATCCGCATGATCTCCGGGTGTGAGCTGGCCATGCGTGCGCTGAGCCGCATACCGGCCGCGAGGCGCTCGGCGGGGTCGTCGACGCCGTACAGATGTTTGTCGACGGCTCGGGCGAACTCCTCCAGTGCATCGGCCACGGCTGCGTCGAACAGGTCCGGCTTGGACGTGAAGTGGTTGTAGAACGAGCCGAAGCCCACGTCGGCGAGTTCCGCGATGGTCCGGATGCTGGCGCTCGTATCGCCCGAATCGGCCAGGAGCTGCCGCGCGGCGCGGACGAGTGCCTGCCGGGTCTCGGCCCGACGGCGTTCGAAGCGATTCCTGGGTGAGGCTGACATCGGCATACACCGCACACAAGGTCACCAGTTCTGATGAATTCATCATCGCGCTGCCGCTGTGAATTGTCCAGCCTGAACCTCGCCGGACCCCAACTTCGCCGCCCAGGGGTCAGTGATTGCAGCGGCGACAGAGGCCGCCTCACCTTCCCCGTCGCACCGCATGGCCATATTTGATTGAACGATCAGTTTCGGTGGCCTTGACGATGAAGCGGTCGTATATGACTATTTCATCAGAAGTGGGCAAAATGGTGCAAAGGTGGCGGATGCCGGGCTGCGGGTCACAGGGCAGCGGCGGAAGCCGCCCGCTGCACCGCAAGGATCCCGCTACCCCCGGGGTCTCCGCCTCCTGCCCATCACCGTCCACCACGGCTACAGACCGGGCGGCCGTGCCCACATGCCGGCACTCCCTCACCTCCGAACTGAAGGGGATCAACCACGATGACGCATACCGACCACACGCCACTCGCCAAGCCGGTGAGCCCCGGCGAGATACCGGACTCGGCGATAGCGGTGATCAATGCGGACGGGACGGTGGCGGCGTGGACGCAGGCCGCTGAGCGACTTGTCGGGTACTCGGCCGCGGAAGTGGTGGGCCGATCCGCCGCGCACGTGCTACCGCCCCCTGAGGAGGCCCGAATGGCTTCGCTGTTCGCCGAGCAGCGCCGTGCCCAAAGTGGCTGGTCCGGCACCGCCGCGGTCCGCCACCGCGACGGCCACACGCTCAAGATGTCGCTGCGGGTCTCGCTGTTGTGGGGACAGGACGCCGGCACCCGGTGGCTGGTGTCCGTGACCGACATAGGCGCCCTGTCCTCGGAGCCTGCCAACGGACCGGTGCGGGAGTCGCTCCTTGCCCATGCACCGATCGGCATCGTGGTGTACGACCCACAGTTGCGCTGTACTTGGGTGAACGACGCCATGGAGCGCCACGACGGCATTCCCCGTGACCGGCGCTTCGGACGCCGTCTGAAGGACTCGCTGCCCGCCGTGGAGGCCGAAGCGCTCGAGGTGGTGATGCAGCAGGTGCTGCAGAGCGGTACCACCATGGTCCACGAATACCGGGCGTGGCCGGTGTCGGACGGGCGCCGTGAACATGCGTTCTCGGCCTCGTTCTTCTGCCTCCAGGACGCGGACGGCACGCCCCTGGGAGTGTGCTCCATGACCGTGGATGTCACCGGGAACCGGCGGGCGCGCGAACGCCTTGCCATCCTCAGCGAGGCGAGTACGCGCATCGGCAGCACCCTCGACGTCATGCAGACCGGGCAGGAACTGGCCGAGCTCGCCGTGCCCCTGCTGGCCGACCACGCCCTCGTCGATATGGTCGAGTCGGTTCCCTTTGGCGTGGAACCCTCGGCACGGATCGGCACGACGAGCGGCCGCCCGCCGCTGCTGCGCCGTGCCGGGGTGGCCTCCATCGACCTGGGACTCCTGGAGTTGCCGTGGGTGCGGGAAGAGGTGATCCACACCCACCCGAGCTCATCGTTCGCCGTCGCCCTGCGCACGGGCAGGTCTCACCTGGAGCCGGTGCTCGACACCCAGGCCGGTCCGTGGGTCGACCACGACCCGGTGCGGGCGCAGAAGGTGCGGGACAGCGGCGTCCACTCCTTGATGGTCGTGCCCATCCGTGCGCGGCGCTGCGTGCTGGGACTGGCGCTGTTCGGCCGCTCCGAGGAACAAACGCCGTTCCAGGAGGACGACCTGCTCCTCGCCGAGGAACTCGTCACCCGGACCGCGCTCAGCCTGGACAACGCCCTGCAGTATGCGCGCGAGCGCACCGTGGCCCTCACCCTGCAACGCGACCTGCTGCCCCACCGGGTGCAGGGCGGTGCCGCCGTCGAGGTCGCCTCGCGCTATGTCCCCGCCGACATGGACCACGGCGTGGGCGGTGACTGGTTCGACGTGATCGAGCTGTCCGGCGCACGGGTGGCCCTCGTCGTCGGCGACGTGGTCGGACACGGCATCAACGCCGCGGCGACCATGGGCAGGCTGCGCACCGCCGTGCGCACGCTCGCAGACCTCGACCTGCCCCCCGACGAACTGCTGACGCACCTCGACGACACGGTCCGGCGACTGAACGACGAGGACACCGACGACACCGACCAGGCCCCCGCGGTGGTGGGCGCCACCTGTCTGTACGCCGTCTACGACCCGGTCACCCGGCGGTGCACCATGGCGCGGGCCGGGCATCCGCCGCCCCTGATCGTCGGCGCACAGGGCCGGGTCACCGTCCCCGATCTGCCCGCCGGAGCCCCGCTCGGCCTCGGCCTCGGCCTGGTCCCCTTCGAGTCCGTGGAACTGGAACTGCCCGAAGGAAGCGTGCTCGCCCTCTACTCCGACGGGCTGGTCGAGTCCCGGGACGAGGACATCGACGCCGGCCTGCGCCGTCTGAGCGCCGCCCTGGCACAGCCGGGCGCATCCCCGGAGGACATGTGCTCGCGAGTGATGGAGACCTTGCGCAGTCACACACCGGCCGACGATGTCACCTTGCTCCTTGCCCGGACCCGCGCGCTCGAGCCCGCCCAGGTCGCCTCCTGGGACCTGCCGAACGAACCGGTCACCGTCACCACAGCCCGGCACCTGGCCGCCCGTCAGCTCAGGGAATGGGGGCTGGAGCCACTCGTGACGCCCGTGGAGTCGATCGTCAGCGAACTGGTCACCAACGCCATCCGCCACGGCGACGGCCCCAGCCGCCTACGGCTCATCCAGCACCGGGTGCTGACGTGCGAGGTCTTCGACAGCAACACCGGCCAGCCACGCCCCCGCCATCCCCACACGCTCGACGAGCACGGCCGCGGCCTCCAGCTGGTCGCACAGCTCTCGCGCCGGTGGGGCTCCCGCTGCGCAACTGACGGCAAGGTCGTCTGGGCCGAACAGGACCTGCCCTCCACGGCCGGTGCCCTGTGACCCGTCGGCGAGCCGCGCGCGACAGGGGTCGTCCGCGCGTGTCGGTCTCTCGTAGCCGCAGGGCTCTTACCAGGAAGCCAGCGTTATGGATCACCCAGTGAATGGTGAAGACGCCGACTCGGTAGGCGCCTCCCAAGCAGCTATGAGTTGTCTTTGGTGCCGGTCCCGGCCGGGATGTCCGCCCTGGACGGCCGGCAGTCGCGGTGCTGGACGACCGAGGCGTGGTGGTGGGGCGGACCAGGACAGCAGAGGATCTGACGGGGTTCCACGCCGATGACGTCCACGGCCGCCCCGTGCGGCCCTGCTCTTCGCCGCAGTGGCCGCAGCCGTGGTGATGAGGCGACTTGCCAGGTCCTGAGCGTTGCCTCATCGCACGGTCCACCCCCCCTCGCCTGGCCGGGCGTAGACCACCGCAATCGTCGACCGGCTCACCAGTTCCGGTCGCTGCCGGCTCGGGAGCGTCGAAACTCACTTTGCTGGGGCGGTCGGTCATGTCCCCTGTGGTGGTGTAATCACTGGGCCCGAGGTGATCCGGTGTCGGCGACGGCTGAATTGTGAGCCACTGCCGACGCTTGGGTTCTAAGGTGGATTCGCATGATCATCGCAACGTTTCAGGCTCAGAGTGCCAGAGCCGCGGCGAATGCTTGAGCAGGGGTCTGCCTACTCAGTGTCTTGCGGGGTCGGTTGTTCAGCCGGTGGTCGATGACGCGAAGGTCGTCAGCGGTGTGCAGGGACAGGTTCGTGCGCTTGGGCAGGTACTGCCGGATCAAGCCGTTGGTGTTCTCATTCGTGCCTCGTTCCCAGGGACCGCCTGGGCGTGCGAAGAAGATCCCGTCGGTGAAGTAGGGCGCGAGTTCGTGATGGCGGGCCATCTCGGAGCCCTGGTCCCAGGTGAGACTCCGACGTGCCTGTTCCGGCAGCGTGCTGAGGGTGGCGATGAGGGCGTCAAGTATCTGCCGTAGTCGTGCGGACGGCTGTTGCGCCGCAGCTCCCTGCTGACTGTCGACGGTGCCCGTCCGAGCAGGCCGGCTATCTCCCGGATTCCTAGGCCGCGGCCACGCAACGAGACGATCCTCCGCCGCTCCAGCAGCGACAAGTACCGACCCGAGCGCGAGGCTTCCGGGAGATAGTCCGGTTGCAGGCCACCGTTCTCAGCCCGCCACCGGTAGCCAGTCTTGCGCCCGATGCCGACTTGCCTGCACGCGTCGACGCTGCCCACCCCGGCCGCCAGAAGGCGCCAGTACTCGGCCTCGAGTTCCAGTCTGCGCCTGGTCAGCCCCCGAGTGGCCCCTGTGCGGCGGCCCCGGAATGTTTTCCCGGCCGATCCGTAGCCGCAATCTGGGTCCGGTCGGCCGGACTTGGCGGGTTCCTCGGGGTGGGATCAGCCGAGGCCGAACCAGCCGAGGACGGTCTGGACGAGCAGGATGGTGGACATGGCCGCGACGCCGACGACCACGACAGTGGCGCCGATCCGGTAGCGAGGGCCGTTGGCCGCCGCGCCGAGCACGGAGCGGCGGTTGGTGAGGACCAGGAGATAGACCAGCACGATGGGGCTGATCAGGCCCTGGAGGACCTGGGTGCCGATGAGCAGCTGGATGACGTTCACCGGGGTCATGGCCACGACCGCGCCGAGCACGATCTGGGCGGTGAACAGGCCCAGGAAGAGCGGTGCGTCGCGGAAGCTGCGGGAGACGGAGCGTTCCACTCCGGCGGCCTCGCCGACGGCGTAGCTGGCGGAGAGCGGTACGACGGCACCGGCGAGCGCGGAGGCACCGATCAGGCCCATGGCGAAGAGGAGTTCGGCGTTCTGGCCGGCGACCGGTTTGAGGGCTTCGGCGGCCTGAGCGGCTGAGTCCAGCGGGCCGGTGCCGCCGATCGCGGCGGCGGTGGCGATGATGATCGTCAAGCTGATGATGCAGGCGAACACCGCCCCGATCACGGCATCCAGCTTGATGAGCCGGTAGTCCTCGGGTTTGGCGCCCCGGTCGACGACACCCGCCGCGGCGTAGAACTGCATGTACGGGCTGACGGTCGTGCCGATCAGGGCGACCGCGAGGAGGATGAAGCTCTTGTTGGGCTCGATGTGCGGGACGACGAGGTGTTTGCCGACCTCGCCCCACTGGGGGTGGCCCAGGATCATCGCGATGGGGTAGGCGAAGAAGGCCAGCGACATGATGAGGAAAATGCGTTCGGCCCACCGGTAGGAGCCGAACAGGACCAGCGACCAGAGCAGGATCGCGGCCGGCGGGATGACCGCCCACTTTGGTACGCCGAGCAGTTCGAAGGCGGCGCCGATGCCCGCGAACTCGCTGACGACCAGGCCCGTGTTGGCCAGCAGGAGACAGAACACCGCTAGTGCGGTCAGGCGGAGGCTGAACTGCTCGCGGATCAGCGCCCCGAGACCCTTGCCGGTGTGCGCGCCGAGGCGTACGGCCATCTCCTGGACCATGACCAGGGCGATGGTGACCAGCACCATGAAGAACAGGGTGCCGTAGGTGAATTGGGAGCCGGCGGAGGCGTAGGTGGCGATGCCTGCGGCGTCGTTGCCGGCGTTCGCGGCGACCAGGCCGGGACCGGCGATGGCAGCGACCATCGCGATACGGCTCAGGCCCCGCCGCCGCGTGGCAGGGGCGGCGGGGGACGTGGCCGTCGTGGTGTCCAGGTCGCTGGTCACTGCAGGAACCTCCGGAAGTGCAGGCGCCCGCGCTCGGGCAGCAGGTAGTCGAGCAGGTCGTCGGCGAGGATCCGGCCGAGGGGCCGGTCGGTGTCGTCGACCACCAGAAGTGAGGTGGCGCGGGAGTCGACCAGTTGGTCGGCGGCCTCGCCGAGGGGGGTGTCGGGGCGGACGGTGGCTGGCGGGCCGAACTGGGATCGCCAGGTCACCAGGTCGGCCATCGGGGTGGTGTCCTCGGCGACGGCCAGGTCGAACAGGGGGAGGTCACACAGCAGCCGGCCGTTGTCGTCCACGACAGCGATCGCGTCGATCTCGGTGCGGTGCTCGGCCTGTTCGGCCAGCTGTGCCCGCACTTTGGCGACGGTCTCGTCCGGGCGGGAGGTGATCAGCAGGGTGGTCATGGCGCCGCCTGCGGTGCCCTCGCGGTGGGTCAGCAGCCGTCGCAGCTCCGCGGCCTCGCCGCTCGGCATGCGGGACAGCAGGGCCTCGCGCTCCTCGCGGGTGAGGTCGCGCAGGGCGTCGGTGGCCTCGTCGGGCTCCATCTCGTCCACCAGGCGGGCGGCGTGCTCCGGCTGGGCCTCACGTAGCAGATTCTCCAGCTCGTGCGGTTCCATTTCCTCCAGCGCGTCGGCGGCCTGCTCCGGCTCCAGCCAGCCCAGCAGCTGCTGGCGTTCGTTGCGGCCGAGGTCTTCGAGGATGTCGGCGAGTTCGGCGGGGCGCAGCCGCTGCAGCGCGGCGCGGGAGGCGCGCAGCCGCACCTCCGGCGGCCCCTCGGTGGCCTGCTCGGCGAACGGCGCCACCGCCTGCCAGTCCAGTACCCGATCCGGGGTCGGCCGGGCCTGCCAGCGGCGCGGGCCGAGCCGGCGCAGCAGGGTCGGCAGGGAGACATCCACGCCGACCAGCACGACCTGGCCGACCAGGGGCGCGAGGTACAGGTCGGCGGCCCGGGTGACCTGGACGCCGTCCACGTCGACGAGCTGGTGGTCGAGGATGTCCTTGGCCAGCAGCACCTCGCCGGGGCGGCGGGAGAAGTCGCGCAGGTCGACGCGGGCGGTGCGCAGCTGTACGTGGCCTGCCTGCACCTTGCCGATGGCCTCCGCGGCCAGGAACGTCTGTCGGCGGCCGATGCGCAGGATCAGCCCGGTGACCGGCGGATACGGCTCCGTGCCGTAGAGCCGGGCGACCACGTCGACGACGCGGCCGACCTCCTCGCCCGCCTGATTGGTGGCCGAGCCGCCGATCAGCCCGGCCAGCGAGACCAGGGAGGTGCGCACCGCCTTGGTAGCGGTGACACGGCGTTCGAGGTGGACCCGGCGGTCGCGGAACCGAGCCGTGCTGGACATGAGCAGAGTGTGGACAGCCAAGATGAACACCCCCTCGCCCCGTCATGACGGGGCAGCGGGCGGCCCTCTGCAGCGCTCTTCCTCCCCGGACCGGCCGGTGGCAGGCACGCCAGGGCATACGCCGGCACGTGGCCTGTCGAAACTGGTGAGCAGGACGGGCCACCGGCTGCGGACCGGATGAGTCAGTGAGGAACGAGCTACCGTGGGCCGCGGAAGGACGGCGCGGACAACACGAAGAGGGGCCGACTATGGCCCGGACTACTGTCCATGTCGCCTCCTCCCGGTCACAGCCGCGCGCAGGGCGTCGCGGTCTTGCGGCAAGGGACAGCCGGGCACGTTCGACCGCGGCACACCCCAACTCGTCAGAGCTCTGGCACTCCACGGGGTGATCCCCGTAAGGGAAGCCACTTGGGGTCACCCCTTAGGCCGGGGAGACCTGTCCTGAACCTGGGCGTCTCTCGACGTCGTCGGGTCAGTGGCCTGTGTCCGTGAAGACGCCTCACCGAACGAGGTGTCTGTTCAAACCGCATAAAGACTACGCCCGCGTCCGCCCGCCTCCCTAATCCATGACCGGTCCTTGACCGAGGGCTGTCGAAGACAGGCCGTCACCGGCGTTGTCCGCCACGGTCACCTGTCACCGGAGTGTCCTGGCGAGAACCTGGCCGCCACCCACCCATGCACGACGGCGACGGGCAGGCGCCCGTCCGCGGCGATGATGTCCTCGGGTATGCCCGTGATCCGGCGGCGAGCGCGGCTCTGCGCAGGCCGGCGGTGCGGGTGGCGAGCCCGGCACGAAACGCGTCCGCGGAGCCCGCGGTCAGTTTCGGGGCGTCCTCGGCCAGCTGCCGGGCGGCATGGCGCACAGCGCGGCGCGCGTACCGGATGTCGAGGTCGCTCACGCCGCCGTAGTCCCCCCTTCCTCCGACGAGGCACGTGTCGTCCAAGTGCCACTGTAGATCGCGCACGGTCGGCCCTGACCGGCAAAGGAAGCACGCATACTCGCTGAAGCACGCATCCTCGCTGGGGCATCAGCACTTCGTGAGAATGCGGTCAGTGTGCCGTCAAGGCTCCGTAAATCGGGTGAGCGGCACCCCCGGCGCGGGCGTAGCCTTGTGGAGGTTTGAAGAGGCACCTCGTTCGGTGAGGCGTCTTCACGGACACAGGCCACTGACCCCACGACGTCGAGAGACGCCCAGGTTCAGGACACCTCTCCCCGGCCTAAGGGGTGAGGCCAAGTGGCTTCCCACCCGGTTCAACGGCTGGGATTACGCCGTGGAGTGCCAAAGCTCTGACGAGTTGGGGTGAGCCGCCCTCTGGGCTGGCCGCTCCTTGCCGAGTCGATGACGACGCCCATCGGTGGGCGTCTCCGGCCGGAAGGAGGCGAGAGACATGGAATGCAGTAGTCCGGGCCGAAGTAGGCCCCGCACCCGCTTGTCCTCGCATTCTTCCGGCACGCGGTAACCACCACCCTCCCCGCGCGGCACCTCGGTCGCGCCACATCCACGGGCATGCCTGTCGCCCGCTGGTGATGCTGTCCTGCGCGCATTCGGCGTGCAGGGGTGATGGCTGCCGCGTGCCCCCGACCTCCCCCGGACCGGGGGACCAGGGAGGCACCACCATGACCGACACCACCGTGACCACGGTCGCCGCACCCCGCGCGGCGGTACTCGACGACGCGCACATCGGCGACATCCACGGCGCGCTGGGCACCATCCGCCTGGACGACCACGGCGAGCGCCGCGGCCTGTCGGCGAAGCTGAAGACGCTGCTGGCGATCGTCGGCCCCGGCCTGATCGTGATGGTCGGCGACAACGACGCCGGCGCGTTCGCCACCTACGGCCAGGCCGGCCAGAACTACGGCACCCACCTGCTGTGGACCCTGCTCCTGCTGGTGCCCGTGCTCTACATCAACCAGGAGATGGTGCTCCGCCTCGGCGCGGTCACCGGTGTCGGCCATGCCCGGCTGATCCTGGAGCGGTTCGGAAAGTTCTGGGGCGCGTTCAGCGTCATCGACCTGTTCCTGCTGAACGCGCTCACTCTGGTGACCGAGTTCATCGGGATCACGCTGTCCGCCGGCTATCTGGGTCTGCCCAAGGCGGCGGCGGTGGTGCTGGCCGCCGTGATCATCATCGCGTCGGCGTTCACCGGATCCTTCCGCCGCTTCGAGCGGGTGGCGATGACGCTGTGCGCGGCCTCGCTGCTGCTGGTGCCGATCTACTTCATGGTCCACCCGCACGCCTCGCAGATGGCCGCCGGCTTCATCACCCCGAATCTGCCGGGTGGCTCCGGGCAACTGTCCACGGTGATGCTGCTGATCATCGGCATCGTCGGGACCACGGTCGCCCCCTGGCAGCTGTTCTTCCAGCAGTCGTACGTGATCGACAAGCGGATCACCCCGCGGTTCATGCGCTACGAGAAGGCCGACCTGTGGATCGGCATCGTCATCGTGGTCATCGGCGCTGCCGCGATGATGGGCTTCACGGCTGCCGCGTTCTCGGGGACGCACGGCTTCGGCCAGTTCACCGACACCGCCGGGGTCGCGCAGGGCCTTGAGACCAAGGCGGGCAAGCTGGCCGGGGTGTTGTTCGCGATCGCGCTGCTGGACGCCTCGATCATCGGCGCGTTCGCCGTCTCGCTGTCGACCGCGTACGCGATCGGTGACGTGCTGGGCATGAAGCACTCCCTGCACCGGGGGGTGGGCGGCGCGAAGGGTTTCTATGCCGTCTACGCCGGGCTCGTGGCCGCCGCGGCCACGATCGTGCTGATCCCGGGCTCGCCGCTGGGCCTGCTGACCGAGGGCGTGCAGACCCTCGCCGGTGTGCTGCTGCCGTCCGCGAGCGTGTTCCTTCTGCTGCTGTGCAACGACAAGCAGGTCCTCGGCCCGTGGGTGAACGGCCCGAAGACCAACGCCTTCACCGCCGCCGTGGTGGGGGTGCTGGTCATGCTGTCGGTGATCCTGACCGCCTCGGTCCTGTTCCCGGACATCAGCGCGGACGTGATCGTCGACATCATGGCCGCCTGCGGGGTCGCAGGGGTGCTCGCCGCCGGGTATGCCTTCACCCGGCGCCGTACGGCCACTAAGGATGACCCGATCGACCGCACCGGCCGGGACGCCTGGCGGATGCCGCCGCTGGAGAGCCTCGCCCCAGCCGTGATGTCCAGCGGCAAGAAAATCGGCATGGGCGCGCTGCGCACCTACCTGCTGGTCTCCATGATTCTCGTGGTCATCAAGATCGTGCAGGTCGCGGTCAGCCAGTAAGTCACCAACCACCGCACCTTGAAGGAGGTGTGCCATGCACGCCCTGACCACGATGGACTTCCTGATCCGGCTTGCCACCGGTGCGGCCTGCGGCGCGTTGATCGGCGTGGAGCGGCAGTGGCGGGCGCGCATGGCGGGTCTGCGTACCAACGCCCTGGTCGCCACGGGCGCCACGCTGTTCGTGCTGTACAGCGTGGCGGTGGGCGACGGGGGCAGCCCGACGCGGGTGGCCTCCTACGTCGTGTCCGGGATCGGCTTCCTGGGCGGCGGGGTGATCCTGCGCGACGGCGCCGGCGTGCGCGGCCTGAACACGGCCGCCACCCTGTGGTGCTCGGCGGCGGTCGGCGTGCTGGCCGCCTCCGGACGGCTCGCGCTGGCCGCGCTCGGCACGCTGACGGTGCTCGGCATCCACGTGCTGCTGCGCCCGGCCGGACGCCTGCTGGACCGTGCGCCGGCCGCCGGCAGCGACCCGGACGACCACGTGCGGGCCAGCGTGCACCTGCGCTGCGAGCGCGGGTCCGAGACCCACATCCGGGCCCTGCTCGCCCAGGCCCTGACCGCCTCCGGGCTGACTGCGACGGGGCTGCGGGCCCGCCGTGAGGGCGAGGACACCACCAGCGTGCGTGCCGCCGTCACTATCAGCGGCGACGTGGCTGCCGCGCTGGAGCAGGTCATCTCCCGCCTCTCACTGGAGCCGGGGGTGCACGACCTGCACTGGCACGTGGACGACGAGGACGAAGACGAGCGGGCGCCCCGGGCAGGGCAGCGGGTGCTGGCCTGACCCCCCCCGAGCAGAGGGCCTGACGGCCCCAGGACAGCAGTCCGCTCGGCAGGACACGATGAAGAGGAAGACAGGGAGGTGTGCGGCATGCGGACGGTACCCCACCCCCGCACCGGGGAGGGCGCGGCGTTCCTCGGCGTGCTCACGCTCGTCGTACTGGAGACGGTCGCGGTCAACACCGCCCCCACCCGCGACAAGCCGGTGGTCGGCGGAGTGCTGCTGGGTGCCGCGACCGCGGCGTTCTTCCTGATCGCGGCCCTGTGGCACCACCATCGACAGGCCGAACAACGCGCCCGCAGGGTCATGCCGGATCACCTGGGAGACGGGTTGTTCACCGCCCGGTCCCTGGAGGGCTTCCCGATGGAGGCCGTCCGGCCCTTCCTGCTCGGCCCGGACGCCCCGAGCCTGAACACCCTGTACACGGCGTGGCTCCTCGCCACCCACGGCCATGACTCGGCGTGGATCGCACACCACCTCGACCTGCCCCCCGAGGTGATCCATCTGCTGACCGACGCCGCCCGCCAGCGCCACTGACCCCCGCCGTGCTCTCCTGACCGTTCACTGCCTCCTGGCACACTGTCCGGACCCGGCGAAGGAGGGTCCCGCATGTCGATGGTCGGCAACCTGCGCAAAGTCGCCCGCCTGGCGCGCCGGGCCGCGGCCGCGTGGACCTCAGCCACCCGGCCCGCTCCCCGCTCGGCTCGGCGGTGGTCAACTGCGTGGTCTACCGCGACGGCATCCGGCAGCCCGGAACGGACACCGTTGAGGAGGCCGTCCAGCAGGTACGCAAGCACGGCCACGACTTCGTGTGGCTTGGCCTGCACGAGCCGACCGAGACGGAGTTCGCCGACGTCGCCGAGTTCTTCGGCCTGCACCCGCTCGCCGTGGAGGACGCCGTACAGGCCCACCAGCAGCCCAAGTTGGAGAGTTGCGGCGACGTCCTGTTCGCGGTCTTCAAGACCGTCACCTACGTCGAGCACGAGCAGCTGACCGCCACCAGCGAGGTCGTCGACACCGGCGAGATCATGGTCTTCGCCGGCCCCGACTTCGTCGTCACCGTCCGCCACGGAAGCCACGGCTCCCTGGGACCGTTGCGCGAGTGGCGGAGGAGGTCACCAGCGCCAGCATCGGGTTGCTGCTGCGCGGCTGTGGCCAGGGGCCCTGGGCGCGGGGCTCCAGGACGACGGTCACCGTCGTTCCGGATCGCACACACAGGCTCTGGACGGAGCCGTCCCCGGCCCTGTGGGTGACCGTGACGGAGCCCGCCAGGCAGCCCGACGGCGGAGAGGCCGTAGGGCGGGGCCTGGCGGTGTCACTGGGGGGCGACGACGGTGTCCCGGGAGGTGCCGTCGCCGATGGCGTGGAGGGCGAGGTTGGGTGAACTGCCGCACCTGTACCGCTTGCCGACGGCGTTGTGGCGTGCGGGTCGGCGGAAGGGCGCGGTGGTGTGGAGTCGGAGTGTGAGCTGCTGCCGCCGCCGCTTCCACAGGCGGCCAGAAGGCAGGCCACCGCAAGGACGGCGGCCCCGGACCACGGCCCCCGAGCCCCGGCCTGCGTCTTTTCTGCTCCAGCACCACACCTGCCTCCTCACGTCGCCGCACGCCACTGTGGCGTCGTGGTCCGGCGCCCGGTTCCTGCGCCGACAGTCCTGGGCCCGTACTCAACAAAGGTGCGCCCCGGCGTTTTCGCCGGGGCGCACTGTGTGCTTTCTCGGGTCAGTGCCGGATCGGCAGCGGCCTGGTGAGGTGCGGTGAGGGGACGGTCGCCGCGCCGTGGGTCGTGGAGCGGGCGCTGCCGCCGGTGACGGTGAGCGGGCCGGCGGTGTAGAGGGCCTCGTCGAAGGCTTGCCCGTTGGTCGGAGCCTTGCCGACGGCGAAGGCGGAGACCGCCTTGCCGCCGATGACGGAGGTGGAGATGTAGTCGCCGACCATGCTGCCCTGCGTGCTGCCGGCGATCTGGGACAGGGACATGGGCCCGGCGACGGTGGCCGGGCTGCTCCAGGTGCTGCCGCCGTTGGCGGAGGAGATGTAGCCGACCTCCAGCTGGCATGTGGAGGTGGTGCAGTTGGCGTTGGGGTAGAAGTAGTAGTAGAGGCCGATCTTCGCCGTCGTGCCGGAGGTGGCGGGGTCGATGCCGATACCCGGGATGAAGTGGTCGACGCCGCTGGTGGTGGCGTCGATCGGGACACGGGTTACCGACGACCAACTGGTGCCGTTGCTGGAGGTGGCGTAGACGATGTCGTTGGCCGGGCAGCCGGAGCGGAAGCGGCAGTCCTGCCAGGCGACGTAGATCTTGCCGGAGCCGTCGATCTCGGCGGACGGCAGGCCCTCACCGTCGCGCAGGTTGCCGGCCACGCCGTGGCTGGAGACGTTGGCGATCAGGGTGCTGGCGGACCAGCTGGCGCCGCCGTTGGTGGAGTTGAAGGCGTCTACGGAGCTGCCGTTGGCGGAGTAGGGGACCACGACGGTGCCGTTCGCCTGGACGAGGGGCTGGCCGCCCAGGCCGCTCGGGCCTCCGGACGGAGCCACCGGCGCCGACCAGGTCGCGCCGCCGTCGGTGGAGCGGCTCATCACCACCGCGTTGCCCGAGGACGTGATGTCGACCTCGACGTAGCAGGTGCCGTAGTACGGGCTGGTGGCGGAGTTGTCGCAGACGATCCACTCCTTGTCGTAGCCCTGGCCGTCGTTGCCGACCGCGATCACCGGGTCCTGCCAGCTCGTACCGTTCGTGGAGCGGCTGACGCTGACGCCGGCGCCGTTGACGCTGGAGTCGATGACCAGCCCGGTGACCATCCAGGTGCCGTGCTTGGCGTCGTAGGCCACGGCCGGGTCGGAGACGCGGGCCCAGGTGCCGCCCTGGTAGGTGGTGATGCCGGGCAGCATGCCGTGCTGCCAGGTGGTGCCGCCGTCGGTAGAGGTGTTCCAGCCGATGTCGGAGGAGCCGCCGTCGGTGAACCGGCCGACCTGCGAGGAGGCGACGATCGTGTTGCCGTACGCGAAGGTGTCGGGTTCCAGCTCGGTGGCGTGCTGGCTGGAGGAGTTGGTGAACGGGTCCGTGCTGACCTGGGCCAGGCCGGGCGGCGGGGTGGCGGTGGTGAAGGTGACGTCGTCGTAGAGGGTGTAGGTGGCGTCGCCCGCGTAGTTGTCGTCGTGGCTGACGAGTTTGAGGGTGTAGCTGTGGCCGGCGGTCACGGACGACGTCACTTGCTTCCAGCCCTGGCCGTTGGTGCAGGTCTTGGCCAGTGCGGTCGTCGTGGTGCCGGTGGTGGTGTCGGTCAGGGTGGCCGTGGCCCAGTCGTAGGTCAGTGTGTCGGGGCAGGTGACGTCGTACCAGAACGACAGCTGGGTGGCGCCGGTCGGCGCGGTGAAGGTCTGGGCGATCGAGGAGTCGCCGTTGGTGGGGGAGGTGCCGCCGACCCGGGCGGCGTAGGTACCGCTGTGGGCTCCTGAGCTGACCACGGAGGTGGTCCCGGCGGAGGTCCAGCCGGTCAGACTGCCGGACTCGAAGCCGCCGTTGGAGACGTCGGCCAGGGCCGGGTGGGAGGTGAGAAGGAGACCGCCTAACGACAGCAGAGCGGTGGTGACAGTTGCCACGGATCTACGGACAGCAGTGCGCGACATGAGGAGACCCCTTGTCGTCGATGGGGGATGTACGCCCCGAGGAGAGGGCGTTTGAGGGAGGGGCGGACCACCGGCGCAGGTCCGCCCCGGGCGCGACGTTTCAGGAACCGATCTCTGGCCCGACGCCGGTCAGGACAGGGTCACGTCGTCGTAGCGGGTGTAGGTGGCGTCACCCGTGTAGTTGTCGTCGTGGCTGATGAGCGTGAGCGTGTAGCTGTGCCCGGCTGTGACCGAGGCGGTCTTCTGGATCCAGCCGGAGGACGACACACAGGTCTTGGCCAGCACGGTGGTCGTGGTGCCGGTGGTGTTGTCCTTGAGCGTGGCCGCGGCCCAGTCGTAGGTGAGCGTGTCCGGGCAGGTCACGTTGTAGTAGAAGCCGAGCGTGCTGGTCCCGGACGGTGCCGTGAAGGTCTGGGCGATGGAGGAGTCGCCGTTGGTCGGGGACGTGCTGCCGACCCGGGCGGCGTACGTGCCGCTGTGGGCACCGGAGCTGACCACGGACGTGGTCCCGGCCGAGGTCCAGCCGGACAGGCTGCCCGTCTCGAAGCCTCCGCTGGTGATCCCACCGCCGCCGCTGCCCGAGGTGACGGTCAGCGTGTAGGTCGCCGTGTGGGTGGCGGAGGCGCCCGTGCCGGTGACCGTGATGTTGTACGTCCCCGCCGGCGTCGACGACGACGTCGCCACGGTCAGCGTCGACGAGCCGCCCGCGGTCACCGAGGTCGGGTTGAAGCTCGCGGTCGCCCCGCTGGGCAGTCCGGATGCCGACAGGCTCACCGACTGCGCCGAACCGGAGGTGACGGCGGTGGAGACCGTGGTGGTCGCCGACGAGCCGGCATCGACACTGGAGGAGGCCGGGCTGACGCCGATCGAGAAGTCGTTGCTCGCGGTGGAGCCGCAGTTGGGCAGGGTGAACGAGGCCAGCCTGGTGTGCCAGTTGAAGTTGCCGTTGGCGGGGATGTACTCGTTCGTGTACCAGAACGTGCAGTCGTCCGTCGGGTCAACGGACATCGAGGTGTAGTCGCCCCAGCGGCTGTAGCTGGTCTGCGAGCCGCCGCCGGTAGTCGCGGTGACCTCGCCCTGCGTCATCGTCCCGAGTGTGTCGCCGGCCAGGCGCCCGGTGTAGCGGATCGACGGGTGCACCGAGGAGGAGGACTGCGAGTAGCCGAGGGCGATGTTGCCCACCTTGTCCTCAGCGATCGAACCCATCCACCGGTAGGTGGAGTCGGGCGCGTAGGTCCCCTGCTGGTAGACGGTCGGGTTGCCGCCGGACATCCGCAGCTCATACCAGCGCACGCCCACCGAACTCCCTGCCGTGACCGCGTCGTTGACGACCAGCGACTCGTGGTCGCCGAAGTTGCGGTAGGCCAAGCGGAACATCAGCCGGTCGGAGAGCGAGTCGAGCTGCTGACTGGTCCCGCTCTGCGGAATGCACGTGCCGGAGTTGCCGCAGGCGGTGGTGTACGACGCGACGGTCAGCGTCGACGGGCCGGTGAAGGTTGAGTTGGAGGTGGTGGTCCAGTCGACGTGGAACTTCCAGTAGGCCAGCGTCGTGCTCGTGGTGCCCAGGCCGACCATCAGCTCGGGCTCACCGGACGGGGGTGTGGTGGAGCCGTCCAGGTCCGCGCCGAGGAGGCCGCCGTAGGAGGACGAGGTGGTGAAGCACTGCTGGGTGGCGCTCGCGCCGGTGAGCATGGCCGACCGGTTCAGCGCGCACGCCTCGGCGTTCAGGAAGCTGCCGGAGGCGGTGAACATGTTGTACGTGATGTAGTACGCGTCCGGCCACACCGAAAGCTTCGGGTAATCCGGGAAGTTCGCGTACTGGAACGAGTAGCGGTAGTAGCTGCCCGTCGCGTCTGGACTGCTGGAGACGGCCACGCACTCGTAGTACGGGCCGGAGGTCGAGGACACGTTGGCGAACTGCGTCACCACCCAGCGGCTGGCCAGGGTGTCCCAGCGGACCACGGCGTCACCGTCGTTGGTGGACTGACAGGATCCGCCGAAACCGGACCACAGGGTGCTGGTGTCGGTCGGGGCGAGGACGGTGGCACCGGACTTGGAGTACACCGCGTAGGCGGTGTTCACGGTCTCGACGATCTGGCTGGAGCCGACGGCGGCGTTCGGGTCCGGTGGGACACCGGTGATCGAGTAGTTGCCGGCGCCGATGCCCTCGAAGTTCGTGCCCGTGGAGGGGGCGGACGGCCCGCCGGGGCTGGACTGCACGACCGGGTCGGGGATATGGGACGCGGGCGGGTGCGGGAGGCGCGTCTCGCCGGGGTCGTCGTCCTGTTGCTTCTTGCCGTGGTGGCCGTGGTGGGCGTGGGCCGCCATGGAGCGCAGGGTGGGGGAGGTGTCGTGGCGGACGGCGGGGCCGGTGTCGGCTGAGTGGTGGGCCGCCGGGGTGTGGGGTGTGGGGTCGGCCTGGGCCGCGGGGGCGGCGAGCCAGAGTGCGGGGACTGCGGTCAGGATCGCGGTGAGCGCGGCTATGCGGCCGCGGCCGCGTCTGCGTCTGGATCGGGTCACGGAACATCCTTTCGAGCAGCCGGAGACCGCCCGGCAGGTGGGGAGGAGAAGGACGTTCACGCCGATGGAGCGCGTGTTCGCAATCCGGGATCGTTGCACCGGACATGTCACGCAACAAGAGAGACGCAGCCTGCGTGGCGCGAAGCAACCGAGAATTTACAGAGTTCAGCCAACTCACAGTAAAAACACAGGGTTTCCTCTGTGTCGGTACCAGGGATTTCCCTGCATCGCCCGCCTTGACGGACCGGGGAACGGATTCAGCCTCAGCCGCGTCTCACCGTCGGGCTGTCCCGACTTCACCGGGGGGCATCATGAGACACCGCAGCACTGGTGCCCGTTCACTCGCCGTGCTCGCCCTCCTTGTTTCAGCCGCTGCCTGCACGTCCGGCCCTGGGGCCACCGCGCCCGCCAAGAACACCCCCTCGGTCCCCGCTTCGACCCGGTCGTCCCACGGGACCTCGGCCCCTGCAGGCTCGTCGGCCACCAGCTCCACCCGACCGTGCCTCAGCGGCACCGTCACGGTCCTCTACCCGCTGGCCGACAACCCCCTGCGTGCCGCCTGCCTCAAGGTCGGAACGACTATTCATCTCACCCTCAAGCCGGAGGCCAACTACAGCTGGGCACCGGTCAGGAACTCCAACCCGAACACCGTCACGTTGCTCGACGACCACACCGCTCCCGACGGTACTCGGTCCGCCACCGCGCGCGCCGCCTCTGCCGGTACCGCGACGCTCAGCTCGACCGACACCTACACCCCCGACCCACACGGTCCGCCCTCAAGGGCCTGGCAACTGATCCTCACCGCGGTCGCGTAACAGTCGTACGCCTACGACGACTCGACGTGCACCAGCAGCCGCCACAGCCGCGTCTGCGGCCCGAACCGATCCCCGCGAAACGACGACGTCGACCGCAGCTCGGCCTCACCGACACCCGCCGCCCTGACCGTGGCCCGTACGGTTCCGTCTGTCGTTTCCGCCGCGATCACCGTCAAGGACCCTGTGACCACCTCCACCGGTGTCCACCCATAGGCGGCTGAACCGTACAGGGTGATGACGACCTCGTCACCCACTCGTACATGCAGCGGCGGCCCCGGCGGATCCCCGGCTCGATGGACGACCTCCAGCGGCCTTGCCTCGTCGTGTGTCACGTCCGAAAGCTAGGAGCGTGGGTCAGTAACGGGCAAGCGGCCGGTGACGGCAAGGCCAGCGGACACTACGGCGTGCGGCGGACAATCACGGAAGCCCTGATCACCGTCCAGGGGCACCCTTACTCCACAGCAGGAGAGCTGTACGTCGCTTCCGGGAGAAGTGCGCCGTGCGCGACTGGCGCGTCACACCATCGAGCCGGCTCCCGAGAGGTAGGACGGCAGGCGGGTGGGGGAGCATCTGCTCAGCTGTCGCTGTTCTGTGAGGGGGCATCATTGGTTTCATTTGCCGCGCCGTGCCGCCGGTGCTCTGTTTCCTGCTGCTGGCTGGCTGTTCATCCAATTCGCACTCCGGGTCGGACGCCTACGGGAAGGGCGGAGCGTCGTCGGCGGCGTCGGGGACGGCTGTTCCTGCAGGAGCGACGAAGATCCCGGTGGGTGCGGGGCCGCAGACGACGTACACCGTGCAGGAGCAGCCACCGGCAGGCAGTTGCCACTACCGCAAGACTGGTGGTGTCAAAGTCCTGTACGTGCTTGCACTGCACGATCGCAGGGCGGCCGTCGGGGGCGGGGAGGCGGGCGATCACGTCGGCGGCCAGGTCGCCGGCCCCGCCGTTCCAGCGCTCGACCGCGAACCCGTCGAAGGTGAGCATGTGGGATATGTGGTGCTCGAACGCCCGGTGGTGCATCACGTACAGATCGGTGAAGGAGTTCGCCCACATCGTGCGTGTATGTTCGTCATCGGATGCCGAGACCAGGGCCCTGATGCGCCGGGTCCAGGCATTGACCTCCTTGCCGAGCGTGTTGGCCTCCGTCACCGAGGCGTCCGGGGCGAGGGCCTCGGTCCGCTCCACGAGTCGACGGAAGATGTCCATCTCCGCGGTGAGGGCGTCGAAGTAGCGTACGGATACGTCGTGCCGGGCGGTCAACAGAACCCGGCGGGCGGCGATGTCGAGCTGCGTAGCCATCAAGGCTTCGTTGCTGCGGATGGTCTCCAGGTTCTTCCGGCGTGCTGCCTCGGCGTCACTGCGGCGGTGGTTGAACAGGCCGCCGAACAGCGCGGGGTGGGAACCGTCCTCGAAGATGTCGAGCAGGTCACCGAGGCTGAGGTTCGAAAGGTCGTCATGAGCATTGTGGATCATGGCGGCAGGCTACTGACCTGCACTGACATCGCCGGAGTGCGGCTACTGACGCCCACTTCCATGCCGGTGGATTACGTCCGCGCCGACTGGGATCGAGTCGAAGCCGCACGCCGTGCGCGCGGTGCGCCGGTACGGGCGCGAGAGGATGGGTCTGGGTGCCGTGATCGACGCATTGGTCACCGAGCGGTCCTGGGACCTCCCGGCCGCTGGCGCCTCGCTGCGCGAGCGGTGGATGGCCATCGTCCCTGAGGGGGTGTCGCCGAGATAAGCGCCAAGGCCGCCAGTAGTTGATCTTGAGCGGCTCGGGGTCAATGAGACCGCGGTTGGCGCTGAGATTGATCATGGCCGTCGCCGGTCCTCTGTGCTCCCAGGATTGCGGGGGTGACGGCGAGAACCAGTGACATCGAGAAGGCGGTCGGGGTGCTGCGTGCCGGAGGGCTGGTGGCCCTCCCGACCGAGACCGTCTACGGACTGGGCGCCAACGCCGAGGACCCCGCCGCCGTCTCGCGCATCTTCCAGGTCAAGGGGCGTCCGCCCTCCCACCCGCTGATCGTCCACATCGGCGGCGCGGAGCAGCTGGGCGACTGGGTCGAGGACGTGCCCGCGACGGCCCGCTTGCTGGCCGAACACTTCTGGCCGGGGCCGCTCACGCTGGTCCTGCGGCGGGGTCGCCGCGTGCCCCTCGAAGCGACCGGTGGCCTGGAGACGGAGGCCGTGCGCGTGCCTGACCACCCTGTTGCGCTCGCGCTGCTGAAGGCGTTCGGTGGCGGTGTCACGGCCCCGTCCGCCAACCGCTTCGGCCAGGTCAGTCCCACCACGGCGAACGACGTCCGTGCCGAGTTCGGCGACGCCGTCGACTTCGTGCTGGACGGCGGCCTCTGCGAGGTCGGCGTCGAGTCGACCATCGTTGACGTCACCGGCGATGCCCCGGTCATCCTGCGGCCGGGCGGGGTGACGCGCGAGGACCTCGAAGCGGTGCTGGGGTTCTCGGTCGCGGTGCCCTCGACGAGCCGCGTTCGGGTGCCGGGCCAGCATCCGTCCCACTACGCGCCGCGGGCGCGGGTCGTCCTCGTCGAGCCCGAGAAGGTCGTCGCCGAAGCGGAGCTCGCGCAGGAGCTGGGGCACCGGGTGGGCGTCTTTGTGCCTGCCTCCTTCGCCGGCGCCCCGGTGAAGGCGCACGCCGTGGTGGCGGTTCCGGCTTCGCTGGCCGCCTACGCGCGCGGGCTGTACGGGTTCCTGCGCGAACTCGACCGGCAGGGGTGCGACCTCATTGTCGCGTCCCTGCCGGCGGAGGAGGGGCTGGGACTGGCGATCGCCAACCGGCTCCGCCGGGCCGCGGGGCCCCGGTCTGCCGTGTGACCGGCATCGGTGTGGTGGCGTGCCCGGGCGGCCACGGCCTGGGCGGTCAGGATGCGGCGGGCACCGCGGCATCGAGGCCGCGGGCCGCGACGAGCTGTGCACTGCCGTCGGCCAGGCGGTAGCACAGGCCCACCACGGCGGCCTGCCCGGTGGCGACCTTCTCGGCGAGTACCCGGGAGCGGTCCAGCAGCAGGTCGACGGTGTGCCTTATGTGCTCGGCGAGGATCTCCTGCGGCTCGACGTGTCCGGCGGCCCGTGCCGCCAGCACGCTGGGGGTCACGCGCTCGACGACGTCCCGGACGTACCCGGCCGGTGTCATGCCGTCCTCCAGTGCGGCGCATGCTGCGCCGACCGCGCCGCACGAGTCGTGACCGAGGACCACAACCAAGGGCGCGCCGAGGATGTCCACGCCGTATTCGATGCTGCCCAGCACCTCCGGGCCCATGACGTGGCCTGCGGTGCGGACCACGAACAGGTCGCCCAGGCCGCGGTCGAAGATGATCTCGGCGGCCAGGCGGGAGTCGGAGCAGCCGAACAGCACGGCGAAGGGCTGCTGGGAGGGGGCGATCTCGGTGCGGCGGGTGGCGTCCTGGTTGGGGTGCTCGGGGGTGCCGGCGACGAAGCGCTGGTTACCGGCCAGCAGCAGCTCGAAGGCGTCGCGGGGCGTCGGGCTCTGGATCTCGGTCATGCCCGCAGCCTAGGACCCGGTACCAGGCGACGCATCGCCTGGCCCTGCGTAAGCCTCTTCCGCGACGGCGTCCCACACCATCCCACGACACCGCCGCGGGGCAGGGGTGCCGCCCGCTTCCCCTGAGCGGGCTCGGCGGGCGCGGGAGCTGGACCTTTCGTAGATTGAGAAGCGAGCGACTGGCAGGGAATGCGTGTGACATCGGAGATCGACTACCCGGGGGTGTTCGCCGCCCTTCCGAGCCCGTGCCTGGTGCTCGGCACGGACCTGGTGATCGCCGCTGCCAA
Organism: Streptomyces sp. FXJ1.172; assembly: GCF_001636945.3. Classification (NCBI taxonomy): domain Bacteria; kingdom Bacillati; phylum Actinomycetota; class Actinomycetes; order Kitasatosporales; family Streptomycetaceae; genus Streptomyces; species Streptomyces sp. FXJ1.172. Next base: position 203,594 of record NZ_CP119133.2, on the reverse strand, counting down.
CCAGGCGTTTTGCGAGGTGACCGGACAAAGCCGGGTCGAGCTGCTGGGGCAGTACCTTTTCGATGTCTTCCCGGATAATCCCGCCGACCCGGAGGCCGACGGGGTGGACACGCTGAAAGCCTCACTGCACCGGGTCCTGTCCACCGGCCAGACCGATCACATGGCGTTGCAGAAGTACGACATACCGGTCCCCGGCAATCCCGAGGTGTTCAAGGAGCGGTGGTGGACCGCGATCAACGTGCCGGTCCTGGGCCTGGACGGGAAGGTCGCGTGGATCATCCACCGGTCGGAGGACATGACCGACGTCGTCCGGGCCCACCGCACCGCGCAGCAGTCCGCGTTCAGCCCCGGCCGGGAAGCGGCCATGGAGGCCGAGCTGTACGCCCGGGCGCGGCAGCTGCAGCAGCTGAACGAGGAACTGCGGCAGGCCCACGCCCGTGAACGGCGCGTCGCCGTCACCCTGCAGGAAGCCATGCTCCACTCCCCGGACCTGGCCCGGCACCCGAACATCGCGGTGCGCTACCTCCCCGCGACGGGATCGCTGAACGTGTGCGGCGACTGGTACGACGCGGTGGACCTGCCCGCAGACCGTTTCACCGTCGCGGTCGGCGACGTGGTCGGCCACGGGCTGTCGGCCGCGACCGTCATGGGAAGGCTGCGCAGTGCGTTGAGTGCCGCCACCCGTACCGTCCACGGTCCCGCCCAGGCCCTGGAGGCCCTGGGGCTCTACGCCCGCTCGGTGGAGGGAGCGCTGGCCGCCACCGCCGTCCAGGTCCTCGTCGACTGTCACAGCCACCTGCTCGTCTACAGCAGCGCCGGCCATCCCCCGCCCGTCCTGCTGCACCCGGACGGCTCCTGCGAGCTGCTCGACCAGGCCACCGACCCGCCCCTGGGCGCCCGCCCCGAACACGTCCCCCGGCCCCAGGCCAACGCCACCTACACTCCCGGCGACACCCTCGTCCTCTACACCGACGGCCTGATCGAACGCCGTGGTGAGGACATCGACGCCGGCCTGGCCCGCCTGACCTCCACGCTCGCCACCTGCACCGAGTTCGGCGCGGAGCACCTCGCCGACGCCCTCCTCGCCCGCCTGGGCCTCGCCAGCGGCGCGGGCGACGACATCGCTATCGTCGTCGTCCGGCTGGAGCGAATGACCCGCCCGTACTCACCGGGCTGATGTCGTCGCCGGTGCATGCGCGCCCATGGGGATGGCGGCCAGCTTGGTGCGGTCGCATGGCGGCCCTGGCAGTCCGCCCCGTCAACACGGCCGAGAGCGGTAAAACTTAGTCACGATTCCCGTTGTGCAGCAGTTTCCGATCCCCTGCCCCGCTCACCTCACTCCGGACGCCACCGGCACGGCCGCATTCCACGCCGCGTACCGGCAGGCCATGGCGCAGCAGGTGGTCTTTGTCGCCATCGAATCCGAGAGACGTCTGCGCTGGTCCGTCAAAGCGGACGCGCTCACCGCCGGCTCCGGCCACACGATCGACGAGGCGGTGAACGATGCAGTCCGGGCCGCGATCATGCGCCTGGTCCGCAACCGTGAGATCGAGTGGGACGCCTACGCGGGCCCGGTGTACGTCATGATGCACGGCGTGCGCAGCGAAGAGCGGGCCCGTGAACTCGCGGCCGCCTTCCACGCCGCCCTGTACGGAGACCTTCAGCCGCTGGCCCGCGCGGTGCCCGGTGCCGACCCGCTCGAGTAGCCGATCCGATCCGCGCTCCTGCCTGCTGCGGCCTGCCGCCCGTCCGGGGAATGAACCTGATCTTTCCGGGCAGTCGAGCAGCAAAACGCGTCTTTCACGCCCGGAGGGTTGGATGGACCCACCCGAAGAGGACTATGGCCCCTTCGAGGGCGCCTTCGCCAGACACCTCTGGAGGGAAGTAGTCGGCGTTCCGCGCCCCTTGAAAAGCTGCTCGTCTTCGTTGGCTTAGTCGGGGGTGCCGAGGGCGGTGTCCGGCCGGCAGTGGGGGCATGCCGGTACCTGGCGCCGCAGGGCATCGAGGGCCTGCTGCCGGGTGGCCGGTCGGCACCGTCCGCTCTTGGCGGCCGCCCAGCAGTCGCCGGTGTGTACGGCGTCGATGTTGCTGCGGTTGAGCCCGTACTGGATCAGCCACTCCGGCTGCGGCGGCCGACGCTCCGCGCCCTGCTGCCGCTCGTGCTCGCGTCGTTCTTCGTCGGCGATCCATCGGTCGATCAGGGCGAGCTGCCGCGCGGTCTGCTGCTCGACGACGCGGCGAGCGAACCGCAGCATGTCCAGACGCGAGGTCGGCTGGTTCACCTGCCCGCTCCTGTGACTGGGCGCTTCGATTGGCCGCTCTGAGTGTCACAGTTGGCCACGTCCCGTGCCCTCAGGCAGAAGGAGTGTCCTGGTGAACTCGATCGTGCAGCCGGACGGAGTCGCAGGCGAGTGGCCGGATCGAGTGGCCGCCGTACGCCGCGAGGTCGCCGAGCACGGGCCGCCGCGGAGTCCCGATGGCGGTCCGGACTTCGCCACCGTCACGCTGCCGGAGCGTGACGGTGATCGGGTACGTGACCTCCTGGTGGACGAGCGAGTCGGCACGGTCGTTGAGATCGGACTCGCCTATGCCAGCTCGGCGCTGGCGATCGGCGAGGCGCTGCTGCGCACCGGTTCACGGAAGCCGCGGCATGTGGTGATCGACCCGTTCCAGTTCACGGCGTACGACGGCGTCGGGTGGGAGCTGCTGCGCAGCGCCGGCCTGGACGACATCGCCGAGCTGGTGACCGAACCATCGCAGCGGTTCCTTGCCCGGTTGGCCGACGCGGGCTTCGCCGCGGACGCGGCGTTCGTCGACGGCAGCCACCACTTCCACAATGTGTTCGTCGACCTCCACTTCCTGGGCGAGATCGTCCGACCTGGCGGCGTCGTGCTGCTCGACGATGTCTGGTGGCCATCGGTCGCCGCTGCCGTGGCGTACTTCGAGACCAATCTGGGGTGGCGTCCGATACCGGGCGCTCTGGCCGACGGGACCGCCGATGCGGCCAGCGGTCGGCCGCGGACTGGCGCGTACCGGCTGCCCGATCCGCGCCCGACGCCGGACTTCAAGGAGTTCCGACCGTTCTGCTGATCCGGGTGGGCTCGCGAGGCCGGGCGTCATATCCCGACCACGGCCTGGCGGCCACGAGTCACCGGCGGGTGGCGATCACGCCGATCAGAGGGCCCATGACCCCCACGGCGGCGAAGGCCGCCGTCAGGATGAGCGGCAGCGATCACAAGATCCACGCCCAGGCTGGCCGAGCCGCCCACGATTCCCGGTGGCCGGGGTCCAGCCGTCAGCCGGGCGTCGCTCCAAGCCGGCCTGGCGGCAGCTGACGCCCGCACCGCCCGCCTTGCCGGACACATCCGGCGTCTCGAAGCCCGCCTCAGCGAGATCCTGGGCGAGCAGGTCTGGCGCGAGTCCGGCATTGGCTGCCCCGACGACACCGAACAGCTCCAGGCCAGCATCACCACCCTCGAACAGCAGGTCGTCGACCTGGAACTCACGCTCCAGGACCGTGACGACGACCTCGCCGCCGCCCGCGCGGCCAACCGGGAGTTCATGTCCCAGCTCAACCGCGGACACGACGCACCCCCGCATCCCGACTGAAAGACCAGGTCACCAGCTCTTTTCTCGCCTGTGGACGGCATATGCGATGAGGGGCAGAACGACAAAGAAATCGACCGCGGCCATGACGATCAGGGCGATGCCAAGGTCGTTTTGCCCATTGATACCAGCCGCAAAGCCGCCGATCATGAGCGGAAGTGTCATAAAGCCCAGGGCGCCTGCCCAGATTCGCAATGTCCGGACAGCGGCCATGTCCGACGGCTGGATGGGGCGCTGCGGCTTCGGCTGCGGCTTCGTGGGATGCGGTCTCGGATCTGCTCGGGCGACGCCGGACGATACCCGGTTCGGGAGATTGCCGGGGGCAGCGGTCGGCTTCGGCATCTCCTTCGTGGCGATGCGCCAACTGGATAGCTTCTCCAGCGCGGCAAGGGCGCCCAGCCGCTTGTCGGGGGCCTTGTTCAACAGGCCGGAGATAAGCAGTTCGAGGCCGTCGGCCTTCTTCATCGGCGGCGGGGGCTGCGTTGCCGCGGCGACCACGGTGGCGGTCGGCGAGGCTCCCTTGAACGGGGACAATCCGCGCCCCGCCACGACGACATCGCCCTGCTCTTCATCCGCCCGCACAACGCACCGTGACCGCTCCAAGCCACGCGTACGGGCCCCCCAGGCAGCCGCAGGCCGCTCAGACGAGCAATACACCGCTGCGGGCATGCCGGAGCGATGCCCGCAGCGGCCTTGCTTCGCCCTCGGAGAGCAGGCGAAGCCCGGCCCGTCGGGCCGTCTCCAGGTGACACACTTCCAGATCAAGCCCAGACTGCAAACACTCGCATGGGCGGACGTGCCCAATGCTCAACTCTGCTCTCCGAACCGGGCTGCATTCTCGGACCCCGGTTACTCAAGTGCCGGCTTCACCCCCGGCGTCCGGACCGGGGCCCGAGAGACGTGTGCCCGTGCCACGGCCTGACGCTCCCTCTCCTCGGCGAACTTGCCGTTCTGGCTGTGCTGGAGGAGGACGACGCGGTTGGCGGCTTTGTCATGGACGATGAGGCGGCGACCAGCAGGGTCGTGCATTCCAGGGCGATCAGCGGTGCTTTGGGCTGGTTGTCGGTGTTCGGCTGAGCCACGGTCGGTGCCCCTTCGTCTGCCGGTTGGACCAGATGAGAACGGTGGCAGCAAGGCATCCAATAGGGGGCAGTCCTTCGTCATCATGGCCTTGACTGCCCAGCCCGACGGCCCATCGCGCTCAAAGCACCAGGGATGGTGGGGCGACCGTTCGTGCCCGGTCGTAGAGATCCCGCGCGATCGCGCTCTTCAGGTGGGGGGCGGAGGAGGCCGAACATGTAGTGCTGTTTCGCCTGATCAGCGCCACGTGGCTTCGCCGGTCCAGATCAGGCGTTGGGCCCACCGGCCCTATACCTGGGAACTGTGGCCCAGTTCGACTGAGGTCTCACTGATCCATCCTGGTAGCGCTGGAGCAATCAGCCGAGGGAAGTGATCGGCATGATGTGGTACGGCGACGGATGGGGCTGGGGTGGCTGGATCATCATGACGGTGTTCATGGTGCTGTTCTGGGCCGTCCTGATCGTTGGCCTCGTCGCACTCGTCCGCTACCTCGCCGGTGCCCGTCATCACCAGCCGGGCTCGCCCCCACCGCCTGGCGCTGGCGACTGGCAGGAGCGACGGGCCGAGAGCCTCCTCGCCGAGCGGTTTGCGCGCGGGGAGATCGACGAGGACGACTACAAACGCCGGCTCGCGCTGCTTCGGGAGCACCGATGAACCCGCATAGCCGCCGAGAGGTCTGGGCGGCGATCGCCATCGCCGCGGCGGCCCTGGTGCTGGGCCTCGCCACGACAAGTCTGATGGCTGCGTCCGGCGCCTTTCACACGGCGGGACCGGCGCCCTGGCGAGCGCAGGACGCCCGATGCGCCGCGCCGGCCGCGACAGGCAGTGCGGTCGACGTGACCGTGTGGGACACGGGACGCATGATGCGGGGCCCGAACTGGCCCGCGCCGAACAACGGCCACCCAGGTTGGTACGGCATGAGCATGATGCGCCTGGTAGCCCACCCTTCGACCGTTCCGGCAGGAAAGGTCACAGTGCGCGTCATCAACGCGGGGACCCTCACACACGAGGCGATCGTGTTGCCGCTGCCGGCGAGGCAGGCCGCAGGACAACGTGCCATCGGCTCCGACGGCCGGGTATCGGAAGCCGGCAGCCTTGGCGAGGCGTCCCGCACCTGTGGCAGTGGCGCTGGAGACGGCATCGCCTCTGGTGCGGCTGCCTGGACCACGGTCACGCTGCGACCGGGTCGCTACGAGCTGCTGTGCAATGTCCCGGGTCACTACGCGGCTGGGATGTACACGGAACTGGACGTCGCTCGGTGAGTGGGCCATACCAGCGGTAGGGGTCTGCCGGAGAGGGTTCCCGATGGTCGCCCGATTCAGCGGGAAGCCGCTATCCCGGTCCGGTCGAGAGCAGGGTGATGCGGGCCTGTAACGGCGGCCAAAGCGGCGGCTTTCTACTGCCCCGCGACACCTTGCTGCTGCCAGCCGGGTCGTCGTGCGCTCCGCCGCGTCTCTCTCCCCGGAGTGCGCATCCACCGCCTTCGGGCTGGGACGGGCCAAGCGGAAGTATGGCTGGACCGTTACGGGTACGCCACGGTGGTCCTGCTCCGACGGTTCATGCCGGTCGTGCACGCCGCCCTCGATCCGGTGGCCGGAGCACTCGGCGTGCCGGTGCGCACCTTGACTCTCTGGCAGGTGGCCAGCGCCCTGGCATGGTCAGGAGCAGCGCAGCAGGATCATGAAGCCGTAGTCCATGTGGAGCTGCTGGTAGCAGTGGAACAGGGACAGTCCCGGCTGGTCGGCGGTGAAGTCAAGGGCAACGGTCTGGTAGCCGCCGAGCATGACGACGTCCTTGCGCAGGCCGCGGGTCGGGGTGCCGGCGATGTGGGTGACCTCGAAGGTGTGGCGGTGCAGGTGGAGCGGGTGGATGTCGTCGGAGGCGTTGCGCAGCCGCATCCGGTACCGCCTGCCGCGCTCGACGTCCAGCACCGGCCTGTCGGTGTCCAGGGAGAAGGGGACGCCGTTGAGGGGCCAGATGTTGAATCCCTTCTCGGCGGCGTTGCGTTTCTCCACCAGCAGGTCGATCGTGTGGTCGGGTCGCTGATTCGTGGAGCCGGCGTCGGCGAAAGTGCGGTAGTCCCAAGTGAGTGAGGGTGGCGCGTTCCATCGCGGAGTGCCGCTGCGGTCGGCGTACTCCACGACCGTGCCCATGCCGGCGTTCCGGTCGTCGTCCGACGTGTCTCCGAGCACCCAGACACCCGGGTGGTTCATTTCCACGACGGCCGAGACGCGTTCGGCGGTGCCGATCCACAGCACTGGTACGTCGGCCTGGCGGGGTACCGGGTTGCCGTCGAGCGCGACGACCTTGAAGGTGTGGCCGGGCAGGGCGAGGCTGCGGATCTCGGTGGCGCTGGCGTTGAGGACGTGCAACAGCACGCGCTGTCCGGTCCTGACCCTGACCGGAGGGCCGTGCCCGAGTTTGCGGCCGTTGACGCCGACTGCGCGGTAGCCGACCTCGTACCCGCGCGGCACGCCCCGGGCCAGGGAGCCGGCCATGGCCTGCTCGCCCCTGCGTCTCAGCTCCGGCACCGGGGAGCCGGCCAGGAAGATCTGCGGGATGTCCCCGCCATGGCTGAGGGAGGGCTCGAACTCCTTCAGCGTCAGGAACGCTTCCTGATCGTAGGAGCCGGGGTTGGTCTTCGGCTCGATGTAGACCGGGCCGGCCTGTCCGGAGTACGTGCCGCGGGTCAGGCGCCGAGTGCTGCCACATGGGTGTGGTAGAAGCGGAAGCCGGCCGGCCCGGGGGTGAACGCCAGGCGCCGCATCCCGTGCGCGGGGATGTACGGGGTGCCCTCCTCGACGGCCCCGTCCACGTCGGCCGGAACCCGCTGGCCGTGCCAGTGCAGCAGCTCGGGGGTGGCCGTGTCGTTGTGCACGTCGACCACGACCGGGCGGCCTTCGGTGAACCGCAGCAGCGGACCCGGGAACTGGCCGTTGTACGTCGTGGTCGACACGACCGTGCCCGGCGCGAGCTCGACACGTCCGGTCGCGATCCGCAGCGTGTAGTCCGCCTTATCCGGAGGAACGGGAGCGCTCGTCGCTGCCCGCGAGTAGCGGTCGGCGACCCCGCCCGTGCCGACTCCGGCCAGCGCGGACACGCCACACAGTCTGAGGACGTCACGACGAGAGATGGCCACGGCTGCGCTCCCTTCTACGCGTCCCGCCCTGACTGATTCGGAACGGACAGGGGTTCCCAGGTGCAGCGTGGCCCTGGCAGTGGTGCCGGGGCTCCCGCTGCCGCCGGCCTCCGGCCGCCGCCCTGCTGCGCATCGATGTCGCCCCGGTGCGGGACGGTCAGAGGTGAACTGCCACGAAGTCGGCCACCTGGAAGCCGAGTTGTCGGCCCGCGCGGTTGTCGATTGAGGTGTGCTGGCCGGACCAGGTCCGGCTGAGCCACGCTTCGGTGGCCGCGTCCTGGAAGCCGGCATAGGTTCGGGTGGTGCCTTTCGATGTCACTGCGAGACGATGCCGCGCGCCGTAGAGCCTGGTGAGCGTGGTTGCCGCCGCTTGGCTGAGTGCGGCGTGGGCGCTGGGATATGACGGGTCCGGGGCGGTCGTCAGCAGGGGGGTCCAGTGGGGATCGCCGACGATGTGCGGGTTGTAGTGCGTAGCGCCGAGCCGTATGGCGCTGACGGGCCGCCACACGCGGTAGGCGTACTTGGCGTCGTACATCGCGATCGTGGTGTCGGCGAGGGACAGGTCGAGCCGGGCGAAGACCTTCACCGCCCGGTCCAAGCTCGCGTTCTGGGAAGTGACGAGGTTCTGCGCGATCTGATTCCAGACGTTCCAGACGGGCGCCGCCGCCCAGAACTTCGCGGCTGCTGTCTGATCGGGGGTGCGGGCGCTACCGGTCTTGCTCCCCAGGTTCTTGACCTCGTTCAGGGCGGTGGCGTATTCGGCGCTGCTCACGGCTGGTGGCGGTGCCGGGCGGAACTGGCGTCCGCTCGTCAGCACGAACGGCTTGACCGAGCCCCAGTTGGTGAACACCGGTGTCGGGAAGTCCGGAGGGGTGGGCCGGTAGTCACCGGCCTTGTCGCCGGGGCGAAAGCGAGGCGGCTTCGCCGAGGACCCGTCGTGGGACCGCAGGCTGATCAGCCGGCGGGCGACCGTGGCTCCCACCGTCATACCCGCCTGCTTGTCCGGGCCGTCCGGAATCGCGGACAACTGGCTGCTCAGCCGCTGGTCCACGCCTGCGCGTTCGGCCGGGTACAGGGCGACCAGCACATCGTGGGCTGCCTGGTCCGCCGCGGCATCAGGACGAGCGCCTCGCGGTGCCGAAACCGAGAACTTGTAGGCGGGGCCGGACCGGGTGATCGACACCACTGCGTCGTACTCGGCAGCCTGAAGGAGCGCGAAGCTGCGCGTGGGTTGGATGGTGGCCGGCTGCGCCTTCGGATCGCTCAGGATGGTGATGAGTTCGCGGTTCCATTCCACGACCGAGGTCCCTGACCTCGTGGCCGCGGTGGCCGGGGCCGGCGAGTGAGCGGCGCCGGACCCGAAAGCGGGGCTGGTGAGTCCGGCTGCCAGCGCGATTCCGGCCAGCATGACGAGTGTCTTTTGCTTTCCACCCATGCTCTGCTGCTCCTTGTCGCCGGCGGCAGGTCGTGGCGACCGTTGCCGTACACGTCTGGGTCACGGCCGACCACCTGGTCAGCGGACACCACGGATCGAACGGTGTGTCCCTGGTGCACGTCACAAAGGAGCACTCCGCGCATCCGCTCCGGAGCGGGACGGGGATTGCGAAGCCGGGTCTCGTCCGGTTGATACCTGGGCTGGACCGGTCGTTGCAGAATCACGACCGGACTCACCGGGACACCGGCCATTAAGGCGGCACACGTCACCCACACCAACGTTTTGGAGGGCTGAACGGGCGCGCATGATTCTGCAACCCGATCACCTCCTCACGTCATCAAGGACGATCGCCAGCTACAGCCTGCCGGGCCCCGATCCGCGCCGCAACTCAGGCATCGCGGTCACAGACCCGGGTCGTATGTGGCGGCAGCGTACGCGGAACTGCTGTAACACCGGCCGTGTCGGACACGGCCGGAGACTGGAAGCGGAAAGCCGGCAGGCACATGCAGCCGCTGCCACCGTCAGCAGGACCATGCCCGGCCGACTAGTGTCCGGTTTGTGACCGTCTTCGGGAGCGAGGACAACTCCGATCGGATCTTCGGAGGTCGAGGAGCACGATGCACGCGACCTGCTGTTCATCCCCGACAGGGTCTCGGGATCCCGGATGTCGGCAGATGGTGGTGTGGAGTGAGCCAGGCGTCGCAGAGCGGTGGAACTGCTGTGCTGGAGCGGAGGCTGGGCGTTTTCGATGCCGTCGTCATCGGGCTGGGCTCGATGATCGGTGCGGGGGTCTTCGCCGCCCTGGCGCCGGCCGCGCGGGCGGCGGGCTCGGGACTGCTCGTGGGGCTGGCCAGGAATCCGAGCGGGGGCAAGGGGTGACGCTGACGGCTGTCGCTGACTCCAAATGCCACTGAGGGGTCATACCGCGGAAGGGTCATACCACGTCGGCGGCGGTGAGACGGCAGTCCACCCCCACGACGCCTTCCACCCCCCGGATCAGGCGCGTGGCCAGGTCGACCCGAGCAGATTCCCCACCGACGCGCCCGGTCAGGGTCGCGACGCCGTCGGTGACCATCACGTGTATGGGCTCGATCGGCGCCGGGAAGAGGACGTCGACGATGTCACGGCGGATCTCGTCGGCGAGTTCGTTGTCCGAGCGAAGAAAGACCTTCAGCAGGTCGCCGCGGCTGACCACGCCTTCGAGGACGCCCTCGGAACTCACCACGGGCAGCCGTTTGATGTGCCGCGGAGCCATGATGCGGGCCGCTTCGGCGAGCGTCGCGTCCGCGTGGACGGTGACGGCCGGCGTGCTCATCAGCTCCTCGGCGCAGACTGCCCCGGCCTTGGCGAGGTCGGGCAGCCGGCGCAGCTGGGTGAACCGGTCCGGATCGCTGTCCCGGAACTCCTCCTTGGGCAGCAGGTCGGCCTCGGAGACCACCCCGATCACCCGGCCGTCGCCCTCCAGCACCGGCAGGGCGCTGACCTGCCACTGTTCCATGCGCTCGACGATGTCCTTGAACAGCGCATTGCGGCCCACCGCGACGGCGGCGCGCGTCATCACGTCGCCCACCCGGTGCGGGCTGCTGTCCATGCTCTTCTCCTCGAATTCCCCGGCAGGGCCGGGCGCTCGGGCGGTCACGTCAGGCCTCCGCTGCCGTACGGAGCGTAGAGGTCGAGCAGTCGGACACGCGAGGCGTGCAGCCGCTGAGCGACCACGCGTCCCACCCACACCGCTACGGCCCGCCCGAACTCGGCGTCGGTGGCGCACATCGCGCGCACCGCCTCGGCATCGAACTCCCAGGCCCGTACCGGGCTCATCGCCTCGGCCCCGAGGTGCCAGATGTGCGGCGGGAAGTGCCAGGACCAGCCCACCAGCTCGTCGTGTCCGAGCGTCTCGATGACGGCGGGGCGCCGACCGGGCACGTGCAGGTCGAGGGCGACGGTGCCGGTGCGCACGATCCAGAACCGGTCGGCCCGGTGCCCCTCCTCGAACAGGCGGGTACCGGCCGGGAAGGAGACCTCACGGGCGAGGCCCATCAGCCGTTCGCGGTGCACAGGCTCAAGAGCCGTGGTCATGGTGGTTGCGGAGGTCATCGCACCGGCTCCCTTCATGGGTTGCTGATCCCAGCGTGCGCGCCCTTGCGTACGCGCGCCACGGGCCGCCCGGACCCGGCTCGGGTTCTTTGGCCCATACGCTGGACCAGCTGCTCCCGCACGCTGGTCATGGCAAGGCGGACGGGAAGGGCCACCCGCTTCTCGCGGGTCCGGATCGCGCGGTGCACGGCTGCCAGCCGCTCTCCGCATCCCAACGAGTCCTTCCCGCCACTACCAGCACACCACCGGCGCCGCCGACCCACCAGGGCCGATCGGCCTCAATACGACGATGAACACGAGGAGCGCGAGAACATGACGACTGAGCGTGTTGCCGATGCACACGGCCGGTCCGTACGGCCCCAGCCCGCGCTGCTGACCCTTCTCGGTGGCGTCCGGCTCGGTCACCGGCAGCAAGTTGCTGATCGCGCCAGGACCCTGGTCGCCTGTTCGTGATCGCCCACGCGCACCTCGACCACTGCGGCTACCTGCGCCGGCTGGCCCGTAACGGCTTCCGCCGCCGGGTCGTGACCACCGAGTTGACGGTAGTCCGGTGCCAGACATAGCACGACCGAAGTTGGGCCAGAGCCCTGGAACCCGCGGACGAAGCCGAGAGACGAAGCAATTGCTGCAACGCCGCCGGCCGCATGAACACCGCCACCGTCCCCGAACCTCGCACCGCTGCGGCCCTGGCCGCCCGCCGCCGCAAGACCGAGACCGCCCTTGAGCGCGTCCACCAGGCCATCGCCCGGCTCCGACGCGAGAAAGCCCAGATCAGTGTAGCCGCCGCCGGCCGAGCGGACGTCTCGCGCACCTTCCTCTACGACAACGCCGAGGCCAGAACCGCTGTCGCCGCGGCGATGGCCGAGGCTGGAGAACGCCGGACCCAGATGCTCGCAGACCAGGACAACGGGCGCGAGGCGACCTGGCGCGAACGTGCTCTGAATGCCGAGGAGGGTCTCAAGGCCGCGCAGGCCGAGATCCTTATCCAGCGCACCCGCATCAGCGAACTCCTCGGCCAGATGCGCGACTTGCACGCCGAATGGACCGAGGAGGCCATCCAGTGGATCACCACCGAGAACACCACCCTCAAACAGAGGGTTCGGCAGCGGACGGCCGACAACCGTGCCTTCGACGAGCGGCTTCAGGCCGCCCGCTCCAACCTCCGCTTCCAGGACCGACGCATCGCTGACCTCGAAGTCCGTCTCACCACCCCGGGGTCAGCGACCTGACCCACCCTCGGCTCTGTCCACCGGCCCGGTGGACAGAGCCGAGGGCCAACTACCAATCTCAGCAGTACTCCCCGTAACACAAGCAGAGGGTCACTGTTGAGCGGGAGTAACCGTGTTCCTGCTGGTCGTCAGCCCGTGGCGGTGCTCGCCACTGACACGGCAGTGGTACTCGCGATCTCGCGGCTGTCATGGAGCGGTGCATCCCCAGCTGGCTCACTGCCACGAAGACGGCACATCGCAGTATGACGGTTCGTTCACCCTGAACAAACTTCCACCCACGCCTATCGGTCGAGGTTCGTTCAGGGTGAACGAACCTCCCGAGATCGGGGGTATGAACTGCATGTGAGTGAGACGGAGTACGGCTTCGATCCGGCGAAGCTCCGCGCGGCCCGAGATGCCGCTGGCGCCTCGGTGGCACAGATCGCGCGAGCGGCCGGGGTGAGTGAGCGGGCGGTGAATCTCTACCTGGCGGGCTCTCGGACCCCTCGGCCCGAGACGCTCGTTCAGCTGGCCGCTGCCGTCGGCGTCGCCCCGGCCGACCTGTGCTCCGTCGAACACGAATTGCTGGCGCATCTGCGGGTGTTCACCGGCCGCAGCCGCGCCGCGATGGCCCAGGCGCTCGGCATGGCCGAGGAAACCTACCGGCAGCCGGAGACGACTGGCCACCGCGGTCGGCTCAGCTCCAGCCGCTACGACCACGCCCAGGATCGATGGATCGCCTGGCAGGAGTGGGCGCCGCCCCTCTTCGGCGTCACCGCCGAGCGGCTCCTGGCCGCCGAACAGCACACGCGGGAGCACTACAGTGCCGAACGGGAGGAACGGTGGCGGCAGTTGCGCGAGCGGGACCCCGACCGCGTCGCCATGATTGAGGAACTGGGCAGACGCCTGCGCGAGCAGTAGCCGTGCCGTCCGCTCTCATTCGTCAAGATCTCCGACAGGCGGATGCCCACCAACTGGCACAGGTCTACTTCCAGGCGGCCGTCGCCGAGGCGGAGCAGGCCCGGCGGCGCCTGGACGCGATGATCGCGCTGCAGAGCCACGACCTGCAGGCGATGGCCCGCACCGCCGCGGCGTTCGTCGACAACCTCACCCTGGTCACCGGCAACGAGTGGGTGACCGGCAAGCCCCTGGCCGAGGCCATGGAGCAGACCGAGAGCCTGTACGAACGGGTGCCGCCGGCTCGCGCGCTGAGGTTGCGGCTGATGTCCGCCTGGTCTTCGCAGGACCCGGAGTCGTTCGACGCGCTGTTCACTGCGGCGGCCGGCGATCCCGGGGCCGCGGACCACGTGCGGGATCTGTTCGTGTACGCGCTGGAGTGGTCGCAGGCCAAGACCGTCTCCTCGGTCAACCCGCAGTCGTTGGTCAACGCGGTGTGCAAGGCCCTGAAGGAACACGGCCCCTCGATGTGGGCGTGGAAGCGCCCGGCGGCATGACAGCTGCCTCGGCGTGTTCGGATCCCGGTCCCGGGCGGACGTGACCTTCCGGGGACGGGCTGCGTTGGAGACGACGACCCGTGTCTTCCTCCGGCCCCTGTGCCGGGAACTCGTGTGGCTGACGGCCCTGACCCGTGCCCGGCGTCAGGGCCGTCGTCATCCACCGGGCGCACTGGTCAGCCCAGCGGCCCGAACCGTTCCAGGAGGCGTTCGCGCTGCTGGATGCCCAGACCCTGGATGCGGCGGGCTTCGGAGATCCCCACTTCCGTGAGGAGCTTCTGGGCCCGGACCTTGCCGATGTCGGGGAGCGATTCGAGCAGGGCACGGACCTGCATCTTGCGGATGGCCGCGGAGTCGCTGGCCAGTACCTCGGCAAGGGACGTCCTGCCGTGCTTGAGGGCGTCCTTCACCTCGGCCCGTTCCTTGCGTGCGGCGGCGGCCTTGTCGAGCGCGGCCCGGCGCTGTTCGGGCCTGAGCGGAGGAAGAGCCATGACGGGGTCCTTACGGTTGTGCGGCATTGAACGGCTCCATCATGTCCGCGGGCCAGGGGCTTTGACCAGCACTTATGAGGGTTTGAGGGCTTCGCCTTGCTCCTTGGTCCAGGTCTTCAGGACGGTTTCCCGGCCGTCGCGGTGCTCTTCGGCGAGTTCCTGGCCCGTCGGGTCCGGGATCAGGTCGGCGGGGCAGGGTGTTGGGAGGGGTATGAGATGCATCGTCCACGGCACGGGCGGGCCCCGGTGGCACCGACACGGGTGCGTTCGGTGTTCAGGCGCCGGGTCGGCTCCGGGGTGCGCCGCCCCGGTTGCGCAGGCTGACGCCGGCCTCGGTGAGGATGCGGTGGACGAACCCGTAGGAACGCCCGGTGTCTTCGGCCAGGGCGCGGATGCTCGCCCCGCCCTCGTACGCCTTCTTCAGCTCGCTCGCAAGCCTGTCGCGCGCCTCGCCGGTGATCCGTGCGCCTGTGGCTATGACTCGTCCCCTGCTTCGCCGTTCGACATCCGAAGTGGTGATCATCGCGCATCGGCCCGGTCTCCGGCAGCCGAAGGCCGGGTTCAGCTTGACGAACCAGAGCGTCAGGGCCACGGATTCAACGCGGCGTCACGGTCAGAAACGAATGCAGCGGCCCAGCAGCGGGCCGCGCCCAGCGCCGTCGCCAACGCCCTGCGCGAAGTCGGCACCGTCCATGGGTGACCCGGACGGCCCAGGCCGCGTTGAACCCTCCGTGACCACGACGATGCGGCTCGCCCCCGCCATCGGCGGCCAGCGCAGCACAAGCGAAACAGGTCCCCGCCCCGCGCTGGAGCCGATCTTCACCGCGCTCGCCCGACAGTGGGAGACGGCCGGCCGCCTCGTCCCCGGCCGGCCGGACGAGGAGTGGACGATCCTCGCCCGCCGCTACCCCTGGCCCAGACACTGACCCGCACGGTGCGGGAACGACCCCCACCGCCTCCCCAGGGAGCCCGCGGGTCCCCCCGGCGCCGCGCTCCCCAGCTGCCGGACCGGTACACCGTGGTTGGGCCCACCGGTCCGGCAGCGCCACAGTCCACCACCCCGACGGGCCGTACGGAACACCGCCCTGCGGCCGCACGAAACCCTGGTCCCAAGGAAGACCAGGGCCTTCGTCGCCCACGGACCGAAGGGAGCGAGGCGGGAGCCGCCGTACATGGCCCGCCGCGCGCTCCGCCGGGCCCACCGCCGCGTCGCGTTCGCAGCCCGACCCGCCGGGGAGCGCAACGCGCGGGCCGACGTCCAGTCCAGTCCCCAGTAGCCGCGCCCGAGAGAACGGCCTATCGCACGATCCGGCATGGATGTTCCTCAAGCCCCAACCCAGGCCAAGGGCTGTCCCGCAACTGATCTTGGCC
This sequence comes from Streptomyces sp. FXJ1.172, assembly GCF_001636945.3. Classification (NCBI taxonomy): domain Bacteria; kingdom Bacillati; phylum Actinomycetota; class Actinomycetes; order Kitasatosporales; family Streptomycetaceae; genus Streptomyces; species Streptomyces sp. FXJ1.172. The sequence continues at coordinate 187,716 of NZ_CP119133.2, read as the reverse complement.
TGAAGATGGTAGGTCAGGACTGGATCCTGAGGACCACTGGGGCGCTCCACCGCCACGGTCGCGTCATTCTCCCGGACTGTTCGGTTTGATCACTTGGTGTCCAAGGCGGCCCAGGATGTGACGGGTGGCGGGCGGATCCGCCTGGGGAAATGGGGGGCGGGGTCCCTCTGGTACGCGGTACGGTGCGCCGATGTCAGAGATCAAAAAGTTCCAGGTCACCTTTGACTGTGCAGAGCCCGAGCGCCTCGCTCGCTTCTGGTGTGAAGTGTTGGGGTACGTCATGCCGCCGCCACCTGAGGGGTTCACCACCTGGGACGATTTCAACCGCACCCTGCCTCCTGAGAAGGAGGGATCATGGTTCGCCTGCAGTGATCCCTCAGGCGTGGGCCCGCGCCTCTACTTCCAGCGCGTCCCTGAAGGCAAGATCGTCAAGAATCGGGTGCATCTCGACGTCCGGGTCGGCATCGGGCTCGTGGGGGACGAGCGCCTCGCCGCGCTCGAAGCCGAGTGTGCACGACTGGTCGCGCTCGGTGCGACCCACGTGCAAACGCTGTATGCCGATGAGGAAAACGAGTCGTGCATCCCGATGCTGGACATCGAGGGCAACGAGTTCTGTATCGACTGAACATCCTTCGAGCCGGGGAGGCGGGGAGCCACCTCCCTCGTCCGCGATGACCGTGGCCCGGCCGACGGCGGCCTTCGCACCGGAAAGTTCCCACGCCTTGCAATCGTTTCGCTTGCCGGGCAGCGGCCGACGGCGACGACGCGTTGGGAGTCGGCGTCGATGACGACCTGGTGGTTGGTGGAGTACCGATAGTTCTTCGACTGCTCGGCGATGATGTGGTCGCGGGTGGGAACCAGGGGGCCGTCCACGATCAACACGGTGTCCTTGCGGACGGCCGCTGGGGTCGTTTCCTGTCGACAATCCCCACGGTGTGCGGGCTGAGCTGCGATGTGCCGGTTTGGTGTCAGTGGGTGGGTGTCAGTGACGGCATGTCAGGGCGGGGAGTTTTTGCTGGTGGGGTGCTGAGGATGGGTGGGGTCGCTGACGTGCGCGTTGGCGTGGCCGCCCGTGCCGAGGGTCCGCCGGGATGCGGGGGGTGCCGTCGGGTGGGCGCCGAGGGCTCCGCGGGCCTGTAGCTGGTCGGGGTCGGGCAGGCGGATCCCGGGGAGTGTGTCGAGGAGGTCGGCCTGGGCGGCGGGGATGTTCTGGGGGGCCTGGGGACCGGCGCCGAGGGCGCGGCGGGCTGTCACGCGATCATCGTACGGGCGGTGATGGGCCGCCTGTGCCCGTGTCCGTGCATACGTCCTCGTCCGTTCCGCCGGCGCGTTTTCTCACCCGTTCGGGGCGGTGGAAACGCCGGGAGGGAAAACGTTTGGCGAGGGCGCGGTCAGTTGTGCCCGCGGGAAGCGTTCGGGATGGATATCCCCAGGTGGATCGACCAACAAGGGAAAGAGCGTCGGCCCGGGCACCAGGGGTGTGATGTCTGGTGTCCGGGCCGGTGGTGCGCGCATGGCGCGTGGGTTGTCGGACAATGAGATGGGAGTACCCCGGCCCGATTCCGGCGGGCCGGGGCCCCGTATTGGGCTGCTCGGCTTCGGGGTCAGTCCCGGCCGCCCTCGCCGCCCCAGCCGCCTTCGCCGCCCTCACCGCGGTCGTCGTGGTCGCAGACCACGCGGAAGCTGGCGACGACTCCGTTCTTGACCTTCACGCCGTCCTCGCCCTTCTCGTGGTGCTCGCCCTGCTCGTCGTGCTTGCCGTTCTCGTCGTGCTTGCCGTTCTCGTCGTGCTCGCCGTTCTCGTGGTGCTCGCGCTCCTCGCAGTTCTCGTTCTCGTTCCCGTTCTTCTTCTCGTCCTCGTCCTTGATCGTCGGGCAGACGCCGTCGGAGGAGCTCCAGGGGCCGACGGTGGCGATGGGGGCGCCGTTGTCGCAGACGGCTCCGCGGAAGACCTCGAGGCGCTTGTGGCTGTCGTTGCGGATGTTGAGGGTCTTGGCGCCCAGGCCGCTGACGACGGTGATGCAGTCGCCGGGGTGGGCGGAGTAGGACCGCTCGTTGATTTCGATCCGGCCTCTGTCCTCGTGGCGCCGGCCTTCCTCGCGCCGCTCGCCCCGGCCTTCGTTGCCCTTTCCTTCGTTGCCCTTGCCCTGTCCTTCGTTGTTGTTGGCCTTGTTCTGTCCGGAGTCGCCGCCGAAGGGTGCTGCCGAGGCGGCGGCCGGGACCGCCTGGGGCGCCGGGGCGGAGGCCGCCGAGGCGTAGGTGATGCCGGTCACGGCGAGCGCCGCGGCGGACGAGAGACCTGCAGCCACCATGGTGGAACGAGCGAGCTTCATGTCGCTTCTCCTGTCTGGATGTCTCGGAGATGTCGGCTCGTCAGCCGACTGCGACCAAAAGTACTCACAGCTGTCATACCGGGTCATATCGAAAGCTGTGCGGCAGGGGGCCGACCGGGGTATATACGGCCCTGCCTGGTGCACCGTCAGAATGTGAAGCAGCTCGAAGACCAGGCAGATTGAATGACCATTAGCCCCCCCGGATGAACTGCTGACGCCTGCTCACCCTCCGCTGGCTGCGTGTCGCTACGAAAGCCATGACTGATCCGTGTTACGGGAGGCGGCTGCGCCAGGGCCTGTTTGTCGTGCAGCCCGGCACGAGATCGCACAGTGGTGAGCCGGCCCTCCCGCGAGGGCGGGTGTCGCCAGCCTGGCGAATCGGTGCGGTAAACACGCCGGACGGCGCCGCAACTGCCCCGGGGCAGGGTCCACAGTTTCGCGCAGGTCTGACGCGCCCGCCCTGGTCGCAGGACTGTCCCTGTGAGGAGGCGTGTGCGCCTGTGCGCCCGGGGTCCTGGGAGTAGCGGGGTGTTGGGGAGTGGGGTTCATCCGTGACACTGCTGTGCGAAATCGAGGCGCCGCCTGCCGATGGGTGGACACCACCGGTACGGCTTGCGGGGGTTGCACGGATCCTTGCCGTGGATAAATCCGGCAGCATTCTGGCGACGCCCCTGTACATCGAGTACGCATCACGCTGAGGGATGGATCCGGCGGGCTGCGGGCCTAGAAGCCTCATGAAGATCTTGGTGGGGGGCTGTCCGGCCGGAGGCCGGGCAGCCCCTGTTGCTATGCGGTGGCCGGGGCGAGTTGCCAGCTGCCGCCGGTGTGGGTGAGTCCGAGGTTGATCAGTCGGCGGAGGTTGAGGGCGGCGGCTCGGGTGTGGAGCCAGGTGTTGTTGTTGATGGTTCCGCGGTAGCGCAGGCGGCGGTTGCCGTGCTGGACGAGCCAGGCGACGGCTCGTTCGACCGGTGGTCTCCAGCGCCGGTAGTCGGCTTGCCAGTCCGGGTCGGTGGCGGCTTGGTGGCGGGCCGCGGCCTGGAGGTCGTGGTGGGGGCGGATGGTCAGGATGCGGCCGGCCTTGGCCTTGGTGCACCGCTCACGCAGCGGGCATCGGGTGCACAGGTCCTTGAAGGCGGCCTTGCGCTGGTGGTGCTGTCCGCCGGGGTCCGACAGGGGGACCGTGTGCCCGGCGGGGCAGGTCACGAGGGCGGCGGTGGTGTTGATGGTGAAGTCGTCCAGGGTGAAGCCGCCGGGGACGGCGGGCCGTAGCGGGCGGGTTTGAAGAACAGCCGGTGTCCCGCCTGGTGGAGGGCTTGGCGCGTGTCGTGGCGGAGTAGGCGGTGTCGCCGAAGGCGTCCACCGGGTTCTCCTCGTCGGCCAGCAGGTCCAGGCCGACGGTGGCCTCGTGGTGCTCGGCTCCGGCGCCGGGCCGCAGAGCCACGGCGGTGTATAAGCCGGTCTCGGGCTCGATGGCCAGGTGGGCTTTGTATCCGTCCTGCTGGTGGGTGCGGGTCTTGTGGATGTGGCGGGCTTCGGGGTCGACGGTGGACACGACGCGGCCTGGAGCGGTCCCCTGGCTGATGCGCCAGCGTCCGTCGCGGCCGTCGGAGTCCTCGGCCGGCTCGACATCCTGCCCGGCGACCAGGGCCAGCAGGCCGAGTGCGTTGGCCGCCTTCTCGCCCAGTTCCTGCTCGGGCAGGTGGCCCAGCAGCCTGAGTGCGTCGGTGACCAGAGCGTCGACGAGTGCGGCGCGGGCCTGTTCGTCGTTCCAGGCGATACGGGGCTTGCCGGGATCGGTGTAGTCATGCGCGGTGCACTGCACCGCGGCCACCTCGCCGGCCCCGGGGACCTCGCGGATCACCGCGCGGACGGCGGCGATGAGCTGGGTGACGGTGTCCTGGGTGGCGACCGCGTCGTCCAGCACGGTGGAGTCCAGCGCCCGCCGGTGCTTGCCCTTCAGCACGCCGGTGGCCTTCACGACCTCCCGCACCGCCTCGAACACCCGGTTGGGCCGGGGCGAACGCGATAGCCGGCGCCGGAAGTAGGCCAGCAACGACGGATCGAACGCCATGTCATGCAGACCGAGTCCGCAGGCGGCCTTCCATCGCAGGTCACACCGCAGTTCCTGGACCGTCTCGAAGTCCGACAGCCCGTGCAGGGACTGCAGCGTGATCGCCGCGGCCAGGATCTGCGGCGGCATGCTCGGCCGCCCGTTCGCCGACGGGTACATGTCCGCGAACATCTCAGCCGGAAACAGCGCACCACGGTGCTCGGCCAGAAACGCGAACACACTCCCCGCCGGGATCAACTCCCGGCAGGTCTCCCACACATCCGGTCCGACCGTCTCCCCGGCCCATTCCCCCATCACCACGAAACGAGTCTGGCCCCGCCGTTCACGCGGCGGGGCCAGAACCCCAAGATCTTCATGACCCTTCTAGCGGAAGGCCGCAGCCGATACACCGCGGCTCAGGACGCGTCGGCGGGGCTCCCCGCCATCCCCGTCACCTGCCTGACCGTCCTGTGCGCCCACCCACCGCCCCCTGGGCTCGACAGGACTACCGCTCCTGCCCGGCTTCGCCGAAAAGCGCAGGCTCCGCTCACCCTCTACTCGACGAACCTGATCGAGTCGATCAACGCACGGCTGCGGAAAGCCATCCGTCGGCCACGGCCACGGGCGAAGCCACGTCCGGGCGAGTTCGGCGCCCCAGACGCCCGCCGCGTCCGTACCCGGCGGGGGCGCGCCGACGACGAGTTCGGTGACGCCCGCAGCGGCCAGCGCGGGCAGGTGCTCGGGGGTGCCGTCGCCCAGGGCGACGGCGACCGTGAACTCGTCGAAGGCGCGGCCGCTGCGGGCGCACGCGTGGGCGAGGACGGCGATACGGGCGGGCACGTCGGCCGCCGGGACGTTGAAGCCGTACCAGCCGTCGGCGAGCGCGGCCGCGCGGCGCAGGGCGGCATCGCTGTTGCCACCGACAACGACCGGGAGTCGGCCGCCGCGCAGGGGCTTGGGGTTGACCCGGATGGCCTCGAAGCGGGTGAACTCCCCCGCGAAGGAGGCCGGGTCCTCGGCCCAGAGGGTGCGCATCGGGGCGAGGTACTCCTCCATGCGCCGCCCGCGCCCGGCGAAGGGGACCCGGAGCGCCGCGAACTCCTCGGCCGACCAGCCGACCCCTGCCCCGAGACTGAACCGTCCGGCACAGAGCACGTCGAGTGTGGCGGCCTGCTTGGCGACGACGACCGGGTTGTGCTCGGGCAGCAGGAGCACGCCGGTGGCGAACTCGATGCGGCTGGTGACCGCTGCCGCGAAGCTCAGGGCGAGCAGCGGGTCCAGCCAGTCGGCGTCCGCGGGCACGGCGATCCGGCCGTCCGCGGAGTAGGGGTAGCGGGAGGCGGGCCCGTCCACGAGCACCACGTGCTCGCCGCACCAGAGCCTCGCGAAGCCGTGCGCCTCCGCGGCCGTGGCCACCGCCCGGATGACCTCGGGACGGGCACCGTCACCGATACCGAGCGCGTGCAACCCCACTCGCATCGCCCACCTCCTGGCGGCACCGTAAGCGGGCGGCGCGCCCGCGCCGGGACGATGTGGCCGAACGACCGGTGGATCGGGTGCGGCGCCGCGTCGTGCTCCTGACCGCGGCGGACCGCGTGCGACTCGACGGCCGTCAGCCCATCGGCGCATGTCAGGAGCCGGGTGCTGCGGCGCGGCTCCCGCGGTCCGCAGGGGCGCCGGCGCGCGCACGGCCCGGCCTCACGCGTGCGTCGTGTCCGGGGTGGCGCGGTCGGCGATCCAGCGGTCGACGCGAGCACTGGCCGAGCAGCCACTCGCTGCGGGCGTCGTCGCCCGGCGGGACACGGCCGGCGGGTTGCGTTCCGCGCGGGACGCCCGGCGCGGCAGCCCCCGTCGGCGTAGCGAGGCGATCGCGCGTCGGCGGCGGCGCGGCATGAAGTTGCCGCCCTCCGGGAAGATCACGAGCGCGTCGCCCGGGCCCGGCCCGGCCGCCAGATCCCCCATCGCGTTCTCGGCCCGCCCATCGAGGGGCGGAAGGAAGCAGTGGGGGACCCGCCCGATGAGGACATCGATAGCGGGGTCGGCACGCAGGGCGCGCTTCAGGACGGTGTGGGGACGCGGCCCGGCCTCGCTGAGCAGTGTCGGGAGCAGCAGGAAGGAGTCGCCGACCCCCGCAAACACCAGGACCGGCGCCGCCGTGTGTCCGTGCGCGACTGGAAGCGGGGGCGTCACCTCCCCCCGGAGGCGGAAGAGCCGCTCGCCCGCACGCGGTAGCAGCCGCAGCACCCTCTCCAGCACCGCGAACGCGTCCGCGGCCGCCGCGGCGCGCCGCTTCCCGTGGTCCCGCCGGGCGGGCACGCGTCGCGCCCACAGGCTGGCGGCGGCCACCAGCCCGGGCAGGTTCACCAGGAGATACAGCAGGGCGAACCCGGCGATCCGCACCAGCCGCCACGCACCGCGTGTGGCGTGTGGCGAGCGAGACCGGCACGCAGGGCACGCCTGCGGCGACGAGGAGCGCGGCCACCGCGGGGACGAGGGCGAGCAGCAGCGTGATCGTGGTGGTACGGCGCAACCCGGTGACCACCGCGCCGGCCAGCCGCACCGGAAGTCCTCGATGCGCACCCGCACCGGTCATGGTGCGCTGAGAACGGGTAGCGGGAGGGGGCCGCGTAGGCGCGCTCGATGCGTTCGGCGATCCGGCCGGAGCTGCGGTACCGCAGCGGTCGCAGCGTGGCCGGGCCCTCCTCGGGGCCGGAGCCCGACGGCAGCACGCGGACCGTGACGCCGGGCGGCGGGTCCACGATGTCGCGGGCGAATCGGTGTCTGCGAGCGATCTCGAACGCCACCAGCGCCACCTGCCAGGGAGCCCGTGGCGGGGAGAGGGGGCGCTCGACGTGGCCGACCTGCAGGACGTAGACCTCGGTGGCGCCGAGGGCCACTGCGGCGAAGAGCGCCATGACCCCAACTATCCCTGCGGTGACGGTCTCCACAGTAGGAGGGGAGGTGCACTTCGGACTTCCCCCTGAGGCAACTGTCTGCGCAGCGGCGCGCCGAACCCAGTGGGTCCCAACGCCTCAGCACCCCCCCCGCATTTGTCAGTGGCGGGAGATACCGTCAGTCAGTCGGGCGCCCGGCAGTGTGGCAGGGCACTGACCGGAGGCGGATCTCGTCTCCAGTACGGCTGGAGGTTGCATGGCCCTGGACAAACGCCGAGTGCGGCTTGTGATCCGCCGCTCCCTCCACCGTGGACCCCTTGAGCGCGGCTCACCACGGCTGGAGCAGCCACGGGTGCGCACCGGTGCATGCAACCACCATGGGCCCCGCCGCCTCCACAGTGGCGGTCGTCGTCGGCGCCGTGCTCCGCAGGTACCCAGCACATTGAGCTGCCCCGAGCGGGCTTTCCTTCGGCATGCCTTCCAGGCTGTCCAGGTAGCGCGCGAGGGCCTGCTGTGCGGCTGGGCTGCCGATCTGCCGCCGGTAGGCGTCGTCGACCGGGGCGCCTCCACGCGCAGGCGGCCCCGCCGCGTGTTGTTCTATGCCTGACCGACCATGGCGGCGGGCCGGACGATGCGGTCGAAGTCCTCGGCGCTGATGTAACCGGAAGCCAGTGCGGCGGAACGCAGGGTGGTGTCCTCGTCGTCGGCCTTGTGGGCGATCGCGGAGGCCTTGTCGTAACCGATCACGGGAGAGAGGGCCGTGACCAGCATGAGGGACCGGTCGACGTAGGCGTCGATCTGGTCCCGGTTCAGCTGGATGCCCTCAACGCAGTATTCGCGCATCTTGGTGCAGGCGTCGGCGAGGATGCCGGCCGCGTGCAGGAAGTTGTTGATGATGACCGGGCGCATGGCGTTGAGTTCGAAGTTGCCCTGGGTGCCGGCGAAGGCGATGGCCTCGTCCTCGGACAGCACCTGGATGCAGACCATGACCATGGCCTCGCACTGGGTCGGGTTGACCTTGCCCGGCATGATCGAGGAACCGGGCTCGTTCGCCGGGAGGATGAGTTCGTCGAGGCCGCAGCGGGGGCCGGAGGCCAGCCACCGGATGTCGTTGGCGATCTTCATCAGGGGCACCGCCAGGGCGCGCAGCCCGGCGGACGCGCCGGCCATGGCATCCAGGCCGCCCTGGGCCGCGAACTTGTTCTGCGCGGTGGTGAACGGGTACCCGGTCGCCTCGGCGATCTCGGCCGCGACCTGCTCGCCGAATCCGGGCGGGGCGTTGAGCCCCGTGCCGACCGCCGTCCCGCCCATGGCGAGTTCGTACAGGCCCTCGGCGGATGTCGTGACCCGGGCGACGGCTTGGTGCAACTGGTGTGCGTAGCCGGACCATTCCTGTCCCACGGTGAGCGGGACGGCGTCCTCCAGGTGGGTGCGGCCGATCTTCACCACGTCGTGCCACTGGCGTGCCTTGGTCTCGATGGCATGCTGCAGCGCCCGCACGGCGGGCAGCAGGTGTTCGTGTATCTCCTTGACCGCAGCGATGTGCATGGCGGTGGGGAAGGTGTCGTTGGAGGACTGTCCCATGTTGACGTGGTCGTTGGGGTGGACCGGGGACTTGCTGCCCAGTTCGCCGCCGGCCAGTTGGATGGCGCGGTTGCTGATCACCTCGTTGGTGTTCATGTTGGACTGGGTCCCGGAGCCGGTCTGCCAGACGTAGAGCGGGAAGTGATCGTCCAGTTCGCCCGCGATGACTTCGTCGGCCACCCGCTGGATCAGGTCGGCCTTCCAGGCCGGCAGCCGTCCGGCGCGCCCGTTGACGGAGGCGGCGGCCTTCTTCACGTAACCGTAGGCGTGGTAGACCGCTTTGGGCATCCGATCGTCGCCGATGGAGAAGTGGATCAGGGACCGCTGCGTCTGGGCACCCCAGTAGCGGTCCGCGGGAACGTCGATGGCGCCCATGGAGTCGGTCTCCCGCCGGGAGCCGGACGCGTGCAGGCCGATGGGGATGTCGCGGATCCGCGGGGCTTCGTCCTGAGCGGCCGACCCGGCCCGGTCGTCGGCGGAGTGTTCCGTGTTCATGCCGCTGCTCCGTCGGTGTAGACCGGCTGCCACATGGCCTGGCGGACAGCCTCTTCGATGTCGACCGGCTTGGAGGTGGCCACGCCGTCGTCGAGCGCCGCCTTCACCACCGCGGTCGCCGTGATCGCGGACGACTCCCGCAGGTCGTCCACTGCCGGCAGGAGGGAGGCGCCCGGCCCCGAGGGGTCGACCTGGTCGGCGACCGCCTGCGCGGCCGCGAGCAGCATGCCCGCGGTCACCTGGGACGCACCGGAGACGATCGCGCCCAGGCCCAGACCCGGGTACAGCAGCGCGTTGTTGGCCTGACCGATCCGGTAGGTCACGCCGTCGTATTCGACGGGCTCGACGGGGATGCCGGTCGCGACGAGCGCTTTCCCCCTGGACCAGGCGATGACGTCGGCGGGCATGGCCTCGATCCGGGAGGTGGGGTTGGAGATCGGGAAGATGATCGGCCGCTCGGTGCCCTCGGACATGGCCTCGACGACCTCACGCGTGAACGCGCCGTGCGCGGTGGAGGTGCCCAGCAGTATGGTCGGCTCGACCCTGCGCACCGTTTCCAGCAGTGAGATCTGACCATCGCTCCGCTCCCAGTCCGCGATCTCGGCCGGATCACGCGCGTAGGTCTGCTGGAAGTCGCGCAGGTCGGTCATGTCCCGGATGAGCAGTCCCTGTTTGTCGACGAGCCACACCTGTGCGGCGGCGCGCTCCGCGTCCGCGCCGTCGCGGATCATCGTGTCGCGCAGTTGGTCGGCGATGCCCACGCCGGCGGTCCCGGCGCCGAAGACGACCAGTTTCTGCTCACGCATCCGCACACCGCTGACCTTGACGGCGGACAGGGCCGCGGCCAGTGTGATGGCTCCGGTGCCCTGCATGTCGTCGTTGAAGATCCGGTAGCGGCCGCCGTACTGCTCCAGGATCCGCCGTGCGTTGCTGGGACCGAAGTCCTCGAAGTGCAGGAGCGCGTCGGGGAACGCGGACGACGCCGTCTCCAGGTACTTCTCGATGAACGAGTCGTAGTCGGCGCCACGGACGCGGGGATGCCGGTTGCCCAGGTACAGCGGGTCCTCCTGGAGCGATACGCGGTCCGTACCCACGTCCAGCGACACGGGAACGACACGGCTCGGGTCGATGCCCGCGGCCGCGGTGTAGACCGCGAGCTTCCCGACCGATATCTGGATCCCGTTCACACCCCAGTCCCCGATGCCCAGGATCTCCTCCGCGTCGGTGCACACGATCAGGTCGACGTCCTCGGGCCCGAGTTGAAGCGTGGCGAAGGCCTTCTCCATGTCGTCGGGCCGGTCGACGGACAGGAAGATGCCGCGCGGGCGTCGGTACTCGTGGGAGTACTTTTCGATCGCTTCGCCCACGGTGGGGTCGTAGACGATCGGCAGCAGTTCGGCCAAGTGCTCGGTGAGTACCTTGAAGTACAGGGTTTCATTGCGGTCGTGCAGCTGTTCCAGGTACACGTTCTTGGCGAGGTCGCTGCTCTGAGCCTGCATCTGCTGGTAGGCACGCTGAGCCTGCCGGTCGAGCGTGAGCACTGCGGAGGGCAGGCGCCCCGTGAGGCCGAGGGCTTCCCGTTCCTCAGGTGTGAAGGCAACGCCGCGGTTACGCAGCGGATCGACGAGGACGCCGGGGATGGCTGGGGTCCGCGCGTGGCTGTCGGTCATGACGATCTCCCTCTGTGCGAAAGCCGAGTCGGCACTGCCCGGGGTTACTGCGCGGACACGCTCCATGCGGAGTGCGATCTTGATCAGAACCTGCGACGGTCAGACCGGCCCGGGGCCCGGCGGAATATGGAGGTATGAGCCCGGCGTCCCCATGGGACGATCACTCGCCGACGCGCGCGGCCCGGCGGGCCCGCCCCACACATCGGTGGGGACCTCATCGGTGCCAGAGTATGAATTCAGGCTAACGACTCGCCGACGGGGTGCGCGACTTCGCGCTTCGGCGCGTCCCACGACCAGCACCGTCACATCGTCGTGGCCTCGGACGCGGCATCGAGTACCCGGTCCGCGGTCGCCTCGGCGGCCAGCCCGCCGCGCAGGGCCTGGGCCCTCGACGACAACGGCGGTGACCATCCGCCGGCGCGCTGTCGCGCTACGGCCTCCGACCGGGCCGAGGGGAAAGACCGGCATGGCGAGGTCATGGCCGTACCGGGGACACAGTGACGTCCTGACGCGGGCGGCGGATGCACTCCTGCCGATGCGGAAGGTGCTGCGCCTTGCCGGTGCGGAGGGCCTCGGAGAGGGTGCTCAGCGCACCGACGTGCCGTGCGCGGCGTCGGCCCGCCGCAGCGGGATCCCGCCGTCGAAGGAGACGCGCAGTCGCCCTTCGCCGACCGACACCGGCAAGGCACCGGTACCGCCCAAGGCCGCGGCGAGCCGTGTCGGTACGGCCTGCCGCAGCTCCTGCTGGTGGCTGCGGTGAGTGGACTCGTCGGACCACCCAGCGTCGACGCCACCCAGGTCGCTTCCCGCGTTCAGGGGTGCCTCCGCACCGACTGCCACGTCGTCCGCCCGGCGTCATGGCCATCGCGGCGTCGAGGGAGTCGACGGGGCGGCAGTCGCGCGGATCGCGTCAGCTCGTCACGACGCCGTGCAGGAGCAGGTCGATGAGTCTGGTGGCCAGGTCGCGTCGTTCTTCGCTGGCGGCCATGAGGCTGATTCCGCCGAGGGCCATCAGCACGTCCTGCGCCTCGACCCCTGGCCGTGCCACCGACTGCCCCTCCGCGGCGCCGAGCAGGTGGGCGATGGCGTCGGCGAGCAGTGACCGGGTGTGTACCTTCTCGCTCTCGTCGGTGAGGACCACGGCCAGCGCGTCGGCCATGCCCTGCTTGGCGGCCATGAAGTCGATGAAGCGCTCCATCCAGGTCCGCAGCGCGTCCACCGGTGACTGCGTGGCGGTGAGGTGCTGTGCCGCCTCGCACAGGCGCTGTACTTCTTGCCGGTAGATCGCCTCGATCAGCAGTTCCTTGGAGGGGAACCGGCGGTAGAGGGTGCCGACGCCGACACCTGCCGCACGGGCGATGTCCTTGACTGAGGCGCCCGCTCCCTCACGGGCGAAGGCGTCCGCTGCCGCCTCCAGCAGTCGGTCCTCATTGCGTTGCGCGTCGGCGCGCAGCGGCCTGCCGGGCCGCGCCGAGCCCCCATCGATGCCGGTCACCGGCGACTCCCTTCCTCGTCACGCTTGCAACCGGAACCGGTTCCGCTTACTCTCGATGGCGTAACCGGAATCAGTTCCGGATATGAGGGTACGACACCCCTGGCTGCGTGCCATCGGACGCGCACTCGCCTCCCGTTCCCGTCGCCTTCCTGGAGAACCCATGACCGACAACCTCCTCACGACCCCGTTCGGGGTGCAGACGACCGCCGCCGAGGTACTGGCAGGCATCGGCCTGAGCGGCCAGCGCGCCATCGTCACCGGGGGCGCTTCCGGCATCGGACGTGAAACCGCCCGGGTCCTGGCCGCCGCCGGCGCCGAGGTGACCATCGGCGTCCGCGACCTGGCCGTCGGCGTGCGGGTCGCGGAGGAGATCGCACCGGCAAACGGTCCGGGAACGGTCGACGCCGCGCCGCTCGACCTCGCCGATCAGAATTCGGTGCACGCCTTTGTGGCGGCGTGGCGGGGGCCGCTGCACATCCTGGTCCTCAACGCCGGCGTGATGGCCTCGCCGCTGGAGCGGACGAAGGAAGGCTGGGAAATGCAGTTCGCCACCAACCACCTCGGCCACTTCGCCCTCGCCACCGGTCTGCACAGCGCCCTGACAGCAGCCCACGGTGCACGCGTGGTCGCCGTCAGCTCGGTCGGCCACGTCAACGGCGGCGTGATCTTCGACGACATCAACTTCAAGCAGCGCCCCTACGACCCATGGGCTGCCTACAGCCAGTCCAAGACCGCCAATGTCCTGTTCGCGGTCGAGGCGGGCCGCCGCTGGGCGACCGACCTCATCGCCGTCAACGCCCTCAACCCGGGCCGCATCACCAGCACCCGGCTCGGCCGCCACATCGGGGACATCTCCAACAGCCCGGCCTCGTTCGACCCCACCAGCACCGACGTGTCCTGGAAGAACATCGAGCAGGGTGCCGCGACCTCGGTGCTGCTCGCCGCCTCTCCGTTGGCCGAGGGCGTGACCGGCCGGTACTTCGAGGACTGCAACGAGGCCGGCCCGCACCGGCCTGGTGTGCGCCGGGGCGTCGCCGCCCACGCGGTGGACCTTCATAACGCGGCCCGCCTGTGGCAGGTCTCCCTCGACATGCTCACGACCGTCTCCACGGCCGCCTGACGGCACCGTCCAGCACCAGCAGCCGCGGGCCCGCAACGTGCACCGGGCGGCCACCACCGCATCGCCGCCGTCACGCATTCCGACCCCCGGTTTCGATCTCGATCCAGATCAAGGAGACAGTCATGTCCGCACGTCTGCAGAACACCGTTGCCCTGGTGACCGGCGCCAGCAGCGGCATCGGCGAGGCAACCGCCCTGAGCCTCGCCGCGGAGGGCGCCGCCGTCGCCCTGGTCGCCCGGCGGCCGTGACCGGCTCGAGGAGTTGGCCGGGAAGATACGCGCCGAGGGCGGGGCTGCCCTCGGGGTGGATGCCGACATCACGGACCCGGAAGAGGCGACGGCCGCCGTGGAACGTGTGGTGATCGAACTCGGCCGCGTGGACATCCTCGTCAACAACGCTGGTGTGGGCATGGCCGGACCGGTCCTGAACACGCCGGCCCAGGAATGGGAGCGCATGCTGACGGTGAACCTCCAGGCCATGGTCCATGTCACCCACGCGGCGCTGCCGCACCTGCTGAGCGCGGCGGAGGACTCGCCCCGCCGGGTTGCGGACCTGGTCAACATCAGCTCCACCGCGGGACGTGTGGCACGGCCAGGCACGGCGGTCTACAGCATGACCAAGTTCGGTGTGAACGGGTTCACCGAGGCCCTGCGCCAGGAGGTCATGCGGAAGCGACTGCGCGTGAGCGTGGTCGAACCCGGGACGGTGGACCCGAGTTCGTCACGCACTCGCGGGACGAGATCAGAGCGTCGTTGAGCCGGCAGCTGGCCGGGATGGAGATGCTGCGCCCCGAGGACGTCGCGGACACGGTCGCCTTCGTCGTCACGCGTGACCGCAGGGTGTCCGTCAACGAAGTCTTCGTCCGCGCTTCCGAGCAGACCCGGTGGGCCCCTCGCGGCGCCGTACCGGTCAGTACCCGTCGACCTCCACGACAGCCGCCGCGAACCCCTGCGGGTCCTCCTGCGGAACGTTGTGCCCTACGCCCAGGGTCCGGTGCGCGTACTTGCCTGCGAACTTCTTGCGATACGCGGACCCGTTCCCCGGAGGGGTGAACGGATCGTGCGCTCCGTCGATGGTGATCGTCGGCACCTTGATGACCGGCGCCGCGGCCAGACGCTTTTCCAGCTCGTCATACCGCGGCTGACCCTTCGCGAGCCCTAGGCGCCAGCGGTAGTTGTCGATCACGATGCTGACGTAATCGGGGTTGCCGAATGCCGCTGCCGTCCGATCGAAGGTCGCCTCGTCGAAGTTCCAGGTCGGGGAGTTGAACTTCCAGACCAGTTTGGCCAGATCGCGCCGATACTCCTGGAGGCCGAGTACGCCTCTTTCGGTAGAGAAGTAGTACTGATACCACCAGGCCCATTCGCTCTTCGGCGGCGTCGGCATCTTGTTGGCCTCGGCATTCACAATGAGGTAGCCGGTCACCGAGATCAGTGCTTTGCAGCGCTCCGGCCAGAGGGCCGCAATGATGTCGCCCGTCCGCGATCCCCAGTCGTACCCGGCGAGAACGGCCTTGTCGATCTTCAGGGCGTCCATCAGCGCGACGATGTCGACGGCGAACGCCGACTGTTGTGCGTTCCTGGGCGTTTTGCTCGACAGGAATCGCGTGGTGCCATGGCCGCGCAGATAGGGGACGATCACCCTGTACCCCTTGGCCGCGAGCAACGGCGTGACCGCCTCGTAGCTGTGAATGTCGTAGGGCCAGCCGTGCATGAGCACGACCGCCTGCCCATTCGCCGGTCCGGCTTCGACGTACCCCACGTCGAGTTCCCCGGCGTGGATCTGCTTCACCGGGCCAAAGGACGTCCGTTTCGCAGGATCAACCCCGGGATGAGTCATATGTTCTCGCGATTCCGACTGTGCCTGCGCAGTGTCCCACATGGCGAACTGGGCCGTCACAGCGGTTGCGGCTGCGGCTCCGAGGAATTGACGACGGCTATGCATGGGTCCGCGTATCTCCATCGGTGAATCTCCTTGTTCGAGGAGGGCGCGGGCAGGCCACGGACGGCGTGACGCCGAGGCAGGGGCCGGCAGTCGGATGTGTCTGATCTCCGTGGTCGAGGACCTTCATGGCCGGGGTCTCACGCCGCTTCACTCCTCTGCCATGGAACACTCGTATGGCTGACGTCGCAACGTGACGGGACATGTGCACATTGCTCCGTCTGAGTGGTTCCGGTGGTCACCCGGCATGCGGTCGACATAAACGGCATTGGCCTCGTCGGACGCGGCATCCGCGTGCCGCAGCAGCGTCTGGAGCGGCTGCGACGGTGTTCCCTGCTCGACCATGACGGTCGTCACCTCACATATCTCGTGTACGAGGGTCGTGTCACTGGGCGGTGTGGTTCTATTTGAAATTCGCACGACCGTGATATCTGAGCCGAAAATCACGGGGTATCATTGTAGGTCAGGCGGTCGCGGCGAGTGGATTTCGAGCGCACGGGTGGAATAGTACGACCTCGGGAAACGGATAGTAGCCACCTGTCCTCATCGTAGACCTGCTTCTTGTTTCCAAGGGGCTGTGATATTTTACGTCGACGTACTGCTGAAGGGAGAAGAAAGAAATTCACAGCGAATATGCTCACAGGGTCGAGACATATTCGTCGACCGGGAACGGCGCCTGGAGAATGACGTATCTGTAGTGTCGCTCGGCATCGGGGAAGTTTGTTTTCGGTGATGACGGAGCCTTTCCCCGGCGGATCATCACTCGTCTTGATCGATTCGGGCCTGACCCCGTTCGCGGGTCACTTGTGACGTGACCGCAGCGTCCGCGGCAAAGCGGGGGCCGGTGCCGTGGATCAGTTCGCCGGGCCGGGCGCGTTCGTAGCGGCGGACGGGTTCGCCGGTGGCCCGGTCGCAGGCGGCCAGGACGGGCAGACGGTGCCGAACGAGGATGCGGTGGGCGGTGGAGGCGGCGAGGCCCGTCCTCGCGGCCAGCCGCACCGGACCGATCCGGTGCTCGCGTCGCAGCCGGACGACCTGCTCTTCCACGGCGGCCGGGGTCTGTCGCGGCGATCGGAGCGGCCGACTGGAGCGGTCCTGCATCCCCGCTGCACCGTGCCGGCGGTAGCGGCTGCTCCAACGCGCGGCGGTGGTGTGGCTGACCTGGAAGCGTTCCGCGGCCCGTCGCAGCGGCCAGCCGCCCTCGACGACACACCGGGCCAGACGCAGCCTGTCCGTCGGCGTCAGCGGGGCATTACGGTGGGACACGAGGGCCTGCTGAGCGCTGGTGCAGATGTCGCAATCCACACCGAACCCAGAAGGCCCTCACCTGTTCAAGCACCCAGTCCGCGTGTCACCAACGTCCCGGGACAGCACACCTAGAGGCTCTGCTAGCTGTCGCGTCCCCCGGGGTTCATCCGCACGTACAGGCCCTGGCACTCGCCGAACCACCTGTGGCCCTCGGCGAGGGTGTGGGCGCCCTCGGTGCGCATGCGGTCGCTCATGGGGATCACGCACGAGCGGACCACTTCTCGCTGCCGGTCCGTCCCGAAGTGAGAGGCTGCCAGTTCCACGCTCTTGGCCATGGCCGTGGCGGCATCGTCGACGGACGCGAAATCGGCGCCCGCCATCCCGTCCACCTCCCACGCCCACGACATTCGCACGCCCACACCCCAAGCGTAGGCGTGTACCGACGGCAGTGGGCTGGCCGGCACCGGCGGCTACCCGGCCGGATCCCCCTCGGCGTGCCGGACCGCCTTCTTCGCGGCCTGCTCCAGCTCTAACCTGTCCTCCCTGGACGCCTCGGCGTGCGCGGTGACGGCCGCCTTGAGGCAGCGCGCCCACTGCAGGTTGTACTCCCCGCCGACGACGCGGACCCGCCGGCCACCGTCCTCGGCCGGCGGGTAGACGACGACCTTCGGTGTCCCGGTCACTCATCCAGGGTGGGGCGGCCGCCGGGAGCGCGCATGCGGGACGCCGGTGCCGTTCGTAGGCTGGTCGTGCTCGGGGCACTCAGGGAGGTCTACCGATGCCCCGAACCATCTGGTCAGGCGCCATCAGCTTCGGTCTCGTGACCGTTCCGATCAACGTGGTGAGCGCGACCGAAGATCACAGCATCCGTTTTCACCAGTACCACCTGGAGGACATGGGCCGGGTGCGCTACCGGAAGGTGTGCGAGCTGGAGGACCGCGAGGTCGACCAGTCCGAGATCGGCAAGGGATATGAGCTGACCCGGGACCGGGTCATCCCGATCACGGACGAGGAACTGAGCAACCTGCCGCTGCCGACGGCGAAGGCGGTCGAGATCGATGCGTTCGCGCCGCTGGAGGATATCGATCCGATCCGTATGGGCGCCGGGTACTACCTCGCCGCCGGCGGGCAGGTGGCCGCGAAGCCGTACAAGCTCCTCGTCGAAGCGTTGCGCCGCTCCAGCAAGGTGGCCATCGCGAAGTACGCGTGGAGCGGCCGGGAGAGGCTGGGCATGCTCCGGGTCCGTGGCGACGCCCTGGTCCTGCAGGAACTGCTGTGGCCCGATGAGATCCGCGACCCCACCGAGCTGCTCCCGGCACCGACGGAGGTGTCCGAGGACGAGATTGACGGCGCGCTCGCCCTCATGGACACCATGACGGTCGACGCACTCGAGGGCGAGGAGTTCACCGACCACTACACCGAGGCGATCGCGCAGATCATCGAGGCCAAGCGTGAGCAGAAGCCGCTGCCCACGGCGCCGGAGCCGGAGCAGCCGGCCCAGGTGCTCGACCTCATGGCTGCGCTGAACGCTTCCGTACAGAAGGCGAAAGAGGCTCGCGGCGAGGACGCCGGACCGGCCGAAGTGCACGAGCTGGCGAAGCCGAAGAAGAAGACTGCCACGAAGAAGCAGCCGGCGAAGAAGACAGCTGCCAGGAAGACCGCGGCGAAGAAGACGCCGGGCCGAAAGCCACGGAGTGCCTGAGGCGCGCCCGCGATGGTGATTCGGCATCCCGCCGAGGGGCGCAAGGGCAGGTTCGAGCGGTTCGCCGAGATCGCGTCGAACGTGACCAGCGCGCCGGTGTTCTACGCGTTCTGTGTGCTGCTGGTCGCCTTCTTCGTGGCCGCGCATGCTGCGGGGCTCTCAGTGCAGCAGCAATTGCTGGCCGGCGACCTGATGACGTGCGTGAATCTGCTGTTGCTGGCTTTGCTGAAGAATGCGGAGCGGCGCGCTGAGCACGCGATTCAGCGGAAGCTGGATGCGATCGCGACGGCGCTGCTCGAGCAGGGGGAGGGCGAGGCCCGGAAAGTGCAGGAGGATCTTCGCCGGGCGATCGGGATGGAAGAGGATGTCTGATCGGCTCAGTCGAGGATGCCGAGTGCGGTGTCCGGCCGGCAGTGGGGGCACGCCGGCACCTGATCCCGCAGTGCGTCGAGTGCATCGGTGAGAGGGCTCTCGGCACGGCACACTCACTGCATGACCTGGCGGTTCTGCTGCGAGGTGCCGGCGTCGAGTGCGGCGACGAGGTGGATGTGGCCGACTGAGCCTCCGCCAACTTGAAGCCGCGGGTCAAAGGGCTGGCGTGACCGGCTCTCGGGGTGCTCACGCTGGTCGTGGGTGACTGTCTGCGCAGTAGGTCATCTGTCAGCGATCGGCTCCGAGGTTTGTCAGGACGAGCACGGCGTCCCGGAGGCGGTCGACGGGCGAAGTGCCCGTAGCGCCGACAGGGCCCGGCTGGCGACAGCCGAGCGGCGTCGATCAGCCCAGCGATGCAGTTGCCGCACGCAGGTCTTCCAGGGCTGCCAGGGCGTGTGGCGCGAGCCCTTCGGTGCCATCACGATCGCTTTCGGACCACTGGGCGTATCCCCGTTTGAACGCGAGGACTCCCAGCTCGGCCGCGAGGTGCGCGGTCGGGTCGGGGACGCCACGGGCGATGAGCGCGGCTGTCATGGTGGCCGCGAGGCCGACGCTCTTGAGGGCGTCGCGCTCTTGCAGTTCGGTGCTGGCTGCCACGGCTGCTTTGAGGCGGGGGCCGAGTTCGCGGTTCGCCGGTCCCATGGCACTCGACGCGCGCTCGAGACCGGCTGCTACCGCCTGGAGCGGGCTGGCGCTCGCGGGGGCCTCGGTGATGCCGTCGGCGAGCAGCCTGCTCAGCGTCTCCTGCCCGGCGACCAGCAACTCGCGCTTGTCGGAGAAGTATCGGAAGAAGGTGCTCTTGGTGACGCCGGCGCGCTCGGCGATCTGCGTCACCGTGGTGGCGTCGTACCCCTGCTCGGTGAACAGGTCGACGGCCGCAGCGACGAGTCGCTCGGCCGCCCCTGGTTGCCATCTAGCCATGAGACCAGGATAGGTGATGGGACACCTGTCCCGTCACCGTGTAGAGTCAGTGATGGGACAAGAGTCCCATCACTTTCAGGGAGAACTCATGCATGTCTTCGTCACCGGCGGTACCGGCACCATCGGCTCGGCCGTCGTCGCCGAACTGCTCGGCAGCGGCCACACCGTTCTCGCACTGGCTCGTTCGGACGGCTCCGCGCAGGCCCTTGAGCGCGCTGGTGCCAAAGTGCTGCGGGGAGACCTGGCCGACCTCGACGCTCTGCGGTCCGGCGCGGCGCAGTGCGACGGCGTGATCAGTCTGGCGTTCGGACGCGACTACAGCAGTCCGGACGCACTCGCCCAGGCCATCGCCGAGGAGAGCGCCGCTCTCACCGTGCTGGGGCAGGAACTCATCGGAAGCGACCGCCCGATCGTCACGGTCTCCGGCACGCCATGGGTGCCGGGGCGGGCCTCCACCGAGGCCGATCCGCTGCCGACCGACGGACCGGTGGGCGGTCGGGGCCGTTCGGTCAACGCGCTGCTGGACCTCGCCTCGCGCGGTGTGCGCAGCACGGCTGTCCGTATGCCGCGCACGGTCCACAACGAGGGCAAGGGGGGATTCGCCGGCCTGTTGACCGATCAGGCGCGCCGCACCGGGGTGGCCGGCTATCCGGGCGACGGCACCCAGCGCTGGCCGGCCGTGCACGCGCTCGACGCAGCGGTCCTGTTCCGCCTGGCCCTTGAGTCCGCGCCGGCCGGGACGGCCTGGCATGCCGTCGGCGACGAGGGCGACGCGGTGCGGGACATCGCCACAGTCATCGGCCGGCGACTGGGCCTGCCGGTCGAGGAGGTTCCGCAGGACAACTTCGGCCCGTTCGGTCCGATTTTCGCCATGGACCAGCCGGCGTCCAGCGCCCACACCCGCGATGCCCTCGGGTGGCAGCCCACCCACTCCAGCCTCCTCGAGGACCTGGAGAACATTCAGCCCTGACGCACACCGGCTCGAGGGGACCGTCTGTGCTCGGCTCAATGAGTTACTGGCAAAGGGCTGGAGCCCGGTGCCGGGATACTCGAAGTTGTCGTGGTGACTGTCTGCTGAGCAGATCCGTCAGCGATTGACTTCGAAGTCCATCAGGACGAGCAAGGCGCGCAGGAGGCGGGTCGCATGGGCGGGGTCGGTGCGGAGCTTGGTGAGGATCCGCCAGTTCTTGAGGTGGGCGAAGCCGTGTTCGACCGGTGCCCGTCCGACGGCGAGGACCCGGTTGGCGGTCTTCTGGCCGGGGGTGAGCTTGTGGGTGCGGCTGGCATGGAAGCCGGTGACGATCACAGGATCGAGTACGTCGTTGTCCAAGCCGCGAAAGCCCAGGTCCGCCAAGGCACCGAGGCCGGCGGCGCGCAGGTGGGCCAGGATGTGATCCTGGCGGGCGGCGGTGATGTCGTGAGTGCGGCCGGGCCGGGCGGCGGATATCCAGATCAGCCGGCCCCGCTCGTCGGTCAGAGCGAGGAAGTGCAGGCCGTGCCGGTGGTGTTTACCTGAGTAGTTGCGCCGGTCGGCTTTTCCGGTGCGGCGCTGGGTGGCGATGAGAGTGCCGTCGATCAGTACCACCTCCCCGCCCTGCCTGGCGACCTTCTTCAGGCTGCGGTCCAGGCGCGGTGCCTGCGCGGCGAGGAGGGCGATCAGCTCGTCGCGCCAGCGGCGGACGGTGGACTCGGACACATTGTTGCCGCCGGCCATGTCGGCCAGGCGCTGGTCGTGGCGCAGCACGGCCAGGACGACCACCGCGATCTTGCCAGGCGGCAGGATCCGCCACCTGGACCGGATTACTTTCAGGTGACATCGCAGCAGATCGGCAAGGTGGTTGACGGTTCGCGTAGACAGCGGCAAGCGGCACTGGTAGACAAACGGGCAGGTTTCCTCGGCGTGCTTTTTGGTTTTCGTCACACAAATCCAACGGCCGCCGGGGGCACCGTGGTTACGCCCGCGCCGCGCGATCGCAGGCGGCAGGCCAAGTCACAAGCGGGTGGTGAAGCGGCCGTCGGGCAGTTTGCGCAGCCAGCCGCGGTCGACGAGTCTGACCAGCTTCCCGCGCAGAGGCTCCAGTTTGGACCGCACGCTGACATCGATTCCCAGGGCATCGCCGACCTGCCGGGCCATGACCGGTCCGGCCGCCTGTCGCACGGCGGCGAGAATGCGCTGGTAGTCCGGCGGGAGCATGGTCTCCTCCATGTCCGGCGTGCGGTGCGGGATCAGCATCACCGTCCGTCCGCCCACCTGCCCGGGCGCCGGCGCGGCCGAGGCGCGTTCGTCGGCGAGTTGTTCGCACACCCGCTCAAGAACCCGCTCCGCGACGGCGAGCTCGTCCCGCTCGGCCCGCACCTCCGCCAGTTCCTTGGCGAGCACTTTCTCACGTTCGTCCAGCTCCGCACGCCGTGCGGTGATCCGTTCCAACAATTCGGGATCCATGCCTCGGATGGTAGAAGGCCGCCTGGCCCCGGCGAGCAGGAATCAGCGAGCCCTCCAGCTCTGGCAAACGATCTACTCCGCAGACTGCCGCCGACGACCAGTACAAGCACTCCGAGAGCCGGTCAGGCCAGCCCTTTGACCTGTGATTTCAAGTTGGCGGAGGCTCAGTGCGATGTCATCGAGTGGCATGGCGGCGATCCGGAAAACTGGGCGATCCGGTGAGACCTGGCCGGTTTCGAAGCTCGTCGCCGCAACGGGCTGGGCCGCCGGTGGAGTTCGGTCCAGGACCCGCTCATTCCGGGGGCGTTCCGGGGATTTCCGTCGGGCCGTGGCGGTCGAGGCGTCTTCCAGTTCGGCCCGGATGTCTGCGGGCATCTCTCCCATGCGTCCCCAGATGAGGATCAGTTCCGCGACGTTGCGCAGTTTGATGTTCGTGTGCTGGGAGACCTCCTTGAGGACCTCCCATGCCTGATCCGGTGACACCCGGCCCAGGGCGACGACCATGCCCATCGCCTGGTCACGACCTGATGCGAGGTGATCGCTTCCTTGAGATGGTCGACCTCTTGCTCCAGCTCGAAGATGCGGTCTGTCTCCTCGCCGGACGGGTCGGGATCCTGTGCCACCCGGCCATTCTCACCCTCGGTACAGCCGTGCACCATGGCACAGGCTGTCACCTATCGGACTTCCGTCATGCGGGCACGAGTCCTGTATGGGTGGGGCCCTGAGGTTCGTGCGAGTCCGGGGTGCGGTGGTGCCGGATGCCTGCGACCGTGGCAGGGATGAGGCAGTCCGGGCGGGCCGGGACGGAGGCGGTCACCGTGGTGATGGCAGATCCGTCGCTCCTGCGGGAGCTGGTCGAGCGGTGCGAAAGCCTCAGGCGGAGCCTGGCACAGGGCGGCGGCAGCGCGGAGACCGCCCGCAAGCTCGAGGATGCGACGTACACGCTGTGCGTCGTCACCGGCACCCGTCAACTGGACGCAGCGCTGTTCGTGGCCCGCCGGCAGCTGGCCGACTCCCTGGTACGGCGCCGGCCTCTTCACCCATCAGGATGAAGAGGGGGTTTGCCTGCCGTGTCGAAGGGCAGGCGGGCTTTCGTGCTTCGGACCGGAGGCGCATGCCAGCGGAGGAAGGTCGAGGGCCGGCACTGACCGGCAGCCTCGGTGGCTCCTCTGCGGCAGACCCTGACAGCACTGTTCGGGCCGGCCCCTGAAACGAACGTTGTCTTCGGGACCGCCCTGAAAACCCGTTCAGGAGCGAATCCGTATGCTGACCGACCCGTCGACGCACCACCCCGCTACGCCCGAGACCGCCACCGCCGCCTCACCCGCCAGCCGACACAGCCACGACGACGCCCCCGACACCGCCCAGCTCTTCGCCCGATTCATGGAGCTGGACGACGGCCCGGAGCGGGACGCCGTGCGCGGCGAACTCGTCGCCGCCTGGCTGCCCATGGCCCACCGGATCGCCGGCCGCTTCCGTGACCGCGGGGAGTCCGTGGAGGATCTGCGTCAGGTGGCCGCCCTCGGGCTGGTGAGGGCCGTGGACCGGTTCGACCCCTCCCGGGGGGCTTTCGAGAGCTACGCCGTGCCGACCATCACCGGCGAGGTCAAGAGGCACTTCCGCGACCGGATGTGGGCCCTGCGGGTGCCCCGCCGGGTGCAGGAACTACGCAACCGGGTGCGGGTCTCTCGCAGGGAACTCGCCCAGCAGCCAGGCGGTGCCGAACCCACCGTCGCCGCCATCGCCGCTCACGCCGGTCTCAGCGAGGAGGAGGTGAACACCGGCCTGGAGGCGATGGAGAGCTTCAGCACCCTGTCGCTGGACGCCGAACCGTCCACCGGCGACCAGGACTACAGCCTCGCCGACACCCTCGGCGCCCCCGACGCCTCGTACGACCTCGTGGTGGACCGAGAGGCAGCCAAGGCCGGCCTGCGCCGGCTGCCCGAGCGGGAGCGGGCCATCCTCTACATGCGTTTCTTCGAGGACGCGACGCAGAGCCGCATCGCCGACCGGCTCGGCATCTCCCAGATGCACGTCTCCCGCCTCATCAGCCGCAGCTGCGCCCGCATCCGCGCCGAAGCCCTGGCCGAGCGGCCCGGGGACCGCCTCGCGGCGTGACACCAGCTGCCGCCGGAGCAGCCTGCGGTTCTCGGACGGATCGTCTGGACATCGCTTCGCCACGGGTGTCCCCTGAAAGCACGCGAGCATCAGCAGAGAGAAGGCGCTGTGCTCAAGCCGTTGCGCGTCACGCTCCACGCGCCAGGGCCCGACCACTGCGTGGTGACCGTAGCCGGCGAACTGGACGTGGTCGCCTGCCGGAGAGCTGCGCCACGCTCTTCAGTAGGCCGCGACCTACCCGCGCACCGTCGTCGACCTGGTGGGTGTTGCGTTCTGCGACTGCGCCGGCCTCAGCGCCCTGTTGGCCGCGAGCCGCCGGGCCAGGGAGCGCGGCGCTGTGCTGTGGCTCCGCTCGGTTCCGTATGCCGTAGCCAGGACGACGGCGGGCCGGACGTCTTCGTGCACTTCTCCGCGATTCAGTCCCACGGCTTCAAATCCCTCATGGACAACGACCGCGTCGAATTCGACCTGGTGCAGGGAGCGAAGGGGCCCCAGGCCGAGAACGTCGTGGTCTTCGATCAGTAGGCCACACTCCCGCTGGCACGGGGCCGGGCGCAGAGTGCCTGGTCTTCGTCCGGAGCCTCTCAACCTCGACCCGCGCTACACGTGGTGGGGACCGTTTGGCGTCCATGGCTCGATCGCTCAAGGATCGCCGAGATTGCTCAAGCTCCGGTGCGACGGGAAACCCTGCGCCCGTGTCGGCTTCGAAGAGGGCCAGGACCTGGTCCAGGTCGGCCTTCACCTCGTTGCGGCGGATCGCCAGAGGGTGGATGGAGTAGTCGTTGGTGTCGATGCGGACGTAGTGGTCGCGTAGCAGTCGGAGCGAGGTTCGCCACCAGCCCGGTGGATCGACCGGCGGTAGCGGCAGCATCCTGGCCTTGTCCGTCTCGATCCGGTCGGCCGGGCGGGCCTGCAAGGTGCGGTGGATGCGCCGGTTGGCCTTGGCCAGCCAGTCGGCGAGCTGGATGTTGAAGTCGGTCGGCGAGGCGAAGATGCGGCCGGGCAGGAAGCTGGTTTCCAGATAGCCGTTGGCCCGCTCGGCCGAGGAATCCCAAGCCCGTCCGGTCGCGTCTGTGCCCGAGCACGCGCTTGAGGGTGAGAATGGCCCGGTGGCAAAGGATCCCGACCCCGCCGGTGATGAGACAGACCGTATCGTCGAGCTGGAGGAACAGGTCGACCAGCTCAAGGAAGCCGTCACCTCGCACCAGGTCGTGGACCAGGCGATGGGGATGGTCGTCGCCTGGGGCCGGGTGTCCCCGGATCAGGCCTTGGAGGTCCTGAAGGAGGTCTCCCAGCACACGAACATCAAACTGCGCAACGTCGCGGAACTGATCCTCATCTGGGGCCGCACGGGAGAGATGCCCTCCGACATCCGGGCCGAACTGGAAGAGACTCTCGACCGCCACGGCCCGACGGAGATCCCCGGGGCTCCACCCCCGAAGTGAACCGGGCCCGAGACACAACACGCATGGAGAGGGTGGCTCGTTCCCGCTCGGGCAGGCGGCGCAGCCCCGCCTTTGCGGCCTCGTGGTCGACCATGAGGTCGTAGGAGCCGTCGGTGGCGGCCACCGTGTCGGCGAGGCTGTAGCCGTCGTCGCCGGTGGTCAGTTCGGCGTCCAGGGACAGGGCGCTGAAACTCTCCAGCGCCTCCATACCCGCCGCGACTTCGTCCTCGGCGAGGCCAGTGTGGGCGGCGATGGCGGCCACGCTCGGTTCGGGGCTGCCCGGATTCTGGGCGAGTTCCCGGCGGGCCACGCGAACGCGATGGCGCAGCTCTTGCACCCGGCGGGGCACCTGCAGGGCCCACATCCGGTCCCGGAAGTGCCGCTTGACCTCGCCGGTGATGGTCGGCACGGCGTAGCTCTCGAAGGCGCCGCGGGAGGGGTCGAACCGGTCGACTGCCTTGACCAGTCCCAAAGCCGCCACCTGCCGCAGGTCCTCGATCGACTCGCCG
This sequence comes from Streptomyces sp. FXJ1.172, assembly GCF_001636945.3. Taxonomy (NCBI): domain Bacteria; kingdom Bacillati; phylum Actinomycetota; class Actinomycetes; order Kitasatosporales; family Streptomycetaceae; genus Streptomyces; species Streptomyces sp. FXJ1.172. The sequence continues at coordinate 161,316 of NZ_CP119133.2, read as the reverse complement.
CGGTCGCGGAAGTGGGAGGCGATCCGGTGCGCCATGGGCAGCCAGGCGCCCACGAGTTCGTCGCGCACGGCGTCCCGCTCGGGGCCGTCGTCCAGGTGCGCCAGCCGGGCGAACAGGCCCGCGGTATCGGGGGCGTCGTCATGGGTGCGCCGCGCAGGCGTTCCGCCGAGGGTCGTCGTGGGGCGTGCCGGGGCGGCTCATCGATGTGTCGGTCGGCATGCGGAATCGCTCCCGAAACGATCTCAGGGGCGTCCCCGAAGACGGCGCTTGCGGGGCCGACCCCAACGGTACTGTCAGGGGTTTGCCTCACAGGAAGTCGCCGTGACGCTGGACCGGGCCAGCAGTCGGGACTTCCCGCGGGCGTGCGCCTGCGGTCCGAAGCACGAAACCCCGCCTGCCCTCCGGTCACCCCCGCAAACCAGGCATCCAGGTATCCCGCACCGCCCCGGCTGCTCCGACGCTTTCGGTGCCATGGGCTCGATGCCGACGAAGTCCTACCAGCAGGACGGCCGCACCACCTCAACGGACGTGGCTCAACCTGCACCGACCGCTACAAGCACGCCGGTGAACCAACCACGTCGAGCTGCCTCAACGGCAGCGGCACCGCCGGTATCTTCCTCGAGGCCACCGCAAGGCGCCGGAAACCCACCAGTGCCTTGGACCCCGCCCATCGGGGCACTACACAGCGAATGGGTGCACTTCCTGACCGGAGCGGGCGCGGCCCTGGCACTGATTCTGTACCTGCTCGCAACTCAACGGCAGATGCTCGCGGTCGCCGTCGTCCTCGCCTCCCTGTACCCGGCGCTACCCGTGATCCTGGGACGGACCGTGCTGCACGAGCAGGTAGACCGGCGCCAGGTTGCCGGTCTACTGGGCGCGGCCGCAGCCACCGTGCTGCTCGCACTCGGCTGAGCTTCCTACCGCCGTATCAATGCGTGAGTGATCCGAACGAACGCCGGCCGATCTCTGCGCTCTGCCCCTTCGTTGACCCTCTGACTCGCTCGCCAGCGCCGTCACGAGGTTGCTGCCCGGCCCCACTCACACGGCAATCGCCCTTGTCGGCCACTGCTGGCGTCCCTCAGGCGGCGTCGGACCGTTTCTGATCGGTCTGCCGACGCATAAGGGGCACTTGTCTGCCCCCCTGGATCAGGAGCAGGTGCCGGCGGCGGGCGCGACGGGATGGCTGCGAGGCGTGGGTCAGCCAGTCCTCGACACGGTCCATCCCGTACAGCACCAACGCCACCATGGGCAGCAGCATGCAGGCAACGATGACCACGGTATCGGGCCCCCTCACGAAAGACGGCCGCAGACGGGTGCCCGCACCCGCATCCGGTTACCAGCCCGCTTACGTGAAGGTCCCGTGGCCCTTGGCCGGCTCTGCCTACAAGGGGCGGCGTCCGGTGACCGCCCCGCCCGAGTCGTCCAGCAGGGCGATGCGGGCAGTGATGCGCTTGCCGACCGGTTCCCGCTGCAATTCGAAGCCCTGGCAGACGGCCATGACGATCTCCAGGCCGTGCTGCCCCACACGGCCGACGTCCGCGGCCTTGGCGATCGGCAGCACCGGATCGGAGTCCCACACCACGACCTCGACCATGTCACCGGCGATCCGAAAATCCAGCGGCACCGGCCCCGGAGCGTACTTGTGGGCGTTGGTGACCAGCTCGCTGACCACCAGCTGGGCCAGATCCATAGCACGCTGAGAGACCGGCAGCCCGTGGTCGGCCTGCACGCGAGCGAGGAACTCAGCAGCCAGATGACGGGACCGCGCAATGACCGTGCCGTCACCGTCCAAGGCCATCGTGGTCTGAATGGCCTGCTCGCCCTGCGTGGCGCCGCCCTCGCCCACGGGCACTGATTCCATCGCAGCCGCCTTCACCACCCGTTCACACCACGCACGCGCGTATACCCCCGCCAAGACAGGTAACGCCTACTGCCTCAGTGTGGGTTCCGTCTCACCATGGCATCACCCGGCATATGTGGGGCAGCGATTCCCGGCGAAGACCTGGCTGTGCCAGGATCACCGACACCACGCATGTGGGGTCTGGCCGCGTCCGGCCAGACCCCACTTCTTTGCGCGCGGCATGCTCCTCGCGCTCAGGCGCCCCCGTCTACCAGCGGTACCAACGGCCCCTTCGACCACCGCTGTCCGCGGAGCGGACGACGAAGCCCAGCAGCCACACAATGAGCACGACCACCGCGATCCACCACAGTGCCTTCAGCGCGAAACCCGCGCCGAAAAGGATCAGAGCCAGCAGAAGGACCAGAAGCAGGGGAACCATCGTTATCAACCTCCTGGCCACCGGATACCCTTACTTCGACCCTACAAGCACACAAATACGAGTTACTTCCGCCGAATGAAGGGCAGTGAATGAACCCCAACGCCGCAGGTGGAGCGTGTCTGAAAGATCGTGTAAGTCCGTGACATGACAGCCTGGCCGTGGGCTCGGCCTCGGGTCCTTGGCCAGGCGGATCGGACAAGTCATGGCGGAGAAGACAGAACCGGTCGCCGCGGCGGCCGGGGAGGCGATGGTCGACGAGGTCGTCGAGCGGCTGCTGAACAGCGCCGACGCCTCTGGGGCGGCTTTGCTCGGTGAGGGCGGGCTGCTGACGGAGATCACCAAGGCTGTTCTGGAGCGGGCTCTGGAGGCCGAGATGAGTGGACACCTCGGCTACGAACGCGGTGATCCCGCTGGTCACGGGTCGGGGAACTCCCGCAACGGCACGTCACCCAAAACGGTTTTCACGGATGCCGGCGCGGTCACTTTGGCGGTGCCGCGGGACCGCAACGGCGACTTCGAACCACGACTGGTCCCGAAGAACGCCCGTCGGCTCGCGGGCTTCAACGACCGGATCCTCTCGCTCTACGCGCGAGGGATGAGCGTGCGGGACATCCGCTCCCATCTCGCTCAGATCTACGGGGTCGAGGTCAGCCCCGACCTGATCAGCAAGGTCACCGACGCGGTGGTCGACGGCTCGTGACCTGGCAGAACCGGCCCCTCGACGCTGTCTGGCCCATCATCTACATCGACGCCCTGTGGGTGAAGATCCGCTGCGGCTCGGTGACCTCGAAGCCGGTCTACCTGGCCGTCGGCGTGGACATGGACGGCCGCAAGGACGTTCTGGGCTTGTGGGTCGGCTCCGAGGGCGAGGGCGCCACCACCTGGATGGCGGTCTTGTCCGAACTGCGGAACCGGGGCATCGAGGACGTGTGCATCGTCGCCTGCGACGGGCTGAAAGGCCTGCCCGACGCGGTCACGGCGACCTGGCCCAAGGCCACCGTCCAGACCTGCGTGATCCACCTGACCAGAGCCTCGCTGAGGCTGTCGTCGGTGCGCGACCACCCCAAGCTGGTCCCGGCACTCAAGGCCATCTACACGGCCCCGACCGAGCAGGCCGCCGAACAGGCCCTCGACGCATTCGAGACCTCTGAGCTGGGCGAACGCTACCCCGCGATCGTGCGGACCTGGCGGGCGGCCTGGCCGGAGTTCACGCCTTACCTCGCGTTCCCGCCGGCCATAAGGACCGTTGTCTACTCCACGAACATGGTCGAGTCGATCAACTCGCGGCTCCGTAAGGCCACCCGCAACCGCGGTCATTTCCCCTCGGAGCAGGCCGCGTTGAAGGTCCTCTACCTCGCCGTCCGCGAGCAGATCAACCCCAAAGCGCGCGACGCGAACCACGTCGCCGCACACTGGAAAGAGGCACTCAACCAGTTCTCACTGTTCTTCGAGGACCGGCTCAGCATCCAATGAAACCAACCGACTTACACAAAGTCGCTGACACGCCCCGCAGGTGTCCTGAAACACGGCTGCGAGAGTGTGGTCGACCGCTTCGTGAGCGAATGGGTCGCACGCCTTCAGCTGACGGACGAGGCACGCCTGGTGTCAGCCCCGGTGGCCGCCGACACAGCCCGCCACTACGACCAGGCCCGCGGTCCGCGACCAGCAGATGGTGGCTCGTCGTCCCGACCTGTGCCTGTCTTTCGTCACCCACATGTCCGGTGGCGGCTTTTCTGATCAGTGGCTGGTGGGCTGGCCTGCGTTGATCAGTTTGGCGTGCTGGTGTGGTCGGGGCGTGGGTGTTTCGGCGGGGCACGGGTGGGGGTGTGGGCCTCGCTGTGTGGGGTCTGGTCTGCGGCTTTGTCAGATAGCGGGCTGGGTGATCGGGTCGCGTCACTTGCGGTGACCGTGATCAGGTTGAGTGGTTGTTGGTATGGGGCGCGGTCTTACGTCTGCTGGGTGGTGCGGCATGCGGGGCACGCTTTGGGGCTTCGGGGGCCGTATTCGCCGGTGTCGTCTCCTGCGTCGGGCAGCCGGGTGACGGCTCGGCGTTGCTGTTGTGGCTGCACTGCCGTGAGGACTTTTCCACGGCCCATGTCGGCGTACGAGCTGAAGTGCAGAGGTGCGTACGGATGAACGTGCAGAGGTGTTAGGCGACTTCGGTCTCGCGCTCGATAGCTTTGAGGCGATTCTTCAGTCGGTAGCTGGGGCCGTTGATGGAGATCACCTCGCAGTGGTGGAGGAGGCGGTCGAGGATGGCGGTGGCGAGGACCTCGTCTCCGAACACCTGTCCCCATTCGCTGAAGGTCTTGTTCGAGGTCAGGATGATCGACCCCTTCTCGTAGCGTTTGGAGATCACCTGGAAGACCAAGTTGGCCTCGGCTCGTTCGAGGGGCTGGTAGCCGACTTCATCGACAACAAGAACGCTGGGCCGCAGGTAGGTACCGAGCTTGTTCAGGAGCCGTCCGGCGGTCTCGGCGGTTTTGAGGTTGCGGACCATGTCGTCGAGGCTGGTGAAGTAGATCGAGTAGCCGGCCCGGCAGGCAGCAACCGCGAGGGCGACGGCGATGTGTGTCTTGCCGACCCCGGGCGGGCCGAGCAGGGCGGCGTTGGCCTTGGCCTCGACGAACGAGAGGGTGGCAAGGTCCTTGACCTTGCGCGGGTCGAGGTCTGGCTGGAAGGAGAAGTCGTACTCATCGAGCGTTTTGTGGTGCGGCAGCCTCGACAGCCGCAGGCCCTGGCGGAAGCGGCGGTCGTCACGGACGGCGAGTTCCTCGGACAGCACCAGGTCGAGGAAGTCGAGATAGCCCATCTTCCCTTCGTCGGCCCGCCGGATGTACTCGTTGATGGCTTCGGCCAGGTGAGGCAGGCCCAGCTTGCCGGCCGTGCTGCGGATGCGGGTGCTGACCAGCTCGCTCAAGACGTTTCCCTCGTGCTCGGGTGGATGGTGAAGGGGCGGGTGCCGGTCAGCTCGTCGTAGACCGACAGCGGACGGCGGCCGACCTCGACCCGGGTGACTGCGGCCCGGTTCAGCAGGGCCTGCAGCGGCCCGGCCTCCCGGCCCGGGGTCGGCTCGCGCCGGGGCTGAGCCGGGACGTCGCCGGTGGTGGTGCGGCGGCCCTTGCCGGTGGGCAGGCCGTCCCAGTGCGTCTCCTCGACGACGCGGACACCGCGGCCGACCGCCCGTTCATGAACGGCCAGCAGCGTGTTCCCGCCGGTGTCAGCAACGGTCGAGTGGAGCATGACCTGGGACTTCGTGGCGTGGACCTCAATCAGCTGGCGAGGACGGACCTTGCGGGCGGGGACCGAGTAGAGGTTGCCGCCGAAGGCGACCAGGCAGTCTTTGCCCACCGGCCGCAGGTGCCGTTCGGCCACCAGATACGGGGTCGGCGGGAGCGGTTTGAGGGCCGCGTGGTCGCGGGCCGCCCGCTCGCCGATGACCTCCCGGTGCGTCTTGTGGATCTGGGATCGCCGCTGCGGCACCCAGGCTGCGAAGGCGGCGTCCATCTCCTCGACGGAGGAGAAGGCCCGTCCGGACAGGACGTGGTCGCGGATGATCAGCACCTGGCGTTCGACGCGGCCCTTGCCGGTGGGCCGGTAGGCGGCCAGCACATCGATGTCGAAGTCGTAGTGGCCGGCGAAGCCGACCGCTTCGGGGTGCAGGGGGACCGCCTCACCGGGGGCGACGTGGCGGCGCACGACGGTCTTGGTCCGGTCGTAGACGATCGTCATCGGCACCCCGCCGAAGTGCGTGAAGGCCCTTCGGTGGCAGTCGAAGAAGGTCTGCAGGTCCTGGCTGGTGGTGAAGCAGCAGAACGGGTCGCGGGAGTACGACAGCGTCATGTGGAAGGAGTAGACCTTCGGGATGCCCAGGTGGGCGAGGATCTTGCCTTCGTCACCCCAGTCCACCTGGGCTTGGGCACCGGGAATCACCTCGAAACGCCGGTGCATGCCCGCCAGTTCCTTCGGCGTGATGCCGAGTTCCTCGGCGATCCTGGGACGCGCTTCCTGGACGTAGAGTTTGGTCCGCTGGTAGTTGCCTGTGAACCCGTACTCGTTCGCCAGCCGTTCGTGGATGACGGCGGCCTTCATCAGGATCTCCGCCCGCAGCATCGAGTCGATCAGCGGCGCGAACTCGTCGATGACCCTGGCGCGAGGCCGCCCGTTCGCCGTCCGGCGTGGAGGCGACGCAGGCCCGTCAGCGGACAAGTACTTGCTGACCGTCCGCCAGTTGAGCCCAGTCTCCTTGGCGACCTCGGTCAGGCTCATGGCTCCGGACTCGACCAGGCCGCGAAAGCGCCGCAGTTCCAGCCAGCGCTGCGGATCCAAGACCACGGCCCACCCCTCTCTGCGACCTCGAACAACAGGCAGCAGAGTGGCGAATCTCAGCCCTCAGCACATCAAGAACTCTGCACGTTCATCCGTACGCGGCTATGTACGTTCACGTGTACGCCGACAGCCCAGGCTCTGATCGCCCAGGCGCTTGAGTGCTGCGACAGTCGGCCCCTGCACGCCTTTACGCTGGCGTGCGCTCTGTCCCGGGGTCTAGTCGGTCTGCCGGAGCGCCGCCGGGCCACCGGGGAAGCTCTTCGGGCCGCGGGTTTCACCATCCGGAGCCGGCGCCGGTACCTGCGGGCCGAGCTGCCCATCGCAGGCCTGCCCCACCTCGCCGGCGTCGAGATGGCCTCCGGGTCCCGGGCCTGTCACTCAGTCGACGCGGGCACGGGGAGTTGCCATCACCAGGGCTGACGCATGGCGGCCTGGCGAGGCTTCGTTCCTGGCAGGCGACACGGTGGACGTTCGCCGCCGCGTCGAGTTGTGCTGCCGCGGTCAGGCGAGGGTGGTCGGGGCCGGCAGGGCGCGGGGACGGTGTCGAGGGCCACCTCAGCTCTGGAGAGGTTGGCTCCTTGAGGTAGAAGGGAAAGTCCCGCCGCCCCTCGCGCTCACTTGCCTCGCGCTCACTTGCCGGGATGCGAGAGGGCCAGCTGATCCTTGACCCAGGGGTCGAACGCGGCCAGCCGGTGGGCGGCCGAAGGGTAGAAGGCTGCCAGTTGGCCGGCGATCCAGGGATCCGCGGGCTGCCGGGGCGTGTTGTGGCTTTCGACGGCGGCCGTGGTGCTGGTCAGGACCGGGTAATGCTGTGCCGCCGCGGGAGTGGCCGCCATCGCCGAGCTGCCGGCCAGGACAACGCCTCCGGCGATCGCGGCACACACGCCTGCGTTCGCGATTCGTCGCGTCACCTTCATGCTCATCTCCTCCTCACTCAGCCCCCTCGTGCGTTCGGCGTGCGGCGCGGGCCGCACGCCGATGCGGAACAATTTGTTCCGGTTGGTGCGTCTGCCCCCGCCCGGTCCTCTCATGCCTGTCCGCCGGTGGCGTGGTGGCAAAGAGAGTGTCGTGCTGGCCGGCCATCGGTCAGGCGGCACCTTTCTTATCCGGGGTGTGCATGGCTAGTGGATGTCGGGGAAAGCGCGCGGTCGTCGGCCCGAGGCAGGCCGGCAACGTGCAGCGATGGGGAGGGGTGCATCATGATGACGATGACCGCGGCGAAGACGGACACGGACGCAGTCGGTCTGCCTCAGGTCGCAGATCCCTCCCAGGTGGCACCGAAGGGCGCCCGGGAGCTGTCGCGGCTGTTCTTCGAGCCGCCCGCCGCGTGGCGTGGTGGCGGTCTGCTGCGGCCGCTACGGATCAGGGACAGGTCGCCCGAAAGGATTGTCGCTGGCCGCGGGATTTCTGCCTCGTGCAGTCGTCGTACGGTCAGCGCTGAGCACCCCGCCGGGAGGCAGACGGCGGGATGAGGTGGGGGAGAGGACGGCGTCTGCGTGATTGCGGATGAGGAATGGCGTGCCTACGCGGTGTGCCGTGGCATTGCCCCGGACGAGCTGTTCGTCGAAGGCGCGGCCCAAAACCGTGCGAAGACTGTCTGCAGCGGCTGCCCGGTGCGCACCGAATGCCTGGCCTTCGCCCTTGACCGCCGTATCGAGCACGGCATCTGGGGAGGCATGACGGAACGTGAGCGCCGTGCCCTGCTGGGTCGACGGCCCACCGTCACGTCATGGCGCGGTCTGCTCGAGGCGGCCCGCGCCGAGCACACACGGCGCGAACGCTCGAGTGCCAGCGGTTGAACGACTGGGCCATGGCCACCGGGTAGGCATCGCCACCCGCTATGACTGCAAGACCGCAACCATCTACCTGGCCGGACTCCACATCGCGGGCATCTTCCTTTGGTCCGCGAGGCGATCCAAACGAAAGTCCCCAGATGGGGTTCATCCCTGCCTCCTTGACTGCGGCCGCACTGGCCGTGAGAGACCGAGGTGGACCTTGCGCACCCCGTCGGAGAAGTGCGCCCGGCTCGTCGGCGGGCGAGGGCAGTCCTGCCGCACGGGTCACGCTCTCGGCGAGGTCGTCGAAGTGCGCCGCGCGCAGCGGCCAGGGCTCGTGCTCGACGGGCGTCTCCCACAAAGCGCCCGCCCTGTGCGTGAACGTCCGCTACCGGTGGCCGGGCGGACGATCACTCCGCGACTCCTGCCTACGGCCAGCACAAGCACCCTGAGAACCGGTCGCACCAGCCTTTTGGCCCGCATCGCAAGTTCGCGGAGGCTCCATGTCTGGCATCGCCGTTCCTAGGGCGCGGTCGGCTCAGGCGGGTTATGCGGCCCGCCGACGGGGGGCGACGGGCCGCTCACATGCGGGCCCACTGACGGGGGACAGCGGGCCTCTCATGTGCTCTGAATTATGTATTGGGTGATCAACCTGGGGTTGTTTCATAGGGTTCGGTTGAGTAACGATGTCGCGGGCTGGCGCGCGGTGACGAGGTATTGGTGTGTGCCGCACCGGCCAGTGGTGCCATTCGCCGTGGCCTTCTTCTCCGGATGACCAGCCTGGCCGTGGCGGTCCGTCGCAGGTACTCCAAAGCGATCAGGGCAAGTTTCTGAAACCGCTCTGAGGTATCGAATTGGCTGCGTGTCACAGGACAAAGCCGGTCTTTGTGGTGCGCTGTGGGTACGGTCGCGACCGTGTCCACTGCGAAGAAGTCCGCCCGGCGATCCCTGCTGGTCACCTCGGTCGTGCTGCCGTTCCTGGCCGCGACGGCGCCCCCCGTCCTGGCGGTCTTTTGGCCCTCGGCGAGTCCGACGGCTACGCCCCCGGCCCGCATGTCGACCGTGGGCGGGGAGAGGCTGGGCCGGCCCGGCACCCAGGTGAACCTGGCCCTGGGTGTGCCCGTACTGCCCAAGGAGCTTACGGCGCGTTCCTGGATCGTCACGGATGCCGGATCAGGCGAGGTGCTCGCCGCGCACAACGCGCACTGGCGGCTGCCTCCCGCCAGCACTCTGAAGATGCTGTTCGCGGACACCCTGCTGCCCCGCTTCCGCAAGGACACCCGGCATAAGGTCCAACCGTCCGACCTGGCCGGCATGGGCGTCGGGTCCAGCGTGGTCGGGATGAAGGCGGGGCACATCTACACCGTTCACGACCTGTGGCTCGGGGTCTTCTTGCGTTCGGGCAGTGACGCCGTGCACACGCTGGCGCACATGAACGGCGGGGTCCGGTCGACCGTCGAGGAGATGCAGGCTCACGCCGACGAGCTGCAAGCGCGTGACACGCACGTGGTGTCGCCCGATGGCTATGACGAGCCGGGCCAGGTGTCGTCGGCGTACGACCTGACGCTCATCGCCGGGTCCGGGCTGCACAAGAAGGACTTCCGCGATTACTGCTCGACAGTCAGCGCCCCGTTCGGATCCGGCGTGATCCGCAACACCAACCGGCTGCTGAGTGGGGACATCGACGTGGCCGCCTACCCAGGCATCGCGGGCGTGAAGAACGGCGACACCACCGAGGCGGGAGCCACCTTCACCGGAGTCGCACAGCGGGGCGGCAGGATGCTGCTTGTCACCGTGATGCACCCGGAAAAGCGCGCGCACAACGAGGTGTACAAGGAGGCCGCCAAGCTCTTTGACTGGGGCTTCGAGGCGGACGGCAAGGTGAACCCGGTGGGCGAGTTGGTGGCCCCGAAGAGCGCTTTGCGTAGCAGTACGCCGTCCCAGCCGGGCGCCGCCAGCCGTTCGGGATCGGGAAGCCTGAGCACTGCCGCGGTCATCGTGGGTGGGACGCTAGTGATGCTGGGGCTTGCCGCGTTCCTGATCAGGCGCCGGTGGTAGCGCGGCTACATCTTCCACGGCACCGTCACCGTGGCCTCGATCCGACTCTGGCTCCGCCCGTGATCTCCGCCGGATCTAGGACTTGTCCGGCCGATCATGTCCGGAGCCAGATGACCAGGGCTGCCGCTGTGGTGGTGCCGAGGTAGACGTAGCCGCGCTTGTCGTAGCGGGTGGCGACTACGCGGGACTGTTTGACCCGGTTGATGGTCCGCTCAACGATGTTGCGTTTCTTGTAGCGGTCTTCGTCGAAGCCGGGTAGCCGTCCGCCCCGTGAGCCTTTGCGTAGGCGGGCGGCCCGGCTGTCGGTCTTCTCCGGGATGGTGTGCCGGATACCCCGTCGGCGTAGGTACTCGCGGCAGGGCCCGTTGCTGTATGCCCTGTCCGCTGCCAGGCTGTCCGGCTTCTTGCGGGGCCTGCCCGGCCCCACCCGCGGGACACGGATCTTCTCAAGCACGGGCTTGAACTGGGTGAAGTCCGCCCGCTGGCCCGGTGTGAGGACCAGGGACAACGGACGGCAGCGGCCGTCCGCGCTCAGGTGGATCTTGCTGGTGAACCCGCCCCGCGAACGGCCCAGGCCCTCACCTCCGGCACCGCCTCCTCTGGGCGGCCGACGAGGCTCTGCCACGGCGTCTCGTGTGCCGTATCGCCGACTCTGCACCCGGCATCGAGTACCGACGATGCTGGAGGAAGGTCCAGCTTGCGGGACGCGACGAGTTCCATGCTGCCGACACCCGGTTCCGGCCAGTCATCGCGGACACCAGCGGTGAGGGCCTGGCGCTGTTCTGAGTGAACGGGCGAGCTACGACACCAAGCTCAGCCCACTGCCGCCCGTGGCCGGTTCGCAGTCCGCCCGGATGCCCACGAAGCCTGCTGCTTCCTTCACCAACGTCAGAGGAAGCCCACACTTCAGTCGTCTCCGGGACCCGCCGCGGCCCCGGGGGTGTGGACCGGCGGCCTGAGCAGCGGTGGGCTGTAGGTGCGGGCCCGCGCTGGCGGTGTTCGGCTGTTGCCGGTGCTGTGCCGTTGTCTGTTTCTTGTTGCGCCGTTCTTTCGGGCTGGGTGGTTATGGGGGTGTTTCGCTGGGGTTCGTGTCCTGTCGGGGTTCGTCGTCGCGCTGTTGTGGGGTCTGGTGGTTGGGGTTGGTTGGCCGCTGTTGCGGGGTGAGGGATCGGGCTGCGTCGCACTCGATGCAGGCTGTTGTGCGGGGTTGACGGAGCGCGGCAAGGGCCTGTTCCCGGGTGAGTGTCCGGTCGCTGGGGGTGCAGCCGATGACGTGGAGGAGTGTGGCGCCCGGGTGTCCGGGGCGGTGGGGGAGGTACTGGAGTGTCCATGCGGGCGGGCATTCTTGGGACGGGGTGTCTGTTTGGGACAGACGGTGGGTCGGGACGTGTTCGTAGGAGACACCGGGTACCGGGCGTGCGTGTGCGGGGCTCACCCAGACTCGCTGCTCGGCGGGTTCGGCGGAGCCGTTTGTACCGTTCTGCCACACCAGGATTCCTACCTGGTAGAGCCAGCCGTCGTTCACCTGTCGGCGGGCGTGCAGCCGTCCGCGGATTTCCTGGGCGTCGGGGAGTATGACGAAGATCGGAGCCCCTTGGGGTGACGTTATGGTCACGAGCGGTGGTCTTGGAGTTCGAGCAGCGCTGCGAGGGCTGTGGCGGGGTCAGGGTCGCTTTGGCCGATGGGCCACCAGGCGCCGTCCTCTTTCGCGTAGGGGTACCAGCGGCCGTCGCGGCCGTAGCGTAGTTGGCGGTCGCGGCCGACGACGGTGAAGCGGTTGCGCCAGGCGCGCAGTGGGGGAGGGCGTCCGTCCGCCCAGTCCTCGGCGAGCGAGGCTCGGGCGCGGGTGAGTACGGATGGGTCCGGGGTCCAGGGGTCCTCCAGGACCGCGAGTGCGGCTGTGCCGCCGTAACTCCAGGCCCGTACCGCCTGGGCGAGTTCGATCGGCGGGCGGCCGGTGCTCTTGGCGATCCGGGCGAAGACTGCTGTCTGTGGGTGCTCGGCGGCGATGCGCACAGCGTCCTGCCACTGCGTCAGGTCAGGTGGATTGGGTGGTGTGTCGTTCGCCAGCGCGGCGGCGAGTTGGCGACGGGCGCGCTCGGCTGCGTCGGCGGCCAGGGTGTGAAGCGCCTCGGGGTCGATGCCTGGTTCGGCGGGGCGGGAGGCCTCGAAGACGGGCGGGTGCCCGGTGCGTTCGGGCAGGGGAGGCGGTCCGGGCAGCGGTGGCAGGTCGGCGCGCGCTGCGAAGGCCTCTCGGGCCGGTGTACCTGTGGGTGGGGCGGGAGTGCGCGGGGACGGAACCGACGCTGAAGCCGAGGCCGAGGCTGCCGTCTGCGATGCCGCGCGGGCGGCGTTGCGGCGGGCGAGTTCGTCCAGCAGCTGCTGTTCGCCGCGGCCGCGCATCAACATCAGCACGAAGGGGTCTTCGTCCAGCAGGCGTGCGACCTGGTAACACAGCGCGGCGCCGTGCTTGCACGGATAGCCCCAGTCGGGGCAGGAGCAGGACGGCTCCAGATCGTTGGCGGACGGTAGCAGCCGTACGCCGGCCTTCAGCGCGTCCTTGACCAGCTCGGTGGGCATGTCGCGGTCCAGCAGTGCGGCGATGTGCCCGGCGCGTGCCGCCACCGCGTGAAGGAGCCGGTCCCATGCTGCGTCGCTGAGGACGGGGATTGCCAATGACACCCGGTAGGGGCGCGGCCTGCTGCCCTGCACCGGGGCGCTGATCCGGCCCGGGGCCACGGTCATCTCGCCCACGGATCCGCGCCGCGCGTAGGTGCGACCGCGGGTGAGGCGGCCGGAATCGAGTGAGCACTCCTCCAGCGCCGACACCCATGCCTGGCCCCACCAGGTGGAGGCGAAACCGCCCCGGCGGCCGGGAGCCGGCGGGAAGGGAGGGAAAGTGCGGGCGGGCTGATCCTGGGCCCGCTGCTGGGGCTTCGTCGGGCGCGGGCTCACGTGCGGCTTCCCTTCGTGGTGCGCTGACGGTCTGTGCTCCAAGGCGTGGTGTTGTGGCGCATCGTTACCAGTTCGGCCAGTTCGGCGTCGGAGAGTTCGGTGAGTGCCCCCTCGCCATGGCTCAGCACGGCGTCCGCGAGCCCCTTCTTCTGCTGGAGCATCTGCGCGATCCGGTCCTCGACCGTCCCCTCCGCGATCAGGCGGTGCACCTGCACCGGCTGCCTCTGGCCGATGCGGTACGCGCGGTCGGTGGCCTGGTCTTCGACCGCCGGGTTCCACCAGCGGTCGAAGTGGATGACGTGGCCGGCGCGGGTCAGGTTGAGGCCGGTGCCGGCGGCCTTGAGGGAGAGCAGGAAGACCTGCCGTTCGCCGCGCTGGAAGCGGTCGACCATCTCCTCGCGCTGCTTCACCGGCGTCTGGCCGTGCAGGAACTGCGCCGCGATGCCACGGTCTGCGAGATGCTGCTGAAGCAGGCGGCCCATCTCGACGTACTGGGTGAAGACGAGTACCGAGCCGTCCTCGGCCACGATCGCATCCAGCAGCTCGTCGAGCAGTTCCAGTTTGCCGGAGCGGCCGGCGAGCTTGGTGTTCTTCTCCTTCAGGTACTGCGCCGGGTGGTTGCAGACCTGCTTGAGGCCGGTGAGCAGCTTCATCACCAGGCCGCGCCGGGCCATTCCGTCCGCCTCGCCGATCGCCGCCAGCGACTCGCGCACCAGCGCCTCGTACAGGGACGCCTGCTCCTTCGTCAGCGAGACAGGCTGGTCGGTCTCGGTCTTGGGCGGTAGCTCGGGGGCAATGCCAGGGTCGGACTTGCGGCGGCGCAGGAGGAAGGGACCAACCAGGCGGGCGAGACGGTGAGCACTGTCCTGGTCGCCGTCGGCCTCGACCGCGCGGGCGTAGCGGTCGCGGAAGGCGGTGAGCGTGCCGAGCAGGCCGGGTGTCGTCCAGTCGAGCAGGGCCCACAGCTCGGAGAGGTTGTTCTCCACCGGGGTGCCGGTCAGCGCGATGCGCCCGCTGGCGGGGACGGTGCGCAGCGCCCGCGCGGTGTCGGAGTACGGGTTCTTGACGTGCTGCGCCTCGTCCGCGACGAGCAGGCCCCACGGCACAGCGGTGTCGGCCAGGAGCGCCGCGTCGCGGCGCAGTGTGCCGTACGTGGTGAGGACGAAGGCGTTCGGTGTGAGGTCGTCCAGGGTGCGGCCCGGGCCGTGGAAGCGGCGTACGGGGATGCCGGGTGCGAAGCGCTGCACTTCGCGCTCCCAGTTGCCGAGCAGGGACGTCGGACAGACCACCAGGGTGGGGCCGTGGGCCGATCGCTCGTGACGGCGCAGGTGGAGGGAGATCAAGGTGATCGTCTTGCCGAGGCCCATGTCATCGGCGAGACAGCAGCCCAGGCCGAGGGAGATCATCCGATCCAGCCAGGCAAGTCCCCGCAGCTGGTAGCCGCGCAGGGTGGCTGCGAGCATCGCGGGCTGGCCGGTAGTGGCCGATGCGGCGTCCTGGCCCGCCTCCGGCTCGGCGATCCGCGCGCGCAACTGCTCCAGGGCGCCGCCCGCGGTGACCGGTACGGACGTGCCGTCGATCTCCACCTCGCCGGTCAGCGCCGCGCCCAGGGCGTCGATCGCGGTGAGCTCCCGGCCGCGCTGTTTGCGGACCTTGCGGACCAGCGCCTGGTCGACCACCACCCACTGGTCGCGCAGCCGCACCACCGGGCGGTGCGCCTCGATGAGGCGGTCCATCTCCTCCTCGGTCAGCGACTGCCCGCCCAGCGCCAACTGCCAGCGGAATTCAAGGAGCTGCCCGGAGGAGAGGAAGGTCTCGAGGTCCGAGGGCGTCTTTTTGCGCCGGGGCGGCTCCAGCAGGCCGGTCGCGGTCAGCTCCTTCGTCAGGCCCTTTGGCAGGTGGACCTGGATTCCGGCGGCGGCCAGCCGCTCCGCAGCCTCGCCGAGCAGTTCCACCAGCTCGTCGTCGGCGAGCTGCAGCACATCGGGCGCGGCCGAGGAGAGCAGGCGCGACAGCGGCGGCCATGCCTTCGCGCCACGGCGCAGCGCCAGCAGCGCGTCGATACGGGTACGGGCGCCGAACTGCTCCTGAGCGGCTGCAGCCCCGGCCCACAGCTCGGCCGCATCTGCCACCAGGGTGGGGTCGGCGAGGCTGTGCAGCTGCACCACGGCCCGGAACCTTGGCCCGGCGCCGCCGCTGTCGCCGAAGTCTCCGCCGTCCCACGCGTCGCTGTCTGCCTCCAGACGCAGGGAGACGCGCACGCCCGCGTCCATCCCGGCGGCCACCTCGGCCGCCCACTCTCGCTGCTCGGGGATAGACACCGGCATCCGAACAGCGAAGGCCGGACCGGCCATCAGATGGCGCGCTGCCGGGGAGCGCGGCAGGCCGTCCGCGACCGCATCCAAAAAGGCCCGCAGCAGCGGCTCGGCGGCGGGCAGCGCCACGGGCGACGAGCCCGGCAGCGGTACCGCGCGCGCCTCCGGCGGCATCGCCGCCGCGAGGTCGCGTATCCGGCGCACGTCGTCGCCGTCCAGCGGACCGAGCCGCCAGGCGTCGAACCCGGCGGGGCTCAGCCCCGGCAGCAGCCGCCCCCGCGCAGCAAGCTGAAGCGCGATCAGGGCCCCTGCTCCCCACCACGCGGCGGAAACGGAGGCGTTGCCGCTTGACACCATGGCGCGAGCGCGGGTCAGTACGGGAACCGCCTGCGCGACCGGCAGCAGCACCGCGCTCACCCTCCGCCGCCGGATCCCGTTCCCGTGCGGCCGCACGACGGTGAACTCCCCCGGCTCCACACCGCAGTCGGGCAGCTCGCCGCCGTCCGCCCGCCAGAACGCCACACGGCCTTCCCGGGCCGGATCTCCGGGCAGGAAGACGGCTTCGCATGCGCTGAGCGCGACTGAGGCAGTCGGCACAACCGCTCCCGGGTTCCTCTGCTCGGCAGGCTCATCCACTTCGACGACCTGGAGGATACGCGCCATGACCGGATGCCCTTCGAACCGGGGTGCGGGTATGCGCTGAAGCGACACCGTCACGCCTTGTCACCGCGCATCCACAAGCTGTACGGCAGAATGCTATCGAGTCGTGACGGGTGCTCGCGGCCCGGGCAAAGGACGTATGAGCGTGCGTGCACCCAGTCCTTGAGCGGCTCGATGCCCAGCGTGACGCCGACCGGCGCAGCGGACGACGACCTTGCACGCGTCGCAGTCGATGGGCAGGGACACGAGGATGCCGGCCTCGGTGGAGGCGCGGTGCTTGTCGAGTCCGTCGCACTGCTCAGACCCACGCCGCACGAGATCACCGCGCCGGCCCCGGGTGCCTTGCGGGGGTAGCCACTCGCATTGCATTTTGCCGGTGCGCAGCCCCCCAGGGCCGCCGGCGCCTCCGGTGGTGCGCACTCGACTGGCCGGCGGACACCTGTGGTCGGGCCGACCATGAGGGCCGACCGCGGCAGTTGAAGGGGCTGTTGCCGGATCGCGGCCGATGGTCGGGGCTCGGGGCCGTCAGCGTGCTCGGGGCCGGCGGGTGAGCTGGCGGCATGGAACCCCGCGCACGCCTGTGCACCCAGGGCAGCACACCGGCCCCGCCTCGGCGGACCCGGTGTGCTGCCCTGGCCACTGCGCGCGGCCCGGCTCGGGGCATGTCGGTGAGCCGCTTCGGGGGCAGGCGTGCGACGGGACGTGACGCCCGGCTGTCCTGCAAGGCGAAGGGGGCCTTCGGGCAGGTCAGCACGCACCCGGAACGCGCGAGTGGTCGAGCCCCCCCAACTCCTGCGATCCGCTCCAGCAGGTCCACTACTGCACGCCAGTCCGCACCACCCGGTGCAGGATCCCGTTGCATCTCGTCTTTGGAGGAGACACGCGCGCTAGCGCTACGCCGCCCGATAACCGTCAGCTGGTCTGGCGGATCGAGGCGCCGACGAGGATGCCATCGGCCACGGTGTAGTCGCCGGCATACGTCTTGAGCGCGCCGTCGGTCTGGGTGGCATACAGGACGGCGTGGACGCGCAAGGCTCCGAAGTCGCTGATGGTGCCCAGGGTGATGCTCTGGGTGGTGGCGAACCCGGCCACCCACCGGTTGTAGGTCGTCCCGGCGATGTTCGAGCCGCCGAGCGCCCAAGCGGCCGAATAGTCGTGATCGGTGATGTCCTGGTAGTACTGCGAGACCACCGCCGAGGCGTTGCTCAGATGCGGCCGAGGAGCCGCTGGGGGCGCCGACTTGGGCACGACGGCCGTCGTGGTCGGCGTCGCGGACGTCGGCGTAGGACTGGCGGTTGGAGGCGTCGGGGTGGGCGACACCGAGGCCGGCACGGTGCGCGTCACGGTAACGGCCGGTGCTGCCCGGGAAGCGGTTCTTGCGGAGCAGGCGGCGAGAGGCAGGACAGCGAGCAGAACGACAGCCGAGACGATACGGCGCACGGGCCCCCCTTTGGCGGTGCGGAAGCTGCTGCGCACACCGTGGCACGCAGCGGTTGCCGGTGTTGGTAGAACCCGAAGAAGCCGGGACCCCTCGGCAAGCCTGGCAAGTGCAGGTACGGGCCGCCCCCGATGCCCGGCACAGGGATTGCCGCACCCGCTGCCGCACCGATTGCGAGTCTGTACGGTCTTCGGTGCAACTCCCGGACCACGGCACAGATTGCGCCCCCGGGGCGGCGGCTCGCGACAACGCACGACACGGCAAGAGCAGGCAGGAAGAAGCCGTAGTGGAACACGGTGATCCTCCCACGGTGCTGCCCGACATCGTCCGGCTGTTGGCACGCAGCGGGGACCTCAAGAGCGAGCTGGTGGCCTTCGCGCACAGTCCGCGTCTTCGCCCGGCGGCTGGATGCCCGGCTCGAGGAGGCAGTGAGCGTTTTCAGCGTTGCCTCTCCAGGGTGAGGACGGCTTTGGTGATGACGGTCATGCGGTTGGGGCTGATCCGGGATCTGCGGAAGATCTGCCAGGACTTCAGCCGTGTCATGCCGCGTTCGGCTGGTGCTCTCGCCGCGGACAGGGCCCGGTTGACGGTGCGCTGGGTGAGGGTGAGTTCACCACCCGGTGGCCGTTTGAGTCCGGTCGCAACCCAGGGGCCGGCACCTTGGTAGGCGCGGTCGGCGAGGATCGGGACGCCCTGGCGTTCGCAGATCCGGATGATGCGGTGGGTGCGGGCTGCGGTCAGGTCGTGGGTGCGGCCCGGCAGCGCGGGTGAGATCCACAGGACCTCACCGGCGGGGTCGGTGACGACCTGGACGTTCACGCCGTGCCGACGGTGCTTTGCCGAGTAGTCGGCTCGGCTGTCACCGACGCGGTCGCACTCGGCAAGGGTCCCGTCCAGCAGGACGAACTCCGGATCATGCTCGCGCAGAGTCTTGAGCAGGCCCGGGGCCCGCTCGGCGAGCAGGACGGTCACGGCGGTGACATACGCGTGGGCGGTGGCGACGGATATCCCGAAGCCGGATGCGAGCCGGGTAAGGGTGTCGTGGCGGCGTAGGTACACCAGAGCGACGAGCGCCCGTTGGTGCGGCGGGAGTTTGCACCGTCGGTCACCCTCACGGCTGACGATGAGCATCGTGACCCACTCGACGAGGGCATGCGGGAGGTCGAGTGCGGCAGGATAGGGAACCAACAGGGCTCCTGTGCCGATGGGTTGAGACTTCGAACACCTCCCCCAACGGCACGGGGGCTTTGTGCGTTGCGGCCCTCACCTCGGCCTCACCGGCGTCACCCAATCAGTAGCCAGGCTGAAAACGCTCACTGCCAAGTACGATGACACTGGCCCGGCGACGGTGCGCTCGGGCACAGCCAGCGTGGTCCCACTGACACTCACCACTGCGGACCATCACGAGGTTCAGCTGGCAGCTGTACACGTGAGCGGCCCGGACGCGGCATTCGTAGCCAGCGTCCTCGTGCCAACCCGAGCAGCTCCTGGCCTGGCGATAATTGACGACGGACATCGGAACACGGTCACTCTCAACATCGTCAAGGACTGAAGCACGAAGCCGACCGGTGCTATGCATGCCATGGGCTGCAATCGCAGGAGCCGCTCGCAGCAGAAGCGCTGACGGCAACGACGGCACAGGCAGGCCCTTGGCCACCGCCGTCGGGTGTCGCCCACGGCCCCCGACGACCCGTCAGCGGAGTCGACAGCGCCGCGGCTGGCACCTGGCCGCACCCGCCCGGCGCGCCGAGAGCGCCTGACTCAGCCCTGGTCGGTTGCGGCACTGGCCCGAGGCCGCCCAGAGGCGGGCACGGACGAGTTCACCTGGCGCCGCAGACGAGCAGCCTGGTCTCGGAGAGCGGCCATCTGCCGGTGTCGAGGTGACTGCTGACGGCGGGCCGGCGGATGCTGTTCGCGACGGAGGGCTGCAGCCCGGCCGCTGAGGTCAGTTGGGGATTCCGGTGGCCCCCACACCGCCGTTGTACATATCGGCCACCACGATGTAGAGGCGCATGCCAGGACCGTCGTAGACGTCGCCCTGGTTACCGGCGGGTGAAAAAGTAGGCCCGTAGGCCCACCGGCCGGCGTTGGCGTCCCAGATCCCGAATTCACAACCGCCGTTAGTGTCGATCGTCGGGTCCACGTACATGTGGTCGTGGCCGCCTTCAACCCTGGTGAACTCCAAGGCCTGGCAATTCGAATCGGCGGTCACATAGTCGTTGGACACACTGGCACTGGCGGAGCCCGGTGCAGCGAACACCGCTGCGGACGTAACGAGCGCCAGCGCACCAACTCGGATAAGACCCTTGCGCGTCATTTTCTGCTCCTTCTGGCCCGCGGCTCCAAGAGCCGCAGGACTGCAAGAACTCTTGGTCCTGGTCCATCGCCTTGCGCGCCGACGCCGTCGTGCAGGGCGGTGAACATCGGCTTCCCGTTGGGCAGGTGCGCCAACCGGAGCACTTGACCGGCTGTCAGTCGCTTCCAGCTATCCGATGGTGGTCCTCGGGCTCTGGACGTCACCGTAGTAGTGGCCTTGGCCTCGATCCTTCAGCTGCCTTCGTGGGGTGATCGACTCGGCGGTTCGCCCGTAATGTCCCCATGGTCATCAGGGCGGGCCGTCGCGTGACGCTGCGGGGGCGCCGGCTTCCACGGGGCCGGTGTCCTGCCGTTCCACTCCTTCCTGGTCCTCGTCGAGGCGGTGGCCGGAGCGTTAGGTGACGTCCGGGAGGTCGGTTAGCCGTTGCCAGGCCAGGGTGAACGCGTGGGCCCAGGGCCAGGTGTGTTCGATCCGCAGCCACCGGCGGCGGGCATGGCGGGCCAGGCGGGCGGGCAGGTGGTAGATCCGGTACCGCATCGTGTCGGGCTCGGCTCGCACCAGATCGTCCTGGTCGTGCAGGGCCAGGAGACGGACCCAGCAGTCCAGGTCATGGCCGATGTTCGCAGCGAGCACCCAGCCCTGGTTGACCTGCCACTTCTTGGACGGCAGGTTGCGCAGGCCCATCGCCTTGTCGCCGCGCACGCGGTCCTCGACCGTGGCGTGGGAGCGGCTGAGGGCATCGAGCCACTGCGGCTGGTGGGAGCCGGCGATGCCCCACATGTGGCGGATGTTCGTGGCGACGACCGAGTACTTCCAGCCGGTCTTCTTCTCGAACACGGTCAGCTTCTTGACCTGCCGCCCGGACGGTTTGACCCGACGGACCAACAGCCGCATCCCGTCCGGCCAGCCCGACCGCTGGTTCAGCCCGGTCAACTCCGCCACCCCGTAGCTTTCGTGGGGTGTGCCGTCCTGTTCGAGCAGCGCGTCCCACGCCCGCTCGGGCAGGTGGGCGATGGCCTGCTCGTCGTCGGCGGTGATGGTCCAGCCGGTCAGGTAGCGCACAGTGCGCCGGGCGGTGTTCAGTTTCTCCAGATGCTCCAACAGTTCGTGGGTGGCGCCCGCGCCGTCGACGCGGACCAGGATCTTTGCCCGGGAGCTGTCGGGGATCTGCCCAAGCGCGTCCGCGAGCACGGCAAGGTGGTCGGCGACCGTGTTCGATCCGGCGTTGCCCGGCCTGAGCAGCATGGCCAGCGATTCCTGGGTGTTGGCGCACCACGCCGCCAAGGGGTGGAAGCCGAACGTCTTCTTGAAGGTGGCCGCGGCGCCCTCCTTCTTGGAGGAGGCCAGGATGACCGTGGCGTCGATGTCGATCACGATCCAGCCGGTCAGCACCTTGCCGGCCACCGCCAGCCAGGGGAAACCTCCCGGTCGCAGTGCGAGCAGGCTCCAGAGGTGCCGCCGGACCCGGGCTCTCGCCCTGGCGATCCGCCCCAGTTCCCGCTCGTCCATCCCCGCCAGCAGCCGGTGCGCGGTCGAGTCAGACCCGGCCGGGCCGAGGATCGCCTGATGGTGGGCCTGGAGCTGCTCGGCCTCGGACAGGTTCGTCGCCCCGAGCACGATCGCCGAGGCCAGGCCGAGGAGCACATGCGCACGGTTCCGCCAGGTTGCGCTCCCGCCCGCCGGCCACAGTCGCTGGAGCGCGACGGTCAGCCCGACCCGGTCCGCGACCCGGTGCAGCAGCACCGCCCCAGCATGCCCAACCAACCCCCTCCCGTCGGCCGTCACAGACAGCTGCCGGCCCCACCCGGTACGCTCCACCACCAGAAAGGTGCACCTGCTCTCTGCGCGGACACGACTTCGACACTCGCATCCTCGCAGGCCACGAGGCACCTTTCGCTAACTCTGAGTCAGACCAACTCGCCCGGCTCAATACCCGAGGCCAGTTCCTGCGCCGTCTGGACGTCGCCGGGATCATCGATGGGCTGTGTCCGATGCGGACCGAGGTCACCCACATCACCCACAGACAAGTCATCGAGGCGTTGATCGCCAACCGGCTCTCCTCGCCGATGCCGATGTTCAAGGTGAACAAGTGGGCCGAGCAGTGGGCGGTGGACGAGGTCTTCGGCATCACCCCGGACTTCCTCAACGACGACCGGATCGGCCGTGCTCTGCACGCGATCGCCCCGCACCTGGCCCAGATCAACGGCTCGGTGGGCGCCAGGGCGAAAGCCGAGTTCGGGATCGACACCACGCGCTGGCACTGGGACATGACCAGCATCTCCCTGCACGGCGCCTACGACTCCATGGCCGCGGTCGTGGGACATTCACAAGCACCACTGGGCGTGGATGTCCGGGAAGTGCCTGCTTGCCGCAGGGTACGGCCGCCCGGGGTCGGGCAGACCCCGGGCGGCTGGGAATGTGCTGAGCGGCATTGCGTCCAGTGTCGGCCGGTTCATACGCCGCCGACGTCTCGCCCGTGACTACGGGACGCTGTAGCCGCCGTCGACGGGCAGTGCGATGCCGGTGACGAAGCTGGACTTGTCGGAGGCGAGCCAGACGACGGCGTCGGCGATCTCCTCCGGGCGGGCGATCCGGCCCAGGGGGTGGGCAGCGCCGAACGCCTTCCGGTCCTCCGCTGGCATGTCCGCGATCATCGGGGTTTCCACCAGGCCGGGGCACACGGCGTTGATGCGGATGCCCTGGGGTGCGACCTCGAGGGCGGAGCTCTTGGTCATGGCGACTTCGGCGGCCTTGGTAGCCGTGTAACCGGAGAACCCGGGGACACCCACCAGTGCCGCGCCGGAAGACATGTTGACGATCGCGCCGGAGCCCTGCGCCACCATGTACTGGAGCTCGTACTTCATCGACAGGAACACGCCGCGCACGTTGAGGGCGAGCATGTGGTCGAGCATGTCCGTGGAGTAGTCCTTGGTGAGCTGGTACTCGCCGTCGTAGCCCGCGTTGTTCAGGGCAATGTCCAGGCGGCCGGTGTCCGCGGTCGCGGCCTTGACGGCACGCTCGATCTGAGCCTCGTCGGTCATGTCCGCCACCACATGGCGGGCCGAGCCGCCGGCGGCCTCGATCAGGCGCACCGTCTCCTTCAGGGTCTCCGCGGTGCGGCCCGCGACCGTCACCAGCGCCCCTTCGGCGGCAAGGGCCAGGGCGGACGCCCGACCGATACCGGATCCGCCGCCGGTGACCAGTGCGGTCTTGCCTGCGAACTGCTGGGTCATCTGCGTCTCTTTCATTCGTCGTGTCGCGTCGTATGCGTCGCGTGCGGGTGGCGACAAGTGGTCAGTAGCGGGTGGCACTGGCCTGAAGCAGGGGCGAGACGATGGTTTCCTGGCCGTCGACCGTCGCGCCGGCGAACGCGAGCATGGCGGCGAGCGTCCTGTTGTTCTCGGCGGGGAAGTTCAAGGTGGGGGCGGAGACCTCGTCGAGGGTCGCGCGCTGGGCGTCGGTGAGGGTGACGGCGAACGCGTCGAGGTTGGTCTCCAGCTGTGCCAGCCGGCGGGCCCCCACCAGGGTCGAGGTGATGCCGGGGCGGTTGTTCACCCAGTTCAGGGCGACAGCGGCCGGGCTGGCACCGACCTCGGCGGCGATCTCGTTGAGCGCGTCGATGACGACGTAGTCGCTCTGGCTCGGGGTGCCCACCAGGGCCGAGCGCGCGGTGTCGACCGGTCCGGTACGGGCGCTGGAGTACTTGCCGGACAGGAAGCCGCTCTTCAGCGGACTCCACGGCAGCACGCCCATGCCCTTGGCCTGGGCCAGCGGAATCAGCTCCCCCTCCGAGGAGCGCTCGAGCAGGGAGTACTCCAACTGAAGCGCGACGATAGGAGCCCAGCCCCGGAACTGTGCGAGGGTGGCAGCCTCGGCGGTCCGCCACGCCGGCACGTCGGAGAATCCGATGTAGCGGACCTTGCCGCTCGCCACGAGATCGTCCAAGGTCCGCATGGTCTCCTCGACCGGCGTCACGGGATCGAAGTTGTGCAGCCAGTAGATGTCGACGTAGTCCGTCTGCAGGCGCCGCAGCGAGTTCTCGAGCTGCTGCACGATTCCCTTGCGGCCGGCCCCGCCACCATTGGGGTCCTTCGCGTAGAGGTTCCCGAAGAATTTGGTGCCGATCACGACACGGTCGCGCAGCGACCCCTTCCCGGCGATGTAGTCGCCGATGATCTTCTCGGAGTGCCCGTTGGTGTAGATGTTGGCTGTGTCGATGGAATTGCCACCGCGTCCCAGATAGGCCGCGAGAATGTCCTTCGACTCCGCCGGGCTGGTGCCCCAGCCATGGTCCTCACCGAAGGTCATGGTACCGAGGGTGAACGGACTGATTCTCAGCCCCGAGCGGCCGAGCGTGACGTACGAGTCCAGCGCCATGGTGCAACTCCCAATGTGTCGGATAACGGGAACCGGCGGAGCGGATCGGCCCCGCCGCCAGTACCTCCATCCGACCACCGACCTCGTCCCAGCCCTAGGCCAATACGCTCAGAGCAATGCACGATCCGCTCAGCTTCGCCGGGATCGTTTGCCGTCCCGGTGTGGGCGCGTGGTGGAATGGGACGGTGGACAAGCTCGACGAACTCTGCGCACAGATCACCCGGCTCGCGACGCGCAACGCCCCGCCGACACGGCTCGACGGAGTGCAGGTCTTCGCCACCGACCGGGTGACGGAACCACTCGGCACAGTCACCGAGCCGTGCCTGGCCATGGTTGCCCAGGGGGCGAAACGCTCCGTCCTCGGAGAGCGGATCTTCGACTACCGTGCCGGCCAGTACCTGGTGGTCACCCTCGACCTCCCCCTGACCTCACAGATCACGCGCGCCGACGCGGCCGAGCCCGCCCTCTTCTTCGGGCTTCGGCTCAAGCCCGCGGTCATCGCACAGCTCCTGCTCGACGCCGGGGCCGCTCCCGGCACGGGAAGGGGAGACACGGGCGCAGCCATTGGCACGAGCGACGCCGACGACGATCTGATCGACGCAGCAGTCCGACGCCTCCGGCTCGTCGGCAACCCCGTCGACCAACGCGTCCTCGCGCACGATCGAGCGTGAGATCCACTGGCGCCTCCTGACCGGCCCCCAAGCGGCCATCGTGAGGCAGATCGGACTCGCGGACAGCAGGCATTCCCTCGTGGCACGCGCCATCCGCTGGCTCCAGGCACACTATGCCGAAGTCATCCGCATCGACGACCTCGCCGCCGATGTCGGGCTGAGCATTTCCTCACTCAACCGGCACTTTCGCGCTGTCACAGCCATGAGCCCGCTGCAATACCAAAAGCAACTGCGTCTCCAAAAGGCTCGCATCCAACTCATCGCCGACCCCCACGACATCGCCGCGATCGGGCACGCCGTCGGCTACGACAGTCCGTCCCAATTCAGCCGCGAATACAAGCGCATGTTCGGCGCACCGCCCGCCCAGGACGCGGCCAGACTTCAGGGGGTGTGCGTCTCGATTTGATTTGAAGAGCATCATCGAACTGATGTGGCATCAGAAGCAATTTCCCAACCGAGGGATACAGCTGCTGCTCGAGCTTCCGCGCGCATCAGCCTCGTTCGGGTGATCGCTCCGCAGCCAGCGCATAGGAGAAGGGCCTCCTGCACAGTTCGGTGATATCGACCTCGATTCGTCTGAGCTTCTGATCGGCTGACGGTTTGTCGATTCGCCCCTTTCGTCTCGCACGGTTGTGGGCAGGGCAGGGCCTTCGCGTGTCGCTGCGGCTGCGCCCGGGCTCCACGGCACCGGGGTTGTGTGTGTTCGCTCCTTCCTGCTCTCGCCGGGGTGCTGGCGGTGAGTCAGCTGGGGGCGGGCAGTGGTCGAGCAGGTCGTGGGTGGCGCCGGCGCCGTCGATCCGGATGAGGATCTTGGCGGCCGAGGAGTCGGGGATCTGCCGCAGGACGTCAGCCAGGAGGCGCAGATGGTCGGCCACGGTGTTCGCTCCCGCGTTGCCCTCGCGCAGCAGCATGGCCAGGCATTCTTGGGTGTTGGCACACCATGCCGCGAGTGGGTGGAAGCCGAACGTCCGCTTGAAGGTGGCCGCGGCCCCGGCCTTCTTGGACGCGGAGGCGATGATCGTGGCGTCGATGTCGATGATGATCCAACCGGTCAGGCGCTTGCCGACCACGCTCAGCCAGGGGAATCCGCCCGGCCGCAGTGCGACCTGACTCCAGACATCGCGGCGGACCCTCGCCCGGGCCTTGGCAATCTTCGCCAGGACTTTCTCGTCGATCGCCGCGAGCGCCCGGCGCATCGTGGAGTCCGAGGCCGGCACCCCGAACAGCGCGGCCTGGTGCGCGAGCAGGACCTCGGCGTCCAGCAGGCTCCTCGTGCCGAGCACGATGGCGACCGCCAGCATCACCACCAGCTGGCCCCGCTCGCGCCAGCCGGCTCCCGACCCGCGTGGAAGCACCTGCCCCAGCGCGCCCGTCACCCCGGTGCGGTCCGCGCAGCGGCGCAGCAGTGCCGCACCCGCGTGCCCGACCATGCCCTTGCCGTTGACCTTGTCCGACAGCCGCTCGTCCCAGCCGATAGCCTTCACCCAGAAGGTGCCCTTGCTCCTGCGCTGGATATGACCTAAACACTCACATCCTTGCAGGTCACGGGGCACCTTCTACCGACTCAGCCTCAGCTCACCTCAGCCACTGAATACCCAAGGTTGGTACCAGACCCCCGCGGAGACCACGTACGTGCCGGCTGGCGCCCTCCATTCCGCCCACGATGCACCGTACGGGGAGTCCCAACCCGCCCACACGAATCCGCTTGAGTCGGAGGCGGAGGCGGAGGTGGAGGTGCAGCCGAAGTCGTGGGCCCAAGCGGAGAGGTTGTTCACGTTCAGTGCATGCGCGCAGTACGTCAGTCCGCCGCCGGTCATTTGCGCGAAGCGGACCTGGGCTTCGATCGTGCGGCCGTCTGTCTGGACGCTGTAGCAGGAGTCCAGGTCGATCAAGTGGTTGCCGACCACGGTCACCAATGGGCCGTTTGTGATGTTCGGGTACCCGGAGCGGCAGGCATACGCACCAGCGGCATGGGCGCTGCCCGCACCTGCAGTCACCCCACTGACAGCGACGAGCCCGGTGACGACGGCCTTGGCGAGACTGCCGGTCCAACTTGGCATGTTCCCCCTGAGTTCGGCCCGGAGCCCATAGACCTGGCAACCGGAAGCTGTGCGACGCCGTCCACTGACAGGCGCTCGAAGCTACCGATGCGGATCCTGCGTTCGTCCTAGATCCGTCCTTCCGCCAGGTCAGAGCGGGTCGGTAGGGCCGACTCCTCGCTGGCGCAGCAACCCGGCCACTGTCCACCTGGAGAACCTCGGCGTGCGAGCCCTGCCCTAACTGAGCGTTTTCAGCCTGGCTACTGATTGGGTGACGCCGGTGAGGCCGAGGTGAGGGCCGCAACGCACAAAGCCCCCGTGCCGTTGGGGGAGGTGTTCGAAGTCTCAACCCATCGGCACAGGAGCCCTGTTGGTTCCCTATCCTGCCGCACTCGACCTCCCGCATGCCCTCGTCGAGTGGGTCACGATGCTCATCGTCAGCCGTGAGGGTGACCGACGGTGCAAACTCCCGCCGCACCAACGGGCGCTCGTCGCTCTGGTGTACCTACGCCGCCACGACACCCTTACCCGGCTCGCATCCGGCTTCGGGATATCCGTCGCCACCGCCCACGCGTATGTCACCGCCGTGACCGTCCTGCTCGCCGAGCGGGCCCCGGGCCTGCTCAAGACTCTGCGCGAGCATGATCCGGAGTTCGTCCTGCTGGACGGGACCCTTGCCGAGTGCGACCGCGTCGGTGACAGCCGAGCCGACTACTCGGCAAAGCACCGTCGGCACGGCGTGAACGTCCAGGTCGTCACCGACCCCGCCGGTGAGGTCCTGTGGATCTCACCCGCGCTGCCGGGCCGCACCCACGACCTGACCGCAGCCCGCACCCACCGCATCATCCGGATCTGCGAACGCCAGGGCGTCCCGATCCTCGCCGACCGCGCCTACCAAGGTGCCGGCCCCTGGGTTGCGACCGGACTCAAACGGCCACCGGGTGGTGAACTCACCCTCACCCAGCGCACCGTCAACCGGGCCCTGTCCGCGGCGAGAGCACCAGCCGAACGCGGCATGACACGGCTGAAGTCCTGGCAGATCTTCCGCAGATCCCGGATCAGCCCCAACCGCATGACCGTCATCACCAAAGCCGTCCTCACCCTGGAGAGGCAACGCTGAAAACGCTCACTGCGCGTCGTGCGTCGCCAGGTCACCGACCAGGCGGCATTTTCCCCCCGGCAGACTCGCACGCGCGGTCCAAGCCACCCACGCTGAACTCCTCGAACGCCTCCTGCCACGGCGCCGCCGCCGGGCCAACCCTCGCGTCATCAAACGCAAAGTCGCCAACTGGCCGCTCAAACGCGCCGCCCACCGGGCTGCAGACCACCCAACCACCGCGGCCATCACCCTCGTTGGCGCCACCAAACCCAAACGAGTCAAACGAATACCAAAGCCCTAAGTTACCGGTATTGAGGCTAGAACCCGAAGCTCAGCGGCGTCGACCATCTTGCGGCATTTCATTCCTTTTTAAGTACGCGGCGACACCAGGATATCGCCTCCTGGATTGCTACGATTCCGACGGAGCCGGCCATGCCGATAAGCAATCCGGAAATGAACAAATCGCGCTGATCTTCTGCATCTGCTAGAGGGTCTGTGCCAATCCAGTTGGCAGCAATCGAGGTCGAAGAGATCCACACGTCGTCTGCCGAGAAGTAAGGCGTAACACTGTCTGTGTGAAAGGCTCTGATGATATCGGATGGGGCTACGATAGCCACATCCATAGGCCGGTGCGGTCCCGCTGCCTGCAGCCCGCCATAAAGAATGTAGATGGTCGGAGGCTGGAGCCTCGCGTGCGCCCCTGAGCTTACCCACCAATGACCCGCAGGTCTGACAATAAGGGCGGGAGGGCGCTGATCACTACTCACGTAATCTTTCTTGCGTCGTGCGCCGAGGGTGCAGATTTGGCGTGAATATCGATTGGGCTGGCCGCGGTTTTTCGGTGACCCCGCCGTGCAGCGAACCAGCCAACGCCGGTAGCGAGGATTGTGACCCCAAGAGCGGGATTTCCGATGGTACCGAGAACAACCAGCTCGCACGCGATCGGCCACCGTTCCTATCCATGCGGTGCCGAGAGGACGCTTCGGGTCGGCGTAATGTTGAGGTCCTCGGATGGCAAACGGTCAGATGCGCGGTCCGCCGGCTCAACTAGCGATTCCGACAAGTGGGGCTGATACTGACAAATATGGATGCTGGCAGCGGGTCGGTTCGTGGCTCTTCGGACCAACACGGGGCATCAGCGGTGGATGTTCTGGTGGTCGGTGCCGGGCCAACCGGGCTTCTGCTGGCGGGCGACCTCGCCGAGTCCGGGGTCAACGTCACGCTGGTGGAGCGGCGCGATCACGAATCCAACCTGAGCCGCGCCTTCAGCATCCACGCACGAACCATGGAGGAACTCGACGCCCGGGGCCTGGCCGACGAACTACTCGCTCTCGGCTCACCGGTCCGGGCGTTGCATCCGTTCGGCCGCATCAGCATCGACTTCTCCGGCCTTCGCACACGCTTTCCGTTCCTGCTGATCGTCCCCCAATGGCAGGTGGAGCGTCTTCTGCTGCGCCGGGCCGAGGAAGCGGGAGCGACGATAGTGCGGGGGACCCGGGTTACAGGGATACGGCAGGACCCGGGCGGCGTGGACGCGGAAACGAACCATCCGGACGGTGCCACGGCCACACTTCGAGCGCGCTACCTGGTCGGCACCGACGGAGCGAGCAGCACCGTCCGGCGGAGCCTGGGCATGCCGTTCCCCGGCAAGTCGGCCATCCGCTCCGTGATGCTGGCCGATGTACTGCTTGAACGCGCCCCTGACGAAGCTTTCAATTTCGCCTCGACCCAGCACGGCTTCACCTTCTTCGCGCCGTTCGGGGACGGCTGGTACCGGGTCATCGCCTGGGACCGGCAACAGCAGCAGCTGCCCGACGATGCGCCGGTCACGATGGAGGAGGTCCGGGACATCACGAGGCGAACCATCGGTGACGACCTCGGGATGCACGATGCCCGTTGGGTTTCCCGCTTCCACAGCGACGAACGACAGGTACCCCGCTACCGTCAAGGGCGGGTGTTCCTCGCGGGCGACGCCGCGCACGTCCACTCGCCCGCCGGGGGCATGGGCATGAACACCGGGATGCAGGACGCCGCCAACCTCGGCTGGAAACTGGCAGCTGTCGTGCGCGGCTGGGCTGATGACGAGTTGTTGGACAGCTACCACACCGAGCGCCATCCGGTGGCCCGAAGGGTGCTGCACGTCAGTCACGCACTCCTCACGGCCGTCATCACCGGGTCACCTGCGGTCCGCGCGTTGCGCGGCTCGTTGGCCGCCATCGCGCACCAGCTACGTGTCATAGAGCCGCGTGCGTCCCGCAGCATCTCCGGCATAGGGATCACCTACCCCGCACCCTGGGGCTCCCACCCGCTTGCCGGGCGCCGGGTACCGGACCTCCGACTGGCAGGGGAACCGGCACGGCTGTATGAGGCCCTGCGACGAGGCACGTTCGTACTGGTGGGCCGCGACGTCGCCGCAGTCGCCGCGCCGTGGGAAGGGCGGGTGGTGACCGCATCCCCCGCAGCCGGCCTGCGGCCCACGCTACTGGTCCGACCCGACGGTTACGCCGCCTGGGCGGCCGAGGACCCCGATCCGGACGAGGTACGCGAAACCTTGACGCGGTGGCTGGGCGAGGTGGTCGGACAAAGCTAGGCGGGGCGTGGTCGCGCGCGGCGGGACGCGCGCTGAGGCCCGCGGGATCACCTACCCCGGCAGGGCTGATGCGTTCTCAGGTGGCGAGATGAAGGGTCGCCGGGTTCGGTGGGACGGGGTCAAGCTGAGCACCCCGTTCGAGACGGACTGGGGCTCGTCGTGCCCCATCGGGGTCGCGCCCGCCCCGGAGCCGACAGAGAAGTAACCGTGTGCAGCATCGAAGAATGGCTGGGCCCCCACGCGTCACCCGCGGTGAGGGCCGCCCCGTTTCTTCAGGAACTGCTCGGCGCTCAGCCGGTGGCCCTCCGCCGCCGTGCCGTGAGCGCTGTTACTGCCACCGACCTCCTCCTTCATACGCCGGTCACGGCTACGCCCCCGTCGGGCGGTTCACTGCTTTCGAGATAGACCACCAGCGTCTGCTCCGGCTGGTCGGCCAGGTGAAAAGCGGTGTACACATAATCGATCGCTCCCCGTTGCGGGTGCCGTAGCCGTTTCCGACCGCTGTGCCGGGCCTGCACGTCGTACTGGGGCCACCAGTCCCGCACTTCCGGGCTGGCCTCGTTCAGCTCCTCGATCAGTCGGGTGTACCGCGGGTCGCCGGAATGGCGTGCGGCCAGCGTCCGAAGTCGGCCGAGTAGGCCGCGTGCCTCGGGTTCCCAGTCGACCAGCACGTCCCGGGCAACCGGTTCGAGAAACACCCAGCGGACGAGGTTGGCCGGCCGGTCCGCCTCGGTGATGAGCTTCGGGAACAGCTTGTCGGCCGCTTGGTTGTGGCTGAGGACGTCATAGTTGCCGCCGATGATGTATGCCGGGTTCGGCTGGAGCAGCAGGGGGACGGCACCCACCTCGGCCGTTAGCGGCTCGCGTTCCTCGGCTTCAGCCGCAGGCGCGTGACCGGCAAGCTGGAGGAGATGATCGCGCTCGTGCCGGTCGAGCCGCAGCGCCGCGGCGAGGGCGTTCAGCACCTGTTCGGAGGCGCGGATCTCCCGCCCCTGCTCCAGATACGTGTACCAGGTGGCGCTGATCCCGGCCAGCAGTGCCAGTTCCTCTCGGCGAAGTCCGGGAGTCCGGCGACGGCCGGTCTGGGGCAGGCCCACCTCGTCAGGGGTGAGGCGCTCTCTCCGGCTGCGCAGGAACTCACTCAGCTGACGGCGTTGGTCCGGCTGCGTGGGCATGACGGATGACACCTCTAGTTCCAGAATAAATACGGTCTGGATACCAGGCTAAGGCGCCCGGAGACTGGTGTGCGAGCACGGGCCGCGGCACTGCCGACGGCCCTCACACGGTCACACCGGCACCCGGCCGTCCAGTGCGCAACGGTTTCCGGACGCTCCTCCAGGACCTGTTGCCGCTCGGGACCCCGGCCCCGGTGCCGAGGATGGAGAGGACGATTGCATGTCCGGAATTAAGGGCAAAGTGGTAGCGATCACGGGAGCCAGCAGCGGCATCGGTGAGGCGACCGCGCTGCTACTCGCCGAACGCGGCGCGCGTCTCGTCCTGGGCGCGCGCCGGTCCGAGCGCCTGGCGGAGCTGGTGGCCCGGATCGAGAAGGCGGGTGGCGCGGCCGTTCAGATCCGCACCGACGTGACCCGGCGGGACGACCTGCAGGCCCTGGTCGCACTGGCCGGTGAATGCTTCGGCCGACTCGACGTACTCGTCAGCAATGCGGGAGTCGGCACGATCTCGCCTCTCGACGATCTGCGCGTCGACGAGTGGGACCAGATGGTCGACGTCAACGTGAAGGGTGTGCTGCACGGGATCGGCGCCGCGCTGCCGGTCTTCCGGGCACAGGGCACCGGCCACTTCATCACCACCGCTTCCACGGCCGCGTTTCGCATCGTGCCGACAATGGCGGTCTACGCCGGCACCAAGTTCGCGGTCCGGGCCATCTGCGAAGGACTGCGCCAGGAAGCCGGCGACTCCCTGCGGGTGACCACCGTCTCACCCGGTGCGACTGCGACAGACTTCGCCGAGGCGTCAACCAACAGCCAGGTCAGGGCAGAGATCACGAAGATGCGGGACCACATCGCGATCCCGCCCGACGCGATCGCCCGGGCCATCGCTTTCGCGATCGAACAGCCTGCCGCGGTCGACGTGAACGAGATCGTCGTCCGGCCCACCGCCCAGAGCTGACCTCCCCCGCCCTTCCGGTGCGGAGACCCGCACCCGCGGAACTGCTCCACGCGTCACATAGCAACACAGACCCGTCGGCCCGTGGGTGGCATGCCCGAATGGAAACGACGGACGCGACGCCAGATGATCAAGATTGCTGAGACCGAGATCGACTTGGAGCCGCGTCCGCGTGCAATCTTCCCTGATCAGTGTCCTCACACGCCACTTCGAGGACGCAGCCGCGCATGTCCACCCACGGACTCCTCAAAGTTGACGATGTCGACACAGGAGGGCACGGTCCTCGTTGATCACGTGGAGTCGAAGCCGCGTGAGTCAAAGGAACCGTGCCCGGATGCCATCCTGCCTGATCGAGGACCTCTCCTGCGTCATCGATGACATCGAAGTCCCTCTTGACCAGGACACTTTGGCTGGATCGCAGGAGGTGGTGGCGTTGGTGGACGTGTTGACGCTGGTGCCTGACCCGCGCCGCAGGCAGGGTTGCCGCTACCCGTTCACGGGCCTGCTCGCGGTCGCGGTCGTGGCGGTGCTGTGCGGGGCACGGTCACTGGCTGGGATCTCCCGGTGGGCCCGGGGTGCGAACGTCGGGCTGCTCGAAGTGCTGGGTCTGCCGCAGGGTGTCGACGGCCTTGTGCCGGCTACTACGACCCGGGGCCGGGCCCTGGCCAAGACAGACGGTGACGCGCTGGACGACGCCTTGACCCTGTTCACCGAAGCCCTCGCCGCTACTGACGTTGTTGTCGTGATGTCGTCAACGTGAGTCCGGGTCCGGCGAGACATCCATCGATGAGGTTGCTGCGGTACTGGATCTGGCGGAGACCACTGTGGGACGCCGCAGGCCTGCTCCAGGACCAGGACACCCGCACGCTCTCAGCCCAACTCATCGATCGTGAACGGCTGATGGTCCAGCTCGCCAGCCAAGTCACCCAGACCCTGGAGCGCATCCGCACCGAGGCCTGCTCCGGCGCAACGAACGAGTCCGGCGGCCAGGAGGGCCCGTACCCGCCGGGCAGCCAGCTGGCCACACCTCGCCCCACGCCCGGCGCCTCACTACCGAAGGGAACCATGTCCATGCCCCAACCCGAATCCAGCCCGGCCGACCGCACCACGGACGTCTACCTCCTCTTCGCGCACGAGCCGTACTACCCGGGCCCCGGCGCCCAGGAGATCAACACCACCGTGGTGGCCGCCGCCTCCCTGCTGCACCCGCAGGTGCGCCAGCCCGACGGCGCGCGCATCCACGATCTCCTCACCCGCGGGCGTCGATCCGGCGAGATCATTCCGCTGGCCACCCTCACCCACGAACTGAGCGGCGGTGCCGACTGGCCGAAGGTCGGCGACTGGGAGGGCGTCACCGCCGACCTGGTCCAGGTCGTCCACGCAGGTCGGTGCGACGCCCTCAGCCTCGGCCTGCCCGAGATCGCGCGGGCCCTGCTGTGCACCGGGCCGCACAGCCACGTCCGCGCCTACGACGCGGCGGCCGATGACCTCCTTGTCTACGGGGCCACTGAGCGCGAGACGGTCCTGGCGGAGGTCGGCATGTACCTTGCCGAGTTCGTGGCCGAGCAAGCCCTCTGGCCAGGCGATGGTCTGCTGCCTCAGCTCGGCCACCATGGCTGATACCACGAAGGCCCTGGTATGGGGCGAACCCACCCGTTTCATGTCACGGTCATGGGGGTGTGCGATGTCGTGCAGAGTGGATTTGGCGTACGGGTGGAGGAGACGCTGGCCGAGCTTCCCGAGCAGGGCCGTCTGGAAGTCATGGAGAGGAGCGCCGCCGCGCTGGTGGATTCTGGCTCCTGGTCGGTTCCTGGCGGCTGGGATTGCGGACTGCAGTTCGGCTCGCGGCGTTGGGTGGCGTTGACCGCGTACGTCGACGGGATCAAGGTGTATGACGCCGGCTGGGTGGGCTGAGTCGATCGGCTGTCGACGCGTGGCGTGGATCGGAGTGAAGGCGGGCGAGCGGTGCTGCCGTAGACGCTAGGGTGGCGGCTCGTCTGATCTCCGTTTCGCCGAGGAGCAGCCCGATGCACAGCGCCCCTTTCCGTCTCGTCGTCACAGGCGGCGGGACTGGTGGACACACGTATCCCGCGCTGACCGCGGTGCGCACGTTGCAGGCCCGGCTCGCCGCCGAGGGGCGGGCGCTCGAGACGCTGTGGATCGGGACGGCTGACGGGCTGGAGGCGCGCGTTGCCCCGGCCGAGGGCATTCCCTTCACCACGGTGGCGACCGGCAAGATCCGCCGCTCGAAGAACCCGATCAAGCTGGTGTCACCGGCCAACGTCAAGGACATGGCGCGGGTGCCGCTCGGCGTGCTGCAGGCGCGGCGGCGCCGGCAGAGGCGGCGTGGGCCTCGCGACGGGTCGTGCTCGCGACGGGCGGCTACGTGGCTGGTCCGCGGATGTGCCACGCGGATGTGCCACCGGCCGCTCGTGCTGCACGAGCAGACGGTGCGGCTGGGGCTAGCGAACCGCAAGCTGGCTGCGTCGGCTGCGCGGATCTGCGTGTCGTCGGAATCGACGCTGGACCTGCTGTCGGAGTCGGCGCGGGCGGTCGCCGTGGTGACCGGGAACCCTGTGCGGCCCGAGGTGCTGTCTGGACAGGCGGAGCGGGCTGTCCAGGCACTCGGCCTGTGGGGCTTCGACCGGAGTCTGCCGATGGTGTACGTGACGGGCGGGGCGCAGGGCTCGCAGCAGATCAACGAGCTGGTCGGCGAGTCGGCGCAGTGGCTGCTGCAGCGGGCGAACCTCATCCACCAGTGCGGTCCCACGAATGAGGAGAGCCTGCGGGCGCGGGCGGCGGAGCTGCCGGCCGAGCTGGCGGCCCGCTACCACCTGGCGGGGTTCGTCAGCGGCGAACTGCCCGACGTCCTGGCCCTGGCGGACGTCGTGGTGTCCCGGAGTGGGGCGGGGACGCTGGCGGAGCTGACCGCACTGGGCAAGCCGGCTGTATTCGTGCCGCTGGCGTCGTCGGCGGGGAACGAGCAGGTCCACAACGCCCGGCATCTGGAGGAGGCCGGGGCGGCGATCGCGCTGACCGGCGAGGTGACGCCGGGCCAGCTGCAGACGGCGGTGGGCCCGCTCCTGGCTGATGCCCCCTTGCGGCAGGCGATGGCGGAGCGGGCCCGTGCGTACGGCCGCCCGGACGCGGCGGACAGGCTCGTGGACGAGATCCTGGCCGCCGCGCAGGGGCAGCCTGTCACTGCTGGGTCTGGCCGACGTGGAGAGCCGTCCCTGCCTCGATGAGGACGGCGCACGCGTTGAACGCGTCCTGGTCCTTGCCCATCGGGTCGGGGACGTCGCGGTCGCCCAGGTACAGGGCGAGCTTGGGCTGAACGTCGTCGTTGACGATCTCGCGCAGGACGTCGAGCACGGAGGCATCCATCGCCAGGATGCTGTCGGCCCAGTCGAGCATCTCGGAGGTGAGCTGCTGGGCGCGGTGGCTGGTGAGGTCGAGCCCGAGCCG
Source organism: Streptomyces sp. FXJ1.172 (assembly GCF_001636945.3). Classification (NCBI taxonomy): domain Bacteria; kingdom Bacillati; phylum Actinomycetota; class Actinomycetes; order Kitasatosporales; family Streptomycetaceae; genus Streptomyces; species Streptomyces sp. FXJ1.172. The sequence goes on along the minus strand of NZ_CP119133.2, from coordinate 124,819 downwards.
CCTGGCGGCCTCGACTATCTGCTCGTTGGCGGGCTGGCCTTCCCACTTCCCGATCAGCGCGGCGGAGCGGACCTCGAGTGCGCCGGCGCCCCGCTTGGCGAGCGCCAGGGCGGCGAATGGGCTGCGGCAGTAGTTGCCGAGGCAGACGGTCAGGACCTTGCGCACGATGCGGCTCCCACGGTCTTGAGGGCCTGACCGAGGGCGGTGACGACCTGGTCGATGTCGTTCTCGGTGAGGTGCTGGTGGAACGGCAGCGTAAGCACCTCGCGGCAGGCTTGCTCAGTGGCGGGCAAGTCGCGCCGCCACGGGGCGAATGCGGGCTGCAGGTGGTTGGGCGGGTAGTGGACGCCGACGCCGATGCCGCGAGCCTTCATCTGCGCGTGGACCTCGACCCGGTGAGGGATGAGGACCTGGCACAGGTGCGGCACGGAGCGGTCGGGGTCGACATCGACCAGGCGCACGCCGTCCAGGCCGGTGAGCACCCGCCGGTAGGACCGCCACAGGATGCGGCGGGTCGTCTCAGCCTTCTCGAAGTGCTCGAGCTGGGCCAGGCCGATCGCGGCGTTGATGCCGGACATCTGATAGCGCAGCCCGAAGCCCTCCACCTGGTAGCTGGTCGTGCGGCTGCGTTCGGCCTGGGACTGGACGATGCCGAGCATCCGGATCCGGCGGATCGTGGCGGCCTCGGCGCGAGTGCGGGGGATGACGATGCCGCCCTGCCCGCAGGTGAGGTTCTTGATTGGGCCGAAGCTGAAGCAGGTCAGGTCTCCGGTGGCCCCGACGCGGCGGGCGCCGTTGCGGGAGCCGAAGGCGTGCGCCGCGTCCTCCACGATGGCGATGTCTCGCGAGGCCAGCTCTTTGCGTACGCGGGAGAAGTCGATGGCCCGACCGCCGAACAGGACCGGCATCACGGCGCGGGTGCGGTCGGTGACGGCGTCCATGACGAGCTGATCGGTGACGCAGAGCGTGGCCGGGTCGAGCATGCGGAAGCGGGCCAAGGTGCCCAGTCAGCGCAGGCAGCTCGAATGGGCTGCTCGCGCGCAGGTGATCACTGCCGTGCTCGGCGCGGTCACCGCGATCGCAGGGTGTGTGGCGCAGTTCGCGCGGTAACGCGACGCGGACATAGGAGGGGTGCGGACGGCACAGTCGAGGCCTGCGTGAAGCGGGCCCGGCCGGCACATGATCGGCCGACCCCGCCTCAACGCCCACACACCGGCCGGGGCCCCTGGGTGCGACCAGGGCCCCGGTCACTCGCGCGTGTGGCCTCCAGCAGAACCGGAGGAGCCCCTACCAGGTCGATTATCCAGTGCTTGCCGGGCATGGCGCCCCTAGCGCACTCGGGCTATGGCTGGCGGAGGTTGGCGAAAGGGGATCGCGCGCCGCGGCCCGCCACAGCCACACGGATCTGCGGGGTGTTATTCGGAGCTGGTGGGGTTGGTTCACCCTTACGCATGAACTCGGCTGCACGGAAGCCGACTTCGCGCTGGTGGTCACCAGGACCGTCGCCTAGGTCTTCGCCCGCCCCGACGCACTGCCTGCTACCGCGCTGCCGGCCACCACCGGCGCCGGCTCGGCTACCCTCGGCTGCCCAGGACGCTCTAGCCACAACCGCCGAAGCACAAACGGTGATCATCCGTCTGTGTGACCGGTGACCGGTGACCGCACCGCCGCCCGGGTTGCCGCAGACAGTGGAACCGACAAGGCCCCCACGAGGCACCCGGACGCGGCTGGCTGGCCCAACCCGCGTCGCCGAGCGCGCGGGCCAGGCCGACTGCCGCCGCAGCGGACAGCGGCCAAATTCTTCCAATGTCACAGTACCTCTGGCGGGTCTGCGGCCTGGCGCGAAATAGTGGCTGTGTGACCGATAGCGTTCTGTGTCCCGCACCGAACGGCGCTGGCCTTGCCGAGCTGTTGAGCGGCTTGGACTCCTACCGGTTGGCACGGCAAACTCTGCTGGGGGTCTTGGGACTCGGCCAGTCGAACCGGGACCCCCTTGCCGAGTTCGCCGAGCACCTGGTCGGGGCCCTATGGCAAGGCCAACTCGCCGAATCCCGGGTGCAGGCGAACTACGACCTGATATCAGCCGACGGCGAGTGCGTACAGGTCAAGTACCTCGCTAACCCTCTCTCCGACTGGCCGAACGAGCACACTGTGCGGAGCATCCCCGGCGTCCGCTGGTACGCGCTCGTCGTCTACGAAGCGTTCGCCGTGACGGGCGTCCTGGCCTTCCCGTCTGACCTGACAGAAATCTGCTCGGCCCTGGGCAAGCGCCACCCCGGCCAGTCGACATCTTTGCAACTCACCCGCCGGAACTGGTGGACGATCCGGGATAACGCAGACGCTTATCGGCAGCTCGGCATGCGTATTTGGGTTCCTCCCTTCCTGTAGGTGGGCGCGGTCAATCGGCTGGGTTCGCGTACGCTGCCGCTTACTCACTCACGTACCTCCGGCGAAGATCTGCCCGACATCCTGGAGACACTTCCCGGCCTTGAGGCCGCGATCCCCCAGCCGGCCCGCGCAGTTGGCGCGACGGCCTCGGCCTTCCCCGCCGGTGGACGACCTGCAGCCTTTCACGATTGATTCGAGCCGACGTTGGTCGCGTGACATCATTCGGCCTGCTGCGCAGGGCGCGTTGGGGCCGGTCGTGTCAGTGCCGGTGACTAGACATTTCAGCAGTCGGTCGAGCCTGTGTTGCCTTGCGGCTGCGGGCAGGGGCCGGTGGAGTGACAACTGATGTTCGGGGGCGGCGTGAGCGACGGGAAGGTGCGAGTTGGCGGGCGTGATGTGGAGTTTGAGGTAGCTGCCCGGTGGGTTCGCTCCTATTTCGACGAGTCGGCGAACAGGGCCGCCGCGAAAGCCAAGGGGGGCAAGCCGTTCGCGTACCCGGCATACGACCGGATGACCACAGGCAGCGGTCCAGACGAGCTGAATGATGGCGACCTCCTCGCTCCGTTGCTCCTCAACGCCGGTCCCTCGATTGCCGCTGTGTACGCGCTGCACGCTGTGCGACCGGCGCTGGAGGCCGGGCTGGCCGCCATACCCCAGGACCTCGCGCTGCAGACCGCAGTGGCCCATGGTCGCCACGGGTCCCTGCTCGAGAGTCTGATCGGCGTCTTGGACGTCCCCGGAAAGGTGCCCGGGATCGGATTGACCAAGTTGACCAAGATCCTCCATCGGAAGCGCCCGCTCTTCATCCCGCTCTTCGACCAGCAGGTCAAAGCTTGCTACTACAGCGCGGACACCAACTATCCGATGCATCCCACGCCTGGGCGACCTGACGCAGTTTTCTTCTCGACTCTCGCCGAATGCATGACCCGGGACCTCGCGGAGCAGCCGGAGCAGTGGGAAGCCCTGGCATCGCAGGCCCCCGACGACGTGTCGCGGTTGCGGATCCTTGATGTCGTGGCCTGGAAGCTGGGCGCCGACTCGTCCGCGCCAACAACACCTTGATGAGCTTCGGCCAGCATGGCTCAGCCTGAGGCACTACAACCCTGGCCGGCGAGAGCCCAGCGGCCGAGCCGAGGAACTGCTCCATCGCGGGCACGAAGTCGCTGGAGGAGAGACCCTGCAGGTAGAGCACGGGCAGGGCCTCACTGATCTTCGGGGACTTCCGGCACCAAGGGGCGAGGATATTGGACGAGAACCGCTTGCGCTCGGCCGTCTCGCCATCGACCCGCTTGCCGTTCACCCGCGGTGCCTTCACCGCAATCGGCCCGGCGGCGCTGGCCACTGGCCGCTCGCGGTGGTGACCGTTGCGGACCACCAGACGGCGACCGGCATCGTTCCGCTCGTCCACCAACTCAGTTATGTACTGGTTTACTTCAGCTTCCAGGGCCGCGACGAGCATCGACGGACGCCCTCACGGACAATGTCGTCCATCAGGGAGCCGCTCTGGGGGGTGTCGTCCTCGTTGAATACGCTCAGCACGGGCCTGCCTTCCCGACCCGCGCTGCAACGCGGAACTACTCGATGACCAGAAGTCGATCACTCGGGAAGGTGCGCCCTCCGCGTTCCGCGAGGCACCCCTCCCAGGTCCGAGGGGCGGTCATGTTTTCGCGGAGGCAGGTTCCCGCCCGCGCGCGCAGGGACGGGGCGATCTCGGTCGATGAGGCGTAGTGATCAGGACAATCCTGGGCAAGAAGTCGAGTTTTCGTTCACGTGTTCCTAAGGGTGGGTGTTGACCATGCGCCGGATGTGAAGTCCGGCGGCCAAGGAAGACACGAGCCCGGGGGTTGCGATGCGCAGTAGGGGATGGTGGCGTGCCAGCAGACGGATGCTGACGGCGGTTACGGCATTCGTGGTTGTGTCTGGGGCCGCTCCTGCACTGGCGAGGGCTGAGGAGGGTACTGATCTGCGGGTGGAGTCCTACGTCCTGCCGACCGGTGCTGCGAAACTGCCGCTGAAGGAACTGGCGACCCCTCAAGGCCACGACAGATTGAAGACGCTGGCCGGGAGGGCCGAACCTGGCGCGCGCCTGGCGCAGGAGACGACAGGGCCGGCCGCTTCGTATGCACCGCTATCGCATCGAGCTTCCGGCTCCACGCCGGCCCAGGCCTTTTCACCGACCGGGCCGGGGGCGGCAGCGCCGGAGCCCCCGCGGACGATGACGTACGACGAGTGCAAGAAGGGCCTGGGCAGCGACAACAAGTTCTATGTGAAGTCGCGGTTTGCCGCGTGCGACGGCGCCTCGTTCGTGCAGGAGTGGCTGATGAACGGCCGTCCCGCCGGTGCGAGCATGTTCAACGTGCGAGTGGTCGGCACGATCGCACGAGACAGCCGCACCATCGACTTCCAGTACTACTTCACCGACTTCGAGACGACCGGTGAAACAGGCGCGTTGTCAATGCCGATCACCACCAAGGGAACGGTCCCGAAGACCTGGCCATCCGGTGCCCGATTCACCCGTGGTGGGAACGCGCCCGGCACCATGACCTGGGCTCAGCTGGAGGCTTTGCGCACGTTCCACGAGACGGTGAACGCCAAGCCGGGTCAGGGCAGCGGACGATCCGATCTGCTTGCCGCGGTCTACGAACCCCTGGTCAGCTTCAAGCCTCCGGCCCCGTGGAAGCTCAGTGGGGCCACGCAGGGCACCCTGTTCATGCTCGCACCGCGGTGGGACGCGGCGTCGTACCTGCCGAACTCGACCGGTGGCCGTAACCCGGCGACGAAGGGCGCGGCGACCTTCAGCTACATCACGGCGATGGTCCTCAGTGCGAGGGCCGGTGCCGAAGAACGCGCCGAAGCCCAGCACATCAAAACGGCCTTCACGCACCCCGAAGACACCAAGCCGTACATGTCGGCGAAGAAAGTCCCGGGCCAGAACGTGGAGGACCCTCTGCACCGCACCGTGGACGCCAAGCGGAACGACGACAACCGCAACGCGGCGAAGAAGCAGTGCAGACGCTACTGGGGCGCCGGCTACTCCCACGGCAACACCCGGGACTGCGACGAATACCCCTTCGCAAGCACCTACGAAGGAGCAGCCGAGCACGACTACGATCCGGAAGTCCGCAAGTTCAACTTCTCCGTCAAGCCCATCGCCAAGGAAGACAACCAGGCCGGCGGTCTCATCCTGAAAAGCTTCTACTCCAAGAACCGCATCCTCGATGGCCAAGGCGACGCCTTCATCGTCGAGATCAGCGGCTGACCACTCAAGGCGGGAGCACCCGGCTGCTCCCGCCGCATCGGCCGGCTACGGCCGGGCAGGCCAGAACTGCACCAGGTACCGCTCCACGCCCTTGATGCTCTCCTCACTCTCGCCGAGAGCCTCGACGGCGGCACGGCCGGTGGAACAGACGCGCACGCGCCATGATCCGGCAGTGTTGCTCAAGGTGATCAGGTCCTCGGACCGACCGAGGCTCATCGACCACACCGCCACCTGACCGCTCACCGACTCGAAGTCGGCCTCCGCCTGCTCCTCCCAGGCAGCCGCCTCCTGCGCCGGCGCAGGGCCGTCCCACACCTCGACCGTCAACAGTGCAGTGTGGGTATGACCGGCACTGGTGATGTCGAGGCGACCGGGGTGGGTGCTGAGGAACGCGCCGAAGTCGAACTCGTCCGGGAACAGCAACTCCAGTACAGCGTCGTCGGACTCCTGCAGACCGAAGGCGTGGTAACCCACGAACACGTCAAGTTGTTGCTGACGGAGAAGCTGTGCCATGTCGTGCCCCCGGTAAGTCGCAGACGGCTGGCTATCGGCAGCAATCGTAGGCGGGCGGCCACGTGCCTGGGCCACCTCCGGCCACACCTGGACCCTGGCATGGCCGGAGGACGTCGGTTGTCCTCGGCGGGCCCGCTTTCCACGGGCCGTCCGACCACGCTGGTGGCTTTGCTGGAACGTTTCCCCGCCGAGGGGACCGGCCGCGCCGTGCTGTGAAGGACACGTCGGCGCTGGTGGCTCATCGTCATCCCTTCGCCTGAGCTTGCCTTTTATGGCCGTGTACGGTGATCACCGGCGTAGGCGAGGGACGGGGCATTGGTGGATCTGCGGCATCAGACGGAGAACTTCGTCAACGCGTCATGGTCGATGGTGGGGCTGCGGGATCTGGTCTACGACATGGTGGGCCTGCTGTTCACCGAGCTGAGTGCCCATGGCGGTATGGCGGGCGACGGGGCGGCTGGCAGAGCCTTTGCCAAGGTGTACACCGCAGCCGTCAAGTCGGTCTTCGACCAGTCCGGGTTCGCCCACCAGGTGATGGCCAACGGCGCGGGCGCCCTGCTCAACGCCTCCGAGGAACTCCTCAAGCGTGACGACAAGGTCGCAGCCAAGCTTCTGGAACAGAGCCCCTTCACGCCCGGGATCGGTGATCAGCCGGCCGGCCCCGATTGCAGCCCGCGCGCCAGCCACAACGCCGAGGACCTGCCGAACGTCGTCGGCGAGACCAGCGGCATCGATCAGTACCTCTTCAACGAGCGATTCCTCGGACAGCCGGACAAACTGCGGGCCGTCGCCACAACCTGGCGCAGCGCGGCCAAGATCCTCCACGACACCTACTGGGACTCCCGCGACGCATGGAAGACAGCCACCCTCGATCAAGCGGGCCATACCGCTGACGTGGTCGAGAGCTTCTTCGAGAAGTTCGTCGGCAAGACACCACCACCCAGCGAAGTGGGCGACCACGCCACCCTCCTGGCGAACCTCCCCACGGCCTGCACGATGCTCGCAAACGCCTGCGACGCCTACGCCGACCACGTCGAAACCGCCAAACAACGCCTTCCCATGGAGAACAGCGAACTCGACGGTGACTTCCTGTGGCCCTGGGAACAGCCACGCTTCGGAGGCGACGGCCACGACGGCGGCCTGCACGACCTCATAGCCGGCGACACGCGCATCACCTCGCTCGGCAACATCCCTCACGCACTGGACAGCTCCCAGTCCCGAGTCAAGATGCCGCAGCCGGACAACGGCGGACTCTTTCCCAACCTACCGCCGTTCCTCGGCCCCCTGATCCGCGTCCCGACACTGGTCCCAGCCGCTTACCGCCCCCTGCCCTCCAACACTCCGCACATACAGCCAATCCCCCCGGCGATCCCTCCCGACCCGCGGTTCCCACAGCTCACGCCCAGCCAGGGGCAGAACTTCCAGACATGGCTCGACTCACTACGCAAGGGCGACATCTCCGGCGGCAAGCCGGCCGAGCAGGCCTACCAGAGGCGCGTGGCGGGCTTCCCGGAGTTCGAGGTACCAATCCCAGCAGGGATCAGTCCGTCCAACACCCTGATGGTCGACGGATTCCGCAACCTCGACGGGATGGCGGTCGAAGCAAAATACGTGAACAAGCCGAACCAACGCTGCTACCGCTCGCTGGAAGACCTCCGCAAGAACCACGCGACCGGCGACAGAGACTTCCTCTACAAGGATGACCGCCTGGAACTCCGCAAGTACGCCGCCGCACTCAACGACCCACGCAACAAGGAGATGCGCGGAGTCGAGACAGTCACCAACAACCAAGACGCCGTCCAGTACTGGCGCATCATGATGGCGGCCTACGGCGTCAAAGGCCACGCCCGCTACGTTCCCTGACCAGCCCATCCCCAGGAAAGTACCGCTATGGAACCCGAAGAGATCGCGGAACTGCGCACCCTGTTCGTCTTCACCCCACCGCGCGGGCAGAGCTGGGGCCTGACCTTCGAGGGATTCGAGGCACGGCTCCGTGAGCGGAATCCGGACACATTCATCCGCATCGATGACGAAGGAGACGGCCCAGTCCGCGGATCATCAATGATCTTCGGAATCACTTTCGACGACGAGACCCTGGAAGGCTTCGCCAGCCTGGAACCCGAAGGCGTATCCGTCCGGGAGTGCAACGCCCACATGGCAGCCCGGGTCGCCCTGTGGCTCCGGAACAACGTGGCACCCGATGAGGTCCCCGTCATGTTCAACACGGACTGGGGAATCGAGGAAGGCATGGAACCCACCCTCGTCCCCGACGCCACCCGCCCACGCATCGTGGCAGCACTCGTCCAGCACATCGAAGAGACCGGCGACCTCGACTGACAGCGCCCCAACACGGTCGCCGCAGACGCACCCCTCACTGCCAATCGCCACCGACGCCACGGCGTGGCTGCGGCTGGTGCGCCCGAGTACACGGCGGACCGCCTCCGCTGCAGCTGACCGGTAAGCGCGATTGTCAACTCGGAAGCATCGATGGTGTTCTTGCTGCCACCCTGGCAGTGGTCAGGATCAATCTCTCGGGAGCACCGCGATGACGAGCACGTCGCCGCGCACGTCCGCGCAGCAGCGGCGTGTGCAGTGGAAGGCCATAGACAAGGCCCTGTCGCCTTACTCGACCGAGTCACTGCTGGCGTTGCTGGAAGCGGCGTTGATGGCGTCGACCTGCTCCCGCTTCCACGACCATCTCCTATTGCTGTGGACCCGCGTCGCGCGTGGCGGGTGCCGCTCCGGCGCAATAGCCACGGCCGACGTCCTGCCGACACTCGTCGAGGCCGCGGTACACGCTGCCCCAGGCCGTGCTGTCCTCACCGAGGGCAAGCCGAATGACGTACGAGCTGGCGTGTGCTTCGACGGGAGGCTGCTGCACCCGGGAGACTTGGATCACCCGCTGCTGGTCCTGCGAAGCCTGCAGCTGACCGCACGCGCTGTCGACGACCACCTCGTTGGTTCCGTCGGGTTCGGCATCGGTGACGTCATCGAGCTTGCCGTGCGCTACACCGACCGCCGTATCAGGGAGTCCGCGTATGCCTGGCCGGCACCGGACGAGGACGAGGACGAGGAGACGATCTCGTGCTGGCTCACCCAGGCCTGCGTGGATGCTGTCATGGCAGCAGAGCGCGACTGTCTTGACGAGATCGTTGCTGCCTGCGAGCAGCCGGAGCAAGCAGGCCGGGCACTGGCCTGGCTGACGGCGGACATCGGGAAACTGAAGCTGAAGTACGACCCGACGCGGCAGCTGCTCGGCCCCGTACTGGCCGTACGAGCCCACGGCCGGAGGATCCCCGTCCCGGCCAGCGAAGCGCTCCAAGCCGTCGTAGCGGCCGCAGAGCAGCTCCTACAGGGTTTGGAAGGCACCCAGGAGGTGGCCCAGCGCCTTCAGGACCTGGCCGTCATCCGGGCCGCCGACGTGTTGCGGCTGGACGTCGTGCCCCGCCCTGACGCTGTGGCCTGGATCAGCGCTCCTCAGCTTCGCCTGGAGATCGCGGTCGTCAGCGCGCTTCTAGACGGGGAACTCGGTCCGCGGGTGGAGGCCGCCCGAAAAGCCCTGCTGGAGCACACAGCACTACAGCAGAGCCGACTGGTGGTGTACGCGGGCCCGCGCTTCCTCGTGCGTGAAGTGGTCACCGACACCCTCATGGTGCACGTCGAAGAACTCGCCGAGATGGCAGCCGACGCCCATGGGGATCCCGCCGCACTGGCCCTGTTCGTGCTGGAGATGACCCAGCACCCGGGCGTGGACGCGATCGCCTACCTGCATCTGCTCGATGCGTGGAGCAGTTGGCACCGCAATGGGACACTCCTCCTGCCGGCCGAACACACGCCCGAGGTAGCCGTCGTCCCGTGGAGCGGCCGAGACCTGTCCTGGGATCGGGCTGCCACCTGGGCACCCATCGACAAAGTCCTGGCGGATGCAGGCCTGCCCCCTTCCGTGCAGTGGACAGCCAGCAAGATCGTCGACCTTCCCGAGGGAGCCGAGGGGCTGCAAGCGGACTTGCACCACTACGCAACCCCCCGCGCGGCTGTTGCTGTCAGCACCCACCCGCCACTCGCCGTGATCGTCCCCCTGGACCCGCCGAGCGAGGCGCCGCTGGACCTTTCGGCACTGCCCGACGCGGTCCGCACCACCATCACCGCTCACCCGGACATCGCCAGGCACTTCACTCTCCCCGACCAGACCCCGATCACCCTGCATCTGACCCCGGCACTGCCAGACGCGGCACAGCAGCCCGACGACGCAACAGATGCCCAGCCCCCCGTCGACGGCCTGCGCCTGCTTGTTGCGGTTGACCCGGCCAACGCCTTCGTCCGACTCGTCCTTGAGCCCGACCTCCTCGGGGCGTTCGCGGGTGACGGGCAGGAAGGACACCGCGCTCTCGGCCATGCCCTCCACCACTGCGTCGCTCGGATCCGGGAAGGCCGAGACGCCGGCCACGGCACCGATACCCGGACCTTCATCGAGGCATGGAGCCAGGCCCACCCGGTCCTGCTCTTCAACGCCTTCGAGAACCACTGGCCCGCCCAGGCGTGTGCGTACACCGTGCCGGAGGACCGCCACGTTCAAGTCCGAGCCCTGCGCTCTGCAGCCGCGGCCGTTCGCGAAGCTCAGGTCCCCGCCGGCCAGTGGCGCGGGCGGGAGGCCATGCGCCCGGCCGAACAGGTTCTCCATGCCCTCGAGGCACTGCTCGCTGCGGAGATCCGCTCCTTCGCGCCCGCACTCACCATCGAATTGGCTCGCCACCTCAACGCCGCCTGGTGCGCCCGCACCCGCCGCCACCACGAGCTCCTGTTCAATCTGGCCGCGCCTTGGGCCGACAACTGGGTCGAGGAGGCGCAGCATCGCACCCGAGACGACACGAGGGCCACGTCCGCGCTGACCCTGCTCTTGCAGGAGGCACTGGCCACCCCACCCGAAGGAGACCGCGCCGCCGACCTCCTGGCCGTGGCCGACCTGGTCGCCCTCGCGGAACTGATCCTGCACAGCGGAATCACAGCCGTCGCCGGCGCTCGGGGACTACACGACCTGGAACTCCACGTCCACGACACCGGCGTCTTCACCATCGATCAGCCCGACGACGACAACCCGGCCGCAACCGCCACGCACCTCGGACTGGACCACAACGCCTGGATCCGAGTGCGTCACGACCACTGGCTGGCCCAAAGCCGACAGACTACTCTTGCCGATCTACCCTCCCCGCCCCCCGGCGGCCTTCAGCTGGGCAGGACGCCAGCTGCCTTCACTGCCCTCCGCCTGCTCCCCGGCTCCTCCCTCGCGCGTGCGGATCGGGAGCTGCGCCAGGCGTGGGGATTCGGATTCGACGCCCTCACTGCCGTGCTCGGGACGGCCGTGGACTGGCCGACCGGCCCCGAAGGGTACGCCATCATCACGCCCGAGAAGCTCGCGGGCGATGCGGCCGCCTGGTCCCAACTGCCTGAGCTGGAAACTCGCGCCGCGATCGGCCGGCTCACCCTCGACCGCCACAACGCTGACGATCCGCGTGAACACCGCTACACCGAGGTGGAGCGGCGCGCCCGACTTGCCACTCATCCGCTGGTCGCTGCCCGCCCAGGCGAGCTGCTGATCCTGCCGTGGCTGATCCACATCGCGCAGGAGGTCTACGAGGCTGCGTTCCAGGACGGACGCCTGCCCGACCGGGATCTCCCTCAACCTGTCCGCGAGGCCCTCGCCAGGCACCGTCAGGCCAAGGAGCAGCAGCTGGAGAGGGACATAGCCGCCGTCGCTGACCGCCTCGGCCTGCCCTACTGCACGAACCTCAGGGAGAAGGACGCCGAGCGCGTCGGCCTGCCGACCACAGGAGGCGAGATCGACCTGCTCATCGCCGATCCGGCAACGGCCCGCCTTTGGGTTGTGGAGGCCAAGCGCCCCCACCCCGGGCACTCTCCGGACGCGGTGATCCGGCACATCAAACACTTCACAGACCCCAAGAAGGGCCACCTGGTCAAGGTCCTGCGCAAAGTGAACGCGGTCGCCTCCAAACCGCGCGCTGCGGCCCTCGCCTGTGCAGTCACCACAGACGTCAGCTGGAGCGTTGTTCCGTTGATCGTCACCCAGACCATCGACCCCACGGCATTCATCACCGACCCAAAAGTCGCCTTCACCATCACCGACTACCTCGCACACGTCCTGACGAGCCCGGAAGACCCCGTGCCGGGATGGTGCCCGCCAGTGGCAAAGCCCAACGGGAGCAAGTGAGTCGGTGGCGCGGAGGACCTACCCGCGGGCTTCCCTGTGTCCCGTCATCGCGGATGTATTCGGTTTCACGGAAATTCCGGACCACGCCCGTCAGGCCCTGCCGGATCCAACCCGTGCCGGTGGTGTGGGCGGTGGCTTTCTGCAGATGGTGTGTCTGCAGCTGTGCTCCGTCCGATCCGGGAATTGCTACTTCGGCGATAGCCAGGCTGTCTGTCAGTGGCTCTCCGTACGAGGCCGCCGAGCTGAGTGGCAGAGGGGTGGAGATGGCGGGAGCTGGACAAGAAGTGCTGAGCAAGGATCGGGGGAATCAGCCCCTCTAGGTGTGGATCATGGTTTTGATGGCACACGAGCGCCGGTGCGTGTACTGCGACGAGCGGCAGTCACAGACCCTTGAGCACGAAGCGCCATTGGCAGGCAGGGCGGGAGGGGACATCTGGTGGAACCTCGTGCCTGCCTGCGACCGGTGTAATAGCTGGAAGCACAAGAGGTCTGCAGTTGAGTGGGCGCGCGACATGAAGCTGCACCATGCGCACCCGAAGGCCGGCTTCGCTCGCCACGCCCTTCCACCGCGGGCCGTCGAGGGGATCAACGACCCTGTAGCCCAGGTACAGCGCGAGATACGTGATCCCGCTCGGCGCCAGTGGTTCGAGCACCACTACGGGCGAAAGCGCACTCCACGGTTGCGTCGTGAGAAGCATGAAGAAGTCCAACGGTGATGGCGATTCTTGAAAACGGCCGGGGCCGCTCTTCGCCTCGCCTGGTTGGTTCTTGAAGTGAGTGGGGAGGGTGGGGAGCGAAGAGCAGGTCTTGATCACCGGCGGATAGGCTCAGGCCATGACCAGTGACTGGCGGAAGGACCGGATCGGGGCTGCTCTGCGGAGCGAGAATCCGACTGTGTTGCGGCGACTTGAGTCTGGCTTCGCGGTGATCGGCGACGTTCAGTTCCTGCCCGGGTACTCAGTTCTCCTCGCGGACGAGCCGGGTGTTCAACGGCTGTCTGACTTGCCCAAGGCTAAGCGGCTGTCGTTTCTGTCCGACATGGACCTACTCGGAGAAGCGGTTGAGCTGGCCTGCCGGCGGTTGGACCCCGAGTTCCGCCGGGTCAACCTGGAGATCCTCGGAAACACGGACCCGTTCTTGCATGCCCATGTCTGGCCGCGGTTCGAGTGGGAGTCGGCTGAGCTGGTGGGCAAGCCGGTGTGGCTGTATCCGGGTGACCGGTGGAGTGACGAGCGGTTCAGGCTCGGCCCGCAGCACGATGCGCTGCGGGATGCGATCGGCAGCGAACTGGACCGGTTGCGTTCGATGGACTGACGGTGTGGGCCCGCCGACCGCAGGTCGGCGGGCCCGTTGATCAGTGACGGTCGGTGGACGTCATGGAGTCCTTCGCAGCGGAACGATGTCAGGGATGGCCGTGGGGACTGAGGGGCGGGCGGCCTCCGGGGTCGCCAGCAGCGCGACGATGGTGACCGGCTGCTGGCAGTGCGGACAGTTCCGGGTCGCGGTCGGTTCCAACGGGTCGCGTTCCAGGGCTGGTTGGCGTGATGATGCTCGACTGAACGGTTTGTGCTGTGGTGGCAGCTCCGGCAGTGGCGGTGGCGTCGGTGTCTCGCCGAGCCGACGGGCCCGGTCTTCGTCCCGGGCCTGGTCGCGCCTGCGTTCGGCGTCTTTGCGGCAGGCTGGTGAACAGTAGATCTGGCGGACAGTCCTGAGGACCTCGAAGGGGCCCTCGCAGACGGGACAAGTGCGTTTCTCCTGGGCGTCCTCGCTGGTGCGGGAGGTGATCCGGCACTCGTTCGAGCAGTAGATCCGGCGTTGGCCAGCCATGGTGGTGAATTCGGTCTGGCAGGCCGGGCAGGTCTGCTGGACGGGTTTGCTCTGGCGGTTGGTCTCCTTGCAGGTGGGTGAGCAGAAGACCTGGCGGCTTGTGGCGGTGGCGACGGTGAAGACGGTCTCGCAGACCGGACAGCGACGGGCCATCTCGGATGTGACCTCGGTGGTGTCGGGGGCGTTGTCAGGAGACACGGGCGTTCACCCCGGCTCGGAGGGACTCGGCCTGGTTCTGGTGGCCGCGCAGTCGGTAGGAGGGGCCGTCGATGCCGGCGACCGCGGCCCGGTGCAGGAGTCTGTCGAGCATGGCGGCGGCGACCGTGGCGTCACCGAAGGCGCCGGCCCAGTCGGCGATCCCGACGTTTGTCGTCAAGATCGTCGAGGATTTCAGATACCTCTGGTTGATCACCTGGAACAGGGCCGATGCCCCGTCTTCGGGCAGGGGGAGGTAGCCGAGTTCGTCGATGACCAGGAGTTTCGGTCCGGCGAAGAAGTTCATGCAGGTCTTCCAGCGGCCTTCGAGGGCGGCTTTGTGGCATTTGGCGGCCAGCTCGGCGGCGGTGGTGAAGTAGACGCGGTGTCCTGCCTCGACCGCGGCCCGGGCCAGGGCGACGGAGAGCATGGTCTTGCCGACGCCGGGCGGGCCGACGAACAGCACGTTGGAGGCGTCGTCGAGGAAGCGCAGGGTGGCCAGGTCGCGGATGAGTTTCTCGTCGACGCCGGGCTGGGCGGCGAAGTCGAAGTCGTTGAGTGTCCAGGGTTCGGGCAGGCAGGCGAAGCGGAGCCGGGCGGCCAGCCGGCGGGCCTCGGTGGCCTCGACCTCGATCTCCAGCAGCCTTTCCAGGGCCGCGGTCAGCGACATCCGTTCGGTGCGGGCTTGGTCCAGGACCCGGTTCAACGCCTCGGCAGCGTCGTTGAGTTTGAGGTAGGACAGGTGGCCTCGCAGCTGCTGGAAGCGGCGTGCTTCGCTCATCTGCATGGGCGACGTACTCACTCCGGGTTCTCCTCCTTCGTCGGCGGGGGAACACTCCGCAGCCGGTCGGCCACGGCGGCATAGTGGGACAGGTCGATCACGACCCGTTCGGCCGGACTGCCGGCCACGGTCTGGCCGCGCAGGCGCTCGGCTTCCGCGAGCGCGGCCGCCGAAGGCGGCTTGCGGACCTTGTTCTTGCAGGGGGCCCGGTCGGAGAACGACGCCAGCACCGCCCGCTCCAGCGCGATGACGTGGCCGTCGTCGCGGACGGTCTGCCCGGCGCCGCGCGGGGCCCGGCGGTGTTGGGCGATCACCGCCCGGCCCGCGGTCGCGATCCGCAGATGGTCCTCGCCCAGGCGGTGCACCACCTTGACCTGGACCCCGGGCAGTCCCGGCGGCACGGAGTAGAAGTTGCCGTCGAACTGCACCAGGCTCTGCGGGCTGACTGTCCGCTCGACCTCCAGCTCGGCCGGGAAGGGCCGCACCGGGATGTCCAACAACGGCTCGGCCGCGGCGAGTTCGCCGACCGTGGTCACCACGCCGTCGATGCGGCGGCGCCGCTCGTCCATCCGGACGGCGAGTTTGTCGACGCCGGACTGGGCCTGGAGGACACTCAGCCCGTCGGGAACCGTGCGCCACCAGCGTTGCGCGGCCGAGTGGTTGGCCTTCTCGACGACACCCTTGCGGTTGCCGCGGCGAGGCGGGCAGATGTCCACCCCGGCTCCGTAGTACTTCGCGACCGCGGCGAACGCTGCGGTCATCTGCCCGCTGGAGGGGTAACAGACTGTCGCCATCCGGTCGAACCGCCACCTGCGCGTGGTCCCGCCGAGCTTGCGCATCACCTCGTCCAGGGCCTGGATCAGGTGCGGGAAGTCCTCGGACTCCGACAGCACGGCCCGCCACCGGCCCGAGTGCGCGAGCGCCCCGACCAGGAGATGGGCATGCTCACCCACTCCCCACCCCTCCGGGGCCTCCGGCAGCTCAAGCCAGTCGAACTGAATCTCCTCGCCCGGCGGGTGCGCGATCACCGCGACGTTGCGGCCGGTAGAGGCGTGGCAGGGCTCGCAGTGCGGGCGGACCTGGTACCGGCGAAGCGCCCGCGTGAACGTCGAGTACGCACCCTGATAGCCGAGCGCGGTCACTTCGTCGAAGAGCGTCGAGGCCCACAAGTGGGGGTCATCCGCAAGCCGTTGCCGGCAATACGGCAGGAACGGCACGAACGCATCTGGCGCTTGCCGTCGCTCACCGGGGACCCGCTCACCGTTGAGGTAAGCGCGAATGGTCTTGCGATCCCGGCCCAGATGCCGTGCGATCGCCGAGATCGTCCATCCTTGGCGACGCAGAGCGTGAGCGTCCACGTCTTCCTCCCGTGTGAGCATTCAGGCCCCCGACCAGGCCGAACTCATGGCTCACGCAGGCTCTCCACGACACACCCGGGCCCATTCGACACGCCGGGCAACATCACGCGAAAAGACCGAACAAGGTCACACGAAGGGTGGGGAGATCAACAGAGCAAGTTTGCCCCACGACCGAGCAGCAACTGGGGAGATTCAAATAGCGCCATCAACGAGGAAGGGATGGAGCGCTACCCCTATCCGCCGTGGGATGAGCGGTGTCCAGGCCGAAGAGCGCGCAGACACGCTGGAGCCCTTCGTACGCGTCCTCGTCCGGATCCCTGTGGAAGGTTCAGGTCATGTTCCAGTTGTCGGCGAGAGCGTGGCCCCGGCCGGGGCCGCCGCCCTCTGGCTCAGTTGCGTCCGAGTAGGCGGTTGAGGAGTGTGCGTCGGCGTTCGGGCTGCACCGGAGGTGCTGGTGGTGAGGGTGGCTGCTGCGGGGTCGGTGTCGGGGTGTTTGCGGGGGTCGGGGGGAGTGGAGGGTGTGGGCTGTGTGGCGGGTTCTTGTTCTGCCTTGGTGGTACGGGTGAGGGGGAGGTCGAGACGGGCCTGCTGGGTGGCGGCGGTGTAGGCCGGGTAGGTCAGGCCTTCGGGCCAGGTGTAGGACGGTGCGCGGAATTCCTTTTCGGTGGGGGTGCGGCCGAGGAGTTCTTCGAGCTGGATGAGGCGGGGGGCTTGGGCCACGAGGCGGGTCATGGCCCAGCTTTGCTGGAAGCCGGGCACGTCGCCGCCGGTGTTGGTGACGTAGCGGCCGCCCAGGGCGTGGAACAGGTGGCGGCACAGGGCGGTGCGGTCGTAGGGCAGCAGGTGGATGCGTTCTTGCTGCACGGGGGTCTTCTCGCCGATGGCCGCGCACAGGGCGGCCAGGTCGCCGCCGAACCACCGGTTCGCGACGGGTGCCGCGATCCGGGCGAACTGCTTGACGGTCAGAGGTTTCCCGCGGCCGTTGGCGGCCCGGTTGAGCTCGCGGGAGACCTCCTGCAGCTGTCCTTCCCATGAGCCGAGTGCGGTCTCGAGGTGTTGGCGGGCCCAGGTCCGGCGGTGGCGGGTGATGATGTCGCGTAGGAGGGGGAAGCCGTCGCGGCGCTGGCCGACGGTTGTGGTGGCGGTGATGGTGTAGCCGTCGGGGTGGTCCATCTTGATGGGGCGCTGGATGTCCTGGGGCGGTCCCAGGCGCTGGTCTGCGTCGGCGAGTTCGGTGAACAGGTTCAGATCGACCGGGGTGCCGGTGGCCTTCAAAGCGTCGGTGCGGCGGGCGTGGTAGTCAGCCAGGCCGTGTAGGTCGCTGCGGGCGTAGGGGCCTTCGCAGATGTACCACGTGCTCAGGGCGATTTCGTGCCAGAACGTGAGTGCGGGCCCGAACGCTTCGGCCATGCTGGCCTGGGGCAGCAGCGCGGAGACTAGGCGGTCGGGGTAGCGCGGATGGCATTCCGAGCCCCACAGCTTCTCGGTTTTGGCGAGGAGCTGCGGCGGCAGGACGCGCTCGTAGACGGGGGTGGGGAAGGCTTCGTCCTCGTCCGGGGGGATCCAGGGGTCGCCGACCAGCTCGAGCAGCGGCGGTTGGCCGGGGCGCTGGGCGGCGTGGAGGGCGTCGAAGGTCTCCCAGTAGTGGCGTAGAACGGTGACGCGCTGCTCGATGGGGGAGCGGATCTCGTCGCTGCCCAGGTAGCTGGCGACCATCGAGGCGACCTGCTCGACGGGCAACTTCTGCTGTGCGGCGATCTGCTCGACTTTCGCGGAGGCGCGCACATACAGGCGGGGGGTGGGCAGGGTCGTGACGATCTGTTCGTCGTCGGCCGGCTGCTCGCCCAGGTAGTCGAGGAACGCGAGCCAGTCGCCGTCGAAGAACGCGGCGAGGGTGGGCTGCAGTGCCTTGGTGAGGACGGTGCGGGCGGTAGGGCGGCCCTTCTTCGCCTTGAGGTAGTAGCGCTGCGCCAGCAGCGCCAGCTGGGTGGCGCGCCAGCGGGCGGTGGTGGTGGTGTCGACCGCCGGCGTGAGCGCGTGGACCAGGGCTTGGCGGGCGGTGATCTGCTGGTCTTGGGTCAGGCGGGACCAGCCGCCTCCCGGGCGCAGCCGGGCGAGCGCTGTTTCCACGGGCGCGGTGAGCAGGCCCAGGGCGCGGAAGCGGGCCTCGGCGTCGGCCCAGGCGGCGCTGGCTGCGGTGGGCTCGAGGGCGCCGGCCTGCGGTCCGCGCAGGGCCAGCGGGGCGAGCAGGTCGGTGGCGTAGGGGATGAGCAGCGCCCAGCAGGCGAATGCATCAGGGTTGCTGGCGAGTGGGGAGCGCGCGGAGACCATGGCGGCGATGTTCGCGGCCCACCGCGGGTTGCTCGTGTAGTAGGCGGGCAGATTGACCGGGCCGGCTTTGACCACGGTGCTCTCGGGCAGCCACCAGGCACCCTTGGCCTGCTGCCTTGCGAGGTCGAACCAGCCGTTCATGGCTGCGCGCGCCGACGGCGGCAGGCGCAGGGAGAAGTGTCCGTCGGCGGACAGTTCCACCGGCGCCGTGCCGGTGAAGCTGGTCGTCATGACGGTCGCGGCCAGCTCCTCGAACGGAGCGAAGCGCCCCTCCTGTCCGCCGGCACGTTCGGCCGCGAGGAAGGCGTCGGGGCCAGTGGCGACCGCGAGGGTGCGGCCGAGGCTGTCAGTCATGCAGCGCTCGTACGACATCGACGTATTGCTCGAACGACACAGGGCTGTCGGTACCGGCCGCATACAGTGCGTAGCGCTGGGCGAGGGCTTCGCGTTCACGTTCGGCGCGCCGGCTCTCGACGCGCTCGGAGTCGTGCACGACGCGGCTGGTGATCTCGCCGCGTTCGAAGAGCACGAACGCGTCCATTCTGCCGGTTTCGTCGCCGCCCCGGCTGCCGGGAAGCGGGGCGGTGCCGATCGGCTCGGGCGCGTCGTCGGCGACGGTCCCGGTGACCGGGTCCATGTCGTTCTCGGCGTAGAGGGTGTCCAGGTGGTCGTCCAGGCCGAGCTCGGCGTGCAGGACGATATCGAGGAACTGCTGCTGAGGGCCCACCCGGCCCTGCAGCGAGGGGTGGGACAGGATGCGGATGCCGCGGCCGATGAACTGGTAGAACTCGCTGAAGCTGCCGTAGGGGCGCATGGGCACCACCAAGCAGATGGGCGGGAAGTCATAGCCCTGGCCCAGCATCTTCAGCTGCACGATGCCGTCCAAGTCTCCGGCATCCGACTCGAACCGCTCGCGGACCTTGGCGATGGCCGCGTCGGTCATCGAGTGGTGCAGGACGTCGCAGGCGATGCCGTGCTCATTGGCCAGGCGCGCGATCTGCTCCGCGTGCTGGCGGCCCATGGCCGCGAACAGCACCCGGGGCTTGACCGGGAACAGCAGGTCGCGCTGCTGGTCGAGCAGGCGTTTCACTACGCGCATCACCTGGCGGATCGGCTCGGTCGACCGGGCCGTGATACGCGAGAGCTTGCGCTCGTCTTTGAGGAGGGCCAGCAGCTCGTCCCTGCCGGTGATCTCCTCCCGCCGGCCGTCCGGCCACACCAGCTCGTAGGTGGTGGCCGCGCTGTCAGGGGCGAACCGGTGCACGCGCAGGTTCTTGGCGTTGCCGTCCGCGATGGAGTCGATGAGGCGGTACCGGTAGACCACCTCCGCATCGATCGGCTTGCCGTCCAGGCGGGTGAAGCAGGCACTCATCAGCACGACGCGCGCGGAGGCGAAATGCACGAACAATCGCTGGTAGGACTCGGCCGCCGCGATGTGCGCCTCGTCGACGACGATGAAGTCCACATCGTCCGGGGCCAGCTTGGCCAGCAGATCGTCAGGGTTCTGCCCACTGCCCAGGGAATGGAAGTTCGTGACGATGACGTCGGCGGCCAGCAGCTTCTGCCGATCTACCTTGCGAACACCCCCTGCGTCCCGGTCCACCGTGAGCACCGACGGCGGCCGGCACCCCGGGCTCAGCGGGCCGCCGTGCAGCCCGTAGAGGGCGTTACCGACAGCCCGGTGGTCCAAAGCAGTGTCGAACGTCCCGCGGATCACGTTGCCCGGTGTGACGACCAGCGCGCGCCTGCGGGCCACGGCGAGCAGAGCGGCCACCCCCAGCGCGGTCTTGCCGGCGCCGACGCTCATCACACACGCCGCCTTGGTGCCGCCGGCTGCGTAGAAGTCCTTCAGCGCGGCCAGCGCCTGCTTCTGGCACTCGCGCAACGTCCGCACATCGACGGCCGCCCGCGCGAGTGTGAAGTAGTCGCGGTCGCCGGCCACGGTGCTGGTGCGCGGCGAGGGGCCGAAGGCGGCTTGGGGATCGGGGTCCATAGCGGGTGTCTCCACGAGCGGATGGGCGATGACAAGCAGGGCCAAGGCGGGGTCACGGGCCATGACCGCCTGCAGTTGGGCGACGCAGCGGGCCGTGTTCGTGCGGATGGAGTCGTAGGAGAACCGGACCACCGCGTGCCCAGCAGCAGTGAGGTCGTTCTGCCGCAGCCGGTCGCGGGTGAACGCCTCCCGGCCGCTATGGGCCGCGAAACCGTCGAGTTCGACCGCCACCTGCAGCCGGTCGCCCGCCAAGAGATAGTCGAGTCGGTAGCAGTGCCCGCCCACGTCCAGCGGCGCCTGCGCCCGCACCCGGTCGACTATGGCCGGATGAGCCGCAGGGGTCAGCACCCATCGCACGAACGCGTATTCCAGGAATGACTCGCTGGGTAGGACCTGCGCCAGACCGGGATGCCCTGTCATACGGCCGCGTCCTCAGCGGCCACACGCGCTGCCCGCTCCCGCGCTTTGCGGACGCGGGGCCTGTCACCGGCCCCGACGCGTTCGGCGACCTCCGCCACCCACAGGGCATCTGCCAGCAGCCCCTCCGTGAGGTACATCTCCAGCAGCCAGTCCACGGCCCCTATGTACACGAACTGGCCCTCTGCGAACGAGACCGCGTCCGGAACGGCCAGGGCCAGCTGCAGATCCAGGCGGCACAGCCGCTCGATCTCGCCGAACAGCCCCGGACTTGCCTGGCGTCGCTTACGCAGCTCCGCGACCGTGCTCTGGAGCGCGTAATGGTAGTCCGACCCCTGGCCCGGGAGCTCGAGCACCTCCGCGAGGTTCACGAGCAGTTCAGCGGTCGAGACGTCTTCGGAGAGCTGTAGGGCATGTTGCTGAGCCGGCGACTGGGTGGTGTTGCCCCACCACAGCGAGGGCTCACGCCCCTGGAACCGTTCGATCCTTGGCTGTTGTCCCCAACCGGCGGCCCGTAGCCGGTCCATATGCAGACCGGCAGGAGGCTGATAGACCACAGCGCGTACCGCAGCTAGCCGCGCGTACCACCAGGGTGCTGCCACAACCCCCCCGTTTCCAAGCCCGCTTCCGCATCCTGGCAGGTATGTGAAGGTGATGTGATGGTCAACGGCGCTTCGTGACCGAATAGTTGCCGTGGTCACAGAGTCATGGTCCGTCCAGGCAGCAGCGTCGTGGGCCCTTCCGCCCCTGACCGACTTCGCCGAACAGCACAGACTGCGCCCCCCGGGCCCCGGCTCCGCACGGGCAACCGGAAGAGGCGACGCTCCGAGGTCCTATTCCCAGCCGGCCGTGATGTGGTTCGGCGAACTCGTCCCGTATGCCTATGAGCTCACTGTGTACACGACCTGGTCCTGGGGCGATCTGGCGCAAGGAGTTCACGCACTCAGAGTTCTCGTCGATGCGGCCCATGCATCGTCGGCAGGTGCCACGCCCAGAATCCGGTCCACAGCCGTGGGTGCATCCCAGGCCCTCAGGAGGGGGTTCCCTCCCGGTGCGCTGCCGTCGGTCAGCCCCAGTTGCTGCACGCGGTGGGCATCGATCGGCCGCGGCCAGCAACCGCGCCTCCGGAATGATCGTACACATCACCGAGTCGGCGAGCGCGAGCGCGTCGCACGCTCGTCGACGCGGCTTTAAGCCGGGCGCCGACAGGATCGCCCCATCGCCCACATGTGCGCCGGTAGTTGCTCTGTGCAAGGAAAGTACAGGTCAAGACGTTGATCGCACCTTCCGTCTTCAGCTTTGTTGAACATAGAATCACGCCGCTACGAATGGGGAGGAGCTGTAAAGAGTGGGTATTGCGGCGTGAAGAAGGTCGCCGAGGGGGCGCACATCCTAGGCTGATCGGCGGAGTTCCTTCCGGATCGGCAAGCGGGGGCGTGGTGCAGGAGTGCGAAACCTCTCGGCCCCGCCGCTGGTTGCCCGCGCCCAAACCGGGCTTGGTGTGCTGGTGAGTGATCAGCGGCCAGCCGCCGAGTGCGTGCACCAGTGTGCGGCTTTTATGTGATCTCACGCGGTAGACGTATCCGTTTCATGGATCCCCGGTGGTGTTGCTGATCGAGTGGTCGGCCAAGATGTCGCCGCTTGAGTGAGGGATGTGGGGGGAAGGAGTGTGCGCGGTGTTCGAGCCGGTGTTCTTGCGGCGGGGGCTTCAGGGCGTGGATCCCTGGCAGGTTGAGTACACGGTTGTCGATGTAGAGACGACCGGTTTGTCTCCTGCGCGCGGTCATCGTGTGTGTGAGGTTGCGGCGGTGCGGTTGCGGGCCGACGGCACGGTGGTGGAGGAGTTTTCCACTCTGGTCGACCCGCAGCGGGCGATGTCGCGGCAGAACCAGTCACATCACGGGATCAGGGAGAGCGACGTCGCAGGGGCGCCATTGTTCACGGATGTCGCGGGGACGCTGCTGCGGTTGATGCGCGGCGCGCTGGTGGTGGCGCACAAATTGGCCTTTGACGCCTCGTTCCTGGAGGCGGAGTTCGCGCGGGCTGGGGCCGCCAGGTTGCGGGTGGCCGGCTTGTGCACGCTGACGGCGTTCCGTGCCCAGACCGACCTGCGTGGCTACACGCTTGCGGGCATCGTCAAAGACCTTTCCGGAGCCTGGCCGTCCAACGGCCACGCGGCATTGGAAGATGCCCGCAACACTGCCCGGGCCCTGACCACGCTGCTGGCCACCAGTCCGCAGCCGCTGGGATTGACGGGCGGCCCATCCGGAGCGCTTCCGGTATGGCCTGAGGCCGTCCGCAGCCGGCCGCGTATCGCAGGGGCACCGGGCAGCCGTCAGGGCTGGCCTGCGCACATCCACGCGGCGCTGCCGAGCGGCAGGACGGTGCCGCCGGATCCGGTGGCCGCCGGCGAATACCAGCGCGTGCTCGAAGACCTCGCCGTCCAGGGGCGCCTGGCCGGCCCTGAGGCACAGCGACTTGTCACGTTGGCCAGTGCAGCCGGCCACCATCAGGCCTCGGTGCGCCAGACACACTCCGCCGTCTGGCACACGGTGCGTTCCCGTATGCCGGACCCGTCGCCGCGAGCCGTCCGGGAGCTGACCGACCTGGCGCGCCGGCTCGGCGTGTCCGATCTCGCCGCCCGCGATCTGCCCAGCGTCGGGGACGAGCTCAAGGGGGTGCGCATCGTGC
Organism: Streptomyces sp. FXJ1.172; assembly: GCF_001636945.3. NCBI lineage: Bacteria > Bacillati > Actinomycetota > Actinomycetes > Kitasatosporales > Streptomycetaceae > Streptomyces > Streptomyces sp. FXJ1.172. The sequence continues at coordinate 100,840 of NZ_CP119133.2, read as the reverse complement.
CCGTCGGCCAGGACGCGGCCGTGCGCGACCTGACGGCCTGGGCCGAGCGGCACGGGGCCACGATCGGTGTGCGGCCCTCCAAGACCACCCGCCTTGTCATCGCCACCGACCCGACAACGGTCCCCAGCCCCAGCGCGGTGACGCAGCATCGCCTGCCCGTACTGGCACCGGCCGCCGCCAGACAGTGGCTCGAGCAGCAGATGAAGCCCGCCGCGCAGCCCGATGCGGCGGTCGCAGCCTGTGGCCCGCTGGTATTCACTGGCCCTGGTGCGGGCCCGGCGTGGCGTCTGTACGAACTGCCTGACGAGCTGACCGCAGGCACGTTCACTGCTCCTGTCCGGTGGGTGGTTGAACAGTGCGCCGACCCTGAGGCGACCTTCGTCCAATTCACCCGTGGCCGAACGCCCCGCCTGATGGTCGACAAGTCCAAAGCACCCAACGGAAGCGAGCAGACTCTCGAAAATGCCCTGACCGAACTACGCCAGGCCGCCGGGCTCGCTCTCACCGTGAAGGGACGCTACCGCCGCGCCGGACGGACAGCGGATGCCGCCCTCGTGCCTCCACGTCGCCCGTATGGCGGCGCACCGGCCGCTCGCCCGGCCAGGGACTCCGAGCCTCGCCAGGTCATCGTCTTCGAAGCGCCTCGTGGCGAACACAGGATCACTCCTACTACCCTTCCGGCGTCACTGGGAGAGCCAACCCGACATCCTCGCTCCGCTGCCGCGTCTGCTGCGGCGACTGCCGTCGCTGGGAAGGATCATCTGCGGCGACGCCGCCAGTCATTCTCTGTGCACTTCTGGCTGTTCTGCTTGACGGGGGGCATTGGCAACATCATCTACGCGATGCGCATCAACAACTGGAACAAGGCGCGCGGCCTGTGAGATACGTCTGAGATGCTCCGTCCTACGCAGATCCATGCATGGTGCGTGACAGGCCCATTCTGACGGAGCCAGTGAGCCCGTAACTGGCGATCGTGAGAGATCATCCACGCGCCCGCATGGCGCGTTGAAGCAGGAAGCCTCCGGAAAGGGACAGACGACTCAGGCCGGAATCCCTGGCCTTCAGCACAGGGAGCACGTGAAGGTACCAGTCATCAGGGGGTGGGAAGTGACGGCACACGAGCGGCTGCCGAGCATTAAGAGGTCATCTCATTTGGTGAGTCTGCGGTAGCAGATCAGGGTGCAGGCGATGCTGGTGAAGGCCAAGAAGTGGACGGCCTTGCGTTCATAGCGGCGGTGCAGGCGGCGGCATCCGGCGAGCCAGGCCATGGTGCGTTCGATGGTCCAGCGGTGGCGTCCCAGGCGCTGGGAGGACTCGATGCCTTTACGGGCGATGCGGTGCCGGATGCCGCGCTGGCGTAACCATCGGCGCAGGTGGTCGTAGTCGTAGCCCTTGTCGCCGTGGAGCTTGGCCGGCCGTCGTCGGCGCGGACCGCGACGGGAGCGGATGGGCGGGATGCCGCGAACGAGCGGTTCGAGGGCCTGGCTGTCGTGCAGGTTGGCGCCGGAGATGCCGATGGAGATGGGCAGTCCGGTCCGCTCGGTGATCAAGTGGATCTTCGAACCGTACTTGCCTCGATCTACTGGATTCGGACCTGTCAGGCCCCCCTTTTCAGGGCCCGCACGTTCACCGAGTCGATCGCACAGCGAGACCAGTCCAGTTCACCCCGGGAGCCGAGTTCGTCGAGGACCAGGCGATGGAGCTTCGCCCACACCCGGGCTTTCGACCACTCGGTGAAACGCCGGTGAGCCGTGGGTCCCGACGGTCCGAACGAGGCGGCCGGCAGCTGCTGCCACGTACAGCCCGACGTGGCCACGAACACGATCGCAGCCAGCACCTCCCTGTCACCGTGCCGGCGCCGGCCGCCTCCCTGAGGCCGACTCGGCGCCTCCGGCACCACTCGCTGGAACAACTCCCACAGCCCATCCGGCACCAGCCGCTCAACGATCCCCACACCCGGAGCCTATCGAACGCCCCAAATGAGATGACCTCTAAGAAGCTGGCGGCGGAGATCAACCAGGTGCGGACCCAAGGGAAGAACACCGTTCGCAAATCCGCAGCCTTCCTGCGCAGCAATGCGGAACAGCTTGCCCAGTACGGATCCGTAGAGGACCTGGCAGCGGCAGAACTCGACGAGGACGCCCTGGCGCGCGCCAGCGCCTTCCACCTCACCTCCATCAGAGCCGAGCTGGCTCGGGAGCTGTGGTCACGCAGAGCCTTCCTGGGCCCCGAGACACTGGATCGCCTGCTCTACCGAGCAGTAGCCGTCGACCGCGCCGAAGATCCGGTACACAGGTGTCTGGAGATCGTGCGCGACCGTCAGTTGGCCCGCCCCGGCATGGTGATCTTCCCCGTCCACTCTTTCGGACTGCTCGCTGGCGGGCTGCTGCGGTTTCGCACCACCCAATCCTGGATCTTCTCGCCCACCGGCTCCGGAATTGCGCTCTTTCCTCAGACCAACCGCTGGAGCAGGACCCGCGAGACGCTCGATGCAGTACGCAGCGCTCTCGGCGTGCGCAAGCGCCTCCCGCTGGAGCTGCTGGAGCACTGGCGGCGCAGTCGACCCGTGGGCTGGCTCGAACGCAATCCGATCATGGTGATCGCCATATCCACGGCTCCCGGAAGCTACTACGACACAGAGCCGCTGGTCCTGGGCCGCCTGCGTGGTGCCAGCGCGCTGGCCTGTCTGCTTGCCGCGGTGCAACCCCCAAACAACATGCGCAGCGGATACCTGTTCAGCTCGGCGCGTACCAATAACCAGGAGACTCTGGACATCCACCATTACCTCAATCTCTACGACAGCCCGGCTGACCGCCGTGCTCTCGACGGCGACTGCGTCCCTATCGGACTGCGCAAGGCCGCCCTGGCAGAGATCAGCGAGCTCAACATCGAGATCCACCCCCGCTACTGGACGCGCCGTCGTAGTTTCGCCGAGGCAGCCCGGGAAGCGGTCGACGTCGTCTATGACGGCTACATGCGGCACGCGTTGCTGCGCAGACCTGCCGCCAAACCTGACGCGCTGAGCAAGGCATACACCAAACTTCACGATGCGCTGACCTACTTCCGCCGCTCCTTTCATGAGTCCGATGAGGGCTGGTCGCAGATCGTGAGCCTGGCGGTGGCATTCGAGATGATGCTGACCGACGGCGCTAACACAGGTGCCATCGCAGCGAAACTGCAGCGCAGAACCAGGCTTCTCCTGCGTGGCCGGCCCGGCGTCCTCGGGTATGCCCAGGCCGTGCACGATCTGTACAAGCAACGCAACGGTGTGGTCCACGCCGGGGTCGTCACATCCGGTACTGACCTGGCGCAGGTGCGGCGCTGCTTCGCGCTGTGCTTCGTTGAACTTGCTCGTCGCAGCGCGCTGGTGGCCCCGTCGGCAGAAGAACCGATGCGTGAGCTTATCGGCGATATCGCTTGAAATGCGCATGATCGGGCGCTGTCCTGCCGCACGGGTACCGCTGAGCATTTGGCCGCGAGCGGCCCGGACGCCACAGAAGAGTCCCTGCTCGTGTGGCGAGCAGGTTGGCGGAATCGCTGCTGGCCACGTTGGCGGGAGCCGCCGCCTAGCCAGCTACGGCTGCCGGTGGCGAACGGCCCGTTAAACCGGTCGGTGACGTGGCGGCGGCCCGAGGCGCTGGCGAGGCACTGCTCGACGCCAGCCAGGCCTGCTGAGCAGAGCCGGGGGAGGCGGCACTTCTGAGGTTTGCGCTTCGGGGTGACGTCATGGCGGTGTCCAGGTGAGGCCGGTCTCGGTGATGAAGCCGTCGAGGAGGTCGGGTCGGTATTGCATCTTCTTCAGCCGGGTGCGGGTGAGGTCGGCGAGGGCGTCGACGGTGCAGGCGGCGAGGTTGCCCAGGTCGTTCTTCAGGTTCGCCCACACGCCTTCGGCCGGGTTCAGGTCCGGGGCGTAGGCCGGCAGGCGGAAGACGGTCAGCCACTGTTGCCGGGCGGCCAGTAACTCGCGCATCAGCGCGTCTTTATGCTGGGTGGAGTTGTCCCAAATCAGCACGGTCTTCCCACCGAGCTGCTGGTGGGCGGCGTCCAGCAGGGCGGCGAAGTCCTGCTCCTTGAAGCCGTTCTTCTCGCCGCGCCGACCGGGGTGGTGCACCAGCATCCGGTAGATCAGACGGGTCCGCTCGCCCGGCTTCGCGCAGACCATCCCGGCGACCGAGACCCGCCCCGATCCCTTCCCCGAGACTTTGACCTGCGGCGGCACTCCGATGCGGGACCAGGTGCGGGACTTGGGCGGACGCAGCGCCTGGCCCGACTCGTCCTCGAACACCAGCCACGCGTCCTGCTCCCTCACCTTCTTTCCACGCGCGCCCATGTCTCCTCCCGCCACTGGCGCACCTGCTCCTCGTCCCGTTCGGCGGCCCGGTGCACCGGAACCTGGACGGAAAAGCCCATCTGCCGCAGGATCCTCGACAGTTGTGGCTGGCTGAAGCGCACGTGGAAGCGCCGGGCGACGAGCACCGAGATCCTCGCCAGCGTCCACCGCTGGTCTTCCGTCCAGCCATGCGCGGCCGGTCCCTGCTCCAGCGCCCTGGCCAGCCAGGCCCGCCAGCCCGGCTGCATCCGCGACGCCACCCCCGAGGGCCCTCTGGAGCGCAGAGCATCCGTGCCGCCTTCCCGCCAGGCAACGTGCCAGGCATACGCGGACTTCCGTGAGACCCGTAACGCCCGCGCGACCTGCGGCGGCCGCATCCCGGCCGCGAACATCTCGGCGGCCTGGAACCGCACCCGCTCCCGCCGGGCCCGCTCCACCGCGGTCAGGCCACCCCCATCGGGATACCTCATCCCACTGGCATACACCCACCGCCGAAACCACCGTCACCCCGAAGCGCAAACCTCAGAAGCGGCACCGGATCTGGGCCTTCGTGATGGTGCTGCCCTGCTCACGGCACATGTTCGTGCGGCCGGTGCTCCATATGGATCAGCACGCCTGGACCGAGGCCCACGTCGAAGCGTTTCGTTTCTTCGGGGGCATCCCACGCCGCCTGGTGCCGGACAACCTGCGCACGGCGGTGGACCGGCCAGACCTCTACGATCCGAAGATCAACAAGTCCTATGCCGAACTCGCCACCTACTACGGCACGTTGGTCGACCCAGCCCGCGCCGCCAAGCCGAAGGACAAACCGCGGGTCGAGCGGCCGATGCCCTATGTCCGCGACTCGTTCTGGAGCGGACGGCAGTTCACCTCGGTCGAGCAGATGCAAGCCGAAGCCCTGGCCTGGTCGCGGAACGTGGCCGGCGGCCGGCGATCCCGGCCTCTGAGCGGGGCCGCCCCGCTGGCCGTGTTCGAGACCGTCGAGGCCCCGGCTCTGCTGCCGCTGCCGGACAAGCCGTTCGTGCTGGCACGCTGGTCCACCGCCGCGGTCGGCCCGGACATCCACATCAAGGTCGGCCGCACCCTCTACTCGGTGCCCTGGAAGCTGATCGGCCGCAGGGTCGACGTCCGCTCGACCGCGACCATGGTGCAGGTCTTCCACGAGGGCCAACTGGTCAAGACCCATGCCGCGCTGGAGCAGGGCAAGCGGACGGACAAGAACGACTACCCGCCCGAGAAGATCGCGTTCCAGATGAAGACGCCGATGTGGTGCCGCGGCCAGGCCTCCGAGGTCGGCGATGCCTGCCGGGAAGTGGTTGACCAACTGCTGGAAGTCAACGCCCTCTATCGGCTGCGGGCAGCCCAGGGGATCCTCGGGCTGCGGAAGAAGTACGGCGACGGCCGCCTGGAGGCCGCCTGCACCAAAGCCATCACCGTCGGAGACCCGTCCTACCGCACCATCAAAGGCATCTTGATCGCCGGCACCGAGACCGATGTCCCCGTACTCGTGTGAGTGCACCGCCAAGTACGGGGATACGTGCACCACTCAGGCCACGTCGGTGTCACGCTCGATGGCCTGGAGCCGGTTCTTGAGCCGGTAGCTGTTGCCGTTGATGGGAACGACCTCGCAGTGGTGCAGGAGGCGGTCGAGGATGGCGGTGGCGAGGACCTCGTCGCCGAAGACCTGACCCCACTCGCTGAAGGCCTTGTTCGAGGTCAGGATGATCGAGCCCTTCTCGTAACGCTTGGAGATCACCTGGAAGACCAGGTTCGCCTCCGCTCGCTCGAGGGGCTGGTATCCCACCTCATCGACCACGAGCACGCCCGGCCGCAGATACGTGCCGAGCTTGCTGGTCAGCCGACCTGCCGCCTCGGCGGCTTTGAGGTTGCGGACCATGTCGTCGAGGCTGGTGAAGTAGATCGAGTAGCCGGCCCGACAGGCCGCGACGGCCAGGGCGACGGCGATGTGCGTCTTACCGACGCCGGGCGGGCCGAGCAGGGCAACATTGGCCTTCTCCTCGACGAAGGAGAGGCTGGCGAGGTCCTTGACCTTGCGGGGTCGGCTCGGGCTGGAAGGAGAAGTCGTAGTCGTCCAGCGTCTTGTGGTGCGGCAGCTTCGACAGCCGCAGGCCCTGACGAAAACGCCGGTCGTCCTTGACGGCGAGTTCCTCGGACAGCACCAGGTCGAGGAAGTCGAGATAGCCCATCTTGTCCTCGTCAGCCCGCTGGATGTACTGGTTCAGGACATCGGCCAGGTGAGGCAGGCCGAGCTTGACGGCCGTGGTGCGGATGCGGGTGCCGGTCAGCTCGCTCAACGGGCTTCCTTCGTCGAAGTGTTGGACTTGAACGGGCGGGTGCCGGTCAGCTCGTCATAGACCGACAGCGGACGGCGGCCGACCTCGACGCGGGCAGCAGCGGCCCGGCTCAGCAGGGCCTGCAGCGGGCCGGCCTCCGGCCCAGATGAGAGCTCTCGGCGGGGCGAAGGCGGGCTGTCGCCGGTGGTGACGCGGCGGCCGGCGCCGGTAGGCAGACCGTCCCAGTGCCTGTCGTCGACGATGCGGGCGCCGCGGCCCACAGCCCTCGGATGGGCGGCCAGCAGAGTCTCACCGTCCGAGCCGGGAACCGTCGAGTGCAGCGTGACCTGGGACTTCGTGGCACGGATCTCGACCAGCTGGCGGGGGCGGACCCTGCGGGCGGGCACCGAGTAGAGGTTCGCGTCGAAAGCGACCAGGCAATCCTTGCCAACGTGCCGCAGATGCCGTTGGGCGACCACATACGGAGTCTCGGGCAACGGACGCAGAGCCATGTGGTCACGCACCGCCCGATGGCCGATGACCTCGCCATGAGTGCCATGCACCTTCGCACGCCGCAGCGGCACCCAGGCCGCGAAAGCGGCGTTCATCTCCTCGATGGACGCAAAGGCCCGTCCGGCCAGCACGTGATCGCGGACGATGCCGACCTGCCGCTCGACGCGACCCTTGCCCTGCGGCCGGTAGGCGGCCAGCACGTCGATATCGAAGTCGTAGTGCCCGGCGAACGCGACCGCCTCCGGATGCAGCGGGACCGCCTCGCCCGGGGCGACGTGCCGGCGCACGACGGTCTTGGTCCGGTCGTAGACGATCGTCATCGGCACCCCGCCGAAGTGCACGAACGCCTGCCGGTGGCAGTCGAAGAAGGTCGCCAGGTCCTGGCTGGTGGTGAAGCAGCAGAACGGGTCGCGCGAGTACGACAACGTCATGTGGAACGAGTAGACCTTCGGAATGCCGACATGAGCGAGGACCTTGCCCTCATCACCCCAGTCCACCTGAGCCTGAGCCCCAGGCACCACCTCGAACCGGCGGTGCAGACCGGCCAGTTCACCCGGGCTGATCCCGAGTTCCTCGGCGATCCGGGGCCTGGCCTCCTGCAGGTAGAGCTTCACCCGCTGGTAGTTGATCGTGACCCCGTACTCCTGGACCAGGCGCTCGTGGATCACCGCCCCTTTGAGCAGGATCTCCGCCCTGAGCATCGCGTCGATCAGCGGGGCAACCTCGTCCACCACCCGCCGCCGTGGCCGTCCGTTCGGCTCCCGCTGCGGCGGCGCAGCCGACACCTCACCCGACAGGTACTTCGCGACCGTGCGGCGGTTCAGCCCGGTCTCCTTCGCGATCTCCCGCAGGCTCATCGCGCCGGACTCATACAAACCGCGAAACCGCCGAAGCTCCAGCCAGCGATGCGGATCCAAGACCACCGTCAGCCGCCCCTCTGCCACCCCTAACCGACAGCAGCAGACTCGCGACCCTTGCCCCTCACCGCATCAAGAACGGTGCACTCTCATCCGTACGAGGTGGTGCACGTTCACTTGTACGCGGACAACCGACCCCGAACCGGAGACCGGCGACGCCGGGGCCGCGGCCTTCCTCCACGGACCTGAGGGCTTGTTTGCCGCCAGCATCCCCACCCAGACCTCGGACGAACTCCACGGCGACCCCGGCCATGACGACGCTGACGCCGAGGAGGCCGCCCGATGAGCGTGATGGACACTGCCCTGCGCGAGTCGCTGAAAGCCCTCCGCTTGTCCGGAATGCTGGAGACCCTCGACGCCCGCCTGGCCCAGGCCCACGGCGGAGAACTCGGCCACCTCGACTTCCTCCAGGTGCTCTGCCAGGACGAGATCACCCGCCGCGAGACCGCAGCCTTCCAACGACGCCTGCAACGAGCGAAGTTCGAGCAGCAGGTCACCCTGGAGGAGTTCGACTTCACCGCCTCCTCCAAACTGCCCGCAGCCCAGATCCGCGACCTGGCCGCCCTGCGCTGGCTCCACGCCGGCGAGTCGGTCATCCTCTTCGGACCGGTCGGGGTTGGCAAGACACACGTCGCCCAGGCTCTCGGTCACCTCGCGGTCCGGCAGGGTGCGAACGTCCGGTTCGCCAAGACCAGCCGGATCCTGGCCGAGCTTGCCGGCGGCCATGCCGACCGCACTTGGGACAAGCGCATGCGGGAGCTGATCCGCCCCGACGTCCTGATCCTCGACGACTTCGCCATGCGCCAGCTGACCGCCGCCCAGGCCGACGACCTCTACGAACTCGTCTCTGAACGGCAAGGACGCTCGCTGATCATCACCAGCAACCGGGCGCCCAGCGACTGGTATCCCCTCTTCCCCAACCCCGTCGTCGCCGAATCGCTCCTGGACCGTCTGATCAACACCAGCCACCAGGTCATCATGAACGGACCCAGCTACCGCCCGAACAAGCGTCCTAGGAACCCAGCCGACAAGAACGGAACGGCAACCTCGTAGGACGGCTGGCCGCAGGAATCATCGGATCGGCGCCTGAGCAATGAAGGCCCGGGCGCCCCTCGGCCCGGTTCGCCGACGCTACTTGATATTGATGTTGAAAGTGGAGACCTTGCCGTCCGCAGCGGTCAGGGTGACCGGCCCGAAGGTGATGATCACGAAGGAGTTGCCTCCCGGCCCCTTGTAATAGCCGGTCGCCCCGGTGATCCGGACAGCCAAAGCTACGAGAGTTGAAGCAGCCTGCTCATCAGCGTTGATCTTCGGCCGGGCAAGGGCGGGATGTCCGTTGCCTTCTGCCCAGTCCCGGAAGCTGCGGGCGTCGCGGCTCATGTCGGGGAGGATGCTCTTGTTGGCCCAGGCCCACAGCCATGAGCCCGAGCCGGGGCTGAAGCTGCCGAGGATCTGCGCGGGTGCCGTCGCCGTCTTGTCCGGGAAGGTCCAGGTAATGATGCCGGTCGTCTGGTCCAGATCCCAGCGGTCCGCTGAACCCAGCCCCCAGGACCTGTGGGCACGACCCAACTGTTCGATCATGTCTTCGCCCTGCAGCAGCAGGATGCTCAGGTCGGCTCGCTCCCCGGCCTGACCAGCACTCTCCGCCTCATTGGCCCGCTTGAACATTCCCATGCCGCGGAGTCTGCCAGAGGTCACTGATCAGTCTGCGCGGTGACCTCTCGCACCTGACCTCTCGCTACCGACAGGGTGGGGAATTACGTGACCAAACGGCTGGGGAATTACGTGATCGTCCACAGATGCCGGAGATTTCCCAGGACGACACGGCCCCGCTCTTCCAGGCGCCTGGTCTCTCGTCGCACACCCAGATTGATGTGCGCACGCTCCGGAGCGGGATCGAGGCCAGTCAGGCGGCCCGTCACGGCCGCGGTGTCGGAGGTCTGCAGCATCGCCACATCGAGGCCCTGATGGCCCTTGACGGTCACAGGAGCCTTGGAGCGATGGGAGAGGAACAGCAGGACCGGATCCAGCAGATCGCGCAGGCAGAGGACGTGGCCTCCCAGAAACGAGCTGCCGAGTACCTCGAACGGATCGGTGAGGAAGAAGCCACCCGGCGCGCCGAGAACGTGGCTAATCCCAACACCTATCACCCGAAGCACAACCCTGACGGACACGACCTCGACACCTGCCCCGTCTGCGGGCACGAGACGCTCTGCGTGCAGGGCCTTGACCCTGTCTTCGGCCGGGTCGGGTACGGACAGTGCCTGGTGTGCACCTACACGCGCACCCCGGGCGCCGCAGAGGACGAGGCATTCACCGAACAACTTCGGTCGATCATGGACGACGAGTGATGCCTTCCGTCGCCCAGAGCCGTGGCCTTCGGCGGCCAGCAGTCCGCGCTTCGGCGTGGGCGCCTCTGAGGGCGGGCAGGGATGGTTCGAGCCGGGGTGAGCGGCCGGGGCAGGACGGGCGATGTGGTCGTCGTGGGCCCGGCGTCAGGCGAGGGCGTTGCGGAGGTAGGCGGGCAGTGCCTGGCGGACGGCCGGGTCTGCTTCCCAGTCGGGGCCGTTGAGTTGGTCGGCAGTGATGACGACGTGGTTGCCGTGGTCGGTGCGGACGACGACGCGGAACGTTTCGCCCCGGCTGTCCCGGCCGACCAGGTAGGCGGCCAGGACAGCTCGGCCCAGCTCGGCGGGGTTCGCACTGGTGGTCGCTCGGCCGAGGTCTTTGCATATCCACACGTCGCTGAACCGTTCGTGCATCAGGATTTCCCACCGCACGCAAGCGGGCATGTCGTCGTGTAACACAAGCGCGATCATGCCCCCACCAGCCGACCTCGCGTACCGCTACCTGCGAGTACTGGCCAGAAAACGCGCCTCGCCCACCCGGCGAGCGGCTGGCACCAGCCCGGCTCTCACCGGCGCGCCCGGACCGGGGGCGTCAAAACGGTTACCTCGCGCGGCCCTGATCGGAAACCCTGCAGCGGGTCCGCAGCGACGTGCGCGAAAAAGCCCTCAACGCACTCCGGCAACTCCTCGTCGAGATCGACGCCGGACGCTTCCCCGGCCTGTTCCTCGTCATCACCGGAACCCCCGCCTTCTACGACGGCCAGCAAGGCATCCAACGCCTCGCCCCGCTGGCGCAGCGCCTTGCCACCGACTTCTCCACCGACCCCCGCTTCGACTCCCCGCGGGCCGTACAGCTGCGCCTGCCCGGCTTCGACCTTGCCCGGCTCGGCGAACTCGAGGTCCCCGCACCGTCCAGCACGTGTGGATCAATCATGACCACGATCTGATCGACGTCACGATCCATACCAAGGACCGCCACACCGCCACCCTTCACACCACCGCTGCAGTAACCCCCATGAGGCCGCCAGCGTCTCCGCAGGACGGCATTCTGAAACGATCAGTTAGGCCGGGGTCGTTCGGCTCCTCGGTGTGCCGGTGTGACTGGACGCCTCACTTGGCCTTACGGTGCATTCGACGGAGGTTCGGAGCGCTGGTTGGATCCCCAGATGCAGCCCTGCATCATCGCCGTAGTGACCTTGCCCTTGAAGCCTGCTGCTGGCGTCAGCCGGTCCCTGCACCAGCGAGAGACGTCGTCCGCCATGCCGGATCCCGGGTTCTTCCCTTGCTTGGCGAGAGCGGCGGCGAAGTCGTAGCCGCGCTTGTATTGGGCGTCCGCAATCGAGCCGGGCTTGTAGGGGTTCCCGTAGATGATGGGGGGCGACGGTTCGGAGGCGCCGCCTTGACTGATGAGCGGGGCGATCAGCAGCACAGTGGGCAGGCCGACCAAGACCGAGGCGAACAGCAGGCCCATCTTCAGGGACGTCCTTTTACCGACCGCGTACGACAGCAGCGCCAGCGGAATGGCTAGAACGAACGCCAGGAGCGGGATGATCGCTGCACCACCTGCCACAGGTCAGGCCCCCCCCTTTCGCGGCTCGGCGGCGTCATGCTACGTGTCGTGATCGGGACACGGAGGCGCGGGGTGTGTTGTGGCGTAGCTGGTCTGGTTGCTTATTGATGTTGGGTGTGGCCTGTTGTTGCTCAGTTGTGTTGAGCGGCGTATTCGGTCTGTGGGGAAAGTCTGCCTGGGGGTTGGTGGGGGGCGGGTGGTGTGTGGGTTGAGCTGGCTGTTGATGTTGCTCAGTGATGCTGAGCGGGATGGTGGTTTTGCGCAGGATGGTTGGCGCGTCTATAGGTACGGGGGCTGGGTGGGGGTCAGGCCGTGCGGGCAGCGGCGCCGGGCGCGGAGGGCCACACAGCGCCGGCTCGCAGCGGAAGTGAGGGCTTTGGAGCGGCCGGAGAGGTCACCGGCCGCTGGAGCGGGTGCGGCGGTGGGTGGGATTTCGGGGGCGGTGGTGTTCCTCGGCGAGGTGGTCCAGCGTGATGCTGTTCAGGAGTGGTTTGGTGATGCGTTCGCTGCCGTTGCAGATGGCTTCGATGGCGGCTTGGCGGATGAGGCGGGAGAGGCTGCCGATCCGTCCGGCGGTTCGTTCGTGCAGGTAGGGGGCCAGCTTGGGCAGGCTGCCTGCCCGGTGCGCGTGCAGGTCGAGGGCTTGCTCGAGGGCGGCGATGAGTTCGCGGAATGGTTCGCGGTCGCCGGTGCGGGCGGGCAGCGTTTCGCAGTCGATGAGACAGGCGCGTCCGGCCAGCTGTGCCCCGCGTACTCCGCTGAACACGGGGCTGGCGGTGACGTCGATGCCCGCGTAGACGAATGTGGCGGGGATGCGTTCGGTGAGGTCTTTGAGCCAGTCGGCGGCCTCGGCTCCGCTGGTGGTGCGGGGGTTGAGCCGGTGGATCTCGTCGATCAGCATCAGCTTGATTCCGGCTGTGGTGCAGGTGTGGCAGACGGCGCCGGTGATCTGTGCGGTGGTCATGCGCGTGGTGACGGGGATGCCGAGGTAGCGGGCGAACTCCTGGGCCAGGGTCTTGGCGGTGGCGCCGGGCGGTACCAGCACGTAGGCGACGGGGACGCTGCTATCGCCGGGTTGGGTGTGGCGGGTGTGGGCCAGGTGGCAGGTGCGGCCGACTTCGAGCAGGGCGGTGGTTTTGCCGGTGGTGGTGGGGCCGGTGATGATCAGGGATGGGCGTGCGGTGACACTCTGGTGGCGGCCGAGGATCATCAGGGTGCGCACCTGGCGGGAGAGGTTCTCGATGGCCGGGGTGCGCACGGTGACGAACTGGGAGTGGTAGGCCAGGCGTTCGTCCGCGGAGCGTGGTGGCTGTCCCGGCTGCGGCGGTGCGGGTGGTGTGGTGGTGGCGAACCGGGCGAATCCGTGGAAGGTGGTGACCGCTGCCGAGGACGTCTGAGGCGCGGTGGGTGTGGTGTCGGGGCTGGTCACCAGTGCTTGGCCTCCTCGAAGGCGTCGTACAGCGCGAACCGCGCCGGCGGCGAGGCCTTTTCACCGTCGGCTTTGATGCCGTCCTCGTCACGTGCGAGGGGCTCGGCGGCGTCGATGCTGTCCTCGGCCTCCGCCGCGTAGTGGCTTGTCATCGTCAGGGCGTGTGCCGCCGCGCTCGCTGCGCCTGGCGGTGCAGTGGCGGGCGGGGCTGGTGCGGGCGCGGGCAGGGGGCGGGCGCGGCGCACGAGCCGGTCGACCGCCTCGGCCAGGTCGGCCTCGTGCTTGTCGCGGTCGCTGCGCTGGGTGAGTGTGGCGCGGATGTGGCGCCAGGTGGTTTCGCTCATGGGGGTGTGGACGTGGTCGCGGTGGTTCCACGGGATCTCGTGCAGGCGTCCGTCGGGCAGCCGGATGTAGACCTGCCGCACGTCGTGCAGGTTGAGGTGGATTTCCCACTTGCCGCGGGGGCCGGTGGGGGAGGGCCGGCCGCGGTGTTCGTTCAGGCAGGCGTGGTCGTAGGTGCGGTAGTTGATGCGGATGCCGCGGCCGGTGACGGGGTGGAAGCGTACGGGCAGCAGTTCCAGGTAGTCGGCGCCGGCCAGTGGCAGCGGCACATAGCCGGAGGCGCCCAGCAGCGCGCCCCACATCTCGTTGGGGGCCAGGGCCTTTCTGGGCAGGACGGGGTGGCGCAGTCCTTCGTGGGGGCGGTGCTGCCAGATCTTTTTACCGACCGCAGGAACTCATGCACCCGCTCTGAACTGCGGCGATTCATAGAGTACATGTTCGTGACGATGGAATGGGGCGTTTGGCTTCGACAACGTGAACCGGCTCCGGGCCGTGGAATTTGGCTGCGTCCAGGCCGCGCGGCATGCTGATCTGACATGCCGGGCCCGACGTGCGGGCCTGGCAACGGGGCGGGGAGGATCGCGTTGATCGTCTGGGTGAACGGGGCGTTCGGTAGCGGGAAGAGCACGCTCGTGGACGAGTTGCGTCCGCGCTGGCCCGAGGCACTGGTCTATGACCCGGAGATGGTCGGCTATGTGTTGCGGGAGATCGTGGAGGTCCCGACCGGCGATTTCCAGGATCTGCCGCTGTGGCGGCGACAGGTCGCCAACCTGGCGGTGGGACTGATCCAGGAGTACCGCCGCCCTGTTCTGGTCCCCATGACCCTGGTCAACTCCGAATATGTCGGTGAGATCTTCGGCGCGCTGAAGGACGCGGGTATCGACGTCCACCACTTCTTCCTCAAAGTCTCCCGAGAGGTCCTGGAGAAGCGGATCGACGGCCGGATTCACGCCCCGGATGACCCCGAACGGGAGGAGCAGGTCCGGCGCTGGTGCAAGGACAGGATCGGACCGTGCATGGCCGCGGCCGACACTCTGCCCAGCGACACGGTGTTCTTGGACGGCGAACTGAGCCCGCAGGAGTTGGCCGACCTGGTGCTGACCCGAATCGACACGGGTTCAGGCCGATAAGACGCTCGGGTGCGTGATCGTGGAGGTGCGGTCGGCCACCGACCTGCTGGTTCTTGGCATGATGAGGCAGTAGAAGTCGTTGCCGTAACTCGTTGCCGGGGGCTCGTTGGATGGCCGGTCCGCCGGGACGGTGGACGGGCCATGAGATGCCAGCGGTATGCGATCAGGCCAGTGGTTCCGGCCCGGTGAGGCGGGCTTCGAGGTCGGCGACGCGTCGGTCCTGGAAGCGGAGGTTGGATCGGGCGGCTGTGAGCCGCTCGTCGAGGGTGCGGTTGTCGGTGGTCAGCTGGCGGACCCTTTGTTTGAGTGTGGTGTTCTCGGTGGTGATCCGCTGGATGGCCTCTTCGGTCCACTCGGCTTGCAAATCCCTTATCTGGCCGAGTAGTTCGCCGATTCGGGTGCGCTGGGCGAGGATCTCGCCCTGGGCGGCCTTGAGCGCGTCCTCGGCGTTCAGCGCGCGCTCGCGCCAGGTTGCCTCGCGCTCGTCGTCCTGTTCGACGAGCAACCGGGACCGCCGGTCACCTGCCTCGGCCATCGCCGTGGCGATGGCGGCTCTGGCCTCGGGGTTGGCATAGAGGAAGGTGCGTGAGACGTTCGCCCGCCGGGCGACAGCAGCGACGTTGACCTGGGCCTTCTCGCGCTGGATCCGGGCGATGGACTCGTGGACCCGCAGGAGGGCTGTGTCGGTCTTGCTGCGGCGGGCTGCCAGGGCGGCAGCAGTGCGGCGTTCAGGGACGTTGTTCATGCGACGTCCTGTTCGGGGTCGGTGTCCTCGGCTGTGCACGTATCGCTGTGCTCGTTTTCCTCCTCGGCGCCTGCGACAGCGAGGTCGGCTGCGAGGAATGCTGTGGACCACACGCGGTGGAAGTAGTCCTGGGGTTTGCGCAGGTCCAGGGCGAGGGCGTCGTCCAGCAGGCCGAGGCCGGCCAGGGCCTTCTCCAAGCCGTCGATGGCGCGGGCGGTGGGTTCGAAGTAGGCGTTCAGGTAGTCGGCGGTGGCGTCGTCAGGGGCGCCCTCGGCCAGCAACCGCCACTGCTGTCGGCGTACGACCTGAGCTGGCCCTGGCAAGATTTTCGTGAAACGGGGCTGTGCCACCGTGCGCCGGTGACGCTCCGTCACGGGTAGCGGGACTTTCGGCGAGTGTGATGACTTCGTACGAACTGTGTCGCCGCACCTGGATGTGGTGCAGGTGGAACGGGTGTGGTCGTCGGGTGGTGTGGTCCGTATCTCTGCCCGTACCCGCGAGTTGATGGTGGCGTGTCCGGACTGCCGGTGCGCGTCGGCGCGGGTGCACAGCCGGTATTCCCGCACGCTGGCCGATGTCGCTGCCGGGGGCCGCCCGGTGCTGATCAGTCTGATGGTGCGGCGGTTGTCGCGGACGAGTGTGCTGTTCCAGTTGATGCGCATGGGACTTCCGTCGGCCGCGACACCGCGGGTGCTGGGCGTGGATGACTTCGCGTTGTACGCGGACGTCTACGGCACGCTGCTCGTGGATGCCGACAGGAGGCTGCCGATCGAGTTGTGGGCCGGGCGCGATGCCGAGCAGCTGGCCTCCTGGCTGCGTGCGCATCCCGGCGTCGAGGTGGTGTGCCGGGACGGTTCGCTGGTCTACCGGCAGGGCGTCACCGAGGGAGCCCCGGACGCGGTGCAGGTCAGCGACCGTTTTCACCTGTGGCAGGGGCTGTCGAAGCGGGTCTCGGACGTCGCCGCGGCCCACCGCGACTGCCTGGCCGCCGCAGTACCTGAACCCGAACCGGCCCCACCGCCGTCGGACGAACCGTACGAGGCGGCCGATTCTCCCGCCCGCCGTCACGCGAAGCGACTGTTCGAGACCGTCCAGGGATACACCGGCACGGCCCACAGTCTCAGCGCGATAGCCCGCGAACTCGGCTTGAACCGCCGCACCGTGGCCAAGTACGCACGCGCTGCCTGCTGGCAGGAGTGCGTACGGCGCACTCCGCCCCGCCGATCCACGAGCCTCGACCCGTATCTGGAGTATCTGAGGCAGCGGTGGGAGGAAGGCGAGCACACCGCGACCGTGCTGCACCAGGAGATTGCCGCGAAGGGCTACCGCGGCCACTACCAGCGGGTCAAGATGGCCATCGCGCCGCTACGCCGCGGTCTGCCGATCGACACACCGCGCGAGCGGCCACCCTCGCCCCGCCAGGTCGCCCGGTGGATCACCACCACACCGCCCCGGCGCGGCCTGCACGCCACCGAGGCACTCCGTCGGCTGCTTGAACACTGCCCGGAGCTCGACCAAACCCACACTCTGGTAAGACAGTTCGCGGCCATGCTCGATGCCCGCGACGCCGCCCCGCTGCCGGACTGGCTCGACCAACTCGCCGACTCTGGCCTGTCTGCCTTGGCGAGCCTGGCCAACGCCATTCGCGAAGACCAGCTGGCAGTTGTGCAGGGGATCACCACCCCGTTCAACTCCGGCGTCAACGAAGGCCGGATCACGGATCTGAAGCTCCAGAAACGGATCATGGCCGGCCGCGCCGGCGTTCCGCTCCTGCGCCACCGCGTCGTCCTCATGGCACACCTCCGACGCCGCTACCCGTGACGGAGCGTCACCGGCGCACGGTGGCACAGCCCCGTTTCACGAAAATCTTGCCAGGGCCACGTTCACTTGTACGCGGACAACTGGGGCTGGACGCCTCTGTGCGCGGCAAGCTGGAACCGCTGCGGGCGAAGATGACTAAGTGGTCGGCTCCGGAAGTCCTTCGGGGGTTGACTCCTGCCTTCAGGAGCTGCAGCCCGGCAAAACAGATGCCGCAGGCTGCACGGCAACGTAATGTGTGATCCCGACTGCTGTCTATTACCTGGCCGTTGGTGCGGCCGCAGCTTCGGGAGGGCTTGATGGTTGCGGACATAGTCAGGACTTGGGTGGCGGGCTGGGCCGTGTCCCGGCGGACGCCTCCGCCTGTCGAGAAGCCGTGGGGGTTCTATATCGAAGTGGCCGGCAACGCCGACGAAGTGGGGCGTCATGTCCTGCCCGCGGCCGAGGAGTCGTTGGTCCGCAGCGCCGCGGCCTCGGTGTCCGTGCCGCGGACTTGGATGAAGATGCCCGCGGAGCCGGAGGAGATCGAGTCCTGGCTGTCCCCGGGGTGGGTGGTGGCCTGGGAGGAGACCGGCCATCTGATGGCCGTTGACCTGATGGCCACGGACCCGGTCGCGCCTGAGGGGTACACCGTGACCGTGGAGGCCATTGGGGCCGTCACCTACGCTCGGGTGCTGGACGCGGTGGGCGAGCAGGCGGCCCAGGGGCAGATGGCATCCCTCGGGGAAGCCGTGGTCGTGGACCGGGTGATGACCGAGGAGGCTCATCGGCGGCGCGGGCTGGGCAACTTCGTGATGCGTACGCTTGCCGACCACGCCCTGGAGACAGGCGCGGTCCTCGGCGTTCTCGGCGCGACCGACGCCGGGCGCGCGCTGTACGAGACGCTGGGCTGGAAGAAGCACACGACGCTGGCGGAGTGCATCTACCGGCCCTGAAACAGGACAGGAGTATCGGCCGTCCCCGCGGCGGGCGGGGCAAGCTGTGGCTTGCCAGTGATCCACTTCAGCCGATCGGTTCGCCCGCCATGCCCATCCGCACTGCCTGTCCGATAGCCCTGAGCGCCGCCGAACGCGTGCGGTTGAAGAAGATGGCCTACGGCCACAAGACCGAGCACCGGCTGCGGGTGCGTGCGCAAGTCGTCCTGCACGCCGCGCGCGGACGCTCCAACGCGCGCATCGCCCGGGAGACGGGGCTGCACCTGGACACCGTGCGCCGCTGGCGTGGCCGGTTTGCTCAGGCGGGCCTGTCCGGACTCAAAGACCGTCAACGCTACGGCCGTCCCGCCTCGTTCACACCGCTGCAGGCCACCGAGGTCAAGGCGCTGGCCTGCCGACTGCCCGCCGAGACCGGAATGCCGCTCTCACGCTGGTCGTGCCCGGAACTGGCCCGCGAGGCCGTATCCGCACCGCTTCCCGGCGCCGCCGTGCTGCAGGCGTCAGCCCGCCCCTATCCGCATATCTCACGCACCACGGACTATCGACAACACGACACCCACATCGGGATGTTCAGCAAAGATCACCCTAACGAGCCGAGATCAGTAGGTAAGGGTCCGGCGGTCAGGGCGCGGTGTCGCTGCCGCAGTTGGCGCCGCACAGTCCGTGCTCGCCCGCGGCGTGGGCCTGCTCCCTCTCGGCGTCGGGGTACTGGAACAGCAGCAGCGGCTCGATGGACAGCAGCCCTGCGTGGCCCTTGACCCTGCCCATGCCAGCGCCGGCGTACCGTCCGACGAGCAGCGGGTACCCCTCGTGCGGAGTTCGGCGCGCAGACCGCTCAGGGAGGCCCTGTTCTCCCGAAGCTGCCGCGAAGTGACAAGTAGCTCTCTGTAGCGGATCTGGGGTGTGTGCTTGTCAGCGTTTTCGATCTTCTGGACTCATCGCGCGCGCCGTGCTCGGCGACGTTGGTCCGGTCATGGCGACCGGAAGGAGCCCGGAGTGCGGCAGGAGTGGGAGCCGGAGGATCTGATCGAGGTCTGGACGCTGCTTGAGGAGGACCAGGAGCGGCTGCGGAACAAGTCGGGTGCGAACCGGTTGGGGTTCGCGCTGTTGCTCAAGTTCACGGACGTGGCGATCGACCGGCAGTACATCGACACGCACGGCGCCTCCATTGTCGGGTTCGCATTCGCCTGGAGAAGTGGCAGAAGCGGCTCGCCGACGCCGACCGGCGGGCCCTGTCCCCGCTGTTCTGGACCCATGTGAACCCTTATCTGGACGAATTCCGTGCGCGGGTCCGGCTCAACTTCAAGTGCACCCTGATCAGACTGGCTCCGACTCCTGCCGCCTCCAGGTCGCCGAGGTCGAGCACCAGGCCCGCAGGATCGGGATCCGACCGGGCCGCTCTCCCCGGCGGAGCGCGGCCGTGCCGCCCCGTGGTCACCGACGTGACCGGTCCTCGCCGTCGCGCTGATCGTCGAGGCGGACAGTCAGGTCGGGCCAGTGCTCGGACCACCGCGCCAGATCGCCCGCGGTCAACGACCACCGCGAACGCAGGGCTTCGTCCGGCAGGAAGCGGACGCAGGTCCCCGTAGTCCCGTCGGCTTCGACGGGCTGCAGATCGGTCACCGGGACGCCGTGCTCATAGCGCTGGCTCCAGGATCCGTTGAGGCGGCGGTTGGTATGAATCAGCCACTCGCTGAGCGCTGCGACGACGGACATGCCGCGACGCGGATGTCCATCCGGAAGCCGCTCCGCCTCCGGGAGGTCGAAGAACCGAAGATCCTTCGTGGCCATGACCGGCTTCTTCACCACCTGGCCATGCTCATCGACCCGAGTGTCGGTGCCCCGTCCGTCATCCTTCACCGACACCGATCCGTCGGTATGCAGCGTGACCACACACCGTCCGCCGCCCCGGCTCGCTGCCTCGTCAGCGGCGTAAGCAGCGATCTCAAGAACAAGGTGTACTGGCCCGCCCGGAGCCAACTCTGCGGATCCCTGGCGGATCCGACCGAGATGGTCCGCGTCCACGATGCCGGCCCAATCGTGCGTGGTGTTGACCCAAGAAGCCCTTGATCCATCCATCCGACAAGTATCCGTCGGGCTCTCGTTCAGCCTGCCGAAACGAACCGCTCAGCAGTGATCGTCAGGGCCGGGCTCGGCGCTCTCTCCGAGATCGGCGAGGAGGCCGCGGATTCGGTCGGCGATGGCGTTGTGCCGTTCGACCTCGCGGGGCCAGCCGCGTTCGACGGCATCCTGGGCGAGTTCCTGCTCGCGGACGAGCCGGGACCGCAGGCGCGGTGCGTACTCGCTCGTGGTGAGGAACTTCGAACAGCGGAGGTAGAGGTCGCACTCGCAAGGCCCTTCGGCGGGTGCCCGCAGGCAGTGGCCGAGTTCGAGTTCGGTCTTGAAGAAGTTGGTCTTGAGCCAGTTCAGGGTGTCCTCGCCGATCCGGCTGGTCAGCAGTTCCTCGGCGGCCGGGCCCGCGATCCGTCCGCCGGCGGCGATGACTTTCTCGTACTGCTCCTTCAGGACGGGGTCGCTGATGTGGGAGTAAGTGGCCGACATCTGCGCGTTGCGGTGCCCGAGGATCGCCATGATCGTCTGGATCTGGGCGCCGCCTTCGGCGAGCTGGGTGCCGACCGTGTGGCGAAACCGGTGGGCGGTCACGGTGGGATTGCCGTCGCCGTCGACGAGCCCGGCCCTGCGGCAGGCGATCTCCAGGGCGTCCGCATAAAGGAAATGACGGCCCATGGGCTTGCCCCGCCGCATGAACACGTAGCGGACCGGCCGCTGGGCCCATGCGTCGTGGCGGGCCGCGGCGTTCGCTGCCTTGGCCGCGTCGATCAACTCGCGCAGGGCGTCCGCCGCCTGGGGGTGCAGGGGGACCATGCGCTCGGTGTAGGTCTTGCCGACCGGGATCCGCAGCCGCGGATAGCCGTCGGGGTAGGCGTCCAGGCAGTCCAGGGTCAGCCGTGCGATCTCCCCGCGCCGGGCGCCGCTCCAGCGCAGCAGGAGCAAAGCCGCTCGTTGGTGCGCATCTTCGAGTTCCTCGACCGCTTCCATGAGGCGGTCCAGCTCGTCCCGGGGGATGAACCGCGGCAGTGCGGAGGGGAGTTTGGGCATGTCCGAGCGGCCGAGCAGGGGTCTGCCCGGGGCGTCGCTCCAGCCCCACTGGCTGGTCTCGCGGAAGAACTGAAGCAGCGGGCTGAGGTAGGTGTAGCGGGACCGTGCCGTCAGCGGCCGTCCGGTGCGGGCGTTGATGTGTTCGTGCAGGTGGGCCATGAAGCCCTCGACGTGCCGGCGCTCCAGCTGGGTCATCGCATTGATGTCGGGGTGGGCCTGGGCGAGCCAGCGCAGGAAGTAGCGGAAGGCGTCGCGTGAGTGGCGGACCGACTCCGCGCGGTCGCTGGTCTGCAACCGTCCCGACAGCCAGCGCGTCACCGGCGCGGCGAGCGCCTGCGGCGTCTCGGGAGGGGTGAGTTCGGTTCGCCAGAGTTCGGCGGTCTTCAGGCCGTGGAACGGCGGCTCGGGGACCTGTCCGATGTTGAACAGCAGCACATGGACGCCGTGCAGCCTGGTCAGGCATGCCTTCTGGTAGATCTCGGCGAGCTGGTCCATGGGCATGCGGCGGCGTGCGTTGGAGACATGGCTGGCCCGCACGAACCCGGCCTCTGGCCGGGCGCAGTAGCGCTTGATCTCCTTGGCGAGCGCGGTGAGGTCGTCGAGCCGGATCGCGCGCAGATCGGGGTCGCCGCGCATCAGCAGAAGGCGGGTGAAGGTCCAGGTGAGGACGGACCGGCCGCTGACAGGCGCATAGCCGAGCTGGAGCATGCGGGGGGAGAGCGAATTGAGCAGATCCAGGTCCAGGCCGAGGCCGGCGGCGACCTTGGGGACGAACAGGCTGTCGAAGTTGCGGCTGAGGACGTAGTCGGCGTCCAGCCGGAGGCCGTGCACCAGTGACAGGTAGGCGAGGTAGGGGCCTGCCTCGTGGGACGGCCCGAGGCGTTTGCCTGGCTCGTGCGGATCGCGTCCGCGCAGGTCCAGGCGGACCAGCAGGGGCTCGGCGAACCAGTCCTCCAACTCCGGCCAGTGCTTGAGGAATCGGTTGTAGAAGTAGCGGCGGGACTTGATCGACGCCGGAGCGTCGGCGAACGTCGCGCGGACCCAGGCGAAGTACTCCTCCCTCGGCGCGTGGCACCGGCGGCGGTCCAGTTCCGGGGCGGGCGCCAGGGCGAGCGCGGTCACCGGTTGCCCTCCAGCGCGCGGGTGTAGTCGGCCAGCACGGCCTCGTCGGAGACCCGGGTATAAACCTTCGTCGACTCCGGCGACGCGTGTCCCAATCGCTTCTGCAGCGACAGCTCCCGCATCCCGCCCTCCCACATCGCGGTGGCGTGAGTGTGCCGCAGCGCGTGCGGCGTGGTCTCCGGCGTGCGCAGGCCGAGTTTGTCCAGCCGCCGCGCGAACAGTCGCACCACCGCGTCGTAGCCCAGCGGCTCCAGGCGGCGGGTGCCCTTTCCTCCGACCAGGAACACGAACGGGCTGGTCGCGTCGAGCGGGCGCTCGTGCATCACATAGCGGCTGACCGCGTCCAGGGTGCGAGGCTCGTGCAGGTCCACGACCCGTTCGGTGCGGGACTTGCCGCGGACCCCGCGCGGGTGGTCGTCGCGCTTGCGGACCGTCACCCGGCGGCGGCCGTAGGAGATGTCGTCCAGGTGCAGCGACAGCACCTCGCCCGGCCGCAGCCCGCCGTCCAGCATCAGCAGGAACACCGCCAGGTCCCGCAGCCGCTTCAAGCTGCCGATGAACTGCTCCAGCACCGCCTCGTCCACCGGACGCGGTAGTCGCTGCGGCTGCCTGACCGTCACCGTGCGGCGCATCGGCTGCTGACGGCTCGCTCGGCCCATGAACGGCTGATGCCGGTCCGGCACCCGGGCAAGTGCCGGGTCAAGGCGCTTCTGCATCGGGGAGTCGCCGTCGTACTCCTCGGCGACCACCGCCCAGTCGTAGAAGCTGGAGACCGCCGCCAGGATCCGATTCACCGTCGCCGGCGCGAGCAGACTGCCCGGCGCCTCCGGGCCGCCGACCACCACCGTCAGGCCCAGCCGCTGGGCCGGCCGCCGCGACGGTGCCCGCCGCAGGAACGCCAGCAGCCGCAGGGCATCCGGGCCCCGGAACTCGCACCAGTCCATGCCCTCAGCAGCGAGGAAGGTGAACAGGCGCCGCAGGTCGTACGCGTACGCGCAGATCGTGTGCGGCGAGAAACCCCGGTCGACCAGATGATCCAGAAACCGGCAGGCCGCCGCGACCGGCTCACCACTGCCGTCGACCAACCGGACTCGCCGTACGACGCCGCCATCGCGTTCCTTGACCACCCGCACACCGGCCTCCCCAATCCCGCACTCAGGTGGCCCAACGAACCCCGCACCTCGATCGCCACGGCGCCGGTTCAGGCGTCACTCGAAGGTGTCCAGATAAGGAGATCTACGGCCGGTCCGAGCTGGACATGAACTCCCACCTCGAATTGGCCGCAGCCGCGGCCGCGGCCAGGGTGCCCGGCCCCCGCCCCGCGCCCGGAGTGCCCACTGCCCAGTCGGCGGGCGGCTGGGCAGGCTCGGTCTGAACGACCGCCCGGCTCTCCTCGCTCCGGTACGACCGCATCAACTTCCTGGGCCGCTACTCGTACACCCGACCTCCGGCACCGGGCCTGCGGCAGTGGCGCGACCCGACCGCATGGCACAGGTGATCCTGCACGTCAGGGGATCTGGGCCTCGATGTAGGCGAGTTCGGCGGCGAGGATCTCTTCGAATGCGGCGCGACGATCTGCTCCGAGGGGGCGGATGTCACGGGCGAAGTGGGCCAGGGCGGGGAAGCGATCGGGATCGGCGCCGAGCACCGCGACGCGGAACTGCTCCATGCCCTGCTCGTACTCCTTGGGGGTGAGGGTGCTGATACCGGCCTCGGAGGCGATCAGCGCGGCGAGGAGGATCACGATGCGGTGGTATGGCACCGGGACCTCCTCGTCGGGCAGGCCGGACGCGCGCAGGGCCTGCAGCAACTCCTCCATGACCAATCGGGATCCGGTGCCGCCGGACCCGTAGCGTCCCCACACCGCGGCGAGTTGGGGCTGCTCGCCGAAGGCCTCGCGCAGGTGCAAGGCCAGGGCGGTGACGCGCTGCCTCCAGTCGCCCTCGGGGCGGTAGCCGTCCATGGCGGCCAGCAGGATCCGGTCGGCAACCGCGCGCAGCAGTTCGGTCTTGTTGCGGAAGTGCCGGTAGAGGCTGGAGGAGTCGGTCCCGAGCGCTGCGGCGAGTTTGCGCACGCTGAACGACTCGGCGTCGCTCGTGCGCAGCAGTTCCGCCGCCGTGTCCAGGATCTCCTCGCTCGACCATCGCCTTCGGCCAGTCATCTCGCCCCTCTCGTCCGGGCCCAGCCTAACCTATGCACTTGCTGATGCACGCAGTGCGTGCATAATGAGGTCAACGCACTGGCCGGCCACAACGACACACCCGGCATCCGGCCGGGAGGGGAGAAGGGCACATGAGCGATACCACTACCGCGACACGGCCGCCGGAGCCGGACTTCTCGGCGATCACGACGGAGGAACTGCGCGCCTACCGCGATGCGGAGAACGGCTTCCGGGCCTCCAGCGCGGCACGGACGATCCTCGGAGAGCCGGACACTGGCTCCACGATCGTCTGGCAGGAGCTCGCGCTGCCCGGCCGCGACTTACCGGTCCGGGTCTACCGGCCGACCCCGACCGGAGACGACGAAGCCGCAGCCCGAACCGACCTGCCACTCGTGGTCCATGTCCACGGAGGCAGCTTCGTGGGCACGGCGGTGCAGTGCGACTGGACCAACAGCCACCTCGCCGCGGGGCTGCACGCCCTCGTCGTCTCGGTCGAGCACCGCCTCGTCGCCCCGGACAGTCCGCTCGCGAACGCCGCCGACGACGGCTGGGACGTGCTGCAGCACGTGGTGCGGCACGCCGCCCAGTGGGGCATCGACCCGGCGCGCACGGCCGTCTTCGGTGAGAGCTGCGGCGCGCTGATCAGCGCGCTGACGGCCATCCGAGCCAGGGAGGCCGGCCTGAAGCTCAAGGCGCAAGTGCTGGTCAACCCCGCGGTCGACGTGACCGAGACGATGTTCGACTACCCCTCGATCGCCGAGTACGCATACAGCCCGACCCGAGCCCTGCCGCAACTGCGGCTCTTCCAGCGGCTCGCCGTCCCGCCGGGGGCCGACGCCCGCGCAGTCTCGCCGCTGTACGCGGACGACCTGAGCGGGCTCGCCCCGGCGCTCGTGGTGCTGCCCACCCAGGACGCGGTCGCCGACCACGGCCGCCGCTATGCCGAGCAGCTGCGCGAGGCAGGGACCTACGTGCGGCTCACCGAATACCCGGGAGCGCGACATGCGTTCCTCACCCTGCCCGGCCTGGAACCACAGGCCGAGGCCGCCCAGACGGAGATCCTCGCGTTCCTCCGCGCGGCCCTGGCGAAGTGACGGAGGAACGATGCACCCCACCCTCGAACACGACGGCCCGGCGGTCTCCCGACTTGGCCTCGGCTGCATGAGCATGACCGGCACCTACGGCCCCGCCGACCCGCACGAGGCCGCAGCCACCCTGCTGGAGGCCCTCGATTCGGGCGTGACCCTGTTCGACACCGGCGACTTCTACGGCGACGGAGCAAACGAGGAACTCCTCGGTCGGACCCTCGCACCGCACCGCGACCGCGCCGTGCTGGCCACCAAGACCGGAGTCCGGCGCACCGCCGAGGGCCTGGTGCCCGCCGGCTCACCCAACGATCTGCGGCGTGCCTGCGAAGCGTCGTTGCGACGTCTGCGCACCGAACACATCGACGTGTACTACCTCGCCCGCATCGACCCCGCCGTCCCCGTCGAGGAGTCCGTCGGCGCCCTGGCCGACCTGGTCGCCCAGGGCAAGGTGGGCCACATCGGCCTGTCCGAAGTCTCGGCCGCCACCCTCCGCCGCGCCCACGCCATGCACCCGATCAGCGCCGTCCAGACCGAGTACTCGCTGTGGGAACGCCATGTCGAAATCGACATCCTGCCCACGATCCGCAGTCTCGGCGCCACCCTGATCGCCTACAGCCCTCTCGGCCGCGGCCTGCTGACCGCGGCCGTCCGCGCCACCACGCGCTACGAACCCGACGACTTCCGCGCCACCGCTCCCCGGTACAACGGCGACGACCTCAAGGCCAATCTCGCCATCGTCGACGCCATCACCCACCTCGCCGCCGCCAAGAGCGCCACCCCCGCCCAGATCGCCCTCGCCTGGCTCCTCACCCGCGGCGGCCACGTCATCCCCATCCCCGGCAGCTCCCGCCGCCCCCACCTGCGCGACAACCTGGCCGCCCTCGACCTGCACCTGACCGCCACCGACCTCGGCGACATCGACGCCGCCGTCCCCGACGCCGGGGCCCAGGGGGCCCGGTACAGCGACCACGGCATCGCCCTGGTCGACCAATGAAGAGAACTGAGGAAGAACTGAAGAGTACTGACGAGAGAAGCACCCTGTTGACGCAACCACCCCTTGCACGAGGGCCGCTCGCAGCGATGTACGTGGGCCTTGCGCTCACTGTCCTCGCGACGATCGCCACGTACGTCGACCGCAGCACCACCCATCTGCTGGCCGATCACATCCGGGCCGGCTATCCCGATTACTCCCAGGCGCGGGTCGACTCGGCCGTCACCACCTACCTGGTCGTGTCGTCCGTCATCGGAGCGCTCGGCGTCCTTGGCTGGCTCACGGCGGCCTGGGCCGTCAAGGCAGGCAAGCGGTGGGCCCGCCCCGTCGCGACCGTGATGTTCGTGCTCGGCGCCAGCGCCGGACTGGCCGGGCTGCTGACCAAGGACACCTCCGGCGCGACCGGACTGCCGCCGGAGCTGGGCTGGGCCGGGATGATTCCCTGTCTGGCGGGCGTTTTCGCGGTCACCTCGCTGTGGAGAAGAAGGCGACCGACGTGACGACGGCTCCGTTCGACTCCGCACGCAACCATCGCGACCGTACAGAGCCGCACCAACACGAGCCACGACCACCGCGCACCATGGAGGACGACACAGTGCAGCGAATCGGCATCATAGGAGTGGGCGAGATCGGCAAGGCCATCGTCGAGGGCCTGCGCAGCGGGGGCGGTGCGTCGCCGGAGGTCTTCCTCTCTCCCCGGGGAGCCCGCGTCGCCGCCGAACTGTCCGAGCGCTTCGAGGGCGTCCAGGTGTGCGCCGACAACCAGGAGGTGGTGGACCGCTCCGAATCGGTGATCATTGCCGTGCGCCGCCAGGACCACCACGAGGCGCTCGCCGGGCTGAAGATGGACGACGACAAGACCGTGGTCAACCTGATGGCCGGCGTCGCCATCGACGACCTGCGTCGAACCCTCGCCACCGGCGCCCCGATCGTCCGCGCCATCCCGCTGCCCGCCGTGCGCGAGCGTCGCTCCGTCACCGTGACCTGCCCCTCGCACCCGGTGGCGGACGCTCTCTTCGAACAGC
The DNA here is from genome assembly GCF_001636945.3 of Streptomyces sp. FXJ1.172. Classification (NCBI taxonomy): domain Bacteria; kingdom Bacillati; phylum Actinomycetota; class Actinomycetes; order Kitasatosporales; family Streptomycetaceae; genus Streptomyces; species Streptomyces sp. FXJ1.172. Next base: position 72,962 of record NZ_CP119133.2, on the reverse strand, counting down.
TGGGCGGGGCGCTGCCCGTCGCGGACGAGGACGCCTTCAACGTCTTCTCCGCACTGACCGGGACCCTCACCGCCCACTACGCCTACCTCGCCACGCTCACCTCGTGGGCCACCGGCCACGGCATCGCCCCCGACGCCGCCGACCGGTATGTGCGCGGCCTCTTTCAGAACGTCGGCCGCTCACTGAATGACGAGAGCCGCCCTCTGCATCAGCTTGCTGCCGACCACGAGACGCCCAAAGGGAACAACGAGCGGATCCGCACCACGTGGTTCGATCCGGCCATCGCCGCAGCCCTCAAGGAGGCCCTGGACGGCCTCCTCTCCGATCTGAAGTAACAGGAGCCGCTCGCGGACCTGGCAAGCATCCGCGTCGTGTGCTGTGTCGTCGATCCCGAACTCGCCCGCGTGCACATCACCCGCCGAGCCGCCGAAATGCCTTGGCGCGCCGTTCACGCGGACGCCGATCTCCTGCACCGCATCGCGGAGGGGAAACAGCCGATCGAGTCGTGGGTCCCGGTTTCGCTGGGCGTCCCCTGCCTGGTCGTGGACACCACACAAGGCTGGAAGCGGTCCCTGGACCGGGTCGTCGAATTCGCCATGCTCAGGAGATCGCCCGCAGGCGGGCCGGGGCCAGTTGGGTGAGCTGGTCGAGGTGGGCAGCGGTGTCCTCGTCTGCGGGGAGCAGGACGAGGAGCTGCTGGGCGTCGGCGGTGAAGTCCAAGGTCTCGCGCAGCAGGTGGAGTTCGGGCCCGGCCGGGTGCTGGAGGCGGAGCGGGCCGCGGCGGGGGACGCGGTGGGTGCCCAGGCGGCGGGTGAACTCGGGGCCTGCCACGGGGGCGAGTTCGGTGCTGAGCCACTCGGAGTTCTCGGCCGAGGGGCCGAGCCAGAGGTCGAATGCCTGCTCGTCGGCGACCTCGTCCCAGTCGGGGAAGAGGGTGCGGGAACGGGGGTCGGTGAAAACGTAGCGGGTGAGGTTCGGAGCCGGGACGTCGAGCAGGCCGGCCGCGCCGAGGACGGCGGCGTAGCCGCAGGTGTGGGCGAGGATGTCGCCGAGGCGGTTGGTGACGGCGGCGACGCCCGGTTCGAGCAGGCGCAGGGTCTCGTGGACGGCCGGGCGGACATCGCGGGGCGGCGGGGCGGGCCGGGTGCGGCCGGCGCAGGCGCCGCCGGTGATCTTCGCGAGGTAGCGCAGGTGGCCGCGCTCGGCGGGGTCGAGGCTGAGGGCGTCGGCGAGCGCGTGGACCACGGCCGGGGAGGGGTTGCGGTCGCGGCCCTGCTCCAGCCGGGTCAGGTACTCGACGCTGATGCCGGCGCGGACGGCCAGGTCGGAGCGGCGCAGCCCGGGCGAGCGGCGGCGGCCGTGGTCGGGCAGGCCGAGCGTCTCGGGCTGGATGCTGTCGCGCTTGGCGCGGATGAAGTCCCCCAGTGGTGTGCCCATGCGGCGAGCGTAACGGTTGACGGCAGCACGGAGGGTGGCCCTGCGGGGGCCAGCCTGGGCACGGTCTGGTTGCGGCCGGCGGGCGGACCGATGGTGGTGGCTATGGAGAAGAACACGCACAAGCTGGTGATCCTCGTCGGCAGCGTCCGGGAGGGCCGGTTCGGCCCGGTGGTGTCCTCGTGGGTGGCCGAACAGGCCGTCGCGCACGGCGGGTTCGAGGTGGAGGTGGTCGACCTGGCCGGGGTGGACCTCCCGCTGGCCCTGCCCGCCGCCCCGCCGAAGTTCGCGGGCGCCGACTACCCCCGCCCGGCCGGGATGGCCGGGCTGACCGAGGCCCTGGAGGGCGCGGACGCCTTCCTGATCGTCACGCCGGAGTACAACCACAGCTACCCCGCCTCGCTGAAGGCCGCCATCGACTGGCACTTCACCCAGTGGACGGCCAAGCCGGTCGCCTTCGTGAGCTACGGCGGCGCGGCCGGCGGCCGGCACGCCGTGCTGCACCTGGAGAACGTGCTGACCGAGCTGCACGCGGTGACCATCCGGGACGGCCTGGCCTTCCCGAACTACTTCACCGCCTGGACGGACGGCCGCCCGGACGACCCGCAGGCGGCCGGCTACGCCAAGACCATGCTCGACCAACTGTCCTGGTGGGCAGGCGCGTTGAAGCACGCGCGGGCCGCCGAACCGTACCCGGCGTGAGTGGGGGAACGATGGAGTACGTCAAGCTCGACGGCACCGACCTGACGGTCAGCCGGATCGCGCTCGGCTGCATGGGATTCGGCGGCAGCGGCCGCGGGCACAACCCGTGGGCGCTCGACGAGGAGGCCGCAGCGGCGGTCTTCCGGCGGGCGGTCGAGCTCGGCATCACCTTCTGGGACACCGCCAACGTGTACGGCGGCGGTGCCTCGGAGGAACTGGTCGGCCGCGCGGTCCGGCAGTACACCCGGCGCGAAGACGTCGTCCTCGCGACGAAGGTGGGCCTGCCGATGCACGACGGCCCGGGCGCTCCGGACTGTCCCGCGAGGCGATCCTGGCGCAGGTGGACGGCTCGCTGACCCGCCTCGGCACCGACTACCTGGACCTCTACCAGCTGCACCGTTTCGACCCGGCGACCCCGGTCGAGGAGACCGTGGCGGCCCTGCGGGAGGTGGTGGCGGCCGGGAAGGTCCGGTACGTCGGCGCCTCCTCGATGTGGGCCTGGCAGTTCGCCAAGCTGCAGCACACCGCGGCGCGGGACGGCGGCCCGGCCTTCGTGTCGATGCAGCACCAGTACAGCCTGGTGCAGCGCGAGGAGGAGAGGGAGATGTTCCCGCTGCTCGCCGACCAGGGGGTGGGCAGCCTGGTGTGGTGCCCGCTCGCCTCCGGGCGGCTGGCCCGCCCGTACGGACAGGCGACGGCCCGCTCGGCCGGGGATCCGGTCGCCAGGCGGTTCTTCGCGGACGTCGACCGGCCGATCGTGGACTCCGTGCAGTGCGTCGCGGGGGCCCGGGGCCTGCCGATGGCGCAGGTTGCGCTCGGCTGGGTGCTGGGCAACCCGGTGGTCACCGCCCCGGTCGTCGGCGCGACCCGCCCGGGACACCTGGACGACGCGGCGGCCGCGCTGGACGTCCGGCTGACCGGCGACGAACTAGCGGCGCTGGAGCATCCGTACACGCCCCGGCTGCCCACCGGGTTCTGAGCACGCCCAGGCGCACCACGACTTCGCCGCCCTCACCGGCAGCGAGGTTCCTGAACCGCGCACAGACGCCAAGGCCCTAACGACACGCTGAGTTACTTGTCACTTCGCGGCAGCTTCGGGAGAACAGGGCCAGGGACGGAGTATTGCCGATCTGCATGAAGGCGGCGCTGGCGTCGGTGAACGGCGCGTCGGCCGGGGACGGCTCGTCGGCGGCCGCGCTGCGCAGCGATGCGGCGACCGCGAAGGTGCCGTTGTCCCAGGCGTCTTCGAGGCTGTCATGGCCGGAGCAGTCCGGGGTGGGAAGGCGTTCGGCGATGGTCGCAGCCTCCAGGAACACCGCCTTCCTCGACGCCGGCGGTGACGTGGTCACCTCGTGCCCGTACGCGCGGGCGGCTTCTTCCCAGGTGACCCAGGTCCATGCGTCGTAGTCGCCGGTCGGCCAGCCGACGGCACGGCCGAGGGTCTCCCAGATGCCTCCCGAGCCGACCGTGAGCCGTGACTTGCTCACGGACGCCTGGAGTCTCGCCCCGGCCCCGGCCGCCGAACCGGGCGACACCACCGCCGGGACCGCGCCGACGACTCCGACGGCCACGGCCCCGGCCGACGACGACCAGGCGGTGGGACTGCGCGAGGCCCACCGGCACCACCTGCCGGACATCACCCTCGCCGCGCTGCGTTACGCCCGCGCCAACGACAGGACCTTCCCTGCCCCGGTCGACAAGCGCGGCGCCGAACTCCTGTACCGCGTCGGCGACCTCAAGCGCTGGGTCCGCAACCGGCCCCGCGCCGCCTCCGGCACCACCGACCTGGACTGACAGCCCCGGCCCGTCAGACGACTGCCGAAGTCCGCGAAATGGGCCGTGTCCGGTCCGGCCGACACGCTTCCCCCGGTTCACCACGCATCGCACAGAAGAGGAACACCGCACCATGAAGAAGACCGCGCTCCCGAAGATGCTGAGCTTCGCCGCCCCCGACCTGCGCGAGCAGATAGAGGCGCTCCCCGCCTCGACCGCGCTCATCGGCATCAGCACCGACGGACGGGCCATCGCCGTCGACCTGGACGCCGAATGCCCGCACGTCCTGGTCTGCACCGCCAGCGGCGGCGGCAGCACCACGATCCTGCGCTCCCTCACCGCCCAGTTCCTGTACCAGGGCGCCCTTCTTGCTCCTCCCCACCTGGCAGGCCGACGGCCCGGCACGGCGGCCCACCTCGCTAGCAGCCCGACGGCGCCCACAGAGACGCCGGCGGGGGCCGATTCCGGGGGCTGCCAGACGCGCCGCTAGCCGCTAGCGGTGCAGGTCAACTACGGTTTCAGCCGCTAGAGCGTTTCGTTTAGATCATCGGATCGTTGGTCCGGGTGTGCCGTTGACTGACGCGCAGTGGGCGCGGATCGAGCCGTTACTCCCGGATCGGACGCCGAAGCGGGGCGGCCGCTGGAGGGATCACCGAGAGGTGATCGACGCGATCGCCTTCAAGTTCCAGACCGGAACGCAGTGGGTGCACCTGCCCGAGAAGTACGGCAACTGGCGCGGTGTCTACAACCGGCTGCGGATGTGGGCCGTCGACGGCACATGGGAGCGCGTGTTCACCGGGCTGATGGCCCAGGCCGACGCCGACGAAGACCTCAACTGGGCTGTCTCGGTGGACTCCACGATCGTGCGAGCCCACCAGCATGCGGCAGGGGCCCGCAAAAAGGGGCCCCGGCCGGCGAACCTGACGACCACGCCATCGGCCGGTCCCGCGGCGGACTGACGACGAAGATCCACCTCGCCGCTGACAGAAACTGCCGCCCCCTGGCCTTCCATCTCACCGCCGGCCAAGCCGGCGACGCACCCGCCTTCACTCAGGTGATGGCTCGCCTGCGCGTTCCCCGCCAGCGCGGACGACCCCGCACCAGGCCGGACGTAATCCTGGCCGACAAGGCCTATTCATCCCGCGCGATCCGCGAACATCTGCGCAGGCGCGGCATCCGAGCGGTGATCCCCATTCCGGCAGACCAATGCGGCCATCGCTTGCGACGAGGCAGCCGCGGCGGCAGGCCGCCGTCCTTCGATCGGGAGATCTACAAGCAGCGCAACACCGTCGAACGGTGCATCAACCGCCTCAAGCAGTGGCGCGGCATCGCCACCCGCTACGAGAAGACCGCGACCATCTACCTGGCCGGACTCCACATCGCGGGCATCTTCCTCTGGTCCGCAAGATGATCCAAACGAAAGCCCCTAGCCTTCACCGCGTTCCGGGGGACGGCGGCACTCGGGTGAGGTACCCGTCGAAGAGACGTACCGTCGTACACGTTGCCGGACGGGCCACAGAGTTGACGGCTTCGCGCAGGCGTTACGGCACGGGCGCAGGGCTCACAACTCCTGTCGCGAGGGGGCGTGCGCCTGTGCGCTGGGCCCCCGGGGAGTATCCGGGTGTGAGGGTGGGGGAGCATCTGCTCAGCTGTTGCTCGTCTGTGAGGGGTTGTCATGGGTTCGCTTGGTCGCGTTGTCCCGTCGCTGGTGGTTTTGTCTTGTCTTGTGTTGGTGGGGTGTTCGTCTTCCGGGTCGCATGCGGGTGGGGGGTCCGCGGGGAAGAACGGTGCGTCGGCTGCCGGGCCGTCGAATACGGCGGGGGCTGCGGGGTCGGTGGGGGAGATCCCGGTGGGTGCGGGGCCGCAGTCGTCGTACACGGTGCAGGCCCAGCCGCCCGCGGGCAGTTGCCACTACCGCATGGAGAACGGTGAGCCGCTTGAGGACCTGAAGTGCACGCCGGGGGCGACGTCTCCGGCGGTCACGCAGGCGAATCTGGTGACGACGATCTGCCGCAAGGGCGGCTACACGAAGAACATCCGGCCGCCGGAGGCGGTGACCGGCAAGGAGAAGCGGCTGAACGCCGCCTCCTACGGCTACACCGGCAAGATGGGTGACGCCGAGTACGACCACCTCATCAGCCTCCAGCTCGGCGGGGACCCGAACGACGCCCGCAATCTGTGGGTGGAGCCGGCCGATCCGGGCCACAAGCCGGGCTCGGGGGTGAACAACCTGAAGGACCCGGTGGAGACCAAGCTGCACACGGCGGTCTGCTCGGGCAAGGTCACCCTGAAGGCCGCGCAGAACGCCATCGTCACCGACTGGACCACCGCACTGAGCAAGCTCGGGCTGGCTGCCTGACGGCCCGAGCTGCCAGGCGGCGGTGCGAAGTGAGCTGCCACAAGGAGCCGTTGAGGGGCTGAGCGGACGGTGCCCAGCCCCGCGGCACGCAGCTACAGGGTGCCCTTGAGCTGACGAGCACCGCGGGGAGACGCTCCTGCTGTCGTCCGCGCTGGGCGTCTGCACGGACTGATTGGGTGCCTCAGCGCTGTGCGCCGGTGGTTCGCGCGGGGCTGGTTGCCGAGCGGGTGGCCGGAGTGGGCACTGGCTGACCGTCCTGGCAACACCGGTGCTCTGTATCACTCCGTATGCGATGGTGCACGGGCATCGGCGGGCACAGGGATGCGGGATCGGCTGCGTAAGGTGGAAACAGCGGAGCGCGTCTGGAGACTGCATGAGCGAGAGCTTTGATCCGGTGATCACCCCTGATCTCGAGCCGAGGCCAGATACGGGCGAGCCCACGTGCGGCTACGCAGACGATGACGGCTCCGGCGTCAGGAGCGCTGAACCATGCGGCCGTTCCGGTACCTGGCACATCGCCTGGCGACTGGCCACTGAACTCCACGGCGCGCAGTGCAGCTTCGTGTGCGACGTGCACATGGAGGCCGTCGCCCACCACTTCGTATTCGCCGACCGGCATCAGGTTGGTCCGAACTGTGCAATGCCCGGAACACTCTGGTTCAGGAGTTGGATGGGCAAGGCAGAGTGCGCAGTGGTTCTGTGACCGCAGGGAAATCGCCCGCAGCGGCACTCTGAGTCCGAGTGAAACCGGGGTGAACTGCACCACCCAGCCGAGCGAGACCCGCGTCGTGTGGCGGGCAGGAGTCCCCGGCCGGACGGGGCTTCGCCCGAGCCCGGAGTGGAATCGCGTTGGGGCGAGTCGCCAACGGACAACGGTCGCGGTGAGTCGCTGCGTGCCGAAGATCTTGGGGCAGGTACGCGGTGGTCGGCGGGCGAGGGCGTCGATGTACCGTCGCGCGAGGCTGGGCCCGTGGCCCGGCCGGGTCGGGTTCGGCGGTGAGGGCGTTGACGAGGCGCCCGAGGAACGAGCCGGCTCGGATCATCAAGCATCCCTTGATGCAAGAGGGGCGGCCGGTGACTGTCGCACAGCGGGGCTGTGGGTGCCTGCGCCGCGACGTGGGTCGGGTCGCAGGCACCCGCAGCATCAGGAGGCCTCGGCGGCCTGGCCTTGCCGGATGCGGTCGAGCAGGCCCTGGTGGTAGGCCGCGAGGTCGCCGTCCGGGACGGGCACGGGGCTGCCGGTGAGGGTGTACCACTCCTCGGCGCCGGTGTATTGGACGCAGACGCGCGCGGTGCGCCCGTCAGCACCGAGATCTGTGCGTACGGTCAGTTCGCCGGTGATGACGCCGACGTTGTCGGTCATCACCCCGCCAGGCCCTGCTGTGACCTGGTCCTGGTACGAGATGGTCCTGGGGCTGTCGGTCATGCGTCGCAGGTGTCCAGCATCTCGTTCAGCTTGTTCTTCTCTGCCTCGGTGATGTTGAGGTGGTAGGTGTACTTCACGTGTGTCCAGGCGCGGGAGTAGGTGCACCAGTAGGAGTGCAGCGGGGGTGCCCACTGGTCGGGGGACTGGTCGCCCTTTTGCCGGTTGCTGGAGGCGGACACGGCGATCAGCTGGGGTTCGATGAGGTCGTTGGCGAACTTCCGCCGCAGCGCGGTGTCCCACTCGTCCGCGCCGGAGCGCCAGGCGTTGGCCAGGGGCACCATGTGGTCGATGTCGAGCTGGCCGGCGGCGGTGAAGGTCCTGCCGTCGTAGGCGCTGACCCAGCTGCCGGAGACCGCCCGGCACTGCTGGTCCTGGACGACGTCCTTGCCGTCTCGTTTGAGGACGACCTCGCGGGTGTCGCAGGTGCCGTACTGGATGATCCAGTGCGGGAACTTCGCCCGTGAGTAGTCGGTCATCGGATGCGGGGCGGCGACGTTCAGCTCGCCGAGTTCCTTGCGGACGATCTCGGCGGGCGGCGGCTCGGGAAGGTCCCGGCGCAGTGTTGTGGTGCCGGCCGTGGTGTACGCGGGCGCTGCAGTGGCGGCGGGGGCGGTGACGGGGGCGAGCAGCACGGCGGTGGCCGCGGCCACCAGGGCGAGCTTCGCATTGATCTGGCGCATGCCTTGACCTCTCTCGATCCGGCAAGAGGGTGCCGGATCAAGAGAGTTAGCGTCCTTCACGCTCCTGGTATCGGTGTACCTGAGCGGCTTCACCCGGATGGCTGGCGGAGGTTCACCGGAGAAACGACCCTCCGCCTCGCGCGAGTGATCGAGGTTCCGGGCACCCCGTAGGCCTGACGTCGGCTGCCGCGTGGACCTGGCCGACGGCTAGCCGGGGATGCCTGTCATGGTCAGGGAACCGGCTGGGTCAGGTGGCGGAGCATGACGGCGTAGTTGGGGCTGTCGGGGAAGGGCTGCCTTTGGCCGACCAGGGCGTAGCCCCATGTTTCGTAGAGGGCTTGGACCTTGGGGTGGTCGGGGTCGACCAGGAGCACGGCCAGCGCCTCGGGCCGGTCTGCGATGAGCGCGGCGTGCAGGCGTTCGGCGGTGCCGGTCTTGCGCCAGCGCGGGCGCACCATCAGCTCGGAGACGCTGAAGGTCGAGTCGTCGGCCGGGGGTTCGGTGAGGTGCTCGCTCCACCATTCGCGGCCGGGTGCGGCCGGGGCCCCGTAGGCGAAGCCGACCGGCTCGGCATCGTCGTAGGCGATGACGCAGGCGTAGCCGGGGTTGCTGCCCCAGTGGTCGATGAACCAGGGGAAGCGCTGGTTGAACTCGTCGTCCATCTCGTCGGCGTAGGCGTCCGCGTGTACGTCCAGGAGGGTCTGACGGATAGCGGGCAGGTCCGCGTGGCCGAAGCGGCGCAGTTCGGCCCCGTACTGCACTGGCCGATCACCAGCCGCACCACCTTGCGCGACGGCCTGTACCAGTACGACGCGATTGGCAGTCGCGCAGGAACCCGAGATCGCCTTCGCCGCAGCCATCTCCGGGCCCTGGAACATCCATGCCGTCGCACACACCCGGGACCTCGACGAACTGTTCGAGTTCACCTCGGAACGCATCGGGTCCCTGACCGGACTGCAGAGCATGGAGGTCTCACCCGTGCTGAAGTACGTCAAACAGGCCGGCACCCGCCTCTTGGACGATCGCCTCGTCGAGCCGTCCAGCGCTCGCACGCGACGCTGAGCTTGTCCTTTATGGTCTGAGTCGGTTTCGGTCGGTGATATTCGCGGGCCGTTTCACGGTCTTGCCCACGTCGTAGCGGGTGGCGGGCCGCCGGTTCTTCGATCCAAGTGGCCGTCCTGGTCTTGCGGTCGCCGAAGTGCCAGCTGCCCATCTCGATGAGGTCGGTGACCACCCGGCGGAGCTGGACAGCGATGACCTCAGCGACGTCGTCCTCGGGTTCGAGACGTAAGGCGTCCAGGAGCTGGCACCAGGACGTCCGGCCCGACTCGAGGGCGGCGACGAACGAGTACGGCCAGCCGGGAATGAACTGGTCCGAGGACCGTCCGCTGCGCCCGTAGACGTGGCAGAACAGGCGGTCCGCGCTGGTCGGCGCGTCGGGGCGGAGCCAGTTGCTGACGTCGACCGCCAGGACCAGGCGTCCGTCGGCGGCCCGCGGCATCGGCAGACCGGCCAGCACCTGCCTCAGCCGGGGCACATCCGCGTTCCCGCTGTTCACCGCCTCGTACATCGCGCCGTGCCCACGTCGGTGCTCGGCCACCGACGTTAGGTCCACCGGCGACGTCACCGGGCCATCCGCGCACAGCAACGCGTCCACGAGCTCGAACAGCTCGTCCCCACGCAGGGTCAGGCAGTCGAATGAGTCCTCCCGGATTCCTAATGCTGTGTGTCAAGCTGCCAGGGTGCTTGGCGTTGCGGGCTCGTAGCATCGACCGTCGCGGAGGAGAGCCCAGAGAACGTTGACCCGGCGGTGCGCAAGGGCGAGCGAGGACTGCCCGGGTGTGTGCCGCTTGCCCTCGGATCGCTTGCGTTCGTAAAACGTCTGGAGTCCTCGCAGTAGCGGATGCTGAACAACGCCGAGGTGTAGAAGACACGTTGCAGGCGTCGGTTGTATCGCTGGGGCGCTTCAGGTTGCCGCTGATCTTCCCGGAGTCGCGGGACACCGGAGCAACGCCGCCAAAGCCCGCCCGGAGGCAATGCCCGCGATCACAAACAAGGCCGAACTGATCCAAGAAGAAGAGCAGACCGTCATCGATGGGTCGAGGTCCGCCGATTTCGGCGTCCAGAAGCTGTTCGAGCTGCGCCGCGTCCGGCACTGAGGGCCCCTCTTGGCGGAACGGACCTGCGTCTCAGCCCACCAGGCGGTCACCCGGTGGCGGCACGTGGCAGGGTGATCAGGACGAGTGCACCGCCGCCGGGGGCCTCGTCGATGACGATATGGCCGCCGTGTGCGGTCGCGATCTCCTTGGCGATGGCCAGGCCGAGGCCGCTCGATCCGCTGGTGCGTTCCCGGCTGGCGTCCAGCCGGACGAAGCGGTCGAAGACGCGCTCGCGTTCCTCGGGCGGGATTCCGGGACCGTCGTCGGCGATCTCGATCCTCACCTGATCGGGCGGTGCGTCCCGGACCGAGATCTGGACCGAGTGCCGGGCGTGACGGACGGCGTTGTCGAGGACGTTGCGCACCATGCGGCTCAGGTGCTCGGCGTCGCCGATGACCACCACAACGGTCTTCGCGCGGTCGATGCCCACGGGCACCCGCGGCGCAGCGCTGGTCGCGCGTACCTCCTCGACCAGCTCGCCGAGATCGACCCGACGCCGTCGCGTCACGAGCTGGCGGTCGTCGCTTCTGGCAAGGATGAGAAGGTCGTGCACGAGCGTCTCCAGGCGCTCCGACTGACGTACCGCTCGCCGGGCGATCTCCGGCCAGGGCGCGGTCTTTGGGTGGGCGAGGCCGACCTCCAGCGCGGTGCGGATCGCCGCCAGTGGGGTGCGCAACTCGTGCGAGGCGTCGGCGGCGAAGCGCCGCTGCCGCGCCGCGGAGTCGTCGAGCCGGGTGAGCATGTCGTTCATCGTGCGGGCGAGGTCACCGATCTCGTCGTGGGTGCCCGGCTGCGGTACACGCCGCGACAGGTCCGCGGCCGTGATCTCGGTGACCGAGCGGCGGATCCGCTCCACCGGGCGCAGCGCCCGGCCCACGACCAGCCACACAGTGCCGCAGGCCAGCAACAGGATGCCGGGCACGCCCACCAACAGCAGTCGAGCGAAGGTCTCACTGACCTGGCTGAGCAGGTCGGTGGTGGTGAGGGTGATGATCGTCACCGCTTTGCCGCCGACGGTGGCCCGGCTGCCGAGCACGCGTACCTCGCCGTTCACCGCCGTGTCCGCGGCGTTCTGTCGTACGGGGGTTCCGGCGCCGGGCGGCAGGGCGTAGACGGCACCCTGCCCCTGCAGGGCGCGGCTGGCGGCGAGGACCGTGCCGTCCGGGGTGAGCACCTGTGCCTGGGCGTTGGGGTCCAGGGCCGAGGCGGGCAGCGGATGCGGCCAGCGGCCGCCCCGCGCGGACTGCTCGACCTGCGCGGCGTAGGTGCGCAGCTGGTCGTCGGCGGTGCGGTGCGCGGATCCGACCTGGAGCAGGTACAAGAGGACCAGGCCGAGGGTCACTGCCGCCGTGAGCGCGAGCCCGGCGACGACGGTGACCCTGGCACGTACGGTGCTCCAACAGGCCCGGCGGCCCACGCGTCGGCCGCTCACTGCCCGTCCTCCCGGATCAGGTAGCCCTCGCCGCGGACCGTCTCGATCAATGGCGGACCGCCCGGCGTCTCGATCTTCCGCCGCAGCCGGTGCACATGGACCTCGACCACGGACGGCCCGCCCTCGAAGTTGACGTCCCAGCAGTGCTCCAGCAGCTCGGACTTGGACACGACACGTCCCTTGCACCGCATCAGGTGCTCCAGGACCGATACCTCGCGGGTGGTGAGATCCAGCTCCCGGCCACCGCGGGTCACCGTGCGGCTGGCCGGGTCCAGCGCCAGGCCGGCGGCGGTGAGCACCGCCGGCCTGGCGCCGAGCCCGCGGCGGGTCAGGGAGCGCAGGTGGGCAAGCAGCACGGGGTAGGAGAACGGCTTGGCCAGGTAGTCGTCGGCTCCGCTGTCCAGACCCTCGGCGTGGTCCAGGTCCTCGTCCATCGCGGTCAGCATCAGGATCGGCATCCACAGGTCCTGCTCGCGCAGGGTGCGGCAGACCCGGTAGCCGTCCATCCCCGGCAGCATCACGTCCAGGATGATCACATCGGGTGGGGTTTCGCGGGCCTTCCACAGCCCGTCCACACCGTTGTCCGCCACGTCCACGACGTAGCCCTCGGCCTTGAGTCCCCAGGCGAGCGACTCGGCCAGGTCCCGGTCGTCCTCGACCACCAGCACGCGCATCTATCCAGCATCCCCGATCGCCACCGGCTCCTGCTCCGGCTCGTCCAGCAGCCGCGGCGGGGCGGGATGGATCCGCATCAGCCGGGCCGCGCGCGGCGGCATCCACCAGTTCAGTTTCCCGAAGAGCGAGACGAGCGCCGGGAGCAGGAGCATGCGCACCACGACGGCGTCGAGGAGCACCCCGGCCGCCAGGCCGGCCGCGATCTGACGGACGGTGATGTCGTTCGCCGTCGACAGGGAGGCGAGCGCGAGAAAGAGGATGAGCGCGGCGCTGGTGACCAGCCTTCCGGTGCGCGAGACGCCCTCGACGACGCCCCCCCGGGTGGAGCCCGAGCGGTCGTAGCCCTCTCGTACGCGGGCGAGGATGAACACCTCGTAGTCCATGGAGACCCCGAAGAGGAAGCCGAAGATCAGCACGGGGGCGAGGGTGCCCACGGCGCCGTAGCTGCGCGCGCCCCAGAAGGTCTGCATCCCCAGGCCGTGCTGGAAGACCAGCACCAGCAGGCCGTAGGAGGCCGCGACCGAGAGGATGTTGAGCAGCACCGCCTTGGCCGGCAGCAGGATCGACTTCAGGCCGCGCGCCAGCAGCAGGAACGTCACCAGGGCCACCACCGTGAACAGCAGCGGGAACGCCCCGTAGGTGGAATGGGTCAGGTCGAGGTTGACCGCGCCCTCGCCGCCGACGCGCACGCCGTGCGGCACGGTGTGCCGGATGTCAGCGAGAGAGGTCCCGCCCACCGAGGTTCCCACCTCGTGCTGTGGGATGGCGAAGACCATGGCGCTGCCGCCGTGCCGCCAGGGTGCCCCCGCCGGCGCGACGGCCCCGTGCAGGCTCGCCACCGAGTTCAGGGAGGAGGCGACCGAGGCGGCCTCCGGGGCGTGTGGCACGTACACCGGCACCGTGGTGAGCGTCCCCGCCGGGAAGCCGGCCGCCTGCAGGGCGTGCAGGCCGTCGGTGTAGACGCCGCTGGTCGCCAGGTGCGAGGGGGTCGGCAGCCCCATGTTGATGGTGGCTGCCACCCCGGCCAGCGCGCCGAGGATCGCCAGGCCGAGGGCCGCCGCAAGCACCCGGTAGCGGATCACGAGTCCGGCCCACCAGGTCCAGAAGCGGCTCGCGGACCCGGCCCGGCGCCGTCGCGGCCAGTCGACCCGGGGACCGACCTTCGACAGCACCGCGGGAAGCAGGGTGAGTGCGACCAGCACAGCCGTCGAGGGGATGAAGAGGCCGGAGACGCCGATCCCGCGGGCCAGCGAGTTGGGCACCACGATCAGGGCGAACAGGCCGAGCGAGGCGACCAGGCCGCTGAACCAGACCGAGTGCCCCGCGCGCCTGACCGCGGCCCGTACCGCCTCCTCGTTGCTCCGGCCCGCGGCGCGCTCCTCACGCCAGCGGGTCACCACCAGCAGCGAGTAGTCGATGGACAGACCGAGGCCGAGCAGCGCGACGATGTACTGCACCGCGGGGTTCAGCGGCGAGGACGACGGCATGATGCAGGTCAGTGCGTAGATCAGCAGTTGCATCGTCAGCACCGAGATCAGCGCCATGATGATCGGCAGTGCCGCCAGCAGCGAGCCGAACACCCACGCCAGCACGATGAGCGCACCGAGCACACCGAAGATCAACTCGGTCATGACGCTGGAGTTGCCGCTGCCCGAGGTGTTGCCGGCCTCCAACGCCTTCACGCTGGTGCCGTGCACGGTCAGCCGAGGCGCCGCCGCCTTGGCCGCGTCGACCAGCGCGTCGATCTGTCCGGTCGCCATGTCGTCGCCCGTGTGCGGCGGGTACGCAAGCACGACGGTGCTGGTCCCCCCGTTCCCCACCAGCGTCCTGGCCCCGGTCGAGGCGTACGAGACCAGCCGTACCTGGGGATCGGCTTTCTTGATCGCCGCGTCCACCGCCCGGAGTCCGGCCCGAGCAGCCGGCGCATTCACGGCCTCGCCCTTCGGCAGTCCGAGGACCAGCACGCCGGGGTCCGAGGTGGCGCCGCCGTACCGGGCCTCGATCTGCGCGTTGGCTGTAGAGGCCGAACCGCTCATGTGTATGCCGGGCTGCAGTCGGCCCGAGACGCTCGGCGCGACGAGGACGCCCACCACGGTGATGGCCAGCCAGGCCGCGAACACCAACAACCGGTGCCGGACCACCCACCTGCTCAGCACGTCCACGGTTTCCTCCAAGAGTCGGTGACAGCTCGCTCAGGACGCTAGAAACCGCATGCTTACGAGCAGCTTTCACTCGTCCCGTATGCCGCGGTAGGAGGAGAGCCGTGCAGGCGCCTGCGCAGGGCCAGGTTTCGGCGTACAGGTGCGCGGCGACGGTGGCCAGGGCGTCGAGTTGGCCCTGGAGTTCGCGCGCTTGGCCGCGGGCCTGGGTCAGCTGGGCGCGCAGGTTGTTGAGGGTCTCGTCACGGGCGCGTTCGCCGGGGGTGCGTCTGATGGGGTGGGGGACGTGGGTGTTCCATTCAGCGAGAACGTCGGTGGCGCGGTGGACGGTGGCGTGGCTGACGCCGGCTTCGCGGGCGAGGTTTTCCTTGGTCAGGGCTCCGTCGGTGTGCTGGGGCTGTCCGGCCAGGAGGCGGGTCATGGCGGCGCGGAGTTTGGTTTCGGTGGTTGGGGAGACGGCCATTTACTGGTCCTGTGCGAGGGCGGTGGTGATGGTTTCGACGTCGTCGAGGCGGGCTTGGAGGGCTGCTCGACGGGCGGGTGGCAGGCGGCGGTCGCGTAGTGCTGGGTGAGGTCGTGTTGTTCGGCCAGCCAGACGGGGGCGTGATCGGCGGTGACGGCGGAGTTGCGGCAGCGTGCGGGCTGGCATGCCCCCGATGAGTGGCGCACTGCCCTCCTTCTCTGGGAGTTGCTTGGTGCATTCGGCCCATTCCGGCTGCCATAGGCAGTGGTTGAGGGTGCCGAAGTGCAGCTCGGGGAGTTCGGACCGGTTGAGATCGGCAGCTGCGCGCGGATCAGCGGCGAGTGCTTGGAGCCCTGCCGGTGTCCTTTGCGGGTCTGCGGGGGCGAGGAGTTGAGCGGCGGCGCGGTCGAGGCCGGCTTGCAGGCGGGCTGCCGCGGGGCCGACGGCGATGGGGGTGCCGGTGGTGCGGGCGGTGAGCAGGCTGGTGAGTTTGGTGGCTGCGGCGGTGGCGAGTCGGTCGTCGAACTCGCGCATCCAGGCGCCGTCGGGGGCGGCGTAGGGGTGAGCTGGATTCCGAGCGCGATCTCGCCGTCGGGTTCCTGAGCGCAGATGACGGACATGGTCTTGCGGAACTGGTGTGGTCGCACCCGCGCGTCGGGAATGGCTTCGAGGCCGGTGGTGTGGCGGTGGGCGTTGACGTGGGCGATGAAGGTGTCGATGACGTACGGGGCGCTGAGGCCGCGCCGGCTCGTTCCCCGGCCGCGGCCCGAGGTGCCGGGGGTGGCCAAGGTGGTGAACAGGTGGGTGCGGTGCTGTGACAGGCGTTCGAGGACAGTCAGAGCGGTGGCGACGGGCTGGATGATCCACCACTTCTCCTCGAGGGGCTCCGCCTCGTTCTTCAGCTTGTACGAGCGCAGGGCGGGGTGCCGTAGTGGTGGGTGAGGGCTCCGCGGCGGATCTCCTGGATCTCGGAGTCGCGCATCATCGACAGCGCTGCCACGAAGCAGTACACGGCGCCTTGCAGGGCCCGTAGTTCTTCGCCGAGGTCGCGGTCGGTCAGCTGGGTGCGCCACGGGCCTTCGGCGCCGTCGGCTCGTTGCACGACGGTGAAATGCGGCGTGGGGCGGGGCAGGTCGGCGGCGCGGGCCTGTCCCGCCAGCACCTGGTACTGGCCCGTGTCCACGGCGGCCTGGGCGATCGCGCGGCGTCGGCGGGAGGCCGACGAACTCGGGGAGATGGTGCGCGGGCCACCGGGGCCGTAGACGAGGGTGGCTAGCAGCGACCAGCGAGGGGTGCGGACTACCCGGTCTCCTTGGGCGGTGGTGTGGATCGTCTCCTGTACGGGCACGGAGAAGAAGATCTCCACCTGGTTCAACCAGGAGGAGTGCACTGGGGTGTGGACCATGACCGCGTTCGGGAATGAGGCGGTCAGCCGGTCTGCGGCCTTCTTCCCGCGGTGGGAGGAGCCGTTGTCGACAATCCAGAAGACGCGCTTGGCGCTGACGTACGGTTCCTGGCTCATGACCTGGGCGGCCAGGGCCATGAACGGGTCGATACCGGTCCGAGCCTCGGTGCGGCCGAATACCTTGGCCTGGTGGACGTCGTAGGCGACCAGGTAGGCCAAGGCGCCGCCGCGTCCGTAGGTGTGGTTGACCCGCATGGCGCGGGCCTTGCCGGGAGCGAGGGTGGGGTGCCAGCGGCAGCGGGCCTGGATGGAGGTCTTCTCGTCGGCGCTGATGACGTGCTCGTCCTCGCCGAGGGGCTGGCCCTGCCAGGTGCGGGCGTACAGGTCCAGCACCCGGGCAGCCTTGGTGCGGAAGCCGGAGTCGGTGATGAAGATCCAGGAGCGGTGCTGCCAGGGCTTGAGCGCGTCCTCGGCCAGCCAGCGTCGCACGGTGGAGGGCGACACTGCGGTGACGATCTGGCGGGTGATGGCCTCGCGGGCCAGTTCCGGGCACGACCAGCGTGAGAGCGGCATTCCGGTCTCGGCGGGCAGTCGGCAGGCCAGCGCCTTGACCTCGGTGGCCTGCAGCGGTGTGAACGAGGCGGGACGGCCGCAGCGTTGACGGTCTTTGAGTCCGGGCAGGCCCGCCTGAGCAAACCGGCCACGCCAGCGGCGCACGGTGTCCAGGTGCAGCCCCGTCTCCCGGGCGATGCGCGCGTTGGAGCGTCCGCGCGCGGCGTGCAGGACGACTTGCGCACGCACCCGCAGCCGGTGCTCGGTCTTGTGGCCGTAGGCCATCTTCTTCAACCGCACGCGTTCGGGGGCGCTCAGGGCTATCGGACAGGCAGTGCGGATGGGCATGGCGGGCGAACCGATCGGCTGAAGGTCCCCGCGTGTTCGCCAGTCACGACACCCTCCATCAGGAACTCACCACCACCGGCATCTACAGCGGTCTGTACACCGCGCTCACGGCATCCACACCGCCGCTGGCCGTTCGCAGGCAGGCCGACCAGACCACCGGCCTGCAGTTCTTCGAGCAAAGCCCGCACGTCCGCAGCAACTCGATCAGCGGCACCATCACCTTCAATCCCGATTGGGGTCTGAACCAGATACGGGTCAAAGGGGCAATGAGTGGCCGGGGCTACGGACTCCGCTCGCCGTCTCGCTCGCGGTCGACGGCCGCCTTGTCCGCGCGCTGCTCCCGGCAACCCGCTGAACGGCTGTCTCCTCGACTCGAAGCTGCAGAACTCTACCTGGAGCCGGTCGCCGCGGGGATGCCGCGTCCTGCCGGGCGCGGCATCTCCCTGGTGCTCAGGTCAGCACGAGGAGACGGACATGTGGACCAGGTGGAGCAGCTCGCGGACAAGCCCGCCGGCCAACGTGGCGGTTCCCAGACAGTCACCTTGATGGCGCCGCCGTTGATCTCCATGGTCAGCAGGCACGGGCCGGGTGCGTACTTGCGGGCGTTGGTGCGAGGAGGTTCGCCTGCTGCGGGCGGAGGTGGCTCGGTTGGTGGACGAGCGGGAGCAGCAGCGGAGTTGACGAGTGCCCTGCCGGGCCGCGGAGCCGGACGTGCGGCTCCGCGGTGTGGGCCCGCTCTGGGCCACGCCACGGCGGCACCGGCAGGCGGCCCGCCCCCATGGCCGGTTGCCGTCGGCTAGAACGGCCCGTGGCCCCACGTCGCCGCGCCCGCCAGGGCGATGACGGCCAGCAACGTGTCGATCGCACCCAGGACCAGCGCCACCAGGGCGGGGATGTCGCGGTCGTTGGACCACTTGCGGCCCATGGCCTGCCAGCCGCAGAACATCGCGAGCGGGCCGAGGGCGATGCCCAGTGCGAAGAAGCCGGCAACGGCACAGATCGTGCCGATGATCCCGAGCGTCGCACGGTCCGGCCCGGTCCGTTGCCACGTCCGGCCACGTGACCGGGGGTACCCGCGCGTTCCGTGCCCGAAGCCTGCCATCATCAACTCCCTCAGGTGTAGGGACATTTCGGCTTCGGTGTGCGGGTACCCCGGTTCGCCGTCGGCAGACGTACGCAGACCTGCGGCAGCTCGCTGACCACGAGCTGCACCATGCCCATCGCGCGTCCGGACACCGGCAGCCCGTGCAGGGCCTGGACATCGGTGAGGAATCCACGGGCGAGGTCGCGGGCGACGGCGATTTCCTCGCTTCCCTCGAACGCGCGCCGGACACTGAGATGACGTCCCCCAGCAGCGATTGCCCGTCCTTGCCGCCTGCTGTCTGTTCCATACCGGTCCGCCTCGCCCCCGTGCCCAAACGTGCTTCGACCCGTTTACCCCCGAACCCACATCAGGCGGGGGCGGGTTGGGCAGGAAGGTGGCTCGGGCTGGATCAGCTCGACTGTCTCGCCGTTCGCGCGGCTGGGAGCGTGGAATGTGCCCGCCGTTCGCGCCGAACAGCACCGGGGCCGCCAAGGAGGTCACCGCAGCAGCCGATTCACGCCCTGGATAAGGAGGTGCCAGGCGGCATGAGCTGGTTTGGTGCTAGAAGGGTCATGAAGATCTTGGGGTTCTGGCCCCGCCGCGTGAGTGGCGGGGCCAGACTCGTTTCGTGGTGATGGGGGAATGGGCCGGGGAGACGGTCGGGCCGGATGTGTGGGAGACCTGCCGGGAGTTGATCCCGGCGGGGAGTGTGTTCGCGTTTCTGGCCGAGCACCGTGGTGCGCTGTTTCCGGCTGAGATGTTCGCGGACCTGTACCCGTCGGCGAACGGGCGGCCGAGCATGCCGCCGCAGATCCTGGCCGCGGCGATCACGCTGCAGGCCCTGCACGGGCTGTCGGACTTCGAGACGGTCCAGGAGCTGCGGTGTGACTTGCGGTGGAAGGCCGCGTGCGGGCTGGGTCTGCACGACTTGGCGTTCGATGCGTCGTTGCTGGCCTACTTCCGCCGCCGCCTTTCCCGCTCGGTTCGGCCGAACCGCGTGTTCGAGGCCGTGCGCGAGGTCGTGAGGGTCACCGGTGTCCTCAGGGGCAAGCACCGGCGGGCGCTGGACTCCACCGTGCTGGACGACGCGGTCGCCACCCAGGACACCGTCACCCAGCTCATCGCCGCCGTCCGCGCGGTGATCCGCGAGGTCCCCGGCGCGGCCGAGGTGGCCGCGGTGCAGTGCACCGCGCACGACTACACCGATCCCGGCAAGCCCCGTATCGCCTGGAACGACGAACAGGCCCGCGCCGCACTCGTCGACGCTCTGGTCACCGACGCACTCAGGCTGCTGGGCCACCTGCCCGAGCAGGAACTGGGCGAGAAGGCGGCCAACGCACTCGGCCTGCTGGCCCTGGTCGCCGGGCAGGATGTCGAGCCGGCCGAGGACTCCGACGGCCGCGACGGACGCTGGCGCATCAGCCAGGGGACCGCTCCAGGCCGCGTCGTGTCCACCGTCGACCCCGAAGCCCGCCACATCCACAAGACCCGCACCCACCAGCAGGACGGATACAAAGCCCACCTGGCCATCGAGGCCCGAGACCGGCTTATACACCGCCGTGGCTCTGCGGCCCGGCGCCGGAGCCGAGCACCACGAGGCCACCGTCGGCCTGGACCTGCTGGCCGACGAGGAGAACCCGGTGGACGCCTTCGGCGACACCGCCTACCGCGCGACACGCGCCAAGCCCTCCACCAGGCGGGACACCGGCTGTTCTTCAAACCCGCCCGCTACGGCCCGCCGTCCCCGGCGGCTTCACCCTGGACGACTTCACCATCAACACCACCGCCGCCCTCGTGACCTGCCCCGCCGGGCACACGGTCCCCCTGTCGGACCCCGGCGGACAGCACCACCAGCGCAAGGCCGCCTTCAAGGACCTGTGCACCCGATGCCCGCTGCGTGAGCGGTGCACCAAGGCCAAGTAAGCCGCATCCTGACCATCCGCCCCCACCACGACCTCCAGGCCGCGGCCCGCCACCAAGCCGCCACCGACCCGGACTGGCAAGCCGACTACCGGCGCTGGAGACCACCGGTCGAACGAGCCGTCGCCTGGCTCGTCCAGCACGGCAACCGCCGCCTGCGCTACCGCGGAACCATCAACAACAACACCTGGCTCCACACCCGAGCCGCCGCCCTCAACCTCCGCCGACTGATCAACCTCGGACTCACCCACACCGGCGGCAGCTGGCAACTCGCCCCGGCCACCGCATAGCAACAGGGGCTGCCCGGCCTCCGGCCGGACAGCCCCCCACCAAGATCTTCATGAGGCTTCTAGGGGCGGGTTCTGTTCGGGGCCGGGAGGAGACGTGGGCCAAGCTGGTGACTCAAGTCGGGCACGACCGCCTCGAAGACGACCTCGGAGAAGGAGCGGCGCAGGTTTGCGTGGCTGGTCGCCGCGCAGCATTTGGATGGCCCTCTGTAGGGGCGATGAGCGCGAAAGATGGTGTTCGTCAGGCGGGGGCGGCCTTGCCGCCAGCACCCGCCCGGCGGGATCAGCCGTGAAGTTCTGGTGAACCCTCCCGCCGCACGGGATCGCGCTTTTTTGCAGTTCAGAGCCGGTGTCACCTGTGGGCATGCTCAGTGTGGCGAAGGTTCAGAGGCGGAATGCTTGGCGGTACTACGTGCGTGGTGTGGCCTTCGGGGACGGTCGCCGTCCGGCTCGCCAGCAGTTGAAGGACGCCCAAGCGAAGGCTGGGCTCCCGCCCGGGGTGTGGATGGGCCGAGGTCTGTCCGCGCTCGGGCTCACCGCCGGGGAGACGGTGACGGAACGGCAGATGGAGTTGGTATTCGGCGAGGTCCGGCACCCGGATGCCGACCGGATGGAGCGCGAGCTGCTGGACGACGGCGCAGACCGGGAGACGGCACGGCTGGCCACCGTTGTTGGGCAGCCCATCGAAGAGATCGAGCAGCGGAAGCAGATCCCACTGCTCGCCCTCGACTTCGTCTTCCGGCCGCAGGCGTCCCTGATCGTGCTGTGGGCCCTGGGCGACGACCACACCCGGCGGGTCATCGAGCGAGCGCACGAGCGGGCCATCGCCACCGTGCTGCGCTGGCTGGAGGATGAGATCGCGGAAACCCGGTGGTCGTCAGGCCGCCAGCGCGCAAAGGCCCCTGCCCTGGTCGTTGCGGCGTTCCGTCACTTCGACAACCGGGACGGCTTCCCCCTACTCCATGAGCACTGCCTGATCCTGAACCGAGTACAGCGCCCGGACGGCACCTGGTACGCGTTGGACACCGTCCGCCTGTACCAGCACGTCGTTGCGGCCGGGACGCTCTACACCCTCACGATGACGACGGAGGTGTGCGAGGAGTTCGGCCTGGCCACCGTTCCCCGGGAGGTGACGCCGGGCCTGCGCCCGGTGATGGAGATAGCCGGGGTCGACCAGGAGCTGATCGACTGGTCGTCCACCCGCCGCCAGCGGATCGAGGACGCCCTGGGGGGCATCACCGACCAGTACGTGAAGACCCACGGGCGGCTTCCCGGCGAGCGCGCCCGCCACGGTCTCGGGTGGTGGGCGGCGCAGGACACCCGCCCCGAGAAGAAGACCCCGCGACCTTTGAGGCAGCTGCTCGCATGGTGGCGGGCATCCGCGCTCCTCAAGTTCGGCAAGCAGATGGTCGACGGGCTCCTTCAGCGCTGCCGGGCAGCCGGGAAGATGATCCGAGCCCGGGTGGGCCCGCTGGTGGACACCGCGCTCGCCGCCGTCGACGTCGCCGCGGTCGTCTTCACCGTGCGCGGCACCTTCGCCCGCCGCCACGTCCTGGCAGAAGCCCACCGGCACCTGCTGGAGACCCTGCGCGGCCGTGAGTTCACGCGCGGCCTGGACGACGACATCGCCGATGCGGCCCTGTCCCGCCACTCCCGCCAGCTCACCGTTCCCCAAGCCGGCCGCCGGACCCCCGCCCCCGACCAGCTCACCTACACCGCCGACTTCGTCTGGCCCGGCCGGTGGTGGATCGTTGGTGCCGACGGCAAGCCGCCTCGGGCCGCTACCCGCTACGAGCGGGCCAAGGTCGCCAGCCTTGCCGTACAGAACGCGATCCGCGCCGCCAGCACCGTGCCCGCCGCTCTGGACGACGCCCCGGCCGCGGCGGCGTCGGCCGGCGCGCGCGCCTACGGCCACCACCACGACCGGGCGGCCGACGCGCCGCACGGTGTCGACCACCCGGGCCGGGACGCCGCTCTCACTCCGGCGCAGCGGGCCACAGCCGTCCACGTCCATCAGCAGGCTGCGATGCCCGAGGAGCATCTGGAGGGCCGTACGACCGACCCGGCGACATGGATGCGGACACCCAAAAACCTGGAGCGGCTCGCTGCCCTTACCCGCGCGGCCGACGCCCGCCGTCGCGAGATGGAGGGCCGTGAACTCCCGGCCGACCCGCACCGCCAAGAGCATGAGCAGCAGCATCAGCGGCCCGGCCGCGGCCAGGGCTTCCAGCCGTGACGGCTGGGGACCGCCACGGCGTGCGGTGCGCAACGGGGCGACGGAGACCGTCCGGCGGGACGGGGGACGAAATCACCGTGCCAGGCGCCCGGACGCGACCGGCCGTCCGACCCCGGAGCCGGCCGGGAGCGGGGAGGGTGCGGGGGACCGATCTCCTTTGAGCGCGGGAGACTCGATGGTTGCCCCGATCCTGCCGTACCTGTCGCCGGAACGCCTGGAGTACCTCCAGCAACTCGCGGACGCATCCCGTGGCTTCGTTTATCCCAAGGGACAGCGCTTCTCGACGAGTTTCGACGGCAGTTGTTGATCCCTGCTTGAGATGTTGACGAGAAATGACGGCGGTGCGGTGATCGGGCACGGCCCGATGTCTGTGCTCAGCTGCAGTCGTGGGCCTCGCGGGCCATAGGCAGGGTTGGCATTCTTCCTCGCCAGAGGTAACGCTCGCCTGCAATCTCAAAGCCGTGGCGTTGGTAGAACCGGATCGCCCGTTCGTTGTAATCGGCGACCCCCAGACGGATGCGTGAAGGTCCTGCCCAGGTGAGGAACTCGGTCATCATGTAGCCGCCGAGTCCGTGCCCCTGGGCGTGGTCCAGCAGATACATCGGTCCGAGGGTGACCGATCCCGACTCGTCCTGGTGGCCGCAGAGATAGCCGACGATCTCCGTCTCGGACCGGACGACACGGCAGAAGTGTGGGGCAGGGTGCTGGTTCGCTACCTCGATGAACTCTCGCCACTGCGTGATGCCTTCCGCAGTGGCGGACGAACCGCGGTGCTCACGGATCCAGGCCTCATCGACCCCCGCGTCTGCGTTGAGGTAGTTCTCCAGCCAGTTCCGCAGATGCAAGGGTCCCAATACCGCGGCGTCGTCAGGATGAGCGGCAGTGATCACATAGGCCATGTCAGATGATACTCGACCTTTGACATCAGCGGCATGACCAGCACCTCTCACCAGGAGCATCCCGATGCTGCCCTGGCAAGAGACCCGGTGCCTCCCAAACTCATCAACACCACCCATCCGTGGAACGGGGCGCCTCCCAAACTCATCGACAAGCGACGTCACTACTGCTCGATAAAGCCAATCCCGGCTGCGCGCGGCGCTGTTCACGTCGCCGAAGCCACCGCCGGTCCGGCGCCGTTCACGGCAGTATCCCGGCGGCCGGCCGAACCCGTGGCGGTGTTCGGATCGTCGGCGGGTGGTGCGCTTGGCGGCTGGCTTCGTCGGGGTCACGGGGTAGGTGAGCTGGCACGTGGCGGCGGGGGCCTTCAACTCCTCACGCAGCAACGGGCGGCCCTGGTCCGCGTCGAGGGCCACACGGTAAGCGGTTGAGAGAGGGGCGGCGGCGCTATCGAAAGAGCTCCAGCGCTATCAGGCTCAGAACCAGACTCGTAGGTGGCCCCAGAGCTGATTCACTATTTCGACGAGTCCGTCTAGACCTCGCAACGAGGAGCCAAGGCCTTCCAGAGCCGCGCGGATGCGACGCGGCTCCTGTTCTCCCTCTGGGGCGTTCAGTTCGCGGTCCACCTCATCGAGGTCGCGTGTGGCTCGACCGCGATCAAGGTCCGATAGACCCTCAGCGTCGCGAAGTAGTCTGCGCAGGGTCTCCGTCAGCTCCAACACGGCCGACAGGTCCACTTCCGGCGGTGTCGGTGTACTTGGGGCTGCGTAGTTGTTCACGGTGCCCCCGAAGACGTTGCCTTCGATCGTGTTTGCCACCGTGCCGGCTCCGCGTGCGTCGATCTTGACGTGCGGCTTCTTCTTTTCTGCCTCGGCCATACGCTTCCTGTCTCCCGCGTGTTCTTCGAATAGGCGGCGTCCACGGCGGGTGAGCCGCCAGCCGCGTTCGTCTTCTATCGCCAGGCTCTCGCGGTGTGCTCTGTCGCGTGCCTCGTGCATCTCCGCCTGTGTGAACTGGCGGTTCCACCCCCCGAATGGCTCTCTTTGCGGACCCTTGAGCCATTGCAGGTAGCTGTCCAGGACGATTTCCGGGTCAGCTCGTAATTCGGGCGCGCGCCTCCGTTTCTCTTCCACGGCCCTGTCGTGGCGTTCCCAGGCCCTGGCTTGGCGTTCCACGGCCCTGGCCTGGCGTTCCTCGGCCGAGGCTGGTGTGCCGCTCATTCCGCTCGGCGATGTCTTCGGGACAGGCGGGCTGATCCGCGCTCTGTGGGGCCCTTGACGCTGCGATCGGGCCAACTTGATCAACATCAGGACTAAGAACAGCCCTGGCAGAACCATGATCAAATTCTCTAGCAACGACCCCAGCATTCCCGCCCCCGTTTCACTCGACCTAACGCGCTAGACGAGCTTGCCTCACACCGTCACAGTCAGTGAACAACCGAACATAGGATAGCGGGTCACCCTGAACGCTCGTCAGGCAACGTCACCGTGGATGCGGAGAGCTGTACGCCTTTACTTGGGGCGGGCGGTGCGCTTGCCGGCTGGCTTGGTCGGGGTCACAGGGTAGGTGAGCTGGCACGTGGTGGCGGGGACCTTCAACTCCTCGCACAGCAACGGGCGGCCTTGGTCGGCGTCGGTGGTCACGCGGCAAGTGATCAGGAGGGGGCTGGCGTCGCTCAGTCCGAGTGCGGTCCGCTCGTCGGGATAGGGGGCGCGGGCGGTGACATGCTCGGTGAACGACAGGCTGAGTCCGGCTTCGGCAAGCTGTCGGTACAGGTCGATGATCTCGGCGTCCGGCTGCTCGGCCAGAGTGGGCACATCGGCGGCGGTGGCCATCGGGATCAGAACACGGTGGGCCATGCGGGCGCCGGTGGCCGGATCGTGGATCAGGCGGTCCACGTTGATGGCGTCCTGGTCCTGCTGGTCCAACAGCAGTGCCGGGGGTCCGTCCAGCGCGGTCCTGGTGACGGCGGGCGCGCCTACGCCGCCGCCGGAGGTGAGTGCGGGGCGCCCGGCACCCGGGGCGCGCACCGACGATGCAGTGCACCCGCCCACTGCACCGCGCGTCGCGCGGACGATGTCGTGCAGCCCGGGCGGGCAAGCCGACGACCGGCGCCGACACCTCCTTCCCACGCGACAGCCGCGGGAAGCAGTTCTATCCGCGCACACCCCGCAGACCTGGCCACGGCGGGGGACAGGCCGACCATGACCCCGACCACGGCAGGTCAGCGTGCTGGCGCGCCTCGCCGACCACCGTTGCGCCCGGCGTTCCTCGAGGAAGCCGTCTGGGCTGGCGCCTTTCGCGCCGACTCCCCAGCCGTGGCCTTCTTCGCGGGCGCGGTCGGCGCCTGGTGCGCCTCCGCGTCGCCCGTCTCGCCGCGCGCCGCCCGGGCCTCGTCGACCGACTGCTGCAGCGCGGCCATCAGATCCACCAGCTGACCCGGCCGGGCCGCCGGCTCCGCTACCTCGGGCAGCTGGCGGGCGTCCCGCTTCGCCTCGATCACCTCGTGCAGCGCGTCGGTGTAGTGATCGGCGAACTGCGGACCTTCGAGGCTGTCGCGCGTCATGGCCTCGACCAGGGCCAGGGCTTCGTCGATCTCCTCGTCTTCCAGCTGGACCGGCGGCGGGACCACGGCGGCGGGGTCGCGGACTTCGTCCGGCCACAGCAGACCGTGCAACGCGATCACTCCCCCGCGGACCCGGAGCAGACCGACCCGCTCACGGCCGTGCCACGCGAACCGGACGACCGCGACGCGGGAAGCGCGCTCCAAGGCCATCCGCAGCAGCACGTACGGCTTCAGCGCGATGGCGCCCTGTGGCTGGAGGTAGTAGCCCGTGCCGATCCGGAGCGGGTCGACGGCGGGGGCCGGGATGAACGCGATCAGCTCGATCGCGCGGGCGGTGGGCAGCGGCAGGGCCCGCAGCTCTTCGTCCGTGACCGGGATGACGCGGCCGCCGGGCAGCTCGTATCCCTTGCCGATTTCCCCGTACGAGACCTCCCGGTCCTCCACTTCGCACCAGTAGCGGTTGCGGACCAGGCCGCCGTCGACAGTGTGGATCCGGCGGAAGCGGACGCTGTGCTCCTCGGTCGCGCCGACGACGGTGATCGGGACGCTGACAAGCCCGAACACGAGGGCGCCGCTGAACACGCTCGGCATGGCACACCTCCAGGGCAGCCCCGAGCACCACCAGCCTAGAAGCCTCATGAAGATCTTGGTGGGGGGCTGTCCGGCCGGAGGCCGGGCAGCCCCTGTTGCTATGCGGTTGGCGGGGCGAGTTGCCAGCTGCCGCCGGTGTGGGTGAGTCCGAGGTTGATCAGTCGGCGGAGGTTGAGGGCGGCGGCTCGGGTGTGGAGCCAGGTGTTGTTGTTGATGGTTCCGCGGTAGCGCAGGCGGCGGTTGCCGTGCTGGACGAGCCAGGCGACGGCTCGTTCGACCGGTGGTCTCCAGCGCCGGTAGTCGGCTTGCCAGTCCGGGTCGGTGGCGGCTTGGTGGCGGGCCGCGGCCTGGAGGTCGTGGTGGGGGCGGATGGTCAGGATGCGGCCGGCCTTGGCCTTGGTGCACCGCTCACGCAGCGGGCATCGGGTGCACAGGCCCTTGAAGGCGGCCTTGCGCTGGTGGTGCTGTCCGCCGGGGTCCGCCAGGGGGACCGTGTGCCCGGCGGGGCAGGTCACGAGGGCGGCGGTGGTGTTGATGGTGAAGTCGTCCAGGGTGAAGCCGCCGGGGACGGCGGGCCGTAGCGGGGCGGGTTTGAAGAACAGCCGGTGTCCCGCCTGGTGGAGGGCTTGGCGCGTGTCGCCGGCGGAGTAGGCGGTGTCGCCGAAGGCGTCCACCGGGTTCTCCTCGTCGGCCAGCAGGTCCAGGCCGACGGTGGCCTCGTGGTGCTCGGCTCCGGCGCCGGGCCGCAGAGCCACGGCGGTGTATAACGAGTTGGTGCGTGATAGCGGGTGAGGTGTCGTGCCAGGCAGGTGGCATGATCTGGTTGTGGCGATCATGGTTAATCGGGCGGTGCTGGCGGATCGGCTGTTCACTGGGATCTCTCGACGGCATCTCGCCTGCCTGGTTGAGGAGTTGGCGGTGCCGTGGCAGGCCGGACTCGAGGGCCGACGCCATGCTGCACGAGGAGGAGTCCGGAAGCGGGCCGCGGGTGCCGGCGCCCGCCACCAGCTGGTGTTCGTCGACCGGCTGGTGGCCACGCTGATCCATCTGCGGCACGACCTGCCGCATTCGGTGCTGGGGCTGCTGTTCGACGTCGACCGCTCCACCATCACCCGTGCGATCGCAGAGATACGTACGCTCCTGGCCGAGCGGGGGTGCGCGGTCCCCGACCGTCCCGGCCTGCGACTGCGGACGCTGACGGACGTGTTCGCCTACGCCCAGGCCGAAGGCGTCGAGCTGCGGCTGGACGCCACCGAGATCCAGGTCCGCAGGCCGCCGGCCAACCGCGGCGGTCGCCGTGCGTTCGTCTCGGGCAAGAAGAAGCAGAACACGATGAAGGCCACCGTGATCGCCGACTGGCGGGGCCGCACGTTATGGACCGATGCCCTGCGGCCTGGACGTATGCACGACGCCACGGCCGCCCGCAACGAAGGCATCGCCGTCTGCTTCCAGCACTTTCCCGATGTCGAGGTCCTCTTGGACGACGGCTACCTGGGCCTGAGCCGCGACCACCGCGGGCAAGCGATCACACCGCCCAGAAAACCCCGGCCCGGAGCATTGCCCGGCAGAGTCGAACAGTGGGAACGCGACCGTCACGGGCACTCCTCCGACCGCATCACCGTCGAACACGCCCTCGCCGACCACAAACGCTGGAAGCAACTGATGCGCTGGACCCATCGCCGCGACCGCCTGCCCGACACCTACCGCGCCATCGCCAACCTCGTCTCCGACCGCACCAACAACACCTGAGAACAGGCCACGACCAGGCCAAACACGCCTCACCCGCTATCACGCACCAACTCGTAAGAGGTCATCTCATTTGGGGCGTTCGATAGGCTCCGGGTGTGGGGATCGTTGAGCGGCTGGTGCCGGATGGGCTGTGGGAGTTGTTCCAGCGAGTGGTGCCGGAGGCGCCGAGTCGGCCTCAGGGAGGCGGCCGGCGCCGGCACGGTGACAGGGAGGTGCTGGCTGCGATCGTGTTCGTGGCCACGTCGGGCTGTACGTGGCAGCAGCTGCCGGCCGCCTCGTTCGGACCGTCGGGACCAACGGCTCACCGGCGTTTCACCGAGTGGTCGAAAGCCCGGGTGTGGGCGAAGCTCCATCGCCTGGTCCTCGACGAACTCGGCTCCCGGGGTGAACTGGACTGGTCTCGCTGTGCGATCGACTCGGTGAACGTGCGGGCCCTGAAAAGGGGGGCCTGACAGGTCCGAATCCAGTAGATCGAGGCAAGTACGGTTCGAAGATCCACTTGATCACCGAGCGGACCGGACTGCCCATCTCCATCGGCATCTCCGGCGCCAACCTGCACGACAGCCAGGCCCTCGAACCGCTCGTTCGCGGCATCCCGCCCATCCGCTCCCGTCGCGGTCCGCGCCGACGACGGCCGGCCAAGCTCCACGGCGACAAGGGCTACGACTACGACCACCTGCGCCGATGGTTACGCCAGCGCGGCATCCGGCACCGCATCGCCCGTAAAGGCATCGAGTCCTCCCAGCGCCTGGGACGCCACCGCTGGACCATCGAACGCACCATGGCCTGGCTCGCCGGATGCCGCCGCCTGCACCGCCGCTATGAACGCAAGGCCGTCCACTTCTTGGCCTTCACCAGCATCGCCTGCACCCTGATCTGCTACCGCAGACTCACCAAATGAGATGACCTCTTACGAGTTGGTGCGTGATAGCGGGTGAGGCGTGTTTGGCCTGGTCGTGGCCTGTTCTCAGGTGTTGTTGGTGCGGTCGGAGACGAGGTTGGCGATGGCGCGGTAGGTGTCGGGCAGGCGGTCGCGGCGATGGGTCCAGCGCATCAGTTGCTTCCAGCGTTTGTGGTCGGCGAGGGCGTGTTCGACGGTGATGCGGTCGGAGGAGTGCCCGTGACGGTCGCGTTCCCACTGTTCGACTCTGCCGGGCAATGCTCCGGGCCGGGGTTTTCTGGGCGGTGTGATCGCTTGCCCGCGGTGGTCGCGGCTCAGGCCCAGGTAGCCGTCGTCCAAGAGGACCTCGACATCGGGAAAGTGCTGGAAGCAGACGGCGATGCCTTCGTTGCGGGCGGCCGTGGCGTCGTGCATACGTCCAGGCCGCAGGGCATCGGTCCATAACGTGCGGCCCCGCCAGTCGGCGATCACGGTGGCCTTCATCGTGTTCTGCTTCTTCTTGCCCGAGACGAACGCACGGCGACCGCCGCGGTTGGTCGGCGGCCTGCGGACCTGGATCTCGGTGGCGTCCAGCCGCAGCTCGACGCCTTCGGCCTGGGCGTAGGCGAACACGTCCGTCAGCGTCCGCAGTCGCAGGCCGGGACGGTCGGGGACCGCGCACCCCCGCTCGGCCAGGAGCGTACGTATCTCTGCGATCGCACGGGTGATGGTGGAGCGGTCGACGTCGAACAGCAGCCCCAGCACCGAATGCGGCAGGTCGTGCCGCAGATGGATCAGCGTGGCCACCAGCCGGTCGACGAACACCAGCTGGTGGCGGGCGCCGGCACCCGCGGCCCGCTTCCGGACTCCTCCTCGTGCAGCATGGCGTCGGCCCTCGAGTCCGGCCTGCCACGGCACCGCCAACTCCTCAACCAGGCAGGCGAGATGCCGTCGAGAGATCCCAGTGAACAGCCGATCCGCCAGCACCGCCCGATTAACCATGATCGCCACAACCAGATCATGCCACCTGCCTGGCACGACACCTCACCCGCTATCACGCACCAACTCGTTAGCGGTCGAGTCGTCGCGGGGCCCTGGGCGGCCAAGTTCCTTGAGCCATCCGACGGCGGCACCATGCCAGCCATACCCAGGACCCCCGGGCCTGCCGATCTTACGAATGACCAGCTCAGACCCACATCAAGAAAGGTAGGACCCCGCCATGCTGTTGCCCGACATCGCCGCCGAGCTGCTGACACGCAAGCGCGCCGACCAGGAGGCCCGGCAGCGCGCCGCGCGATCCAAAGAGCGCGAGGACGGGCTGTCGGTGAAGGCCACCGACCGGGACAACACCGCCTGGCTGAAGATGGTCGTCGGTTCAGCACGGCTGGCCGGGCGTCGACCTCGTCGGTGAAGAGGGCACGGACGCGGCGTGGCTCATCGCGCAGCACGCCGACCACGACGCAGCCTTCCAGCGACGGGCCATGGAGCTGGTCACGCACGCGGCGCTCGCCGGGCAGGTGCCCGCGATCCACTACGTCTATCTCACTGATCGCGTGCGTGTGGCCGAGGGGCGACCGCAGCTGTACGGGACGCAGTATCAGGACGACGGCACCGGCACCGGGATCAAGGCATATTTGATCGAAGATCCGCAGCGGCTGAACGAACGGCGGGCTGCCTTCGGCCTGAAGCCGCACGCCGAGTACGAGCGACGCATGCGGGACAGGGCGTTG
This sequence comes from Streptomyces sp. FXJ1.172, assembly GCF_001636945.3. Classification (NCBI taxonomy): domain Bacteria; kingdom Bacillati; phylum Actinomycetota; class Actinomycetes; order Kitasatosporales; family Streptomycetaceae; genus Streptomyces; species Streptomyces sp. FXJ1.172. The sequence continues at coordinate 41,455 of NZ_CP119133.2, read as the reverse complement.
AGCGCGGCACGCCACTGACCCGAGACAGCACCGCTACGAGGGACGACACCCCAACAACGGAGAACTGGGACGAGTTGATTGCTGCACGCCCGCCTTGCGTCACTCGGCGGCGGGCAGCACGGGTGTGCAGATACGGCACAGGCGGTAGCGGACACCGCCGCGCGGGCCGATGTGCTCCGTGATCCAGGCTGCTGCGTCCTGGGTGTCCATCACCTTCATGTGCGTCGCCCACCCGGAGTTGGTGGTTCCGCTGTGGGCGAGCTTGGTCAAGGCGCCCTGCAACCGCACGGAGCCATCAACGGCTTGGCGCAGTTTGGGCAGGGCGCCTACGAGGATGGCCCCGGACGCCTGTCCCCCCGGGTGTTCTGGTGGCGCGTCGGCACCCTGACATCGATCACGGTCTTCGACCGGGAAAGCCGGACGATGAGGATCTCCCCGCCCGACGAACTCATGACGATCATGCGTCGCCTGGCCGGCACCGCCAGCTGAGGTGCGCCCGCACACGTAGGCTCGGCGCGTGGGGACGTGGACCTGGTCCGCCGCGCTCTGGGCCGGGTGGAGTTGTGCGCCATCCAGCTACTCCGGGGCGTCCAGGATCTCCGCGTGTTCCTCGGCGACGAGGGCGAGGGGGTGGCGAGATAGTGAATGACCGCCAGATCGAGGCGGGAATTGACCCGCCGCCCGCCGCGACCACACCCTCCTGCGCGCCGACGGACTCGGCGCCCTGGCCGACCTCGGCGAGCGGGCGCTGCTGGACGTCCGCCAGGCGTCCGGCCCGTGGCCCGCTCCCTCAACCGGGCCGTGACGAACCAGCCGCATCGGCGGCGACCCTGCAGGTCGACCTGGAGCCGAGGAAATCACTGCGGTCATCGGCGCGTGGAAGCAGCCACCGCGTAGATCCCCCCGCTTCGAGATCGCGATTCGATACAAACCCAAGCCCACCACGGCAGAGAATTGCATGCCCCCCAACCATCAAGTCCACAAAGAAAGCAACAGGGCGCCGCCGAAACATTGTGAATACTCTGGGCAAATAATTCGGCATTCAAATATACATGTTTCACTAATTCGCTAGAAGCGCGCCTTCCACGCCAAGTCTGCGCCGAGCACAACCCACCCAAGCAAGATCCCATGCCCGTTTGCGCACTTCCGGCTCCCGTCACTGCGTTGCGGCAACTGGGGATTGCCCGAAGTGTGATGTCGAGATGCCCGTATCCCGTCGTCGCGTGTCCGTTTCCTCTCCGCCTCAATGCGTCTTGATCCTGGCCAGAGCCACACCGTGAGAAATCCCGACTTCGAAACCCTTGATAATGTCTCCGGTGCATCCACGGGGCGGATGCTGGCGCGCACTGCCAGTTCCCGATACAGGTCCTGATCTCGGGTGGACCTTCCAGTCGAGTTTCCGCGCTCTGCGGACGCGAAAGTCCGAAAACAGGCGGCATACGAGCGCGCTCTCGCCTCGTGACGGTGAGACACGCTGTACGCGGGACACCATGAATGGACAGCCGAATGTGCGGTATCGCAGGCTGGGTCGACTTCGAACGAAACCTCCTCACCGAGCGGGCCGTCGTGTCCGCCATGACCGAAACGCTCGCCCCTCGCGGCCCCGACGACACGGGAACATGGCTGAGCCCCCACGCGGCGCTGGGCCATCGGAGACTGGCCGTCATCGACCCTGACGGAGGCCGGCAGCCCATGGCCGCAGAGGCCACGGCCGCCGTCCTGACCTACAGCGGGGAGGTCTACAACTTCCGTGAGCTGCGTGCTCAGTTGGAAGCCAAGGGGCACCGCTTTCATACGCGCAGCGACACCGAAGTGGTCCTGCACGGCTACCTCCAGTGGGGAGAAGAGGTGGTCGAGCGGCTGAACGGCATGTACGCCTTCGCGATCTGGGACACCCGAACGGAAGAGCTCCTGCTGGTGCGCGACCGATTGGGCGTCAAACCTCTCTTCTACTGCCAACTACCCGCCGAGGGGCTTCTGTTCGGGTCGGAGCCCAAGGCGATCCTCGCGCATCCGCGGGCGCCGCGGGCCGTCGACGCCGACGGCCTGCGCGAGATCCTCACCATCGCCCGGACTCCCGAGCACTCCCTCTACAAGGGGCTGCACGAGGTGCGCCCCGGACAGCTCCTGCGCTTCGGGCGCGAGGGCCTGCGCAAGCGGCGGTACTGGACCTTGCGGGCCCATGACCACACCGACGACCTCGACACCACCATCACGACGGTGCGGGAACTGATGGAAGACATCGTCGAGCGGCAGCTCGTGGCCGACGTCCCGCTGTGCTCCCTGCTCTCGGGCGGCCTCGACTCCAGCGCCATCACCGCCCTGGGGCTGCGCCACGGCGGCCTGCGCTCCTTCGCCGTGGACTTCGCCGGCCTCGCCGACCACTTCGAGGACGACGGGATGCGCGGCTCACCCGACGGACCGTACGTCCACGACGTCGTACGGCATCTGCGTCCCACCCACACCGACATCGTGCTCGACGCCACCCGGCTCGCCGAGCCCGCGCTGCGCGCCGATGTGGTCCGGGCATGGGAACACCCGCAGTTCAGTGGGGACATGAACACCTCCCTGCTCCTGCTGTTCCAGGCGGTCCGGGAGCACTCGACGGTGGCCCTGTCCGGCGAGTCGGCAGACGAGGTGTTCGGCGGGTACGCCTGGTTCCACCTGCCCGAGGCGGTGGCCGCGCCCACCTTCCCCTGGCTGGTGTTCATGATGCGCCGACAGCGCCCCGACGATCTCTTCGACCCGGCGCTGCGCAAGGAACTCGACGTCGTCTCGTATGAACGCGACCGTTACCGCGAGGCGTTGGCCGAGGTGCCGCACCTCGACGCGACCGATCCGACGGAGCGCAGGATGCGGGAGATCTCGTATCTGCACCTGACCCGCTTCGTGACGATGCTCCTTGACCGCAAGGACCGCCTGAGCATGGCGCACGGGCTCGAAGTGCGGGTTCCGTTCTGCGACCACCGTCTGGTGGAGTACGTCTTCAACACGCCCTGGTCGATGAAGACGTTCGACGGGCGGGAGAAAAGCCTGCTGCGCGCCGCCGTCCAGGACGTACTGCCGGCCTCGGTCCTGGAGCGGCGCAAGAGCCCCTACCCGGCCACCCAGGACCCCGCCTACGGCCTCGCCCTGCGGGCCTCCCTCGCCGGGCTGGTCGCCGACGGCACCGCTCCGGTGCTGCCGCTCCTCGACCAGCGGGCCGTCCGGAGCCTGCTCGACTCACCGCCCCGGGCGACCACGTCCACCCTGACCCGCATCAGCCTGGAGATGGTTCTGGACCTGAACACCTGGCTCCAGTCCCAGGACCTGCGCATCACCTTGTGACGCCGTCCTCCGCTCCCCCTTGCACACCTGCCCGACAGGAGTGAACCACCCATGCGTACCCACGAGTTGAAACCCGGCCGGACCTTCGGAGTCAACTTCGACCACGGCGAGCACTTCCTGCCGTCCCTGGCCCGCTTCTGCAGGGACAACGGGATCCAGCAGGGATACGTCCCCATGTTCCTCGCCGCCTTCGCCGAGACCGAGATCGCGGGGACCTGCCAGCGGGTGGAAGACCCCGAAGCGCCCGTGCGCCTTCCGGTCCATTTGGAGAAGGTGGAGGCCATGGGCTGCGGCACCTTCTCCTACGACCCCGCCAAGGACGAGATCGTCCCGCACGTGCACGTCACTGTCGGCCTCAAACAGCAGGCGGCACTCGCGTACTCAAGTCACCTGATATCGGCCACCGTTCAGTACCTCACCGAAATGCTCGTGATCGAGGTCCTCGCGCCGGCGATGCGCCGGCCGGTCCACACCGACCTGTGGGACGTCCCCCTGCTCACCTTCGAGGACTGAACACCATGGCACCCGAGGCATTTCCCTTCCCCGACGAGCCGCTGGGCGAGGTACCGCGCAGCTGCGCTTGGCGACGCGCCCACGACCCGCTGGGCGACGCCGTGCTGCCCAGCGGTGACGTCGTCCGCGTGGCGGTGCGCTTCGCCGACGTCGAGGCCGTGCTCACCGATCCCCGCTTCAGCCGCGACCTCAACCGGCCCGGTTCTCCCCGGCTCCAGCCCGACGCGGACATGTCCGAGGATCGCGACACCCTGATCAACCTGGACCCGCCGCGCCACACCAGGCTGCGCCGGATTCTGTCCCGCCCGTTCTCCGTGCGTGGCAGCGAGGCATGGCGCCCGCGCATCCGCGCGATCGCGCAGGCGTTCGTCGACGACATGGTGGCGGCCGGCCCACCGGCCGATCTGATGACCGCCCTGGCCCGTCAGCTGCCCATCCGGGTGATCGCGGAGATCCTCGGCGTCGGCGACTGCGACCTCGACCGGTTCCGTGACTGGTCCGAGACGGCCATGACCATCGGGCCCGACCGGGCGGCCGCACGGGCCAAGGGGCTCACCGAGTTCTACGCCTACCTGACGGACCTGGTCGAGCGCCATCGGCGCGAGCCCGGTACGGACCTGCTGGACGCCATGATCGCGGCGCGCGACGGCGAGGACCGGCTCACCGAGGCGGAGCTCATCGACACCGCGCGGTCCCTGCTCCTCGCCGGCCACGAGACCACCATGACCACTCTGGGGCGCGGGGTGTTCAGCCTGCTGCGGCACCGCGACCAGTACGAGGACCTGGTGGCCGACCCCGAGTTGGTGGTGCCGGCCGTCGAGGAGATCCTGCGCCACGACTTCCCCGCCGACGTGGGCTTCCTGCGCGTCGCCCAGGAAGACGTGGACCTGCCTTCGGGGCGGGTGGCCAAAGGGCAGGGCGTCATGCCGCTGATCTCCTCGGCGCACCGCGACGAGCGACGCTGCCCGGACCCGGACCGGTTCGACATCCACCGGCCGTCACCCACCCACCTCGCCTTCGGCAAGGGACCGCACTACTGCATCGGCGCCCATCTGGCGCGCATCCAGCTGCACGAGGCCCTCTCCATCCTCGTACACGACCTTCCGGGGCTGGCCCTGGCCGTCCCTGCGGACGAAGTGCCGTGGCAGCCCGGCATGGTCACCCATGCCCTGGCCTGTCTGCCCATCACCTGGTGATCTTCCGGACGGGGGCTTCATGAACACGACAGCAGCACCCTCCCTCTACCGCTACGACGAACTGGCCCGCCTCAGCCGCGACCTGCCCGTCATCGAACGCATCGCCGCCTGGTGCGAGGAGTTCCTGTGCCGGCCGCATCCCGGTCTCGGGCGCGGCGGCTCGGTCTGCCCCTACATGCCGCGCGCACTGGCGGCGAACCATGTCGCCTTCACCGTGGTCCGCACCCAGGGCCGCACCCGCGGTGCCATCGACGAGGCCATCGCCGCCCACCGCACCGCCTTCCTCGCGATGGAACCGACGTCCGGGCCCGGCTCCTTGGACAAGGCGATCGTGGTGATCCTGCCCGACGTCGCGGAGGAGGACGCCGCCGAGCTGGTGGACGAGACCCACCGCAGGCTCAAGGCGAGCTTCGTCGCCTCCGGCCTCATGATCGGCAAGTTCCATCCGCGCAGCGCCCAGGGCGGCCTGCACAACCCCGGGTTCAGGCCGCTGCGCAGCCCGGTGCCGCTCCTCGCCATCCGGCACATGGTCGACTCCGACCTGCCCTTCCTCAACCGCCCCGACGATCCCGTCTCCGACCGCATCGGATTCCTCCAGGCCTACGAGCGCCGCTTCGAGGGCGCCGAGGGCTCGCCATGGGCGGCCCGGGGCCAGGCTGCGCTCGGCGAGATCACGGAGGAGGAGCGATGACGGCCTCCACCCGGCGGGTCGCGATCGTGACGGGCGGCACCCGTGGCATCGGCGCGGCCCTCGCACAGCGCCTCGCCGACAGCGGCGTCGACCTCGTCGTCGGCTACGCACAGGACTCCTCGTCCGCCGATGCGCTGGTGCGCCGGATCGAGAAGGCCACGGCGGTCCGCGTCGTCGCGGTACGCGGTGACATCGCCCGTGCGGAAACCGTCGACGCGCTGTTCGCAACGGCCGACAAGGAGTTCGGCGGCGTCGACATCGTCATCGGCTGTGCCGGTGCCCACGCCCGCCGACGCGGCCCCCTGGCCGAGACCGACGACGCGGACCTGCGCCACGTGGTCGACGTCAACCTCCTGGGAACCTGCCGTCTCCTGCGGGCCGCGGCCCGGCACGTGCGGCCCGGCGGGCGCGTCCTGGCCTTCTCCAGCTCATCGATGGCCCTGGGCGTGCCGGGACAGGCCGTGTACAACGCGAGCAAGGCCGCCGTAGAGGTACTGGTCCGTCACCTCGCGCGGGAGCTGGCCGGGCGCGACGTCACGGTCAACGCCGTGGCTCCGGGCCCGACCGGCACCGATTTGTTCCTGCGTGGCAGAACCCCCGAGGACATCGAGGCTCTCGCCCAGCAGGTGCCGCTCGGCCGCATCGGCCGCCCCGAGGACGTCGCCGATCTGGTGAGCTTCCTCGTCGGCCCGGCCGGCGGATGGATCAACGGACAGGTCGTCCGGTCCAACGGCGGCATCGTCTGACCCGCCCGGCCACCTCATCCCGGTCACCCGTGCCCGCCTGAAGGCGCACGGACCGCACCCACCCCCGCACACGGAAAGGAGCGCCGTCATGCCCGAATCCGGGACGGCGCAAGCCCGCACACCACGCACCGCTCACCCGGCGCAGCCCGACAAGAAGGCTCCGGCGCCCGTGAGCCCCTTTTCGGCCATCACGGCGATCGTCGCGGACGCGGATGTCTTCACCGAGTTCATCGAGGACGCCGTCGCCCAGTACCGGCTCGGGCTGGCCTCCGTGGCCGCGGGCGGCTCGCGTCTGCACCGCCCCAACAGCTTCGGCCTCCTCGGCGGCACGCTGGACGGCGACGCCCTCACCGTTCGCCGCGTCGCCTTCGCCGCCAACGTCCGCGCGGTCGACGACGTACCGCTGGAGGAGTTCCGGGACACCATCGTGCCCCGCTTCGGCAAGCAGTACGACGACGGCGAGCGCGGATTCTGGTGCGACTCGCGCCAGCTCCTCAAGGTGGTCCGCGAGTTCGAGGCGGCGGACCTGGAGATGCTCGGCTCGGTCCACATGCACCCGGACTGGCACCGTGTGGGCCCTCCGCACGAACGCAGGGAGTTGCTGAGCGAGAACCCCAGCCGTATGGACGAGTACCTCTTCCGCAGCGCCGGCTGGCCGTTGAACATCATCTGCTATCTGGAGAGCCGCGGCAGCGGTGTCACCCACACCTTCGCCGCCTGGAAGCCGCCGTCGGCCGACGGGGAGCGGGCGGCGCGGACGCCCATCAGGTTCTTCGCCCGTGGCCACGAGGACGCCGCCTGATGGGGGCGTATCCGGACACCATCGGCACGGTGGTGACACCCGGCGACACGCGCTACGAAAGGGCGCGCCGCCTGTGGAACGAGCGCTTCGACTACCGGCCCAGGGCCGTCGTCCTGCCGGGTGACAGCCACGAGACGGCAGCGGCGCTCCGCTACGTCCGGGAGCGCGGCATCCCGTTCCGGATCCGCTCCGGCGGCCACAACAGCGAGGGGTTCAGCGGCCTCGACGACGGCATCGTCATCGACGTGTCGCGCCTGGGGGCGCTGGCGGTCTACGGTGACCGCACCCGCGCCACCCTCGGCCCGGGTGTCCTGCTCGGCGAGGCGTACGCGGCGCTGTGGGCGCTCGGCGGCACGATCCCCGCGGGCGTCTGCCCCGACATCCGCATCGGCGGTCATGTCCTGGGCGGCGGCATCGGCATGCTGGTACGTTCCCGCGGCTTGCTCATCGACCACCTGGTCGCACTCACCCTGATCGACGCCCGCGGCGAGGAACTGACGGTCGACGCGGACCACCATCCGGACCTGCTCTGGGCGTCACGCGGAGGCGGTGGCGGGAACTTCGGGATCGTCACCTCCTACACCTTCGCGATGCGCCCGATCGGCGACGTGACCCTGTTCACGCTGGAATGGGACGCGCGCGACGGCATCGCCGCACTCGACGCCTGGCAGCACTGGCTCAGCCAGGCGGACCCGCGGGTGAACTCCCGCTTCAACCTGTTCCCCGCCTCCGCCGACAGGGCCCTGGCCACCGGCCTGTTCGAAGGGGGTGAGCGTGAACTCACCGCCCTGCTCCGACCGTTGACCAACGCCTGCCGGCCTCGCGCGACATCCGTACGCGCCCTGCCGTACGGGGACAGCATCGGCACCTGGACCGAGCAAGTGCCGTCGGTACGCGCCAAGTTCACCCCCGCACTGGCCGAAGGCCCACTCGGCGCCGAGGCGCTGCGCACCCTGGGCCGCCGGCACGAGAAGGCGCCGCCCGGCGTCAAGACGGGTCTGTACGGCCTGGGCGGAGCGGTCCTGGCCGACGTGCCGCCCGATCACTCCGCGTTCGCGCACCGGGCGGCCTTCCTGTGCGTGGAGTACCTCGGCCACTGGAGCGATCCCGGCAGCGACGCCGAACACCTGGACTGGCTGTCCGGCACCCGCGCGGAGATGCTCCCGTTCATGACCGGCGGGGCCTACGTCAACAGCCCGGACCTCGATCTGGAGAACTGGCTGCACGCCTACTACGGCGACGGCCTGCCGCGCCTCATGGAGGTCAAGCGCCGCTACGACCCGCACGGCCTCTTCACGTTCGAGCAGAGCATTCCCACCGCGCTCACCCGGGCCCAGGCCCGTGCCGCCCGGCTCCCCGGCCCGGTCGTCGCCGACCTGCACGCCCGCGGCCTGCTCACCGACTGACCTCCGCCTCCGCCTCATCACCGACGAATCAGGACAACGCCCATGAGCACCCGCACCGACAGCCACCTGGACACCCACAACGACACTCGCAACGACACCCGGATCCAGAAGGTCGTCATTCTCGGCGGCGGCACCGCCGGCTGGATGACCGCGGCCTACCTCGGCAAGGCGTTGCAGAACACCGTGCAGATCACGGTTCTCGAAGCGCCCAGCATCCCGCGCATCGGCGTCGGCGAAGCCACCATCCCCAACCTCCAGCGCGCCTTCTTCGACTACCTCGGCATCGCCGAAGAGGAGTGGATGCGCGAGTGTAACGCCAGTTACAAGATGGCCGTCAAGTTCATCAACTGGCGCACCCCGGGCGAGGGCAGTCCGAGCCCCCGTACGGTCGATGGGCACCCGGACACCTTCCACCACCCCTTCGGCCTGCTGCCGTCCGCCGATCACATCCCGCTGTCCCACTATTGGGCCGCCAAGACACTGCGCGGCGAGACCACCGAGCCCTACGACCACGCCTGTTTCGTCGATACGGCGATCATGGACGCCCGCAAGGCGCCCCGCTGGCTCGACTCACGCCGCGCCACCAACTACGCCTGGCACTTCGACGCACAGCTCGTCGCCGACTTCCTGCGCACCTTCGCGGTGACCAAGCAGGCCGTCGAGCACGTCGAGGACGAGATGACCGAAGCCCTCACCGACGAGCGCGGCTACCTCACGGCACTGCGCACCAAGTCCGGGCGGCTGCTGGACGGCGACCTCTTCATCGACTGTTCGGGCTTCCGCGGCCTGCTCATCAACCAGGCCATGGGCGAGCCGTTCCTGGACATGAGCGACCACCTGCTGTGCGACAGCGCCGTGGCCACCGCCGTGCCCCACGACGACGAGACACACGGCGTCGAGCCCTACACCTCCTCCATCGCCATGCCCGCCGGCTGGACCTGGAAGATACCCACGCTCGGCCGGTTCGGCAGCGGCTACGTCTTCTCCAGCCGCTTCGCCGACCGTGACCAGGCCACCGCCGAATTCGCCCGGCTGTGGGGGCTCGACCCCGAACAGACACCGTTCAACCACATCCGCTTCCGCGTCGGCCGCAACCGGCGGGCGTGGGTGCGCAACTGCGTCGGCATCGGCCTGGCGTCCTGCTTCGTCGAACCCCTGGAGTCCAGCGGAATCTACTTCGTCTACGCCGCCATCCACATGCTCGCCAAACACTTCCCCGACCGCACCTTCGACCCGGTGCTGGTCGACCGGTTCAACCGCGAGATCCAGGACATGTTCGACGACACCCGGGACTTCCTCCAGGCCCACTACTACTTCTCACCCCGCACGGACACACCGTTCTGGCGGGCCAACAAGGAGCTGGAACTCGCCGACGGCATCAAGGACAAGGCGGAGACCTACCGGGCCGGACTGCCGGTGAACCTGCCCATCAGCGACGAAGGCACCTACTACGGGAACTTCGAGGCCGAGTTCCGCAACTTCTGGACCAACGGCAGCTACTACTGCATCTTCGCCGGACTCGGCATGCTCCCCCGCCATCCGCTGCCCTCGCTCGCCCACAAACCGGAATCCGTCGCCCGAGCCGAGCAGCTGTTCGCGGACATCAAACGGAAACAGCACGAGTGGGTGCGCTCCCTGCCCTCCACCCACCAGCTGCTGCGCCACCTGCACGGCGCCTCATGAGCGGCGCGACCGCACCGCACCGGAAGGTCGCCGGCGCTGCGCACCAACGGCGCTACCGCGATCTGATGAGCTCCTTTCCCACCGGCGTCGCGGTGGTGACCAGCCTGGACGCCGAGGGCACGCCGCGGGGCATGACCTGCTCCTCGCTCACCAGCGTCACCGTGGCCCCACCCACGCTGCTGGTGAGCCTGCGCAGAGGCAGCGCCACGCTGGAGGCGGTGACCGCGCACGGCGGTTTCGCCGTCAACCTCCTGCACAGCGGCGGGCGGCGCACCGCCGAACTGTTCGCGGGGCCCGAGCCCGACCGGTTCGCGCGGCTGTGCTGGCGCCGCTCACCCTCCGGTCTGCCGCACCTCGCGGACGACGCGTTCGCCGTGGCCGACTGCCGTGTGACCGGACTGCTCGACGTTCACGACCACACCCTGGTGCTCGGCGAAGTCCGCACCATCGTCCGCAGTGCCGGCATCCCGCTCCTGTACGGGTTGCGGCGCTTCACGACATGGCCGCACCAGTGCCCCCCGTCCGACAACACCCCGTCCCACTGAGCCGCCGAGGACGTCCATGCCCACGAACCAGGTACCCCCTGCCCCGCTCCGTACCACGGAGATCTCTCGGCTTCCCGCCTACCGCGCGGCGGATCCGCCGGCGAAGCACGCCGACGGCCTGCTCGACCTGGCCAACAACGAACTGACTCTGCCTCCGCTCCCCGCGGTCGTCGAGTCGCTGCGCCTCAGCGCGCGCAGCGTCCACCTGTACCCTGACCCCACGGCGCGCACGCTGCGGCAAGCCGTCGCCCGGCACTTCGCCACCGATCCCGAAGAAATCGTGGTCGGCCCCGGCAGCGGCGCCGTCCTCCACCAGCTGCTGCTCGCGCTGTGCGGCCCCGGCGACGAAGTCCTCTACCCCTGGCCCGGCTTCGACGCGTACCCCTTCCTCATCACGACAGCGGGCGCCCAGGGCACGCCGGTCCCACTGACACCCTCGGGCGAGCACGACCTGTCCGCCTTCGCGGCAAAGGTCGACACCCGTACCCGCATCGTCGTCCTGTGCTCCCCGCACAACCCCACCGGCCGCCGCATCCCGCGCACCGAGCTGGCCGCCTTCCTCGGATCGCTGCCACCCCACGTCGTCACCGTCCTCGACCAGGCGTACGTGGAGTTCGACGAGCACGAGGAGACGCACAACCTGGACCTGCTGCGCACAGCTCCCCGGCTCGTACTCCTGCGCACGTTCTCCAAGGCGTACGGCCTCGCCGGGCTGCGTGCCGGATACGCCCTGGCCGCCCCCGACCTGGCCGGCCTGGCCTACAAGACACTGCTCCCGTTCTCGGTCACCCGCACCGCCGAACACGCCGCGCAGGTCTCCCTGGAGCAGCACGGACAGCTCGCGGCCCGGCTCGACACCGTACGGCGTGGGCGCTCGCTGCTGTCGGCCGGCCTGCGCGCCGAGGGACTCGATCCGCTGCCGTCGTTCGGGAACTTCCTGTGGCTCCCGCTCGGAGCCGCGACGGAACGCTTCGCCCAGGTCACACTCGCGGCCGGTGTGCGGGTCCGGGCCTATCCGGGAGCGGGTGTGCGCATCACGGTGGGCGGCGACGAAGCCCACCGGCGCGTGCTCGATGCGGCCCGGCTCTTCCGAACGGCGGACACGTGACCGGGAACGCCCAGGCGGACCTCTTCCTCGTCCTCGCGCTCGTCATCGCCGCCGCCAAGCTCCTCGGCGCCGTGCTGGGCCGCCTGGGTCAACCGCCGGTGGTGGGCGAGATCGTCGCCGGGATCCTGGCCAGCCCCATGGTCCTGTCCCCGGCGGTGAGCGGCCGCGTACTGCCGGCCGACGCGCGCCCGGCCCTCACCGGCCTGGCCGACGTGGGTCTGGCAACGTTCATGTTCCTCGTGGGCCTCGAAACCAAGGACGCCCTCCCGCACGGCGGCAGAGGCCTTTCGTGCGGTATCGCGGCAGGTGGGCTCCTGCTTCCGCTCCTCGGCGGGATGGCGCTCGCCCTGCCGCTGGCATCCGCCCATGCTCCGGGCAGCCATGCGGCCTTCGTCCTCTTCGTCGGGGTGGCCATGTGCGTGACGGCGCTGCCCGTGCTGGCCCGGATCCTGGCCGACCACCACCTGGGCCGCGAGCCCACGGGAGCCGTCGTCCTTGTCGCGGCCGCCGTCACGGACGTGGCGGCGTGGGTGTGTCTGGCCGCCGTCATTGCGTACGCACACGCCGCCGTGCCGGTGCGGCTCGCCCTGCTTCCGCTGTGCGCACTGGTCATGGTCGGCGCGGTCCGCCCCCTCCTCGCCGCGCTCTTGCGCCGCGCCGCCCGTCGCGGGGCGGGCGGCGCGGACACGGCGTTCCTGGTCCTGGCCGTCGGCCTCCTGGGATCGGCCGCCGCAACCGAATGGCTCGGCATCCACTTCATCTTCGGGGCGTTCGCGTTCGGGGCGGCGGTACCGCGCTCCATGCCGTCCCTGCTCCGCACGGGCATCGCCACCCGGATGCGGCAGGCCGGCGGCCTGCTGTTGCCGCTGTACTTCTTCATGGCGGGCAGCAAGGTCGACATCGCCGGGTTCAGCGGCCAGACGGTCCTCACCCTCGGCCTCCTCATCACCGTGGCCACCGCCACCAAGACGCTGGGCGCCTACGCAGGCGCACACCTGTGCGGCGCCGAGCCCCGTCAGTCCCTGATCGCCGCAGTCCTCATGAACACCCGCGGCCTCACGGAGATCGTCATCGTGTCCACCGGTCTGGAGCTGCACCTCATCGACCAGACCTTCTACTCCCTGATGATCCTCATGACCCTGGCCACCACGGTGATGACGGTCCCGGCCCTGAAAGCAGTGGCTCCGGCGGCTCAGTTGCCGAAGAGAGAGCTGGGTGCGGAGCAGCGGTCGACTCCGCAGGGGACACTGCGCGCGTAGCGGGCCGTGAGGGAGTCGCAAGCCCGGCGGCAAGGTGCCGGAGGCAGCGGTCTGCGTCCTCCCCCTTGCCCCATGTCGGACCAGCCGATGCCGGGCCGGACAGATCATTGCGGGCTCTCAGGCATGGGGCCGCTGTCACGCACCGGCTCACCGCCGACGGGTACACCGTGGCGCTCGTGGGCAGCACCGTGAGTCCACGACGTCTTCTCCTTCGACGGGTGACCCCGGAGTGTCGGCTGCATCCTCCCGGGTGCGCAATCGTTCACGCATGCGTACGAACGGGCAGGGTCCGGGCCCGTGTTTGGTGGAATTGGGTGCAGCAGGGCGGTTGGAGGCAAAGGCCTCAAGGAGGGACCGGGGGGCCGAGCCTGCAATGCGCCTCGGACTTGGGCGGGTTCAGTTCTGGGCCGTGGGCCGGACGACGATCTCGTTCACGTCGACGGTCGCCGGCTGCTCGATGGCGAACCCCCCCGCCGCCGCCAATGAGCCATCGAAGCCCCTTCGGAATGCGCGAACTCAAGATGTTCTAGGCGGCCCACGACGGATGCCCGAGCGTCCACACGCGGGCCTGGAGGAGGCGCGCACCCGGGTGGCCAAGCAGCATGACGGCGGAGCGCACATGCTTGCTCACAGACGTCGCAGCTCAAGGGACGCAGTTCCTGATTCGCGCGACCAGCACCCGACGGCCGCCGGGGCTGGCGCTGCTGGCCGACGGCTCCTACTGGTCCGGATCGGGGGCCTGCCGCTACTGTTTGACGGCCATGGCCTGGTCCGCGTGCCTGGGCAGGGTGGCGCGCCCAGGAGCGGTCGGCGGCCTGGACCACGGCGGCGGCCACCCGCCCGACCGGATGGATTCCACAAACAGTGGCTCCAGCTGACCGGCAGCCGCGCCTGCCCGCACTGCCTCGCGACAAGCGACGTGTGGCCGCTGAGGTGGCGCCTGGGCAGTTTCGGCGCCTTCCCGGTCTCCGGCCTTCTCCTGGATCTCGGCCAGGCGGTACAGGGCGCGGGTGCTGCCGTGGTCGGCGGCGCGGTGTTGGAGGTGGTGGGCCCATTGCCCAGGAAGGCACCCACCAGGGTCTGCGCACTGAACAAATCGGTGCGCATTTCCCCGATCCCAGCTGTGCAGAAAAGGGTCTCGGATGACCCCGAGATGTTCGGGAGAAACGGCAAGGCCCCGCCCATCCACGGGGGGAGTGGACGAGCGGGGCCGTCTGGGGCCCGGCCGGTGCGGTGCAGTTACTGCCAGCCGTGCAGCGTCAGGGCGCTGGTCCGGTTGAGGCAGCTGTACAGGCCTGCGGCCGGGTATTCGATGATGTCCTCGGGAAGATCATGGTCGGCGAACCACTGGAGCGCCAGGCACTTCTCGGGCTCCTTGTTCGTGGGCGTTCCCTCCCACTCGGTGGCCGTGAAGAAGAACCCGATGCGCTCGGAGCCGTCTTCCTGCCGGTGGTGCACGACGTGCAGGAGCTCCAGGTGGTCGGGGTCGACCTTGACGTCGGTCTCCTCGAACAGTTCGCGAGCTGCCCCGACGGTGAGGGCTTCGCCCTGGTCGAGCTTGCCGGAGGGCAGATGCCACCGGCGGTAGCCGTAGGGGCCCCCTCTCTGTGAGAGAAGGATCTTGTCGCCGTCACGGAGAAGGACGTGTGTGTCGATGGTGGGCTGTGCCGGCTGTCCGCTCATGATTCCTGGGGGGTTGGGGTGATGGCTGAAGCATCTGACGGTAGTGGCATCGCGGGGAGCGCGTCAGCGATTCGGCGCGCGACCTCCGATGGGGGGATGGCGGTGCTATCGATCACGAGCACCTTGGCCCTGAGGTCTTCGAGGAGGTTCGCGGCGTCGCGGTAGAGTTCGACCTCCCGGGCGGGCGCTTCTGGGTCGGCCCGGAATCGGTGCGTGATGCCGGCCTTGGTGATGCGGTCGGCGATCGTGCCGGGGGAGGCGGTCAGGATCACCGCCAGGTCGGGCTTTGGGGCGTAGTCGTTGAGCAGGAGCAGGAAATCCATCGGTACGCCGTCAAGCTTCTGAAGGACGAGGGTCGAGGCCATGTACCGGTCGGATATCAGCAGCTCGCCGCGGCTGAGGGCGGGGTCGATGGTGGTCTCGACGTGCCGGTATCGGGCGGCTGCGACAAGGCAGGCCAGGGCCATGCCGTGAAGCTGGCCACCGTGGGTCCGGGTGAAGTCCCCGAGGAAGTCTCCCCGTGGCGGCTCGACGGTCCACTGAGCAGGGACACCCCGCGCGGAGAGCAGGGCTTGCAGCTCCCGAATGGTGGTGGACTTCCCCACGCCGCTCGGCCCGTCGATCGATACGAAGAAGCCGTTGCGGTCCCCGGTCATGCCGCTGCCCCCATGCCGGCCTGGTTCCGTTCGTGCTGCTCCCGGGTGAGCATCGCCAGCGTGGAACGGACTTCGCTCAGGGGCACGTCGCCGAACTGGATGCCGACGCTGAAGTTGAACTCGTCGCGCTGGCGCATGGACTCGTCGGCGCCGTCCTGGGTGAGGTCGATGTCCCCGTAGGCGAGGAGGTCATCCGGGTTGTAGCAGCCCTCGTCCGTGAGGGTGGTCCACACGGGCGTGCCCGGATAGGGACGGAACTCGAAGACGCTGGCGCGGACGTCGCCGGGGTTCTGGTCGGCGACGGCCCACAGGTTGCGGATGTGCTGCACGGTGGCGTCCAGGTCCGCTTTGGTCTCGCCGGGGAAGCCGAGGATGAAGTAGCCCTTCACGCCGATGCCGTGGGCGACCAGGCGGCGCGCGACGCGCTCAGACATCTCGGCGTCGATCCGCTTGTCCATCGCGGCCAGGATGCGGTCACTGCCGGATTCGATACCGAGGGCAACTTCCCGCAGCCCGTTGGTGACGAGACGGTCCAGGTCAGCGTCGGTGAGCCGGTTGAGGACGTTGATCCGGCCGGTGGCGTCCCACACGTACCGGTCACCGATCCTGTGGCGGGTGAAGGCGTCCATCTGCTCATCGATGACCCGGCCCACGCCAAGGAACAGGTCGTCCACGAAGCGGAAAGCGGTCACGCCGTAGTGCTCGTGCAGCTGGTCGAGCTCTCCGATGATGTTCTCGGGGGAGCGCACGCGGATCGTGACGTCGAGGTTGGCGGAGACGGCGGCGCCGCAGAACGTGCAGTTGTAGGGGCAGCCGCGGCTGCCGACGATGTTGGCTTCCATGTGCCCTCGGGCACTGATCCCGCCGAGCCAGGGCCGTTGGCCGGCCAGGCGGCGGTCCGTCGCCGTCGGCGCCGCCTGGTAGGGGTCCTGGGGTAGGAACGCGCGATTCACGTACGGCAGGCCGTTGATGTCGGGGCCCAGTACTGCCGCGCTGGTCTTCGGGTCCGCCGGGATGCCGGCGGCCCGCGTGCCGAGCAGGTGGTCGCGCCACAGGACGCCCGGCAGCGAGCGCCGGTTCTGTTCGTCCTCCAGGAGGGCGGCGACCCGGAACTCTCCCTCACCGAGGACCAGGGCGCGTAGGTGGCGCATGCGGGGATCGGCGAGGACCCTGTCCGGCATGGCCTTGGCGTGGTGGCCACCGACCATGAGCGCGATGCCCGGGTCGAGCTGGGTGGCGATCCGCGCGGACATTTCGTAGGTGGGCGCGAGGAGGTTCATGGCGGCCCAGCGGGGCGCGGCCTCGTTGACGATCCGGGCAGTGGCTTCGAGGCCCAGGCCGTGGGCCTCGGCGTCGAGCACGCCGACGTTGAAACCGCACTGCTGGGCGTAGGTGGCGATGTACGCCATGCCCAGCACGGGAAGCGTGTAGTCGTTGGTCCGGGGCCGCAGAGTGTAGTCACGCAGCGGCGCGTTGATGAACAGGGCGTCGAGCGTGTGAGGGTCGTCGGCGCCCGCGATCAGCGTTAACTGCTGCATGCGTCCTCCAAGTCATCTGGCATGCGCCCCCCAGGTGAGGGTCGCGAGGGTGAGGGTGTGCAGAGCGGTGCGGTCGGGCCCGGCCCATCCGGTCCACAGCGGACCGAACGCCTTGTCCTTCTTGTCGGGCCAGGGGTAGGCGGAGGCGATCTTGGCGGCCCACGTGCGCACGGCCAGGTCGTCGTGCGGGTAGACACTGAAGTCGCCGGTGAAGTCCGTGGCGGCCGCAGCAGCGGTCCATGGGCCGATGCGCGGGATGCGGGTGAGTGCGGCGGCCAGGGCGCCGGCCTTCAGCTGCTCCCACTCGTTGTGGTGCCGCTTGTAGTGCGTCGCAGCGGCCGTCAGGGCGGTGCGGTGGAATTTCGCTCCGACCTTGGCGAACTGTTCGTCGGCCAGGGCGAGGACGGAGTCCGGCCCGGGCGCCGCGGCGAGCGGACCCCGGGGGCCTTCGACGGTGGTGCCGTAGGTGCTGCACCAGGTGCGGTAGACCTTGCGGGCCTGGTCAGCGCGGACAACCTGCCGCAGGACCGCCGTAGTGATGGCGTCCCACAGCCACGGGTTCGCGAGCCGCTGGGTGACGCCGAGGGCGGCGAGGCCTTCACGGAGGGCGGCCGGGGCGGCGGGCGGAAGGTGCGCGAGGTCGGTGGCGACGAACTCGGGCTTGACGTCCTCGGTGCCGTCCACGCACGCCATGTGCAGGCCGTCCCGGTCGTGGAAGACGGTCCAGATGCCGGAGGTCGTGCGGACGGCACGGGCGCGCGTGCCGTCCTCGTACGCCTGCCAGGCGGGGTGATCGGTGGTCAGAACGGTGCTCATCGGTTGCTCCTCGGTGTGCCGGATGTGCTTGCCGTAGCCTCTCGCGTCGCAGCCGTACGACGCGCCGCGGCCACGGAATTGAGGCATCAGCCGATGAGGTCGCGTTCGATCAGGTAGGTGCGCATGCGCTGGTACTCGGCGAGCGTGCACGGCCGGGACTCCTCTGGCGCATCCCCCGGGATGGCGGCCGCCGGCCAGCTGTCCCGGGGAGGCATCAGCTCCTCGGCCGCATGGGACAGCTTTTTACGGCGCGGGCCGCGCACGAACAGGGTGACCGTGTGTGGGTCCATCACGGCCTGGTGCACCATCGAGTCGCCGAGCGTGTAGGCGCTTCCGGGCCGCTCGACGGTCACGACGGCCGGTTCCAGGTCCGCGCCGGTGAACGGGCCCGTCCAGCCGTCTGTGCGACGCCGTACGACGTGCACATAGCCGCCGGTGAGGATGCGGGTGGCGAAGGCGTAGCAATGGTCGTGCGGGACGAGCTGGTTGTCCGGCCGGGGGCTCATGTTCAGCCGAATCTCGAACCCGCGGTCCGGGGCTTGGTACAGCGACAGCCGGCTGAGCAGCAAGGTGACGCAGCTGGCGGACAGACGATCCGGGTCGTGCAGGACGTCGTTGACGAGCTGGGCGAGGAGAGGCCGGTCGTCGGCGAGGCGGTCGAGCACGTTGCGGCTGATCCGCTGGAACTTGCGCGGGTCATCCATGTCCAGCGGCGGAATATTGTCCAGCCATGAGGCGGTGGAGGTCAGCACGAGCGACCTACCCGGGCGAGAGAGGCCTGTTCGAGGTACCGGCGGGCCCGGCGGGCATACATGGCGTACGCCTCGCCGGACAGGGGCCCTTCACGTTCGGCTACGGGCTCCGTGGTGGCGAGCACCTGCACCGTGGACAAGGTGGCCCGAGTCGAGCACAGCGTGTCCGGGTGCACGGTGAAGAACTCCCCGGCGCCGAACGTGCGCGCATACTGCGGCCGGCCGACGCGTGCGTCCTCACGGCTGGCGTACGACTCCAGCGCGGTGGCACCGGCCACGTTGAGGACCGTTGACGGCGCGTGTACGCGCCACGGCGTCAGGGCGCGTGTGTCCGAGATACGCAGGTAGACCGTGGCGTCGTCGCCGTCTGCCTGGAGCCGCACGTACGCATAGCCGTGCGCGAGGAACGACCGCGCCGAGCGGTACGTGCCGGTGTCGAGCAGGGGCAGGATGCGAGAGGCGAGGGGGGCGAGCCAACCGGTGGCAGCCAACACGGTGATGTCCGGGATGTGGCTGGGATCTTGGCTCTGCGTCAAGAGCTGGTCGACGAATCCCGGGAGAACGGCATCCACTGAGCGGCCCCTTCAAGTGAGTTCGGATGATGTGCCAGGTCCAAGTGAGCGGCGCTGAGACCCGGCGGGGGCGCAGGCCCCAGCGCCGCTCTCCGCCCGCGCCAACTACCGTTGCCAGGAAACGGGCGGAGCTTGGTCCTGCCTGGTGGCCAAGGGGGAGGTCGTCCTGGCCACCAGGCAGGGGTCTACGGGGTGGTGTCGGCCGCTGGCAGGTAGCCGAGGAAGAGTCCGCGGACGTGCAGGTGCTCCAGCACCGCGGCGTACGCGTCGTTGTCGGTCGTTATGGCTGGCCGGGCGATGGCGAGGATGCCGTGGGCGTAGCCCTGCGCCGCGTACCGGCAGGCCGCTCCGAACCCGGGCCGTCGGGTGATGGCCGGCGACTGGGCCATGTCGGCGAAGGTCGTCCGGGTGACCTGCCAGCCGCTCTCCTCGGCGTACTTCACAATCAGGTCGAGGTCCGCGCGCCGCTCGTCGCCGGTCAGCGCGAGAACGTACGGAGCAACTCGCACGGTGCGGCGATGAGCGGCTGCCTTGGCGATGATCTGTTCCATGTGCTCCCGGCGAAGGGCTTCGAGCCGGGCGGCACGGGCCTGCGGTTGAAGCGGTCTGAGGGGCATCGGCATGGCGTTCCCTTGCGGTCGGGGGGAGCCGTACTGGCGGAAGGGAGCTGAATCACGAGATCGTGCTCAACAGCGAGCCGAGCACCGCTTCGTGCGGTGCCGGGCCCGGCTGGAACTGCTCCAGCAACTGGCGCAGGGCCATGGGGGGAACCAGTCGGTCGCCGCGGAAGGGGCGCAGCCAGTAGGGGCCGGGCGGCTCCGTCGACGTGACCGCGGGGAGGGCGAGGTGATGAGGCCGGCCGAGGCACGTCGCGTGGCGGTGCGGCGCCCACTGCTTGCTCGTGCCCGGCGGGACCAGCCAGATGAGCCATGACCGCTGGGGATCCTCGATCACCGGCCCGCACGCGTCGGCCCGCTCATCGCCGACGCGCTGGATTCCGTCCATGACGGATACGGCGGCGTGCGCCTCCGGGCCGCTCGCCGTGACGACGATGTCGAAGAAGTTTCCGCCGAGGGGCAGCTGAAGCACCTGGTCCCGGCGCACCCTCATGAGTTGGCGCACCCGCGTGGCCAGGTCGCGCATGTCGGGAGCGACGGAGGCGGGGTCGACCTCGATGGGCTGCTGCTGGAAGATGGGCGGCCCTGCCTGCGGTATGGCCCGCTCCGGCGCGGTCCTCGCCCGCTGGGGAAGCTGCTGAGCGATGCTCACGCCGACGCCTCCTCACGGGCGGCGGGCACCAGCGCCCGCACCGTCTTGCCGATGCCCCGGCCGTTGTCGCGCTTCACTTCCCAGGTCAGCCGTGCGCCCTGGCGCCTGGCGAAGCCCAGCCCGGATTCCGCCCCCCGCAGGCCGCTTGCCGCCGCCTCGAAGTCGCAGAACTCGGGGTCGGCGTCGTCTACCTCGATGCACAGCTCGTCATCGTCGGACGGCAGATGGAGCCGCAGGACGACGCGCCCGTCCGTGAACGGCTTGCCGTGCTGGGCGGCGTTGCTCGCCAGCTCTGCCGCGATCCGGGCGCCGGCTTCGACGTCGCCCGTCCAGTTGGCCACGGTCAGGCGGGTACGCGCCATCAACCGGGCGTTGCGGCGGATGCCTTCGTTCGCCAGGAGACCGCCGTCCCACTGCAAGCGCGCAAGGGATTCCGGCTGTAACGGCATGAGAACCAGCGTCGCGCTCACCGGATGCGAGGCGGTGATGTCCTCGGATGCCGCGGACGTGAGCGCGTCATCGTCCTGAGCCGAAGTGGTGCACTGCTGCGTAGCGGGGTTCACGGGGGACTCCCATGGTTTCTGTGTGTCGGTCGGGCACTCTCAGCGAAGTAGGCGATCAGAGTTCACCTGCGCCACATGGCTTCGCCATGGCCTGCAACATGGCCTCTTCAACACTTCCGTGCGACACAGGTGGCCCCGGGGTAGCTTGGAAGTGGCTTCTGTGCGGGGGAGGTTGCCGCAGCGAGGAACGGCGGTATCCCCTTCCGGAGAAGGGATCGATTCGGAGGCCAGCCGACTGCGGCGTCGCAGACTGGGAGCGGAATGAGGACTGAACCGAGGACGCTGCTCGCCTGGCTCTGCCGTCGCGACAAGCTCACCTACCGGCGGTTCGAGGAGAAGTTCACCGAGGTCGGTGTACGGCTCTTCGGGCACAGTCCCAACAACCCGACGTGCGGTGAGACGCAGTTCAGGCGGTGGACGGGCGGCCAGTTACAAGGGCTGCCGGGCCCCGAGACCTGTCAGATTCTTGAGGCGATGTGGCCCGAGCACACAGCTGAGGAGCTGTTCAGGCCGCCGCCCGAGGGCGATCCCCAGGCACCCGCGTATGACCTGGAAGAGCGAGTTCGAATGACCGCAGAAGAAGCCCACCGGGCCGCCGACACCAGTGCATCGGCGTCCATCTCCGACAACACCATCGAGGAACTGCGCGACCAGGTGACAGCCGTGGCTCAGGGATACCACCTGATGCCCCCGGCGAAGGCCTACGAGGCGGCGGATGCCCTCCGCCAGTCGATCGAAAGCCACCGGGACCGGACGCAGGTCCCCATCCAGCAGCAAGACCTGATGATCCTGAACGGGCAGACCGCCGCTCTGCTGTCGGTCGCCGCGTTCGACCTCGGGTACTTCCAGTCAGCCCGCAGCCTGGCCCGCACCGCCGCGGTGTTCGGCGAGGCCACCCGCTTCACGCCCCTGGAGGCCTACGCCTACGGGACGCTGGCCTACATCGCCTACCACACCGGCAACCCGACCGAGGCGGTCGCCAAGGCGACCAAGGCGCTGTCCTACGGCGGTCTCGGCGACGTCGCCCACCGTCGGCTGCTCGCCATCAAGGCCCGCTCCCACGCGCACCTGGGCGACGTGGTCTCCGCCCGGCGCGCCATCCAGCTCTCCGGCGAAGAGGGCCACGGCCAGCGCGACGAGCTGCACGACGGGGTCGGCGGCGAGTTCGCGTTCACCCCGGAGCGGCAGGCCATGTCCACCAGCACGACCGGGCTCCTCATCGGGGACGCGGCGCAGGCCGAGGCGGACGCCCGGCGGGCGCTGGACCTCATCGAGCAGCGGCCGCCGGAGCGCCAGTCGAGTCACGTGCGGGCGAGCGCGGCCGCCGACCTCGCGCACGCCCGTCTCCTCGCCGGTGACGTGGACGGCGCGGCCGAGGCACTGAAAATGGTGTGGACGGTGCCGGCAGACGCCCGGAAGACGGGCATCGTCGTCCGTACGGCGCGCCTCGCCCGCCATCTCGCCCGCCCCGAGTACCACGGGGCGCAGCTCCCGGCGACGCTGCGGGAGCAGATCGAGGAGTTCAACAGGGTCTCCCCGCCTCACAGGATCGGCCCGCACGTGGGCCTCCTCGCGATCGAGGCCTGATCACACAGAGGCGAGGATCTTCGCTTCCTTCTCCGCGGCAATCCCGTGGTCTGCCCATCGCGGGTGGTCCACGGGACGCCCATCGGCCGCCCACCACCGCCATGTGTCCCGGATCGTCTCGGCGAGCGGCCGGCACTCCAGTCCCGCCACTACGGCACGGCTGGAGTCGACCGCCCATACTCCGGCGTGGGTGCGCCACAGGGGCAGCTCGGTCCACTGCTTCACGCCCTGCTCGACCAGCACGTCCGGATCCACCCACACTGGCGCCCCGGCCCCTCCCGTCTCGGACAGGCATGCGTCGAGGAAGCCGTGGAAGGTCATGCCCTCGGGGTGGGTGATGTTGTAGCCGCCGCTCGTGGAGCTGGCGGCCTGGTCGAGGGTGAACCGGGCCACATCGCGGACGTCGACTGGCTGAATCCGCTGCTCAGCGGGGGCCGGTGCGAGGATGCGGCCGCCGCGCTTGGCCCGCTCCAGCCACCAGGGCAGTCGGCCCACGTACTCGCCGGGCCCGAGGATGACGCCCGGGCGCAGCATCACCGCGGCGTCGCCGAACACTTCGCTCACGGCACGCTCTCCGCCCGCCTTCTGGAAGCCGTACTTGGTGGGTGAGCCGTCCTCGCCGGTGTATCCGTAGGACTCGTCAGCGTCTGCCGGGCATTCCAGCAGCGGTGAGGCGTCGGTGAGGGGCTGGTGCGGCCATCCCTCGTACACGGACACGGTGGAGATGTGCACCCACCGGCCGGCGGCCGGGCGTAGCGCGGTCGTAGCGGCCAGGACGTCACGCGGCGGGAGTTCGCTGCTCGATGTGTCGATCACGGCATCCCACGGCCCGTGCCCGGCGAGGCGTTCCAGGTCGACGCGGCTCGTACGGTCTCCGTGCACCGGCTCGACGCCGTCCGCGTCACGGCCGGAGCGCCCGCGGTTGAAGGTGGTGACCTCCCACCCGCGCGTGAGCGCTCCGTCCACGATGTGCTTGCCCAGGAACCAGGTCCCGCCCATGACCAGAAGTCTCATGGGGGTGATCCTGCCGTGAGCGCCCGCACGGGTGGAAGGGCGATCCACCGTTCGGGCGCCCAACGGCCTGTATCAGCCCGCCTCTTCCTGCGCAGCCTGCTCGTGGCGGGCCTGTGCGACCGCGGCTCGGGCGGGGCCGCCGTACAGCGGCACCGCGGCGAGCGGATCGCGCTCCCCGACGCCGTGGCGGCGGTCGTAGACGGTGTCCGCGGTGCGGGAGCCGTCCGCCCACCGGCCGGCCTTGTTGCGCTCGGCGAGCGGCACTCCCGCCTCGATCATGTCGGTGTTCGCTCCGGCCCGCCACGAGTGCGAGCGCACCTTTTTGCCGTCGATGTAGGGCACCCCGGCGCGGTCGGCGAGCAGCTGCAGGCGTTCGTTTAGGGAGCCCGGGCGCATCTTCATCCGGCGCTTGCGGCCTTCGGGGGTACTTCACCAGACGGCCCTTCTGGGTGAGGGCGCGGAACAGCGGGTCGTCGGGGCCGGCCGCGTCGAGTTCGCGCAGCACACTCAGCCAGGCCCGGGCGCGGCGCACGAGTTGGAGGTCTGCCCGGTCCTGGATGAACCGGCCGGTGCCCTTGCCCGCCTGGTCGGTCTTGGACGTCGCCGTGGTCACGTACAGGCCGGTGTCGTGGACCTTCACGCGCTTGATGAGCTGGTCGGCGAGCTCCATCTCCCGGTGCAGGTTGCTGTAGGCCAGGGCCGCCAGGAAGGCGTCGGGCTTGCCGATGTTGGTGCTCTCATCGATCGCCGCGATGATGCGCAGGTTGTACTCGATGGTGACGGCGGCCGCCCGGTCGACCTCGCCCCCGGACTTCACACACTCCTTCTTCCAGGCGCGCAGGCGGCCCTTGAAGCGGCTGGGGTCCGGACGCAGATCCACCGGCTGCCAGTTGTAGATGCGGGACATGTACTGCCCGACGCTGTCCGGCTTGAACTCGCCCTTCTTGCTGGCGCAGGCCGTAGGAGGTGTAGGTGGCCGTGGTGCACGGGCGCGCCAGCCGGGGCGGGT
Organism: Streptomyces sp. FXJ1.172; assembly: GCF_001636945.3. Lineage (NCBI taxonomy): Bacteria > Bacillati > Actinomycetota > Actinomycetes > Kitasatosporales > Streptomycetaceae > Streptomyces > Streptomyces sp. FXJ1.172. Next base: position 16,720 of record NZ_CP119133.2, on the reverse strand, counting down.
TCTGCTCGGCGCACCAGGCTTCAAAGGCGCGCACGGTGGAGTCCCGGTTGACGATGGTGTTCTCGGCGAGGTCAGGTTCGGCGAACTCGGCGACGTCCTCGGCGGTCAGCCGGAAGTCGGCATCCGTCCAGGCCGGCCGGGCGTCGGCGAGCGGGGGCAGCTGCCCGGGCCCCAGCATGGTGTGTTGGGTGATGAGGTAGCGCACCAGCGCCGCGGCGTTGTCGTCGTCCTCGACCACCTCGCCCTCGTACACGACGAGATCGGACGTGTCCGTACCTCCGGGCGTCAGTCGCTCCAGTCGCTGGATGCTCATGCCGGGGGTTCCACCGCGTTGAGGTATTCGGGGTGGTCGCGCCAGCGTTCCGCCATGGCGCGCATGCGGCCGAACTCCTCACGGGCGGCGGGCAGTAGGCCTTGCTCGATCAGCGCCGCGGCGCGCCCGTTCAGGTATCCGAGCTGCAACCAGTCGTCATCGGTGTTGTGTTTGGCCCCGCGCAGGCGTACATGGTTGAACCAGTGCAGCCGCAGCCGCTCGGCCTGCGCCGCTTCCCTCTCCGCGGGCGTGGTGTCGTCGGCCGGCGCGCAGGGGGCGGCAGTCGGGGGTGCCTCGGTCGGCTCGGGCCGGTAGCCCATCGGGCTGTATCCGGTGCTTATGCCCGGCTCGCCTCGCCGTCGGCGCCGAGCTGCCACACCGTGGCGCTCCCCTGGGGATCGGTGTCCACGGCTGTCACCGTCTTGTCGGTGCCGCCCCGGACGAACGTGTGCGCCCACTCCACCGCGTCGTCCTGCGGGTCCAGGTCGACATCGGCGGTGTCTCGGCGCCGCGCCTTCCATGCGGGCTCGGTGTGGGTGAAGTGCTCCGCGCGCTCGCGCAGTGCCTCCTTCGCGGCTGGGTCGCCCGAGGTGCCCATCCGGCCGAGCACCGGGTGGATCTCCTCGCCGTGCCCCGCATTCTGCGCGCTGTCGCTCATCTGTGCGACCCTCCCCGTTGGCGGTTATTCCAGGCACGATCACTGACGAGGTCCTCGACGACCTGAAGCAGGAGATCGTCCGGGACGTCACCGCCGTGCTCATGTTCGGCGGCCAGCCGGCACCGCAGGGCCAGCACCCGACCCGCCTGGACTGCGCCGACCGGTCTCTGACGGCGCTGTCCTGCGACCTCCTGCGCAGCGACCACGCCGCGGAGCACCTGGCCGGCATCGCCGACGACCCCGTCGACATCGACGGAGCCCTGCACTTCGGCTGCCTGCTCAACCTGGCCACAAAACCCGAGGGAGCGCAGTGGTGGTGGTAGTACGCCGCCGGCGCCGGAAACGCCACCGCCGCCTACTGCCTCCACCTCCTCCACCTGCGCCGCGGCGACCTCCGCGACGCAGAGCATTGGATGAGCCAGGCCCTCGCCCTCGACATCGACATCAACTTCGCCCGCCGTCCCAAGCAGCGGATCTGGCTCCACACCCCCTACGAACAGGTCCTGCGTGAAGCCGTGGAGCGTCTCAAGGTCGAGGACGCCTGCGGCGAGTTCCATCACCCCGACCAGCGCCTGGCCGACCAGATCGAAGAACTCGCCGACGTCTGCTGACCCCAGAGGCAGAACGCAGCGGTCCTCTGTCCCGGATCGCGTTCCGGCGTCTGCTCCACGGGAACGACCAGAGCCTCTGGCACCTCAACCCCCACGGTCGGGCCCTCCGCAAGGAGGGCCCGACCCGCATTCGGCACCTCCTCGCTGCGTACGCTGGCCGGTGTGAGGGACGAATTGCAGCGCCTGGCCGAGGATTTGACCGCGGACTACCTGCACGGCCGCTGGCGGCCGGAGGCGACCGAGGAACACCGCGCCCGGATCCTGTCCACGCACGCGGCTACCGATGGTGGACTGGACGGCCTGTCCGCCGGCGGGCTCCTGGCGACGTCGTCCATCGAGCAGATGCTGCGCCCGCACCCGATGCTGGACTCCTGGCGGCTGGCCCCGGTACTCCGGGCCTACCCGGACGCCAGCCCCGATGCCCAGGCCCTCGTGCGGGACCTGCTGCACGCGATCGCCGTCACCGGTTTCCCGCTGCTGCCGCCCCGCCCCCTGCGCTACATCGAGGCGCCCGCACGCTACGACGGCGAGGCCGCCTCGCTGTTTTTGGGCGGCGGCATCACCGGATGCCCGAACTGGCAGATGCGCGCCGTGCTCCAACTCGACGCGATCGCTTCCCCGGCCGTTGTTCTCAACCCGCGCCGTGAGAGCTACCCGGCCGGGCAGGCGGCAGCGGCCGGGGAACAGATTGCCTGGGAGTACGAGCACCTGCGCATCGCCGACGTCATCCTGTTCTGGTTCTGCGCGGACGCCGTCCAGCCCGTCGCCCTGTACGAACTGGGAGCCCATGCCGCCCGCGGCACCCGCCTCGCGGTCGGCGCGCACCCTCACTACCCGCGCCGCCTGGACGTGGTGGAGCAACTGCGCCACGCGCGCCCGGACGTGACGGTACACGTCTTCAGGCAACCGTCCGCGCGGCCGCGGCCCTTCTGCCAACTGCACCCCCTCGGCCCTGACCCACCTCGTACGCAACCCCCTCGTGTGGCGTGGCGATGCTGACGGTGCGGAGCAGGTGACAGCACGTCGCGGCCCTGTGGCCCAGGGGGCTCGACCGCATGAAGGTCCGCGCGCCTGTGCGCCCGGCCCCCGGGGAGTAGTCGCGTGCACGGGTGGGGGAGCATTCGCTCAGCTGCTGCTCGTCCGTGAGGGGTCGTCATGAGTTCGTTGCGTGGTCGCGCTGTCCCGCTGGTGATGCTGTCTTGCCTTGTCCTGGCGGGGTGTTCGTCGTCCGGGACGCAATCCGGTGGAGGGTCGGCGGGAAAGAACGGTGCGTCGGCCGCCAGCCCGTCGGGCTCGGCGCCGGCCGCAGGGTCGGTGGGCGAGATCCCGGTGGGTGCGGGGCCGCAGAAGACGTACACGGTGCAGCAGCAGCCACCCGCGGGCAGCTGCCACTACCGGTACGAGGGGGGTGAGCCGCTGCCGGATATGAAGTGCACGCCGGGTGCGGTGTCGCCGGCGGTGACGCAGGCGAATCTGGCACAGACGATCTGCCGCAAGGGCGGCTACACCAAGGACATCCGGCCGCCGGCGGCGATCACCGGCAAGGAGAAGAAGCTGAACGCCGCCTCCTACGGCTACACCGGCAGTCTCGGCGACGCGGAGTACGACCACGACATCAGCCTTCAGTTGGGCGGCGACCCGAACGACGCTCGGAATCTTTGGGTGGAGCCGGCCGATCCGGGGCACAAGGCGGGGACGGTGAACAACCTGAAGGATCCGGTGGAGACGAAGCTGCACACCGCGGTCTGCTCCGGGAAGGTCACGCTGAAGGCTGCGCAGCAGGCCATTGTCACTGACTGGACCACCGCGCTGAGCAAGCTCGGTTTGTTGGTGCCGCTGTGTCAGACCTGCTCGCCGGGAACGGACTGACCTTGGTGCCGGACGTCGGCACCTCCCGTGGGGCCAACCTGCTCGCTGACCCGGGCGTCGACCAGCACGACCCTGCAGAGCGCCGTGCGCTCATCGACAGCTGGCTCCAGCAGATCAGCCTGGACTCCGGCCTGCTCGGCATGGAGAAGGTCCTGGAGCAGCTCCACAGCGACTCTCTCCAGCAGCATCTGTGACGTCCTCGCCGCGCTGATGCCCTGTAAAGCGGCGACGCCGAGCCCAGCCCGACCTCCTCGGAGGCGGGCTGGGCGCACGGGGAATGAGCGGCCTAGGTGTTCTGTCCACGCAGGTTGGTGATGCAGGTCTCGGGTGAGGGATCTTGAAATGGGTGAGGGCCTTCTGGCCTGGTGTGGATTGCGACATCTGCGCCGGCGACCAGAGAGGCCCTCGTGGGTTGAAGCGCGGTTGCAGCGGCCCGGCCGTCCCAAGGCTTCCCGTCCGCTACCCAGGTGGAGGCCATCGGTATCTCCAGGTCCAGGTCGCCGGCGAGCGTGGTGAGTACCTTCTCACGGTGCCCGTTTCGGATGTTGGTCCGCGTCGGTGTGTGCTCGTTCCACTCGGCGCCGATGTGGGCACTCGCTTCGGCCTCGATCAGCTCCTGCACCATCCGCTCCGCGATGGCGCGGATCAGCTCGATTCCGTCGGTCGAGCGTAGTGACTCAAGCAGCCGTATCAGCTCAGACTGGGACAGGGCCATCGTGTACTCCTCGTGGTTGAACTGACTGTTCACCAAGGAGAGTTACGCGGTGGCCCATCCCCTGTTCAGGGAGCGGTACTCACCCGTGGCAGTGCGCCCCGGGCAGACGCCCGCGCACTCCCACCCGCTGATCCCGAACACCACGACGAGGGACACGATCACGCCATCACCGTGCACCTGGACGCCGGGTACGACTCGGGCAAGACCCGCACCACTCTCGACGAACGCGGACTCCGCGGCCGGATCGCCCACAAGGGCGAGAAGGCCCCGATCCAGTCCACCCAACGCTGGCACGTAGAGCGCACCCACGCCTGGCAGAACGCCTTCTGCCGGCTTGCACGCTGCTACGAACGCCGGATCGAGGTCGTCAACACCTTCTTCGACTTCGCGGACACCGTCATCACCGTGCGTAGCCTCATCCGCCGAGCCTGGACCACCCACCGCTGGGAGGGACGCCCCCGGCGCCGACCGTGAACGACCGCGTACCTTCCCACGCAGTGTGGATCGAGCTGCTGAATGGCCCCAGCGCAGTCCGCTCCGCGTGATCTCCTTCAAACCGCGCCCGGGGCGGCTCGATTCTCCTGGTTGTCTGCCAGGAAGTCGGTGATCCGGTGGTTCGTCTGGGTTGGCATGGCGGTGGGCATAGCGAAGTGGGTGAGTTCGGCGAGGATCTCGATCCGGGCGTCCGGTACGGCTTTGCGGGCGCAGGCTGCGACTTTGGCGGCGTCGTGGGCGTCGCTGCGGCCGGCGAGAAGGACCAGGAGCGGAACGCTCAGTGCCGTGGGGTCCGGGCGTCGGCCGACGACCAATTTCCGGTTCGCGAAGCCCGACACCGCCAAGGCATAGAGCCGCTTCCAGCCCAGGTCGGTGTCGGTCCCTGCGGTCTCGCGATCCAGGTAGGCGCGTGCGCGGGCTTGCGTCGGGCGGAGCAGTATCGGCAGCGAGCGCAGCAGGAAACCCGGGCGGAAGCTGGCGAAGCACTGGGTCGGGTCGAGCAGTACCAGCCGATCGACCCGCGGCGCGGCGTGCAGGGCATAGGTCAGGGCGATCCACCCTCCGTAGGAGTGGCCCACAAGGTGCGTGCGGGACACGGTGAGACCGTCGAGCAGCGCGTCCAACCAGGCCATCAGGTCGGTGGTCGTGCGCAGCGGGCGCCCGCCGGGGATGCTGTGTCCGGCATCGCCCAGGATGTCGACCGCCAGCACCCGGTGTTGTGTGCCAAGAGCTGGGGCATTGGCGAACCAGACCGCGCCGGTGGAACCGCCTCCGTGTAGAAGGAGGACTGGAGTGGCGTCAGCGGGGCCGAAGGCGTGGACACGGGTGGTCCCGTACGGGGTGGGAACGTCGATCTCGGCGGTACCGGTCGGCCAGCGGGCGAGCAGAGCGTCGTAAGCGGCGAAGAACTCTTGGGATGAGGACACGGTGAACCCCCGGCAATCGTCTCGTTGACCAAGTATCTCACTTGGCGAGATACTAGCCCGGTGAGTGATGACATCAACCCCGCGATGCGGCTGGTCCATCTACTGCGCGCAGTGACCGTGGAACTCGATCTGCGCGGCGCCGAGTTCGCAGCACGAAACGGCCTGCACCCGACCGATCTGCGGGCCCTCATCCACCTGCTTGACGCCGACCGGGCGGGCACCGACGTCACCCCGGGACGACTCGGTGCGGCGCTGCGGCTCAACTCGGCCGGCACCACTGCCCTGCTCGACCGGCTGGAGCGCCTGGGGCTCGTCCGCCGCAGGCGCGATGAAAACGACCGACGACGCGTCGTGCTGACGGTGGAGCAGAAAGCCGTGGAACTGGGTCGGTCCTTCTTCGGCCCGCTCATCGCCAACCTGGTCGAGGCGGCCGAGGACTTCACCCCGGGCGAACTGGACATCGTTCACCGCTACCTGACCGCCGCCCTTCGAGCAGCCGCTCCCGGCTACGACGCGTAGACGCCAGCAGCCACCGCCGGGATGCCGCCAACACCACAGCGGTACGGTCAGCCATGATGGCAGCGCGGGCACAGGATCTCCGGTGGTCACAGAGTGTCGCAATTCCATGATCACGGAACCGTGCCTGCCCCCGTCTGCCGACCGCCTATCTGCGCGACCTCTAACCTGCCAAAAGACCTGGCTGGTATGGCGACCGGCGGCCGCGTCGGCACGACGTTGCCCGACGCCTTCACCGGCGGATACGACGTGGTCTACCAGGTGATCAACGAGAACCGCAGCAGCCGCAGCTTCACCGTGGCGTTCGCGGCCTTCAACGACGCGGGACGTGCCTCTCTGCTGCACATTCCCAACTGGGCGCCCTGGGGCGGCGACGTCAAGCAGGGATACGGTGGCGCCAGCGTGTACCAGACCTACTACTGGACCATGGAGGTGGGCTGAGATGCCACAGCAGGTCGGCAGGGTCGCCGACACCTGGCCCGACAGGGTGTGGCGTCTGGGCCGCTGGGGGCTCTTCCTGCTGCTGCTGTCCTTCGTCACCACGCTGCTGCGCGTCGTACCGGCCCACGGGTCGACGCGCGCGCTAGTGGCGGACATCAAGGCCGGCCGCACGCACACGGTGCATACGGACGCCGAGGGAACGGACGTCACCGTACGTTGGAGCACCGGTCTATCCGACGACCACAGCTATGTCTACCGGCCGGTCGGCTTCGTCGCGGGCACCGACGAGGCCGACCGGGAGTTCAGATCGACCGTGACCGGGGCGGCAGGCACGTCCGCGAACTCCGTCCGGTTCAACGAGTTCGACACCACCTACGGCGCCGGGGGCCTGGGCCTGCTGCTGCCCGTCACCTACGTCCTGCTCACGCCGTGGACTTGGCTCAGGTTCCTGGCACTGTTCGCGGGGGCGCTCGTCCAGGCCCGCATGCTCACCGCGAGTAGGCACCGCCTGGCCGAGGGCCCCCGCCTGGCTCCTAGCCGCTCTCCTCACGGGCGCGGGATTCGCGGGGTACCTGTGCGCCGAGTCCGGGCGGGAGGGACCGGCCGACCGGCCCCCGGGCTGGTGGCGCGCCTGGCTGGTCTCGCTGGCCACTAGCGCGGGCGCGGGCGCCCTTGGAGCTGTCGTCCTCCTCGCGGCCGGCCGTCTGTAGGGACGAACCATGCCTGCGACTCCTCGGATCGGGGTGAGTGGTGCAGGGTGCCGCCGGCCTGAAGGTGCTGGCGGGTGAGGTGGACGGCACGCTGCCACTCCACCGGCCAGGCGGGGTCGATGTCCTCCAGCTGCTCCGCGCCGTTGTGACGGAGCCCTGATTTTCAGGGGCTTGGTCGTTTGGGACTGGTGCCCCGTCTTTGGGGGTGGGACTGGGGACGGTTGGAGCGGCTGCGTTCGGGCGTGATGGGCGTGGCCTGGTTGCGTGTTCGGTTTGCTTGTTCGGGTGGTTGGGCTGCGGTCCTGTAGTTGGGTGGGAATGATCTCGGTTTTCCTGGAGGCGTACTGGTGCGTCCAATGGCAACTGCGCCATCTGGGCTACAGTCCCGCATGGGCATTGCAGACACATCCATCGCGGCCGCTTCAGCCGCGTTCAGCGGACTCGCTGCATTCGGCGCTTGGAAGGCTTCACGTCAGGCGAACGGCACCGCGGCATCTGTCGCTCAGATCGAACGGGACCGCTGGCACAACGCGCTGACTCCACAGCTTCGGCTGAAACTTGAGCAGTCAGATGGGCTGCTCTACGTCCGCTTCGATGGTCCGGCCCAGCTGGGCCGACTGAGCATACGACTCATCATTCGCGACGACTTCGACCGTACTGGGGTACCCGGACTCGCTGGCGGTCCGACGCCGGACGAGATCGCACAGGTCGTCTGGGGCCCTACCGGTTCCGGCCCGGAGTCGACGGCGCCGACCAACTCGGTCGGACCGTCACGCCGTTCCCGCTGGAAGCAGGTGACCGTACTCGGCTCGCACTTGACCCTTCCGTAAAGCCGGCCTGGTACGAAGGCACTGATGGTGAGCAACGCTGGCGGCGGCAGTACCAGAACGCGACGATCAGGCTGTGGGCCGACTGCGAAGTCGAAGGGCACAAGCCTTGGCGGCTCAGCTTCGGTGTCACTCAGGATGGCCGGTGGGCGCAGACCGGCCGCACCGTCGGCAGCTGAGGCCGTACGAGGCGAGTCAATCCCGCGGCTGCCTGGGCGGTGATGCTGCTGGTCAGTGGCGTGTGTGGGTGAGGAAGACGCGGAGTGGGTCGTTCGCGTTGGGGGTCAGGCGGGCGAGGCCGAGCCGGCAGGCGATGAGGCTGAGGGCGTCGTCGCGATGTGGCCGGTTCGGCAGGGTGGCGAGTGCGCGGGCGAGGGCAACGGTTTCCGGATAGATCACCAGGTCGCGGGTCAGGAGTGCGGGGGAGGCGCTGCCTGTGGTGGTCAGGTGGGGGTTGGTCGCACAGAGCTGGTTGAGGCGGGGGTGCCAGCGGTGGGTGAAGTGTTGCTGGTGGTCGTACCAGCGGGTGGTGATGGCGCGTGCTGTGGTCCAGGCGGTGGCGGCGCGGGGGTGCCGTAGCAGGTGCTGGTGGGTGTGGTGCGCGGCGGCGAGTTCGGGCACGCCTTGGGTGTGGACGGTGGTGGTGAGTCGTGGGTCGGAGGCGGCTTGGTGGTGGCGTGGGCATCAGCCGGTGCGGCGGCCGATGAACCCAGGCGGTGTCGGTGGTGCCGTGACTGCGGTGGCGGATGCACAGAGTGCAGGCGCGGACGGGCTGCTGCCCGGCCTCCATCCGCTTCCAGGTCGCGGCCGCCTGGGTGTCGTGGGCGTTGCCCAGCAGGGCGAGGTGGGGTAGGGCGCGCCTGAGGTGGGGCAGCGGGATGCGGGCCAGGGCGGCGAGATGCCGGGCCGCGGTGTGATTGAGGTGGAGTTCGGCTGCCGGCAGGGCGCCGTGACCGTGGAGGGTGACGCCGACGCCGTCGAGGAGCTGGGGAGGCGTCAGCTGATAGGCGCTGGCAAGCCGTTGCACGTATGAGGCGGTCGCTTCGCCGGTCAGCGGCCGTACGTGGAGCACGCCCGGCGCGGCTGACGGGATCTGCAGCCATGTCCCTGCGGTGACGACACTGCGCTGCGCGGGGACGGCTGCGGCCGTATCCCGGGCCGTGACGTCTGTCCGGGTCATGGGGTGCTGGTACTGCGGTTTCGGGGTCGGTAGTGCTGTTCGGCGAGGTGGTCGAGGCGGACTGCTTCGAGGGTGGTTTTGGTGATGCGTTCGGTGCCGTCGATGAGGGCGGTGATGGCGGCCTGGCGGATGAGGCGGGCGAGGCTGCCGATGCGGCCGGCGGTTCGTTCATGGAGGTAGGGGGCCTGCTGGGGAAGGGTTCCGGGCCGGTGGTGGCGCAGGTCGAGTGCGCTCTCCATCGCTTTGACGAGGTCGCGGAAGGGCTCGCTGTCGCCGAGGCGGGCGGGGAAGGCGGCGCAGTCGATGAGGGAGGCGCGTCCGGCGAGCTGCGCGCCGCGTACTCCGGTGAACAGGGGTGTGGCGGTGACGTCGATGCCGGCGTAGACGAAGGTGGCGCCGATGCGTTCGGTGAGGTCTTTGAGCAGGTCCGCGGTCTGGGCGCCGGTGGTGGTGCGGGGGTTGAGCCGGTGGACCTCGTCGATCATCACCAGTTGCACCCGGGCGGCGGTGTAGGTGTGGCAGACGGCGTTGGTGATCTGAGCCTGGGACATGCCGGCGGCGACGGGGATGCCGAGGTAGCGGGCGAACTCGGTGGCCAGTGTCTTGGCGCTGGCGGCGGGCGGGACCAGGACGTAGGCGACGGGCACCTGCCCGGCTGCTGCCGTGGGGCCGTGGCGGCGGGTGTGGGCGAGGTGGCAGGCGCGTCCGACCTGGAGCAGCGCGGTGGTTTTCCCCGCGCCGGCGGGGCCGGTGACGATCAGGGACGGCCGTGCGGTGACCGTCTGGTGGCGGCCGAGGATCATCAGGGTACGCACGTTTTTGGCGAGGGTGTCGATGGCCGGGGTGCGCACGGTGACGAACCGCGAGTGGTAGGCGAGGCGTTCGGCGAGGCTGCGGCGCGCCGGGCGGGGAGGGCTGCCACGGGGTGGTGGCGAAGGCTTGGAAACCGTCCCAGGTGGTCACCGACTGCTGTTGCGCCTCAGCGGCGTCGCCGTCGGTGCTTGCCGCGGCACCGGGAGGCCGGTCCACTGCCGACGGGGACCTGCCCGCCGCCTTGCCCGTGCCCGGTGAGGTGTTCACCATTGCTCGGCCTCCGCTTCGGCGTCCCACAGCCCGTATCCGCCTGCCTCGGCCGCCAGCACGCCCGCGCCTTCCGGATCGCTCGTGTCCGTCTCGGCCGCCGCATCAACGGTGATGAGGTCGTCAAGGCTCTCGCTCCACTCCGGGGCCGGGGCCGGTGCGGTCTCCGTGTTGAGGAGGCGCCGCTGGCCTGGCAGATCGGGCAGCTGTGCTGCCGTACTTGCGGAGCGGGGGGTTCTGCGGCGGCGGGTGTTGTGCTCGGTCCCGGCGGGGTGGCGGGTGCGGCGCAGGAGCTGGTCGAGCGCGTCGGCGAGGTCGGCTTCGTGCGTCTCGCGGTCCCCGCGTTGTTCGACCTCGGTCTGGATATGGCGCCAGAGGGCGTCGTTGAAGGGCTGGTGGACGTGGTCGCGGTGGATCCAGCCGATCTCGTGGAGCTTTCCGTCGGTGAGACGGACCCAGATCTGACGCGCGTCGTGGGGGTTGTGGTGGACCTCCCACTTGCCGTCTTTGCTGGCGACACCGGAGCGCTGGCCGCGGTGTGGGTCGAGGACTTCGTGGTTGTAGGTGCGGTAGTCGAGGCGGATGCCGCGTTCGGTGATGGGCTGCCAGCGCACCGGCAGCAGCTCGAGGTAGTCGGCCCCGGTCAGCGGGACGGGCACGTAGCCGCTGATGGTGATCAGAGCGGCCCACGTCTGGTTCGGTGTGAGGGCGGTTTTGGGAAGGACGGGGTGGCGCAGTCCGTCGTGGGGCCGGTTCTGCCAGCCGCAGGTGATCCATTCGTCGAGGAAGTCCTGCAGCTGCGGGATCGTCCACCGCGCCTCGGCCGCCGTCGCCAAGCCGCGGCGCTGGGGGTTGGAGCCGGTGTGGCCGGCGACGTGCTGGCAGAACAGGTCGTTGATCGCGCCGAAGGTCCGCTCCACCACAGCCTTGGCCTGCGGTCGCCTCGGAGGGGCGGGCTGCACGCTCACCCCGAGCGTCTCGCAGGCGGCGACGAAGCCCTGCGAGAGGTAGATCTTGCCGCGGTCGACGACGATCGTCTCGGGCACGACCACCGGGCGGGCGGCCGCGCCCTCCAGCCGCTCGTCCAGCGACAGCATCCGCTCGTAGGGCACCTCGGCCCGCGACAGTTGCAGCGCCTTGGGCCAGGCGGGCCGGGCGGGATGGGGGACGGCCATTTCCGCCAGCAGCAAGGCTGCGTCGACAGCTTTGGTGCTGTTCGGGCGCAGGACGGCGGCCAGGATGGAGCGGGTGGCGACGTCGACGGCGATGGTCAGCTCCGGCCGCCCCAGGCTGCCGTCCTCCAAGACGGCCATGATGTCCAGGCGGGTGGTGTCGATCTGCACCTGTTCCCCGGGCCGCAGCACCACTGGCGCCGACGAGGCGCGGGCGGGTGCGGTGGCGGTGCGCGCGGGACGTCCCGGACGCTCGGCCGGGTCGGCCAGCACACTCACCAGCCGGTAGAACGACGACCGCGACGGCATCTCCACCACCCCGCGCCCGTGCGTGTCCTCCAGGATCTGCCCGACCAGCACCTGCAGTCCCTTTACCGTCCCCTTCGACCGGCCTCGCTGACGCCGTAGCGCCTCCAGCACCGCGGCCACGACCCGCTCGTCGGCATACCCCGTCGGATGACGGCCGCGTGTCGGCACCGTGCGCTTGTCGACCAGCCCCCACAAGCCCTGCTTGCGGTAGGCGTGCCGCATCCGCTCGACCGTCGTGCGGGTCACCCGGGTGAAGCCGAGCGCGGTCAGCTCCTTCGCCTTGGCTGCATCCCGCTGCGCCAGGGTCCACTGCTCCGGGTCGTACTCGGCCGCATCGCCTGTCCCTCGCGGCTGCCCTCAGGGTGCGGCCACCCGGTCTCGACCTCCCGGATGTGGGGCAGCCACGCCAGCGCCCGCTGCTGGGCCGCCAGCGGAACGGTCTCGAACAGCCCCCACTGCGGTACCGTGTCCGGCGCCTGCGCGCCCACCACTTCGAAGCCCGGATCGGCGAACAACCGCCCCAACAGCAAGGCTTCTTCAGTGCCGTCTTCCTGCAACAGGTAGACCCGCTGGCCCTGCAACGCAGCGACCTGCCAGGTCTGCCCCGGTAGACGACGTGCGCGCCGACCTCCACCATCGGCCGCCGGCTCTTACCGTGTGTGCCGCCCACTGGGCTCAACCTCTCTCCGGATCGCCGCCGACGTTGCTCAGCCGCCTTTCGACGCCCTCACCACGTTCTGCGTCAGCGCAGATCAGCGCCCGCTCGTGCAGCGGCTCATCGAGCCGCGTCGCAAGGCGCCCGGACCACAGCGCGTGATAGACGGCCGGCAATACCTGCAGCGGATCACCCACCGATGCCGCCCCGTCGGCTAGCGGCCGGGGTGCGGCGAACGCATCGGCCAGCGCGGCCCTGAGCCGGGGCGGGCCCTGATAACGGGGGTGGCGGTAGCCGGCCAGCCACCGCAGATTCGCCGCCAGCACCGCTGGAGGTGGCTCGAGGCGCCGATATGACCAGCCCACGCGGGCGCACGCCGCCTCCAGGACCATCCGCACCCGCTGCGCCCTGTCCCTGCCGGCGGCCGGGCTGGAGGGGCAGTCGGCGAGCAGGCCGGTGCCGTCGGCGTACCGGGCGAACAACTGAGGCACCCACGAGCGCACCCGCCCGTCGGGATCCCGCCACAGCAGCCGTACCGGACGCGCGGACAGGCCGGTCACATCCGGGTCCCGGTCCAGGACCATCAACTGGGTACGCATCGCTGTTGAACCGTGAACGACGTGCCGTCCGGTGGTCGCCGACCACCACCAGCCCGGCCCCCACCGGCGGCCCGGCACGACCGGAAACGCGGACACCGGCCCCAGGTCCTCGAACCGTACCGATGCCGCCGACTGGTCCCACGGCAGCTGCGTCATGTGTCCGGTAGCGGTGGCGAACGCCGCCTCGACGCCTGCCCCGTTCCACCCGTTGACACCCTGCTGCTCCACGCCGGACAGCCAAGTGCCTGCCTTCTCTGAGGGAGGGGCACCTCATCATCCATCACCCGAATGGGTGATGGATGTGTCACTATCTGCAAACTTGCGACGGACTGCTTGTCCGATCTTCAACCCGGCTGGTGCCAGTCACTCCTAACATGGCCTCAGGTTCGGGGGAGCGAGTCTTGGGGAGGGACCGCGAGGATGAAGGTTCTCAGGCCGACGCAGCCGACGAGTGAGCAGCTCACGGTGATCAACAATCACAAGCCGGGGGTGTTCGTCGTCCGGGGTGCCGCCGGCAGCGGCAAGACCACCACTGCCCTCTACCGGCTGAAGTTCACCGTCCGGTACTGGCAGCGGCGCCGCCGTGACGGCTTCATCGACGGCCCGGTCCGCGTCCTGGTCCTCACCTACAACAAGACTCTGCGCGGATACATCGAGGAACTCACCGAGGAGCAGATCAAAGGCAACGACGTCGAGCTGACGATCTCCACCTTTGCCAAGTGGGCCACCGACCGCGTGCCCTACGAGCGGATCCTCCGCGAGCACGAGCGCAACGGAAAGCTGGACGCCCTGGCCGCGGCCCTGCCCCTGTCCGACGACTTCGTACGCTCCGAAGTGGACTATGTCCTAGGCCGCTTCATGTCGGACAGCCTGCATGAGTACATCGAGTGCGAGCGACAGGGCCGCGGCCGCTCCCCGCGCATGCCGGCCTCGCTGCGCCGCCGGCTGCTGGATGAGGTGATCCTTCCTTTCCAGGAGTGGAAGAAGCCGCAGCAGGCCTGGGACTGGTCCGACCTGGCCAACGCGATGGCTGCCAAGCGCGCCGACGACCCCTACCACGTGGTCGTCGTCGACGAGGCCCAGGACTTCTCCGCCAACCAGGTCCGGGCCGTCCTCAACCACGTCACCGACGAGCACACTCTCACCTTCGTCCTCGATGCCGCCCAGCGTATCTACCCCCAGCGCTTCACCTGGGCCGAAGTCGGCCTGAGCGTGGGCCCGCACAACAGCAAGCTGCTGTCGAAGAACTTCCGTAACACCCGCCAGATCGCAGCCTTCGCCGCCCCTCTGCTGCGCGACGTGGAAACCACGGACGACGCTGCGATCCCTGATCTCTCCTCGTGTGAGGAGGATGGCGACAAGCCCCTGCTCGTCCAGGGCACCTTCACCCAGCAGATGGACCACCTCGTGCAGTTCCTCAACGAGCTCGGCCCGGAAAACGACGAGTCCGTTGCCATCCTCCACGCCAAGGGCGGCGGATGGTTCGACTACGTCAAGACGCGCCTGAACGCGGCCGGACTGGCCTGGGTCGAACTCACCCGCAACGGGGAATGGCCCACCGGCCCGGTGAATGTCGCGCTGTCTACCATGCACTCCGCCAAGGGGCTGGAGTTCGACCACGTGATCATCGTCGGACTCAACAGCGAGGTTATGCCGCACGCCACCGAGCCCGGCGACAGCGAACGAGACGCCCATCTGCGCCTGCTGGCCATGTCCGCCGGACGCGCCCGCAAGACGCTCACCATCACCTACAAGCCCTCCGAGGCCAGCGACCTCATCGCCTGCATGGACCCGGACACCTACGAGGTGAAGGCCGTATGACCACCACGGAGCCCAGCCCGTCCATATCGGACGGCGAAAGACCCGCTGAGGGATCGGCGCGCTCATTCAGGAACGGAAGATCACCGAGGTGGTGCACTTCACCACGAACCGAGGTCTCCTCGGCATCCTCGTGCAGCGGCTTTGCAAGGCCCGGGCGCTCCTGGCCCAAGACCAGTACCTGGAGAGCATTTACCACCAGAACACCAAGATCCGCAGAGAAGCGCCGCAGTACTGGTCCTACGTGAACCTCAGCATTAGTGAGCCCAACCACCGCTTCCTTCGCATCAGCAGCGACGACTGGTGGGCAGACGAAGACCTGTTCTGGGCTGTCCTCAGCTTCGACCCAGTGATCATGACGCACCCCGGCGTCCTGTTCGCCCCAGGCAACATGGGATACGACGGCATCACCCCCGTCGAAGGGCTGCCCGGGGCGAAGCCCTCTTCGCCGACCGCGTCCCCAAGGGCTTCAACAAGACGATGCCGCGCTGGAACCGAGCGCCCCACCTCCCGACGAATCCCCAGGCAGAGGTGCTCTACCCGCAGGCCGTTTCCACCCGCCACCTGCAGCGCATCTACGTCCTCACGCACGAGGACGCAGCGAAGGCTGAGGCCATTGTCAGTGTCAGCGAACATGATGAGGTCGACATCATCGTCGACCCGGTCACGTTCGGCAGGTAAGGACTACGGTGAGCGCCATGCAATGGGAGGCAGTACGCGCCTCGGCCCAGTGGGCTGCGTACGGAGACGCACTCGGCTTCATCACCGAACTGACCGACGCCGATGGCGTACGTCGCCGCATCGGACGGGATGACGTCACCACCACCGTCCCCTGGAAAAGGCGCGTGGGAGGACGCTACGGACGCGACATGCCGCTTCCCGCAGGCGCGTACTCCGACGACACCCAGCTGCGCCTGGCAACTTCACGCGCCATCCGCGGAGACGGGGAATTCGACGCCGAGGCCTTCGCGAAGATTGAAGTCGTTGCTTGGCAGGCTTACGCCCTCGGCGCCGGCCGTGGGACCAAAGCGGCAGCCACCGGCTTGATGAGAGTCGAAGCCAAGTGGTCCCAGAACATTTTCGCCACCAAAGCCGCCCGCTACGTCGACATTGGCGGCAACGGGGCCGCTATGCGCATCCAGCCTCACGTCTGGTCCGCACGGGACCTCACCAACTGGGACAACATCACCCGCGACGTCGTACGGAACGCCGTCAGCACCCACGGTCACCCCCGAGGCATCCTCGGCGCGGTTCTGCACGCCGTCCTGCTGGCCCACGCCCTCGACAGCAACGAACTCCCTGGTCCCAAGCAGTGGCGCCCCGCAATCGACTGGCTCGAGCAAGTACCGGACGTTATCGCGAAGGACGACGAACTCGCGTATCTGTGGCTGCCCACATGGAGTGATGCGGCAGGCATCGACTTCCGCTCAGCCGCGATCACCGTCGCCAACGAATGCCGCGCAGCGCTCGAAGTCTTCGAACCCAAATCTCGCCTGACCGCCGAGACCTATGCGGCCCTGGTGGAGCGGTGGGGCGGCTTCAACGACGCGACTCGCGGATCAGGCACAGTCACCACCTTGCTTGCCGCGGTTCTCGCACATGCCTACGCCGACTCACCAGAAGCGGGTCTGCTCCTCGCCGCTAACACTCTTGGCTCCGACACCGACACCATCGCCACCATGGCTGGCGCACTCCTAGGCGCCGTCACGGCGGGCCCGCCACCTGGCACCGTGCAAGATGCCAAGGCCATCGACTCCGAGGCGCGCCGCATGTGGGACATTTCCCAAGGGCGTGAAGCCGCAACGTTCGCCTACCCAGAGCCCTCC